>SUXC01000025.1 GCA_015061165.1 Bacteroidales bacterium
GTCAGAACAGAGCGCAATAAACGCCTTTTTAATATGTCTGCAAAACCCTCCGCCGATGCGCAGACATCCCTTCGTTGGGTTTCGCGCTGCAAAGGTAATACATTTTTTTGAATTAAGCAAGGTTTTGGCGAATTTTCAGCAAAAATTGGTAAAATAAAAACTATCCAACCCACAGGGCTGGATAGTTTTGATATTTCGCGGAGGATGTTTCAACCATCATCCTCTTTAGCGGTGGATTACAATTCCTCTTGTTGGCGGAGTTGAGCCTCTGCTGCCGCAGCACGAGCTGCTTGCAAAGCTGCATACTCCTCTGCATTGTGCACAGAGATATGTTGGAACTCGCGAAGACCAGTACCCGCAGGAATCAAGTTACCGCAGATAACGTTCTCCTTCATACCGTCCAAGTAGTCCACCTTGCCTTGGATAGCTGCCTCGTTGAGCACCTTAGTGGTCTCTTGGAAGGAAGCCGCAGACATAAAGGACTTAGTACCCAAAGCAGCACGCGTGATACCTTGCAGAATCTGACTTGCCGTAGCACACGTAGCCTCACGAGCAGTAGCCAGCTTCTTATCCTTACGACGGAGCGAAGAGTTCTCATCGTGTAAGCGACGTGCAGTGACAATCTGACCTGCCTTCAAGGTCTCGCTATCACCCGCATCCACAATCACCTTCTTGCCCCAGATACGGTCGTTCTCCTCAAGGAAGTCACGTTTATCCACAATCTGCTTCTCAAGGTAACGGGTATCACCTGCATCTTGAATCTCTACCTTACGCATCATCTGGCGAACGATAATCTCGAAGTGCTTATCGTTGATTTCCACACCCTGCATACGGTAAACAGCTTGTGCCTCATTGACAATATAGTCTTGTACAGCAGTAGGACCTTGGATAGCGAGGATATCGTTAGGCGTGATTGCACCATCAGAAAGTGCTACACCCGCACGTACATAGTCGCCCTCTTGCACGAGGATTTGCTTACCTAATGGAATGAGGTATGACTTCACCTCGCCCAACTTGGATGTAACAGAAACCTCTTGATTACCACGTTTGATACGTCCGAAGCTAACCTCACCATCGATCTCAGCCACAATAGCAGGGTTGGATGGGTTACGCGCCTCGAAGAGCTCAGTAACACGTGGAAGACCACCGGTAATATCGCCTGCAGTACCGAAAGAACGTGTTTGTGTGAACAGCGAATCACCGACCTTCACGTCTGTGCCATCCGTATGTACAAGCAACGCCTTAACAGGGAGGTTGTATGTACGCAAGGTATTGCCCTCGGCATCAACAATGTGGGCTTGTGGCATCTTAGTACGGTCCTTAGTTTCGATGACAGACACCTCTTTCTTACCTGTTTGGTCATCAATCTCAGTCTTAACTGTTACGCCCTCAATCACATCGCTATATTGGAGGCGACCTGCTTGCTCGATGATCAGCGTAGCCTTATATGGATCCCATTCGCAGACTTGTGTACCCTTCTCGTAGCTCTCACCTGGAGTAACGAAGAGTTTAGAAGCGTAAGGGATATTGAAGGTAGTGAGTACCACACCTGTCTTCTCATCCACAAGGCGCAACTCGTTGAGACGACTAACCACGATAACTTCTCCATCTTCGGTAGTGATAGTGCGAAGTTCATCGATTTCCACGCGTCCAGCCTGTGCGAGTGCGTATGTATTTTGTGTAGCAGCATTGCCAGCGACACCACCCGAGTGGAAGGTACGCAATGTAAGCTGAGTACCAGGCTCACCAATGGCTTGTGCCGCAATGACACCCACAGCCTCGCCCTTCTGTACCATCTTACGGCTTGCCAAGTTACGTCCGTAGCACTTAGCGCAGACACCATGCTTAGCCTCGCAAGTGAGAACCGAACGAATCTCTACAGACTCAATACCCGCAGCCTCGATAGCCGCACATGCTGTCTCGCGAATCTCCTCGCCAGCAGCCACAATGAGGTTGCCTTCGAAGTCATAAATATCATGTACGCTGACACGACCCAAGATACGTTGGGTGAGTGTAGCCACCACATTATCATTTTGCTTAATAGCACGAGCAGTCAAACCACGCAAGGTACCACAGTCGGTCTCAGTGATGATCACATCGTGTGATACGTCCACCAAACGACGGGTGAGGTAACCCGCATCGGCAGTCTTCAACGCAGTATCGGCAAGACCCTTACGCGCACCGTGGGTAGAAATAAAGTACTCCAACACGCTCAGACCCTCCTTAAAGTTCGAGAGAATAGGGTTCTCAATAGTTTGACGACTGTCGGTTACACCTGCTTTCTGAGGTTTAGCCATCAGACCACGCATACCCGCAAGCTGCTTAATCTGTTGCTTAGAACCACGGGCACCAGAATCCATCATCATGAAGACAGAGTTGAAGCCTTGGTCAGCCTCCTTCATATGCTTCATGAGGACATTGGTTACTTGTGCATCCACCTCGCCCCATGCGGCAACGACCTTGTTGTAACGCTCGTTGTCCGTCATAAGACCTTCCATATAGAGTCCAGTAACCTCCTCAACGACTTGGTTACCCTTAGCCACAAACTCGGCTTTCTCCTCTGGAATAATAATATCATTGAGGTTGAAGCTGAGTCCACCCTTGAACGCCATCTTATAACCAAGGTCCTTGATTTCATCCAAGAACTTAGCAGTACGAGCCACACCGCAAGTCTTGATGACATCAGTAATGATCTCCTTAACGGCTTTCTTGCCGAGTGTAACGTTCTTGTAGCCCACCTCTGCAGGAACATAGTAGTTCACGAGGATACGACCAGGGGTGGTTTCAATGAGCGAAACCTCACCCGTGCGCTCATCAGTGATACGTACCTTGACGATAGCGTGCATGTCCACCTTACCCTCGTTGAGCGCAATCTCGCACTCCTCAGGAGAGTAGAAAGTCAAGCCTTCACCCTTAGCACCTGCGCGATCCTTAGTAATATAGTAAAGACCAAGAATCATATCCTGAGAAGGTACGGTGATAGGATTACCGTTGGCAGGGTCAAGGATATTGTGTGAACCAAGCATAAGGAGTTGCGCCTCAAGGATAGCCTCGTTGCTGAGTGGCAAGTGCACCGCCATTTGGTCACCATCGAAGTCGGCGTTGAAACCTGCACAAGCCAGTGGGTGAAGTTGGATAGCCTTACCCTCAATCATACGAGGTTGGAAAGCCAATATACCATGACGGTGCAAGGTAGGAGCACGGTTCAGCAGTACTGGGTGGCCCTTCATTACATGCTCAAGGATGTCGAAAATGATAGGCTCTTTGCGGTCAATAATCTTCTTGGCAGATTTTACCGTTTTTACCACGCCACGCTCAATGAGTTTGCGGATGATAAATGGTTTATATAGTTCGGCAGCCATGTCCTTAGGCAGACCGCACTCGTGCATTTTGAGCTCAGGACCCACCACGATAACGGAACGTGCTGAATAGTCCACACGCTTACCGAGCAAGTTCTGACGGAAACGTCCTTGTTTACCCTTCAAAGAGTCAGAAAGAGATTTGAGTGGACGGTTAGCATCGGACTTGATAGCGGTAGTCTTCTTGCTATTATCGAAGAGCGAATCCACAGCTTCTTGGAGCATGCGCTTCTCGTTGCGCAGAATCACATCTGGCGCCTTAATCTCTACGAGGCGTTTGAGACGGTTGTTACGAATAATAACGCGACGATAGAGGTCGTTGAGGTCGGATGTAGCGAAACGTCCACCATCCAATGGAACAAGCGGACGGAGCTCAGGAGGAGTAACAGGAATCACGTGCAGAATCATCCACTCAGGGAGGTTACGCCCCTTGCTGGCGCGGAAGTTCTCCACCACTTGCAAGCGCTTGAGTGCCTCTGCCTTGCGTTGCATAGAAGTGTCCGAATTAGCGCGGTCACGCAGTTCATAACTCAACGCATCAAGGTCAATCTTTTGCAAGAGTTTCTCAATAGCCTCAGCACCCATTTGGGCGATGAACTTATCAGGATCGCTGTCATCAAGCAGCTGATTGTCCTGTGGAAGACGACCCATCAATTCGATGTATTGGTCCTCATCCAGCAACATCTTATCCTCTACAATCTCATCATCAATCTCTTGACCCGCCAAGACACCCGCTTGGAGTACAATATACTTCTCGTAGTAAACAACTGAGTCCAGTTTCTTAGTAGGAACGCCCAGCAACGCAGCCATCTTAGAAGGCAACGAACGGAGATACCAGATGTGTGTAACAGGAACAACCAATTTGATATGTCCCATACGCTCACGGCGCACTTTCTTCTCTGTAACCTCTACACCACAACGCTCGCAGACAATGCCTTTGTAGCGAATACGTTTGTATTTACCGCAATGGCACTCGTAGTCCTTGGTAGGACCAAAGATGCGCTCGCAGAATAGGCCATCACGCTCAGGTTTGTAGGTACGATAGTTGATAGTCTCAGGTTTGAGTACCTCACCCGAACTGATACGCATCATCTCATCTGGCGATGCTAAGCCAATTGAGATACGGGAAAAACCGTTTTTCTTATTATCTTGTTTGAAAGCCATAATTCTTGAATTTTATTCCATTGTAATTGATAGACCCAGACCTTGCAACTCGTGCAACAACACGTTGAGCGACTCTGGCAAACCAGGTGTAGGCATAGGCTCACCCTTAACGATAGCTTCGTATGTACGTGCACGACCTGTAACGTCATCTGACTTAACAGTCAAAATCTCTTGCAAGATATGTGCTGCACCGTGTGCCTCAAGTGCCCAAACCTCCATCTCACCAAAACGCTGACCACCGAATTGTGCTTTACCACCCAATGGCTGTTGGGTAATCAAGCTGTAAGGACCGATAGAACGTGCGTGCATCTTGTCATCCACCATGTGACCAAGTTTCATGAAGTAGGTTACACCTACAGTAGCCATTTGGTCGAATGCCTCGCCAGTGCCACCATCATAGAGCTGTGTCTTACCCGCACGTGGGATACCCGCTTTGTCAGTCCACTCATTGAGGTCATCCATAGTACAACCATCGAAAATAGGAGTAGCGAACTTAACACCGAGCTCCTTACCTGCCCAACCAAGCACAGCCTCGAAAATCTGACCGATATTCATACGAGAAGGCACACCCAGTGGGTTCAAAACAATATCTACAGGCGTACCATCTGCCAAGAATGGCATATCCTCTACGCGGACAATCTTTGATACAATACCCTTGTTACCGTGGCGACCCGCCATCTTATCACCTACGCGGATCTTACGACGCTTAGCGATATATACCTTAGCCATTTGCACAATACCATTTGGCAACTCGTCGCCAATGGTGAGGTTGAACTTATCACGCTTGAGTTGCGCATCCATCTCTTTGTGCTTAGCGATATAGTTCATAATACATTGAGCCACCAAGTCATTGACATGCTCATCAGCAGTCCAATTAGCCAACATGAGCGTGGTATAATCAAGGTCTTTCAAACGCTCCTCAGTGAAAGTCAAACCTTTGGCAATAACCTCAGTCTTGATGTGGTCATATACACCCAAAGAGGTTTGACCATCCAACAGTTTCACCAATTTGCTTACCAACAATGCTTTGAGTTCGGCAGCCTTCACAGCGAATGTAGCATCGAACTTAGCCATTGTCTCCTTATCCTCCAACTTTTGCTTGCGGTCCTTCATCGCACGCTTGTAGAGGCTCTTATCAATTACCACACCACTGAGCGAAGGACTTGCTTTCAATGAAGCATCCTTCACATCGCCAGCCTTGTCACCAAAGATAGCCTTCAACAGTTTCTCCTCTGGAGAAGGATCAGACTCGCCCTTAGGAGTAATCTTACCTACGATAATATCACCGGGCTCAATATGAGCACCGATACGAATGATACCGTTCTCATCCAAATCCTTGGTAGCCTCTTCGCTCACGTTAGGAATATCGGCAGTAAACTCCTCCATACCACGCTTGGTCTCGCGCACCTCCAAGAGTTGCTCAACCACGTGAACAGAAGTAAACATATCCTCGCGCACAATGCGCTCACTGAGCACGATAGCATCCTCGTAGTTGTAACCCTTCCAAGGAATATACGCTACCTTCAAGTTCTTACCCAAAGCCAACTCGCCATTCTCGGTAGCATAACCCTCAGAGAGGATTTGACCTGCAATCACCTTATCACCCTTACGTACTATAGGACGAAGGTCGATAGTGGTGTTTTGGTTGGTACGTTGGAACTTAGGCAATTTATATGTTTTCTCCGAAGGCTCGAAGGAGATAAAGTCTTCCTCCTTAGTACGTTTATAGTTGATGACAATCTTGTCAGCATCCACGTATGTTACCGTACCGTTGCCCTCAGCCATGATTTGTGTACGAGAGTCTTGAATCAACTGAGCCTCAATACCCGTACCTACGATAGGAGCCTCGTTGCGCAACAAAGGTACACCCTGGCGCATCATGTTAGAACCCATCAACGCACGGTTAGCATCATCGTGCTCCAAGAATGGAATCAAGGCTGCAGCAATAGATGCAATCTGCGATGGAGAAACGTCCATCAAGTCCACCTCTGTAGGTGCAACCACTGGGAAGTCAGCCTCGTAACGCGCTTTTACCTTGTTACGGATAAACTTGCCATCCTTATCCAATGGGGCATTACCTTGCGCTACAGTAGCGTTTTCCTCATCCTCCGCAGTCATATATACCACGTGGTCGTTGTCCAAATCCACTACTCCGTTCTCTGCCTTGCGGTATGGAGTTTCAATGAAACCAAGATCATTAATCTTAGCATATATACAGAGTGAAGAAATCAGACCGATATTTGGACCTTCAGGTGTCTCAATAGGACAGAGACGACCATAGTGGGTATAGTGTACGTCACGCACCTCAAAACCAGCACGATCACGGCTAAGTCCACCAGGACCAAGAGCCGACATACGACGTTTGTGAGTGATCTCAGCCAATGGGTTCTGTTGGTCCATGAACTGAGAAAGGGCGTTGGTACCAAAGTATGAATTGATAACGCTGGAGATAGCCTTAGCGTTGATAAGGTCAGTAGGAGTAAAGACCTCAGTGTCGCGCACGTTCATACGCTCGCGGATAGTACGAGCCATACGCGCAAGACCAATACCAAACTGATTGTAGAGTTGCTCGCCCACAGTACGAACACGACGGTTCGACAAGTGGTCAATATCATCCACCTCAGCGTTGGAGTTGATGAGTTGTACCAAGTACTTGATAATCTCAATAATATCTTGATTGGTCAAGGTGCGTGTCTCGGCTGGGATGTCCATCTCCAACTTACGGTTGATACGGTAACGACCTACCTCACCCAAGTCATAACGCTTCTCCGAGAAGAAGAGGTTTTGAATAGCCTCGCGCGCAGTAGCATCATCAGCAGGCTCAGAGTTACGCAACTGACGATAGATATATAGCACAGCCTCCTTCTCTGAATGTGAAGGGTCTTTTTGCAAGGTGTTGAAGATGATAGAATACTCAGACTCGTTGTTCTCATCCTTGTGCAAAAGAATAGTTTTAGCACCTGACTCAAGAATCATCTCGCAGAGCTCCTCAGTCAATACAGTCTCACGCTCAAGAATCACCTCATTACGCTCGATAGTAACTACCTCACCTGTATCCTCATCCACAAAGTCCTCAGTCCATGCCTTCAGCACGTTACCAGCCAAAGTGCGACCTACAGCAGCATCCAAGTTCTCCTTGTTGCACTTGATTTCCTCAGCCAAGCCAAAGCAATCCAAGATGTCCTTATCGCTCTCGAAACCGATAGCACGCAACAAAGTCGTAACAGGTAATTTCTTCTTACGGTCAATGTAAGCATACATGACACGGTTGATGTCAGTAGCAAACTCAATCCATGAACCACGGAAAGGAATGATACGAGCCGAATACAACTTGGTACCATTAGAGTGCACCGAAGTACCGAAGAACACACCTGGAGAACGGTGCAACTGACTAACAATCACACGCTCAGCACCGTTGATAACAAAAGTACCCTTGGGTGTCATGTAAGGAATAGTACCCAAGAAGACATCTTGCATCACTGGCTCAAAATCCTCGTGATCAGGATCAGTACAAGTCAAAAACAACTTTGCCTTCAAAGGCACACTATAGGTCAATCCACGGAGCAAGCACTCCTCGATAGAATAGCGAGGAGGATCAATGTGATAGTCCATGAACTCAAGTCGGAAGTTCTTTCGAGTATCCTCAATAGGGAAGTTCTCCGAAAAAACTTTGAACAAACCTTCCTTGTGACGAACCTCTGGAGTAGAATCCATTTGGAAAAAGTCGTGGAAGGACTTCAATTGAATCTCCAGAAAATCAGGATAAGGCATCTGCTTTTGCATTGCCGAGAAGTTGATTCTCTGGGTTTTGTTTTGATTAGCCATTTATTTATAAATTAATTAGTTTCGAACATTAATAAAATGCCTGATAATGAGTTATTTAAATCTAAATAGTTGGTTCTATGATTTTTATACTAATTAATGAGAACCGCATTTATATTATCAGTATTTAACATTTTTTCAACATTCCCCTCTTTTCAGAGAAAAAGGTTTAGACCCCTTTTCAGGGTCTAAACCTGTCATTATTAGGTCAGAAAGTATTACTTCAACTCTACCTCAGCACCTACCTCCTCAAGAGCTTTCTTGAGTGCCTCAGCAGTAGCTTTATCTACACCTTCCTTAACGGTAGCAGGAGCAGCATCTACGATGTCCTTAGCCTCTTTCAAGCCAAGACCAGTTTGCTCTTTAACTGCCTTAACTACTTGCAACTTTTGTGCACCAGCTGATTTCAAAACAACATCAAAAGATGTTTTCTCCTCAGCTGCAGGAGCGTCGCCACCTGCTGCAGGTGCTGCTACTGCTACTGCAGCAGCTGCTGGTTCGATACCATACTCCTCTTTCAAAATTTGAGCGAGTTCGTTTACTTCCTTAACTGTAAGGTTTACTAATTGTTCAGCAAAAGCTTTCAAATCTGCCATTGTTGTATAATTTTAAAGTGTTAATTTTTAATGTTAGTTAGTTGTTCACCTTCGGCATCCCTTCGGTGATTGTAGTTTGCTGATTACTCAGCGCGTTCACCCAGCGTTTGCAAAACACCGTGGATGGTAGTAGCACCTGATTGGAGTGCTGAAACGACATTCTTTGCAGGAGATTGGAGCAAAGCAACAAGGTCTGCAATGAGTTCGTTTTTGGACTTGATAGTAGCCAAGAAATCCAAGTTTTGAGCACCTACGTAGATAGTCTCCTCAACGTATGCTGCCTTCAACTGTGGCTTAGCCTCTTCTTTATTTTTCTCTTTTTTGGTGAACTCCTTGATGAGCTTTGCAGGTGCATTACCTGTGTTAGACAACATCAAAGCAGTGTTACCCTTGAGTGCCTCAAAAATCTGAGCATCAATGCCTTTTGCCTCAAGTGCTTTTTGCAGCAAAGTATTCTTAGCCACAAGCAATTTCACATCTTGCTTGAAGCAAGCACGGCGCAACTCACTGGTCTTCTCTGCGTTCAAGCCCTCAATATTGGTGAGGTAGAAGTGTGAGTATTGGCTCAGCTGCTCTTGCAATGAAGCAATAATGGCGTTTTTATCTTCCTTCTTCATACTTGTCTTCGATTAAATAAATTACTCAATAGATTTTGGGTCAACTTTAATACCCTGACTCATTGTACTGGAAAGATAAATGCTCTTGATATAGGTACCCTTGCTAACAGCGGGTTTCAACTTGATGAGGGTTTGTACAAACTCAACAACGTTCTCTTTGATAGCTTCTGGAGTGAAAGAAACTTTACCTACAGAAGTGTGAACGATACCAAATTTGTCCACCTTGAAGTCAATCTTACCTTGCTTAACCTCTTTAACAGCCTTAGCAACATCCATAGTTACTGTACCTGATTTTGGGTTAGGCATCAGACCACGAGGACCTAACACGCGACCGAGAGCACCAATCTTACCCATGATTTGAGGTTGAGTGATGATAACGTCAATATCGGTCCAACCGCCTTTGATCTTCTCGATATACTCATCCAGACCTACATAATCAGCACCTGCTTCTTTAGCAGCAGCCTCCTGATCGGGAGTACACAATGCGAGTACGCGAACTTGTTTACCTGTACCGTTAGGCAGACTTACCACGCCACGAACCATTTGGTTAGCCTTACGTGGATCCACGCCCAAACGAACATCTACATCTACGCTTGCGTCAAACTTAGTTGTAGTGATCTCTTTCACCAACGCAGCAGCCTCTGCCACGGTGTAGAGCTTACCTGCTTCAATCTTCTCAGCAGCAAGCTTTTGATTCTTTGTCAATTTTGCCATAATAGTGATTGAAGTTTAATTATTTAACGGTAATACCCATACTGCGAGCGGTACCTTTAACCATGCTGATAGCGCTCTCTACGGTGAAACAGTTCAAATCCACCATCTTATCGGTAGCGATAGCCACTACTTGCTCCTCAGTGATAGTAGCCACTTTGTTACGGTTAGGTTGGTTAGAACCTGCCTTAATCTTAGCAGCCTCCTTGAGTTGAACAGCAACTGGTGGAGTCTTAACGATAAAATCGAATGATTTGTCAGTGTAAACAGTGATTACTACAGGCAAAATCTTACCTGCCTTCTCCTGCGTTCTGGCATTGAATTGTTTACAAAACTCCATAATATTCACACCTTTAGAACCCAGTGCAGGTCCTACTGGAGGAGATGGGTTAGCTGCGCCACCCTTAATCTGGAGTTTGATAAATCCAGCAATTTCTTTAGCCATAATTAAATGTTAGTTTTACTTTGTTAATAGTTTTGTGATTAATAAACTACCGAGTAGTCAACGGCCCGTAACAAATGCCTCCTACTCCTTTTCTACTTGATCGAAGCCCAACTCCAATGGTGTTTGACGATCGAAGATGGTCACCACCACTTTGAGTTTGCGTTTCTCTGGAGAAACCTCATTGATAACTCCTTCAAATCCATTGAATGCGCCACTGATTACCTTCACGCGCTCGCCCTCAAAGAAGGTATCTTCCAATACTGCCTCCACCGCTGTATCATCCACATTGCCGATAATCTTATTGATCTCTGCTTGTGGCACAGGGGCTGGCTTAGTAGAAGATTTACTCTCACTCAGGAATCCAAGTACGTTAGGAATGTTACGCAAAAGAGGATAGCACTCATCGGTCAAGTTGCACTCTACGAGCACATAACCAGGCAACATGTTGCGTTCTTTAATCACGCGCTTGCCACCACGGAGAGCTACCACTTTTTCGGTTGGGATTAAGACTTGGGATACATACTCCTTAAACAAAGTAGAGGTGACCAAAGCGCCTTCGATATACTCTTTCACTTTGTTCTCCTTACCACTGATTGCTTTCAGCACATACCACTTGTAATTGTTCTCAGCCATAGCTAAACTCATTAACAGATTAGAACAAGCCGTAAACAAATGTCATAATCGACTCAAAGCTAAAGTCCATCAGCCATACGATGAGCGCCAGTATTATGGAAGCGATCAACACCAGCACTGCGCTTTTGGACAATTCTTTACGAGTAGGCCAGCTCACTTTGTGAACCAACTCATTGTAGGATTCTTTAAGATTCTCAACGAACTTCATATCTGTAGTTTTTTCTTTATTCCTTATTCGCGCCAAACATCTGGCCTCAGCATTCGCCGAAGTCAGACGGAAGCTATTTTTTGTAACAGCACGGAAGGCAGGAATCGAACCCACATTGACGGTTTTGGAGACCGCTTTCTTACCATTAGAAGACTTCCGTAAGTGATTGCCGAAGCCGAAACTTCGGCAATCGTTGTTTATTGCTGACCTTAGTCAGACTTTGTATTAGTCAAGCAAACCAGTGATTTGACCTGAACCTACGGTACGACCACCCTCGCGGATAGCGAAACGGAGACCCTCAGAGCAAGCTACTGGGTAGATCAACTTAACCTTGATCTCCAAGTTATCACCTGGCATTACCATCTCTGTACCCTCTGGCAAAGTGATCTCGCCAGTCACGTCCATTGTACGGATGTAGAATTGTGGACGATAGTGGTTGTGGAATGGAGTGTGACGGCCACCTTCCTCTTTCTTCAAGATATAAACAGAAGCCTTGAACTCCTCGTGAGGTTTAACAACACCTGGGTGGGTGATTACCATACCACGGCGAACCTCATCTTTGTCAATACCACGGAGCAACAAACCTACGTTATCACCAGCCTCACCTTGGTCGAGCAACTTACGGAACATCTCAACACCAGTTACAACTGACTTCTTACCCTCAGCACCAAGACCGATCAATTGAACTTCCTCACCAACTTTGATGATACCAGTTTCGATACGACCAGTAGCTACGGTACCACGACCTGTAATAGAGAATACGTCCTCAACAGGCATCAAGAATGGTTTATCAACAGCACGTGGAGGCAACTCAATCCATGTATCGCAAGCATCCATCAACTCCATAACCTTGTCTTCCCACTCTTTTACTGCGTTCAATGCACCAAGAGCAGAACCACGGATGATAGGAGTATTGTCGCCGTCGAACTCATAGAATGAAAGAAGCTCACGCATCTCCATCTCAACGAGGTCAAGCATCTCAGCGTCATCAACGAGGTCGCACTTGTTCATAAATACAACCAAGCGAGGAACGTTCACCTGACGAGCCAAAAGGATGTGCTCACGTGTTTGAGGCATAGGACCATCAGTAGCAGCTACTACGATGATAGCGCCGTCCATTTGAGCAGCACCAGTTACCATGTTCTTTACGTAGTCAGCGTGACCAGGGCAGTCAACGTGAGCGTAGTGACGAGTAGCTGTTTGATACTCAACGTGTGCAGTGTTAATAGTAATACCACGCTCTTTCTCCTCTGGAGCATTGTCGATAGAGTCGAATGAACGAAGCTCAGAAAGACCACGAGATGCCAATACAGTAGTAATAGCAGCGGTCAAAGTAGTTTTACCGTGATCAACGTGACCAATTGTACCAATGTTCACGTGTGGTTTCGAACGGTCAAATTTTTCTTTTGCCATAATTCTAGAATTTAGTTATTAACGTTAATACTATAAGTTTTACCTAATTAATCTCCGTTTTACACACCACAATACTCCCGAAAGAGCATTGTTTGGCTGTAAAACCTTGAGCTAATGGCGGGAGTTGAACCCGCGACCTCATCCTTACCAAGGATGCGCTCTACCACTGAGCTACATCAGCAGCGCGAAACCCACTCGCTACGGCTCGACAAATACGAGCGTATAAATAAAAATCGAGCGGAAAACGGGGCTCAAACCCGCGACCCCCAGCTTGGAAGGCTAGTGCTCTATCGACTGAGCTATTTCCGCGAATTAACCACGACTTCCGCGACGGTTATTTTTTTTGTGGGAGCAGATGGATTCGAACCACCGAAGGTGAAAACCAGCAGATTTACAGTCTGCCCCATTTGGCCGCTCTGGAATACTCCCAATGTTTATTTCAATGTCCATTTTTGGAGCCTCTTGTCGGATTCGAACCAACGACCCCGAGATTACAAATCACGTGCTCTGGCCAACTGAGCTAAAGAGGCGGGTCACTTTTCGGCTTTTTTTGCCATGCCTTCTAACACGTCGGCGGAAAAGCGGTGCAAAGGTACTGCTTTTTTTTGAACTGACCAAATATTTTCCAAAAAAAATGCAATTTTATTTCATTTTTCATAAAAAAGCGGGGCAAAAACCCCGCTTCTTACTCAAAATTGAGGGATTTTATCTATCTTTTTGCTTCTCCAATTGTTTGTCCAACGCCTCCAAGCATTCATCAATGCCCTGCTCAAAAGTGTCACAAACTTTTTGTGCAAACAACTCCATTCCCATACCTATGATACGGATAGCGGTCTCTTTGTTCAGATTCGTTTCTGGTTTCACCACCGTCATACGTATCTCCAGTTCAGCGGAAGGGGAAAGCAATTTCTCATAACGACGTGTTTTCTTCTCGATGTACTTCTCAAGACGCTCTGCTGTCTCAAAATTCACGGCTTTTACGTTCAGTTTCATGGTTTCCTCCTTTTTTAATGTTAAGTTATTATTTATTTCTACTCCGCGGGTGTGCCGCTTCGTATGCTTCTTTCATCTGTTCAAAGGTCGCATGCGTATATACTTGCGTGGCAGCCAAACTCGCATGTCCTAACAGGCTTTGTATGGTTCGTATATCTGCTCCGTTATTCAGCATGCTTGTCGCAAACGTGTGCCTCAATACGTGTGGCGAGTGTTTTTTCAGTGTACTGACTTCCCCCATACGCGCACGTACTATATTATATAGGGTGTGCGCATCCATTTCCACCCATTCGCCTTTTCTATTTTTTCGCACAAGAAACGTGCCAACCCCTGCACTCTCGCCCAAAAAACTGCGTTTATTTTTCCGATACTCCTCTATTAGTTCGCATAGCCCTTCGCCTATCGGCACGATTCGTTCTTTGGCTCTTTTTCCGAACACTCTTACTTGTTGTTGTCGCGTATCTACGTCCACCTCTTTCAGTCCCACCAACTCTGCGCGGCGCATACCCGTCTGATACAACATCTCCACCATCAGGTAATCGCGCAGGTGCGTAAACTGCTCCTCTTCACTCATATCCTCGTTCCAGTCGCGTTCTTGGTTGATTTTCACCCCTTGCATCTCGCTCTCTCGGAAGTATAGAGGCAACGGTTTGTCTGTTTTTGGTGCTACAATCGCACGTGTAATGTCCACTTTCACCAATCCCACCCGCAGCAGGAACTTGTAGAAACTCTTCACTGCCGACAACCGCCTCTTCACGCTGCGTGGCGATTGTTTTTGCTCATCCAGCATATCAATCATCCACAACTTCACATCCTCTGCTGCTACTTTCGATGGGTCAAACTCCTCCACTGTCCATCCCAAGAACGCGCACCACGCTTTTAGATCATCTCCATACTCTCCCACGGTACGCGCTGAGTACCGTTTCTCTATGGCAATATAATCTAAAAACTTCTGTATCAAGGTTACTTACAATTGGACAATGTACAATTTACTATCTATGTACTATTTAGCGATTTAATCATTTATACAATATTGTCAAATCGTAAATCAATCGTACATTGTAAATCGTCAAATCGTAAATTATTTCACTTCCCTTCCGTGTTCCGAAGTCCCCTCAAATGGGAACAATCCGAACAATTCCGCATCTATGCGGTCGGTGATATAGCGGAAGTCTTCTGGTCGGTCGCCGAACTTGATGGTATCGCCATCGATAATGAGCAATTTGCCCTTGTAGTCCGCAATCCAGTTCTCGTACAACTCATTCAAGCCCTGTAGGTAGTCAATGCGCATGCTTGACTCGTATGCACGACCGCGTTTTTGTATCTGTGCCACCAAGTTTGGAATGGTACTACGGATATAAATCATCAGGTCGGGCATCTTCACCAGCGACATCATCAGGTCAAACAGGTCGCGATAGTTATCAAAGTCTCTATCCGACATATATCCTTGACGGTGCAAGTTGGGTGCAAAGATACGAGCGTCTTCATAGATGGTGCGGTCTTGGATAATAAACTCGTTGGAGTTGGATATATCCACCACATCTTTGAAGCGTTTGTTCAAGAAGTATATCTGCAAGTTAAACGACCAGCGGCCCATGTCCGCATAAAAATCCTCCAAATATGGATTAAACTCCACGCTCTCAAAGCGTGGTTGCCAGCCATAATGTTTTGCCAGCATGTTGGTCAAAGTGGTCTTACCGCAACCAATGTTTCCTGCTACTGCTATATGCATAATCTTTCTCCTTTAGCGCCCAAGGAATTTGCGGGGTCCCCGATGAGCCTCGTGGGCGAATGGGGTGCTATTTGATTTGGGCGCAAGTTGTCTATGTTGTCTTTTATTATTTACTTCCTGTTCGTTTCCGAGAACAGTCCAAAGAGTTCCGCATCTATTTTATTGACGATTTTCCTAAAGTCTTCCATATTGTTTTCAAAATCGAGGTCATCGCTTTCAATGACCAGCACCCTACCCTCGTATTGTTTGTATATAAACTCCTCGTAGCGTTCATTGAGGTCACGCAGGTAGTCCAGTTGCATGGTTTTCTCGTAGTCGCGACCACGTTTTTGTATTTGTGCGATTAGCGATGGCACCGATTTGCGTAGGTATATCATCAGGTCGGGCATACGCATCATGCGTTTCATGTGGTCAAAGAGTTCCATGTATGTCTGATAATCGCGCTCCGACAGGTCGCCGCGCAGGTAGTTGTTGGTTACGAACACATGCACGCCTTCAAAAATACTTCTGTCTTGTACGATAGTGTGTTCCACTTCTTTAATGCGCAGCATATCTTTGAAACGCTCTTTGAGGAAGTAGGTCTCCACGCAGAACGACCAGCGCTTGATGTCTGTGTAATAATCCTCCAAGTACGGATTAAAACTCACCGACTCAAAGCGAGGTTCCCAACCGTAGTACTTCGCCAACATTTTTGTCAATGTCGTCTTACCTGCTCCGATATTTCCTGCTATGGCTATATACATCCTGCCTTTACACTTTACACCTTACACGCTACGCTTTATACCAATCCATTAAAGCGAGTGCAAAGATACTACTTTTTTTTGACATACGCAAACTTTCCCCAAAAAAGCGTTATTTTTGACCTCAGTTTCTCTAATTTCTATTTTTAGTAAGTATTTCCAGCGTCTGTCTTCATTCGATGAAAAAACGGCACATTTCCTTGTATCTGCCGTACAATTCCCGTAGAGTTCCCGTAGAGTTCCCGCAGAGTTCCCGTAGAGTTCCTATAGGAAGCAGCGGGTTTATTGCAGATTTCGACCATTTATCTACGGTCTGACCAACTCTTTGATGGCTGTGCGCAGGCGGTACATACTGCCTTTGTCATGTGGGTGAACGCGATGCGCCAGCAGCACCACAGCGCGGTTATACTCTGGCCACACGACCACATTCGTTCCCGTGTAACCTGTATGGCGGCTCTCCACAGTTGTTTGCAATGTGTCCGCAGCCAACTGCACCTCCTCTGTCCAAAGGCCTGCATGGCAAGCACTTTCGCGCACCTCTTGTGGCTGGTCCATATACCAGATAGCCCATTTGCCAATCTCCTCTGCCGTAGCAAACACACCCGCGTTGCCCGATATACCGCACATCATCACACGCGCCACAGGGTCATGCACATCGCCACGCAACTGTATATCATCATGCCACTCGGTGGGCGCGATACGCTCAATATTGGCTTTATCGGGCAACCAGCCCATCGTTTCCCAACCTTGAGGGTCATAAAGTTTAGCCTGCAAATAGGTGTTCACATCCGTGCCGACGATAGTCTCCACCACACGTTGCAACGAGATAAAATTGAGGCAGGAATAGCGATACTTCTCATCAATAGCCGTAGGTCTTTTGCAGCGTGCAATAGAGTCAATGGTAAAATCACGGCGCGCCTGCTCCGTGTCCATAGCCAATCGCCCATCGCCTATTGCCTCTAAGAACTTCTTTTCCATAGGTGCTGCAATGAAATACGCAGGCAAGCCCGAATAGTGGGTCATCAGGTGACGCACCGTCACATCGGGGTGGAAGTTCGGAATATACTTGCACACCAAATCATCCACCGACAACTTGCCTTCCTTCACCAATAGCAACGCTGCCGTACCTGCGCCTGTGGGTTTGCTCACCGAGGCAAGGTCAAAAATCGTATTCTCCGTCATCTCCTCATGTTCAGGCACAATAGCGCGATAGCCGTATGCCTCCAGATGCACAATCTTGCCTTCATCCACCACGCACAGTACGGCACCAGGGATGAGCGAATCCGCTATTGCCTGCTCAATCAGTACGCGCGCACTATCCGCATCAAAATGCAGCGATGAACCACCATGCTTCCCACAAGAGGAGAAAACCAGCCCTAAACATAATAGGGAATAAACTACAACTCGTTTCATAACGTATTAGAATTAAAGATTATTTCATTTTACCCTGCAAAGATACAAAATATTATTCAAACAAACAACATTATTCTACAAAATTCACATAATTTCAGTCCAAATCCCATAAAATTTGCACAAGTAAAAATAAATCTGTACCTTTGCACACTTTTTTCGCCACAACCCTACACAATACTACACAATACTACACAACCCTATGGGACAACTGAATGCAGTTTTGGTGGGACTCATTACCCCCAATCAAAACGAAGAACGAACAAAAGAGTACTTGGATGAGTTGGAATTTCTTGCCGACACCAACAACACCCGCTGTGTCAAGCGTTTTGTGCAACGCCTTGACTATCCCAACACATCTACCTATGTGGGAGAAGGTAAACTGCAAGAAATCAACCAGTATATTCAGCAGTTTGCTGATACCGATGACTTTATTGATATGGTCATTTTCGACGATGAACTATCGCCTCGCCAACTCCGCAACATAGAGAAAGCGCTCAATGCGCACAATCAGAACGAGATTAAGGACAACCACAAGCAGCCTGTTCGTGTCATTGACCGCACGATCCTTATTCTGGAGATTTTCCTTCATCGCGCACAGACTTCCTATGCCAAGACGCAAGTAGAGATGGCGCATTTGCAATATATGTTGCCTCGCCTAACCCGTATGTGGTCGCACCTTGACCGTCAGCGAGGCGGTGGCACTACCAGCCGTGGTATGGGTGAAACGCAGATTGAGGCGGATAAACGAATCATCGGACAACGTATTGCTCTGCTCCGTGAGGAACTGAAGAAGATTGACCGCCAGATGGCTACGCAACGCCAGAACCGTGGCAAGATGGTGCGCGTGGCACTTGTCGGCTATACCAACGTGGGCAAGTCCACCATCATGAATCTCATCAGCAAGTCCGAGGTCTTTGCCGAGAACAAACTCTTTGCCACATTGGACACCACTGTGCGCAAAGTAACAATTGAGAACCTGCCTTTCTTGCTCTCTGATACGGTTGGATTTATACGCAAACTGCCTCACCACTTGGTGGAGTCGTTTAAGTCCACGCTGGACGAAGTGCGCGAAGCAGACTTGCTCATCCACGTAGTGGACATCTCCCACCCTAATTTTGAAGAGCAATACGAAGTAGTGGAGCAAACTATCAATGAGTTGCTAACCAAACAAACGGAAATCAAAGAAGCAGACCCTTGGTCAAAGAAGCAGAAATCGGGTAACGGAAATCGAAAATCAGAAAAGACCGTGGCGCAGATTCCACGCATCGTAGTCTTCAACAAGATTGATGCCTTTACCTACACGCCCAAAGAGGAAGACGACCTTACTCCTATCAAGCGCGAGAACATCTCACTGGAGGAACTGCAACGCACTTGGATGGCAAAACTGCATGACGATTGTATCTTCATCTCTGCAAGGCAAAAAACGAATATTGATGAACTGAAGTCGCTGTTCTATAATCGTATCAAAGCCATTCATATTCAGCGCTATCCGTACAACGATTTCCTATTTCAACAATATGAGTAAAAGAAACGAGGGTTGCCCCTCGTTTCTTTATTCATATAGATAAGAAAACGTTATCGTATAATGATTTTCTGTCCTTTGCTAATGGCAACTCCTTTGTGGGATTCTATATCCACGGGCTGTCCCAATAGGTTGTACCAAACATGAGCGTTGATATCTATATCCACCTTTGGCATTTCCACGTGGGTATAGGTTGTATTGGTAAATTGAAACGAAATTATGCCATCATTTTCCTCTATATCAGTCAAGTCTGTATGTTCGTATGGTTCATACTCTGTCACGAACCACGAACCAGGGAAGGGCACATCTTGTCGCTTACCACCTTGCAAGTCACTTGTGTATGGTGTAGAGCCATTGGCAGTTATAAGTTGGAAACGAGTGGTATAGTTATTAGGTGTATTGTAGTACCAGTCATCCGCATCGTACACCACGCGCCATACCAACATACCATGTCCGGGCAAATAACTATCCCAGCCCGTCATCTGACGGTTCTCCAAATAATAGGTGGTGTCGGTAGTTAGTGGTCCATCTGCCGAAACGACACCCGTGCGATTGAGTTGGCGATAACTCATGCCATCCGCAGGCATCACCACATATTCGTTGGCATACAACATCTCTGGTTCTGCCCATCCCAAATAATACTTCTCCCATACCGACAAGTTTGGAGGCGTATTGCCATTGTTGAGATAGTTGCCGTGGCTCATCAGTGCCCACGAACCGGGCACTAACTTCGTCTCTCCGGGCGCACTATCATCCGTAATATACAAGTCCGCCAAGCCCAGCACATGACCAAACTCATGGCAGATAGTTCCTATACTTGTGCGAGCACTCGAATTAAAAATCAACTCATTCGAACAAGCATAGCGCATAATGGTCTTGCCATTCAGCACGGGCAAGTTCTGCGATGTGATAATCCCAGCAGCATTGGCTTTCACAAAATATTCGCTCTGATTCGTATTGCCGTAGTACAAAGCCGACTGCATATCCCAAGCATGAGGCCAAATGCAGGTAGCAGCACCGCCATCGGCTTGGCTATACCCAGCATAGATGATATACACCAAGTCCACATTGCCATCGTTGTCTTGGTCATAGTTCGAGAAGTCCACGCCCATCGCTTGCGCACCTTTGCAGGCATCAATCACGAAATCCGCCACATATCTATCATCTCCCGTATATGCAGCATCCGTGCCGTAGTATGCTGTGTTTTGAGGCAATACCACTGGACCTACCACATCAAACTGCGGAATGTATTTGCCATTCGATTGGTCTTGATAGTATTGTTTGCACGAGCCCATGGCTCCGTTATAGGTATAGTCATCCGCATTTGCCAACGAGTCAAACGACTGCACCGTGTTGCCTGCCGCCAATGGCGTATCTGCAAACTCTACCACTATGAGCAAGCCGCGTGAAACCAACTTGGGTGCTTGCCACTCCGCAGCCACTCGCGCCGCACGCTGTTGGCTAACCACACCTTGTGGGATATGCTTGCGAACGGGCTCCGTGAGACCCAACCCAGGAAGTGGTGCCACAGCCCACATACTACTCATAGATAACAACGCAACGCACCAGGTTGCAACAAGATATTTTACACGCTGTTTCATACTGCAATGTCTAAATTTTGCTGCAAAGGTACACTTTTATTTGCACATATGCAAAAAAAACACTACCTTTGCACCATATTTCATAAAAGTTATGGAAGTTTTCAAAACACCTATAGAGGGTCTGTTGGTTATTGAGCCCAAAGTTTTTCGCGATACACGCGGCTATTTTGTAGAGACTTATAACGAACAACGCTACCGCGAAGCGGGCGTTGATGCCACTTTTGTGCAGGACAACCAATCCTGTTCTTCGTTTGGCGTAGTGCGTGGTCTGCATTTCCAACGTCCACCTTATACCCAAGCCAAACTGGTCAGTTGTGCCGAAGGGCGCGTATTGGATGTGGCAGTGGACTTGCGCAAAGATAGTCCTACCTATGGGCAGCATTTTGCGGTAGAACTGGATGCCGAAAGCCATCGCCAGTTCTATCTCCCTCGCGGTTTTGCACACGGATTTTCTGTGCTAAGCGAACGTGCGGTGTTTACGTATAAGTGCGACAATCTCTATCATCCTGAGGCCGATGGTGGTATTCTACTCACCGACCCTGCGCTGAAGATTGATTGGCAGATCCCTGCTGAGGCAATGATTCTCAGCGAGAAAGACAAGCACCATCCATTACTTACAGAATTGGATAATCCTTTTTAATTCAAAATTCAAAATTCATAATTCAAAATTATTCATGAATATTCTTATCACAGGCGCCAACGGACAGTTAGGCAACGAGATGCGTGTCCTCTCGGCGCAACACACTCAGCATACATATTTCTTTACCGATATAGCAGAATTAGACATCACCTCACGCGAGGCTGTTAATCAGTTTGTAACTGACAACGCGATTGATGTGATTGTCAATTGCGCTGCTTACACGAATGTGGACAAAGCCGAAACAGACGAAGACATGGCGCACAAGATTAACGCCTTAGCCGTTGAGAACCTTGGGCTCTCTGGTGCAAAAGTCATTCATGTCAGCACCGACTATGTCTTCTCAGGAGAGGCTTGCGTTCCCTATTCCGAAACGGACTCCGTAGCACCTCGTACCGCTTACGGTCGCACCAAGCGCGAAGGTGAAGTGTTGCTGCAAGCCGTTAGTCCCAAAGCAGTTATTATTCGCACAGCGTGGTTGTATTCCACTTTTGGCAACAATTTCGTGAAAACCATGTTGCGTTTAGGACAAGAGCGCGAGGCGTTGGGTGTTGTTTTTGACCAGATAGGTTCGCCCACCTACGCAGCAGACTTGGCGGTGGCTATATTTGCAGTCATCAATGCTCCTGTTTGGCAAGCGGGTGTCTATCATTTCACCAATGAGGGTGTCTGCTCGTGGTACGATTTCACGCATGAGATTTTTGCACGCGCGCAATCCTTACTCAGTAAAGAGGCAGCAGATAAGATGGCAAGTTGCCAACTGCGCCCAATCCTCAGCAGCGAGTATCAATACCAGACCCCTCGCCCACACTTCAGTGTGCTGAGCAAGTCGAAGATCAAACAGACCTTCGGTATCGCTATTCCACACTGGACGGAGGCATTGCAGGTGTGCTTGGAGAAGTTGCTGAAAGAATAATCCTATTTTGTAGCTTCATCTAATTGCATAAAGTTGTCTAAAACATTTTTATACCAATCAAAAGCCTCTTCGTAAGAATCAACATAGAACCTTTTAACCAAAGCATACCTCTCCTCATGTGTAAAGAAATTCTTGAACTTAGATTTAATATATTGAGAAATCAAAGATTCAATTCCAATTCCAGTTCCCATTCCAGGCCCATAATGAGGCAGAACACGTAATATTCCCAATAATTCATTGTTCGACAATAGCATACTAAGTTCGCAATTATAGCCATCTATTATCGCTTCAGATTTTGCAAACTGATTGTCTTGCAAAATACTTATACATGGCGCTAATTTTTCCAACGACTGCCGATTATCATTCCAATAGCTTAGTGCTTCTAATCTTGTTCTTTCTGCTGCTATCTCTTTTGGAGTTAAAATCATATCTATGACCCATAACTGCGATAGCATTTTTGCAATGCGGGGCTCGCAGTGTGTAAACTCGCAGAACTTCTTAAAATCCGTACGCTCGTGATCGCTGGAAATTAGGTCTGTCATTTTACTTCGGATCTTAATGTCCGACATAAATAATTCTTTAAGACGCAACAACTCAAGTTGGTCATTGATAGATTGTTTGTTCATAAGTAATAATTTATTCGTTATTCTTTAATATAAAAATAATGCAGCGCGACTCTTTTCGAATCACGCTGCAAAATTACTGCTTTACTCTTTCATAAAATGAAAGACAGATATAAAAACACTACTTTACGAAATTTTTTCTGATTGAAGATGAGCTGTACAAATCAATCCTGCTTTTAACAAATCAACGCCATACTTGCCAACAAACAAGTTGTTGATTTTTGGCTGATTAGCTCCGAGGTTTGACCGTAACGGGTCTGACATGCCTACGGGAGTTACCATATCAACAAACATCCCTTTTTCCAAGCGGATACCATTTACTGACTCGCTTCTCTTAACTGAAATTCTCCAAAGTGCCATAGTGATTATATTTTAAATATTTAACGATGTTTACAAAAATCTTGATGTTCTATTATAAACTTGTGATATGCGCTTACTAATCCTTCAAAAAAATCTTTTTGTTTGACACCTCTATTATAACTTAAATGCCAGGCATTAATAGCCACTTTCTTTGTTTTGTCATCATAGTATATCCACTCATTAATTTTTGGTTTATGTAACATTTTGAGTACCTAAAAGTGTTATTTTGATAGCTTTAGTAGGTTTTATTTTTTCTTCTTTTTGTATGTGGTTTTGAGAGATAGGCATCTATCATTTTTATTAACTGTTCTTT
>SUXC01000026.1 GCA_015061165.1 Bacteroidales bacterium
TAGTGTAGAATCGGATAATATAGTTATTGATGTTATTCCAACCAGTGTGGAGAACACCCATAGCCAATCGCCAACATCCGATTGCCAAAAGATTCTCTACGAAGATCACATCTACATCCTCCGCGAGGGTAAGATGTACAATGCACAAGGTCAAAAAGTGCAATAAAACTTGCATATGTCGTAGAAAGATAGTACCTTTGCATCGTGAAACGAAAAGGGCTTATATCACTTCTGTTGTTCGCCGTGGCGGTCGGTTCTGCTGCCACGCGCGAAGAGCTGCTGTCGATGGTGGACAGCGCCTACCACGAAGCCGTGAGCGGACGGTTGCAGCAGGCGGTAGCCGTCAACATGGACGGTCTGGCACAGACACCCGCCGACTCGGCGGCGCTCCGGTGCGAGTTCTACTCATGCCTGCTGTACTGCTATCACCGGCTGGGGGACTATACCGAGGCGCTGCGTTACGGCGAGCTGTGTCTCCAATATGACGAGCAGCACGGCATGCCGGAAGACCTGTCTGCGTCATTAGGGAACCTTGCCGGAGTCTATTCGTCAGCAGGCAAGCACGGTGTAGCTGAAGACTACCTGCGCCGTGCCATCCTGATAGAACAGCAACTCCTTGCGCAGGATCAGGAGCATAGTCCCAAGTCACTTGCCACCCGCCAAGCTATGCTCGGCGAGGTGCTCATGGCGAAAAGCAAATCGCTGCCCGAAGTGGAGCAAGTGGCTATGCTCTCCGAAGCGCTGAAACTCACAGACGAGGCTTTGCAAATAGAGCGGCAATCGGGACGCAGAGCACAAGAAGGGATGCGGCTCGCGCAACTGGCAAATATCTATGCTGAATTAGGTCAGACAGTGCGTGCCAAAGAGTACAACCGGCAGGCACTCGACATCGCACGCGAAACAGGCAACAAACCCTCTGAACTCATTATCCTCTTGCAGGACAACCAACTGCACAAAGCCTATACCTTGGCACGTGAGTTGGGGATGAAAAAGCAGGAATACGAAGCCTGCGACCGTCTGTATCGGCAGGCTGCGGCAGATGCTCATCCGGCTGAAGCACTCCAATGGCTGGAAAAAGCACGTGTTCTCCATGAGCAGATACAATCCGACGAGACTGCACGGCAACTGACCGTAGCTCAAGTGCGGTACGACACTTTCCGCAAAGAGCAGCAGATAGCTGCACAGCAGCGTACCATAGAAGCGGAGCAGACCCGCTCGCGACAATTGCTCCTTTTTTCGATACTCACCATAGCAATAATAGCACTTCTGATAGTGGTTGTGCTCCTCATAGGATACCGCAAGCGGGCTATAGAAGAAGCCGCATGTTATAAGGAGCGGCAGTACACCATCCTCACACACGACCTGACTAACCCGATGGTCGCGCAGCAACAAGTGCTCCGTATGTTCTACCGCGATTTCGAACTCTACTCGCCGGACCAAACCCGTGCGCTGGTAGGACAACTCCTTTCAGGAAGTGACAGCCAACTGGCACTGCTACGTAACCTGGGCGAGATAGCGCAGTTGGAACAAGGTAAACGAACCATGCAACCGGTGCGTCTGGATCTAAGCAGTCTGGTAGCGGATACCGTTTCGCTATTGCGGAGCACAGCAGACCTCAAAGGCGTAACGATAGATGTAAAAGCGGAACGCACACTCGTTACAGCCGACAGGGAAGCACTCCGAACCGTGCTGCGGAATCTGCTGGCTAACGCGGTTAAGTTTGCCCCCAAGGGAAGTGTCGTAGAGGTTGGCACAACAGCTCCGAACACTTTGTTTGTTCATAATTCCGGCGAACCGGTTTCTCCGGAACAGATAGACGAGATCATGCATGCTACTACGCGTGTCGTCAGCCATACCGGCACCAACGGAGAGAGCGGTACAGGTATCGGACTGCTGCTTTGTCGCGAACTCATCCGGCTCAATAAAGGCACTTTGACTATTGATAGCTCACCCGAAAATGGAACGACAGTGAGGGTGAGAATTTAACAGCTTAACAATTTAACAGTTTAACGTTTTTCGCAGAAAAACCTTATGAATATCGCTATTATAGACGACCACGAACTGATTCGTGTAGGCGTGGCGGGAGTCCTTCATGACACTCCGCATACCATTACTATCTCCGCATCCTCGGCGGAAGAACTTTTTGCTGCTTTAGAGAAAAGCACACCCTGCGACATGCTCTTATTGGACATCCTTATGCCCGGCACGAACGGTTTCGAGGTCGCTAAACGCATGCGAACCGAGTATCCTGATATTAAAATCATCGTCCTTTCCGTAGATACCAAAGAGTATGTCATCACCCAACTCATGGCTATTGGTATTGACGGTTTTATTAGCAAGAACGGACCCTTGGAGGAAATACGGCTCGCCATCGAATCCGTCGCGGAGGAAGTGCCTTTCTACGGTCGCGACATAGCGGTACTGGTGCGCGATATAGCTGATGCCAAACTCAATAAACGCGCCTCAGCACTTCTTACCAAACGCGAACTGGAAATCATCGAGGCATGTTGCGCAGGCCAACTGGGCAAAGAGATAGCGGATGAATTCCACATCTCCCTCCGCGCTGTCAATAGCCATAAGACCAATATCTTCAACAAACTCGGTCTCTCATCTTCCGTCGAGATGGTTCGCTTCGCCCTCGAGCACGGCATAATCTGATGCTACCTTTCATTAATTAGTTTATCTTATAAATATCCTGAACATTCAAGCACCCTGCATTTCAATGCGGGGTGTTTCTTTTGTCTATCCCCTCGTCCTCCACCATAATCCTTCACGATAATAACATTGTCCATTACGCGGCATAGTATGCCGCTTATTATAAATGATTAAATAGCAAATGATATTATGGCAAAATACAAAGCAATGACCCACATCCAACTAGCGGATTGCGCGGGTGTGTCGCGTCGCATATTATATAAATGGTTACATCCGTATAAGGATAAATTACGTAAATTAGGCGTCCAACCAAACGCCAAAGTGATTCCACCAAAGGCTGTACGTTTTATCTGTGAAACCTTCACGATTGATATAGACTAATGCCCTTTCTTGGATCATATAACCCTCGCGCTCCACCCGAAGTGTATATTAGTGGGATTTATTGTGCATAATTGGGAAGCACTGGGAAATCACCATCCCCCTTGTCGTATCTTTGCACTCGATTTCAAATTACCCCATTTATTAACATCAAACACCAACATTATTATGAGTCAAGTAAAACAATCTCCTCGATAAAATGTATCAATTATTTGACTTCACGTTGGCAGATGTGGATGGATGTAGATTGTTCTATAAGAAACTACACGAAGAAACACTGAAAATACAAAATCATTAGAGTTTGTTCTGCGCTTGTCTTGCAAGTAATCTTCCCTCTATTTAAGCAAACTTTTAGATCTTCCTAATCTCTAGAAATGCGAACAACCTTCTCCAAATCTGCAAAAAATTCATAGATTTGGCTGAGTGCTGTTGTGAAAATGCGAGAATTTTAGCCAAATCTCAAAAAAAATACACGATTTGGTTGCGTATGTCAAATTTTTGTTGTAACTTTGCACCCGAAAATTAAAATGTACCACACGTTATGCTTGGCAGAGAGGAAGAAAAACGAGTATTGCTATCGCTGTTAGAGAGCGATAAATCTGAGTTTGCGGCTGTTTATGGACGTCGCCGTGTCGGGAAAACGTATCTTGTGCGTGAGACGTTCAATTACAACTTTGCCTTCCAACACACGGGCTTGCAAGATGCTTCTATCCGGGAGCAATTAGAGGAATTTGCTAATTCCTTGATTATTGCAGGAATGAAAAAGGTAAAACGCCCTTCAAACTGGTCTCAGGCGTTCTTTATGTTAGGTCAGCACTTAAGTACGCTGCCGGAAGGAAAGAAAGTAATCTTTATTGATGAACTTCCTTGGTTGGACACTCCTAACTCTAAATTTGTTTCGGCACTTGATCATTTTTGGAATGGATGGGCGACCGCTCGTAAAGATATAGTTTTGGTAGTATGCGGAAGTGCAACTTCTTGGATCATAGACAAAATCGTTATGAACTATGGTGGCTTGCATAACCGCTTAACGGAACAAATCTATTTGCGTCCGTTCACTCTGCACGAGTGTGAGCAATATGCGACGGAGCGCAATTTGGGTATGAGTCGCCGCAATATCCTGGAGACCTATATGATTCTTGGCGGTATCCCTTTCTACTGGGATATGATTCGTAAAGATTTATCTTGGGCGCAAAATATTGACCGTATGTTCTTCTATCCTAATGGAAAAATGCGGAATGAGTTTGAGGCGCTATATAAATCATTATTCCGTTCTCCCAAAACTTACATTGATGTTGTCTCGGCTCTTGGAACCAAGAAGGTCGGCATGACGCGCAATGAGTTAATGGCAGCACTTGAAGAAGAGAGTGGCGGCACGCTGACAAAAACACTTCGTGAATTGGAACAATGTGGATTCCTGCGCTCGTATAGCTCCATCGGAAAAGCCAAGAAAGAAACTGTCTATCAATTGATAGACAACTTCACATTGTTCTACTTCAAGTTTATGGCGGATGGTACTATCAATGAAAAAGACTATTGGTCGTGTACAATATCAAAACCAATTTACAACGCATGGAGTGGTTTGGCGTTTGAGCGTGTTTGTTTCCAACATATAGACCAGATAAAACATGCATTAGGTATATCCGGTATTATAAGCAATGTTTATTCATGGGTGTATGTTCCGAGAGCTTCTGATGAGAAAGGTGCGCAGATTGATATGCTTATTGACCGTGACGATAATGTGATCAACATATGTGAGATGAAGTTTTCGCAAGGCGAATATGAACTGACCGAGAAATACGATTTGGAGTTACGTAACAAAATAGGCACTTTCCAAGCGAAAACCAAAACGCGCAAAGGAGTAAGCCTTGTGATGATAACGTCCTATGGCCTCAAACAAAACGCATGGGCAAACGGTATCAATGCTCAGTTGACAATGGATAACTTGTTCCATGCATAAGAAGAATAAGTAAGTTAGGTGTGCAACATATTAAACTAATATATCATGAAATATAAGATATCAGCCTATAATGAAAGCGTAGTAAATGCGGGGATTACTACAGATTACCGTCAAGCAATTGCTGAATATATTTGGAATGGCTTTGATGCTGGTGCTCAAACCGTTCGACTCGATTATGTAGCAGATGAGTTAGGTAATCTTATGGAATTTTCTATAACTGACAATGGTTCTGGAATCAATAGAAAGACATTAGAATCAACATTTGGCGCATTTCTTTATTCGCAAAAAATGCGAACATTTCAAAGAACGTCTGAGGTAAAAGGCAAAAAAGGAAAGGGAAGGTTCTCTTTTCATAATTTTGCATTGATGGCCGACTGGAATACGCGATATATGGATGATGATGGACAACTAAAACAATATAATATTAGCATCTCCGTAGAAGATATGTCAAATTATGAGGTGTCTGATGAAACAATTATAACAGATGCAAATGCATCCACGGGAACAACGGTTACATTTAAAAATCTTACAAGCCTCTATCAAGAACATCTTATAGATGCTTCTTTTACTGAATATATTGCACAAAAATTTGCTTGGTTTTTATGCTTGAATAGATTTAGGCATTATGCTATTCTCTTAAATGGAGTAGAATTGGATTATGAATATCTATTTGGTACAAAAGATGAATTCCAATTGCAAATAGGCGATGACCAATTTGATGTGACATATATAAGATGGAACCAAAAGATTGGAGATAAATTTTATTTTTACATGTTGAAGGGCGATTTCTCAGAGAACTGTAAAGTTTTGACATCGTTCAACAATAATACTATCAATTTTTATCATAGCGTATATGTTACATCATCATATTTCAATAATTTCCAGTTTGAAAAAGAACCAAGTCCGCGATTTGATAATGTAACTAATCAATTAGATCCTACATATAAGGAATTGATGAAGGAATTGCGCAAAAGATTGGCATCATATGAAAGACACTTTGTGAAAGAAATTGGAGCGAATGATCTGCTACTAAAATTCGTAAAAAATGGTTCAATGCCTCGCTTTAAGGATAATAAATATGATCAAGAACGCAGGCAAGATTTAGAGGAAGCTATAAAGAATATATATATTATCCAACCGAAGATATTCAAAGGTCTGAAAAAAGAACAAGAAAAGACATTAGTTGGCTTCCTTAACCTTTTGTTGGATTCTAATGAAAGAGAAAGGATTATATCCATTTTGGATGGTATAGTAACTTTATCAGAAGAAGAGCGAGAGCAATTGTCAAACGTGTTGCGTTCAACCACGATTAGCCGTATTAATCGCATGGTTAATATGATTCATGATAGATATGAAGTAATAGAGACATTGCGTAAATTGGTGTATGATTTATCAAAATTTACGAATGAAAGAGATCATATACAAAAAATCATTGAAAGTAATTATTGGCTTTTTGGAGAACAATTTCACATGGTATCGCATGACGAATCTTTTGAAAATCTAATTTCAAAATATTTATACATTCTCGATGGAGAAGATGCGAAGCCAGAAGTTATAGGTAGCGAAGAAAGAAATAGGCGGCCGGATATTTTCATGTGTAGGCAATACATCCATCCGTATTTGGACTCTAACTTGATAGAGGATAATGTAATAGTCGAACTTAAGAGACCTAATGTTGAGATAGGTGTTGTTCAATATCGTCAAATTGAGGATTACATGAACCTTATTAAAAATGAGGCTCAATTTAATAGTCAACTTAGGACGTGGAAATTTTATGTGGTTAGTAAGGAACTGTCAAAGGATGTGAAGGATAAATATCGTTCATTTGAACATTTTAATAAACGCTTTCTTGTCAATAAAGTTGATAATTATGAAATATATGCAATGAGTTGGGATGATGTCTTTAAGTCTTTCGAATTGCAACATAATTACATTCTTGAGAAATTAGGGTTTGATAAATCAAAAATTAAAGGGGAAATAACTTCGGTTTCGCCAACCAGAGCAGGAGCGGATGCGTTAACAAAAGAGATTGGTAACTTGAATGCAAACTAATAGTTGGTTATAATGTTCTTAATACTATTGACAAAATTGGACGTACACGATTATGAATGAAAGAAAAATTGCCGAATTGATTTTTGATAAGTTTCGCTCATCAAAGTGCAAAGCTGGCGAAATCGTACCAATGAGAGTAATTCGTTTCTCGTTAATCATGAATTTGAATCCCAAAGAGAAAGAATTGTTTAATATAGTCTTTGGCGGATTGCAAATAACGGGATATTTTACATATAAAAAAGACCCTCTGGAATGCATCGTATTAACACAAAAGGGGTATGATTATATTTATGAGGAAAATCTTGTGGGTAAAATGCAGAATACTCCATGGATAATTCCGGCTTGTGTTGATACTGATTGGAATAAAGCATATAATAAACTCTGGAGAATTATTGGATCACAAGAGGGAGCATTATGCTATATTAAGGGATCCGATTTTTATAACCTTATTTTAAAATATTCAGATGAATTACCGCCGTCGTATGGCATGTACATTGATGAACTTAGGAAAAAGGGGAGATCAACAAGTAGAGTTGACTACTATAAAGATTTGATTGAGAGTTTGCCTAAAGAACAAAGAATGTATTTCTACGGGGATTTGCAATCTTGGATAGAGGATAAATTAGTATATAATCGCGCAGAAATAGAGTTTGAAGCCGATTTGGATTTATTAGAGGACAAAAAAACGGAAACAGAATCAGCTCTGACAGAGAAAGACGTTACTGATAAACAAGTAGAAACCTCAATGTTAGAAGAACAACATCCAATAGTGTTCATCTCATATTCGTGGGATGATGAACAGCATGAGGCATGGGTGCTAAATTTGGCTACTCATCTTCAATCAAAATATGGAATAAGAGTTATTCTAGATAAGTGGGAGATGAAACTTGGGAAACTATTACCTCATTTTATGGAGCATGCAATTACAGATTCACAAAGGGTTATATGTGTGATGACACCGAACTATAAAAAGAAAACGGAGAAATTAGTTGGGGGCGTTGGCGTTGAATATTCTATAATATCTGCTGAAATTCAAAAAGATATTAAAACTGAGAAATTTATTCCTTTATTTAGGTCTGGGAATTTGGAAGATATTCCTGTATTCTTATCTGGTCGCGACTTTATAGATATGAGGGACGACGCTAATTATGAAGAGAAAACGGAAGAGTTAGCACGAGATATTTGGAATGAACCAAAATGTAAAAAACCAGCACTTGGTTCAAAACCGAAATTCACTTAAATATATTTCCCTACAAAATCCACTTTCTTTGCACTTTCTCGCTCCTAAATTTGCCTATGTACAAAAATAGCAGTAACTTTGCAGTGTAAAGTATGAAGGGATATAATTGTAAAGGTTTTGCAAAAGATGAGGATACTAATTATTGGAGCCAGTTCCGGCATCGGTAGAGAACTTGCCATACAATATGCAACTAAAGGAAATGAAGTGATTGCGATTGCACGTCGCAAACCATTACTTTGTGAACTTTCTCAATATTCATCAAACATACAAATAGCACAATGTGATATATCGAACATAGAAGAAACAAAAACACTTCTATCGACGATTTTCAAAGGAACCATTCATTTAGCTATTATATGTTCGGGAATAGGAGATTTTAATTCAGAACTTGATTTTGCAATAGAGAAACAAACCATTGATATTAATATCGTTGGTTGGACGATTTGTGTTGATACAATATACAAGAAGTTTAAAGAGCAATCAAGTGGACATTTGGTAATACTCAGTTCTTGTGGTGGTCTCCGAGGCGAACCTTTGGCTCCTGCATATTCTGCATCTAAAGCATATCAAATAAATTATATAGAAGCGTTATGCAAAAAAGCTTATAAAAGCAAATTGTCGATTCACATAACTGATATTCGACCCAGATTAGTTAAAACAAGGATGGCCAAAGGTAGTGGCTTATTCTGGGTCATGCCAACTGAAAAAGCAGCAAAACAAATTATTAATGCCATAGCCAAGAAGAAGCATGTCGCGATCGTAACAAAACGATGGAAAATTATTCATTGGCTCATGCGACATCTTCCTCGCTTATTTTATATCAGGATATAAATTACTGATTAATACAAATGCAAGCCTGTAAAAAATGGGCTTGCTTTTTTGATATAACGGGTCTATATTTGCTATTTATTGCACACTTGTGTGAGAAAATCACTCGTCAAAGTCTCCAAGCCATCTACCAGCGCAAGACCCAAGTCCGCCAGAAACTCTCCCTTTCCGAAGCCGAAGACATCACAACAGCGATAATCTAATTAGAACAACGCTCATTTAACTCTTCTTTTAACGATTTTTTCTTTCCCCTTTTAATAAGGTGTTCGCTTCGCTCACGGCTTTGTCTTTGCTCCCCAAAATTTCTTTATAGGATGGGGTCGGCTTACCGCTTGCATCGCCGGACATGCTATACAAAGAAAGAACCCCCGAGACGAATTTCAGAGAGTCTAAGTAACAACTTAGGCTCTCTTTGTTTATATACTTAGCCTTTACACCTTACATCTATATGGTGCGAGTTGGTAGTTAGGTATATATCGTATATAGTAAGCGTCACGCTGTTTGGCGTGACGCTTGTGTGTTATTGAGAGGATAGACTGATGTGTTATTGAGAGGATAGATTACTTAACCTCTGCGGCAGTTATCCCTTGCCCTACGTTTCGCAAGTTATGTATTTCGTTTCCTCCTGAGGCACAGCGCATTGTACACCTTCTCTCCGCGGAGGATGAGGATTCCGTAAATTATGACATCTAAAAAAAAGCGCGGGGCAATAAATGCTCCGCGCTTGAAAAAATATGATATCTCAATGGTTGATAATCAGACCGTTACTATTAATCTTCGTCGCGATCATAGCACGTACTTTCGTCATCCGGCGTTTGCTCCAGCTTGCACGTACCGGTAACCGAAGCACTTGCGCCATAAGCTGAAGCACTTACATTGTGTGAGTACAACCACATAGCTTTTTCATACTGGGCCCACAATTCCGTCAACCATTCGTAGTCAACGCCACTCTCGTGAACATTAGCTTCTCCGGTTGATTTCTCGGTGTACTCCCATGTGAATTTCCAGCACTTGTACTCCGTGTTGTCATAGTACTTGCCATCCAATGTGCTGTTCGTTTCATCCAATTGCGGTTCATCACCTACCGATACGCGAGGTATACAACCGATGAAACAACTGAGCACCAAAGCCATTACGGCTGAATAGATTAATTTTTTCATTTTTTTGTAAATTTTGAGGTTAATAAAGATTGTTAATTATATTGTATTTACTGCTTGGGAATATGGTTTATCCCTTGCCGTACGTTTCGCAAGGCATGTATTTCGTTTCCTCCTGAGGCACAGCGCATGGGAATCCCAAAGCCACGGTGAACATAGAATAGTAATCTAACAAGAGTTGCTCTGCAATATAGACTTGCATCTTGGCATCTAAGTACGCGAACGTTTCCGCATCGCCGCTACGTACCTGCTCCAACTGCTTATCCAGTACTTCCAAGCGCTCATACAATGCACGTAATTGTCCGTCATACTCAGCCACAGCAATGAGCCATTTCTGCGCATTCTGCTTGTTCCAAGTAGCAATAACGGCATTCTCCTGTTTGCGTCCTTGTGTCCACCACGATGGAAAAGGAATGTCCTTCCCCATGTTTGATTCTACACATGGTTCCCATGAATTCAAGCGCTCCTGCAAACCTGTCTCAATCTGAATAACCTGTTTGCACTCTGACGATGATTTCCAGCCATCGGCAATCTGCGTGTATAGGTCTTCTAGTGTGTTTGTCGGCAAACCTGCTACGTGGAAGTTCCCCTGTGATGAGACATAGTTCACGTGCTTCATCATATCCATCATATTCTCTTTCAATACGCGTGCTTCTTCCGCTAAATCCGATATTTGTCCACCAAGTTTGCCGTACTCATTCTCTTTGGTATCTACATCCATGAACTCGCTTGAATTCGGCGCATTACCCGCCAGTTTCTTGTACAAATCAGGATGTTTTTGTGCGAGGAATGCTTCGGCTTTACGGTCGTCGCTTTGCACTAACGTAAGGAATTGCTTGACATCCGCCTCGGGGATGTTCCATTTCTTGGAGTACACCCCTGCTATGACATTTATTGATTGTTCGGGAGTTATCTTCTCCAAATCATAGCCGGAAGCCACAAGTGCCTGCATGATTTCCTGCTGCGAAGGCATCAGTCCCTTGGCAGAAGCCTCATTGATGAAGTTCTGCTGACGAGTTTGTTGTTGGCGTTGCTTGTTACCTGCTGCTAAGATTTTGTTCTGCAACTCCATATACCGTGATTGCGAGGAAGCACGATAATTCATAGTTCCCTGTTCCCACGCCAAAGCACCTTTGTAGGCATACGCTTTCTTGGCTTCCGGCGATAAGAGATCATTGACCGTAGGCAACGCTGGGCGTTTGTTCAACACATCACTTATCGAACTAATGGTCATCGGCGTAGCAGGATCCTCTGTGTCGTATTCCGGATTGACGATAGCCTGCAACTCTTCTGTGATATAATCTGTATTTACCGGATTGTCAGCAGGTTCTACTGCCTGTTTCAAACTTGTTTTCTCTTGCACTTTTTTCTCTATGGCTTTCTCTACTAAGCCTCTGAGAAACTGTGCATTCATGGGGGTTGTTAACCACAAACCACACATTAGAATAAGTAACTTCTTCATTTTGTCACACCCTGTGAGTATCGGGCGCACTTTTAAAAATTATTGTTGGTTTTGTTATTATATGTCGCAATAGATGCTATAGGACGTAATAGGACACGAAAAAGCGTGCGCTTTCGTTCGCTTCATTTGATTGTTTGAGGTCCTAGACTTACCTTTATTCTTCAAATAAATGCACGGAAAACTCACGCTAATACGTGAGCGTGCATAAACCGTACTTGAAGAATAAATGATGTTTGTGAACTTGTCTAGGGTTTCAAACAATTAAGTTGGGCTTATTACGCTTTATTTATGTATGTTGTTTGTCTGTTGTTTTATGCCATAGGCGGTAATGTTGTTATTTTATATGTTACTTTCTCCAGTTTAGCATCTTTAATTGGTCGTGCCATAGTTTTGTTCTCCGTATTTGCGGGTGTATAATACCCCTATTTTACTTGACGCTGCAAAATTACAAATAAATTCTGATATATGCAAATATATTTTGCATATTGTGCAAAATTTGGCACTAATCTGCCGGTTGTTGGGTGGATTGATCGGCTTTGAGGGATTGATAGACCATGGAGCGGATGAAATTGTCGAGGCGAGCATAACGTTTTTTGGCAAGGGTGAGCTTGTCTATTGGTGCTTCAGGGTCGGGATGTGTTCCGCGTGTGTTTGGAAGTTGAGCTTTATACCGTCTGCGGTAGTCTGCAAGTAATGATAGTGCTTCCTCTTTCGTAAGATATTTTGGGCGTGGAGGAAAAATAGCGACGATAGGTGTCTCCTCTGGTTTTTCGGCATCAAGGATTTCCTTGGTAATGAGACACGCTTGGCGGAAGAGGTTGATATGCTCCAATTCTGCGCCTTGTGGCGGTTTCTTCTTGTAGTCACGGGGATTACGGACAGCATAGCCCTCCTGTCTGCCTTCGTGAATAACGCGACCGTTATCATCACGGTACTTTTTTTGACGGTTGATGATACCTTTCTTTGTAAATGCTCCGTGTACTTCACGGACTGGGTGTTCTAATTTTATCTCTGCCATATTTAGTTGATGTTTTAATAATCTTGGCTGATTAACCTACTAATCACCTACTAATAACCTACTAATCACCTACTATTGATAGTGTGCAAGAAGTTAATTGAAGCTTTGAAATGGCGAAATGATGGGTGTAAATAGTAGTGATAGTGTAAATAGTAGAAGTTAGTAGTAAATTCGTAGTAGTTAGTAGTAAATCGAGTGCAAAGATACGGGAATTTTTTCAAAAAAACAAATGAAAAGAGCAAAAAGGTTTGAGATGGCTTGATTTTTGTAGTGTGGTAGGTAGAAATACTAAATGATTATTGCTATGATTAAAATCACGATTACAGACACAGAGATTCTAGCCACAGAAGATGGTAAATTGCTGGGTAAGATAGAGTTTACGTTATTAGACAATAAAATGACTATCTTGCATACGTATGCCTATGAGAGTGGGCGAGGGATAGGAACTATGCTAATGCAAAACGCCGTGGCATGGGCAAAGGAACATGGTTATACGATAATTCCCGTTTGCTCCTTTGCACAGAAATATTTATCTAAAATCGGAATAGATTTTTAACAGAGTAAGTAGGTGGTACACTATAGTGAAGGTCTCGAATAGTGCGGTTATTGTGCGGTAATAGTACAGTAATAGTGCGGTGCGAGTAGGGAGTTGGGTATATATAGTAAGCGTCACGCTGTTTGGCGTGACGCTTGTGTGTTATAGAGAGGATAGACTGATGTGTTATTGAGAGGACAGATTACTTAACCTCTGCGCCAGTAATCGTGTAGGTCTTATCTCCGCGGAGGATGAAGATTTGACCATCACGGAGAATTTTTGCTCTGTGGATTTGACTTTCGACTTCCTCTACACTAGTTACTGCTTGAGTGGTGAAAGAACCACTTCTTGTATCCAAGATGTTATCATTACTATCTTTGGCAGTCATCGTATAGGAATATGTCGTTCCGCTTGACAAACCAGTTACCGTAAAGTAGAAACCATTTTGTTGGGCAGTTTGATGAACACCGTTCCTACTTGGTGCACCAAAGGCAATAGTACGCAATCTACCATCAGCATCAAAAATGAGTGTGCAGATTATGTTGCCATTCTCGTCACGAATCACTAATTCATAGCTATCAGCACCTGTGATTGCAGGCCACACCACATCTACCGAATTGGTACCAGGTGTAAGCGTTATTTCCGTAACCTCCACATCGTTGGCACTAATGGGCAAAATGGCTGTTGCCCCTCCCCATGAGTCGGCATTTGTATAAGCTTCCACACTTTGTTCTGGAATATACAATTTTACATTCGGACTACCTGAAAAAATGTTAGTCCCAACATGTTCTATTGATCCTGTAGCAGGCGGAGTAACTGCATAGCAAGTAACGGAATCCAATGTGTTGCAATAGCCCATAGACGCGGGTTCCACACGCGTGACGGTGGAAGGGATGGTGATGGATTTAAGACTATCACTTTCATACAAAGCATAACTGCTGATTGTATTCGTGCCGTAGGGGATTATATATGTGTCTTTTCTTCCACAGGGGAATTGATACAGCGTTTTTCGATCTTTGCTAAACAGTACACCATCAATAGAGCAGAAGTTAGGATTTTCTGATGATACATTTATTGAGGTCATACTATGGCAGGCGCAGAATGCTGTTCCATTAGCATCTCCTTCTTCCGTACCAAGAAAAGTAACTCCTGCTGGAATATATACCGAGGTGAGTTTTTCGCAGTGACCAAATGCATGTTTCTCAATTGATATAACGCTTTCAGGAATAACTATGGATTGTAATTCTATACAATCTGAAAATGCCCATTGTTCAATATGCGTGAGATGGTTTGGTAGAGTAACAGAAGTCAATGCGATACATTGGTAAAACGCGTGCTCACTTATACGTGTAATACTGTTAGGGATGGTAATTGATGTTAATTGGAAACAGAGCATAAACGCTGCACTATTAATAACTGTTACGTGGTCTGGAATTGTGTATGCACCTTCTTTTCCATTGGGATAGCAAATAAGTGTAGTTCGGTCTTTTGAGAATAGAATGCCATCAATAGAGCAATACGTCGTATTATCCGAAGCAACATTTATAGATAGTAGTGATAAGCAACCATGAAAGGCATACTTCCCAATATTCTCAACACTCGCTGGGATAGTGATTGATTGTAGATTCCAACACATGTAAAAGGCACCTTCATCAATACGTGTGATACTATTCGGAATAGAGATAGTGCGTAAACTGTCGCACCTATAGAACGCATGTTTTCCAATGGCTGTTACACCATATGTGGTGCTTTCATAATCCACAGAGGCAGGGATAGTAATCTCTGTCAGTGTTTTGTTTATAGGAGAACTGACTTCTGCCGTCAGATTCTCTGTGTCAAGATTATAATACCATTCTCCGATTTGTACTTGTCGAAGAATATCGGCGTGCGCCATTGTTATACTTAGCGCAACAACAAGAAATGAAGTAATAAACTGTTTCATATATTCCTTTTTTCCTAATTTAACGTCGTAGAGGGGTGCAAAGTATTTTCGCCTGCAAAATTACAAATAATTTATGATATGTGCAAGTATTGTAGTATAAGTATGTGAATTTGCATTCCAAAAAAGTTACCCAAATTTGCATAATCCAAAAAAATGTTGTACCTTTGCACATGAATTTTCAAGAATACTGTGAAGGCGATTAGAAATTCCAATATTGAACTCCTACGTATCCTCTGTATGTTGATGGTGGTTGTGCTGCATTTTAACAACAATGGAGCCAACACGGGCATAGTCAATATGCCTGAGGTATTAACTACTCGCTTAACATGGGGATTCTTGGTTGAGGTACTCTGTATTGTAGCAGTAAACTGCTTTGTACTCATTTCGGGATACTTTGGCATCAATCTCAAAATGCGCTCACTGCTCAAATTCTATCTGCAATGTTTCTTTATAGGATTACTTTCTTATTTGGTATATGTGGGCATAAATGGTGGCTTCTGCCAGTCGCAATGCGCCGAGCGCCTATTTTCATGGCAAACATTAGCGGAGCGATTGTTGGCATTCACCCATAATGGATGGTGGTTTGTGGTGTCATACGTGGGACTGATGTTGCTTTCTCCACTACTGAACAAAGCAGTAGAGAATATGACAAGCAAACAATTATTGCATAGTGTATTGTTCTTCTCCGTGGTAATACTCTATTTGGGTTGGTATCAGAAAGTAGAACCTACGAACAGTGGTTGCTCGTTGATAAGTTTCGCATGGATTTATTTGATAGGACGCTATATTGGCAAGCATATATCGTTACATGCTATTCGCAACTATCGTTGGTGTTGGTTGGGTGGATATGTGGCAGCGTGCTTGGCATTGTTTGGCATGATTATGCTGCGTTATCATTGCACTTGGGAGATGCATTATCCGCTTGATTATAATAATCCGTTTGTGGTGGTGGCTGCTATAATGCTGTTGTTGTTCTTCTTGTCTTGGAGTTTCCAAAGCAAGGCAATCAATTGGTTGGCAAGTTCGGTATTTGCAGCATATCTATTGCAGGAGAGTAGTTATTGGGGACACCAGTGGCTCTATCCTCAGATGCGAGAGCTGTTTGTGGCAGTACCTGATGGTTGGCGAGTGTTGGCACTTTTCGGGGTGAGTATGGCATTTCTGCTCTTGAGTATAGGGGTTGATAAAGTGTTGGGTATATTCTCGGGAGGACTGATGAAAATGTATGATCGGTTTTGTGTGCGAGAAAGGAAGTAAATGCTTGAGTTAAAATATGTAAAGATAGACAATAATGAAACAGAAGGTATTATTTTTCGTGCTTGTGTTGCTGTGTAGCATACAAGTAATGGCAGCCAATTTGGTGATTGAACGTTATGCGGGTGCAGAAATGGTGCAAGATATTGCATTGATAGGCAAATGGGTGTTTGTGGAAACAGACTTGCAACTATTAGATAAAGAGGGTAATATATTGGCTACCGAACCATTGGCAAATGTGCGTAAGATTGTTTTCTCTAATGAATCAACCGCAGTGGACAATGTGGAGATGGGTAGTATTGTTGTATATCCTAATCCAACACAAGACATGTTGTACATCAAGGGTATAGAAGCACAAACCCTTCGCGTGTTTAACCTGCAAGGACATGTGCTGCAAACTACAGAAGGCACACAGGTGAGTGTAGTGAACTTGCCTACTGGCACGTATCTATTGCAAATAGGTACGCAGGTAGTACGATTTATTAAGCAATAACGATATAGCAATAATTACCAAGAATGAAGAGATATTTAGCGATTAGTTGGCTGTTGCTCGGTTGTATGTGCTGTTCGGTGTCTATGGATGCCGCAGAGAAGAATGCGTTCTCTTGGTCGGCAAATGCCACTATGACAAGCAATTATATTTGGCGTGGTCTCTACTGTGGTGGTCCAAGTTTGCAGGTAGATGCTACAGTAGATTATGCGGGCTTCTTTGCCAATATGTGGTGGAACGTGGGTGCAACAGACTGGACTTGGGCGAAGTTTAACCCCGAAGTAGATATTTCCATTGGCTTCAGTCGTTGGGGATTGAGTCTGTATTATATCCACTGCTTCTATTTTGATCAATATCCCGATGGTAGTCCTTCTAAGTTCTTCGATTTTAAGAATCATCCTAAAGGTGGCGGAGGTGCCACTGGTGAATGGCGTGTAGCCTATCGAGTAAGTGATAGATTGCCACTGAGTTGCTTGGTCGGAGTTCGGACATTCAGCCGTGATGGATATATGGTAGATGGTGAACTGAAGCGAGCCTATTCTACCTACATTGAACTCGGCTATGACTTCGCGTTGGGTGAGAATTGGCAATTAGATGCGCGTTTGGGAATGACACCTGCCAAGAGTTTATACACAGGCTTTCAGGGCGACTTTGCAGTAACAATGATAGGACTGAAACTTCACAAGACATGGGAACTTGGGCAGCAGGAAGAAGTGAGTAAGGGGCTAAACGTAAAGGCCTTTGCGCATGTGATGTTGCAACCTTGGCAACTATCAAAAGATAACCTAATACGTCCGATAACCGAAGCAGGAGACCAAAAACTGAATCTCGCTGTTGGATGCTCTGTCGCGTTCGGCAATTGAAGCGCACTGAACTCGCTATGCGAGTTGTAAGCGCTCAATGCCTCCGCTCTCCCCACTCACTCACGAAGTTCGTGGGGACCCTAAAAACAAAACATAACTATCAGAAAAAACAATAGAATTATGAAACGTTTACTATTCCCAGCCATTATTTTGGCATTGTTATTCCAGTCGTGCGAGAAGACTGCACAACTGAGTTACGAACCTTTTACTGGCGAGTTGCGCCATGCTTTTGGTATCTCTACCAACACGCGCACCACTACGCCCATCGTACTCACCCGTATCACTCTTGGCGATAAGACGGGATATGGCGAAGCAGCCCTCCCTCCTTATCTAAAAGAAACACAAGAATCAGTGTGCGCCTTTCTCCAATTGGCTGAACCTGTCATTAATAGTTGTACGGAGCCACTGAATGTGGATAGTATCATGCAAGTGGTCAATGCCCTTGCGCCTGGCAATCATGCGGCGAAAGCGAGCATTGATATTGCTTTGCACGATTTGTATGGTAAACTATTAGGTAAGCCATTGTGGCAACTGTGGGGTATTGATCCTAATGCTACGCCCTGCACCAGTTATACGATAGGCTATGATGCCTGCGATTCGATTGTACTACTCAAAGTGCGCGAGGCTGACTGGGCGAAGATTTTGAAGGTAAAACTCGGTCGTGGTGAAGCGGAGGATAAGCGTATGATAAGCCTTATACGTAGTATTAGCGATAAGCCCATATATGTGGATGCCAACCAAGGATGGCCCACCAAGGAACATGCGCTGATGATGTGCCAATGGTTGGTAGAGCAGGGTGTGGTGATGATTGAGCAACCTATGCCCAAACACATGAACGAGGAGCATGCTTGGCTCTGCGAGCAGGTGGAACTGCCTATTCTTGCAGACGAGGCATGCCAAACATACGATGATGTAGCACGCTTGGCACCATACTACGATGGTATCAATATCAAACTGATGAAGTGTGGCGGATTGGCAGAGGCGCGCAAGATGATTACATTGGCGCGTGAGTTGGGTATGCAAGTTATGATTGGCTGTATGACGGAGACACGTGCGGGTATCTCTGCTGCTACAACGCTGAGTCCGTTGGTGGATTATGCCGACTTGGACGGTCATGTGCTGATTGCCAATGACCCTTACGATGGTATTCAAATTGTGGATGGCAAACTGACGTTGGTGAATAAACCAGGTACGGGAGTGAGTCCGTTGTGATAACGACTATCGGATATTGGATATTGGTTATCGGATAGAACGCAGAACAAAAAAGAGATGGCTTCCCATCTCTTTTTTATATTTACGAATCCCGAATCCCGAATCCCGAATCCCGATACTCGATATCCGATTAGAAAATATCTTCAATCTCCAATGTGGGGATATTGGTCGTTTCTGGCAATTGTGTTTCTTGCTGCGTTTCTTCTGTGTGTGCAGCAGGTGTGCGGTACTCTGCAGGGCGGTAAAGCACTTGGATGTTCTCTGCAATAATCTCTGTTTTGCGGCGAACTTGTCCGTCTTTTTCCCATGTGCGGGTTTGTAGTTTGCCCTCTACATAGAGTTTCATACCTTTACGGACATATTTCTCTGCCCACTCAGCGAGATTGCGCCAAAGTACGATAGGGTGCCACTCGGTACGGTCAGGGACTTGTGTGCCGTTTTGCATGGTGTAGCCACGCTCGGTAGTGGCAAGATTGAAATTGGCAATGGCAGTACCACGGTCTAAATAGCGAACTTCTGGGTCACTACCTACATTGCCTACCAAAATAACTTTGTTTACTGATGACATAATGTTTAAATGTAGTTAATTTGTATGTTTTTGTTAGTTTTGTGTAAAATTCTCTGCAAAATTACAAAAAACTTTTGGACAATCCAAAAAAAAGCAGTAATTTTGCACACAAATAAATAAAATAGTATGAAACTAAGCAATTTTCGATTTGTAGTAGTAGCCCTATTGGCATTTTGGGCATGTCATCCTATCTCTCTGCGCGCAGAGGAAATGATAGTGCGCTGCGTAGCATTCTATAATCTGGAAAATGTGTTTGACACCATCCATGATGAGGGAAAGAATGATTATGAATATTTGCCTGATGGTGGAATGAAGTGGACAAAGTTCAAGTATGAGCAGAAGATTCAGAATATGGCATATGCCATTGCTCAACTGGGTACCGATGAGGATCCACGTGGTGCAGCATGTGTGGGCGTTTCGGAGGTGGAGAATATCGGTTGCTTGCATGACCTATGCAAAGAACTGAAGGAGAAACATAATCGCAATTATGTGCCTATTCTGTTGGAAGGTCCCGATCGTCGTGGTATAGATGTGGGATTCTTGTATAATCCCGATATGTTTAAGCCAGTAGGTCAGCCCAAAGGTTACGAACTGAAAGCGCACTATGCTGATGGAGGCGTGGTAAGAAGCCGTTTGCAGTTGTGGGTGTCAGGTTACATGCTGGATGATAATCGCAAGATAGTGATGGACAAACTGCACTTCAGTGTGAATCACTGGCCCAGTCGTTCGGGTGGCGAAGAGAGTAGTCGTGCGACACGTGATACAGCAGCGATGTTGTGCAAGCAGGTGGCAGATAGTATTTACATGAGAGAGCCTCGCGCTAAGATTATTATAATGGGCGACCTGAACGATGACCCATTCAATAATAGTTGTGCAGTGATTCTGGGTGCGAAGAAGACACGCGAGGAAGTGCCTGCACAAGGATTCTTCAATACTATGTGGCAGAAATTGGATAGAGGCATCGGTAGTTTGGCATATCAAGGTAGTTGGAACCTATTTGACCAAATCATTATTTCGGAGCCACTGATGAATGCAAAGGTGGAAGACGGCAAATGGGTATATTGGAAGTCCCAAATCTTTAACAAGCCATTCTTGACTGTGCAAGAGGGCAAAGATAAGGGTACACCATTCCGTACCGTGAAGAGTGGCGTATGGCAAAATGGCTATGGCGACCACTATCCAACGATGATTTATCTACTAAAACGCAAGTGATAGTGGTTTATAGTTTAAAGTGTATAGTTTATAGTTTAAAGTAAAGATTATAGTTTAAAGGCTGGAGTTTATGGAACAAGGTAATTTGAGAAAGACAAGCAACGTGCGTATGCGTAACTACGGACGTATTATTCAAGATATGGTGCAGTTGGCAGTCAATGAAGTGGATGTAGAGAAAAAGCAATCCATGATTGTGTATATTGCTCAGTGCATGCGTCAGAAAAATGCGATATGGAATAGAGAACAGGAATCGGGCATAGAGCGATTGAAAGATGATATTAGGGTATTATCGCATGGTGTACTGAAATGTGATTTCCCTGAGTTTGATGAGATGATGAAGCGTTTGGCATTGCGCCCATTGCAAACGCCAGATCGTCAGCAAATACAGAAGAAAAAGAAGAAGTAAGCACCTCTTCTCTTTATATAATAATGCGCGTGGGAATACCCACGCGCATTATTGTATTATAGCCATTTATATATTATAACCATTTAGCCAGTTCCTCGTAGTAGCGGGGAGATACAGGGATAGGTTGTGCCTGTGGGGTGTTGAGTTCGGCAGAAATCATACCCTCCTTGTCGCGGCGCAAGACCTTGATATGGTGCGGGTTGATATAATAACTGCGTTGGCAGCGAATGAGTCCGTGTTTGTGCATTAGTTCTTCTAATGACTTCATGGATGCGCGTAATGCGTATTCTTTTAGGCGGTCGCCTTCCATATATCGGATATGTACGTAGTTTTCTTCTGCCTTAACATATAAGACGGCAGAGGAGGCAATCATTAGTTTCACGCGTTGTGTGCTATCCACAAAGCGCATGAGCGAGTCATCGTAGGTGGCTTGCTCTTCTTTTTGTGCTGCAAATATCAAGGCGATATTGAAAATAACATACGGATAGATGCAAATGATGAGTAGTGCATATAACGATTGTCCTACCACATTGAAATAGGGATAAACACCTTTATACATCAGTGTGAGGTATAGTGCCATGAATAGGCTCATGATGATGAGTTCGGCTACTTCCCATACCACATAGCGCCACCAATTGAGGCGCATCTGGTGAAAGAGCACCATCATCAGCACACGCGAGATAATCATCACACCCAATAGAATGCACATGATAATAGTAGTGTTGAAACTGAGCATATCTTTTCCCATGTCCAATAACTGTGTAGCAAGGGCAGGTTGGTAGATTAGCATAAAGCAGAGGAAGAAGGCAGGTATGCCTAATAGGTAGAGCAATTGGCTGCTCAGTTTGCTGAAAATAGCGGGTATTTTGTCCATAATTTAGTGTATTTATTTGGTGTGACGAAATGGCAGATTGCGGGTGTTTTGTCACAAATATGCTTATTTTGTCACTATATTTGTGTTTTCAACAAAAATTGTGCCATACTATCACAAAAGTTTTGGTAGGTGGAAAATTGTCAGTAATTTTGCAGCGGATTTTGAAAAAGAAAGGACAATATTATGAAATTAGTTGCTTTAGGTGATTCTATTATTAAGGGTGTGCTTGTTCAGTCTGAGGGCGAGCGTAGTCGTTACTCGTTGGCAGATAAGAGCATTGTAGAGTGCTGTGCCGAGAAGTTGGGTGGCGAGAGCTTGAACTTGGGCAAGATGGGTTGTACGATAGAAGCAGGCGAGCGTATATTAGATAGGTACTTGGATAAGATGTCAGGCGCACGATACGTGCTGCTGGAGTATGGCGGTAACGATAGTGATTACAACTGGCAGGAGATAGCCGAGGCACCTGAGAAGGAGCACTTCCCACGTACTCGATTGGAAGTGTTTGAAGAGGTATATGAACGTGTTGTTTGTAAGATAAAACAGATGGGGGCAATACCGCTTGTGTTATCCCTACCGCCCATGGATGCAGAGCGGTATTTTGCCTTCTTTTCTCAGAAGTGGGAAGATGGATTTCGTGCGAACGTAATGCGTTGGTTAGGAGGTTCTACTAATACGATTATGTCGGGTCATGAGTTGTATAACCTTGCCACTATGCGTGTAGCGCAACATACTGGTGCACAGTGGATTGATGTAACGAGTGGACTGTTGAAGGATCATAATTTCCGTGCGTATTTGTGCGATGACGGTATCCATCCGAATGAGCGTGGGCAACGCATGATTGCAGAGGCAGTACTTGGTGCGATAAAGTAAGTGAAGGGTATATAGAACACGCGGGAAGTCTTGTGAGGCTTCCCGCGTGGGTGTATTTAAACTACAGTATAGTGGATTCACTAAGCTATAGCGTAGCTTTCTCTAAACCCTAAACTACATCTCTTGTCCCATGATAGAGTATATCTTGCCATCACGGAGGATGTAGATGTGGTCTTCGTAGAGAATCTTTTGGCAATCGGATGTTGGCGATTGGCTATGGGTGTTCTCCACACTGGTTGGAATAACATCAATAACCATATTGTCGGACTCTATATTG
>SUXC01000002.1 GCA_015061165.1 Bacteroidales bacterium
TGGGCGCAGGCAGCTTCTTCTGCTCCATCAATGCACAATGAGTATTTGCTGTGGTAAACACCAGTCTCTCCGTTCTTTTTCACGTAATGAACTAAATATTCCTTAAACTGAATCATGATTTATGTGTTTTTGAAGTTAGAAATAATATGTGAACATTTCAATTAAGCACCACGCACCTAATCCTATCTGCAACAATGCAAGAAGCAATGCAATTAAATCGTCCATAGTCTTTAGAGTGGTAGTTGGTTGTTATTCACCATATCATCTGTAAAAAGATCATCTGCGGATTTCTCATTAGCCAGCAAGTCGGTGTCCGATTCTTGCCCATTAGATACTTGCTCCGCCTCTTGTGGGGCAGCTTGTGTCGCATCTTGCTTCACAATACGCCAAGCACGGATAGATGTGTACCAGCGACCGTTAAACTCACGGCTCTCAATATCGAAATCAACAGATACGATGTCATCAACACCGCACGGATTAGCCTTGATACGGTCGTCTCCAAATACCTCAAAGTGTACTTTCTTTGGGTATTGCTCTTTTGTTTCAAGTACATACGCTTGCAATGCCCACTCTTTTCCAGAAGTCTTGCTCACGCCGCCCTGTAACGGCAGTACTTGAATAATCTTTCCTTCGATTGTCATTGTTGTTCCTCCTCTTTATTTTCTTTGCGCTTTTCCTCAATTTTCTTAACCTCAGCGTCAAGAATCTCCTTTGCTTTTGTCATAGTGTGTTTTGCAAAAGAATCGATGCTTGCAGCCATGAGAGCAACCTCAAACGCTTTTGCCTTGTCCATTTGGCGCAACATTTCACTTTCGAGTTTAGCCATCTTCTTAATAAGACGCACTGATTTTGGAATGAAAAAAATCTTAATAAACATAATTGCCTATTTGTTTTGTGTTTGACAAACGGGGGGGGCAATTAACCCCCGTCCCGTAATAATTACTTCTCGATAACTACGAGTTGTGGAGCGATAGCAAGGATTTGCTCAAGTTGCTCGTCAATGGCTTTGTCACGAAGCTCGTTCAAAACTTCATTTGCACCAGGAGAGAGAAGCACGAAGCCTACACTCTTTCCGTCAATCTGCGCAAAGGTCTCAACCTCAATAGTCTGAGGAGTAGAGCCTTTGAAGATAGGCATCTTGAGAGAGATAGCACTTGGTAAGTTTGAATTTACCACTTGCTCGAAAATATCTCCACGATTACCATTTTCGCTGATATGACGCTCAACCTTTTGATTGACTGTAGCGGTGAAGTTCATCAGAGTTGTCACGAGTTTCATTCCTTCCTCGCGATTCTCGAACCAATAGCGGTGTTGTTTGAACGCCATTGCAAGATTTTGAGGCGACCATAGCTTGCTGGTATTCACACCAAGGGAAGCAAAGTCAGGGTGGAACTCAAGTTTACCACATACCGTTGCGCTTCTGCGAGGGTCGCACTCGTTGGTAACGAATGTCATGGTGACATTTTCGCGGTCCACGATTAAGTGACAGTCTTCAATTTCAAACTGTCCTTTGTTTACGCGATTCGTGATGAAGTTGGTCACAGAGCCTAAAGTACCTCTGAGTACAATGGCATTTGGTTCGAGCTGATCCAGCTGCTTAGGTGCTTCACCCTCAAGGATAGTTACCGTTGTCGCACCTTCTGGGAGGTTGATGTTAAATTTCTTTTCGTCCATAATTTTGGAATTTGAATGTTAATGATTGTGGTTAATTATCCCTCTGTGCCTGTACGCAGGGATTGGAATACTGTTTTTTGCAGTTCGTCGGCAGTACATTGACGAGCCTCGATGCAATCTCCATCTTCGTTGTAGAAGTAGGTCATCTTCTCGTCTTGGTTTACGAACTTGTAGCAAACCTCTGTTACCAACTCTGCCTTTTGACGAATGTTTTGTAGCAGTTCGGATTGGCGTTCTTGTAGAGGTTTCAAGCGCACCTTGAATTGCTCCTTGATTGCTTTGAGTTCGCTGGCGATTTCAGAAGTCTCCATGCAGCACTCTGCGAGGTCTTCCTTGAAGCCTTGCAATTGCTCTGGAGTAAAGTTCTTCATGTACGATTTCTCTACAACAGCATCAGAGTTGTCTTTCAGAAATCTCTTTCTTTGTTCGGGATCGGTGTACTCCTTACCCATTGGCTTTACTTGTTTACTCATTGTTTTGTAAGTTTAGTTGTTGATATTATTTTTCTCCAACTCCTCTTGTATGAGTTGGTCGATGATTTTATCTGCTTCTTGAACAGACATCTGCGAATAAAGATGAGCGTTTTGCTTGTGTACTCTGTCCGTAATTTCTTTGCGGAGTTTACTGTTCTTAAACTTCTCAAATATAAAATCGGGCATCGGAACAGGCTCGTCCTCATCTCCTTCGAGGGCTTTGTGTTTTTGTAGTATATCCACGAAGTTTGCGTTGTCGCCTTTCGTTGATTGGTGTTCTTGATACGCACGCTCTTCAACCATGTCGAAATAACTATTCTCAAACTTCTGCAACCACTCCATCAGAACAGAAATATCCATTCTTCCGTAATGCGGTCCAAATGCACCACACATTGCATCTTCGAAAAACACTCCGATTGCTTTGAGCGGCAAATGTGGATGCCGTTGTGCTATCAACTTTGCAGCCATAGCAATTTGTACAGCGTTCATTGACGAGCGAAGATTAACCATATCCAAGTACTCGCAAAGTTTTGCAGATATGTTTTTAATAATCACATCATCTCCATACTCACGAGCAGCACGAATAATTGACAACGGATAATCTTCTTTTAGGATTTCTGCTAATGTGCTACATGAGTCCTTCGAGCGGATTGCCATCTGGTCCCCACGAGTTCCTGATTGCTGCACCAAGCAACTGTGAGTCTGTTGGTCTGCTGGCAGGATTTCCATTGTTACCTCCTTTTAATTCAAATAAACCTTGATAATTATTAGCCATAGACTGCTCCACGATTAACATGGCAGTATGTGGATCGCCGTTACTCAAATTTACAAGCTTATGGTATAAAGCTTCTAAACCTTTTTGTTTATAACTTTGCTTGCGCTCTTTCTTGTACTCAAGCCAAATGTCAATTGCTGGTCTGAATGAAACCGCAATAAAAGATAAATCCAAACCGTCCGTTTTTTTCCCCCTTGAGGGGGACACTTCTGAAAGAAGTAAGGGGGTACTTGATTTAAGTTCTTTATTATTTTTACTGGTAGGAGTATCTATGATACGACTATCAGTAGAAATAATATTATTAGTATTTAATTGTGGCTGATTATCCGAATTGGATTTTCCGCATTGGTTTTCAAGTATCGGTTCTTCATATATATCGTATATGGTTTCGAACTGCCCTTTATCATTACGAATACTTGTCATTTTGATATAACCAAACTCGCACAATTCATCAAGCGCACTCATAACACTATCCTTTCCGTCTTTGCTCAAAGAAGCAAGCCCTGCAATTGAATATTCCCACTCATCTGGCAGAGATAGCATTATTGACAATAACCCCTTAGACTTTAATGACATCCTACTTTCTCTCAAATGAAGATTACTCATTATTGTGTAATCTTTATTTTTGTGATTTATGAATTTTGCCATAATCTTAAAATGGTATCACATCTATTGGCAACTCAAGTCCTCGTTGCGCAATGTGAACGTATTTGCCTGTTAATAATTCAATTTCTTTCTTAAACCTGATTGGATCGGCGTTATTCTTTGAAAGGTGGAGGAGGATAATTCGGCTCACATCAGTTAGGTCTGTTGCTCGCAACATCTGTTTGCAATGCTCCAGGCTCATGTGAGATTCGAGGGTACGCTCTTCCAGTTTCTTAGGAATAATGCCTTTTTGGCAATTCTCTTGGAGGATTTGCAAGTCATAGTTACACTCAAGCATGATGATATTCAGTCCGTCAAATTGGTATTTCACAAAGTAGGTATCAGTTGCAAAGAGTAATGTTCCTATCTCCTCGTGTTTGACAAGGAATCCGAACGGCTCTGCGCAATCATGCTCGGTGTCAAATGGTCTGACTGAAAATCCTCCAAAAGTAACTGTCCGTAGCGGAGTCATAGCAATTGGTCTGCGTTGCTTCTTAAAGCGAAACTCATCAATTGCGCCTTGACTGCAATAGCATGGGAAATATTTGAGATAATCCTCAACATATCTCATGTGGTCAAGGTGAGCATGGGAGATGAACACGCCAACGACCTTTCGTGTATTGAAATTTAGCGTTTCAAGAACTTCTTGAACATGGCAGCCCGCTTCAATCACAATAGCCTCTTGGTCATTTTGCAACACATAACAGTTGCCATGACTTCCACTATCAAGTACAGTTAGTTTCATTGCCCAAAGATTTCAGGTTGTTCTTGTGCGCCTACTGGCTTCGTTCCTGTTGCAGAAGCAGCTGCTGGGGCTGCTGGTTTCTCCTCTGGCAACTTGGTTTTGTTACCCTCGGTAGCAACTCGTGATTCAATGACCTCAGCCTTCACCTCTTCGAATGCGATGTTTTCATCGTCTGCATCGCCCATATCCATTCCTGTGATATTCTCATAGATTTGTTTTTTGAGACGGCGTTCTGCCTTGCCACGGAGTTGGTCAACGGTTGAGTAAGAATCTTTACGAAGGTAAACATTCATCTTCAACTCTTTTTCTTCTCCAGTTCTGATGATAACGTACTTTGCATGAGCAGGAATGACAACAAACTCTTGGTCCATCGCAGACTTCTCTTGTTTTACAGGGAAGCCAGTGGAGTAAATCGCATCTGTAATATGCTTTTTCAGGAGATGTGTGTAACCCTCTTTTGTTGGGTACATGCGCTCTGCAATGATGTTAAACTGATTGCCGACTGTCAAAAGACCATACATGGTTGCGTCAATGATACAATCGCGAACAATATCTACAGAATATGGTTGCAAAGCCTGTTTTCCTGCGCGAGCTTTACCTGTGCGGTCGGTAAGGAACCCAATCTTCGTATTCATGAGTGGCATAAATACTTTTTCCATGACCTCATCCGACAAAGCTTCGCGAACTAAAGAAACAACTTCGGCAGCTGCAAATGCTGCGCCTACATTGTTTACTAATTGCAACTGTCCTGCTCTTTGGCAGGCTAATTCAAACTGCTGTTGCTTTTCTTTCAAAGCAATTTCTTGTGATTTTGTTTCCATAAAAATAAGTTTGTAAAGTTTTACTTTATAGTCAATTTCTGCCCTTGGATAACAGAAAGTGTGATCGTTTGAGTTTCAGAAGCTCGCATAACTGTTACGCTCTCCGTGTTATCCACGAATAGCGGCACCTGACACCCTAACGCCTTTGTGAGACCGTTGATGATGTCAATACCAGCATTGATACGAGTAGCAGTATTCTGCGTTTCGTATGGTACGCCGTCAATAATTGCTTGGCAAATCTCTTTCTCACCATCGTTGGTGAGATTTGGCTCGTACATTTTCCAACGCACGATTTCGAACAGCGAAGATACGCGGTCCTCAACGATGGATATTTTCTTTTTCTTAAACAGTCGTATCTCGTAATCTACACGATCGCAATCTGCAACTGTTTGTGCAAGCGTCTTTGATTCTTCTTCCAAACGCGCTTTCTCCGCATCGATACGAGCATTTGTCTTCTCGGCAGCCAATTTCTCGTTAATCTCACGAAGTTTGTTGTCTATCTGACGAATGTGCATTTGGAATGTTTGTGTCTTGGCATTGTACTCTGCAAGTACGGAAGATTGACTTGGTGTAGCAGACATAGCTTGCATAATCTCCTCGTGCTTTGCTTTCTGCTCTGCGTATTCGCTGACTTGTGCCAATACACTTTCGAGGGTAGGAACATTGCTGAGTTCGGCTGATATGGCATCAACCTTTTCAATCAGTTCGCGCTCTTCTTGCTCCAATGATTGAATACGAGCGTTCGCACTTTCGATTTCAGACTTGATACTATCAATGCGTTCCTTGAGTCGCTTTCCGTCATTCTCTATCTCTGCAAGACGCTTGAGTTTGCGCTCATTGAACGCCTTAATAGCATTTTCTTGCGCCTCTTGAACCTTGAACACAGGCAAATCTTGACCACATACAGGACAAGTTGTTTCAACTTCGTCCTTGTATGCTTCAATATTTTGCTTCTGCCACTCTTTTCCTGCTGCTGCGAGCAATCCCGCTTTTTCGTCTTTTTCTGCGCTCAAACGCGAGATTTTGGACATCTCAGAGGTTTTTTCGTACTGTACCTTGTTGAGTTCTGCCTTTGTAGCGTACAAACGGTTGTTAATCTCACCTCTTTTGCTCTCAATCTCAACACGAGCATCATGCTCTAATCGTGCAATCTTTTGGTTGCACTCTGCAAGCAGACGAGGATACTCATTACTTGTCGTCTCTGGACGGTTGCCCAAATGCTCGGTGAGTAACGCATCAATTTCTGCGTGCTCTGTTTCCAAACGAACCTTATCGCTTTCCAATGCTGCAAAATCAACATCTACGATACGCAAGCGTTCTTGTTGGTCTATACGAGCAGGAATCTGATCCAAATCGGTTTGAGCAGTTTTGCGTGTCAAACGATTTTGGCGAATCAACTCGTCCACAGACTTTCCGTCATAGAACGCCTTGATGATTGAAGGATAATCTTTGGCGATTTCATACTCGCTGATTTCGCCTGTGAGCAACTGCAATTTCTTTCTGCGGTCTTCCATCTTTAAGCCCATGAAAGCAGAGATAGAAGATAGCATGAACCATTCCTGAACAGGGCAGATCTTGCCCAACTTCTCATCGAAGTCACGCACGGAATAAGGTACGTCGTTGATAAACCTCTCTTGAGTGTTACCTTGTAAGATTGCTTCTAACTGACCGCGTGGAACTGACCATTTCTCTTTCTGAACGCGCTTGACGGTCATCTTTGTTCCGTCAATATCTAATTCTAATTCCACAACGGTGTCCACTTTGTGAACGACCTCATTGTCTTTGGTTAGTGGTTGAACTGGCAATTCCTTGCCCTCATAGTTCTTTCCGAACAGGCACCACAAATAAGCATCGTACACCGATGACTTGCCTGTGCCGTTATCTCCAGATATTTGGGTATAGCACCCAAAGTTTGCTTCAAGGTTTTTAATACCCTTGAAATTTGCGATTTTCATCGCTTTTAATTCGACTCTTGACATAAGTTAGACGAATGTTAAGTTGTTGGTTGGTTTGTTTGTTATCTGCGTCTGAGTTGCCTCCGCATAGTGAGCAGTTGAGTCTCGCTCTCAAGTGCTGGTCCTTAGCCATCCCTGCCCATTTGCATTGCCGATTTTCCCAAACAGACAATGCCTGAAAAAGAAACGTTTTACAATTTATACCATTTTAAGAATTGTAGGTTTTCTTAATCTGTAGGAGCATTTGCAAGAATGTACTTGCAAACTTTTATTGCTCTGATTACGGTCTGCCTCTGCTTAATACCAAACTTATCCATGACCATTTCAATGCAATACTCCTTATCTCGGTAGAGTTGGTATTTATTGACATACCAATTGTAAATCTTGATATATCGCTTGAGTGCTGCCATGTTTTTTGGCATCTCAACCTCCTCTACATCTTTATCTACACCAACACTCGGAAGATTATCAAAGGTTTTAATAGAATGGACTATGTGTTTCTTTCCAAAATCTCGTCTTCTTAAACCTCTTTCCCTACGGGTGTTTGGCTTGCGTCCATAGCGGCGTTTACATCGCTTATCGTACCATGAGTGCTTGCACATTATCTAATACGAACAATTGTAGTACCTCGTGGATTGTTACAGCGATGGAATTGAAACTCGCCAGTTATAGCACCCTCACGCTTCAATGTCTGATAGCGTGAACTGAAAGTGCCAGTGTCAGTTTGTGAGTCTGCGAATAAGATGAACTCAGCTTCTCCTACCTTAAACCCTTTAAGGGTGGCATGAATGTCAGTTTGAACTCTCGTTTTTAGGTGTGTCATAACTATTTATTTGCATGTTTGAAATTTTTGTTGTATCTTTGCGCTCAAATTTAAAAAAAATACCACGAGTTATGGTGTACAAATCTGAAATCGACTGCAAAGTTACAACTGTAATTTCACTTTTGCAAATATACTTGAAACGGTATTTATATCTGATGTACAGTATTTATAAATGATGAACGAAATTCATAAACTATGGCTAATTTATCTTTAATCAAAACCTTAATGAGAGAGAAAAAAATCACTTATGGTATGCTCTCAAAGATGACTGGATTGACCGCTCAAGGGGTGTGTCAGATGATGAAGGCTAATAAAGCCATGACTGACAATTTGGAGTTGATTGCACATGCTCTTGGCGTACCTGTAGGTTATTTCTTCGAAGAAACGCCTGCCAAAACATCTCATTCAGATAATAGTGTTTCTGTACCACGAGAGGTGCTTGAAATGTTGGCAGAAAAAGACAAACAGTTACGAGAGAAAGATGCTATCATAGCCCGATTGACTGAGCGATTGATAGGTAAGTAACCTTTTCCGAAATCATGTAGTATCTCTATATGGGGACGATTGGCAGTCGTCGTGTAAGACTCGACGCACGATGAAATCATCCATGTGAAGGATGATGAAGACATGCGTCGAGTCAATCTAAGACGCTTCTAAATGAAATAGACTTCCTCAAAGGTTGTGCATACTATTGCTAATAAGGCGATTTTGCACGGCGGTTTTCTCTGTACTCATTCGATTGATAGAATCTAATTAAGATGCGCCTCTGTAGTCATACAGAGAGGGGCATCATATATCGGATTCTATTATGAAATAGTCATGCACCAATCGCCAACTGCAATTGCAAGCGTGGTTTTCCCTATATGTGTTTGATAGATGAAGCTATCATAGAAGGTCCCGTAAAGAGAGACATCCTTAACGGGACCTTCTTATCATAGCTTTAATGAAAATTTGCTTGCCCATTGCAGTTACTCACCCTTAAAACCCAGCCCTTAATCCCAAATGTTTCAGGACTTCTCTCAACTCACTATTTGTGTATTTCTCCGCAATCTCTCGCGACACACCATTATGGTTCATTGTGATCTCAATAGCCCTTTGCTTTGAGATAGCAGGTTTCAATTTTCGTTTCATATCATTTTCGATTAGCGAGTTTCTTTTCTTTCCACTCTTTTTGCTTTGCCTCAATATCAATCTTGTTGTCAACGATGAGTTGCTTGAGCGCACCGAGCAAGTACCAGCCAGTCTCTTTTGCAGCCATGCTGTCTAACTTCTTGAGAGAAGCCTCTTTCGTCATTCGCTTACGGTTCTCAAAGAATACACAGCGATGGAAGCGTATGAGGTTCTGCATGCTAAAGAAAGCACCATAGCCTTTGTAGGCATCTTGCCACTCTTTGCATTGATGAGGGATGAATTGTTTTCTGTCCTCCAACTTCGATGGACTGCTGTATAAAGTAGGCATTACCATGACAAACGCCTTGACCGCATTGTACAATGCTCGTGGTGTCGTGGCTTTCTGAATAGCCTCACGGTACATCTTGATAGCGCGGAATACTTGAGCAAACTCATTCAGATACAAGTATCCATAATCGCTATCTTTCTTGCCTTTCAAAATCTTCTCTGCACCACTATAGCAGATATAAGTCTCCCCAGTCTTCTTGTAGAGGTGTGTCTTGTGCGAGTGGAGCAACGATTTCAATTGGTCAAAGTAGTCGTCAATCATTGCGATCGCAAGTTCCTTGTTGTACCAGCGGTTGTCCTCACGGAAGCACTTTGTATCTCCGTGCTTGAACATTGATTCCTGACGACCCAACTCCTCTACGAGTACTCTCCAAGTGTAATCGTAGCCAAACATCTTCATGCGTTCGGTGTAGCTGCTCATATCGTAAGTACCGTCTGGGCATTGTTTTGTAACATACTTGTTTAGTTTTCCGACGTAAGTGCGTGTCAAAAGCATTTTGAACATCTGAGCCAAGACATGTTGTTTGAACAAGTGCGAACTGCGGACATCGCCACCGCCCTTGATTTCAGTCACAACGCTATCAAGACGAATAGCGATAACTTGTCCTCCGTCTGGTTTTGTCATGGCAAAAAGGCTTGACACATCAATACCTGCGTCTTCGAGCTGCTTGATGCGATCAGCTGCTTTCTTGCTGTTGTTGGCAAGTGGCAACTCGATTACACCAAGTCCACTATCTGCTCCGATAGTCAAACCGATGGTTACATGTTCTTGTTCACTAATTGCGATTTCTGCACCACATTTTGGGCAGACAACTTTTGTTGTTGGTTTCATAAGATTTTGTTTTTATTGGTTAAACATTACTCGTGTCTATCCACGAGCGTAAGATTACTAAATCGTAGTCGTTTGAGGAACGCCAAAACCATTTACCCATAGTTTCTTCGTTCCATACAAACGAGCCGTTGATGATTGATTGTAGCACAAAATACTCAAGTTCAAATCGCGCTATATCTCTGTTCGGTCCGTATGTTTGATCATCTTGCGACAATTCGTTATACTTGAGTGCCTTGAAGTATGGTCGAGACGGTTCGGTTGCAGACGGAATGGAGTGTTTGTAGTAGGAGTATAACTCCTCAATTTTCTCCAACACACTCTCTATGATCATCATTTCGCCCGAAGCAATATCAATCTGTTTCCGATTGACAACAAGCGTTCTTTCCTCAAGGTTGATTTTGTACGATGCGCCATTGGAAATGGCTTCTAAGATTTCTTCGTAAGTTTTCATAAAAATGTTACTCTCAAAATGTTGTGGTATCAATGTAGGTGTTCGGTATTTAGATGTAGTTTACCTGGAACGCTAACGCCGCAAATCTGCGGCGTACAGACTTCCACGGTAATACGCCATCTCAATCGAATGTACATTCCTTGATATAACTTGCCTACCATAGCAATACAACTCAGTAGCGATGTGCGTTGGTGTAAGGATTTGATACTATCAGAATCAAATCACCAGTAAACTTCGAAACATCGAAGTAATACTGGTGAATGTGTTTCTGAATGTTAAATGGTGCTACATTGTTGCGATTGGTCGCACTACCAAAAGAGAAGATTGGTGGTTGCTATAGCGCATGCCTATACAGGTTTGATTGTATGATCAGGGGTCCTGTCTAAACAGCCTCCAACGGTAGAGGAGGCTGGTTAAACAGGTTAGAGAACAGTGTATCCAGATGCCAATCTGGATAACACTGTGCGGAACCTGATCATGCTGAATGATAAGCAACTTCCAATCAGTCGTGATGCGCATCACATTGTTCTACATGTGCAAGCGAATGATTGTGTTGTACACGCCTTTGCTTGTGTGCAAATTCTTCTGCATACAAGTGATAGTGTAATACCCTTTGAGTTCGGGTATCTTCTGCTTGTTTGCTTTCACATTCTTGCCTGTTCCTCTTGCGATACAGCCGTCTTTTTGTTCACGGACATATCCAAGTCCACCAACTTTCTTTCTGCCTGTCTGAACGGCTCGTAGGCAGTCCATGACAAAGCCATTAAGCACTATCACATCGTGAGGAACATTGATTGTCCTCAATACTCGTGTAGCCCAAGAAAAATCGTTGAACCCTTTGTAGAGTCCTCGATAGACTGCATGGAGTGCGCTTTCATACGATACATCGCGTTTCTTGATAGTCGCCTCTTCAATCATCTTTTGGAACTTCTTAATACCTGTACTCGATAGTGATATATCTGCGCCTTTGATTGAGAAACCAAGGAACTTTACCCAATGGTCTTTGTCAATGTACTCAACCTTTTTCGGATTCAGTCTCATGGACATCTCGTTTATGCCGTCTGCCAAGCCGCACATGGCTTTTTGGTAGTCATTGCCAGCGAAGATAATATCGTCCGAGTATCGTATGTAGATACCGTCCATGCTTGATAATTTCTCATCTACATCAAATAGTACCACATCCGCCAGCCAAGCAGCTACCGCACACCCTTGCTTGAGTGATTGGTATTTCTGTTGCAGTTGATTGTTTTCGTCAAAGTAGTAGTCGCAATGGTAGTAGTTACGCACGACATCTATCAACGCAGACTTGCCGTACTTGCGTTCAACCGCATCAAAGGCAGCGTCAATATACTCAATCGGAACACTATCGAAATACTTGCTCAAGTCGGCTTTGAAACCAACCCTTCCTGCGTAAGACTCGCACACTACAATCTCGCGGCTAAGTTGTTGTACGATCTTGCCACATGATATGCCCTTCTGATACGATTTGCATGACTTGTGTATCATCTCAGGCATGAGTTCAAAGAGCAGGTCATTGACCAGCGATAGCAGAACACGGTCTTTCGGCTCATTGACATACACGGTTCGAAAAGTTCCGTCATCTTTAGGTATTTGTGCCGTATGCGGTGGTACGATAGTATATCGCCCATCACGGATAGCCAGGTACATAGCCACTCGTGTATCGTCTTCGCACAATTCACGAATATCCTTTTTGCAGATACCCTTTCCGATACCCTTTTCCAATGCTCTTTCCCAACGACTTTTGTCGGAAAACGCCATTTCTATAATTTTATCTTCCATTTTCTCAACTTTTCTTTGCCAACTTTCTCAACTAAGATGTTCAAGTTGGTTCGTTTGATGTGTAACTGACTTCGCGCCCAATCACGATCGGAATAGTTCTCTTTCTCAATTGCCTCTTGCTCTTTCTGCTCCCAAAAAGCAATCTCTTTGAGATATTTTTCAATTGCTTCTTGGTTCGGGTGCTTGTACTTTGGTTCGTTATTCGCCATATAATTCTCCTCCGTTTAAGATGTATTGATAACTGATAGTTTCTTGTGGGTTTAACGCCGATGTGTCAAATAGCCCATAGGTGATTGCGTTCATACCAACTCCATTTCATGTATTATCAGATGTAACTTGTCCGCTCCGTATCGTGTGTAATACTCCGCCCAACGGTCGGTTCTCATCTTCTTAACTACAGATTTTCGGTTTTGAGCAACCCACCACTTATCTTCGTCATTCTCAATGCTCAACATTCGTTTATTGAACTCTTGTTTAGCATCAGCGAGATTAGTGTATGCACGTTCTCCTACATCGGCAGTCGCATCCTCGTAGCTCTCTTTTTGGTCTTCAACTATGACCACATAAACTTTTTGTCCCATGTTGTTTAATATTCAAAAATTGCTGGTTCAAATTGAGATACAGGATATTCAATCAAGTCCCATGTGCTGATAAAGCGCAATGCGCATGATTGTTCGAAAATAGTTTCTAACTCCAAGATATGGTGTATCTCGTAGCCATTTTCCATTGCCTCTCGTTGTTCTGATGGGTTATCAAGCAAGTAAATCTTGTGACAACCGTCATACGCAAACATTTCTTGCGTAATCTCATAGCCGTTGACTTTCATAACTAATACTTGTTGAGTAGGTACAGACCTAATTGTTTTGCCTCTTCGTTCAATTCGTTGCAATTGGGTGTCATAGGCATGATGACAGCAGTTCTCTTGTCGCTCCAAAACATACCTTTCGTAGTCTCAGCAAAAGACGATGGCTTTTTGTTGATATAGATACACTCGCCTGTATCAACCAAGAATATGCGTAGAGATTCCGCATGAAAAAATGATTCTCCGACCTTGAAGATAGGAGTTGGAGCGTATTTATTCGTTAAGCCATTTAACTTCATGAACGCCTTGCACTCCTTGATGTACTTGTCCAATTCTTTCAGAGAGACATTGTGCATGATGTAGTCGTCATTCTTTTGTGGAATAACTGATCTCCAATTTGGGAATCGTTGGTCGATAAACTTTCCATACCTATCAACAGGTCGGTGTATTATCATTTTGAAGCCCTCTGGCTGATAGCCTTCGTCTGCTTTGCTCTCGTCATAACTACTTGCATCTGCGACTATCATGTGTGCATTGGTAGCCACGGCAACTTTACTCTCTTTGTCGTGGAACACACCCTCTAAAGCAGGTCGGCAGTTGTCGTTGATAACCCAATCCCAAATATTGAATACACCCTTTGGCGTTGGCTCGTTATCTACCATAAACTCGTGGATTAAGCGTTTGATTTCATCAATCAAAATCTTATCTACTTTTCCCTCGTGTTTGATGTTGTCTTGCGCCCACCCTAACTTTGCGTAGGCATCTTGAAGTTTTCTAAAATTGTTCATAATTTGGACATAATTTGTAGTCTTGAATGACTTGTTCAACATATTTGCACAGAGTTTCAATATCAATGCAATTTGTGCTATACAAATAGCCATTTTGTAGCAACTCCCAGCGATTGTCTATGAAGATGAAAGCATCGTAATTATACGAATACTCACAAGGCAGGTAGAAGCCTTTGTAGTCGCTGTTGTAACTATCAATCGGTTGTGCATTTGCCATACCCGATGATAAAATGCTCAGGCACTCCTCACGAAGTTGCGCTGCCTTATCTGATAATTTTCCCATAACCATGATTTTAATAATGTACAATCAAATTGCAATTATAGTATGTTACTTTCAGTCCAAACTCAATCGCTTTCTTTGCTACACGAGCGCAAATATTTTGCTCGCTATTCATACGCCATCTTAGAAAACCATCATCTACAAAGTGAGCCTTGTGGTATCTCAGCGCATAACTGCGTAATTTATCAATAGGCGATTTCATTGCATAGCCTCCTTTAAGTATTTATTTGCTGCTTTCCAATACTTTTGTGGTACTCCGTGGAGGTATTTCACAATCTCGTGAGCGCAGCTCCACTCATTGAGCGCGACCTCGAATACCACAAACTCTACAAGTTTCTCATTCATCTCGTTTGACAAGATAAATGTACCTTTGCCTAAGCACCCTTCGTCTATGGTGTGCATTTGTCCACCCTCAGAAGTGTATTTTTGTATCAATCGTTCTACATCTTCGACCGACACTCTGTATCTTACTCCTGCCTTCATGATTTCTTGTGTTGTTTAGGCAGCTGCCAACCTTTCACGCTTGCAACTGCTTGGTTAAACTTGTACCACACATTCTCATCTACAAACTCGAAGTGCATAGTGCCTTTCTTGTAGCCACGGATACGGAAGAAACTCCATTTTCGTATGGTATTACCGTCTTTATCTGTAACGATGTTTGTCCAATCATACCATTGTCCCCAAAGCAAATTGTTTTGTCGGGCAAATGTGTACAAGTCAGTAATATCGCTATAATCTCTACCAGTTAAAAAGCAGAGTGCTTTCATCACATCGTCTATACGACCTGTGCCATTATAGGCTATGTCGATATGCCAATTTGTACGAGGAAAGTCCTTGTCGTATCTTGTTACACACGGCATGATAAATCGCTTGTTTATCATGTAGTCAGAATTGGTTTTCCATTTCTCGCCTGCTGTAGAGTTTTCGGCTGATAGAGAGCAGATGTAATCAAATGCCTCTACGAGTGTTTGTTTTATTCGTTCCTCGTGAGTAGCAACGAGCATTTGCGCCATTCGGTAGATGTTTTTCATTGTGAAAGGCATATCGCTCGCAAGTTCAATCGCTCTATTCAGGTCATCAATAACCTTTCGCGTTACATACTTCTCCATGCCAAATTGATTGAATACATGTCGCCACAGAGACTTCTGCAAGGTCTTTTTGAACACATCTCGTGTGATAGCACCGCTTGAATAACTGTTTACATCTTGCACTTTTCGTGCGCCAAAGACGATAGGTTGTACTCCCATGCTGTTGCATAGCTCGTTCATGCGGTTATTGCCCTCTATGACTGTGTCAAACAGTTCGACTGCGTCCTTGTACTTGCTCACAATGTCTTGCACATAACTGTATCGCACAATGCCTTGTGTGTTTGGCTCATCATCTTCCGTCATGTCGAAGAAGTCGTCAAACTCATGTTCGCCAGTTCGTGGCTTATACAAGCGTATCACGGACACATCAACACTCGTTTGTCGTTCAGCAGTCTTGAATACCTCTCCAAGGCATTGGCTATTGCCGTTATTGTCTATGAGTTCTCGTATCTTCTCGCGCCTCTCGTAATAGTTGCGAGAGAGCAGAGAAGAGTTGCACAAACTGATGATTTCACAGCCCTCTGGCGCAACATCCCAGGCATGTAGTATGTGCGCTTCTTCGGCAGAGAATGGTGGGTTCATCACAATCATGTCAATATGGCTAATCATATCGGGTGTAACTGTGAGGAAATCGCTCGCGATCAGTTCGCATTTACCTGCAATAATCGCCTGCAATTTCGTATTGATTTCGCAGGCGATCACTTTCTTTGCTCCGTTCCTTTGCAGGAAATCTACGATATTGCCACTTCCTGCTGATGGTTCAAGAATGATTTTTCCTCGTATATCCGAGAGTGAGAGCATTTGCTCAATCACTTCGTGAGGCGTGGGATAGAAATCCCGATTGAATAGGTTTTGAAAGTCCATGATGTTATAATTGAGAGTAAATTTTTTCGGTTAGTTTCTTGCATTTGGCGTATTTCCTATCCTCTGGCGGTCTATACTGGTATTGCTCCTCTTTTAAGAGTGCAAGCAGCACAGTCTTCGGTAATAACCAATTGTCCTCGTATTGAGAGTGGTCGGTCATGTCTTCTTTGATGACTCGCTCAAGGTTTTTCCTCATGTGTCTGCCAACTATTTGTATCAGTTGTCGAGTTCTCTTGCGCAATTCTTTCTTTGTCATACGGCTAACAATTTTTTGAGTTCATCTTCTTTGGTTTTTGGGAATACCCAGCCTGCCCCGCAGGACAATTTGGGATTGAAACGACCTCCCAATTTCTTGAGTTCGTCCTTAATCGCTTTCGTGTCGCCCAGCACAACAATAGCACGCTCAGAATATGGGATAATCTGAAAGTCGCCATTGATTGGCTCTTGTGGCTCGTTTTTGGGTGTTTGTTCGACATAGAATGACACATTATGTGCTACCCAATATCGAATACTACCAAAGTCGATGTAGCGATTGTAGTTGAAATGTTCGAACTCAGGTCGGTCATGCAAGCGATACATTGTATCTTCGCAATTCTCTTTGGTAATGCCCAACTCAGCAAGCACTTCATCGGCTTTCTTATAGGCTTTCTCGCTTACTTCTCGTGATAACTCTACATCGCCACGAGTTGCGTTTTTACCCATTGTGAAATCGGCAAAGTCCGAGAACTCTTGTCGCTCATAGCCTGTGCTATCATTCATACCGTCAAAGTACTCGTGACCATGCTCAAAGAGTACCAAATCGGTCTTCTCACGGAACTCTTTTTCGGTCATCTCGTCCACCCATGAGAGGGTATAGGACGCACCCCAACCGTCATTTTTCTTTAGCGAGAACTTCACGCCAGGGAACGCGGATCTGCACATGGCGAGTATGTTCGATTTGCGTGCGTTGTTCGTTTTCAGACATGCGGTTTTGTATGCCTTGTATTCGGGCGATTTGCGGTTGTAGGTCTTTTGGTATATCCCCCACAATCGTCTTTCTTCCTCAACAAGCGGATTGACATCGGTCATCAAGTGCTGCCATTTCTTGCAGAGTGTTTGATAGGCTTTGTATCGTTCTGCTTTCTCCTCTGCTGCAATTCGCTCTTCTTCCATTTTGCGCGCTTTCTCTCGTTCGTGTATGATTTCCACCTCAGTAGCAAACATCTCTCGCCAGTTCGCTGGCATATAGATGTAGCGGGCATAATTGTAGCCCTCCGAACTTATCAGAAACCATTTGCCGTTATCGGTATTCACGACAACAGTACCAACTGTAAAGAATGTGGCAAGTTGCTCTTTGGTCGGGTTGTACTCGTCATAATCTGCGACATCTACATCATCAGATTGCGAGCCGTATTTCTCAAAGTCTTGCGGTTGATTTCTCACGAGTTCGTCCGCGAGTTCTTTGCGTGAAAAGTCCTTGCTTGTAACCTCGATCACGTGCATAACATTGCACAGTCGTTTACTCTCATTGTACAGCAGCAGGTCGTTGATTTCTCCGTAGGCACCATCGCCGCCGTCTTGTTTCATGCCCGAATTACTGCACCACACGAAATCGCCAAATTGTGGCACTCCCTGATGCGCATCTGCCATACGAGCATAATGAGCGAAATATGTTTGCTCAAACCACTTTCTTTTTTGCTCGATTTGTTCACGCGCCATTTGTTCGTACATGGCTGTTTGTTGTTCGCCATAGGTATGCACAAAGGCTGCTCGATTGAGTGGGGACATTGCTCCAAGCGCACCAAAGCTGCCGTATTGTTCGCCCATTGTGTACTCCCAGCCGTTTTTCAGTTCGTCCGTGGTCAAGATACGCTCTATCTCGTTCACGATTTTGGTAATGTTTGCTTCCATATTGTTTGTGTTTTTGAGGTTAGTAGCACATTGCATTTATAACATCTTCCATGCAGTCTTCTCCGAGCATGCCCGACCATTCAAATGGGTTGAAATAATCATTTTCGCAATCCTCGTCTTCGTGAGCATGTTTGTCCTTTAATTCTTGCGGAATGTTGTCATCGTCCAGTTGTTCTGTTGCATACGCAAAGAATAACTTGTCGTATCGTTTTCCGAGTAATCCCTCGCACTCATCCGCAAGATCGCGGGAGCGAAAGTCGTTTTCCAATTTGAGTTCTTGCAGTTGCGTAATTGTTCCGTGCAAGTTTTCTTCGGCTTCAGCCGTAGAGATTGTGCAAGCAGTTGCTATAGCAGCAATCAGTATCTGATAATCGTTATTCATAATATTCGCTCACTTTTGGCTGAGCGTACTCCATTCGTTAATGATTGTTTTTACTCTCTCTTGCGAGATATGGTGTAATTCTCCGTCCTGATACACATAGTAAGAGGGGAGTTGGTCTGAGTAGTCGTGCAATAGGTGTTCACGAGCCGTACTACTCTCATCGTTTTTCAGATCGCACAGGTAGCAGAAGGTAGTACCCATTTCGCGTGTCATCCAAAGGAAGTCTAATTTCACTTCATCGTCTTCGTTGTACAACTCGGTTATTGCATAGCGGTCGATAATAAAGTCACTCGCAAACATCTTCACATGTGCTTGCACAATAGCAGCCATCATGGCTGTGAGGTCTTTTGTTTTCATATCTGTTTTTGTTTGGTTGGTTGTTTCGTGTGTTGTAAGGGAGAGAGGGGGTAAGGGGGTGAGAGAGTTCGTTCGCTCCTTGCATTGCATACATACATACGCATATATACATGTGCATACATACATGCAACTCGTTCAGTCAGATACACCTTAATTTAGGGGATAATATTGTACTATGTACAACATTAAAAGTCGCCCAAAAGGGTTTTTCTATGAAATATAGAGGGAAAAGGTGGGAAAAATAAGGAAAAAGGGGAAGAAAGAAGGGACGGGGGGCGGTCGCCAAACTCGTTTTTCGTTCTTTCCATTTTGCACGCATTATGCTGATTTATAGACATTTACAAATAAAGCATAAAGTGCCACTTTAACCCTGCAAAATAACCCTATTTTGGTCATATCATACAATATCCCTTAGTATTACATAGTAATATCTAAGGAATATGGTATAATATCGGGTCGCTCGTTCACTTTGCAATGTGCCAAAACTCCTCTTTTTGCATTTTGTTCAGCCGTTCGCATAGTTCCTCTGCCTGCTGCAATCGTTCAGGCGGAAAGGGTATGACCGTGAGCGGTCGTTGCGTGCTGAATAGATAATGCGTGATAGGTCGCTCACTTTGCGTGCTTGCTTTGTTGCTCATCGTACCGCTCATAATGGTCGTAAATCATCCACGCGACTGCGCATATACCTGTTAAAACGAAAGCAGCTATAACTGCCCAGTAACTCACCAGAGCGAGTGAGAAAGTCGCTACTATTCCTATAAAGGTACAGCAGCGAAAGAGTTTGCTTTTTTTCATGTTGTTTGGGTGTTTATCGTTCGCCCACTATTGGGCATAGTGAGTGGGTAAGGTAATCAGCCTCGCCCACCTGTATTGTTCCGTGTATAGTTCACGCATTGGACTGCCGCGATCGCTCGCACATATTCCGCCTACCGTGAAGGATTCGTCCTATACACTCGTTGTTCGTTCGCCTTGGTGTTTCGCATTTTCTCACACTATTGTTCAGGCACTTTGCCTGATAATAGCGGGCAGGACTTCATGACTACCTGCAACGGTTGTTCGTTGCGCTTTCGTTCAATGCGGATATAGTAGTCCCATAGTCGCCTATGGCTTGCCACATCAACCTGCTCCATGTGCGCTACGTTTGTAAGACCCACGCACACAGCCACTCTTCCATATGCAGCCGTTTACCTCGATACTGGTTCAGTCGCTGCTCAATATGCGCTCGTATGCGCATAGGTTCGCTCGCTTGCATACCCATACAGTCCACCCTGCAAGGTCGCGAAAAATTGTCAGTATGTCAAAGGTCGTGCGCCCGATTTCTCAGGGTTCGCTGCCTACATGCGGCACGGTGTGTGCCTATTGCTTGCAGGCGGTTACGGTGTGTAACCATACACGAACGGCTGCGCGGTTGTCAGCATGCAGGCGGTCAGACCTGCATGCCGTATGTGTGTGCGCTTATTGCGCTGCTTGCTTTTTCGCCTTTGGTTGTGGCTCTACCACGCCTGCGACCTCGTCCACGGCAGCACGCAACGCTTTTTTGACGATGGACGAAAAGCCGTAGCGGTTGTATGGCTGCGCAACCATGCGAGTGCGCTTGTACTCGTACACTTGCACGAGGTTGCCGTTCTCGTCTATCTGTTTGAGGGGTACTTCGTAGGTTGTGCCGTCCGCAAGTTCGTGCGTGGTCGTTACGGGTACACGGATGTCGCGCATAATCGCGAGCGTACTCATGCCCTCGCCTACTTGCTCCTCGTTTTCGGTCATATCGTATCTATAAGATACGATTTTGCGCTTGCCGTCATTCACTACGATTTCAGCCAAGCCCTCGCGCTCAGCCACGAAGCGCAACACATGTATGCGCCCCTGCTCGTCTGTCATGTGCGGGAGGTTGCGCAGGGCAGCGCAAAATATCTCGCTCCACTTGTTGCGTAGCAAGTCGCCAAGAGGGGTGCTTTTGGGTGCTGCGTTGCGCACATCTACGAGCGTTGTGTGTACGTCCGTGTGCTTGTCGGCGGTTGCGTCGAACAGGGCGAGCAGGTCGGCATCGTATGCGCTATGTGCTTGCGCCTTTGCTTGTGCGTTGGTAACTTGCGCGGTTGCGCTTTGGCTTGCTTGTGCTGCTTGGGCAGCTGTCAAATTTTGCTTTTTCATGTTGTTTGAAATTTTGATTGTAAAACGTTGTATTTGCGGACTTGCTTTTTTCAAATCCGCTGCAAAGGTACTGCTATTGCCAAAGTACACTTTTTAAGAGGCGAAAAAAAATGTAAAAAAATTGCATTTTCTTTGTAAGTGCCTGATTTACAGGGGGGTATTCACACCTATTTTTGCTATATGCACCACTGCGCGGTATCATCGCACCTATCCTTTTCCCCTTTTTCCAACCTAAAGCCCTTTAGCAACTTTCTTCCTTGAAAAATCTCCTCCTACCCCCGTCCTTTTTCTTGCCTGAAATGCCCAAATTCAAATTTTTTCAGAAAAATACTTCCAGAAACTCCTCCTATAGCGATTTTGGTAGAAAGTACACAAAAAAATCAAAATATATTTCCGTGATTTATAGCATATTAAGCCGATTTTGTTCACAAATTCTGTGAACATTGTAACTTGCAAAAAATTCGACCAAATACGCAAAAGTTCCTAACTTTGTAGCGATTTTTAACAACAAAATGCGTTTATGATTAACAAAATGACAAAAAAGCTCAAAGAGCTTCATTCAAACTTGGGTTGCCCTGAGGCAATTTTGACTTCTGTTGCTAATGTTGCGATTATTGGCTTGGCTGATGATGCTGACGATGCTGCGATTACTGCTCGTGCAAACGATAAGAGTATCGTGGATATGCTGAAAGCGTTTCAGAGCCACGTTGATACTGTTCGTACTGCGGCAAAAAAGGCTAAACATGGCAAAACAACGGTTGACGAGCCTGAAGACGAACCTGACAACGACGACAAGACTCCAAAGTATGTCAAAGATATACTGGATGTCCTCAAACAACAAGGCGAGCGTATTGAGGCTATGGAAAATGCGAGAAAAACGGAGAATTTCGATTCTATGGTTGCTCGTGTTGCTAAAGACCTTGGTATTGACGATGCTGTGTTAGACTTGGTAAAACCAGGACTGTCCTCTGACATGAGCGAAACCGCCATCAAAGACAAGTTGGGTTCTGTTGTAAAGACCCTCAGTGAGCGTGGTGCAATGTTCAAAGAAAGCTTAACTCCAGGAGCGAGCGAGGCTAACGACGAAGCACAACGCGAAGCTGCTAAAAAATGGGTTAAAGAGCATGAAGTCAAAAACGAATAATGTTTAACCACAAAATTTTCTAACTATGGCTAAGTTTTTAGAAGACAATAACCAATATCACGGCTTAAAGCCTGTGTTTTGGATTGAGCCAGTTAAAAAGGATGTAATGGGTTACCGCTTGACGAATGTAGAGAAAGGTCAAGTAATCCTTCCTGGCACGCCTATTCAGACTGACGAGGTTAATAAGACCGCCGTTGTCTGCAAATACGCTCGTGTTCTTGCTGTAGCTACCGACAAGAAGACTCTTACCGTAGATCGCGGTCATCACTTGAAAGCAGGCGACGTTGTTGCTGTTTCTGGTGCAGCTACCTTGGTTGCTGTAGAGATTGAGTCTGTAAAAGACGAGACTGTCGTTTTGAAGACTGCAAGTGATGCAGTTAAGGCTGATAGCGTTCTTGTCGAGGTTGCTACCACAGATAATGTCGTTGCTGCAAAGAACATTCCAAACCGTATCGTTTGTGCTGTAGCACGAATCAACGAGTTGGACCAAACCTGTTCCGCTACTCATAGTGCGCCTGTTATCCAAAACATGGTGTTCTATCCAGAGGAGTATCTTAACAAGACTATCGCCCCAGGTACTATCTACTTGAAGGGTTGTCTCGGTATCACATTCATGTATCAATAAAAAAGGAGGACTGAACTATGGCAAAAAGTATTTTTGAATACAATCCTATTTTCAAGGAGGCTATGCAGCGCGTAAAATTCCGTTTGGAAGCTGCATCTCAGGAGCATGTTAACATCTTCGGTCTGCCTTGGTACACAAAGCACTTCGTTATGGGTACCGTGCCTCATACCGAGAAGGACTTTAAGACCATCTTGGGTAAGTTGCACCTCCCTGTAGCTGCTTCTACTATCAATGATCGTGCTGCTGAACCTCTCCGTATGAACCAAGGTTTTGAGGACTTGAAGCAAACCATGTTCACTCATGCTCATGCCTATGAGATGACCACTGATGAGATTCTTGAACTCAAGAAGCTTGCTGATCTCGCAGAGAAGGAAGGAGACATTGCAGCTGTCGATTACATCGCTGATGAGTTGATGAATCAGTTGCGTTGTGCAGTTGAGGGCGTTGATGCTCGTTTGGATATTATTATCCTCGGTGCGCTCTCTAACAAGGGTAAATTTACCTTCACGGCAGATAACGACCCAGGTTCACCATTCGTCGGTAAAACCATCGACTTTGGTATGAAAGCCTCTAACTGCGCCGAGGTAGGTACTGGTAATGAGTGGGTAACTGAGAACTTGAGTAAGGTTGACCCAATCGTTGAGATTGAGGATGTTCTTGCTCGCCAACGCCGCAAGATCAAAAAGATTCTCACCGACATCAATACCGTGCGCTTCATTCAACGTACTGCTGCAATGAAGGGTTATGTGAACTCAGTTCAGTACCCTAACCAACCAGTTAGCTTGGGTGCTCTCAACCGTTGGATGGCGGATAACCAATATCCAGTATTTGAGATCGTTGAGCGCGAGGTAGGTATCCAACGCAACGGCAAAATCGACACATTCGTACCATTCAAGGCTGGTCAGATGGTTTTCTTGCCAGAGGAGCAAATCGGTACTATTGAGACCTGCTTGAGTCCTGCACAGCAAGGAGTGAAGAGTGACGGTGTTAAGTATTCTTACCACGGTCGCACCGAGGTTCGTCGATTCACGCAAGGCGAGAAGGAGAATAGCGATTATCGCGAAATCACTAAGGCTTCGTTGATTGCTGCTCCATCTATGAACACAATCGATAGCATTTTGACTCTTGACACCACGAAGTAAGTATGACTATTATCGAGGCAATAAGAGCTAAGATGTATCCGTATGATATGCCAGAGGCTACATTGGAGTTCCTGCTTGATGAGCAGGGGCTTCAAGCCTCTGACAAATACGAATCATTGAAGCATCGCGCACAACTCATGCAAGCTGCAATCAATGCCCTCTATCAGTTGATGACATTATCAAAGGAGAAGGACAACGGCAGCGAGATACAGTATAATGCCGATGCTATATCGTCATTGATTAGACGATATGAAAATGAGTTGAAACCCGAATCAAAACGCTCTGGTAACAGAGACATCACACACCGCTGGGGATAATGGATAGATACCCTCACAAAATAATCATCCAAAATAGTGTCGGAGATAGCGATAATCCGTACTCAGATTCAACCTTTGAGACTGTTTTTGAAGGTCGCTGCCGATGTTTCTTGGATAAGAGGTCGTCTGGCACCGATGGAGAAATAACGGAAAACAGTTACCAAGTGGTCATTCCGTCGCCAAATATGGTAGATATTGGCGAAAACTTCAAGGTTGGCGTGAAATTACAGCATAATTCGGGCAAAAAATGGGATTTGGTCGGTTTTGTGAAGGATTTTGCAAGATATGACCGAGTTTGTAACCTGTACTTCCAAGTAACAAAAGACAACCAAATAAGCGAGGATATTCCTGATGAGTAAGCCGATTTATGATATTGTTTACAACGAAGCTAAGAGAGAATACTCTTGCTATGTAACAGACATGTTCGGCAAAAGACACGGTCCATATTACGGATCAAGTCAAAACGGAGTTATCCGTAAGGCAAATTCTGACTTAGGAATACGAAATGTAGGATATGGTCGTCCTAAAGGCTCGAAAAACTATGTAGGAAGACCGTATAACGAAAAAGACATAAAGCGGTTGTTTGGACATATCAGCGCGGCTTATTCAGGTGCTATCATAATGGCAAAAGCCATCACGATGGACGAATTAGCGCAAGATATGCTGGAGCGTACAATACAAAACGCTGTGTACGATGAATATACTGGCAATCTATCCGCTTCGTATAGTGCGGTTGTTATCGCAAAGCGCAAAATCGTCAGAACACTCGTATATCGGGATAAGGTTACATTTGGAACCGTCCATCACGGGAAACGCGGAGGGCGGTATGTAAAAAAGAGGCGAGTAACCTATCACGGAATGGCAACTTCCGTGATGGACAGAAGCAAAAATGGGAAGATTCGCTATTTGCGAAAATGGGAAATTGAACAAGGTGGTTATGGACCTAAATTCAACAGAAATAGGTCAAAAGCAAGTTTTAATGCTGGATATTTGAACCGCGGGTCTGGTCGTATGCAAAGCGGCGTGATGATTACCAACGATGCGCCATACGCATCAGCAGTTCATAGAGTTCCAAACCGAAAGGTGTTGTCGAACTCAACAGCAATTCCAGCGATAAAAGGTAAATGGGGAAGTAGATATGAAAGTTTGGTTCGTGTAGCTTCTTCATCCATCCTCAAGAAAGCAGGATTTAGAATCAGAAAATAATAAAACACATGACATCAGAAGCAGGTGTAAAAAAATATATTTACGATTGGCTGGTAGGGTTGGATATTGGTCGAGTATATCAGGACAGGATGGCACTCAACGATACGACAAAACTACAAGAGAAGCGTACTTATGTCATTTATGATTTCCCTGAAGGGATAGAAGATCAAGGACCTTGGTTTTATGGTCAATGCACAGTTTGCATTGGCTGTCGAGACAAGAAAAAGTACATCGCGGACTTAGCGACATTGGACAAAGCATGCTCAGTCTTTCAGGATGAGTTTGACAAGAACGATGAAGCAGAAGGTATCTCGTGTATTGATGTCCAATACATTGACGACTATCCTGACGGTGCAGGAAATCACGAATATCAGTACATTTTCGATGTTTACGCATCAAAGTGCTGAAAACCCTATTGTTTAACAAATCAAAAACTGTAATCCTATGGCATTAGCAGAAAACAAAAAGACAGGTAAGGCTGTAGCTGGTATTTCCGCGTTGTATTTCTACAAACACGAGAACGGCGTTGAGCCTGAAATCAATGCAGAGATGCTTCAAAGCGATAAGTGGTTCTCTGTGTTAACCCTTCGTGGTTCTGTAAACACCACCCAAGACGCTCCTTCTATTGAGAAGATCTTGGTTGACCAATTTGACCAAGCAATTGGTATCACTACAGAGCCTGGTGACTTCACCTTTGAGGCACAACTTCCATCGTTGTTGAAAGAGGACATTGAAATGTGGCTCGGTGAGGATATTCAAGTTGTAGAGGGTGCTACTATTGACGGTATGCAACTCGTAGGCGTTGACCTCGATGGTAAACTCTATGATGTATCTGCGATGGTTAAGACACGTACCAAAGGTACTATCCTGTTCACTCACGTGCAAGTTGCATTTGTGTTTGGACAAGAAGGCAAGACTTTCCTCTTCCGTGTATCTGGTCAAGTCTTGGCTCCATCCAACTCAGCAAATAAGTTGATGTATCTTGCTACGCAAGCTCCAGCAGCATCAGAGTAATCTATTTCAAGTACGAGGGTGCGTCCGCGTGATGCACCCTCTATTTACATATATGACAGGCTATGAAAGAAGCATCTCTTAATGACAGACAAGAAGTTGTTAATCTTCTTGCTCGAACGAAAACGGTCATCGAGTTGAGTGACGGAAAAAAAGTGAAGATTGGATATATCACAGGAGGCACTCAAGATAAAATCGATGCGCTAATTGTTAATTACGAGGCATTTAAGAAAACTTTGTCTGACTCAGACGAAGACATTAACCGAGGTAATAATTACACTCGCCGATTTTACGCTCAATGCGCTGCCGCGATTCTGATGAACTCATACATTAGAATTGCGTTGTTCTGGTGGCTCAAATGGCGATGGATGTACTATTTCGGCAACTACAACGGAGAGGACTATCTCAAAATCATCACAGAAGCAAAAAAAAAAGCAACGGAGCAGGAATACTCGTTGGCTATGGTGTTACTGATGGATATGACGACGACATGGACGACGATGACCAAAAAGGAAGCCGAGGAATACCGTCAAGAACTGGAATTGGCAAGAGAGGCTCAATCATTGAAAAATTCCCAGCATTAGGTGATCCGTTGGTTTTGTTCGGTGGAATAATCACAATACCATTTTGGGGATACCTAAATACGCCTATTGCTCTCATGGATGTGATGATAGCAGACTTGCCTCATGTGCTGTATTCGCCAAAGCGCACCTCAGACGAAGCGGAAGAGAGCCGCGTAATAGTATCTCGAAACATTAACGAAGAAATCAAGAAGAAAGGACTTGCCAATGCCCTTGGCGTTTCCTTTAATCTAAAATAAATCTGAATTTCTCTATTTCGACTGAAACGATAGAAAGTTCGGCGGTACACTCATAAATAGTTGTATCGCCGTCTTTTTTTTCGGCTGCAATCTGCGTGTCAAACGAGAAAACATCATACGAGAAAGACACAGTATTGTCATTGAGATTGACAAATAGCATACCTCTATCTGGTATCAGTCCTTCAAACTCGCTGAATCGAGCATAAGAAAGATTCTTCTTGGTTGCGCCATACATCAAGATTGCTTCGTATTCAACCGAAACATTGTTCTTAAAATTGATAGTTACGCGGTGTGTAGCTTCTTGCATATTGCTTTGTTTTTGGTTTGAGACTGCAAAGGTAACAATTTTGTTGCATATATGCAAATTTTGCACATAGGTTATAAACGCTGTTCATATACTATGAACGCAATTAAAGTGCTGATTTTGTGCAAGTTGTAAAAATATACTATTTTTGCAAAAATTTTATATTTTCTATGGCAAAGAAGGAAAAATCATCGTTACCCATTTCACGAAAAGTTGTTGGTTTGATAGATAATCGTCATACGGATAATGATGGTTTGCTTATTCAGCGCGACAGAAGTGTGACTATGCTTGACCTATTCGGCGGGTCAGAGCAGAAAGCCGCTGTCGCGCACTTTGTCTCCGAGTTACTTGCTAAGGGTTTCAATAACCAGCAAATCATAGAGACGGTTAAAATCAAGTATGGTCTTGAGTGGAAAATGCGCCATGTGAATATAATCAAGGACTTGCTTCATAAGTTGTGGCGTTGTGAGATTGCTCATACTATGAATGACCAAATAGCTCGTGAGATAGCGACTATTGATGTACAACTCAAAGAAGCGTGGGAGGCATGGGAGTTCAGTAAGAAGGGTATCAAGCATGAGAAGAAAAGAACTGCCAATAGCACATCTCCGTCAGATGAAATGACTTACAATCTTGAGGAGATTATTACTGACACAGATACATGTGCTGGTGATGTCAAGTACCTGCAACATATCAATGAACTTGGCAAAGAAAGGCGAAAGTTGCTTGGTTTGTATGCTCCAGAGAAGAAAGACAATACCCCAAAAGCTAACGCCATTCAGTTGAATATCGTAGGACAAGGAGCAGGCGCAGAGGCTGCGAATATAATGGGTGCTATACTTGGTCAGGGTGCGCCACAACAAGTTATACCAGAGGCGGAAGTGGTAGAAGAAAAGCCAGTTGAAGTACAAAACGAAGGAAGCGGTGTTGATTTAGAGGCTTTCTTTAATGAATTTATGGAGGATTGATATGGCGGGGATTGGAACAAAGATAATAAATGTCATCGGCAACATCTACAACAACATTCTCAAGGGGTTGCAGATGGGCAAAAAATTGATTGCACTACAAGGTTCAGCTCGTAGCGGTAAAACGCGCAACACGATTATTTTCCTTATTCAGTGCGCGTTAGCAGCAAAAGTTCATATCTCTATCGTGCGTGCTTCGTTGCCTGTTCTCAAGCGTTCTGTGTTCCGTGATGACTTTATGGAAGTGATGTTGCAAATGGGTATTTGGAATCAGTCTCGAATGAATAAGACCGAGATGACATATACATTTGACAACGGTAGTATCATAGAGTTCTTTGCTACTGATGGTCCAGAGGGCGCACAGAAGGCTCGTGGTCCTGGTCGTGATATTCTATTCTGCAACGAGGCAAATGAGTTGGACGAAGAAAACTTCAAGCAACTTCGTATGCGTACAAGAAAGTTTGTAATCATAGACTTTAACCCTTCTTTCACAGAGGAGCATTGGGTTTACAAACTGCTTTCTGATGACCGTACATATCACTTTATCAGCACCTTCAAAGATAATGTCTTCTTGACGGATAATATCCGCGAGGAGATCGAATCGTATAAGTACACCAACCCTGCTCTTTGGGAGATTTATGGATTGGGAAAATTTGCCATTGTTGAAGGTCTTGTTTATCCAAAAGAAACATGGGACATTGTTGATATTACAGATTTACCTGTGGGTATTCCAATGGAGAAGCGAATCGGTATTGACATTGGTTTTTCTGGTAAGGGCGACCCAACGGCAGCTGTGTTATGTTACTTTGCTAACATCAATGGTGTTAAGCACATGTGGGTGCAAGAATTGGTGTATGAGAAGGGTATCAATGAGAAGCAGCTGGCATACCGTCTAAAAGCATACAATGGCATTAAGAAGTACATTGATAGTGCCAACCCTCTGTACATTCAGAACCTTGAGGATAGCGGCTTGCAGTTGGTATATCCTGTTGTAAAGTACGCCAATTCAGTCATAGACGGTATCAATAAAGTGCAAGGTTATAAATTGCACATCATAAAGGGCAGTACGAGTATCATAAAAGAGTTGAAAAACTACTGCTGGATGAAAGACCGCCATGATGCTTATACCAATCAGCCTATTGACAAGTTTAACCACGCGATGGATGCCATGCGCTATGCAACGATGAGTGACCGTAGTGGACGCTCATTGAAGCGTAGATACACAAAAGCGGAACTAAATTTATAAGATATGACTACGGAACAGTACATAAACACGCTCAAAAATCCTGTAAAAGAGCCAGCAACAGTTGCTGCTCGGCAAGTATTATGTCATTACTTGTACAGTGAGAACATCAGTTGCAACATCATCTCAAAAGTGCTTGGTTGCTCCAGACGAATTGTGTACAGAAATATCTACAGGACGAGGGATTTGCTTGAGGTAAGCGACAAGATTACACTCGCCGCTTATAAAGAGATAAAGAATCACCACATTACGATTAGACCTTGCATAATCGAAGGGACTATACTGTCTCAGTATATCGGATATAAAATGATAATTGATAACTTAATTTATTAAAACTATGGGAGAAGCATCAAAGACCGTAGAAAAACTACGCCAAGAAGAAAGTAGGCAGTTGGAGCGCGCATCAATAGCCGTTACTGGCTTACGCTCTATGTTAGAGGGTTTTCTTGCAAGTTGTGATATTGATAAGGCAAAAAAAATGTTCAGTTGCAATCACAGCCGTGCGATGGAAATCATTGCTCAATATAATCCTGATTTGCACAAGATTAACGACCGAGATGATAAGAAAATTGAGAATGGTCCAGACTATGAGGTATGTAAATTAACTGATGCTTCGCAAAGGAGAATTAACCAAATTAGTTCGCACTTTATGTTTGCAAATCCTATCAAACTAACCTTACAGAATAACATTAAAGAGACTGGTGAATTAGCAGATTCATTTAAGATTTTTAAGAAATTCTTGAAGGAGCATTATTTTGATGAGAGACTGTATGAGGCTCGTGAAATCACAGGTTCTGAAACCGAGTGTGCAAAGATATATTCGTTGATAACCGACGAAGACGGCAAGTCAGAGGTTGTCTGCCAAATCAAATGCAATTCTCGTGGAGATAAGTTATATCCTATGTTTAACCAGTACGGCAAGATGGTTGCATTTGCTGTAGGTTATTTCCTGCGTGATGATGAGTTTAAGAACGAGGAGCATTTCGATGTATATACCAAAAATCACATTTGGGAGTTCCGAAAAACAAAGGTTAGCGGTTTGGATAAATGGGAACTGATACAAAAGAAAGGTAACCCATTCAAAAAAATCCCTGTGATTTACTACAATCACGAGGAAGACTGGATTGGAGCGCAAAATAGAATTGACCGCCTTGAGTGGGTTGCTTCTAAGAACGGAGATATTAACGAATACTTCGGAGATCCATTCTTGGTCATTTCTCCTGATGTAGCCGACGAGCGATTGGCTGGTGCCAAGGAAGTCGGAAAGGTAGTGCTTGTGGAGAAAGATGGTAAATTTGAGTTCTGCGCACCTCCTGATTGTGGCGATATGATTCAAAACGAGAAGGACTCTTTGAACGCAGGTATTGAGAGAGATACCAATACTCCTGACTGGACTTACAAAAACATCATGGGCTTGGGTACTTTGTCTTCAAAGGCTATGCGCCAAATTAACATCTCTGGATATGTAAAGCGTGACCGCCTTGCAAATAAGTGCTATAACGAACTTATCAATCGAGAACTCAACCTTGTTAAAGCCATCTTAATCAATTATGTATATGCAGATAAAAACGACATCAAGACCTGCATCAATAAACTTGAGTTAGGGTTCTCTTACACAGATCCATTTGTAGGCAGCCTTGACGATAATTCACAAGAGATTGCTCAACTCCGTGGCGCAAACGCTATGTCTATCCATACAGCAGTAGAAGTCAACTACTATGTGGAAGACAAGGAGGCAGAGGAAAATCGTATTTGGGAAGAAATCGCCAGATTGGAAAATATCAAGGCAGAAGCAACTGCCAAAGCAGCTAAATCGAAAGAAAGCAACACACCCAAAACAGATGAATAGCCATGAATGATTTTAAGGATTTTTATATAGCGGTTGGTCAGCCTGGGGCGTACTCTAAAAGCATGGAGTACGACCCCGTTATCATCGCTCTTAATCGTGACTATGGCATTAAGATACAACATGCGCCTTTTTCTTTGATGCCTAAAATAAAGAATGTCGTAGTTCAGACATGGAAAGACGAAGATGGAGACGATGTTTTCTTGCCTCGTGTACAAGGCGATACTCCTGGAACATGGAAGCCTGCTATCACACATGAGGCAGTTGACTATAAGCCTATTTTTGTGCTTCACGAAAAGAACAATGACATCGCAATAGCAAATATCAGACTTCGTGAGTTTATACGCCGTATAGAGGGACGCTGGTTGAAGGTGTGGGATGAGTACACACAGATAGGATACGAAGGTGTCTATCTGTACGATGTAGATGACGATCCTGATTTCAAAAGACGAGAGCATGATACTGTTGTCTTTGAGTTGTTTTTCAAAGTTAACGGAGCTGCTATTGACGCTCCATTTGCAGGTATTTAACACACATAGCCATGAGAGTATATCGCAACAACATAGAAACATTCCAAACATCACGCTATTTCCCTGTTTATTGTACAAATGGCGTGTGTTACGCATCAGATAGGGTTACGAGGAGTTTTCTACAACCACAAGTAGGTCTTATCGTAAAAACAGGTTCTGGTTTCAAGAGCATATCAGCCAATATAGAAATAACCAATGATAGTTATTATCGCTTCGACGGTTTTCAAGCAGGTACAAATGAACTGATATGGACCGCAATTGACGAGCAGATTGCAATGGCTAATTCGGTTATATCCGTCATAGATATAATGAAAGCCACCTATTCAGGAACAGATATGGGTGAGCGTAAGATAGTCGCGACTATCAAGTTTCCTACGCCTATTGACTTCCGTATGGGTGACTATGTAGAGATACCAATGCAGACACTATTGCACTCATCTGAATCGGCTGCTGGTTCTATTGGTTATGAGAGGTTCTATATCTACACAGAACCTATTACAAAGAAGACTGCACGACCTATGTCTGCTGGCGATGCGTTTGAGATTACAGTAACATTCTATCCTCGTCAATACGAATTAGGAAGCACAATATTGCGAGACAATATTCAGCAAAAAGCCAATCCAGACAACATTATCTATACTGGCTTTGATACAGTTTCATTTGTTGGCGGCGCACGAGCATTACTTGACTACTGTATTGCATCTATGAACGCTCAATATGTGGACAATGATGGAGAGCCATTGTGGAAGTATCAGTTGGCAAGTTCGGTTGATGAACAACAAAACAATGCGCTTGAGTACTTTTCATTCTCATTTTCGCACACATCTGTGGCTGATGCGCTGGTCAAACTGAATGACCCAGAGCAAATTAATACAAAATTCTTTATCAACGACCGCACTATCTATGTAGGCTACAAAAGACCATATATATGCAAGGTTAATCTGCAAGAACAGATTGAGGACGAACCTCTAAAACTCATGTACGGCAAAACCTCTTACCTACCAATCAATCACGATAGAGGATTGCTGCTGAATATCCAAAAGACTGTAGGAGATGTGGTGCCTGTTACCAAACTGTTTGCGTATGGTGCTGCAAGAAATATCAACCGATATTATTGCGCTGACCTCATTGCATCTGGTCGATATGTCAATAAACTCATGCTGCCGTCATTCAGCAATGATGGTCACACTGATTTTGTTATTTCAGAGGATGGAGTAAAGAAGTTTGGTTTTCGAGAGGGTAGCAAAGAGTTCGATATATATCCTTCTATCGAACATATGACCTACGCAGATATACGCGGTATTAAGTATTGTATCAAGGTTAAAACCAGCGGTATAACAGCGGATCTGTCGAATAATGACGGCTCTTTTGAACACTCAAACACAAAATCCAACTACGCAGTAACTCGTATCCAATGCTATAAAGTAACGCCATGCGATGGAACGGATGGCGAATTAGGTGCCAATAAACTTGTTGAGTGCGCACCTCCAGAGGATCTGGTGGTTATCGTTAGAGCCACAGGAAAGGTCGTAAAATGTGTCCTTCGAGGTGGAAGTACAAACGATGAAGCCATTGCCAAACAGATTGCCAGCGATGGAACATGGGGTAATGGTAATGGACGCGTACCCGCCAGAACATACAAAGGGACGGACTATATTCCTGGCTCTTGCTTCTGCGTACATGATAACAACTTGACTGACGGAGAGGGCAAGAAATATAGCAGCTCTGATCGTGACAACTGGTTCAACACTCCTGCTACCGCTACTACAGATAGTGCAAGCGAATTGCACCGCATTGAGTATGTAGATACTTTTTGGCTTACCGATGTGTATGTGTTCGAATCGTATAGCCAAACACATTTCAGACGAGATGGGTATTCGGCTGGTGCATGGGCAAGAATCAATAATAACTCAGGCTACGGCGACTCATTGCCTATCAATGAGGTTGTGGCTGTTGAGAAGATTGTTATAACAGATACAAGTAGTAATCAGAACACTACTGCTCAAAAGACATGGGATTTATACCTGCGAGACTTGGGTTTCTCCATTGATGAGCAGAATGACTTTGGCGACAAAGTGTTTGTGTTTGATACTCCCAAGATAAGTATTCGTGATGGTCTTTTGACTGGTCGTGAGTTCACATTTGGTAGCGGCATACCTACGGACCACCAAGACTACTGCGTATGTGCTTACAATGAAGATGGCACACTCAATGACGACTTCTTCTCAGGTTCAGGCTATACGGACCGTACTGTTGCTCAAGAGGCTTTTGCCAAAGGTGCTATATGGCGTTTGAGAATGAACAGAATTGGCGATGACCCTGAATTACAGAGTATCGGTATTATCCTTCCCAACAAAGAACTCTATGTGAGTGAGGGTGATCATGTGACCTTGCTCGATATTTACATGCCTGATGTGTATGTTCGTGCCGCAGAGAATAGGTTGTTGAGAGAAGCCATGAAGTACTTGCGTCAGAACGACAAGGGCGACATTAAGTATGCTACAGACATTGACGAGGTGCGTATCAACCAAATCCCAATGTATGCAATCCAAATGCGTGAGGGTGTCCGTGTCCGTTTGTCGGATGAAGATTTGAAGATAACTACCGAGAACGCCGTCCGCAATATCGTTGACTATCCTAACGGTCTGGAAAGCCAAGTGTCTATGTTCACGGTAGAGCATGATGTGACCACAGAAACTGTAATGACATTCTTCCGCTTCCAACCTGATGTAACAGACATTTGGAACCAATATGACAGTTTCGAGAGTCATGTTAAAGGATTTAATGAGGAGTTAGGAAAATGCACTATCTCGTTGCCTCGTATAAGCGAAATGGCGAATGTGGAAAGTCTTGACATTTTCTATAGCAAGCAAGGTGGCGGATATAGCCTCGATAGAAGCATGGCAACCTACACCAAGATTTCTCCCAAGATATTGACCACAACACCTGCGGAAGATAACTGGCTTATCTCGTTTGAGTGTTCGAAAGAGATATACGATATACTCGTGAGTGACTATCGTGATATTCATGTTGAGTTGTATGAGAGTATTATTGGTACAGAGACTTATAAATACAGCAACTACGGCAAGCCATATTACGCCATTGCTAACGAGATAGTAGAGTTCTTGTCTGGCAAGTACTACGAGGTTGTGATGGATGTAGAGACGGCGTTTGTGACCAATCCTATACAGTTCCTTCTCAGCAAAGACAGGGATGTGCTTGGCAACATGTATTGCCCAGAGTGTAGAATCATACAAACTTCGGGAGCCAACAAAGAAGGCTTCCAACGAATCCGTGTGTCATTCTATCTGGACAATACCTTTGATGACTCTGTTGGCTATTATACAGCCGTGAAGTATATCGCTGACGGTAACACCGAATATGCTTCTATCCGCCTGTTGTCGGTAACGGAAAAGGACTACGATAGAATGGGCGATGTTGTGGATTATGCTGATAGCGCAATCGAAACAATCACAATTGAAATAGAAGATAATACTCGTAGCGCAGATACTCGCATTTTAAGTTCATACCCTGAGCCTATCCGCAAAATAAGTTTGACATTAAATAACACCCCAAAGGCTACAAGTTGGGCAAAGATGATGAGCAGGGTAAGCGCGACCGAACAGGAGGTTGAAACATATAAAAGTATCAAAGAGTCGTTGATTAAGACCGCTCGTGATAATGCTCGTGCTATACTCTCGTTGCGCAATTCTATCTTTGACCCTGATGCGACCACAGAGAATAAATGCGACTATACCTTCTTGCATATTATGATGATGCAACTTGGTGCCGATTCCATGAACTACTTGCTGGATAAGACCTATCAAGATGCAGGTGGAGTGTTGCATAACTGTAGCATTTCTCGTGTTTCGGGCGAGGCAAATCCAGTATTCAATGTCAATACAGAAGACACCCTTCATCATCTTGTCTTTACCGACGGCAGTCAGAATGGACATTGGGCTGTCAAGGGTCCATTTAGCCAAACTTTGCAACCAGATGAGGATGGCAGTTGGAGTCCATATTTTGTTTGTATCCGTTGTCGCAAGGATGGTGCCAATGCGCTTGATGAAAACGCATGGATATGCAGCAAACATCAGTATGCAGTGAACCAAGACATCAATCCTGAGACTGGATTAACAATCGACCAATACGGCAACCTTATGACTGACTATTGGTACTTCAATTGGGCTATACTTACCTGCCCAGACAATGACGGTAGTTATGTCTTGCGTGAAACACGAGGCAATGCCTATATGTACGGAGATAGTCTGATTTGCGGTAAGATTTCGTCACTTGCACAGAACTCATACTTTGACCTCAATACAGGTAACTTTGTTTTGGGTGGCAATGCCGATGGCAGCGCAGCATTGTCGTACATTAACGGTGTTTTGACTATTAGCGGTATTCCAGATGAGAATACGATTAAGCAATTGATTTGGGAGATGAATAGTAACTCCGATATTGGTGGAGAGAACATTGTTCCAGACTCTGACGAGATGAGCGTTTCCCCACCAATGTCTTATCCTATATCAGAATTTATCCTGAATCCGCACCAAGATGCTGATAACTTCATATCCATCAAGGCAGGAACTTATGTGTTTAGCGCGGAAAATGCAAAATGTATGTGGTATGCTTTCAAATATGGCACCAACTATAGTTCGCACATTCCGTTCAACTACTACTTGAAAGCAACATATACTGACGGAACATACAACGATATTACGCCAGTTACTACCGTGCAAAATTCAGCCATAAAAGATATTGTGTTCACAATCGAAAGAGAGGCTGTTATATCTTTGGTTGTTTCGTATAGCACAAGTGCAATCCCCGAAGCTGACCATAGTATTGTGGAGAAGGTTCAGATAACTCTTACCAATGTGATGCTTCAAAGAGGCAATAAGTCCACATCGTACCAACGGTATGTAAAACACCTCACAGATGCTTTCGGAGTGCCTACAGAAATTATGGGTGGCGTTATTGCTACGAGCCTTATTATGCTCAGAAATGAGAAGGGAGAGGTTGTGGCTGGTATGAGTGGAATGACGGATAATAACCCCGATGGAGAGTACGGAGATGGTACTTTCTCTCATGGAGTACACTCATGGGCTGGAGGTTCGTATGACGATGCCTTAAAGCAAGCGATGGGGTTGGTTGATGAATTATCTACATTATTACCAGTTCTAATAACGAAAAACGGTGTTGGCAGCAATATAGGTTGCTTCCGTGTATTGTCAGATACGACTGTAGAGATTCAGAGTAAAAATTCAGGGCGTATTGTAATTGAATCTGGTGTAAACAATAATCCATCTATCAATTTCTTCAACAAGAGCGGAGATAATATATTGGAGATAACAGGCGATACATTGCCTGGCGTAACGACAAGTAGTAAAAGTATTTCTGATTATAGTTTTAGTCTTGCTAAAAACTTGGAAAATGGCGTTATTATTGGCTCTGTGGGTTTAACTGCCGTATCGTCGTATAATGTAACATATAATGGAGCAACTCACATAAAAATAAAAGCCATATACATTGGATTATATGCTGGGTCTGTTAACGCATTTTCATCTGGATTCAAATTGAGGTTTGATATTTATCTCGGAGAAAGATGTATTTGTAGTGTAAATGAAAATCAAGACAATTATATGACGCGTGATGGCGGAGATTTTTACTTCAATCTTTATGCAACTTTATCCAAGAGTATGACTAAAATCAATCGTGGCACCTACAATATAACAGTACGAAATGTATCTGTTTCAATGAAAGGTAAAGATGGCGGATGGTACAAAACCGATATGGTTAGATTTGAGGGAATTACAATTGGAGCAGGAACATCAAACGCAACATGGGCGGACGGAAACATCACATTCACATCAGCAGGTGTAAAGAAAATCACGATCGGTAGTAATGGTATGTTAATACAAGCTGCATCAGGGTATTTGACTGAGTTCAGAAACGACCAAACGCAGAACTACATAAGAATGGTCGGATTGCCAAGTTCATCGGCTGTAGATGGTAGGTTGTATAAAGATTCAGATGGAAAATTGTGTATTGCATCAACATAACCCCAAAAAAGAATGTTCACATTTTATGTTGATTTTTGGGGCTGAGGGCAAATTTGACTAACTTTGCAGAAAATTAACAAGTTTAACTAAAAATTATAAGGTTATGACAACAGTTTTAATTATTTTGATGGTCATTATGACAATCGTAATCGTGTTCGCTTTGATGCGAATCCGCACCATGAGCAAGCTGCTCAACTCGTATTTCTCGCAAACCAGTTCTACACTCGGAACGGTGCGAGGAGAAGTCACAAAAATCTCTTCCGCTGCCGAAAAGATAAAATCAGATGTGGAAGCCTTGAAGACATGGCGACAGTCCCTTGTGTATGTAGATAAAGAAACTGGCAATCGGATTCCTATCGAGGATATGTTCGTCAAGCAAGACGAGCCTGCCGAGGAGGCTGACGATAGCCAAGATCCGACCGATGACAAGGAGGATAATCAAAAGGCAAACAAAGAAGACGAACTCGCTGAAAGACGCGAGAAATACGCCAAGTACCGCAAAGAAGGCATGGATGTCAAGAGTGCAGGAACGGCTGTAGGCGTATCATTCACTACCGCTAAACGCTACGAGAAGTGGTATCAATCCAACAGAGCCTAAAGGGGTTTTCGACATTTCCCCCGATGATGTTAATAATTGTTTTAGTTTTCCGAGTAGCAATGGGCTGGTGCAGGTGAAAGCGCACCACCCAAAGCGAAAGGAAGAAAGGAGAAATTATGGCAGAAAGAATTAGCATACCACAAGGCATTGATCATTGGATCCGTATTAAGAAGGATAGTCTTCCTGCTACGGAGAGTAATGCAGAATGGATAGCAGTTTTATACAACCGCTCATCCAATCGCCGATTTATGGCTACCAAAACGACCGAAGGCGTGTATTTCAAGTTCACATGGGAATCAGGTATGCACTACGATGAAGAGCAGGGTTGCTATGTTATCAATCCAAGTGCCACTCATTCTACAGCGCACATGCCAGAAGGTGTCTATGAGTTGGAGTTAATCACTTCCGACTACAAGATGATTGCCGTGAATAAGGTCAAAGGGCAGTATGAAGTTGTGAAATCAAGCGTAATGGCTAAAAATCCATCGTAACTATGGCAGAGGTAACATTCGAAACAACAGTCCAAAAGACAGTCATTGAGGTCGAGGATATGACTGGTACTCCTGTAAATGTAGAGACTACACCAGAAGTGTCATTTAGTGTTGAAAATGGCAATGCTGGTGGCGGAGGGTCGTACACGCTTCTGACGGATAGCGAGTATGAGGAATTCAAACTGCACATGAGAGTTGTAACGGATACAATTTTGCCCAATAAAATGATACCAGAAACAGGAGAAAAATAATAAATACTATGAGTTACGACAAAGATAGAGTATGCACCGTTGGTCAGCTCGAAGATATACTGACCATGCAAATGTATGCACTTAAAGACTGGTGCTTGAATAATGTGGATTCTTTCGCAGTTATGCAGCATATAGCTGCCGAATTGGATAGAGCCAACCATGAAGTAGTGGAGGGTAACGCCGCAGTCAAATTGCAAGTTCTTAACAATAGTATCACGCAGATTTTCAAGGTTCTTGAGAACGCTGGTGCTGATGTTGTAGGCGTTGCCTTGAGGGATATTGCGGAGATAATCGCAGGCTTGCAATCTACATACGAGGTTTGTATCCTCGATAAAGAGGGTAACAAATGGACGGTTGGTCAATGGCAGATGTATCAAGACGAGAACGGAACTACTCCGAGCGATGGCGCGGTTGTAGCAGTTATCACGCCTTACACATCGTTTGTTATCGGTTCTCACATGGCTGCTTCGCGCACATGGGGTACTTACGGCAAAGATGTAAACGCAGAAGCAGGATTGTACGCGGCGCAAACAGGTTCATTTGTTAATGTGCTGAAAGAAACATTACGCTTCCACTCTTACGAGAACACGAAGCGTTTGTTACTTGCATATCATCCTATCGAACAGGACGGAACACCTGTTATTTCTACAATCGCATACGATCCAGCGTTGCCTACTGAAACATATAACGACTATCTGTGTGTTACTTTCGAGAGTTATGCGCAGTTGGAAGCAAGTGGATTGCGTAAGACATTTGACCAGCAGACTTACGTTGTAATGGCAGATGAAAACACGCTTGATACAGACGGCAATCCTACTCCACGAATCAACTACTATTGGGACGGTGGCGCGTATAAAAAACGCTTCCAAGTTCCTTATGTTGATTCGCAGAAAATTATCGGTTGCCCTGCTGCAAAGTATTGTTGGCAATATAAGGCATACGACGGCGACACGCGCCAATGGTTGCTACCTACTATTAACCACCTGCTCATCTGCTATGCGTACTATACGCAAATCAACGAGTGCTTGTATGCTCTTAACCGCAGTCCTCTGCCCACGAGCGTCACGTGGACGTGTGAGCAGAACTATACTAGCAACGCGTACGACGTAGTGCCCTCGTCGGGGCAGGTGGGCAACCACAGTAAGAACGGCAGTTACGCGGTGTTTGCGGTTGCCGCATTAAATTAACGTCCGCCATGCGAAGCCAATCGTGCGGAGCACGATGTGTAACAATCAAACAATCGCCCTATGCAGTATAATAATTCTCAAGCCATACGAACCCCAATTATCAGCAAGGTAATCCTGCTTAACAAGACACTTGTAGAGGCAGGTCGAAAATTACCTAAAGGAAAGCAACGAATGAGAAATGGAGAGGTAACAATGTCCTCTGACATCCGTCACAATTACTTTGACCACGTTCTTAGAACTGGTGCGCTATTATTCCTATATGCAATGCGCCAGCTCAAGGGTAAGGAATATGTAAAACGTGCATTGGAAGCGGTAGAGGAGATTCAAGCATACTGCTATCTCATTCTAATGCTTGGAGGTTGGAATGAAAACTTGTGCGCCGAACTTGACCGAATGTGCGATGAAATTGCAGACCAACTTCACGCCATTGCGGCAGCGCACCGAAGCCAGAATCATTAAGTCCACGGACGAGAATGAGAGTGTTTTAGTTTATATAATGGAGATTCCACTTGTTATATGCAGCAAGTTACACCTACAGAGAATCTTGACGACCACAGTACTCTGCCCACGAGCAACACGTGGACGTGTGAGCAGAACAATACTAACAACGCGTACAACGTAGTGCCCTCATCGGGACAGGTGAACAACAACAATAAGAACAACAGTTACGCGGTGTTTGCGGTTGCCGAATCAGATAGACTATTACGAGAATTATTCAACGCAGAGGGTGATTGTTATAAAAACAAGAAAATGCGTTTCGACGCAGCAAGATTCCATTTTCATCTTGCAGAGATCTTTGAATTACATCAATCTATATGGACTGAATCCTATACGCCAACAACAAGCATTTGCTTTATTCTCACGTATCCGAGATATAGAGAAGTGTTTGCTGCCAAGTATCGCGACAGGGTTGTACATCACCTCGTTGCTCCGTTTATCCTAAAGGTAACGGAAGCGGTACACAAGCACAACGGAAACATCAGCCACGGCAACCGTCCACGGTTGTCGGCACAAACAGCAGCCGAACAGATACAGCGCAATATGCGTGATTATCCTAACGGAGTAGTGGCTACGATGGACGTTAGCGGATTCTTTATGAATATCTGCCGCGATATGGCTTATGAGGTATTCGTTAAGTTCTGCGACAAATTCCGCCCTGACGGGTATTCTGATAGTCAGATACAGCAAATGTTGTGGATATTATATACACTTATCCACCACGATCCGACAAGCGATTGTGTACGCAATAGCCCAATAAGTATGTGGGACTTGATTGCAGCGCATAAGTCTATATTCAATGCCAACGGGAAAGGGTTGCCGATAGGTAATTTCTATTCGCAACTAATCGCCAATTTGGTATTGTCGGTATGGGGCAGAGCGATTATAGATTTAGGGCTTGATTGCCGAATAACGCAGTTTGTAGATGATATGTGTGTCGTTGCTGCCAACGCAAAGATAGTAGGCATAATCCGCAAAGAATCGGAGCGCATACTATCAGAAATGCACCTTACACTACACCCTACAAAATACTATATTCAGCCTGTCCGTCACGGAGTACAGTTCTGTGGTCGTGTGATATTTGCCAATAGAATGTATATCAATAACAGGACGGTACGCGCATGTAAGAATAGTATCAAGCAGGCGATTAAGGCGGGAGCGAATATCAAGAACGCCAAAAGACTACTGAATAGTTATAACTCATACATTGGCTTTATGTGCCATATGCAGTCGTACAAGATTCAATATCAGTTAATGAAAATGATACTTGATAGTCCATATAACGAGTTCTTGTATTTCGAGGAGAAGAAAAATCAGTTGGTATGCAAGATGTTTGACATGTACAAGCCACATCAACAACATCTGCAAGAGATTAGGGATTTGAAACGATATTACAAACTAACATCATAACAGTATGAATACGAACATTAAATTGCACCAAATGGTGGTGCCTAACAACTCACCACGCAAAGTGGTAGTAAGTAACGGAGTGGTATGCCGATTTGGCTTTACCCCTCATGTAGAAAACTTCTCAAAATGCGTAGAGGCTTTTTTCGTGCGTATGCCAAAGAAAGAGGACTTGCAGCGCATAGTAGAGCAATACAACGCAGAGAATGGAATTGAAGACACCTTCAACCCAGCCGACTACGGCTTCAAAGAGTGAGTACTACCCTAATGGTTTAGTAATAACTAAAAACAAGGGGACACTTGTTGCAGAATGGCGGCATTAGAAATAGATGGGTAGCATTGCGTAGCAGTCCAATGAGGAGTGCAATGAAGATAGAATTTCTTACACCAATCTTTGATTGCTTCTTCATGAGAGAATGAACCCCATGTGAAATGTTCGGTACAGTACCCACGAATTTCATCTATAGACTGAGGCTCACTTTCGAAAGTAGGCGAACCTGTCTTTTGATTAAGATGATAGATGTCCTTGCAGAATTTCAAAAGTTTGTCCTCTGAAATTAACTTAGAATCAATAACTTCGATAAAAGTGATTTTATGTAACATACCTTATGCGTATTAAAAACGGCACAAAGGTACTAAAAATTAACCAAATAAACAACAATTATTATGAAAAAATGGATTTTTGAAATGGTAGGAGCAGTAGTTGCGATACTACTATTCTTGTATGTAATCACGGTATTTCAGTCGTGCAAGACACCCAAACCAGTTGCTGAGACCATTAGCAACACCGAGGTAAAGCACGATAGTACCGCTAACACTACTACCGAGATTACAACTAACGAAACAATCAAGGAGAGCGATGTGGCGCAGTCGGTAGATGCCGATAGTGCATACGCTGCTTTGCAGTTTAAGTGTGATAGTTTAGGTAATGTCCTGCTTGTAGCCCTTGAGCAAGAGCAAGGCAAACGCACTAATCTTGAATTGCAGTTGAAGGATAATATATTGAAGATACAAGCTATTCAAGAGGAGTTTGAGATTATTGTTAAAGGACTGAAACGCGACAAAGAGGTGCTGATAAAAGAGAATACCGAACTCAAGGAGAAATTGTCAAGTGTGCAATCGCAAGAGAAGCAAGAGCCAATTGTAGTCAAGGAAGTCCCTGGTTGGGTCAATTGGGTCAAGTGGCTGGCAGTTGTAGGCGCAGGATTTATCTTGTACTATCTGATACGGTTTGCTATCTGGGTGTATAAGAAAATCCACTTGAGGGCATGATTTTATTTGCAAAGTAAATCCTATAGTTTGGCAAATCGCTGATTATTAGGTGTTTGTTATTATTAAGCAATTGTTATTACTTATTTATAAAAGCAGAAAGGAGGCAGATTATGAGTTTTATTCCGCAAATCTTAGGTTCAGTCGTCCATAGATTGGATGAGATGATTAGTACCCTATGGGGTTTCGTTATCGCATGTGCGATAGGGTTGTTTAATTTCTTCGCAGGCTATAAGGTTGCGTTGGTAGTAGTGCTAACAGCTGTAATCTTTGATGGCATTTGGGGAATAGCGGCAGCGCGGAAGCAAAACAAATTTGCACTATCGGAACTTATGCGCGATACACTCAAGAAAGTAGGAGCATATGGTACTGCACTTGTCATGGTCATGCTTATAGAAAATCTTGCCTTTGGGAGTCATCAAGTAGCAAGCAACGAGGGAACAAACACGCGCTTCGTGGTTGATATAGTAGCAACTGTTATCTCTGCTGTGGAGTTTTGGTCCATATGCGGTAACATTTTGATTGTATATCCCAATGCTGTGTTCTTTCGTTTGCTGAAATCTCCATTGATTGGAGAGATTGCTCGCAAACTCAAGATGAGTGAAGATCAAGTAAAAGAGATATTTGATGAACAAGACAAAAAGAAGAGTGACAAAAAATAAACAAACTATGGAAATACTACTTAAACGCGAATACAAGAAGAAGCACCACACAATAGGCTTTGTGAGTATTGATGGTAAATACTTTTGCGACTGCCTTGAGGATAAAGATAGAAACCTTACGCAAAACATGACCGTTGCAGAGATTAACGCTGTAAAGGAATATGGCAATACCGCTATTCCTACAGGTCGCTATAAACTTATGCCATACGACTCTCCTAAGTTTGGCTGTGTGCTTCCTATGGTCATGGCTGTGCCTGGATTTAGCTATATTTTGATTCATTGGGGCAATACGATTGCTCACACACTTGGCTGCCCCCTGTTTGGTCGAAACAAGGCTGTGGGCAAGGTGTTGAACAGCCGAAAAACTATTGAGGAACTTATGCAGAAACACATCAATCCTGCGTGGGAAAGAGGCGAAGAAGTTTGGTTAGAAATAAAATAACAGCCGCTATCCCAGCGACTGTTACACAAACCTAAACCTTAACTATGAAAATTTATTGTTTTCACGGTGCAAAGGTAGTAAAAATTTTTGATATACGCAAATAAAAACTACATAATATGAACTGATCAGAAGAAGGTATGTGCAAAAAAAACGCACAGACCAACAAGGGAAATTAAGCACCATCAATACTGCTTAAACTGCAAGCGAGATGTAACATATTGAGTATAAGCACTATGGCAAAGAAAATTAAGATAGATAGCGGACACATGTGCGACGACTGCGTATTTGCCGATTGGCACACCCAGCAATGGAATCTTGACCTTCAAGGAAATCCGATAACCTTTGGGTGTCAAAAAGAAGTGTTCGAACATGGAGTAGTCAGAGGAACAAGAAAAGCATGTGAGTTATGGCGAGACAAATAGAGAAATGCTGCGAAACATGCCGCGAGTGGTTTCCGATTGGAGGTTGCTCATTTGGCAGAAGCACGCTATGTGACGAGTGGAAAATAAGTTTGTCGTACCCAATAGATAACGAACCAACATTATGGTAGATGTAAGTAAAGCGAGTAGCATATACGCAAAATGCGTTGCAGGGGAGAAGTTAACCCCACAAGAACAAAAAGACTTGGATGAGTATGCGAGTAGATTTAGACAAAAGGAACAGAATGACTGTTGATGAATTGCGCAAGTATCGAGAGCGTAAGAACAGAGGCAAAGCGGCATCTTCGGAACACGCTTTGCAAGTTCAATGTGTCAAGTGGTTCCGTATGCGCTTCCCTGGTGCGTTGATCTACGCTATACCTAACGGCGGATTTCGCACCAAGACTACTGCTGGCTTGATGCGAGCAGAGGGTGTTGTGTCAGGTGTATGTGATTTGCATATACCAATTGCACGCCACGGATACCACTCCATGTATATCGAGATGAAGAATGGTAAAGCAGGTCATTTGACCGACAACCAAAGAGAGATAATCGCAAAACTAAAAGAGTATGGTCACTATGTCGCCGTATGCCATACCTTTGAAGATTTTGTAAGAGAGACAGAGAATTATTTGCTATCAATATCCCAACACAGTGCCGATATGGTTTCTGCGTAATACACTTTCCTTTTTCTTGTAACTGTCATATTTATGTATCTTTGCGGTAGCCTTCGTTGGGAAACGAGGGCTACTTTTGAAAAAGAATGTTCACTTTTTTATTCCGCATTAGGCACTGCGACAAATCTTTTGTAACTTTGCCGAAAAATAATGAAAACTATGCAATTACAAGAGTTTTTGAAGCAAGAAGCGATTAAATTAGGTCTTTGCCAACAATGGCAAGACGAGTGGGGTAATCCTGATGTAGATGAGCTATGTCAGAAATTTATCCGCGGTCAGGACTTCTGCATCAAGCACAATTTTCCGAATGTAGGTCATATTCGAGAGTACTTCAAGAGAGAAGATTTAGAGCGCAATGGTATATACTGCCAGCCCGATGTCGTAGCATCTTCTGTAGGACAAAAGAATGTAATAGCAATGGGAAATGCTATGGTAGATGTATATGTGCCAGAAGATAGTATATGCGACATCTATGTTCGTCATGATTCGAAGGTCAATCTTCATGTTGGCGACAGAGCATTTGTGTATGTGACCATGCGAGATAATGGCATGCTCGAAATAAAAAGTAAAGGTCAAGGTGCAAAGATTAAATCATCGGCATTTTCAGGCACTATAGACAAAGTAGAACTTATTGATACTATTCACTATAAATAACAGGAGGTAATTATGGTACAAGCAGGATTTGGGGTAGAGGCTATTGATAATACCACGCCAGGATTACAGTCAGCCTATAATAATGTAACCAAATGGTTTGACAAGGCATCGCAGAAAGCTATTGTGACTGCTGCTGTTAAGTTTGATGACAAAAACTTAACCAGATATGTTAATGAGTTCTCAGAGGCTCTTAACAAAGGCTTGAGGCGCAACATGAAGAAGTTTTCCTTCGAAGGAATGTACTATACCAAAAATGGTAAGGAGAATGGTCCTTGGCGAAGCATAAACTTCTCTGCTGACGATATTAAGAACATGAATTACGACACTGCGAAGGTCAAACTTCAGCAGTTAGTTGAGCTGCGTGAACGCCTTGCTAATGGTACTGCTGTAGCAGCAGGAGAATGGGGAGCAAAAGAAACAAGACAACTTAATAACTTGATTGCGCTATTGACTCAAGCGACCTCAAGTTATGAACTCATGTTGCGTGTTCGCCAAAAGCAGAATACCGTAGATACATCGGCAGCGACAAAGAGTGCAAATCAGATTGAGAAAGAAGCGGCAGCGACAAAAAAACTCATTTGGCTGAATGAGCAACTGCGTGCTGCAAAGAATCAACAACATACGGCATGGGCTTCAAATGACCTCCAAAAGCAAGTTGATGCTCATCGTAATCTTGCTGATTTGTACAGGAAGCGTTATGCGCTAACAAAGGATATTCGTGATTGCGAGCGTGCTATACGACATGAAGTAGCTGCAAATAGTTTCTCTGCAAGATTGGCTCACGAAAGAGCGATTACGGAACAAAAGAAACGCCAACTGCAATATGAGCGGTTGTTCACAGAAGCACTGAACAGAAGCAATGCTGGAGTGGCAACTCGTGGTGTTGTTATGCGCAATCTTGTCAGCCTAATGCGTCGTTACATTAGCCTGTTTACGCTTATCAATGTTGCCCGACAAATGGCAGAGATAACTGGCTTCTTCGAGCAACAACAAGTCGCATTAGAGGGTATTCTTGGTTCTGCCGCAGAAGCGCGTAAAGCAATCAATGAGATTACTTCTCTTGCTTTGGAATCTCCATTCCAGACAAAGGATTTGGTCACTTATACCAAACAATTAACTGCCTATGGTGTAGAAGGTGATGTTGTGGGTATAATGAAAGAGCTTGCGGATATTTCCGCTGGTCTTGGTGTTGAGATGAGTCGTATCATCCTCGCTTATGGTCAGGTTAAGTCGGCAGCTGTGTTGCGCGGTCAGGAGTTGCGTCAGTTTACTGAGGCTGGTATTCCTATGGTCAAAGAATTGGCAGATCGCTTTACAGAACTTAATGGACGACTCGTCACTACAGGCGAGGTGTTCAAACTCATCTCTGAACGCCAAGTGCCATTTGAAATGGTTGCTGATGTGCTGAGTGAAATGACTGAGGAAGGTGGTAAATTCCATGAAATGCAGTCCAGACTCACCGAAACACTGTACGGTCAAATACAGAAGCTGAAAGATGTATGGACTCTTTCTCTCAAGGATGGCGGTAGCGGTATTGGTGGGGTGCTAATGGGCGTTGTGAAAGGATTACAAGGCGTAGTGCAACACTTGCCTGGTATTCTTGCGGCGTTTTCAGGCTTGGCTATCGTTAGTGCTTTTCGCTCTATCGCACGCATGATGCCAAAAATTAAAAAGCAATTGCTTGAGGCAAAAATAGAATGGCGAATGATTGGTGTAGAAATACACAATGCAAATATCAGAACTCGTCAGCAAGTTGGCACTCTTAATAAAATGGGCATGGCTCTCAAGGGCGTAGCTCGTACTGCAAAAGCAATGGGCAGCATCATTGGTACGGTTCTTTCTATTGCCAGTGGCTTTATTATTGATGCTGTTATGAAATCACGAGAGTGGCAGAGAACGCTTGAGGAGATTAACACATCTTTTGCAAAAGATAGTGCAAAAATGACATCAGGATTAGATAGTCTTATTGGCAAGCTCAAAGTGGCTAATGAGGGGTCTAAATTATACTCTGATACGCTCAAAACACTCAAATCAAACTATGGAGAATATGTAAATGAAAATGTTATAGATGCTCTTGTTAAGGAGGCTAAAGCTGCTGGAGATGCTGCAAATAGTTGGGGTAAGTTGGCAGATAGTATTAAGGAGTCTATTAGACAAAAGAAAACTTTTGAGATGCTTGATGCTATTGCCAATGAAGGTCTAAATAAGGCTATTCAGGGTATTAACAAAGGAAATGATAAATGGCTATTCAATAACATTACATATGATGAAAAAAAATTCAGGGGAGATTATTCTGATGGAAGGTCAAATCAAGTAGTATCATCTGTATTTGGACTTGAAAATGCTAAACGTATTCAACAAGCAACAGAAACTGCTGCCACTATCTTCATGAATGAAATGAAGTATGGCGAACATTTCAAAAGGAATGACGAAGGTAAGATTGTAGGTGTAAATGGAGAGGATTTGAAAAACATACTGCTGACCACGGCTCAACAGTATGGGTTTAACCCTAATCAGGCATCTGCAATTTCAGATAGTTGGAGTCAAGTGTTCGACATGTTGTCGAATGATGAAGGTTACAAGGAGTTTCTTAATTCAGTTATTGCTATAGATAATTCATTCGAAAATACTCTTTCACGAGCATTTGCTAAAGCAAAGGAAACAATCGACAAAGAATATCAATCTCTCGTCGGAGATAAAAGCGATGTAGAAAATTATAAACCTTGGGGTGTTGATGAACGAACTCAAGAAGTATATACAGACCTATTGCATAGACTTGTAAAAGAACAATTGACCACAGATCAAATGGCTGCTTTATCTATGGATGGGTCCGCATATAGCAATGCTCTTAAACGAGAAGGTGGCGATTATATGAAGGGAGCAGAAATGCTCGAAGCGATAAATGAATTTATCGACACCCTTCCACAAAGCGAAAGTCAGCTTATTTATCGCTTGCGACAGATTGTAAGTATGTACGATGAGGCTGTAGGTGTTCTGACTGACGATGCCGCACGCATACGTAACAGTGCATCAGACCTCGTTGGATTTGAAGGATTTAACCTTACAGCCGAAGACAAAGATTTAATTCATAGGTGGACAAATGTCACAGATAAGAATATCTATGAAAAGAGGGATAATCTTGTGAAGTTGATTGATGATTTGAAAAAACAAAACGAAAACATCGACCCAACTGCTGGCTCAAACTTCAAGGCAACATACGACAACAATGCACATATGATTGCCATACTTGAGGTGCTTCGTAAACGTGGAGAGTATTATAATATCCCTGATGACGATAAAAGCGGCTCTAAATCCCTTCCTATAGATGTTGCAAACTTCCTGAATGACCTCAAGAACGCTTATTCAAGATACAAAGAGGCTGTACAAAAGGGCGGTGTTGGTATTGGTCTTGGATATGCGCGTACAGACAAGCAATTCCAAACAATGTTTGGTCAATTCTTTGGTGGTGCAGAAGGAGAAAAATTCAAAAGCATCTCTGGTACCAGAATAGGCAATAAGACTATCGGCGACCTACTTTCAGATAAATTCTTCAAAAGTGGTTTGGAAACTGGTGTTCTTGATTTTGAGAAAGCAATTAACGATGTCATAGCCGATCTCAAGGCGTATGGTAATGCTAACACGAAAGGAGGTAAGGCATATCTCAATGCGGCAAAACAACTTGAACAATGGGTAGAAACAACCATCGCAAAGGACAATTTCAATGTTGTTTTGGAAGAATTTGAAAAGAGTGTCAAAGACTTAACCAACTCTTTCGAGAGAACGAATAAGGAAGTCGATTTGTACCGTAAATTGCGCGCAAATGGAACTGTAGGCGTACTCGGACGAGGTTTGAGTGTTAATCGAAACGATGCACTTACCCCCAACTCTACCAGACAGGCAGCGAACATTCAAAGTCTGATTGGTCTGTACAATGAAAAAGCGACTTCGATGGGCGCGCAATCATTCTCGATAGGCAATCTGTCGAGCATATCTGATGTGTATTCAGCAATTGAGAGTATTGGCAAAATCAGTAAGATGAACGCCGATAACTTCCCAGGTACTCCGTTGGGAGATATGAGCAACGAGGTTACAGAGTTGCTCAAGCAGTTGCTCGGAACTCTCATTAGTGAAGCGCAGAGCATTTCAGGAGAAATGTACTCAGGCAATGCCATGAAAGATTTGGCAGCAAATGCCGTTAAGAGACTGGCAAGTCAATTCGAAGCACTAACCGAACATGAGAATGTAGCAAGGAAGCAAGGTACATACGATGGTGCCGCTATCAGGGGAGTAGTTAATGCAACGCAAGATGAGGCAAAGAAAATCTTTGACCAATTTATCAAGGATAATCGCCTCGATGTGATTGCTCAAGAGGGTAATGGCAAAATCAGCGATACAGATCTCAATATGTTAGAGGGGAAATTAAAGGCAATTTCCAAAGATTTTCCAGCAGCATTGAGAGACGAGCTGATGTCAAGATTAACCGACTTGCGCAATAGTGTTAGCAAATACAATGCCTCTATAGGTGCATTTGGCTCGTTTGGAAGTGCTATTCGTGGCTATCGCAATGCTGATGAAGATGCAAACGCACAGTATGTAAGCGAAAAAGAACACTATCTCCGATTGACCGCTAAAAAACAGAATTACGAAAGCGGAACGCTGGCATTGACCGCAGAAGAGGTAGATGCTTTGAATACTGAGTTGGCTCTATCACAAGAGCGTTTGACGGCAATGGGCGAGAATGGCAAAATTCTTGCAGAGGAGTTGCGTCAAGTATCAATGGATAATCTTCAAAAGAGTATTCAGGCATGCCAAAGCCAATTTGGCTCAATGGTTGATTCTGTGAACGCGGTAATAGATGCAGCGAAGGCATTTTCTCAAGCTATCAATAAAGTGTACGATGTTCTGAATGACGGAGAGAATCCTGATTGGATGAAAGACATGGAAGGTTTCTTGGGAGACTTCGGAGAAGCTTTTGGTGCGATGATTGCTCCTATATCAAGTGTTATCTCTCTTGTTGCAACGCTTACCGTAGCGTTTGTTGTATGCGAGGCTGCTATGACACCATTGCTTATAGTAATGGCAGTCCTGATTGCTGTAGCAGCTGTCGTAGCGGGCATTATAGCAGCAGCGCAGCAACACGACCGTGCGCTTGAGCGAGATATTGAGAATCTTGAAAAGCAAATGGAGAAGACTCAAAACGCCATGAAAAACCTCGATGCAGCCGCAGAGCGAATGGTTGGATTGGAGGCTTTTGAGACTCGCCTGAAATCTCTTGCTAAGAATCTCGAACTCTATCGTGACGCTCTTGCCAAAGCAAAAGCAGAGGAGGACAAAAAAAATACCGACCAGGACAAGGTTGATGATTACAAACAAGAGGCTCAAGAGTATCTTGATACCTTCAAAAACGGATTCAAAGAGCAATTAGATGAGATTACTGGTAGCGTGGATGAATTTGCTGACGCTGTTTCAAGTGCAATGCGCTCTGCTTTCCAAAGTGGAGAAAACGCAGCAAGGGCAATGAGAAACGCAGTAAAAGAGAGTATTGGAGACATGATTGAGGAAATCATGAAGCTCATATATCTAAAGCCAGCGATTGAATCTGCAATGGAACAGTTACTCGGCGGAGATAGAGATCAATTGCAAAAGATGTTCGAAGGCGAAGACGGTAAGTTTGACTCGAAAAAAGCAACTGCGTACCTTGTAAAGAGGCTAACAGATCCAGATAATGTAGATGCCTTCTTTGATACAATGCAATCTTTCGAAGACGGGTATATCAATTTGTACGAATCAATGGACGATCGCCTGAAAGAATACTTCGCTTTCAATCCAGAGAACTCAACATTATCTGGTGGAATCAGTGGAGTATCCGAAGATACCGCTCGTGCGCTTGAAGGCATAGGTAATTCGTCGCTTGCTCAGCTTGTCATAACAAATAACCACCTTGCAAGCATACAATCGCACTTAATGGCTACAATACAGATTAGCTGGTTTAATGGTATGCTTGAACAGGCGAAAGCTACCAGATTGGCTGCTGAACGGATTGATAGCGCAATAGATTACATGCGGAAAGGTGTAAATCCGTTGTATGTTAAGGTTGTATAAATATGAAGAGCAGGAGTCAAATCCTGCTCTTTTTTAGTAGAAATAGACATTGGTTGTTTTGCCAGAGCGTACTGTACATGTCTTTTCTTTTTCATAACCAAATGATACGGCACTTACCGTGTACTCACCTACAGGAACTTTGAAAAATTCACAATAATCAACAGATGCTTGAAAATAAATGTCGCCATTTGCATCTATAATATCTACAAATAGATACGAACAGTAACTTTCATTGTAAACGTCTATATAACCATATTCTGGTCCATTATCTTCGCATGAACACATGAAAATAGCAAGAATAGCGAATAATGCAAATAAAATCTTTTTCATATCTATTGAGTATTTAGTATTTTATTCCTATAGAATTGAGTTTGATAACTCTTTCCGTGATAGCCTCGTCGAAGTCGTATTCCTCCATATTGAGTTGCGTTGAGAAAGTGAAAATGTGATATAGCAGATTATCTTCAATCATTTTCACTTCGCGAATACAATATGGAAGGTATTTGTCCGAAAGAACAATATATCCCCATTCGTCAGTATCTTCTTGACCGATTGAGATAATTTCAGCAGATCGTAGCCCGCCTCTGATAATTCTTCCGTATGCGTGCATATATTCCTGTATGCTTTCATTGGGTCTCACGAGAACTTTGCGAGATTCGTTCTCATACCACATTCCAGCAGATTTATCATCCAGCAACTTCTTCATTTTGTAGAAAAGCGGCTTATCTTCATGTGTGTTAGAGCGCAACTTTTCTTTGTTAATCTGACGCTTTGTTTTCGACTTTATAGATATAAAACTATAAATGCTCGCGTTAAATCTATTTAACTCATCGTATAGCTTATTGAAAGAAACAACAATATCGTAATCATAGTTAGAGCAAGAATATACTTCATCTTTTATTGATGATAATAGCGCGAACTTTTCGTCACAAACAAGTTTAATAGCCTGCAATTCTTCAACAGACATATTGGTAACATCAGTACGATTAACAAGCGATTCCACTCCTTTGAAAACTGTAGTCCAAGACGGGAGGTGCTTTGCTATCCATTGTAACTTCTTCTGCCTTTCTCGCTCATCCTTCTTCTTTGCTTGCTCTTTTTTCTTTCTAATAACTATCCGTTTCTTGTCGGCTCTTTCCTTTTCTGTAGCTATTCTTCTTTCTTCGTTCTCCCGATATTTGATTTCACGAGCAACTCTTCTCCGTTCTGCCAAACGATTCTTATCCTCGATTGCTTTTGCAACAGGTTCGAGCCAAGTCCATAGTTTATTTTTGAAATCGTCAAGCTGCTGTAGTAATTCAGTAAACTGTTCTATAGGAAAATCTGATGCTCTATTTGAGTATGGCACTCTTTCGTTGAGAAGTTCGTTAATATCATTGACAGTTTTTGAGCATAGAGTGTATGGCTTGTTCAAAGTATTAAAACGCTGACCTAATGTTTTCCCTCCGAGGTCAATAATATCTATCCTGCCATAAAGTTCGACAACTCTTTTTAATATGCGGTTGTACTCTTTAAGGCGATAGTTTATTTGACCGTCACCTATGTAATATGTACGAGTCTTGTTTTGATCCATGCGTATTAAATTCAACCAGCAGGTTAGTTTTCAAATGCAACCTTTTTCTTGCAATTTTGCTTTTTACGCGACAAAGGTAGTATAAAATTTTGACATGTGCAAATTTTTTTGTACTTTTGCAGCGTGAATTGAATTTATAACCAATAAATCTCGTTCAAATTGACCTTTGTTGGTAAATTGTTGTACAGGAAAATTAGCAAAAAGCATATAACTAACTGATAGTAAATAACATACAAAGACTATGGCAAATATTTTAGCGATAGTGGGGCGTCCCAACGTGGGGAAATCGACCCTTTTCAACCGCTTGACCAAGACACGTCGAGCGATAGTGAATGATACCGCAGGCACGACCCGCGACCGTCAATACGGCAAAAGCGAATGGTGCGGCAAAGAGTTTTCCGTCATTGATACGGGCGGATGGGTAGTCAATTCGGATGATACCTTCGAGAGCGAAATCAACCGTCAGGTGAACCTCGCTATCAAAGAGGCAGATGTCATCCTGCTGGTGGTAGATGTCAATGCAGGAGTAACTCAGTTTGACATGGAAGTGGCACACCTACTCCGTCAAGCCAAAAAGGAAACCGTACTCGCAGTGAATAAAGTGGATCAATTCGACCAACAATATGGCGCACCCGAATTTTACAAACTTGGTCTTGGCGAGCCATTTATCCTATCGGCTGAGAATGGCTTAGGTACGGGAGACCTTTTGGACGAGATTTGCAGTAGGTTCAAGGACACCGTAGCAGGCGAAGACTTGGAAGAGTTGCCACGTTTTGCTATTGTAGGTCGTCCTAACGCAGGCAAAAGTAGTATTCTCAATGCCTTCATCGGCGAGGAACGTACCATCGTAACCAATATCCCCGGTACCACACGCGATAGTATCTACACACGCTACAATAAGTTCGGCAAAGACTTCTACCTCGTAGACACCGCTGGTATTCGCAAAAAAGCCAAAGTGAACGAAGATTTGGAATACTACTCCGTGGTGCGCAGTATCCGTGCCATAGAAAACTCCGATGTATGTATCCTTATGATTGATGCTACACGTGGCATCGAGGCACAGGATTTGAACATATACCAACTGATTCAGAAGAACAAAAAGGGATTGGTCGTATGCGTCAATAAGTGGGATTTGATTGAGAGCAAGACCACTGCCGACATTAAAGGCTATGAACGCGCTATCCGCGAACGCATTGCTCCATTTACCGACTTCCCAATCATCTTCACCTCGGCACTGACCAAACAGCGCATTTTCAAGGTGATGGAGACAGCACTGCACGTCTATGAGAACAAGCAAAAGAAAGTGCCTACCGCACAACTCAACGAGCGTTTCTTGCCACTCATAGAGAACTATCCTCCACCTGCAACCAAAGGTAAATACATCAAAATCAAGTATTGTACGCAATTGCCTAACACTCAGATTCCTACCTTTGTATTCTTTGCTAATTTGCCACAGTACGTGAAGGAGCCATACCGTCGTTTCTTGGAGAACAAACTACGTGAGTGGTGGGACTTTAATGGTACACCGATACAAATATTTATTCGTGCGAAATAAAATATAGCACAATTTTTAAGAAAGTAGTACTTTTTAATAAGAATATTTGCGCGCGTGCGAGATTTTTTGTAATTTTGCGGTTTGAATGAAAATTATCGGCTTTAGCGAAATAAACGGAGCAGTACAGATGGTGCTCAAATGCGATTCCTCCATGTTGGTGAATCGCAAGCCGTTCTTTATTCCAGACTGGAGTGAGGATGTGCGTGTGATACCATGCGTGGTACTTCGCGTGAGCCGATTGGGCAAGAATATCGCTGCTAAGTTTGCTACGCGTTACTATGATGCCGTGGCACCTGCTTTCAATATATATGCAGCGGATGTGCTGGCAACTGGTGATTGGGTAAAGGCATGGGGGTTTGACTATGCCTTGCCATTGGGTAGTTTTATTGACTTGGAGCGCAACCCATGGCAGGATACGATTATCTCGTTTGATGAAGCCATACATCGTGCCAGCGAAGTGATGACCCTCCGCCAAGGCGACTTGATATTCATTGACCGCGCTATTGCCTCTCGCCCACTACTGCGCGAAGAGGTGCTCAGTGTTAGTATTGACAACGAAGAATTATTATACTGCAAAGTGAAATGAAACATATACTGCTCATATTGACCATATGCTTGCTACCGATTTCTTTATCGGCAGGTAGGCATACGTATGCCGATCAGTCGGTGCTGCGCGAGGGTAAGATAATCAAGATTCGCGTTAGTCAAACGGGCGTACATGCCATTACCTACAACGAACTCAAAGAATGGGGATTACAGCCTGACAAGGTTCGTGTATTAGGTTATGGAGGTACTATGCTTAGTGAGAATTTCACAAAGCATAAGTGGGATGACCTACCATCCGTACCTTTCTATATGCACAAGGGTTCGGATGGTGTCTTCAATCAAGGGGATTATATCTTATTCTATGCACAAGGGGCTATCGGATGGCAATATGCCGCAGATAAGTGGCATCATACGCGCAACCCTTATAGCGACTATGGCTATTACTTTTTGAGCGATAGCGCAGGTCAGCAACGCCTCATCAACGTTAGCGAACCACTAAACGATGAACAAGCATACAAAGTGGATTGGTTTACCAATTATCAGTTGCACGAGGTAGAAAAAGTCAATCTATTAGATAAGACAGGTGTCAGCGGTGGCGGTCGAGAGTTCTACGGCGAAGCACTGCAAGGAGAAAACGCTACTCTGAAGATTACGTTCAACACCCCACACCTATTCACTGATATGCCTATGACGTGCGTTGCACATGTAGCAGCCACTTCCCCTGAGATATCTCAGTTCACGTTGGAGTTGGCAAACAAGCCAGCATCCGTACGCATATTAGGTATCCCCTCCGATGACTTTTACACCAAAGCAAAGCACGACTCCATATTACTGAGTACCCATACTACAGGTTCTACCACTGACCAACAAACGGTTACACTACGCTATACCTACCGCTCTACCTCATCCGTGGGCTACCTCAATTACATAGAGTTGAATGCTCCCACCAAATTGGTCATGCGTAGCAATCAAATGGCAATTAGCAACACGCACTATCTAAAACAACAATACAACACTCGCTTTGTATTGAGCAATGCCACTTCGGCTACGCAGATATGGCGCGTAACCGACGGAGTGAATATCGAGCAAATGCCTGCTACCTTATCGCAAGGTACGCTGACATGGGTGGGTGCGAACCAACAAGCCGAGAAGTATGTGGCGGTCAATGTTAATGCTACACAATGGCTTCAACCTACTTTTGTAAGCGAGGTGAAGAATCAGAACCTGCATGCCCTTAGCGATAAAGACTACGTTATTATTTGCCCTGAGGAGTTTCGTGAGCAAGCCATCCGTTTGGCGAAGAAACATGAGGAGGTTGATCATATCACATGGGCGGTAGTTACTGATGAAGAGGTGTATAATGAGTTTTCTTCTGGAACGCCCGATGTTACAGCCTACCGTTGGCTGATGAAGATGCTCTATGACCGTGCCCAAGGAAACGCTGTGAAACAGCCCAAAAACTTGCTACTTATGGGCAATGCCTCTTTTGACAATCGCAAACTATTGCGCAACTCGGGTGTGAGCCGCCTACTGGTGTACGAAACAAAGAACTCCACCAAAGAAACGGATGCGTATGCCACAGATGACTATTGCGGTTTCTTGGAAGATAATGCGGGCATAAACAACGAAGGACAATTTCAAGAAATGCGAGCCAAAATGAATATCGGTGTGGGGCGCCTGCCTGTTCGCACTTTGGAACAAGCCACAGAGGTGGTAGATAAACTCTGCACGTATATGGACAACAAGGGATTGGGCAAGTGGAAAACCCAAATCTGCTTCTTGGCAGATGATGGAGACAATGGTTTGCATGTCAATACTGCTGATAATGCTGCTGAGATATTACGTATAGAGAATCCTGCTTTTGTGGTCAATAAGATTTATTTGGACGCTTACACGCAGGAGAAGAATGCCGCAGGCGAACGCTATCCTGATGCTAAGAACCGCTTTGACAATCTCATGAAGACAGGTGTAATGTTCATGAATTATTCGGGACACGGAGGATACAACAATATCACCAACGAACTATTCATGAAGACACAAGATATACGCAACATGACCAATGCCAATCAGGGTTTTTGGTTCTTAGCAACGTGCAGTTTCTCGCATTTTGATGGTGGCATACCTTCGGCGGGCGAAGAGGCCGTTCTCAATCCGCACGGTGGTGCAGTAGGCGTAGTGTCAGCATGTCGCACGGTATATGCCTCACAGAACAAGATACTCAATGACCATCTATGCGATACACTGTTTGGTCATAAGGATGCCTTCTCCTATGATATGACCATCGGTAGGGCAGTATCTATAGCGAAGAACATGACCGGACAAACGCAGAACAAACTGCCTTATGTTCTTCTTGGCGACCCTGCTTTGCGATTGAACTACCCTACTGACTATCAGATTCAGACAACCAGTCAGTTAGACACTATCCGTGCGTTGTCCGTACAGACCGTAGAAGGATATATCATGACCTCAACTGGCGATACAGCCCATTGGTTTAATGGTCCTATGGATATTACCATCTGGGACAAGATGCAGCAAAGCATCACACGCGATAATGACGAGCCCAAAGAGGCAAACAAAGTCAAGATTCCTTTCAACAACTATCCCAACACCTTATTCGCGGGGCAGACGATAGTGGAAAATGGTAAGTTCAGTTATACCTTTATGGTACCTAAGGATATACGCTATAACTACGGCAATGGTCGTATAGCATATTATGCGTATGATAAGGAGAGTGGCGAGGAAGGTATAGGCTACTGCGAAGATTTTGTAGTAGGAGGCAGTAGTACGTTGGAGATAATCGATACCATAGGTCCAGACCTACGATTATACATCAACAATCCCGCTTTTGTGGATGGAGGCAAAACATATGAGTTCCCCCACTTCTACGCCGAGATTTACGATGAGAATGGTATCAACACCGTAGGTTCGGGTATCGGACACGACCTGCTGCTCATTGTTGATAATAACCCCAACCAAACGTTTGTACTTAACGATTACTTCACGGCGCGAAGCAATAGTTATCAACAAGGTACTGTCAGTTTCAAGATGCCTGAAATGACAGAGGGAGCACATTCTATCACATTCCGCGCATGGGATTTGCTTAACAATAGTAACACAGCAGCCCTTAACTTCCAAGTGGTAAAAGGCATGAATCCTACTTTATACAAGGTACTTACCTACCCTAACCCAGTGGCAGCAACGGGAGTACTGAATTTCCGAATCGAGTTTGACCAACCCGATGAAGTGGTGCAAACCGAGATTTACCTGTATGACCTCAGTGGCAGACTCATCAAAACGCACAAGCAAGTGGGTACAGAAGGCATACAATGGAACATGAACGAACTGAATGCCACACCCGGCATGTATATGTATCTTTTGAATATCAAAACACCTACTTCGGAGTTCGTATCCAAAGCAGGCAAAATAATAATTACTCAATAACGCCTATGAAGCATATTTAGAAAGCAATTACGTATGAGACTATTGGCAATTGGCTATTGGCTATTGGTTATTGGCTATTGGTTATTGGCTATTGGCAATTGGCAATTGGTTATAACAAGATTATTAACTACGAAAAAAATAAACAACTACAACAATGAAGAAAATTCTTTTATCCGTTCTGACCCTTTTCGGTCTAACAATGTCAATCATGGCAACTAATCCAGTGATTACTGCTATGCCTTCACTCACTATTGCTCCTGATGCACATGCAGCAGGTCTGGGTGATATAGGTGCTGCCACTAATCCTGACCTCAACTCACAACATTGGAACCCATCCAAATATGCTTTTATGGAGAGTAAAGGTGGTATCACTGCTAACTACACACCTTGGCTCACTAAATTGGTGAATGACATCAATTTGGCATATATCGCAGGTTACTATAACATGGGCGATATGGCAGGTACTATCTCCGCAAGTTTCACCTATTTTGATATGGGCGACGTTACCCTGATGGACTGGGATAGCAACTACGAAGGTAGCGAACTGGGCACAGCCAGTCCTAACGAGTGGGCACTTGATGTAGCCTATTCGCGTAAGTTGCACGAGTATTTGAGTATGGCTGTAGCGTTGCGTTTCCTCTATAGCGACCTCAACAACGGAATCAATATGGGCAGTTCAGGTGGTGGCGTTGTGATGGATATGTATCCTGCTTGGACTTTTGCTGCTGACGTATCACTCTATTATCGCCAACCTATCGCTACCCCTATGGGCGAGAGTTATTTTGCATTGGGTTTCAACTTGAGCAATCTGGGTGGTAAGATGACCTATGATGAGGGTGATACTCAAAACTTCATTCCTGCCAATATGCGTCTTGGTGTGAGTTACGAATTGCCATTCGACGACTACAACCGTATCATGATTTCGGCAGAGGCAAACAAGATGTTGGTGCCTACCTACGAGTCTAAGTTCGCCAACGATGGAGAAGGAGGTCGATACGATCAAACGGATTTCTCCGAGATTTCCTCACCTAACGGCTGGTGGCAATCCTTCTGCGATGCCCCTGGTTACGATGAGGTAGATCCTACTACAGGCAAACACTTCTCCGCTTCACCAGCACTGGAGGAGTTGCAAGAGATTCAGTGGGGTATCGGTTTGGAGTATAGTTACAACCGTCAGTTCTTTGGTCGCGTGGGTTATAGCCACGAGAACTATTACAAGGGTAACCGCCGTTATGTAACTTTGGGTGCTGGTTTCAAACTCAGTATCTTCTCATTGGATTTTGCATATTGTATCGCAACTGCACCATCCAACCCATTGGACGGTACCATGCGTTTCACCCTTGGCTTCGACCTCGCTGGTATCAAGGATCTTGTGAATAATAAGAAGTAAGATCGGGCTTGATCCCTTGTAGAGCGATTTACAGTGAAACAAACAATATGAGTATGCGTATCGGTTTCGGATATGATGTACACGCTTTTGCCCCCAACCGTGAGTTGTGGTTGGGAGGCATTCGTGTGCCTTCTGAACAGGGATTATTAGGACATTCCGATGCGGATGTCCTCATTCACGCGCTATGCGATGCCTTGCTCGGTGCAGCAGCCATGCGCGATATTGGCTATCACTTTCCACCTGTCAAGGGCAACGAGTACGAGAATATTGACTCTAAGATTCTCTTGCGCAAGGTGATGTCGATGCTCCGCGAAGCGGGCTACGAACTGGGCAATTGCGATTGCACTATTTGTGCTGAAGCGCCCAAACTCAATCCCCATATCCCTGCTATGGTCAGTTGCCTGGCAGAGGTGATGGGTGTGAGCGAAAGCCAAATCAGTATCAAGGCAACGACTACCGAGAAACTTGGTTTCGTGGGAAGAAAGGAGGGTATTGCTGCACAAGCAGTAGTGCTGATAGTGTAAGGTGTAGAGTGTAGAGTGTAAAGTGTAAGGTGTAAAGGAAAGAGTTTTGAAAGGAAAGATATTTATACTACTTGTTCTATTATCTGCGGGCGTAGTGAACTATCATACGCAGGCAGAACAACCTGCTGCTCACGAGGTCAATATCGTGAGCGATAGTGTGCCGTCATACACAGAGCCTACCTCAACGCGCGATACGCTGATTACTCATGACTCGATCATTGTCATCCACACTGTTTGTGCGCCTATATGTTCTTCGCACGCGCGCGTATTTAATAAGGAATGGCAAATGATAGGCGTTCTCACACCGCCATTCAAGTCCGCCTTTCCTGAAGCATATATCGAAGACGGCAAACTGCTGTGGCGCGATAATGATACCTTTGACTATAATCCGTGTCTTTGATTGAGTGTAAGGTGTAAAGTGTAAAGGCAAGAAGAATATGCAACTTCCTATTTATCTCATCGGGTATATGGCAGCAGGTAAGACCACAGTAGGTCGCCTATTAGCTGAGCGTTTGGGTTGGCATTTTGTGGACTTGGACGAGGCTTTTGCGGAGATTCATAGCCAAACGCCTGCCGAGTATATCCGCGAGCATGGTATTGAGGAGTTTCGCATAAAAGAGAAATATGTGGTTGAGGACCTTGCAGAATTGCCTATTGAAAAAGTGATTTATGCCACAGGCGGTGGCTATCCTTGTTGGGAGGATAATATGGAGTGCCTCAAAGAATTGGGTACGAGTATTTATCTGAAGTGGAAGCCCGAACATTTGGCTCAGCGACTGATGCTCACGGATTTGAGTACTCGCCCCGTGCTGCAAGGTCGGACGGAGGAGGAGTTGCTGCAATTCATCACACCGCAGTTGGAAGCGCGCGAACCATTTTATATGAAGGCGGATTATGTGATAGAAGCCCCTGTAAAAGAGATTGCAGAAGAAGATGATAAACATATAGCAGAACAATTATGGAAATTAATCTCATACAAGATGAAATAATCGAGGAGTTCAGCAGTTTCGACGATTGGATGGACCGATACAGTTTGCTGATTGAATACGGCAACGGTTTGGAGGCCTTTCCCGAGGCAGACAAGAACGACAAGAACCTGATTGATGGTTGTCAGTCTAAGGTTTGGTTTACGGCAGCGATGCAAGATGGCAAGGTGGTGTATAAGGGCGATTCGGATGCTATTTTGGTCAAGGGTATTGTGGCACTGCTTATTCGCGTACTCAGCGGTCAAACGCCAGAGGATATTATCCATACGAAGTTGTATTTTATCGATGAGATTCAACTCCGTGAGCATCTATCTCCTACACGTAGCAACGGTTTGAACGCCATGCTCCGCCGAATGATAGAATACGCCATGGCGTACAAGTAATAATATCTAAAACGACCGCATGAAACGATTTTTACCCCTCATTCTGACCATTCTTCCTCTTGCGCTGTATGCGCAGAATATCGCCGAGTCCGAAACGCACACTGCGACACCCGAGGCGCATTTGTTTGCCACCTTTGTCAAGTCCTTTGACCACGGTTTGTCATTGACCATAGAGGAGGAGATTCGTAGTATTCCTTCCCACCGTTCGCATACAACGGTAGGTCTGACTTATGCGCCTATCAAGTATCTGAGTGTATATGCGGCATACACGCTGAAGTTGTATGGTGATCAGGGTTGGACGGATGTGGACAAATACCTTCGCCACCGTGCGAATCTGCTGGTGACGGGTCAGGTGAAGTTAGGTCAATGGAGTTTGTCGTTGCGCGAGGGTGTGATGTTGGACGCTCGTTGCGATAATGTGGACAGCAGGGAGAAGAACGCAGTGGATTTCACCTTGCGTAGTCGTTTGCAGGCGGTGTATTCTATACCAGAGACACCATTGGGGATTGTTGGTAAGTTTGAGATACTGAACACGTTGAATGCGCCTGTGGCGTATCTAAACTTCATAGCCAATAGCCAATCGCCTTCCTACGGTCAATATATCAACGAGTTGCGTCCCGAATTGGGTTTGCAGTGGAAGATTACTAAGCAACATTCATTGACTTTGAGTTATCGCTATAACTATATGTACGACCGTGGCATTAGTGTGGATGACACGACGGGTGATATATCTCTGACCCACAAGTACACCACGAAGCACCTGATACTGCTTGCCTATAAGTTTGGTTGGTAACACTTTTTCATTCCGAATTAGATAAAGAAACACCCACTACGGCTCCTCGCGAGTAGTAGTGGGTTTTATCATAAAGATAATACGTAAATGTACTTTCGAGCGCAAAGTTAGTCATTTTTTTTTGAATACGCAAAAATTTTTTTGCTTTTTTATTAGAAATTTACCCCCCCCCGTTAATGATTGATAATCAGCGAGTTATAAAAATGACGAAAAATCTTTTTTTTTATTGTTGATTATCATTGTCTATATTTTTTATAATTGTCTCCCGTGTAACGGACGCATGTGGAGTAAACGCCGATAAGCCATCGACTACAGTTCTGTAATCTTGCCGTCGGCAAACTGAAGTTTGCGACCAGGGAACTGCTCGGGCCAATTAGGGTTGTGGGTGGACATAATGACCGTCATACCCGCCTGACTAATACTATAAAGCAACTCCATGATTCCCCTACCCGTCTCAGGGTCTAAATTACCCGTAGGCTCATCGGCAAGAATCAGCCCTGGTGCATTGAGCAAGGCACGCGCAATCACTACACGCTGCTGCTCACCACCCGAGAGCTGGTAAGGCATCTTATACGCCTTCTCCTCCATACCCACCTGCTTGAGCACGTCCATGATATTGCTGCGCATGGCACGTTTGTCCTTCCAACCAGTTGCCTTCAAGACAAACATCAGGTTCTCCTCTACATTGCGGTCGCTGAGCAGTTGGAAGTCCTGAAACACCACACCTACCTTGCGGCGCAGATAAGGTATCTCGCGACGGCGCAACTTAAGCAAGTCATAGTCCAAAGCTGTAGCCATAGTGCCCTCCACAGGCAGTTCGCCATAAATGGTCTTCATCAGACTGGACTTACCACTACCAACACGCCCAAGGAGATAGATCATCTCGCCCGAGGAGATGGAGAGATTGACATCTGTCAGAACGATTTGCTCGTCCTGACAGATTTCTACATTCCGATATTTAATGAGTTCACTCATTCAGCATCCATTTGATTGATTTTATTCTCAAGGTCAGCCAATTGACTCTTCAGCGTGTCAATCTTCTTGCGCATATCGTCCACCAGTTTGTTGGCTTGTTTGGACTTACCCGTAAAGAAGAGGATATTATTCTCAGCCGTCTTGATTTCTTGTACCAGATTTTCGTACATCTTAATCAATTTCTGACGGTCGGTCATTTGATCCACCTTTTTGTTCCAACGCTCCTTAGCCTCTGCACGTTTTTGCGCGTATTGCTCACGGAGTTCCTTAGTAGCCTCTCGTTTTGCCTCGAAGAAAGTATCGCATGCAGCAGTAAATTTCTTCCAAAGGTCATCCGAGTACTTGCGTGCGACAGGTCCTACTTTCTTCCATTGCTGTTGCAGTTCGATAAGTTTGTTGGTAGTCTCGGTCCACTCAATGCTATCCTTGAGAGCCTCCGCAGCCTCAATGAGTTCGCGTTTCTTCTTTAAGTTCTCGCTAAACTCATCGCGTATTCCTTTATAATAAGCGGTTTTAGCCTTGAAGAATGCCTCGCACAAAGTACGATATTCGTTGTAAATAGTTTGGTTATGTTTCTTAGGAGCAAAGCCAATAGTGCGCCACTCTTGTTGGATTGCTTGGACTTTCTCGGTGGCCTCATCCCATTGTTTGTTGGATTTCAACTTATTAACATCCAACTCTTTGAGTTGCTCAATCAATGCTTGCTTCTTCTCCAAGTTCTCGTTCTCCTTAGCGTGCAACTCATCAAAGTAGGCTTGATGTTTCTTGTTAATCACACTACTTGCCTGTTTGAATCGGTTCCACAAATCCTCGCGTAACTCACGTGCTACAGGACCAATCTCCGCCCACTCGTCATGCAACTGTTGCAAAGCGCGGTTGGCCTCCACGATATTTGGATTCTCTTGCAGTTTCTCGGCAGCCTCGCACAGGAGGGTCTTCATCTCAAGGTTCTTCTTGAAATCCAAATCACGCAATTCGATATTGATTTTCACGAGGTCATAGAATCGTTCTTGATATTGCTGGTAGTTTTTCCAAATCTCTTGGTTCTTGGTAGCTGGTACTGGTCCAATGGTCTTCCACTCTGCTTGCAAGTCGCGCATTTTCTTGAGGTTGTCCATGACGTCCGCTGTTTCCGCATCAGCCATCTCCTTCATTTGTGCAAGAATATTCTCTTTGCGCAGGAGGTTTTGTGCTTGTTCTTCCTCGATTTGCTTCTGCAATTCCGCACGGCGTTGCTTGTATTGATTCAACAATTCGCGGAACTCCTGCTCCAGTTCATCAACCGATGGCAGCCAGTTCTCGAGCACTTCGCCCGCAGCCTGTGCAGCCTCCATTGCTGCTTTCTTTTCTGCCTCTAACTCTTGATGATACTGACGGTAGAATTGTGTTTTCAACGTTTCTACTTGTTCTTTCACTTCCGCTACATTCTTCTGTAGTAGTTCCTTTAGTTCGTCCACGAACTGTTGTTTTTCATTTGCCATATCTGTTAAATAATTACGCCCTTTCGAGCGGGGTTCATAAATTCGCGGCAAAGGTAGTAAAAAAATCGTATATACGCAAGTGAAATCTATTATTTTTCTAAAAAAAACGCAATCTATTTGCATATTTGCAAATTTTGTTGTACCTTTGCAGGTTGGTAGTACATTACACGATTATGACTATAAAAGAAAACATACAAAACTTGCTCGCCCAAGTGGCTGATTTGCAAGCAAGTAATGCGGAGCAATTAGAGGCTCTGCGCATTAAGTACCTGAGTAAAAAGGGTTTAGTAACCGAACTTTTTAATGCGTTTCGCGAAGTTCCCAAAGAGGAGAAGCGCGAAATAGGTCAAGCACTCAACGCCTTGCGCCAATCCTACGAGGCACGCCTCAACGAAATGCGAGAGGCGATAAGGCTATTAGGCGAAGAGGCGAAAGGCGAGGAGTTAGACCTCACCCGCACCCCTGACCCAATCGCCTTGGGTACACGTCATCCACTCTCCCTGGTTCGCGAGCAAATCATAGATATCTTCTCGCGTGTAGGCTTTACCGTGGCCGAAGGTCCCGAGGTGGAAGATGATAACCACGTTTACTCGTTGCTAAACTTCGCGCCCGAGCACCCTGCTCGTGATATGCAAGATACCTTCTTCATCGAGAAGGAAATAGGCGTGCAGAAGCCATCGGATATATTATTGCGCTCGCACACCTCCAGCGTTCAGACACGCACTATGCTCAGCCAAGAGCCTCCCATCCGCGTGCTTTGTCCTGGTCGCGTGTACCGCAATGAAGCCATCTCGGCACGTGCACACTGCTTCTTCCATCAGGTAGAGGGACTTTATATTGACAAAAATGTCAGTTTTGCTGACCTTCGCGAAGTGCTGCTATACTTCGCCAAAGAGATGTTTGGTCCAGAGACGCAGATTCGCCTCCGCCCAAGTTATTTCCCCTTCACCGAGCCTTCTGCCGAGATGGATATCTCGTGCGACCTCTGCGGAGGCAAAGGTTGTTCATTCTGCAAAGGCACAGGTTGGGTAGAGATTCTCGGTTGCGGTATGGTAGATCCTAACGTACTGGAGTCCTGCGGCATTGACTCAAAAGTCTATACAGGCTACGCCTTCGGTTTGGGCGTGGAGCGTATCACCAACCTCAAATACCGCGTCAAAGACCTCCGTCTGTTCTCCGAAAACGATGTTCGCTTCCTCCAACAATTTGAAGGATGTTAGAAGAGGGGATTGGATATTGGGTATTGAATATTGGATATTGGCGAGAGGTTAGAGGCGAGAGGCACGGATGATATTAAATGAAATCATACAGGTTATTCATCCTCTGCAAGTTGTTGGCAACACCGACGACTTGCAGGGTTTGGATATTCAGCATCTCCTTACCGATAGTCGCCAACTGGGCAATGCACCTGAAGCAACCCTCTTCTTTGCACTCAAGACCCACAAGAACGATGGCGCAAAGTACATACCCCAATTAGATAAGCAGGGCGTGCGCGCTTTTGTTCTCACACAGGAGCAGTATAACGGTTTGTCGGGAAGCGGGAATCAGGAGTCAGGAGTTGGAACACAAAAGGTCCTCATTATCGTGGAAGATGTCCTCGCTGCCCTGCAAGCATTGGCAGCATACAAGCGTTCGCTATACACGGGCCCCGTCATCGGTATCACAGGTTCCAATGGCAAAACGGTAGTCAAAGAATGGCTATACCAACTGCTCAAAGATGACTACCATATCACCCGCTCGCCACGTTCCTACAACTCGCAGATAGGCGTACCGCTCAGCGTATGGCAACTGAACGAGCAGACCGAACTCGCCATTTTTGAGGCAGGCATATCCGAAATGGGCGAAATGGCACGCCTGCAACCTATCATTCAACCCACAATAGGAGTCATCACCTATATCGGCACAGAACATGGAGAGAATTTTCCCTCAATCGCCATCAAACGCGCAGAGAAAATGCAACTTTTCTCCAATTGCCCAACGATTATCGAGGATCCGACACACCAAAATATACGCACGTGCGCAGCCGTCATGCGCGCGTTAGGCTACGACGAGGAGACCATCACACAGCGTATCCTGCAACAAACCCATGAGACTATTCTCGACATCAATCTCTCAGCGTTGGTGAACAACGTTCGCTATTTCCGCCAATTGCTATCCCCCACCACTCTACTCACATGTATGGTCAAAGCATTTGCCTATGGCACTGGCAGCGTGGAAATTAGTCGCGCTTTGCAGGATTGTGGTATGGTGGACTATCTGGCAGTAGCAGTAGCCGACGAAGGCATCGAATTACGCAAAGCAGGCATCACCTTGCCAATCATCGTCATGGATCCAGAGGTGGCTGCGCTTGACCTGATTATTGAAAATAATCTTCAACCCAATATCTATTCATTTCAAGTACTCAACGACATTATCCACGCCGCTGAAGCCAAAGGATTAGAAGATTTACCCATTCATATCAAGATTGATTCGGGTATGCATCGGTTGGGATTTTATCAAGAAGATATACCTGCACTTATTGAGCGTTTGCAGCAGCAAAAAGCCGTGCGGGTAGCATCCGTATTCTCGCATTTAGCGGGTAGCGATGAAGCACAATTCGACAGTTTTACCCACGAACAAGCCCGCTATTTCCAAGCCTGCGCCACACAATTGCAATCGGCACTAAACTACCCCATTATCAAACACCTATGCAACACCGCAGGTATTGAACGTTTTCCTGAGTATCACTATGATATGTGTCGATTGGGGATTGGACTGTACGGCATGTCATTCCTCCAGACTACGGATAGCAGACACACCACGTCTTCGCTTCGCAACGTCTGCACGCTCAAGACCACCATACTCAGCATAAAGACCGTTCCCGCCAATGCCACTATTGGCTATGGTCGCCATACAACCCTCAGCGAACCACGACAAATAGCAGTGATCCCTATCGGATACGCCGACGGTTTTGACCGCCGTTTCTCCAATTACGCAGGCGAAGTATTGGTGCGCGGTAAACGCTGCCCCGTGGTCGGCAATGTGTGCATGGACCAAGCCATGATTGATGTAACAGGCACCGATGCACAACCAGGCGACTACGCTATTATTTTTGGCGACCAACTACCTATGCAGGAACTTGCCCACAAACTCAACACCATTCCATACGAAGTACTAACATCCATCTCACGCCGCGTACAACGTAGTTATTTCTACGAATAATGATTCGATTATAACTCGGCTGGCAGAAAATTTGCAAATTATATGGTGTAAATTTTGTAGATTGCAAATAATTTCGTAATTTTGCACGCATTTTATGGAATATCAATACCTACATACAATACAATATCCCAGCGACTTGAAGCGTTTGCCCCAAGAGGCACTGCCCCAGTTGTGCGACGAGTTGCGCGATTTTATCATTCAGCAACTGAGCCAAAACCCTGGGCATTTGGGTTCCTCGCTGGGTACAGTGGAACTGACCGTTGCACTGCATTACGTCTTCGATACGCCTAACGACCAACTCGTTTGGGACGTGGGACATCAGGCATACGCCCATAAGATTCTGACCGGCAGGCGCGAGCGCTTTCATACCAACCGACAGTTCAAAGGATTAGCCCCCTTCCCTACCCCCGCAGAAAGCAAATACGATGCATTCGTGGCAGGACACGCCAGCAATAGTATATCGGCGGCGTTGGGTATTGCCATTGGAGAAGAGATCGCCGCTGATGCGGCTGTAGATCGGGCAGAGCCCTGTAGTTCGGCTACGCCTGTAGATGGCAGAGACGACAAGCGAAGAGTAGTAGCAGTTATCGGCGATGGAGCCATGACGGGCGGATTGGCATTTGAGGGACTAAACAACACCTCTATGCTCAAAAACAACCTGCTCATCGTACTCAACGACAACAACATGGCTATCGACCCTATCAAGGGCGGATTCACGCAATACTTAGTAGATTTGACCACCAGTACGCGCTACAACCGTTGGCGTTGGTGGGGGTATCGCTTGGCACGCAAAATGCGTATCCTCAACGAAGACAACAAAGGGCTGGTACAACGGTTCACCAATAACCTCAAAGCCCTACTAACCAAGCAAGAAAACAACCTTTTCCAAGGACTCAATCTGCGCTATTTTGGTCCCGCCGACGGACACGATGTGCTCAACTTAGTGCGTATCTTCAACGAAATAAAAGATTACGAAGGTCCTAAAGTCCTGCATATCATCACCAAAAAAGGCAAAGGCTACGAGCCTGCTGAGAATGACCAGACAACTTGGCATGCACCAGGAGAGTTCTGCGTCGAGACAGGCGAAAGGTTAATGGCGGGAGGTGAAAAGCAAGAACCACTATGGCAAGAAGTGTTTGGCAACCAACTGCTCCAACTGGCGCACGAAGACCAACGTGTGGTGGGCGTTACGCCTGCTATGCCCAGTGGTTGCAGCATGAATATCATGCAACGCGAATTGCCCAACCGTGTCTTTGACGTCGGTATAGCCGAAGGACATGCGGTTACATTCTCCGCAGGTATGGCTAAAGCGGGATTAGTACCCTATTGCAATATATACAGCAGTTTCTTGCAACGCGCCTACGACAATATCATCCACGATGTCGCATTGCCTAAATTGCATGTAGTCTTCTGCATCGACCGTGCAGGTATCGTAGGCAACGATGGCGCTACGCACCACGGACTGCTGGATTTGGCATACCTGCGCCCTATTCCTAATATGATTATTGGAGCCCCCATGCTCAGCATAGATTTGCAACAAATGATGCGATTGGCAAAAAATGTGAATGGTCCGATTGCAATCCGCTATCCCCGTGGTCGTAGCATCAATCGCACAGGGGTGCCACCAGTAGTATTAGGACAAGGAGTATGTATCAAACATGGTAGCCAAGTAGCCGTATTGAGCATAGGCGCAATAGGCAATACCGTCATCGATGCTATCAATAGTATGGGAATTGACAAGAAAAATCTCTTTGCTCACTATGATATGCGCTGGCTCAAACCATTAGATGAACTCATATTGGAGGAGGTGGCAGAGCATTTCCATACTATCGTTACGGTGGAAGACGGCGTTATCAATGGGGGATTGGGCAGCGCGGTAGCGGAGTATATGTCGGGAATCGGGAATCGGGAATCGGATATCGGTAAACGAGTTATCCGCCTTGGCATAAACGACCAGTTTGTGGAGCACGGTAGCACCAAAGAACTATATCAACTATTGAAATTAGATAAAGAAGGTATATGCGAATCATTATTGCAGGCGCTGGAGCAGTAGGACGCCACTTAGCCAAACTGCTATCCCGCGAGGATATGGATATTAGTCTGATTGATGACCGACAAGATCGTTTGGGTGATCTTGATGCTAACTATGACCTCTTGACCAAAGTGGGCAGTCCGATGTCTATTCACGACCTCAAAAGTATCGGTGTAAAAGATGTGGACCTCTTCATAGCCGTTACCCCATCCGAGTCGGACAACATCACAGCCTGCTTGCTCGCCAATCGATTGGGCGCCAAGAAGACACTGGCACGTATTGATAATTACGAATACCTCCTGCCAGAGAACAAACGTCTCTTTGAGCAAATGGGACTCAACCACCTCATCTACCCAGAACTGCTGGCTGCACAGGAGATTACCGCTTCGCTCAAAACCAACTGGATGCGCTATCACCTTACCCTATGCGACGGAGCATTAGAGCTATGCGTATTGAAAGTGCGCGAGGGAGCAGAGGTGATTGGCAAACCATTTATGTCGGGATTCTTCAATCATGGTTTCTACCGCGTAGTGGCTATCAAACGCGAACAGGAGACTATCATCCCTACAGGTCAAGATGAGATAAAAGCCAATGATATGGTGTATGCCGTATGTACGCGCGAGAATATGAAGCACCTGCGCGAACAAATGGGCAAGCAGAAACGCGATATTAATACGATTATCTTCTTTGGCGGGTCAAAGATCGCACAAAAAACAGTGCAGAACCTCTCGGATGACCTCAATATCAAGATTCTTGAAGCCGACCGCGAGCTATGCTATCACCTCAGCGAGAAAGTGAACAACGCACTGATTATCAACGCCGACGGTAGCGACATGGCCACCCTCAAATCCGAAGGTATAGAGGACGCCGATGCTTTTGTGGCTGTTACGGATAACAGCGAAGCAAACATCTTTGCCTGCATGGCTGCGCAACGCTTTGGTGTGAAGAAAACTATCGCCGAAGTGGAGAATATCGACTATATCGCTATGGCAGAGGGCTTGGATATCGGAACGGTGCTCAACAAGAAAACTATCGCAGCTTCGTATATCTACCAAATGCTACTGGATGCCAGCGTGCTGAATGTGCGCAATCTGACCAGTGCGGATGCAGAATTGGTGGAGTTTATGGCAGAGGAGGGCAGCCGTATTACCAAGTGCAAGATACGCGACATGCGATTGCCTAAAGATGCAAATATCGGTGCTATCGTTCGCGCAGGCGAAGGTATATTGGTCAATGGTGACACACAAATACTGCAAGGCGACCAAGTGGTAGTCTTCTGCAAAAACCAAGTCATTCGCCAGTTAGAAAAATTCTTTCAATAATCGTAATTTGTAAATTGTCCAATCGCATAAACACATGACTCGCACGTTTAACACTCGAATGGTCTTCCGCACGATGGGTGCACTGCTGCTCATTGAGGCGGTGTTTATGACAATGGCACTGTTTGTCAGCCTATGGTATGGCGAAGCCGATAGCGGTGTGTTTCTGCTGTCCACTATCATCACGCTGCTGGCAGGTGTGATAGGTTTGTTGGTGGGTCGTCGTGCCGAATCGCGCATGGGCGAGCGAGAGGGCTATGTGATTGTGGCAATGGTGTGGGTGGTGTTTTCCGCCTTCGGATTGCTACCCTATTACCTCAGCGGACAAGTGCCGAGTTTAACGGATGCGTGGTTTGAGAGTATGTCGGGTTTCACCACGACGGGTGCCACTATTATTCCTGATTTGGAGGTAATCACCCACGGACTGCTCTTCTGGCGGTCGCTCACACAGTGGATTGGTGGTATGGGAATCATTGTGCTGTCTATTGCTATATTGCCTATCTTCGGGCTCAATGGCATGCAGCTCTACGCTGCTGAGGTGTCGGGCTTGACCTACGAGAAAGTGTCGCCCCGTATCGCTGATACAGCAAAAATGATGTGGAGTATATATGTTTTACTCACTGTCACTGAGGTGGTGGCATTGTGGCTCTGCGGTATGGATATGTTTGATGCAGTATGCCACTCCTTCTCCACCATTGCTACAGGTGGTTTCTCTACACATAACAATAGTTTGGAATACTACGACTCGGCAGCTATTCACTATACAGTAACATTCTTCATGTTTATTTCGGGTATCAACTTCGTGCTGCTTATCTATCTGCTACGTGGCAAGACCCGCTATTTCTTCAAAGATGAGGAGCTAAGGTGGTATAGCGTAGCGGTGGCCATGTTTGCGGTATTGCTGACTGTGGGCTTGTATGTGGCTCGCCCAGGTTGGTCGGGTGTCGAGATGGAGCGCGCTTTCCGCGATAGTATCTTCACCGTTATTAGTTCGATGACCTCAACAGGATACACTATTTCCGACTATATGTATTGGCCAGTGGTGGCATGGGTGGTGATCTTCTTCCTTATGCTGACGGGTGCCTGTGCAGGTAGTACGGCTGGTGGTATCAAGTGGGTGCGATTGGCAATCATCATGAAGAATGGTGTGGCGGAGTTCCAACGCCGTATTCACCCTAATGCGATTATCCCTGTGAAACTCAACGAGAAAGCCGTTCCGCAGCAGACAATCAATAATATCATGGCGTTCTTGATTTTCTATGTCTTTATCATCGTGGTGACGGTGGTTATTTTCTGCGCTACAGGTGTAGATTTTGATGAGGCTATTGGTTCTGCTGTTTCGGCAATTGGCAATGTGGGTATCAGTATTGGTCAGTTTGGTCCAGCGGGTACGTATGCCGAATTCCCTGTGGTAGCGAAATGGGTAATGAGTTTTGTGATGCTGATTGGCCGTTTGGAGATTTTCACTGTTTTGCTACTCTTTACCAGAGCATTGTGGAGGAAGTAACAGACCTATCAAAAAAAACGATAAAAAAAATCTATGGACCTTTGGTCAAGCAAGCTTGGACTCGGTTCATAGATTTTTTTTTGCGGAAGGGACGAGATTCGAACTCGTGGTACGGTTACCCGTACGACAGTTTAGCAAACTGTTGGTTTCAGCCACTCACCCACCCTTCCCCACGCCGTAGCGCGTTACAGATAGTATTGTCTGAATACACTTCCTTGCGAAAGCGACTGCAAAGGTACTGTTTTTTTTTGGATTGACCAAATATTTTGGTGATTTTTTTATTATTTATGCAAAAATACACCTATTTTGTGCTAAAAAAAGAAAGAAAGCATCAGGATTCTACCCTGATGCTTTCTTTATGTAGTGCTTCCATCACTTCGTTTATAACCTTATCGCTTAACCCATATTGCAGTCCTACTTTGCGACAATGCTCCAAGACTTCGTGATAGCGCTGTGCTTGTACAATAGGTTCACTATGCTGATGTTTCCATTCGCCAATCTGGCGAGCCACATCCACACGCTTGCCTATAATCGTCCACAACTGCTCATCCAGATGGTCAATCTCTGCGCGAAGTGATGATAACTCTTTCATATTAACCTCTCAACTGCGCCATTGCCTCTTTGATGGTAGCAATACGGCTTTCGGCATCGGCTTTCTTCTTGCGCTCCAGTTCTACAATCTCTGGTTTCGCATTAGCCACAAAGCGTTCGTTGTTGAGTTTACCCATCACACCACGGAGGAAACCTTCTTGGTGTGCCAACTCAGCCTCAAGTTTCTTGAGCTCCTCATCAACATTAATAAACTTCTCCAATGGCACACTATACTCGGTAGTACCCACAATGAAGGATGCACAGCCAGCGCCCTTCTCGGCACCTACAGCCAACTCCACATTACCCAACTTGGTTACTACGGCTGGTAATGCCATTGGAGTAATCAATATGAGCACCTCTTTAGGAGAGATATTCTTTTGTGCACGGATATTGCGGATAGCAGAGATAATGTCGAAGCATTGTTCAGCAGCTTGCCTTATCGCCTCATCGCCTTTCGCCTGCGGGGTCCCCGAAAAATCTGCTGATTTTTGGGGTGCACTTTCGCCTATTTTCTCCAAAGGAGAAACCATGAGTGATTCGCCCTCTTTGCGCTCCTCAATAGCTTGCCACAACTCCTCAGTAATAAATGGCATGAATGGATGCAAGAGTTTGAGCATCGTATCCATAAATTGGATAGTCTTCTCATAAGTTGCCTTATCAATTGGCTGACCGTATGCAGGTTTGATAATCTCCAAGTACCAACCAGAGAAATCATCGCAGAAGAGTTTGTAGATAGCCATCAACGCCTCGCTCAAACGATACTTGCTGAACAAGTCAGCTACTTCAGCCTGTGCTTTAGCCAAGACAGCATCAAACCACTCAACGCCCCACTTATTGGTAGCAGGCATTTCTGTGTCTGCTACTTCCCATCCTTTGATGAGACGGAAGCAGTTCCAAATCTTGTTGCAGAAGTTACGGCCTTGCTCGCAAAGGCTATCATCGAAGAGGATATCATTGCCCGCAGGAGCGCAAAGCATCATACCCATACGCACACCGTCGGCACCGAAACGCTCAATCAAATCCAGTGGGTCAGGGCTATTGCCAAGCGATTTGGACATCTTGCGACCGAGTTTATCGCGCACAATACCTGTGAAATATACATGACGGAATGGCATTTTACCAATATACTCATATCCTGCCATAATCATACGTGCCACCCAGAAGAAGATAATATCTGGACCCGTTACAAGGTCTGCTGTTGGGTAGTAGTACTTAATCTCCTCGTTGCCAGGGTTATTGATACCGTCGAACAAACTGATTGGCCATAGCCATGAACTGAACCATGTATCCAATGCCCCCTCATCTTGTACCAATTCCTCGACTTTCAGTCCTGACTTCTCAGCAGCAGCCTCAATACTTGGTGCTACGATAATCTTATCCTCTGGATAGTCCTCGGCACCTGTCTTATCGAGCAATGCTTTCTCGTAGTATGCAGGGATACGGTGTCCCCACCAGAGTTGGCGAGAGATACACCAGTCTTTGATATTCTCCAGCCAGTTGCGGTAGGTGTTTTTGTATTTCGTTGGATAGAACACAATGTCATCGTTCATTACTGGTGGCAACGCGATGTCAGCAAAGTGCTGCATGCGGATGAACCATTGCAAACTCAATCGTGGCTCAATAGGCACATTGGTACGCTCGGAGTAACCCACCTTGTTGGTGTAGTCTTCCACTTTCTCTACCAAACCCTCGGCTTGCAAGTCCACTACAATCTGCTTGCGGCAGTCGAAGCGGTCCATGCCTTGGTATGTAGCCACGTTTGGATAAATATCTGCCTCCAATCCCTCTACATTCACGTGCGCGTCTGCGGTAAATATATCATAGGTAGTGAGGTCATATTTTTGTCCCAATGCGTAGTCGTTCACATCGTGTGCAGGGGTTACCTTCAAGCAACCTGTACCGAACTCAATCTCCACATAGCGATCCTCTATCACAGGAATCACACGACCTACCTTAGGCACAATCACATGCTTGCCCTTCAGCCATTGGTTCTTAGGATCTTTAGGGTTGATACACATCGCCACGTCACCCATGATAGTCTCAGGACGGGTAGTAGCTACTACAGCGTAATAACCTTTCTCATCCTTGTGGACCACATTGCCTTCCTCGCCTTTCGCCTCTTCGCCTTTCGCCTCATCGCCTTCAAGGACGTAGTACTTCATGTAGTAGAGTTTCGAGTGCTCCTCTTGGTAGATTACTTCCTCATCGCTGAGAGCAGTTTGGCGCTCTGGGTCCCAGTTCACCATGCGCAAGCCACGGTAAATCAGTCCCTTATTGTATAAGTCGCAGAATACATCAATCACCGCTTTGGAGCGTGTCTCATCCATAGTGAAGGCAGTACGATCCCAGTCGCAAGAGCAACCCAGTGTGCGCAACTGTTTGAGAATGATACCTCCATGCTCCTCTGTCCAAGCCCAAGCATGTTTGAGGAACTCCTCACGAGTGAGGTCAGACTTGTTGATACCTTGCTCTTTGAGGCGTTTGATGACTTTGGCTTCAGTAGCGATAGAGGCGTGGTCGGTACCAGGTGCCCAACAAGCATTCTTGCCTTCGAGGCGTGCACGACGTACAAGAATATCTTGGATAGTATTGTTGAGTACGTGTCCCATGTGCAGTACACCCGTTACGTTTGGTGGAGGAATAACTACGGTGTAAGGTTCACGACCATCTGGCGTACTGTGAAACAGCTTGTTGTCTTGCCAGTATTGATACCACTTGGCTTCAATGTTTGTTGGATTGTATTTTGCGTCCATGTCTATAAATAGAGTTAAAAAAGTTCTAAACGTTTTAAGGGTTCTAAAGGAGGTAAAACCAAATTGCCCGAAAAAGCGTGCAAAGGTACAACAAATAATGCACATTTGCAAGAAAATGAGCGAAAAGTTTACTTTTAGGCGAAATTTTATAACCTCCCGATAAATAGAGAGACAGATTAAATATAGCGACCTGTGATACTATCTGGATTATTGCGGATTTCTTCCACGGTACCCGTAGCCACCACGGTACCACCATCGCGACCGCCATCGGGCCCCATGTCCACGATATAGTCGCACGAACGAATGACATCAGGGTTATGCTCAATAATAATGACCGTATTGCCTTTATCCACCAATCGGCGCAGGACACCCATCAGCACGCGGACATCTTCGAAATGCAAGCCCGTAGTGGGTTCGTCCAAAATATACAAAGTCTTGCCTGTACCCGGGCGTGCAAGTTCGGTTGCCAGTTTCACGCGCTGGCTCTCGCCACCAGATAAGGTCGTAGATGATTGTCCCAATTTGATATACCCTAAACCTACATCTTGTAACGTCTTGATCTTCTTCAATATATATGGCTGACTCTCAAAGAATTCTACTGCTTGATTGATGGTCATGTCCAATACATCGGCAATAGACTTGCCTTTGAAGCGTGCCTCCAAAGTCTCGCGGTTGTAGCGTTGTCCTCCACATACTTCGCATGGCACATACACATTGGGGAGGAAGTGCATTTGTATGGTCTTATAGCCATTACCACTACATTCCTCGCATCGTCCGCCAGAGTTATTAAACGAGAAGCGTCCTGCTTTCCACGAACGAATCTTACTCTCTGGGAGTTGCGCAAAGAGGTTGCGGATATCCGTGAACACGCCCGTATAAGTAGCAGGATTGCTGCGCGGGGTACGACCGATAGGCGATTGGTCCACGCCAATCACTTTGTCGATATATTCGATTCCCTCTATGCTGTCGTATGCCAACGGCGTTTGCAGGCTACGGTAGAAATGTTGGCTGAGGATGGGGTAAAGGGTCTGATTGACCAAAGTAGATTTGCCACTACCCGACACACCCGTTACGGCAATCATTTGCCCCAATGGGAAAGCAACATCTATGCCTTTGAGGTTGTTGCCGCGGCAGCCGCGGAGGGTGAGGCGATTAGGCGATGAGGCAAGAGGCGATGAGGCAAGAGGTAAGGTAGCGGAGAGTTCGCCACTGAGGTATTTGGCAGTAAGCGTGTCGGACTTGAGCAGTTCGGCAGGAGTACCGCTGAAGACGATATGCCCACCCAAACGACCTGCTTTGGGACCTATATCAATAATATAATCTGCTTGGCGCATCATATCCTCATCGTGCTCAACCACAATGACGGAATTGCCCATATCGCGCAGTTGCTTGAGCGAATCAATGAGGCGTTGGTTATCGCGTTGGTGCAAACCGATACTTGGTTCATCCAGAATATAAAGGACATTGACAAGGCGACTGCCCACTTGGGTAGCCAAACGAATGCGTTGGTTCTCACCGCCCGAAAGGCTGTCGGATGAGCGCGAGAGGGAGAGATAAGATAGCCCCACACTCAGCATAAAGCCAAGGCGAGAGATGATTTCTTTGATAATCGGCTCTGCGATAGCGCGTTGCTTGTTGGTTAGACGGGCAGGGATATTCATTAGCCATGCACGGAGGTCGGTAATGTCCATAGCCGATAGTTCGGCGATATTCTTATCTGCTATGCGGAAACTAAGTGCTTCGCGACTGAGTCGTTGCCCTTGGCAGACAGGACAAACTACCCACTCCTCTTTCTCCTCCTTTTCGTCCTCGTCCTGCTGCACATACGCCAACATGCGTGTGTACCAATTCTCATCATCCTTGATAATATTGTCCAATTCTCCGTTATCCGAGTCCCGAGTCCCGAGTCCCGATTTGATTTTTCCTAATCCTCGGCAGCAAGGGCACCAGCCTTGTGGGGAATTGAAGGAGAAGGTATGCGGTGCAGGTTCGGCATAACTCATACCCGTGGTGGGGCACATGAGGTGGCGAGAGAAGTAGCGGATAGGCAATTGGCTATTGGCTATACAGATAGCCATCACGCCATCGCCTTGGGTCATGGCTTTGTCCACGGTGGCACGAAGGCGTTTGAGGTCTTCTTCGCTTTCGCTTTTTAATTTGAGGCGATCTACAACGACTTCGATGGTGTGGTTCTTGTAGCGGTCGAGCTTCATGCCAGCGAAAATCTCTTGCACTTCGCCATCCACACGCACATGCAAATAGCCCTTACGGCGAATGGTCTCAAAGAGTTCTTTGTAGTGTCCCTTACGGTTATTGACCATTGGGGCAAGCACGAGCACTTTTTGACCCGCATATTCTTTGAGAATAAGGTCAATGATTTGGTCATCGGTGTATTGCACCATCTTCTCACCAGAAACATAGGAGTAGGCATCCGCAGCACGCGCAAAGAGCAGACGGAGGTAGTCGTAAACCTCAGTTACGGTGCCAACAGTAGAGCGAGGATTGCGTGAGGTAGTCTTTTGGTCGATGCTGATGACTGGCGAGAGGCCTGTTATCTTATCCACATCGGGGCGTTGCATTGTACCTATGTATCCACGAGCATAAGAGGAGAAGGTCTCCATGTAGCGACGTTGACCTTCCGCAAAAATGGTGTCAAAAGCAAGGGATGATTTACCACTACCCGACAAGCCAGTAATCACCACGAGTTTATCTCGCGGGATACGCACATCTACATTCTTTAGATTGTGTACACGCGCACCAGTGATGATTATGTCGTTGTCAATTTTCACGCTGCAAAGGTACAAAAAATATAGGACATACACAAGTTTCGAAGAAAAAAAGCCTCGCCATTTGTCAAAACAAACAGCGAGGCGAGCGTTGTGCAACCAGATTTATCGGCTATTAGCTATATTTCCATTGGACACAATTTGACCAATAGAGTTGTAGGTGATATTATCGTGCATGATATAAACTAAGCCATTTTGCATAATCTTGAGTGCCTTTTTCTGGTCGGATGTTTGAGCTGCGTGGTCTTTGGTGCGCTTGATACGGAAGGTATTGAATAACTCAGGTGCTTTTCCTTTAGGGACTTTGTAGGAATTAACCGTTATCGTATTGCCATCCACAGTGAATGAAGAATAGGAAGGAGCACCAGGCTGACAGAACATGCCGGTAAATAGGTCGTAGTAATTCTCCACTTTGTGCTTGCTGAAGTCTGCCTCCATAACTGCTTTGGAATTAGGGCTATAGCGTTTGCTTCCACAGGTAGCACCAATAAAATAGAGAGTACCGTCATTCACGGTGAAGGTGCCGCCTTTGTTGCGTGAGGCACTCAATACGGTAGGCTCTAAGTCGGCGATAGCCTCCTTGATAGGTGTCTGCGTATCAGGATTGACGGGACCAATCACCTCGTAGCAGTGGTCGTGTCCCTGCAACATGAGGTCGATCTCACACTCCTTCATGATAGGCAGCATGGTCGCTCGGAAGAGCGGTGTCTCCTCATCTTCTTGGTGACTGGAGCCAGAGAAGATGTTCTTGTGCACCAGTGCGACACGCCATTTAGCTTCGGGGTGTGCCTGCACCTGCTCGCGGAACCAATTGCCCACGTCATTGGTTAGATAGGTGGAGGTCAAAGAGGATAGGCTGTATGCACCTTTCCAATAATCTTGCAGTGAATATACCAAGAAGAGTACATCTCCATACATAAACGAATAGGTGGTGCCATCAAATTGGGGTTTGATGTGTGCGTTCTCCTTGAACTGATTATCTGTGTTGAAGTGATAGCTATAATTGAGGTTCTCAGAGTCATCGTGATTGCCATCGGTAGGCACGATAGGCATTTGTTGGATGACAGGTTGCAAGGCTTCATCAAACCATCGCTCCCACTCCCACTCGGAGTTGCGGTTGGTACCTGTTTCAACAAAATCGCCTGGGAAAACACAGAAACGTGCTTCTGGCACATATTGAGCAGCCGCCGTTGCGCACATGCGTGCATCATCCACATAGGCTTGGTTCATGATATGGGAGTCGGTCATATAGATGAAGGTAAATGGTTCTTCTTTATCTGGTGCAGTCGTGAAGAAGCCGATTTCGCTCCAATACCCCTCCGTACCCACGCGGTATGCGTAGGTCGTATTGGGTGTTAGCCCTTCGGCGATGGCTTTGTGACTCACATAGGTGTATTCTTGTGTGGGTTTCATCTTGGCCGCCTTGAGGATACCCGATGAGGAGGTAGCATAATTGAGCGGCAAAGTGACGGTTGGTGTGGCAGGAATGACTATAGAAGGGGTGAAGTTTTCGTTGTTAGGTTGTTGATTGTTAGAGAGAGGCATGAGTTCTACTCTACCCTCCTTCATTCGTTCATTGGTAAACCAGCAGAATGCCATGCGTGTTTGAGGATCGCCATTGATGTTTGTTACCACGTTATATGGCATTTGGTAAGGGATAAGACCTTGTATCTTGTCGCGCAATGTCTGGAGGTTCACCTCGGTGGAGTCGTCACGCGCTGCCTCTTTGGCGATGCGGAAAGGTATGTATGATGGGATGGTATAATCATCGATGCTATACAGGCTGTCGGCTTGCAGGACATCAGGGTGAATGATGACGATAGGTTTGGGTTCTACGACCACTGTGGCAGTCGCGGTGAAGCCGCCCTGCTCCGTGGTAACTGACACGGATGTCTGTCCTTCCGCTAAACCGATGACAGCACCTTGCGTGGTGACTTTAGCGATGGTCGTATCAGCCGTCTGCCATATGAGATTGCGGTTGGTGGCTTTGGTAGGTGTGATGATAGCCGTGATGAGCGCTGTGTCCGTTGTATAAACATATAGGGTGTCCATATTGAAGCGTACACCCGTGACATCTATTACAGGCGCATTGGGGTCATACTCATAACAACCAATATCGGCACGGCCATTCACAGGGCGAGGATTATGGTCTATATCGTATGCCAGATCGGTATTGTTTTTGGCTTTATCAATGACCGCAGAGCCCTCCATGATAGCAAAATTAGCTGCACGCATGGCTGCAATCTCAGCCGCATTCTTAGGAGCACCTACGAAGTTAGTAGGAGCCACAAAGTGAGGGCCATTATTGGCCATATTATCCACAGAGAGTTTAACGGTGAAGTTTTCTGCTTCAAAATAGAAATCGCCAGCGTTATAGCCAGAACCATTCTTGGTGTTTTCGCCAGAAACGAAATTGGCAGGGTCGGCGAATCCTTCTTCAGAGTGATTATTCCAGAGCAAGTTGTTATAAGCGATATTATCGCTATGGATACCTGCATATTGGCTACCGTAGTTACATACTAAGGTGTTATTATAGACCACGCCTGATGGGTTGTAGATACCACCCGAATTAGGCCATGAAGAGCCAGAGGGCTCATTGTTGTGCAGCAAGCAGTTGCGCACTACACCTTCGCTCTCGTTGCGAATGGATGCATAATTGCCCTTGCAGCCACGAATAATGGTATTTTCAACAATACCACCAATATTATGTACCGCTCCGCCAGCACCTTCGGCTTCGCAGAGTTCGATAAGGCAATTGGCGATGGTACCCTTGTTATTATGCACAGCACCACCGCTACCCGTAGTGACGCAATTGGTGATGGTACAATGGTTAAGAACGCCATTTGCCTTCAACACGGCAGCACCACCGTTGCTGGAGTGATGAGCGTTTTGCAGTATCAAGCCATCGCAGTATGTAGGAACTTTGAATGCAGAACCCTGACTAATAAGTGCTTTGCCGAGGTTGGTTCCATCTAAAACAGTAGGATATGTTTCATAATCACGTTTACCTGTGGATGGGTCGTAACCACCAAAAATATGCACTCCGTCCTTAAGTTTAACGGACTGATTGTAAGTACCTTCTGCGATAAAAACAGTATCGCCTGATGAAGATGCATCGATAGCTGCTTGGATAGAAGACATGGAGGAATCCCATGAAGTACCGTCTTGCGCATCATCGCCATGGGTTGTTACAAAGGTGTTTGCAGCGAAGGCAAAAAGGGTAGAACAGGTAAATAAGAAAAATAAAGCTTTGCGTTTCATATTGAAAAAACTATAAGTTACAATTATTTTTTTTGCAAAGTTACGGGTTATAAATGGCAATTAGGGCGAAAAAAATATGTTGTATAACATATCATTTTTTTGCACAAGAAAAAATACTGATTTACAGCGATTTATCTTAACGGACGAGATAAAAATAATATTTCGAAACGTTTCGAATTAAAAAAGCAGTAATTTCGAATTAGTTTGTTTCGAAAATTATTCGTAACTTTGCGGAAATTTCTATAAACTATTAGTCTTTCAACACTATGCAAATCGATTACTCATCATCCGCTAAAGAGCGCAGAGCCATGATTCTGAAGATGCTCGACCAAGAAAATGAAGTCTCCGTGACCAAGTTAAGCAAGATATTGGGTATTTCGGAGGTTACTATTCGTAAAGATTTGACGCTTCTGCAACGCAAGAACTTACTTGTGCGAACGCGGGGAGGGGCTATCCGCCGTCCCGTGGAAAATCTGAACGAGGATACAGCCATATCCAGGAAGAGTATGTTCAATTTTCACGAGAAGGCGCGTATTGGTAAACTGGCTACGAAGTTGATTAAAGATGGCGACTATATCATGCTGGATAGTGGAACGACCACGCTGGAGATTGCCAAGAATTTGGGTGAGTTTCAGAATCTGTCTATCGTGACGAATGCACTCAATATAGCGGAGGAGCTGATGAAATACAATCGTTTCACGGTGGTTATTTTGGGAGGACATTTGCGTTTTAACAGCCACTCTACCATAGGTCCGATTGCGCTGAAGACGATTAGTCATTTTGCTAATTATAAGTTGTTTTTGGGTGTAGATTCGTTCTCGTTTGAGAATGGTATCTCTACACCTAACATGGAGGAGGCTATGCTCAATCAAGCTATGATAGCCCAAGCGAGTCAAGTCATAGCGGTGTTTGATAGTTCGAAGTTCAACAAGCGCAGTTTCTGTCATATAGCGACTGCGGACCAGATAGATGCTATTGTTACCGACAATAATTTGCCAGTAGGTTATTTGAGTCGCTTAAAGGAGAAGAATATCGCACTGTATTTGGCATAGGTGGTGTGTCCTTATCTCATCCTTGTACTCGAACGATTGCTTCTTATCTCGTCCACGGACTTAAACGATTGCTTCGCTGTGAAGCTATCCGAAGTCCGTGGGACTTGCTATGAGACGATTGAAAGATGGTCAAAGAAACATATACAATCATCACATATAGAACGAGTTATGTGCGGTGGTTCCCGCAAAGTTATATGTAAAAAAGCATAAATAGAATTTATAGGTTTTTTAGGGTTTTCAGGATTTGCAAAACCTATAAAACCTGAAAAACCTAAAAAACCTAACTCATACTTTCTTCCTCTCTCGGCATATTTGCCGAGTATCCCTTTTTATTCCTCCTCCCCTTTTAGGGGGAGGCTGGGTGGGGGCTTCTATGAGGTCGGGAGGGGGCTTTCCTCCTCCCCTTTCAGGGGGAGGTTGGGAGGGGGCTTTTAATCCCCTATCTATACTATGACATTACTATGTGATTACTATGATATTACTATGTCATTCAAGGCACTTCATTATACATTACCTAAACACGAAAAAGGACAATCCGTGTAGGTGATTGTCCTTTTTTCCTTTTAGATAAATCGATAAGTGGTCTGATGTTGCCACTTTTGATGAGGTCTGATGATAGCATTGGGGAACAAAGGATGGTGTACTGCATCGGGGAAGAGTTCTGCCTCCAGGCAGATGGCGCATTGAGGGAAATACTCTGTGCCACTCTTGCCGGTATGATGCTCTACATAATTGCCAGAATACACCTGCATGCATGGGAAGGTTGTCCAGGTCTCCATGGTCAATTGTCCACCTTTGAGTATGGCAGCCAAGCGAAGTGGAGGATTATCGCATGCCTCATTCCATCCTGGGAGTGCCCAACCATTGTCAATACCCAAGCCTGAAGCAAAGAAGGCATCATCTATGCGGTCTGCAATAGGAGTCAGCTGACGCATATCCATAGGCGTCCCCTCAACGGGGAGTACACAACCCATAGGTAAGGTCTTCTCATCGTATGGGATATACTCATCGGCTAAGACCTGCAAACTGTGGTCATGAATATCGCCTTGTCCCTCACCTTTGAGGTTGAAGTATGCGTGATTGGTGAGATTGATGATGGTAGGTTGGTCGGTATTGGCATCGTAATAGATATTGAGGTCATTGCCCTCCACTACGTAGCGTACGACTACATGCATATTGCCAGGGAAACCTTCCTCGCCGTCTGGCGAGAGATAGTGCAACGAGATGGAATTAGCAGTAACTTCCTGCACATCCCACACCTTATCGTTGAAGCCATGCGTACCACCATGCAGGGTATGCTCGCCACTATTTTGCGTAAAATGGTATAGCTGGCCATCTATCTCTGCTTGGGCATAACTGATGCGACCAGCTACTCGACCATTGATGCCATTGAAATAGACTTCTTGAGCAAGCCACTCATCCAAGGTCGAAAATCCTAATACCACATCTACCAAAGTCCCATCCGCTTGTGGAACAAACAGAGTAACAATCTTAGCACCATAATTGGTGATCTGTGCTTTGAGACCCGTAGCAGATTCGATGGTATAAAGACCGACTTGTTTGCCTTGAACAAGTTTGTCAAAACTCTTCTCGTTAATCATAGTGTTGAATTTTGTAAGTGCGGGACAGGGTGACATTAACGCATGCCACCACCATCACCGTTTTCGAATTGCAATGTATATCCACCACCAGGGCTAACAGCCATGATTGCGTTCTCACCAAGAAGTTGGATTGCCTCTGTTTGAGGCGCTAAATATACTTTTTTCATTTCTTTCTTATTTTTAATTTTTAGTGTATAGTGTAAGGTGTAAAGTGTAAAGGCTGGGGATAAAGGCGAGGAGAATGCGGCTTTCGCCGCTATTCTTGCCTCTCGCCTTATCGCCTTATCGCCTCATTGCCTTATAGTTTTTGTCCTTGTACGTTATACTTAACGCCATCACGGATGATGATGAGTTGGCCGTTCTCGAGTACCTTTTGGATATTGATGTTTGGCAATTGGTTATTGTCAAGACCCGTTTCCACCTCCTCGCGTGTCACTACGCGTGCACGAACCTTAATAGGATTACCATCCTTGTCAGTGATAGTGAAGAGACCACACAAGCCACGTATTTCAACCTCTCCATTGTACAAATAACCATTGTTACCTACATAGTATTGAGTTGTGCCATTGGTTTGACCACTTGCACTATAGAAACCTTCAAAGAATATGTTCACGTTCAATTCCTTGCTATAAACATTTTGACCTGAAGCTATATCTGATAGGATAGTAACGTTCTCAACTACGAGTTCGCTCATATTCGCTTTAGGAAGAACGAGATATGGCACACCTGCTAAGAGTTCAGACTCCTCTTTGAGTTCAATGTTGATACCTTCGCCAGTTACGTGTTTGGTAATAGTACCCAGTGAGTATGCTTTACCAATGACGGAAGGATCCATGTTGAATGGCACGCAAAGGGTGTAGTAGCCATCGTTAGTTGTGAAGCTGCGCTCAATTTTTACGTTGACTGTTTTGCCAATATTGTCAGTGATTACTTGGCTATTGTCGCCAGTAGTGAGAGTAATCAATGTTGGCTCTTCTACGCCCCAACGTGGGTCACCGAGGTTGCTACCATCAGTAGCCTTACCAATAGCAGGAGAATTAGCTTGCAACATAAAGTTGTTATTAGCTGCATCTACGAAGAGTGGATCGTCGGTCAAGCAGTTGGTGTAAACGGTATTACCCGATCTCTTTGAGCCATTGAAGTGAATGGTATTATCTACCGTTCCGCCATATACATATAATGCTCTTTGTCCTTTATCTTCTGGAGTAGCGATGATGCTATTGGTAATTGACAGATTACTAGTTTTAGCTACGTAAATAGCACCCAAATCTGCTGCATCATAATTATATAAGGTAATATGATCAATTGTTACTTCGTTTTGATCACCTTCTGCCTTACCATTAGCATCAAGTTCTACCACAGCAGCGTACTCTGTAGATACTACATTGTAGATGGTAGAGTTGGTCATTTTGAAGTAATTGCATGCATGTTCACCTTCTGGTGCTTTTTCGCTGAAACGAATAGCACTACCAAGACCATCATGGAACAAACAGTTGTCAATGATCAAGGAATCAACAACTACATTCTTAGAGTATTGATTGGAGATAGCCCATTGTAACCAATTCTTCAGTTCACAATTCTGAAGAACAAGTTTTGTCTTCATGGTTGTAGAATCTTGAATAGAAATTAGATATTGTGCCACATTATTTCCGTTAAATGTAATACCATCGAAAGTGGTATTTGCTGATATTTCAAGATTAGCCCATTCACTAGCACTGATAATCTCTGGTGTTGCACCTTCAGCAGCCATTACCACCACATTCTCTTTGATGAATTCAATAGTAGATAGTGTATATTGACCATCAGCCAAAACAAGTGTGTCACCTGGTTGCAAATTAGATGCAGCATTTTGAACTATCCATGGCAAAGATTCAACATCAGCAGTTGTTACGTTAACCCTCTTGCCCGTGCCGATAGTCTTATCTGATACATTCCAACGTGGGTCACCGAGGGTGCTACCATCCGTGCCAGCACCTACTGCTGGTGAGTTTGCATACAAGTCGAAATTGTTCTCTGCTGCATTTACAAAGAGAGGGTCTGCATTGATTGTACTCATTGAAGGTGCATCTGAGTTCACCTTACTATTGTGATACAACGTGTTAGTTACGTTTCCTCCGTAGATATAAAAAGCATATTTATCGGAATTAGATGCTGGGTTAGCAATAATACTATTGGTTACAGATAGTTTGCTTGATTTACGTACCGTGATAGCTCCATATTCCTTTGTTGATACATTATACATGGTGATATGGTCTATTTCCACTTCATTTTGTTCACCAGTAGCATCGCCATTTGCACTTACGTGGATTACACCTACACCCCAATCATCATAATTAATATTGTAGATTGTGGTATTAGTCATTTTGAAATATGAGCATGAATGTTGACCATCGTATCCAGTAGGATTAAAGTAGACCGCAGAACCGCCATCGTGGAATAGACATTTGTCAATAATCACATTATCTACGTGAGAACTTCCATATTCATTTGTAATCGCCCACTTTGTGTAATTCTTGAATTCACAATTAACAAATGTAAATTGATTCGCATTGGTGCCTGTAGAAGTAACAGGATATTTGGTAATATTGTTACCATCGAACGTGATGCCATCAAAAGTGGTAGTCGCAGATAATTTCAACGATGAATTTCCTCCTGCATCCACAAGTTTTATGACTGGCTTTGTACCTTCAGCAGCAACGATGGTCAAACCTTCTTTATTAAATTCGATAGATGTAGATACTTCGTATGTCTCATCACCGAGAACGATAGTGGCGCCATCCTCTGCGGCATCTACCGCGGCTTTTAATTTACCTTCACCTGGTTGCAATCCTGCTTTCACGCCCCAACGTGGGTCACCCATACCTACAGCAGGAGACTCTGCATAAAGCATGAAGTCTGCATTTGCTGCATCTACGAACATGGGGTCTGCTTTGAGAAGGTCGGTGGTTGTAGCACCATGCTCTGCATTGTAATCACAATTGAAATACAAAGAGTTAGTAATCTCTGCACCTGTATAAGCATGATAAGGATTTGCATAAAGTGTCTTCTTGTCCTCTGGGTTCATTGCGATACAATTGCTGATTTTGGTATTTGCGGAGTTGCCGATATAGAAACCACCTGACCATGCATTTTCACTTGATGCAAAATTATAAAGAGTAACATGATCAATAAGAACTTCTTGATCACTTGTTATGTTGGAGTTTGTTCGCAACTCAACAACTCCTCGACCTTTTGTGCTTGCAGCACCTACATTGTATATAGTAGAATTTGTCAATGTAAAATCAGAGCAAGACTGTTTCTCTAAACCGTCTTTTGCATTTGCTAAAAATACAGCAGAATAAGCGCAATCATGGAACAAACAATTATTGATTGTTAAATTGTCATAACGTGCTCCATAATAATCATTCGCATAGATGCAGTACTCTGTATAGTTTTTAAACTCACTACCTTGAATTGTTGTTTGTGACACAATACCTTTGCCATAAATTGCGTCAGGTGTAGTATTTGTACCATCAAATACACAATTCTCAATATTCAAGGTTGTAAGAGTGGTGTTTTCTTTAATCTCAATATTATATTGGACAAAGTTTTTAAATTCGCAATCAGTGAGAATCAAATCCTTAGTTGCTTCACCGCGGGTTGTAAGCGCATAATTAGAGGTATTTTGTCCATCGAAAGTAATACCAATAAATGTAGTGGTAGCATGAATCTTAAAATACGAACTATTTTTAATTACTGGTTTCGCACCCTCAGCAGCCATAAAGACTACTCCTGCTTGGTTAAAATCAATAGAGTACGTTTGGATGTATTCTCCATCTGCAAATACGAGAGTATCGCCTTTAGTCATCCACCAATCAATGGCATCCGTATTAGGCGAACAATTCACAATAGTCGCCTGCGCGGTGAAACTTAGCACCAACGCAGCAATTAATAGAGTTAATTTTTTCATTGTAAGTTATTTTATGTTAATATTATCGTTCCTTATTTTATAATGCGACCTAAGAGGTCGTAGGCATTACCATCGCGAAGGACATGAATCTGGCCTCCGTGTTGGTCTGTATATATTTTTATAGGATAGCTATCGTTCATGATAACTATTTCATCATTCGTGGTAGATAGTTGCCATTGAGCCGAAACAGCTGGCGCAGACCAGTTGCCTCGGTCATCTGTAGAGAAAGCAGCATAATAATACATCTGCTTATCAAAAGCAGGAGTATCTACACAGGATTCGGCTGTGCCACGATATATTTCTAATCCGTCCGTATGCGATTGGGCAAAGCGATCGTCACGGCGTACAATGACCGTCTGCGCGAAATCCTTGGCAGGAGATATTTCACCTTCTAACTGAATATCATCCAACCAGAAACTACCTGCCATAGGTGTAGATGGTGAAATGGCAAAACAAATGCGTGTGAGTCCATCCATTCTGCACTGCGTATCGGTATTGCTGTACCAATCAAAAGCAGATAGGGATGGGATATGTATGGTATAGGTATCCCATTCCTTGTTTGTTAAGGAGAGTTGCTCCGTGTACCACCAGTCCTCATGGGCATTAGTCATATTCTTGATGACAAGTCGCAACTGACAATTGGAGCCATCTCCTTTGAAGCGAAAAGTGAGTGTAGGAGTAAAGGGCGAATGGTATGCTTGCTCAAAGACATAATCTGCTGAAGCAGTAGCCCATGCCTGAGCGACATTATAATCCACTCTCAATGCACCTGATTCATGTGCAATTTGGGCTGTAGCTTGTTCCTCGTTGGAAATAGCAAAAGGCTCTGTACCCTCGGAGAAATCAGCAAGCAGTTCCACGATGGGTACAAGGCGGTTGGGGTTTTCCCAATTCAAATAAACTTGTCCTTCTTGCACCTTACCTAACAGATTGTTGGGTGCTGGAGGGGGAATAGTATCTTCCTGCAGCGTAATCGTGGTAGAAAGAAAAGTAGTGTCAGACATCAGTCCGTTGCTAATGACCGCATAGACATGATAATCCCCTTTGGGATATACGTTGCGGGTATGCCAAGTAATCTGCTTCGGAGAAGATACTTGGGCAGGCACATCGGCTTGAATCAATTGACCATCGCGTGCCTCAGCGTTCTGCGTATAGTAGAAAGCGATGGTGCTATTTTGCTGAGGGTCAAATGGGAAATAGCGTAATACCACGGAGTCAATAACCTCCACCTGCTTTGATGGTTCGGTGAAAGTGATTTTAGGAGTAATCTGTTCACCTTGGTGCAAGAAATCGTATTGATAGAACATATTACCCACAGAGTCGTAGGCCGTGAGCAGCATGCTCTGGGCATCGGCAGCCATATCGAGTGTGGAGAAGCAGGATATCTTGCGATAGAACATGGAGTATTGTGCATCAATAAGCCCCGTTTGCTGCGCATAGTTGGCATTGCGTCCACAACCTGGGCGCACATAGTGCACACCATCTTTGTAAAGGTGCTCGAAAGAGTGGTCATCGCCACAGAAATAGATGATACGTTTGCCCGCGGCGACATGCTTCTCTAAGAGCGGTGCCACCTGTTTGGGCTCGGCAGACCATTGGCCATGATAACCCGATGTGTAAATTCCCACGTGGCCGAAGATGAAGATCCAAGGAGAGGTGGATGCCTGAAGCGTATTATCGAGCCACTCATACTGTTTGCTACCTGGCAAGAAAGCAGGAGAGGAGGCATCGCCGTTGATGTTGATGACTACTATGTCGGCATTGCCGTATGGGAAAGAGAAATATGCCTCGCCGCGAGGGTCGGTAATGCTGTCCTCGCTCTCGCCATGGGAGAACTGCCAGAAGTAGTCGTAGCAGGATGACCAACGTCTGCCACTGGGTACGCCCGTCTCGTGATTACCTGCGGATGACATGATAGGCGTACAAGAGAGGAAGGGCTCGCCGGGCGTGAAGAAATAGCCATTCCACAAGCGATCGGCACCTACGTCCGACACATGGTCACCGTTGAAAATACCTATATTGGCACCCAGATTGCAGATAAAGTCCTGCATGTTCGACCAGTTCTTGCACGAATTGCCGTGAATATCTGAGATAGTGAAGATGCGATAAGCTGTTCCCGCCTCTGGCGCAGTCATGGTAGATGACAGTTGCTCGCAACGGCGTTTGCTATCGCCCACTTGGTAATAATAGCGGGTATTGGCTTGTAGCCCCGTGATGTCCACTATATGCATATAGCCCTCGCCATCGACCATCCAACCGCTGTCGGTCACAATACTATCTTGGAGATTATCTTTGTCCGTACCAAACCACACGATAGCAGTAGTAGGTTCGTTCTCCTCTGCCATTTGCCAGAGCACTTTCACCGAGGTGGTAGTAGGTGCCATGGAATAGGGCATCTTGTAGGGTAAGTAAGGTATGTTGGATAGGTCAGCGTTCTCAGCACTCACACCCCAACGAGGGTCACCAATGGCTGTGCCATCCGTACCCATGGTGACAGCGGGAGAGTTCTTGTAGAGTTGGAAATTGCCATTGGCAGCATCCACAAAGAATGGATCCTGCGTCGATACCTTATTAGATTGCGCGCCCGAGCGCACGTAGGCATCTGCGTTATAGGAGATAGAATGTGTTAATAGTGTGTTCTTGCCATAGACGCAATAGCTCTTGTAGTCCGCATTGTACGCTGGGTTCATGAAGATACAATTGCTGACCTGTGCACCATCTATATTGCCCAGATAAATACCTCGTGTATCTTGCGCATGATAGAATGTGCAATGGTCAATGGTAGCAGACTGCACCGTAGTGCCTTCCTCCGAATTGAAGTAGATGAGTCGCCCTACTCCACTCGCGCCACCATCAAAGGTAGCGTTCTGGATGAGCAGGTGCTGTACTTGTTTGTTCGCTACACTCGCCTCCAGACCACGACCAGCAGCAGGTCGCAGCACACAATCATCTATCACCAGCGAGTCCACATAGGCAACCGCTTGGTCAGTAGCGTACACGCGAATCGTCTTAGATGAAAAACCCTTGATGGAGCATCCCCGCAGATGCAGGGAATAAATCTCCTCGCCGGGTTGTAGGCGGAATGCTTCCGCCGCTGTGTGGGTCTCTATAGACAGACCCGCTACGCGTAAGTCTGCCTTCACCTCAATCCTACCACCTGCCATAAGGACGGGTTTAGCGCCCTCTGCTGCGCAAATGGTGAGCGGTGTGGAGATAACGATATTGCTGGATTCATCATATTGTCCATCTGCCAACATGAGCACATCGCCAGCTTGCGCTTGGCTAATAGCTGCTGACAAAGCATGGCTACCAGGTACTACCGAGATAGTACCTGCAGCCATGCTGATAGTCATCAGCGCGAATAATATAATCAATCCGATGCGCTTCATCAACCTTATTTCACTACGCGACCGAGGAGGTCATATGTCACACCTTCACGGATGATCAAGACTTGACCATCGTGCAGCATCTTGATAGCTGCATTGGTGTTCAACATATCTTGCACTTGCTCAAGGCCTGAAGTCTCGCCTGTGTGTTTCTTGGTGCGTTGTACCACGAAGGTATTGAACTTATCAGCGCTACCGTCAGGGTTAGCGGTGTAAGACTCTACCGTAATGGTACGATCCTTAACAGTAAAGATAGAGAAGGATGGTTTGTCAGGTTGAGCAAACATACCCGTGAAGAGGTCGAAGTAGTTCTCTACTTTGTGTGCATTGAAATCTTCTTCCATCTCCTCCTTGGTGTATGGCCAGTAGCGTTTGTGACCACAGGTAGAACCGATGAAGTACATTGCGCCATTATCCACAGTATAGGTACCACCCTTGTAGCCAGACATACTAACGCTGGTAGAAACAGCCTCGCGGTCAGCGATGTCAGCCAAGATTGGCTTGCGGGTATCTGCATCCACAGGCCCCATCACCTCATAGCAGTGGTCGTGACCTTGGATAACGAAGTCAATCTCGCACTCTTTGATTACAGGCAAGAGGGTAGCACGGAGCAGAGGACCCATCTCATCATCTTGGTGGCTTGAACCAGAGAAGATATTGTAGTGAACAAGACCTACGCGCAATTTAGCCTCTGGGTGTGCAGCCACTTGCTCCTTGAACCAGTTACCTACGTGGTTGGTGAGGTAAACAGAAGTGAGGTTGTCGTAGCTGTGGGTACCTTTCCAATAATCTTGCAATGAGAAGACGAGGAAGAGCACATCGCCATACATGAATGAGTAGGTGGTTGCATCCAGTTCCTCATTGATAGCTGCCTCAGCTGCATCGTGGAAGGTCTTGTCGGTGTTGAAGTGGTATTGGAAGTTAGTACCATAAGTCACATCGTGGTTACCATCGGTAGGTACGATAGGCATGGTGTATGCTACAGGACGGAGAGCCTCTTCGAAGACGCGCTCCCACTCCCACTCTGAGCTACAGTAGTTCTCTACAAAGTCACCTGGGAATGCGCAGAACTTAGCGTTAGGAGCAATGTTGAGAGCAGCGCGAGCAGCAGAATTAGCATCATCAATATACTCTTGTGTCATGATGTGCGAGTCACTCATATAGATGAAGCTGAACTCTTCAGCTGTCTCAGGAGCAGTGGTAAAGGTACCCAATTCGCTCCAATAGCCATCTACACCCACGCGGTAGGTATAGGTAGTGTTAGGGGTCAGACCTGTAGCGATAGCTTTGTGGCTGGTATAGGTGTGTGCTTGGTCTTTGTCCATCTTCGCTTTCCAGAGGATACCCGAGTCATCCACAGCGTATGGAAGAGGTTTGGTAGTCTCGGTAGCAGCATCAACGCTGATAGCCGCAGCGAAGTCAGCCTCAGTAGCATTGGCTTTAGCCACGAGTTGTACTTTACCCTCAGTCATGGTCTCATTGGTGAACCAAGCGAATGCCATTTGTGTTTTAGGATCGCCGTTGATGTTTACCACTACGTCGTATGGAGCTTGATATGGCTGAAGCACCTCAATCTTAGCTTGCAATTCTGCTACGTTAGCGTCTGTAGAGTCGCGACGTGCAGCCTCTTTAGCAATCACCATTTGGATATAAGAAGGTACGGTATAGTCTTTTGCCTCGTACTTAGCATCCGCCTCAATAACGAGAGGGTGGAATACCTTTTGCTCAACCTCAAGCGCAGCAGTAGCGGTGTGGCCACCATCTTCCGTAGTAACCGTGATAGTCGTTGTACCAGGTTTCAAACCGATAACGGTACCCTTGTTCAGCGAAGCAATAGTAGGGTCAGCGATAGACCAGGTGATATTGCGGTTGGTAGCATTCACAGGCAAGATGTTCGCCACGATTTGTACGGTGTCAGTAGTATAAATGTGCAAAGATGCTGGGTCAAGTTCTACACCTGTAACAGCCACCAAGTCTGCCAATCCCCAACGTGTGTCACCAATGTTCAAGCCATCGGTAGCAGCACCAAGGGCTGGAGAACCTGGACGGAGGTTGAAGTTACCACCCTCTGGATATACGAAGAGAGGATCAGAGGTGAGACAGCCCGTGTAGGTAGGACCTGACTTAGCTTTGCCATTGTAATAAATGGTGTTCTCTACTTTACCACCATAGATATAGAAAGCATATTGGTCGGTATTGGTAGAGTAAGCCACAATACTGTTGGTAATGCTCAAGTCAGAAGATTTGCGGATAGATATACCACCCAAGTCTGGAGTTGTACAATCGTACATGGTGATGTGATCAATCACCACCTTGTTTTGTGCGCCAGTAGCTTCGCTACGTGAACTAACGTGGATAACGCCTACGTACTCATCCTCAACCAGATTGTAGAGCGTAGAGTTCTTCATCTCGAAATTAGCACAAGCATGTTCTCCTGTAGGTGCATCATCGTTGAAATAGATAGCACTACCTGCTGCATCATGGAAGAGGCAGTTCTCAATCAGGACGTTGTCCACATGGGTGTTAGACTCATAGTGGTTAGAGATAGCCCAATACATCCAGCCTGTAAACTCGCAGTTCTTGAAAGTGTATGTACCTGCATCTGAACCATAGGCACTAATAGGATAGTAGCATACATTCATACCATCAAAGCCGATGCCATCGAAGGTGGTAGAAGCATACAAACCGATGGTGGTCCACTCGCCAGTCAGCGCGATGACTGGTTTAGCACCTTCAGCCGCTTTGAGGACAACACCCTCTTTGTCAAAGTCCATTGTATAGGCCTCGTCATACACGCCATCAGCCATCAACAGGGTGTCACCTGGTTGAGCTTGACCATAGTACCAAGCCAAGTCACCTGCGGGTTGGCAGTTAATCACAGCTGCTTGCATGGTAAAAGAACATGCTAATGCAGCGAAAAGTAGTTGAATTTTTTTCATACGATTAATATTTATGGGTTAATTGTAGTTTCATTCGACTTGCAAAGTTACTAATAATTATATGTAATATAATAGCAAAAAACATGTTCTATAACATAAATCACAGGAAATCCTGCGTATATATCTGTATTTCAGAGACATACATACAGGATTTGCTGTGTAAAATATCTTTCGAAATATTTCGAAAGATTTGTCGTTTTCTTGAACTATTGCATGAAAGAATCTATAATCTGCTGCATTTGTGGCTTTGCTTTTTCTTGCTCCACGAACAGGCGTATCTGCGCTTTGGTGCGGACGAGGTTATGCTCTGGGTAGGCGATTTGATAATAGGTATCACCGTTGAGGTAGTCCACATAGAAGCGAACTGCCTGCATAAAACTCATGCGCGTACAGCCGTATGGCAAGAGACTAATCTCCAATGGAGTGAGGAAAGTAGCCGTAGAAAGATAGCCCTTGGCGTATGCTTGAAAAATCTCCATATTGACATGGATATTATCCAGATTAGGGTCATCCTCAGCGCCTGTGTTGGCAGCAGTACGAATGAAATCTCCAAAATCGCTAAACACAAAACCAGGCATCACGGTATCCAGATCAACGATACACATAGGGTTGCCCTGCTGGTCGAAGAGCATGTTATTGACCTTCGTATCGCAGTGATTCACACGCTTGGCGAGTTTGCCTTCGGCATACAATTGCTCGGCGAGGCACATCTCTTCGGCACATAGCAGGAGGAAATCGGCAATGTCCTGCGTAGCCGCTTTGCGACCCACAGCATCTTTGTCGAGTGCCTCATGAAGTTGCTCAATGCGGAATGCTAAGTCGTGGAAATGCGGGATAGACTCGACCAGCGTGTCCGTATCAATTGATGCCAATTGGCATTGGAAATTACCAAACGCCTGACCTGCCAAGAACGCCGATTGTGCATCGATGCGTTCGTAGGAAAGGGCATTCTCTATGAGTACGTATATACGCCAATAGTCCCCCTCAGGTGTTTGGTAGTAGAGTTTGCCGTCCTTGGTTGGCACTACGCGCAATACCTTGCGCTCCACGTCTGCCTCGCCTGCCTCGGTGAGGAGTTGGCGGATGTGAGAGGTAACACGGTTGATATTGTTCTGCAAGCCCTCTACATCTTGGAAGATGTTGTGGTTGATGCGTTGGAGGAAGTAGGACTTGCCACCTTCAACTGCCGCCTTCAGGCAAAAGGACTGATTGATAATGCCGACTTTGATTGCCTCGGGCAGGAGAACGGGATTCTCTAATTGGAATTGATCTATAATGTGTTGCATTGTGTATGGTGTATGGTGTAGGGTGTAAAGTGTATAGGCAAGGATTATTTCATGCGTTCGCGGAAGAAGGTCATGATTTTTTTGTTCCAGTCGCTGGGGATTTCGTGCCCCATCTCTGGGTAGTAGTAGATGACCTTATCCTCGGTGAGGAGGTTGTTGTATGGCGCGAGGTTGGTATGAGGTGGGCAAGTGCCATCTTGCAAACCACTGCACGCGATTACCGCAGCAGAGATACGAGTAGCCAAGTTCTTGGTGTCGAAATAGGAGAGGAACGCATACATCTCCTCATCGGTCATGCTACCTTTGTTGGCTTTGGCAGTTTCGGCAGGCCAAGATACGATATTGAAGTAATCAGGGAAGTCTCCGAGAAAGGCTACGCAAGGAGCGATAGCAGTAAATGGATAATCGCTGAGTGCTGCCACAGCGTATGAGAGTGCACCACCTTGGCTTGAGCCTTCTGCAAAAAGTTGGGTCATGTCGCTGGTCTCACGGGTTGCCATAAAGCGAACGGCTTGTACGCAATCGAGGAAGGCACCACGATAGTAGTATCCATCCTTCACGCCAAAGTTATACGCAAACCAATCGCCATAGATATTCACGAAGTCTCCCTTACCATCTGGATAACGATGACTTGCGCCACGGTTGTTGAGCATTTGTCCGCGGATGGAGAAGAAGAACTCTGCGTATTCGCTATCATTGCCACCTGGGCATGGAGGCCAAGAGGTAGCATTCTGCGAGTCATAGCCATAGAAGTGCATGATGACAGGGTGCTTCTGACCGTCTTGTGGCTCTGCATAGTAGCCACGCACAATGACAGGGTCGCCGTCTGGCGAGTCGGGTACGGATTGCAGTTCTACGAGATAAATCTTGCGCTTGTCGGTGCTCTTCTTCTCCAACAAGGTGAGTTGGGCATTCATGTCGATAGAATCCAATTGCTCTTTGGCAGCAGCCCAATACTCATCGAAGTCAGGTTGCTTGTCTGGTGCAGAAACGATGGCGGTAGGATTGATACCGAAGTAGAAAGAGCGCGCAATGCGTTGATTAACAAAGCAGTTTGCTTTGTAGAAGCCAGGGGCAAGCGCTTCGTCAGTTGTAACCACAACATCTTCAGAACTATTAGCAGCCACACTAACGGTCTTCTCAATCGTAGCTGCGGCTCTACGCTGGTCAGTAGTAATACTAACCTTGATAGCGGCATCTACTGACACTACATTAGGATTCTCAATACGAATAGTGATAGATGGCTTGCTATCGAATACCCAGTTGTCAGTAACAACAACGGACTGTTTGAGAGCTTGCAACTCAGCAGGAATAGAATCCTGTGGTTGTGGTTCTGGCTCTGGCGTAACAGGTGATTCACAGCTTGCCATCATAGTAGCTGTGAACAAAAGCGCGGAGAAAAGAATGAATATCTTTTTCATATTTTTGTGAAGGGTGTAGAGTGTAAGGTGTAGAGACTGGGAGATAGAGTGTAGAGTGTAGAGTGTAAAGTGTAAAGGCTGGGGAATGCGGCTTATGCCGCAAATTCTCGCCTTTAACCTCTAACCGTTAGCCTCTAACCTTTAATCTTTACTTAGAAAGTGCGTACATTGCGAAGGCAGCGCAAACGAGGCCTGCGATTTGCAATGGGTTTGGAATAACGTGCAAGATAACGAGTGAGAGCAATACAGTCACCATAGGAGCCAAACCTTCCATTGGAGAAACCACTACAGCTTTACCATAGCGGTACGCATATACGAGGGTCAATGCACCAATAGAGTTGAGGATTTGGATGCCGAAAGAAGACCAGAATGGAGTCATAGCACCTTCTTGCGCAAAGAATGTAGCTGCATCAGGTGTCATGAAATAGGCTACTGGTGCCAATACCACAGCAAAGAGCGCCATATACACGAAGAGTGACTCTGCATCCATAGACTCGTTAGCAAACTTCATGAAGAAGCCCTGGATACCCCAAGCGAGGAGCACGAGCACTGCCAATACGATCCACAACCAGCCAGTAACGGGGCTACCTTCGTTGCCTGTCTCGAGTGAGAGAAGAAGGATAGCAGCAAGAGCCACTACGATACCTGCCATTTGCCACTTGTTAGCACGCTCTTTGAGGAAGATAGATGCCAAGGTGATTACTACCACTGGTGACATGGAGATGAATGGATAGATGATGTAGCTTGGGCCAAGGGTAAGGGCCTTGAAAAGCACCAATTGACCACCTGCGCCGAGCAAGCCAACGATAGCACCTAAGCCAATGCCACGCCAGCTGAAGGTGAGCTTGCCCTTGTTGATGATGAGTGCCACCAATGCGCAAGGCAACATAGAGAGTGCCCATGCGATGTAAACGACTGTGTCAGGAATACCATGACTGATTTGATAACCTGAGAATGCTCCCCAAATACCCCATGTAACAACGGTAATGAGGATGAAAAGTAACCAAAGTTTGTTCTTCATTGTTGTTTATAATTAATAGTTAATATCTTAAGAATTATCTTTAAGACAATTATCGTCAATTTTGATGTCAATTTATGTCAATTCAAGGATATATTTTTTACTTGATCAGTTCGAAGTAAGGCAAGCGGGCAAGGGGGACGGAGATGGTGTAGGTCTTGCCTCCGCGGTAGCGTTTGCCTTGTTCGTCGCGCCAAGTGCCTTTAGGCAAGGTGACGGTGCGCTCGGTACCTGGGGTAGTCATAGGCGCTACGAGGTACTTGTCGCCCAACATGAATTGGTCCTTGATCATCTCCATGCCTTGGTGTGGGTATTGATACTCCATGCAACGCACGATAGGTTCGCCCGTCTTAGCTGCATGGTGTGCATATTGCATGATATATGGTGCGAACTTAGCGTGCAAGATAGCCATCTCCTTGACAATTTCCAGATTCTCAGCCGAAAGTACACGCCAAGGTGCTACAGAGAACTGCATCATAGGCATGAGGGCATGCACTTGTGCGGAACGCACGATGAGCGTTTGGTCGAACTCGTCGGAGTTGATACCAAGGAAAGATGTCCATTGTCCGCCACCAATCATATCAGGACAGACATAGGCATAGCCGAGCAAACCCGCTGCGGTCATACATGGGATGAGGGATTGTACGGCATCCCAGCTATAGTCCTTATCTCCAAGGCGTTGTACGAGAGGCTGACCGCCCATCTTCCAGCAAGCACGGTACTCGTTGAAGGGGAACTCCAAGCCAATCTTTGCCCAAGAGGTAGTATGATCGACTGTGGTAGCGGTCTTGTCGTATGCGAGAATGGAGGTAGAGGCATAGCAGTTGTTGTCGCCTGCGTCGAACTTATAGCCATCAATGCCATAGTCGGCTTGCACCTTTTTGAGAACACCTACGAAATGCGCTGCAGCATCGGGGTTGGTGAGGTCGTAGCAAGCAGAGTAACCGTTCCACCAGTTGAGGATAGCGGTGCCGCCATGAGGGTTCTTCAACAGATAGCCCTTGGCAGAAAGGTCGCGGTACTCAGGAGAGTCGGGCGACACGAATGGGCAAATCCACAACATGACCTTGAAGCCCAAAGCGTGGAGTTCATCCACCATGGCTTTAGGGTCAGGGAAACGCTCGGCTTTGAAGTCGAAGTTGCCATAGTAACGTTGCCAGTTGTCATCAATCATGAGTACACCAGGAGGGAAGCCGTTATCAATGATAGCATGTGCATAGCGGAGGATATCGGCTTGGTTTTGGTTGTACATGAGTTCGATCCATGTATTGTACTGTGGCATGGTGAAGAAGAGGGTGTCAGGCAAAGTGCCAGTAGCTGGGAAATACTTGGCTTGCGCTGCCATATAGGCATCGCGAAGGGTGGTGCCTGCTTGTACCTCCGTCATAGGGATAGAGGTAGTGAGTTCGCCATTCTCGACAGAGAAAATGAAGGCGGAGTCTGACCAACGGTAGCGTCCGTCGCTATTGAGGAATAGCGGAACGAGTTGGTTGTTCTCGTCTTGTACGTGGAGGTTGAACTCCGATTGATTAACATAAGGTTGATTATGTCCTAATCCAACCGAAGCTCCCCACCAATGGCCTTGTGCCATTGATAGGGAGGATATAATGATGAACAAACAAAATATGCTTTGCGCTTTTTTCATAGTAATTTATTGTAACACTAAATCGGTAAGGTAGTTGTATCCAGTTTTCTCGTCCCAGATGTCTTCGTTAGCAAAGCGTACAGAGAACATTGGGTTGTCATGGATAGTTGGATAAGGGTCAGGAAGATTGAGATATACCTTGTATTCTCCCGTCATATCAGCCTGCAATTTAGCATGGAGCGTGGTAATGGTAGTATCACCCGGAGTCCAAAAACGAGGATCCATTTGTTGTGGATACACAATTTTGTTTGCAGGGTCATCTTTGTCCACCAAAATGAGTTCTACATTGCGTGCATTGACAAGCGAAGAAAAGCCTACGTTGCGGAGTGTGAGCACGATGGAATAAGGCTCACCTGCTTTTGGTTGTTGCGTTGGATATGCCTTATCCAGCACAAAACGATAGCCAAGGCGACGTTTGATTTCTTTCATACTACCATCCGTCTCCCAGGATTTGATAACACCTTGGTGGTAGCCATTGTTGATATATGTCCAGTGGTATTTTGCCATTTGATTAATAGCATTTTCTCCTGTAGAATAGGAACATTCGCCACAAGTTTCTCCACCCATAAAGGTATATTTAGTATCCTCTGCCCAAAACTCACGTTGCGCATCAGAACTATAGGTACCTACGTCATTAGATGAAGCAAGGAAACAATCATTAAACGCTGCCAGACGCGCTTTGGCAGTAGGTTGGTATGCTTCCGTTTCGGTAAGCGGGCTGACATCACCGCCATTCATTTGGAGATAGCGCATCTTAAAGCCAGGTGTGCGAAGTGAAACCTGACGATCTTCTGGCACAGCGTCAAGCAAGTAGTTAAGAAGCTCCCAACGAGGTGCATAATCCGCATCGGTAGAAGGGTTCATCTTGAAGTTGGTAGTGTAGTACCATTCTCCCCAAACTCCGATAAAGCCTGCTTGTACGCAAAGGATAACATCGGCATTTTTCTCCCAATAGGGTTTGAGTTGGTCAATATGACGCTTCATCCAATCCAGTGTAGCATCCCAAGGTTTAGCAGAGTTGGACTCGCTACTCTTGTAGGAATAACGAATAACGGCTTTGGAGCCACCTGCACGCAAAGCATCGAAGTTGTTTTGCATGCGGTCAAGGAACTCTTGCGAGATGTCACTCGCTATATAGTCGGTAAGGTAATAAGAATGCAAATATAGGGTAATCTGTGCAGACTTACGATTGAGTTGCACCACATTAGGCGTTAAGGATTTGCTTAAATCGCCAGATTCATAGTAGGTTTGAATAAGGAATCCACGTTCTGGATTCGCTATAATTTCGTCTGATTCGGTATAATAGATTGTACCTTCTGGGTCAGGTTCAGGGCATGTGCAAGGATCTCCTCCACACACAGGGCATGGGTTGGTACAAGCGATAAAGAAAATACTAATGATAGAAAGTAGAAGCAAATTATGTTTCATAAGGCATAAAATGTGCAAATACAATGTCCCGTGACAGTAACGAATTGTATGGTTATTGTATGGTTATTGTATGGTTATTGTGTGGTGCACTCAGGGAAATTGTGGGAGGCCATTCACTCGGTGAGTAATAACCTCAGAGATAAAAAAGTACCGGTGCAGAGGTGCACCTCCGCACCGATACGTCAATCAACAATTGTTAATAGTTTTTGTAAAATGAGTGATTACTCCTCTGGGATGTAGAATTGAACGCGCATTTTCTCAGCTTTAACCTTGTTGCCGATTTCATCGTCAGCAGCGTTAGGAAGAACACCTACAGACTCCCAATGTTGTTGGATATCGAAACCAACTGTGAACTCTTCGCCCCAAGAAGCTGGGATCAACTCGCGGAGGAATTGGATCTCCATCTTGTTGTCGCCAAGGTGTTGGCTGAAGCAGAATGTACCAGCAGCTGTGAGCTCAGACCAGTTCCACTCGTTGGTGTTGTATGCAGCACCGTAAGCGAACATACCTGGCTCGTAAGCAACAGGCTCACCTACGCCAGAACCTTCCTCACCTACGAAGAAGAAGCCCTCCATGAGTACGTCAATATTGTATGGCTCCAACCATTGGTCACCATAACCACCTGTTTCTGCATCACCGTCAACGTTCCAATAAACGTGGAAAGGAACAGACTCGTGGTTAGAAACGAGTTCAGGATCCCACTCAACGAGGAGGTTTACATAGATGTCGTCAGCGAAAACTTTAACGCTCTTGAGAGCATCCCAAGAAGCGCCCTCAGCGCATTTTGTCTCAAAGAGATAACCTTCTGGAACCTTAGCCCAGTCGTCAGCGGTAGCGTCCTCTACAGAGATAGGGCAAACATAACCTGTAGGGCATTCACATGGGTTCTTACCACAAACTTCGCAAGTTTCATCTTCGCATACGCATGGGTCTTCACCACAAATCTCGCATGGTTTGGTACAAGCTACCATTGCCAAAGCGGCAGCGCACATAAGCGCAAATTTAAATTTCTTCATAATAATCGATTATTAAAATGTTTATAAAATTGTTGTTGATTGATTTCTATTAATATCCAGGGTTTTGTTGGATACCACTTACAGTCCACTCGTTGTTAGGGATAGGATATTGGAAGCGGTCGTCGGTGTGCTTAACGATTTCCCAAGGTTGTGCGCCAGGGAACTTGCGGTCCACATCCTTTTTGTTACGAATAAGGTCGAAGAGACGGTGAGCCTCGAAAGCGAGTTCGAGACGACGCTCGTCGAGCACTACATCAAGTGCAGAAGCGTAGCCGTGTTTGTCAGATGTAGAGAACATACCGTCAGCAGGAATACCAGCACGTTTACGGATAACATTGACATCCTCGTATGCCTTAGCATCTTGTCCGAGTTGTGCATACGCCTCAGCGCGGTTGAGGATTACCTCACCCCAACGGCAGATAACAGGAGAAGAAAGCATAGGGTCGCCATCTTGGTAAGAGAACTTAGATACGTAATAAATAGGGTTGGTATTACGATTCTTCATAGTCTCGTGAACGCGAGCAAGACAATCCTCACCCTTGTAGTTTACGTGATACTCGAAGTATTCGCCATTCACCGTCTTTTTCTCTACGATATAGGTCTTACCACCATCGGTAAACTTATAGTTCTCACCATCAGGAGTAACTACAAAAGAGAGATTCAAGCGACCAGAAGCATCGTCCGCAGTCTCAGGGTCAGGGAAGTACACTGTGGTAGAGTTAAGCAATGGATCTGGATACTGAGGATGGATGAAACTGGTGTAGCGAAGGTCCATAGGATAGCGCTCATAGAGGTAGAGGAGAGGAGAAGTAGGATAAATCTCGCCCCAACCCATACCATCGTTGATATACATAGAACCAATACCAGATTGACCAGGGGTCTCAGTAGGTTCGTGCGCGATGCAGAAGAGCGTTTCAGAAGATGTCTTAGCATTGATGAAGTAGTTAGCGAGATCAGCATCTAACTTAGAAGCAGGATTAGCACCACCGAGCATAGTATTAACGGTATTAATCACTTCATCGTAGCTTCCCATATAAAGGTGAACACGTGAAAGGAGACCAAGCGCAGCATCCTTGCTTGGGTAACCCGCATTGCCACGAGAAGCACCCATGAGCTGAGAAGCCTTAGTAAGGTCTTTTACGATTTGGTCGTAAACAGGTCCTACTTTCTCGCGGAAAGGCTCTGGGTTGTTGGTAGAGATATGCAAAGGTACACCGATGTTATCACGTCCGTGCGAATAAGGTTTCGCATAGAGGTTTACGAGGTTGAAGTGCATCCACGCACGCACAAAATATGCCTCACCAAGAAGGTGGTCGCTGGTAGCAGAAGCACCTTCTTCAGTAGATTCAATAACGGTATTGGTCATATAAATAACTTTATATGCAACCATCCAAAGTGTACCAACGTTTTTAAGATTGTCAGTCATCTTGAGCGCCGTAGCCTCGTAGAGAGGATCGGTGGTATGTGAAGATAGACAAGTGTTATCGGCAGGGAACTCTGACATTTGGAAATAGTGACGAACGAAACTATTACCAGAAGAATAGCCGAGGAACTCTACCTCATCTTTCAAGAGCGAATAGCAACCATCCATAATGTACTCTGCACCACCTTCATCTTGGAGCAATACATCGGAGTTGAGCTCATCTGATGGGAAATAGTCGAGGTTGCAAGACGTAAGCACCACGCCAACCATCAATGCTACGAATAAAACTATTTTTTTCATATTCTTATCGTTTTAAAAGTTTAAAAAGTTTTAAAAGTTCTAAAGGTAATTTAGAGACTTTAGAAGCTAATTTCTACACCCGCTTGATAGGTACGACCTACAGGATAGTTGGTAGAATACATACCTGCCAATTCATAAGCAGATGTGGTGAGCGTAATCTCAGGGTCCATACCAGAGAACTTAGTAGCCGTCCAGAGGTTGTCAGCAGAGAGATATACACGGCAGCGAGTCATGTGTGCCTTTTGGATCAACTTTTTAGGGAAGTCATAACCAACAGTCAAGTTCTTGATACGGAAATAAGAGCCATCCTCCAAGTAACGAGAGCTGATAGAGTTGGACGCTTTGTTACCGTTGAGCATTGGTTTTGGGTGAGTAGCTTTGTCACCTTTCTTCTCCCAACGACTCCAACCTTGGCGAGAGTTCTCAATAGAAAGTTGGTTGTAACCTACGTATGCACCATCCGCATCAGAAGACTGACGAGTGTAGTTGTAGATTTGGTTGCCATACATGAAGTTGGTATTGATGTGAAGGTAGATACCATTCCAAGAAACTTGTGTATTCAAACCGCCCGAGAAGAGAGGAGTAGCCTTGCCGACAACTTTCTCTTTGGTAGCATTGTAGTCATTGGTTGTGGTCTTTTGACCATTCTCATCCAATACATACTCACCCTTATCATCCACAACATACCACAATGGGTCACCATTATCAGGATCAACACCAGCCCACTCCTTCATATACCAAGAGTAGATGTCTTGACCTTCTTTCACCTGTTGGCTCACAGAACTTGCCGTTTGCAAGAATGGAGTATGGTCAGGCAATGAAGTTACACGGTTCTTGTTGAAACCAATGTTGAAACCAAGATCCCAAGACCATTTGCCCTTGTTGATAATGTTAGCATCAATACGATACTCAATACCTTGGTTACGAACCGAACCCACGTTCTTAGTTACCTCATAGAAACCAGTAGAAGGAGCTACAGGTACGTTGAGGAGCAGACCTGTGTTGTCGGTATTGTAGAGGTCAATAGACATATCAATGCGGTTGATGAATGTGAGGTCGATACCTACAGCAGCCATGTTAGCAGTCTCCCAGTGGAGCAATGGGTTAGCCAAACGGCTTGGGGTGGCAGCCACTTGATTTTGATACAATGCGTTGAGCGCGTATGTAGAGAGGTATTTGTAAGCAGGGATATTGTTGTTACCTGTGATACCATAGCTTGCGCGAAGTTTCAAGAATGAAACGATGTCTTGGTCCTTCATAAAGTCCTCATTAGAGATGAGCCAAGAAGCAGCTACCGATGGGAAGTAACCTACGCGGTTTTCAGGAGCGAAGATAGAACTTGCCTCTGCACGGAAAGTAGCAGTAACGAAGTAACGTTTCGCATAATCGTATTGTGCTTGCACAAATGCAGCCCAACTTGCACCAGGAACCTCGTAACCGCTGTTTGCGTTAGGAGAAGTAGCGTTGAGTGCGTCCACACCAGCAGGCATACCTGTACCCGAAGCTGTGGTATATTCAGACTTCCATGTACCCCACTCCCAACCGAGCATACCATTTACGCTGTGTTCGTTCCATTGGTAAGATGCCTTGAGGATATTGGTAGTACCAAAACTCTTGCTGAGTCCAATTGATTCTTCAAGGTAACCGTTAGCATAGCTGGAATCGTAAGCTTTTGGATCCACATAGTATTTAGATTTATAGTAACCCGTACTGAATGTGTTAGTGGTAGAGAAACTCAACCAATCAGTGAAATGCACATTGAGTTGGAGATTACCATTGAAATCGAAGTTGTTAGCGCGAGAGTAATTGTAGTAAGTAGAGTTGAGTGCGTTCCACTTATTTTGTGACCACCATTTTTCGCCATTATCGGAACGTGTGTCGCCTGCGATATAAACATATTGGTCGGTTTGCTTACCTTCCGCATCGTATGCGTATGGGTTATCCCAAGGCATTTTGTTGAAGGCATCGTCCATCATAGTCCATGAAGAAGCGTAATCCACAGTAGATTTAGAGAAGTTTACGCGCGCCTTCATATCCAACCACTTGGTGATTTGCGCATTCATGTTGAAGTTACCACTGAACTTCTTCATGCCAGTAGTGATGAGCGTACCTTGTTCATCGTAGTAGTTCAAACTTGCAAAGTATCCCACTTTGTCAGAGCCACCCTTTGCAGAGATGTAGTAGTCTTGGATAACACCCGTGCGGAAGAACTCATCGCGCCAGTTGTAGTCGCGCTTCAAGAGATCCTCAGAGTACATTGCTTTGAATACACCCTTAGAATAAAGTTGTTGGTGGAAACCGTAAAGTTCTTTAGAATCCATCATACGATAGTTCTTGTAGAGGGCTTGTTTAGCACCAGCAGTTGCTTTCACGTCCACCGTCACTTTCTCGTTCTTCTTACCAGACTTGGTAGTAACAACGATGACACCACCCGCAGCGGCAGCACCATAGATACCAGTAGCACCCGCATCCTTGAGGACAGAGATAGACTCAACGTCTTGTGGGCTGAACGAACCACCCATAACACCGTCCACCACGTAAACAGGGTCGCTGGCAGCAGTGATAGATCCCGTACCACGGATACGAATCTGAGCCGCATCACCTGGTTGACCACCTGCATTGGTAACCTGTACACCTGCTACTTTACCTTGAAGCATATTACCTACGTCAGAAGTAGTAACGTCAGTCAACGCTTCGCTGGAAACGGTAACTACAGCAGAAGACAACTCTGCTTTCTTAAGAGAAGAGTAACCCAAAGACACCACCTCCTCCATCATGATGGCATCAGATTCCATGATGATGTTGAGCGTAGCAGCAGCTTTTGCAGTTTGGGTCTTGTAGCCAATGTACGAGAATTGAATCGTCGCATTCTTAGCTGTTTTGAGTTCGTAGTTACCGTCGAAATCAGTAACCGTACCATTCGTTGTACCTTGCTCCACAACGCTCACACCAATCAAAGGCATGCCGTCATCCGCAGAGGTAACCGTTCCTTTCACAACAGTCTGAGCAAAAGCTGGAGCTATTGCCAAAAGGAGACTCATGCAAATTACAGAAAATGTTCTCATGTTTTTAATTGTTTATAAATTAGTTGTTTGCTTTTACTTCAAGTAAGTAGTTACCTACAAAATCAGCCTCAATCACAGGGTTGTTGCCATCCACCTGGAAGGAAACAGGCTCGATTGCTGCATAGGTAGTAGCGGTATAAGTTTTGCCCTTCTCCAATCCGCGCAATTCGATTTGACCTTTGAACGCATCAGCATCGGTGTAGAATGCATAATAGAGCGCATCGTTTTGACGGATGACGTGTGCCTCTGGGTAGTCGAAGCCCCAAGAATAGAGATTGAGGTACTCGCCACGCGCGAGGTTCTTCTCTTTGAAGATGCGCATCCAATGACGGATAAGTGCCTCTTTCTCAGGAGTTAGCAAGAAACTGGTTTTTACGTTAGGATTATCTTTTGGATAAGTGAACTTAGAACCAATCACCGAACCCGTACCAATTTGCGAAGCGAAATCAGTACCGCCATCAGTCAGCTCTACGTGATCACCATAGTATGCCATCTGTGGTGCCATAGCAGCATACGCTTTGCGCTTCATACGCACTTGCTTGGATGATGTAGGGTCGGAAGCTACCGCTTGGTTGAAGTATGGCAAGAGGTAGTAGTTCATTGCGCAACCGCAAGGGCAGATTTGCACCACCGCGTGTGGGTGAATAGCGCGTGCCTTCTCAAATACATTTTGGAAATAAGAAGGCAACAACTCTACTGATTGTGCTGCATACTCGAGGCAAGAATGCTCGTTGTAGTCTGGTTCGCAGCAATTGAGGTGCTGACCATCAATCTTGAGTCCATCGAAATTCCACTTATTAAGGAAGCGGTCGAGGAGCATATTGGTATGCTCGGTAGTATGAGGGTTGACTGGAGAGAGATAGTAGCTATCCCACCAAGATATATACTCAGGTGTCCACTCATCGGTGAGCAACATCATTTCAGGGTGTTTCCTCAGCAGGTTAGTGCCAGGGTCAGCAGCGAGAGGAGCCCACCATAGCTTAGCCAACATACCACGGCGGTGAATCTCATCAGTCATACGGCGCATATCGCGGTCGCCACCAGGGAAACGGTCGTTGGTTTCCCAGTCGCCTTCAGCGATTTGGAAGCCATCATCCACATCCACCCACTTGAAACCCAATTCTGCTACCTTATCAAGTGTACCAATCACCTCATTGATGGTGAACGTGCGCTCATAGCCCCATGCACACCATACAGGCTCAAAAGCCTCTGGCTCGGATGCAGGCAACTCGATACCTGCCTCGGATTGCATTACCTCAGAGAAAGTGCGGAGTGCATTGAAGTAATCACCTTTGTGCTCATAGCGGAAAGCGGTGAAGGTGTGGAGCGTATCACCCGTATTGAATTCTACAGGCCATTCAAACTCATAGCGGAGCGACATGCTAACTTTATTCTCGTAGCGTTTCCACTCTACAGGCATAGAGATCATACGCAATACTGGTTCGATGAGACCGATAGCTACACCGCCATCGCGTTGCCACAAATCCACCATTGGAATACCACCTCCGTAGTCGGAGTTGTTCATGCCCAAGTAGTTCTCTTTCTTGAAGCCCTCAGTGACTGGCAATACCCAGTCAAGACGACCATTAGTGGAAGAAGGTTGCAACGACCATATGACAGAATCAGTAGCCTCTATCTCGGTGCGGCACATCTCATATGCGCGAACGGTGATAGGTTTGCCCTTGTTAACATAATACGTCTCAATTTTCACCATTCCAGGGTGATCCGCAACGGGGGTGATTTTCTGATGCTTAGCTACAATGACGCCATTCTCATTATATGGGAACTGGGTCATTGTAGCAGCATCGCACTCCAGCAGGTCTGTCTCCGTATTCACCGAAGAACAGCCTGCAAAGAGCATCACAACACAAATTATAATGAACAACCAATTAATGGAGTTTTTCATAGGTTTGATTTTTTTGAATTATGAATTATTTATACTCAGTCAAGATGCGTTGAGCATTCTTGTTGTAGATTTTCTCAAGCACAGTGTCAGGCAAGTAAAAAGCTGACAATGGCCAATGATAATTGTAATCATGGATATAGATATGCTCATCCTCAGTCTCCAAGATGCGGAAGATATTGCGATACATATCTGCAGCCATACCATTGTCGGTACCAAAGAGCACACGGTCTTGATACTTAATAAGGAACTCGCGCGTTGCGCGTGGGGTATGTGCAGACTCTGCTACACGTGCAGAGATGTCGATATACATATTAGGATACTTATCCAACATGGCACCCAAGCGTGGGAGGTCTTGGTTCATATTGAGATAGTGACAAGCGATAAAGATAGTAGCAGGATTCTCGCGAAGCGCGTTCTCAAAGGTAGTCATAAGCCCCTCATAACCAAGGCAGTCAGCAGCGGTAGTGTCCACATGCCAAACAGCACCATTAGGCAGACCGTCGTTGGTAGCATCTTGTGGAAGATACATCCAATATGGCTCGCCCACGTGGATATTGATAGGCATCTTGAGCTCAGCACACTTAGCCCAAACGGGTTTGAGGCGTGGGTCATCAATATGAAGACCATAGCCCTCGGTAGGACGTGCATAGAGGTCGCCCTGACCCTTATCGCCCATCTCACCCACACCTACAGCACCCATCTCGTGGCACTTCTCCAGATAAGCAATACACTCATCAGCAGAACCGTCTTTGAGCAATTGTGTATAGTCAAGCGAGCACCAGAAACGGAAACGGTCGCCATACTTAGCATATGGAGCCATCACCTCTTCGAAAGGTTTGCCAATCCAAGAGCAGTGCATGATGTGGGTCTCTTGGATGCCACATGCATCCATTGCCTCTACCCATGCATCCACATCTTCTGGAACAGCAATATAATCATGCGAGTGCATGTCAATAACTGGGTACTTAGCCTTCTCCACGAAGGTTTGCGGAATGTTGTTCACGCTTACTGGACGGAAATCGTTCAAGAGCAAGGTCTCGGTGATACCCTTTGGTTGCTCCTTTGAGCAGCATCCAACCATAAGTGCTGCAGCAACGAATACAATAATCTTTTTCATATTATTAGTAGTGTTTGATTATTTAACAAATCCAAAACGCTCTTTTGCCACACGCTCAACGTCCTCGAGGCAAGTGAAAGCAGTAGTGCCACCAGCAGCAGTAGTATTGACAGCACCCGTCATATTACCATAACGTTGGCAATCTTCGAGCGACGCACCTTGCACAAACTGAGCAATAAAGCCCGAGTTGAATGAGTCGCCTGCACCAATGCAGTCCACTACGTTCTCGTTGAGCATAGCTGCCATCTGGTGACGGGTGCCATCCTTCTTGATGAGCAATGAACCACGACTACCTTGCTTGATGATTGCATTATTAATATAAGGTGCAATGCATGCGATAGCATCATCAATGTTGTCCTTGTGAGTCAGCGCCTTGAGCTCTGTCTCGTTAGGCATAAAAATGGTGATGAGTGGCAATACATTCGCATAATCCAAATCCCACTCCTCTACTGGATCCCACTGGGTATCCAACGAAGTAGTTACACCATTCTCCTTAGCCAGTTGCAGAATCTTGATTAAGTCGCGCTTCAAACCACTCTGCATAAAGATAGATGAGATGTGGATGTGCTTGGTAGATTGGAAGATAGCAGGATTAATATCTTCAAGAGACATTACGTCCATTGCACCTTGGTAGGTGAGGTTAGCACGGTCTTCATCATAGCTCATGCAGATAGTAGCACCCGTGGCGTGCTCGTTGGTACGGATGAGATAAGTGGTATCCACCTTTTTAGCTTGGAGGCTTGTCTCTACCAAATCACCAAACTGGTCGTTTCCTACCATTCCGCAGAAAGCCACCTTCACGCCCAATGCTGCTGCATTGGCCGCGAAGATTGCTGTAGAGCTACCTAATGTTAGTGTCATTTGCTTGGCGAACTTCTCTTTTCCCATCTCTGGGAAGCCATCGATTTGATTGAGAATCAAATCCACATTTAGTTCGCCTAAAGCAACGATATCAAAAGGTTTCATCTTTTAGATATTTTTAAGGTGATCATTCAAATTAACAATATTGAACGCATAATAGTATTTATCCATATTATGCTCGATGCGCATGAGTACTACGTCCTCAGCATCGATACCCACGTAAGCGAGGTTATCGTAGAGTTTTTGACGTGCAACGAGCACCTCTGGTGCTTGCCAGATGTAGCGGCAGCCAGTCTTAACAAGCCATTGCTGACGTTCCTCAGATACTTCAGCGAGGTCCTTGCCTTGCTCATCTGGTTGCAACCACTTTTTCCAACGACCAGACTCATATACCTTTTGCCAAAGCACTTTACCCATATTACTGAGTTGTGGAATACGACCCGCTTCGAATTGCTTTTTCTCCTCAGCCTCCAGTTCAGCAAGAGCATCAAACTCATTCATTGTGAACTCTGGACCTACGTTAGCAGCACCCATACCCGATGTTGGATAGTCTTGTGGGTTGTCCACATCGTCGCTATAGTGACCCTTGATGTAACTACCATAAGGACGAACCTTAGCAGTGAGGTCGCGTGCTACTTCAGGATCGAACAAAGTGGTATGAAGGTCAGTACCTACTTTACCAACGATAAAGCATGGCCATACGTCCTCAAGACCTACATTCTTCAAGCCCTCTTTGAGGTCAGAAAGGAAAGTGTCGAAAGTAGTAGGGTCAGCCAAACCACCATGCACCTCCTCGGTACCTACCTCATAAGAGATAGGAGCGATACCATTCGCCTTGCGGAAATTCTCAGCGTGGAGAATGAGTTCTACGGTGCGTTGTGCCACTACGTGGATGTCAATAATCTCACCCTTTGGCAAGAAGATATCTACGGTTGGATCCACGTGAATCAAGTCGTAGCCAGCCAAGATAGCTGCCTCATAACTCTCCTTCACGCCTTGCATAGCACGCTCGGTGTCCCAACGTTGTTGAGTTTGGATGTCCTTTAACCATGGGCCTCCGTGGTCAATAGCCACTACGTAAGGACCTGTATAGTGCACGGCAGCAGCCTCGCGAGCCAACACCTTGGTGAACTCTGCTGGGGTCATACCTGTATAGCCACCATCGGTATCCACTTGGTTGAGGGTGGTAGCAAAATAGATAGGCGCATTATTGCGCTTAGCTGCGCGGAATGATGCTTTGATTACTGACAATGAGTTAGGGCATGCAGCAAAAAGAGTGCGTGGCACGCCAGTAGTTTGTTTGAGTTCCTCCATCACGCGGAGGATATTTTCGGTTTTAGCCATATCTTTTGTGTTTTTTTGTTATTCTTTGTTTTGAGTCGAGAGTCGCGAGTCGGGAATCTAAACTGGGAGTCCAAATCGGGAGTCGCGAGTCGGGAGTCCGATTATTCGTAGATGATAACGCCTTCTACTACGCGGTGGATATTACCAGATACAGATGGGGTGTCAGGGCAAAGTCCGTGAGCAACAGATGTATAGAAGCCCAATAACTGACCTACTAATACGTATGGCAACACGCTATAAATACCCGTTTTAGCCAATCCATTAGGCATTACCACTTGCAAATCTTCCTGTACACCTTCTATATTTACGCGCGCGCCCGCGGAAACGATAATTTGTGCTACTAACTTATTATTGCCACTCACTTGTTTAACCAAGTCGCGCTCATAACGCTGAATAGCCTCATCGTCTTGCATGAGATACACCATGATAGATTGCTCATTTACCACTGCTTTTGGTCCGTGACGGAATCCGAGGAAACTATCGAATTTGCATACCACACCACCATCGGTGAGCTCTTGCAACTTCAAGTGACATTCCTCTGCAATACCCTTCATAGGACCTGAGCCCAAGAATACGCCACGCTCAAACGGACGAGCAGCGATAGCCTCGATGGCAGCAGCATAATCAGACAAGACCGCCTGTGCGTTAGCAGCTACAGCCTCAATACGATCACGTTCTGCTTCGATATGATCGATTTGGCTAATCATTAAGCATGTAAGTAGCATTGTAGAGAAACTACTCGTCATAGCCAAACTCTTATCATCTGTTTCTTCTGGAAGAAGGAGAGAAAGGATATTCTCAGCATTGGCAGATTGAGCCAAATGACCGTTCTTATTGCATGTGATATAAATGTGAGCCACGTTTTTGCAAATAGCATTCGCCAAGTTTACAGCAGCAACACTTTCAGGACTATTGCCAGAACGAGCAAAACTAATGAGCAACAGAGGCTTATCTGCATTCAGATAGTCAGCAGCGTTGGTTACGATGTCAGTAGTAGCAACGGCACGTACATTCTTCCATGCACCACGCAGTACAGGTGCAATAGCATCACCAATAAATGCTGAAGTACCCGCACCAGTCAATACAATATCGGTCTCAGCTGTTAAATACTTAGCCAAGAAAGCTTGGATAGCAGCCTTTTGTTCTATCAAAACGGCATACTCTTTCAACCAACATGCTGGTTGTTGCAAAATCTCTTTGTATGTGTGTAAAGTTTCCATAAAATATGAATAAAACTGTTAATTTTCGCGCTTTTCCGCTACAAAATTACTACGTAATATCCATATTTTAATAGCAAAAAACATGTTATAAAACATATTTTCATACTACTTGCGCAATTTGCTATAAATCAGCTGCTTATGTGTTTTTCGAAGTATTTTTTCTATTTCGAAACGTTTCGAAAGTTACGTAAAGGAAATGCGCCCAGAACCAAGTCTGGGCGCATTTGGATGATATGAGACTTATTAATTAGTCTTTCAGTTTTGCGCATAAGAACTCGCGGTTGAGGCGAGCGATGTTAGCCAAAGATACTTGTTTTGGGCACTCAGCAGCACATGCACCTGTGTTGGTACAGTTACCAAAGCCCAACTCATCCATCTTAGCCACCATGGCCTTAGCACGAGCAGCTGCCTCTACCTTACCTTGTGGCAAGAGAGCCAATTGGCTAACCTTTGCAGAAACGAACAACATAGCAGAACCGTTCTTACATGCAGCAGCACAAGCACCGCAACCGATACAAGAAGCAGCATCCATTGCCTCGTCAGCGTGAGCCTTAGGAATTGGAATTGCGTTTGCATCAGGTACACCACCTGTATTAACTGACACGAAACCACCAGCTTGCATGATCTTGTCGTATGCCTCGCGGTCTACCATCAAGTCCTTGATTACAGGGAAGGCACGGCTACGCCATGGCTCGATAGTGATAGTCTCGCCATCTTTGAACTTACGCATGTGCAATTGGCAAGTGGTGATAGCGCTGTCTGGTCCGTGTGGGTGACCGTTCACATACATAGAGCACATACCACAGATACCCTCACGGCAGTCGTGGTCGAATGCGATAGGATCTTTGTGCTCGCTGATGAGTTGCTCGTTGAGAATGTCAATCATCTCCAAGAACGAAGCACCTTGGAAGATGTGTTTGAGTTCGTAGGTCTCGAAATGACCTTCTGCCTTTGGTCCAGCTTGACGCCAAACCTTCACTTTAATGTCAATATATTGATCCATAATGCTTAGCTCTTATAGTTACGTGTTTTACGTTCGGTGAATTCATAGTCGAGTGGCTCCTTGATAAGTTCTGGTTCGCTGTCCTCGCCAGTATATTTCCAGCAAGCTACATAAGAGAACTTATCGTCTTGACGCATCGCCTCGCCCTCTGGAGTTTGATACTCCTCGCGGAAGTGACCACCGCAAGACTCCTCACGGTTCAAAGCGTCAACTGCCATCAAACGACCTATCTCAATAAAGTCTGCCAAGCGGAGAGCTTTCTCCAACTCGTTGTTCAATGAGTTAGCCTCACCTGGGATATATACATTGCTCCAGAACTCTTTCTTAATTGCGTCGATCTTCTCAACAGCAGTCTTCAAGCTCTCAGCAGTACGACCCATACCTACGAAATCCCACATCACAAGACCAAGCTCCTTGTGGATAGAATCCACAGAACGCTTACCTTGGATAGCCATGAGTTTCTCAATCTTCTCGGTGATACCCTTCTCTGCCTCAGCGAACTCTGGGAGGTCGGTGGACATACGTGGAACGCCGATTTGGTCGCTCAAGTAGTTTTGGATAGTATAAGGCAATACGAAGTAACCGTCAGCCAAACCTTGCATCAATGCAGAAGCACCGAGGCGGTTAGCACCGTGATCAGAGAAGTTGGCCTCACCAATACAGAAGAGACCCTTCACACTGGTTTGCAACTCATAGTCCACCCAGATACCACCCATAGTATAGTGGATAGCAGGGAAAATCATCATTGGCTCCTCGTATGGGTTCTCATCCACGATCTTCTCGTACATTTGGAAGAGGTTACCATACTTTTGCTCTACGACATCCTTGCCAAGGCGTTGGATAGCGTCAGAGAAGTCGAGGAACACAGCAAGACCGGTATTGTTTACACCATAGCCCTTGTCGCAACGCTCTTTAGCAGCGCGAGAAGCCACGTCACGTGGAACGAGGTTACCGAAAGCAGGATAACGGCGCTCCAAGTAGTAGTCGCGATCCTCTTCTGGGATGTCTTTACCCTTGATCTCACCACGTTGGAGGCGTTGAGCGTCTTCGAGTTTCTTAGGTACCCAAATACGACCATCGTTACGGAGTGACTCAGACATCAAAGTGAGTTTAGATTGGAAGTCACCGTGCTTTGGAATACAAGTTGGGTGGATTTGTGCGTAGCAAGGGTTAGCGAAGTAAGCACCGTGGCGGTACATCTGCATAGCAGCCGAACCGTTAGATGCCATCGCGTTGGTAGAAAGGAAGAAAGCATTACCATAACCACCAGTAGCTACCACCACAGCGTGACCGAAGTAACGCTCGATGCGGCCAGTAACGAGGTTACGAGCGATGATACCACGAGCGCGGTTCTCGCCGTTCTCGTCCTTGATCATAACTACATCCAACATCTCGTGGCGGTTGTACATCTTCACTTTGCCTTTACCGATTTGGCGGCTGAGTGCAGAGTAAGCACCGAGGAGGAGCTGCTGACCAGTTTGACCCTTAGCATAGAAAGTACGAGATACTTGCGCACCACCGAAAGAACGGTTGTCGAGCAAGCCGCCGTATTCGCGAGCGAAAGGAACACCTTGAGCCACACATTGGTCGATGATGCTGTTGCTCACCTCAGCAAGACGGTACACGTTTGCCTCACGAGCACGGTAGTCACCACCCTTAATGGTGTCGTAGAAGAGGCGATAGACAGAGTCGCCATCGTTTTGGTAGTTCTTAGCCGCGTTGATACCACCTTGTGCAGCGATAGAGTGTGCACGACGTGGAGAGTCTTGGATACAGAAGTTGAGGACGTTGAAGCCCATCTCTGCGAGAGAAGCCGCAGCAGATGCACCAGCCAAACCAGTACCAACTACGATCACGTCAAGACGACGTTTGTTGGCAGGGTTGACCAACTTCTGATGGTCTTTGTAATTGGTCCATTTCTTCTCGAGTGGACCAGCAGGGATCTTCGCCATTTCAGGCGTAATAACCTGCGCAGTTTGTTTTTTTGTTGCCATATTTCGATTAAATTAGTTCAAAATTGTGTAGAATTGTGTAGAAGGGTTTAGCATTGTACACTACTTGTTTTATGCGAGGAGTATGCCGATACCGTAGCCAAGATAGTAGAGAACTACGATAGCGAAGAGACCTGCAACCAAAGTTGCTACCACAGCGCTAATCACTTTCACGCGCTTCATCCATACGAGGTTGTTGAAGCCCATAGTGTGGAGAGCAGACCATACACCATGACGGAGGTGGAACCACAAAGCGGTCAACCATACGAGGTACAATACGCAGTACACTTGACCCCAAATAGGAGTAGTAAACAACGCTTTCACCATACCTGCACCATCAGTTGGAGCATAAACAGTACCGAAAGTAGCTACTGCAAAGTCCTCAGCACCGCACATGTGCATAATCTCAGTAAACTGCATCTTGAACCAGAAGTTAGCCAAGTGGAGAACGATGAAACCAATCACCACGAAGCCAAGAACGAGCATGTTCTCCGACTCCCACTCAACGCCTTCGCGCTTAGCAGTAACCGCATAGCGGTCTTTACCGCGAGCCATACGGTTTTGGATTGTCAGATAGATAGCATAGAGGAAGTGAATGAGCACGAGTGCGCCCAAGCCCAATGTTGCTACCAATGCATACCAATTTGCGCCCAAAACGGAGCAAATCCAGTTGTAAGCCTCCTCCGAGAACACCAAAGCCAAGTTCATGCAGCCATGGAAAAGCAGGAAGAAGACCAAGCCCAAGCCCGAAATACTCATAACGAGCTTACGACCAATAGATGAATCTTTTAACCACATAAGTTTTTTGATTTTTGTTTTAGTTTGTTTATAATTAGTTTTTGTTATTTCTCATACGTTTCGGCATAGCACACCAATCAGCGTGCAAAGTTACAAAAAATATTTCACTCTACCAAATTTATTATTAAAATGTGTTGTAGAATATAAAAAAGCACCCCATTGAGGTGCTTTTTGCAATAGATAATTTGCAATAATAGAGTCTAAATCCTTTCCAAGTACTCCAAAGGCATCCATCCAATATTGTTGCCCACATGCACGCAACACCAGTCGCCTATCACTTCGTGTATTTCGACTTTAGTGCCTTCGTGGACAGTAAAGAGATCATTGCCCGAACGGTCAGGCGATGATTTGGCATTCACAATGCCTTGCGTAATGATGGCTTCGGAGCGTTGCGTATCTCGTTGGTACAAACTACCAGCGTTGGCACATGCCATCACAGAAATCACCAGTGCTATTACACTGCAATAGAAAGCCGTTTTGCGCAGCCAAAGCGTTTGACTGAAGGCAAAGAGAAAGAACCCTACTAATGCCATGATAAACAGAACAATAGAGCCCACCATCCATACACGTTGGCTGAGTGCATTGCGTATCGCCTTCAACCAATTAGAAAGGAAGAAAGACTGCGTATCTTCGATATTATCAATGATACGTGATTGCGCAAACTGGAGGTTATGCTTAGCATCTTTGAAGGATGGTTTGAGGCGCAATGCTCGCTCGTATGCGAGGATAGATTGTGCCAATTCACCTTGCTTGAAATAGGCGTTGCCCAAGTTATAGTAAACCTCTGCAGTTGGTTGTTCCTGAAGGATTTGCTCGTACTGCGTTGCTGCTTCTGCATAGTTGCCCTCTGCATATTGAGTATTAGCATCTGCAAAAAGTGTAGTTAAAAATATGAGTAGGAGTTTCATAGTTTGCAATTTTCTAATTGGTTGATAATCTTAGTAGTATCGCTGTAGATGTCTTGCATCGCATGGTCAGAAGTGGGTGCATATCGTGCGAACTCGGCGGTAGAAAGCACATACAACACTTCTTGTATTAGCGCATCCGAAACACCTTTATTAGCCAGTATTTGGGCTATATTTTCCTTGTTGAGTTGTGCTGTAGGGATAGACAATCGATCGCTGAGGTAGGTCCACGATGCACGTTCAATCTCCTCGTAGAATGCCGTTTTGTTGTCCGCCTTGAGCAGTTGCTCTGCCTGTTTGAGGCGACGTTGTGCAACTTTATTGGCTTTCTTGTAGCGGACACGAGTACTATCTGCATTTTCCTTTATCTTCTTACGGAAGATGATGAATAGCACGGCTGCTACTAACGCAGGAACAATGTAGCACAGCCAGAACTGCCACGAACCAAACACAAATGTAGCATTTTGCATATCGTATCTGCTCGATGCACTCAATTCACCTGCATAAATATAGCGAATGTCGGAGCCAAGTTGCTGTATATCTTCTTTTTGCACATAATTGTTCACTACCGCTGCGTTGGCGTCTTCCGATGCAGAGCGCGCTATATTAAGCGTGTATTCAGGTGTTGTGAGTGTCTTATAAGTATCCGTTTGTGTGTCGTAATATGAGAATTGCACCGCAGGAATGGTATATGTACCACCCGCACGAGGAATAGCCAAGTACTCTATCGTTTTTGTGCCACTCACGCCCGAAGTACTATTGCGGAAGTTGTTCGACACTTTAGGGTCATACACCTCAAATCCTTCTGGCCAATCCACCGCAGGTGTCTTGAGCAGTTTCATATTACCCGCACCTTGAATGGTTAGTGTGAGTGTGACTGCATCGTTAGCTTGCAATTCCGTACTGGAGATATTGCTACTCATACTAAACTGTCCTACACCGCCACTAAATCCTACAGGCTTACCCGCAGGCAGGCTCTCGACGTGAATCGTCACACCAGGTGCTGTCAAAGGCTTATTGACCGCCGTGTAACTTCCAAAGAAGTCGTCAAAGATACTACGTACCTGCGCACGATTTTGCACGCGCAATTGCGCTTCAAACTGTGCAGGATCAATAACAATGTCTCCACTGCGCTGAGGGAATAGCAAGGTGCGATACAACACAGCTGTCTGATAGTTACGCCCGTTATAGTGCTCCAACTCTGTTTGTATCTCCGCCATCTCCAGTTCCTGTTTGAGGAAACCTTTGAACTCGGGCAAACGAACGTTATTGGTCATTTGCGTTACCTCAACACCCGCAAAATAGAGCTTATAACTCAGCAATAGTGCCTCTTGTTCATGCACCTTTGTTTTGCTGACCAATGTACGCATGAAAATGTTTTCAGATGCTACGTTGTTAGCAGAACTATTGCTCCTCGTTGCCCCTTGGTTGGTAGCACCTGCGCCGTTAGCCGAAGTATTGGTTGGCTGATCAGGAGGAAGTACAGTAATCCGCACCCCATTGGATGAGTACTGCTCGCCATCCACCTTGATAGTTGCTGGTGGAATGGTGAACGCACCCTCCTTATTCGCTATCAGCGTGTAGGTAAACGTCTGCTGAAAACTGGAAGTCCGCTTACCATTGACAAAGGATGTGGATTGCGAGGTGGAGGTATAGGGACCTGCCACATAGTCAAAGTCCGTAAACTCAGGTGCACGCAAGTCTTTAGCGCGCTGATTCACCGAATAGGTGAGTTGGAATGGACTTCCGACTACCACTTGCGCAGGTGCTGAAGCCTTGAAAGTCACATCTTGCGCAATGGCTGTCAGAGCCATACTGCAAATAAATAATATTGATAGTACTTTTTTCATAATCTTACCATTCTTTCTCTACGCGACGTTTTTTACCTTGTTGTCGTTGCAATTTCTCTTGTGTTTCTTGTTCATCTTGTTCGAGTGCTTGCAGTATTTGTTCTGCGGTCTCTTTATCCATTTGTTCCTCGCTTTGCTGAGGGGGTTGTTGCTTATTTTGCTGTTGTTGCTGTGGCTGAGGAGGTTGTTGTTGAGTAGAATCGTTTTGTTGATTCTGTTGTTGGTTTTGTTGTTGTTGGTTCTGCTCGGGATTTTGTTGCTGTTGTTGCAGTTGCTGCATGGCTTTCACGAGGTTGTAACGTGTATCATTATCTTTCGGGTTCAGGCGCAACGATTGTTGGTATGCTGCAACGGCCTTATCGTATTGCTGTTGCGCATAGAGCGCATTACCCATGTTATGATACGTATCTGCCAAGCGGCTATTCAGTTGTTCTTCACGCTTTTTGTCATCGTTCTTGAGTAGTTGCTCAGCCTTGGTGTATTGTTCCAATGCTTCGGGATACTTCTCTTGACGGAAGAGAGCATCACCCAAATTATAATGTGCCTCAAACGATTGGTCGTTCTTATCCAAGGCACGACGATAATTGACCTCCGCTTCTACGTAATTTGAATCGTTGTATTGCTTATTACCCAAACGTACATCGGGGCTTTCTTGTTGTGCAAATAACAACGTTACGGCACTTAAGAATATGATTGTTAGTATGCTACGCATAGTTATTCTGAATTTTGAATTATGTGTGTGGGTTTTCTTTAAACAAATCCATTCGTGTCAAACGGTGGTTCTGGCGGGACATAATAAAGAACTCTATCATGAGCAGTAGCAATGCGATTAACGCAAAGGACTGATATTGTTCGTTGTAGTCTGCATATACGGTTGTTTCCAGTTCTGTTGTTGCTATGCGGTCCAACTCTTGTTGCAGGGCACGCATTGCCGTATTGGTATTATCGCAACGTACATACACGCCACTACCTGCCTCGGCTATCTGCTGACACATCTCTTCGTTCAGCTTACTGACCACCACTTGTCCGCTGCGATCCTTAAAGTAATCATTTGTACCGGGTTTAGGAATCGGTGCTCCCTCTGGTTTTCCTATACCAATCACAAATACTTGCATGCCCAACTCGTGTGCCTGTTTAGCTGCGGCAATGGCATCATCTTCGTGGTTCTCACCATCTGTAATCAGAACGATAGCACGTCCTGCTTCGCTTTCCAACGAACCAAAAGAGCTGATAGCTGTTTGCAGAGCTGTACCGATAGCCGTACCTTGCGTTTGTATCAGGTTAGGTGTAATGGTATTGAGGAACATCTTGGCTGACACATAATCACACGTGATAGGCAGTTGGGTGAAGGCTTCGCCCGCGAATACCACCAGTCCCACTTTGTCATCCACCATGTTGTCAATCATTTTGCTGAGCATCTGTTTAGCGCGATCGAGGCGGTTAGGTGCCACATCTTCGGCCAGCATGGAGTTGGATATATCCAACGCCACCATCACCTCTATGCCTTGTCGCTTAACGGTATTCTCTTTTTGCCCAAACTGTGGACGTGCCGCAGCCACTATCAGTAGCACCAATGCCACAAGCATTAGACAGAACTTCCATATCGGACGACTCTTAGAGGCATCGGGCATCAGTTGTGCCATCAGTTCCTTATCGCCAAACTCCTGCAATTGGCGTTGTTTACGTTTGGTACTAACCACATACCCTATCACGAACACAGGTACGGCGATGAGCCACCAAAGCATTTCTATATTTGCAAATCTAAACATAAATTCTTGCCTATAAACTATAAACTTTACACTATAAACTTTACACTACTCCGCCACTGTGCGGGTTACGAAGAAACGAATGAGTATCTCTATCAGCAGACACAGCAATGCAGCTGTTAGGAATGGCATAAAGTATTCCGTGCGTTTGGAGTACTCGCGAACACGAATCTTGGTCTTTTCCAGTTGGTCGATTTGTTGATAGATACTGCGCAGACTATTATTGTCGGTTGCACGAAAATACTCACCTCCTGTCATTTGTGCGATATTGCGGAGTGCAGTCTCGTCAAACTCAGAGCTCATGTATTGTTTACCCATGGGTGTTTGTATAGGTACCAACTCATCTCGCGTGCCCACGCCTATCGCGTACACGCGTATATTAAAGGTCTTTGCTATTTCCGCAGCAGTTTGTGGGTCTATATCGCCGCTGTTATTGCTACCATCTGTCAGCAGGATAACCACTTTGGACTTAGTAGGCGAGTCTTTCATTCGATTAACGGCGTTGGCCAATCCCAGACCAATGGCTGTTCCATCTTCTATCATGCCGAACTTCACCGAATGAAACAGGTTCACCAGCACCGCATGATCGGTTGTCAATGGGCATTGCGTAAAGCTTTCGCCCGCAAACACCACCAATCCTATTTGGTCATTAGGGCGCGAGAGCACAAACTCGGTTGCTACAGCTTTTGCAGCTTCCAATCGGTTGGGTTTCAGGTCTTCGCCAAGCATTGTACCCGAGATATCCAGAGCCATCATAATATCGATACCTTCCGTACTCTCCGACTGCCAGCGGTTGCTCAGTTGTGGGCGAGCCAACGCCAATGACAGCAACGCTATGACAGCCACATGCAGCACAAAAGGCACATGAATCAGCCATACGCGCCAACTCTTAGGGTGTTGCACAAGGCTATCTGTGGAAGACAACTGCACCGATGCACGTGCATTACGCAGCTTCCATATATACCATCCTACTACTGGTATCAGCAGCAAGAGCAGAAACAAATATCCTGGATTAGCAAATGTCATAATGTTTACAATTGGACAATGTACAATTTAGTTTTCTGTAGGTTCTTCTACAGGGGTTGTCTCTTTCACAAAGGTGTATGCACTGCGCAGACTTTTTTCATTCTCATCGGGTGTTGCGGTCCATTTAGCGAACTTCACCAAGTCTGCCAACGTCAGCATCTCGCGCAGCGATTCATACAGTTCTTTCTTATCGCTGAGCAGTCCGCGCATAGCACGCAGTGTCTCGTCGGAAGTCTGCTCCACGCTGCTCACTTCAAAGCGGCGAGCTATGTATTCGCGCACCACATCTGTGAGTTGGGTGTGATATTCCTTCACTTGTCCTGTCTGCCAAATCTTCTGTTCGCGGATAGCATCCAGTTTCTCCAACGCCACTTCCTCTGCGGGGCGCAATGGCTCGGCAGGTAGCACCTCATCTTCGCTTTTGCGTGCACGACTTTGCAGATAAGTAATCAGGTAATATCCTCCCACGCCTATTCCTGCTATGGCCAATGCCAACAGTACCCAGCGCAATATTCCCCACCACCAGATAGGGGCTTTGTATATCCCTTTGATGTCGGTGATAGCCATATCGGTGCTATCCATCTCGAACGGTTGCACCACATTCAGCATGAGCGACTCGCTCCAAACGGTGTCATCGCCACTCACGAAGGGCAGCGGAGCGATATAGAACAACGAGTCCTCAAACGATGTCAGCGTTACATATTGGTTGTATTGTACGCGTCCATCATTCAGCATAGCGGTGTCTATTATCGTTTTGTCCACAATCTCTATGCCGGGTATGAGTTCTTCGCTCAACACGGGCAACTGCACTTGCTCGCCTACCTCACAGGTCGCCCGCAAATGCAAATCGGTCTGATCGCCGATAAAGAGGGTGGTACTATCTATTGCGGCACTTACCACCAGTGCCAAAATCGTTGTTAGCATTTGAATAAGTGCATTAAGGCTTTCACATAATCTTCATCTGTACGCACGCTCACTTGATTAACGCCTGTGCGTGTGAACAGTTGTTCTATTTGTTCTTGATTGGTGCGCCATGCTTTCGCGTACGCATCGCGTACCGAACGGATAGCGGTATCCACCCAAATATCATTACCTGTTTCTGCATCGTGGAACTTCGCCAATCCTATGTTGGGCAGTTCTGCTTCACGGCGGTCGTATATCTGTATTGCATTGACCTCGTGGCGATTAGATGCAATCATCAATGGCTGATACATATTGCCCGAACCAATAAAGTCCGAAATCAAGAACGCGGTGCAGTGGCGTTTTTGTGCGTTCGTAAAGTACTGCAACGCTTGTGCCACGTTTGTGCCTTTGGAGGTAGGTTCCAGGCTCAGCAACTCGCGAATGATATGCAGCACGTGGGTCTTACCTTTCTTGGCAGGGATATATTTCTCTATCTTGTCCGAGAAGAATATCACTCCCACTTTATCGTTGTTTGCGATGGTGGAGAATGCCAAGGTGGCTGCCACTTCGGCCATCATATCACGTTTCATCTGACTCAGTGTTCCGAAGTTGCGGCTGCCCGACACATCTACCAGCAGCATCACCGTCAGTTCGCGCTCTTCCTCAAACACTTTCACAAAGGGCTTGTTGAGGCGTGCTGTTACATTCCAATCTATCGAGCGCACATCATCACCGGGCTGATACTCACGCACTTCCGAGAACGCCATTCCCCGTCCCTTGAACTGCGAATGGTATTCGCCAGCAAAGATATTTCGGCTCAACTTACGAGCCTTTATTTCTATCTTCCGTACCCGTTGTAGTAATTCCTCAGCATTCATGCCTATAACCTTTAACCTATAGCCCGAAGGGCGTTCTATAACCTAAAATTTATGGAACTTGCACAGCGTTCAATACTTCTGTAATCACATCTTCTGTCGTGATATTGTTTGCTTCGGCCTCGTAGGTCAAACCGATACGATGACGCAGTACATCATAGCATACGGCGCGCACATCTTCAGGAATCACGTAGCCGCGGCGGTGGATAAAGGCGTATGCACGTGCTGCCAATGCCAAACTGATACTTGCACGAGGCGAACCGCCGAAGGCGATCATAGCCTTCATCTTCTCCAGTCCGTATGCCTCTGGCTGACGAGTAGCAAACACGATATCCACAATGTATTTCTCTATCTTCTCATCGATATATACTTCGCGTACTATTTGGCGTGCTTTGAGGATGTCCGACTTCTCCAAGATAGGTTTCACAATCACTTTTTCGCCTGTTATGTTTTGGCGAATGATTTGCATTTCCTCTTCTTTTTTAGGGTAGCCAATCACCACTTTCAGCATAAAACGGTCGGTTTGTGCCTCTGGCAATGGGTAAGTACCTTCTTGTTCGATTGGGTTTTGTGTGGCCAACACGAGGAAAGGCTCTTCCAACTTGTAGGTCTGCTCACCGATGGTGATTTGACGCTCTTGCATGGCCTCCAACAGTGCGCTTTGCACTTTGGCAGGAGCACGGTTAATCTCATCTGCCAACACAAAGTTTGCGAAGATAGGACCTTGTTTCACTTTAAACTCTTCCGACTTTTGCGAATAGATTTGTGTACCAAGCACATCGGCTGGCAACAAGTCGGGTGTAAACTGAATACGGCTAAAGTCGCCTTTTACCAGTTTTGCCAATGTGTTGATTGCCAATGTCTTTGCCAAACCGGGCACACCTTCCAGCAGGATATGTCCATCGGCCAACAGACCTATCAACAGACTTTCCACCAAGTGTTTTTGTCCTACAATCACTTGGTTCATGCCCATGGTCAGGGCATCTATAAACGAGCTTTCTCGCTCAATACGCTCTTGCAATTCGCGAATATCTACAGTTGTTTGCATATTGTTTGAATTTTAGTATTTTCATGTATGATTAAGTGCACACCAAAAAAGTGCTACTTATTAAGGTACACAAAAACCGTGCCAAAGCAATTTCCAATCTTCGATTCCCGACTCTCACCCTTGACTCCCGCCTCCCGACTCCCGATTCTCACCCTTGACTCCCGACTCCCGATTCCCCCACTTGACTCCCGATTCGCGATTCCCGATCCCCCGCTCCCCCCGTCAATCGTTAGTGATTCGTTAGTTATTCGTTAGTGATTCGTTAGTGATTCGTTAGTTATTAAGCACTTCTATAAGGCACATCAGCGTACCCTCAGACCACCCAAATACACACATTTCCCCACCGTTAAACGGGCACAAATTTTCTATATTTCTTTCAAAAACACGTTTTTTCTTGCGTATATCACTTTTTTTTTGTACCTTTGCGCGATATTTTGTGCTTGTGCACATCACATAACGAAGCAACGCCTTATGAAGAATATAGCATTTATCGTAAACCCTATTTCGGGTACTAAGACTAAAAACCGCATAGCCAAACTGATCCGCGAGCTTTTAGATCCGCTACAGTTTGCGCCCACTGTCGTGGTTACGGAGTATGCGGGGCATGCCACGCAGTTGGCGCAGCAGTTCGCCATGCAGGAATACTACGCGGTAGTAGCAGTGGGTGGCGATGGCACTGTCAATGAGGTTGCCAGCGGACTGATTGGCACGAACACCGCACTCGGTATCATTCCCAATGGTAGTGGCAACGGTTTTGCGCGACATTTGGATATCTCTACCCGCATGAACCGCGCTGTCGAAATGTTAAACAGCAGCGAGATCATCAATGTGGATTATGGTATGGTGAATAACCAACCTTTCTTTTCCACTTGCGGAGTGGGGTTTGATGCAGTAGTGGCACAAGATTTCTCCGACAGCAGTCGTGGGTTAAAAGGATATATCCAAAGCATTTTCAAAGACCTATTCCAGTATAAACCAGAAACCTACCACCTCAAAGGCAATGGTATTGACCTCACAACCACCGCCTTTCTCATCAATTTCGCCAATGCGGGACAATGGGGCTATGATGCTTATATCGCTCCTAAAGCCAGTGTGCAAGATGGTTGGTTGGACGTGGCGGTTGTCAGTGAGTTTCCTATGGTGGCAGCACCAGGATTGGCATTAAGTTTGTTCACCAAGAATATTGACGAGAAACTACATCTCAACACCCTGCGTGCCAAAGAGCTCACCCTCACACGCCAGAGCGAGGGAGTAGCGCATATCGACGGAACACCCGTTACCATGCCTGCTCAGCTGCATGTCAAGATTGTGGAAGATGGACTCAAAGTATTGGTAAAAAAGCGTTTTTAACAACTCGTTTCATGGATAATAGTATGGAGATAAAAATCATCAACCGAAGCAACAACCCGCTGCCCCGTTATGAGAGTGCACAGGCAGCAGGTATGGACATACGTTGCCATCTGTCAGAACCTATCACTTTGCAGCCATTGCAGCGCAAACTCCTGCCTACGGGGCTTTATATTGAGTTGCCTGTCGGCTATGAAGCACAGATTCGCCCTCGCAGTGGCTTGGCTCTCAAACGCGGACTGACCGTGCTGAACACCCCAGGTACCATTGATGCGGACTATCGTGGCGAGATTGGTGTTATACTCATCAACCTCAGCAACGAGCCACAAACCATTGAGCCAGGAGAACGTATTTGCCAAATGGTCATTGCTAAACACGAACAACCCCAACTGATTGAGGTCGAGGTGCTTGGCGAGACAGAGCGCGGAGCAGGAGGTTTTGGACATAGCGGAAGTAATTAGGAATTGAGAATGTTGAGTTTCCAACAGAAAATATGGCTCGTGTTATGGGTGTTGTTTGTTAGTACAACGCTCAATTGTCTATCCGCAAAGTCTATAGATACGGATACACTCAGCATAGAGCGTGAGCAACAGTTCCTCTACTATTTCTATGAGGCTGAGCGACTTATCCAACTACAGAAGATAGAAGAAGCCAAACCTGTAGTGGAGTTCTGCTATGCCCTCAACCCCAACGATGCCACTATCAACAACTACATGGGGCTCTATGCACAAGCCGAGCAAGACACCTCGGCTATGGCTGCGTATTTTCGCCGTGCCTACGAACTGAACCCAAAAGAGTATTGGTACAACCATCACGTTCTGCAACTGCAAAGCGATAACAAGAAAGTCCAACAACAAGCCGTCCAGCAATTGGCTGCGTTAGCCAAGGAGGACACGGCCAATGTCGAACTGCACGAGATACTGCAAAAAGCGTACATCATGCTTCAGCAATACCGTCAGGCGCTCGAAACGCAAGACCGATTGGACTCTATCAATGGCTACGATGCCATGAGTGCCATGCAACGCTACCGCCTCAACGCGATGATGCGCAACAACAAACAGGCCATTTACGAGATAGAACGATACTTAGAGCTTGACCCCGACAACTATCAGTTCCAAGTCTTTCGTATGCAACTCTATGAGCAGACCCAACAACCACCTGCCAAGATGATTCCTGCTTACGAGGCTGTACTTCGTATGGACTCACGCAACATAGTTGTCATGAACAACTTGGCATGGAACCTCTGCCTCATTCACAAAGACCTATTGCGTGCCGAGCAACTCTCTCGCACCACTATCATGCGCGAACCCACCAATCCTATTTACCTCGACACCTACGCTTGGATTATGCATCTACTGGGCGACTGCGAATCTGCCATCTTCTATATCGAGCGCGCTATAGAACATAGCACCGAGGAAATAGATAAAGAGATACAGAAACATTATAAGGAAATAAAGAAAAAATGCAAGTAAGACGACTACTCATACCCGCTCTGTTGATTATCATTACGGTAGTCCTTTCCTCTTGTGCCACCAGTCGCCGTGCTACCTCGCGCTACCAGACCCTCTCTGAGCGTGCACAAGTCACGCTTACGTTGGACCAACGCCAATACACTATGAGTAGCCAAGTACGCATTTGGCGCAACGAGTTGGCTATCGTTTCGGTGCAACCCATGTTAGGCATTGAGATGATACGCATGGAAGCCACCACAGATAGCCTGTGGATATTCGATAAAATGAATCGCAAATATGTGGTGCTTTCCTACCCCGAACTGCAACACCTACTCAACACCCACATATCCTACAAGACCATTCAGGATTTCCTAACACGCTCTTCGGCGAAAGGCAAAGACCCTATACAACTGCATTTCACCTCGGGCAAACATCAAATCTCTGTGTTATGCACGTTCTCCCACCGAGAGCAGAACACATTGCAAGCATCCACACGCACAAGAACCGATAAATATCAACAAGTTACACTTCGAGAAATACTACCACTATGAAATTGAGAATCATTGTTTACATACTCTGTCTTTTGGTATTGCCTGCCACTGCGCAAAACGTCAAGGAGTTGCAACGACAGCAGCAGGAATTGCAGGAGCAGTTAGCTGAGACCGCCAAGATGCTCAAGCAAACCAAGCAAAGCGAGACGGCTACCGAGAACAAACTCAACCTTTTGAACAACGACATCAAAACGCGCAAGAAACTCATCCGCAATATTCAGGGCGAAATCAACGCCCTCAACGGAGAGATGGGCACCCTGCGACAAAGACGTACTGACTTGCAAAAGGAGTTAGAGGCATGCAAGGAAGACTATGCTCGCCTTGTCCGCGAAACGCACTATGCCGATATGCAGCAATCGCCTTTGCTATTCCTGCTATCAGCCAACAACTTCCAACAATTGGTGCGCCGAGTACAATACATGCAGCAGTTTGCTGCCTATCGCAAAGAACAAGTCAAGAAAATCGAATCACTACAAACCGAAATCGACATTCAGAACAACCTGCTCTCTCAGCGCAAAAACGACCGTTCCACGGCACTACAATCACAAAAACGCGAGCAAGATAAACTCACACGCGATGAACGCAAACAAAAAGACATGCTCAAATCGCTGAAGAAACAGGAGAAAAACCTACTCGCCAAACAAAAAGAGCAACAGAAGAAAGTGGACGCACTCAACAAGCAAATTGAAGAGATGATTGCCAAACAAGTACGCACCACTACCACTCTCACCAAGGAGCAACAACTCATTGCGGGCGGATTCGAAGCCAATCAAGGACGATTGCCTTGGCCTGTGGAGAAAGGATATATCAGCGGGCACTTTGGCAAACACCAACATCCCGTACATGAGCACGTAACTATCAACAACAAAGGTCTTTACCTACAAACAGTCAGCGGAGCCAATGCACGTGCTATCTACGAGGGAGAAGTTACCAGCTGCGCATTGGTAGGAGATGCCTATGCCGTTATCGTGCAACATGGTAACTACCGCAGCGTTTATTCCCCACTCAAAAAACTGCATGTCAAACAAGGCGACAAACTCGCAGCGAAACAAGTCATTGGCGAGATTGTTACCAACACCAACGACGACAACAAAACGGAACTATATTTCCAAATCTATAAAGACCGTACTATCCTCAACCCCAGCTTGTGGTTGGCACAATAATCGAGAATCAAATATTGGTGTCCCGAATCGCGAATCGGGAGTCAAAAAAAAAGAAAACAAAATAAAACAACAGATATGAAAACAACAAAAATAATGAGCCTGCTACTGCTCCTCGTATTAGTCAGTGGCTGCAAAAGAGACAATTGGTTAGACTGGAAAATGCAAAACGAACTATGGTTGGCTAACAATGCCAAACAAGAGGGAGTTATCACTACCCCTACGGGCTTGCAATACAGGTGTATTGAAGCAGGTTGGGACAAATCTGCACGCCCAGACGATGCCAAAATAGTAACCATTGATTATACAGGTCAGCTAATCAACGAGTATGTATTCGACTCTGCCGACGAAGCTATCATGCAAGTCAGCTCCGTTGTGGCAGGTTTCGCCGAGGGACTCAAGAAGATGAACCAGTTTGGCGAGTACGAGTTTTATATCCCTTACTATTTGGGATACGGACAAAATGGTACAGGCACTGAGGGTACAGAGAAATTTATTCCTCCCTACTCTACACTCATTTTCCGTGTCTATCTGCATAGTGTCAATTAATGAAGCGATTGGTGATAGCCATTATATTGCTGCTTGCACTATCCTCTTGCGAGGATATCAATTGGCAGAGTTCCGTGCCTAACATGCCCGTGAACTATACCCTCTATATCACCAGAGAGCACCCACATTTTGTGGTAGAGAATGGTTATCAAACTATGACTATCACCAAAAAACAATTTCAGGAGCAATACCTTGGTTATGCAGGATTACTCGTATGGGTAGGCATGGACAATGCTTACTATGCAGCAGACCTCTGTTGCCCATATTGCCTCAAACCCAACAAACCACTACAGGTGGACGGGCTATACGCTGTATGCCCAATCTGTGGCGAAGAGTATGACATCAGCTATGGCTTTTGCAATCCCACACAGGGAGTAACCAAAGAACCGCTCAAACGCTATAACACTTCCTACCAAATCAAAGCTACAGGGGCTGAACTACATATCTTCAACTAAATTATGCTCAGTATTTACAAAGCATCGGCAGGTAGCGGAAAAACGCACACACTCACACGAGAATACCTCGTGATGCTCTTTCGCGATTACCAAAAACGCCGCGACCAATTCATGCCGCATAGCCGCATATTGGCTGTTACCTTCACCAAGAAAGCAACAGCCGAGATGAAAGAGCGAATACTGAAAGCACTCTACACCCTTTCCACCACCCCCACCGAATCGCCCTTCTATGACGACCTTATCCACACATTCCACTTTGATACCCCTACCCTACAAACCCAAGCGCGACAACTACTCATAGCCATACTCAAAGACTACAACCATTTCTCTGTATCCACTATTGATGGCTTCTTTCAGCAGGTGATACGCACCTTTGCATTAGACTTAGGACTCCCTACCACGTATGACATTGCCCTTGACGGCGATGAAGTAGTGCAACAAGCCGTGGACGACATCTTCCGCCGTATTCGCCTGCAACAAGAGGGCAATACGGATATTATGACATGGATTACCGATTTTGCGCAACACAATATGGACGAGAATGCCAATGGCAACCTCCACCGCAGCATTAGCGATTTCTCCAAACAACTCAACAAGGAGGAGGTCAAACGACATATCGGACAACTACAATCCTTCTTCCAAGACAAAGATAATTTCAAGCATTATCAAGCACTACTCTCCAATATAATCACCACTACAAAGAAGAAGATCGCTGCTATTCAGCAGAAAGCCCTTCCTCTTATCGACTCATACGAGGGTATCAAACAAGATGCCGTGGCCATATTCCGCAAACCCGTTCAAGAGATATTGGACAAAGGACTCAACAAAACGTTCCTCAAAGTGCTTGAGCAACCCGAGGCTTTGTGCTTAAAGAGCAAGACAACCAAGGCGCAGCAAGCAGCTATCATCTCGCTATATGAAACAAGCCTACGCCCACTCTATCAGGCTATGGCTGACATATTCGACACAGAGATTATTGATTACTATACTGCCACAGCCATATCACAATATCTATACACCATCGGACTGCTGCAAGACGTGGCAGACCAAATAGATAAAACCAACCGACAAATAGGGCGCATACCTATCTCTGATGTTAATATGCTCATTCATGATGTCATTGACGGACAAGAAGCACCTTTCATCTACGAACGAATGGGACAATACTTGCACCACTTCATGATTGATGAGTTTCAAGACACCAGTTCTCTGCAATGGCAGAACTTCTACCCACTCATCAGCGAAGCAGAAGGCAAAGGCTGTGATAACCTAATCGTGGGCGATGTCAAGCAGAGTATCTACCGATGGCGCAATTCCGATTGGAAACTACTCAATGGTGTGCATAGCGAATTTCCCAACGTACAGCAGCCACCCATGATAGACAACTGGCGTAGTGCCAAACTGCTCATACAGGAGAACGAACAACTTATCAGCAACTATGCCCAGTGGGTAGCCAACTATTTCGAACGCGAAGGATGGGACAACGAATCACCCTTAGTACAAATGGCTATGTCTATCTACCACCCCGATGCTATCCACCAAGAGGCACAAAAAGACTACCCAGGACTATTCCAACTACAGTTCTTCGATGCCAAAGCCGAAGACCTCATTCAGCAGACGCTGCAAGCAGTTGATACGCAGTTGCAAACCCTCAAACAAGAAGGTTGGCAGTGGAATAGTATCGCTCTATTAGTACGCCGAGGCGATGATGCCGAACTATTAGCCCGCTACCTCATCGAAAAAGGCTATCCCGTAGAATCTGCTGAGGGTATGCGTATCCAATCACATCCCGCAGTACAACTGCTCGTGGCACTCATGCAACAGCATGTGCAACCCGACAACGAGGTAGTTCAGCATATCATACGCAATCTGCATGCGCCATTCACCCAAGAACAAACTACGGCTATCAATCAGGCATTTGCCCTACCACTCTACGAGGCCGTACAGCAACTCATCACTCTGCTGCAATTATCCAAGCAAGCAGGCGCACTACCTTATCTCACGGCATTCCAAGACCAAGTATATCAATTCACCCAGAAACGTGTATCCGACCTCCCCGCCTTCCTCGAGTATTGGGAAAAGAAAGCACTCAAAGCCACTATCCCATCCTCACCTGTCATCAATGCAATACGTATTCTGACCATTCATAGTTCCAAAGGATTGGAGTTCGACATTGTCATGTTGCCATTCCTCAATTGGGATATTCAGCGCACACACCAAGGCGAGATATTTTGGTGCTTACCACAAGTCTCTCCTTTCAACCAAATGCCACTCGTGGCGGTGCCACTATCTTCCAAACTGCTCAAAACACACTTCAAGAAAGAATACATCAACGAGATTATATCGCAATACATTGATAATCTCAACCTCACATACGTAGCCTTCACACGGCCTAAAATGCGCCTATATGCCTACGGACAGATGTACACCACGACCAAGGACAACAAACCACAAATCAGCAAAATCAGCCATCTACTCTCCTACCTATACGACCAAGTAATCGCAGAAAACTCCTTACTCTGCAACGAGGATAACATATACACCTATACCCAAGCCGATGATGACCAAACACGCAAGCCATCCGACCCGAAAAGAATAATACCCGTCAGGCACAATACATATCTTCACCCATCGGCAATCGCCTCATGCTGCGTAGCCGAGCAGAAGATGACTTTGCTCAGGACACACCTCTTGAGACCATAGATTTGGGTATTCTGATGCACGAGTGGTTAGCACAAATCAACACATGGCAGGATGCACAACCTGCTATTGAGCGCATGGTAGCCGAAGGGCGAATCACACGCGCTCAACAAAACACCATGCAACAGCAACTGCAAGCCCTACAACAACTCTTGCAGCGCGAGGGGAAAGAACATTGGTTCATTGCTCCTAACATCGTGCGCAACGAAGTGGACATTCTCACCACTACGGGCAAAACGCAACGCCCCGACCGTGTCATGATTGATGGAACCACAGCCACCGTCATTGACTATAAGTTCGGACAAGAACACCCCGCTACCTATCAAGAGCAATTACGCAACTACATCCTACTGCTCCAGCAAATGGGTTATACCGTAGAAGCATACCTCGTATATGTCGCACAACAAAAAATAGAACAAATCAAATAAACGAATGATAACCAACGAGCAAGTCATATCTATTGGCAAAATCACTCGCACACACGGCAAGCGTGGCGAGATACAATGCCTTACGAGCAACGAGTATTGGGATAATGCAGATGCTACATTCCTCATCCTCAGCATTGATAATATCCTTGTACCCTTCCGTGTACTTGATTGGCGAGGCAAGGGTAGCGATTCTCTTATCTTCCAACTCGACCATATCACTGATGAGCAAGCAGCCCAACCACTCATTGGTTGCTCTGCCTATATGCTCCTATCCGATATGAACGAAGAAGACGAAGTCATGCCCACATGGCAAAGCCTTTTAGGCTATCGTGTCATAGATACCGACCAAGGCGAACTCGGAACAATCACCCACGTAGATGAAACAACAATCAATACCCTCATCACTCTCAACAACAACCAATTGATTCCACTACATGAGGACTTTATCATCCATATCGAACCTGACAAACAACTAATTACTATTTGTTTACCATTCATATTCACAAAAGAATAAATCATGCAGAAGACTACCATACAAGAGATGAACCGCCTCACCCCAGAGGCTTTTCACGAAGCACAGAAGGTGCCACTCATTGTGGTACTTGATAATGTCCGCAGCCAGCACAATATAGGTGCAGTCTTCCGCACTGCTGATGCTTTCTGCCTACAAGGTGTATGGCTATGCGGTATATGCTGCTGCCCTCCCAACAATGAGATTCACAAGACGGCTCTCGGTGCCGAACTCACTGTCGATTGGCGATATTTCGAACAGACCATTGATGCAGTCAAAGCCCTACAAGCTGACGGTTACACCGTTTATGCTATTGAGCAAGCACACGGAGCAACCATGCTCAGTGACCTGCAACTACCTCAGCACCAAAAGACGGCCATTATTATGGGGCACGAGGTCTTTGGTGTACAACAGGAGCTAGTCGATGCCGCCAATGGTTGCATCGAGATTCCACAGTATGGCACCAAACACTCGCTCAATGTCAGTGTTACAGCAGGCATCGTAATGTATGAACTCAGCAATATGCTCCGCTAAATAGTACAATATAAATCGTAAATAGTAAATTGTCCAATCCTAAATAGTAAATTGTCCAATCGTAAATTAACATTACTGGCTCCAGCCCGCAATCTGGAAGTAGGTATAGCAGCCATTCAGGCGGGTGCCGACGCGGTGTATATTGGTGCACCAGAGTTCGGCGCACGCCAAGCAGCAAGCAATTCATTAGAGGATATTGCCCAATTGGTCAAATATGCACATCGCTTTGGTGTGCAAGTATTGGTTACGCTCAACACCCTGCTCCACGACAACGAGTACCCTCGCGCTTGCGCGCTCGCGCACGAACTATATAATATAGGAGTAGATGCACTCATCATTCAGGACCTACATTTATTAGACTACGACCTTCCTCCTATTCGCTTGCACGCTTCTACTCAATGCGACAACCGCACCCCCGAACAGGTACTTCGCTTGCAGCAACTCGGGTTCCGTCGCGCCGTACTCGCCCGCGAACTCTCTATTGAACAAATCAAAGAAATCAACAACGCTATACAATCCCACACCACCCTACACCATCCTACACCACCCCACACAACCCTACACCGCGACAAAGTTGCCCCCATCGAACTCGAAGCCTTTGTCCACGGCGCACTCTGCGTGAGTTATAGTGGTCGTTGCTACCTATCCGAAGTACTAATGAATCGGAGTGCCAATCGTGGCTGCTGTGCACAACCCTGCCGCCAACGCTATGACCTATTGGACAAAGATGGCAACGAGATTATAGATGACAACGGACAACCTATTCACCAACGTTACCTACTATCACTGCAAGACATGGACCGCAGTCTCTATCTTGCCGAAATGATAGAGGCAGGCATAACCACCTTCAAGATTGAAGGACGGCTCAAAGACCGCGATTATGTGACCAACATTGTCGCATACTACCGACAATTGCTTGACCAATTGATAGACAGCAATCCCACCTTGCAACACGCATCCACTCGCTCTGTCTATCAATACGATTTTACCCCTACCCCCGCCAAGACCTTCCACCGCGGACAGACCGACTATTTCCTTCACGGTCGAACACCCAACATGGCGAATTGGCAAACACCTAAATCCACTGGCGAGAAGATTGGCAAAGTCATAGCCATTAAGCATAATGCTATTTGCGTACAACTACTTCCTACCATCACCTTGCGCAATGGAGATGGCATCTGCTACGAAGACAAAGGCTTTGCCATTAATAGAATAGAAGGCGACTGGATTTATCCCTCTACCCCCCTACACCATACTACACCATACTACACAACCCTACACGACATTAAGGTCGGTGCTACGCTATATCGCAATATGGATAACGAGTTCCAGCGTTCATTGAAGACGGAGCGTCGTATTCCTGTAGATATCCGCTTTGAAACAATAGCAGGCGGTTACCGCCTAACTATCGGAGATAATGATGCTATCTTTGAGGCAGAGCACCAAATAGCCAGCAATCCCACACGCGCGCTACAAACTATCCAGCAGCAACTTAGCAAACTCGGCGACACCGATTTTATAGCCAACAGCATTACTATCATAGCAAACGGCGAAACGTGCACGACCGAGTTCCCCTATTTCATACCTATCAGTCAAATCAACCAATGGCGCAGAGACATAATAAATGGTAAATAGTAAATTGTCAAATAGTAAATCCCTCATGACTTGTAAGTATTGCATACTCTACGAGTTAGGGCATTGTCGTAAAACCAACCCTATGGCCAACGAACCCCGCTATCTTCGTTTGCAGAATGGCACTATCCTCTCCTTAGAGTTCGACTGCAAGAACTGCGAAATGCGTATCTATAAACAACACTGAACGATACTCAACAATGCTAAACAGCTCGCTTGCGAGCAATGAACAACACAATATTATGGCAGCACATCAAGTTAACGTGTACTTTTGGTTAATAGACACGATCGCCTCTGGTCGTCTTACCCGTGACGACATCAACCGCCGTTGGGCTAACTGTCGCTACAACGATAATCACGAATCAATATTCCCAGAGCGCAAGTTCCATCGCTACAAAGACGAGATTCAGGAGATTTTTGATGTAGAGATTCGTTGCAACAGAAGCCAAAACTACTACTACATTGACAACAAAGACGACATCTCAGGCGGTTTCACCCGCAAGTGGCTGCTCAATGCTATGGCAGTCCACTCCATGATGGATCAAGCACAAGATATGAACGAGTGTATTCTCTACGAGGATATTCCAGAAGGCACCCAATACCTCAGTTTGATTGTAGATGCCATCAAACAACGCCACCAACTACGTTTCACCTACTATAGTTTCAATAGCCAAGAACAATACGAGCTCACACTCGCGCCCTACTGCCTCAAAGTATTCAAACAACGTTGGTATGTGGCAGGTTGCCCATCTACCCACCCTACCGAGAAACGTATCTACGCTCTTGACCGCGTAAAGGAGATGCGACCAACAGACCTACCATTTGAGTACCCAAAAGACTTCAACGCCAAAGAGTTCTTCGCTCCATATTACGGTGTCTTCCGTGACCAAAAACCAACCAAAGTCGTTATAGAAGCCACGCAAAAATCAGCTAAGTTCCTACGCCTATTACCTTTACATGCCTCACAGAAAGAGATATGTCAGGTTCAAGAGAACACTATCTTCGAGTACCACATTGCTCCTACCTTTGACTTCATCCAAGAATTACGCACACACGGCACCGATATTCGCGTGAGAGAACCCGAAGAACTGGTAGCCTTTTTCAGAGATGAGGCTAAAAAGGCATACGAGATGTATTGCGAGTAAACAGGTCAGTTAAACAACCACTGCAACTATATTCTACAAACCCGTCAAGAACCCGTCAAGAACCCGTAACTGATCAGGAACGTAGGGGGAAATAGATAGAAAAAGAATAGAAAATAAACGATTACTTAAAAAAAAGTGCAAAAAATGCACTTTTTTTGTTTTTTACACTACCTTATGACAGGTTTTGACAGTTTGAAGCAGTACCTTTGCACCGTCAAACAAAAAACAGGGTACGATTCCTCAAAAAAATGGAGTATAGTCCTGCAAAAATTAGAAAAATTAATAAACACACAAAACGTTACGATTATGCAATTGGAATTTAACTTCAACCAAAAAGACTTGCAAACTAATGCACGGGAGTTCTTTAGCAACATGTACAGCATTCTGATTTGGATGCAAATCCTCGCACAACAGGCGTAAGTAATTAACCCACAATATTCACTTTTTAATTATTACCATTATGACAACCAACAGCAAGGTGAATTCACTCACCACCCCAACCGAACACATTACTGAGATTCAACCCAGCCGTATGCAAAACTATCGTCTGCACCTTCGCACGATTACCAACGGGCTCATTGAGATGGCAAAAGCCGCAGGGCGTACCAAATACACCTGCAATCAATTGCTCCGCGAATGTTACAATCTCGTCGATGCAGAATTTCATACCTACGATGAGTGGAAAGAACAGGGTGCATTTGTTCGCCGTGGCGAACATGCCTACCTCTTTTGGGGCGCACCTATCACCAATGAGAGGGGTATCCGCTACTGCCCAGTAGAGTTCCGATTCTCTCGCGAACAGGTACGCTTCAAAGAAGTCAATACTCTCTAAACAGTAGCGCAGCGTCCTCTAAACACTAAACAGTAGCGCAGCGTCCACTAAACAAAAATAGGCTACCAATGCTGGTAGCCTATTTCTATAAGTACGAAACGAGGATTACTTCACTTGAGCACCAAGTACATTGTAAACATTCTCGCCACGGATAATCATCAATTGACCATTCTCAATAACCTTAATAGGAACTTCAACGGTCACTACATCCTCTACACCAGTACCAGTAGATTCAAGTGTTACTACTACTTGAGTAGCACGAACTTGGTTAGAAGAAGCAGTAAATACAATCGCATCAGCAGAACCTGTCCATGTACCAACAGGACCAGCATAGGTATAATCGCCGCCATCAACTGTGAAGCAACCAGGACCATATTTCTCTGCATCGTTTGCTGTACAAGTAAACTCTACTTTCACAATCTTACCAACGGTAGAGGTAAGGGTAAGAGTTTGGTTCTTGTAGATACGATAGTGCATTTCGTTGTTGTATGTACCCAGGATACCAGAACTTACTTCCATAGTCACACCTGACTTGGTGATTTGATATGCTGTAGCATTGTTAGAATCAGTACCTGCATTACCTTGATCTACATCAGCATCGAAGGTAACAGCACCATCAGGAGTTGGAGGAGTAGGAGGAGTTACAGGATCATTATTGCCATCCTCTTTGAGTTCGATTACCTCGCCAGTCGTATCATCCTCTGCATAAACATTAGCAACTGTGTTAATCTTATATGTCTTGCCATCCTCGCCAACGAATGTACCTACAAATGAATAGTTATTATCGTTGTCCACATTCTTAATAGTCAATGTAGCTGCGATAGTTTCGTCATTCCATACACCGTCAACCTCATAGGTCTCCTCATCAAGAGTTGTTCCATACAATGCGAGAAGCATATCATAAGTTCCATTCAACGAGGTCTTGCTCTTTGCCTCAATTCCTACAAATACGATTGGCATCATATATGCCTCAGCTGCTTCATCAATATTGTACAATTGAATTTCCCATAAAGCAGTACCCTCCTCTTCCATGTAGTAAGCATCCGCATAAGCCAAATCTTTTACATTAACTACGTCTGTAGGAGTAGCACCACCTTCGATTGTTACAACGATTTGAGTAGCACGTACTTGGTTAGCAGCAGCAGAGAAAGTAATCTCAGCAGCAGAACCAGTCCATGTACCTACAGCACCACTATAAGTATAATCGCCGCCATCTACAGTGAAACAACCAGGACCATATTTTTCATCGTTATTTGCTGTACAAGTAAACTGAACTGAAGTAATGTTACCTACAGTAGAAGTCAAAACAAGAGTTTGGTTCTTATAGATACGGTAGTGATTCTCATTGTTGTAAGTACCTATAACACCACTTGATACGCTCATGATTACACCATTCTTCTCTACCTCATAAGCAGCTGCGTTGTTGTAATCAGTAGATGCATTACCCATATCCTCGTCTGCATCAAATACAATAGCACCTTCTGGTGTCTCTGGAGTTTCAGGAGTTTCTGGATTCTCTGGGGTTTCGCCACTACCAGGAGTAACAATAGTATATGTACCACCTTGGTTTACTTCTGGAGTATTACCCATATAATTTACCAATGTGCCAACAACCTCTACAAAATCGCCAACGGCTACATTAATATCAGCTGCATTTACTGGTTTTACACGATAAGCTTGGAGTACTTTACCACCATCAGGAGTATCTGCCATCCAGAAAGAGATATTACCATATTGCTCGGAATATACAGTCTTGATTTCAGTTACATAACCACGGATAGTATAACTTTCAGTAGTAGAAGTCTCACCTGTTGCCTCGCAAATTGCCAATGCCTCAGCGCAAGTAATCACACCTTCTGGAGTTGGAACATCAGGAGTTTCTGGAGTCTCGCCGCTACCAGCAGTAATAATAGTATAAGTTCCACCTGCATTTACCTCAGGAGTATTACCCATATAATTTACCAAAGTACCTACAACTTCCACATAATCGCCAACTGCCACGTTGATATCAGCATCATTTACAGGTTTTACACGGAAAGCTTGCAATACTTGACCACCATCAGGAGTATCTGCCAACCACAAAGAAATATTACCATATTGCTCGGAATATGCTGTCTTAATGCCTGTTACATAAGCACGGATAGTATAAGTCTCTGTGGTAGAAGTCTCACCTGTTGCCTCGCAAATTGCCAACGCTTCAGCGCAAGTGATAACACCTTCTGGTGCAGGAACATCTGGAGTTTCAGGAGTTTCTGGTTCTTCTGGTTGATCAGGGATTTCAGCACCATCAGTTGCTACAACAATTTGAGTAGCACGTACTTGATTAGCAGATGCGGTAAAGGTAATCTCAGTTGCGCTACCAGTCCATGTACCTACTGCAGCACCGTCATTGGTATAGTCACCACTATCCACTGTGAAGCAACCAGGACCATATTTTTCCGATCCATTACCTGTACAAGTAAACTGAACAGAAGTGATGTTGCCAGCAGTACTTGTAATCTTCAATGTTTGATTTTTGTAGATGCGATAATGCATCTCATTGTTGTAAGTACCAAGGATACCCGAAGATACCTCTACTGTCACACCATCTTTGGTGATAGTGTAAGCAGCGGCATTGTTGGAGTCTGTACCCGCATTACCTTTATCCACATCAGCGTCAAAGGTAACAACGCCAGCAAAGCTCATCATACTGAAGAGCAATGCGCTAAAGAACATTGTAAATTTTTTCATACTGAATAAATTTTGAGTTATTATTAAATTTTATTGTAGTTACTTCAATAAAAACGCGCAAAGGTACAAATAATTATTCACATACGCAAAAAAATTTGCATTTTTCCACAAAAAGTTGTACCTTTGCAGCAAAATCAGAAAATTATGGCTAAAATTCTTATTATAGATGATGAGCGCGCCATTCGCAATACGCTCAAAGAGATTCTGGAGTTCGAAAGTTATACCGTAGAGGTAGCGGAAAACGGTCGTGCAGGATTAGACCGCGCACTAACAGGGGCATACGACCTCATTTTCACAGACATTAAAATGCCTGAAATGGATGGTATGGAGTTTATGGCAAAGTACCGAGAGGGTATGGCACAGCAGAATAGCGAAGAAGCACCAGTCGTTGTCATTACTGGACATGGGTCTGTGGACACAGCAGTAGAAGCACTCAAAGGTGGTGCATTCGATTTCATACAAAAGCCATTAGACCTCAACCGATTACTTCTAACGACCAAGCATGCTCTTGATCACAAATCCTTGATTCAAGAGACCAAAGTCCTGCGCAAGAAAGTAGGTAAACGCAACCAGATGATAGGCGAGAGTGCTGCCATCGAGCGCGTGCGCACCATTATAAATAAGGTAGCACCCACAGAAGCACGTGTCCTCATCACTGGTTCCAACGGTACAGGCAAAGAGGTCGTGGCACACCTCATCTACGAGAATAGCCAACGAGCCAAAGGTCCAATGGTAGAAGTCAATTGCGCCGCCATTCCAAGCGAACTGATTGAAAGCGAATTGTTTGGACACATAAAAGGCAGTTTCACAGGGGCAGTAAAGGATCGTGCAGGCAAATTCGAACAAGCAGACGGAGGAACACTATTCTTGGATGAGATAGGCGACATGAGTCTCTCTGCCCAAACCAAAGTACTGCGTGCCTTGCAGGAGAACGAAATCACACGCGTGGGCAGCGACAAAACCATCAAAGTGAATGTGCGTGTCATCGCTGCCACCAACAAAGATCTCAAGGCGGAAATCGAGAAAGGCAACTTCCGCGAGGACCTCTATCACCGCCTCAATGTCATACCTATTCACGTCCCTGACCTCAAAGACCGAAAAGAAGATATTCCGCTGTTAGTCAATCATTTTGTCCAACAAATTTGTGCAGAACAAGGTTGGAAAGTCAAATCCATCAACGATGAGGCGATACAAGCCCTGCAACAACACAATTGGCCTGGCAACATTCGCGAACTCCGCAATGTGATTGAGCGACTAATCATCCTATCAGGTGATACTATCACCGCAGAAGATGTAAACTTGTATATCTAATTATTACCCTGTGGTCTTAAAGGAAATCAGCATACTCAACTACAAGAATATCCGAGAAGCCACCCTTCGCTTTTCGGATAAGCTCAATTGTTTTGTTGGTCTCAACGGTCAAGGCAAGACCAATCTGCTGGATGCTATCTATTACCTCAGTTTCACCAAGTCCGCATACAACGCTATTGATAGTCAGAATATTACGCACAACGAAGACATGGCTATGATTCAAGGCAAGTATGTCTTTGACAACTCTCCTACGGAAGAAGAAACCATTTCTTGCGGCATCAAACGAGGAGTTAAAAAACAATTCCGTCGTGGCAAAAAAGACTACAAACGCCTTATCGAACATATCGGACTCATTCCGCTGGTTATGGTCAGTCCTCAAGACAGCGAACTCATTAGCGAAGGAAGCGATGAGCGCAGACGTTTCATGGACGGCGTAATCTCACAATACGACAAGTGTTATTTAGAACATTTGATGCACTACAACGCCCTGCTAAAGCAACGCAACGCCCTGCTAAAGCAGTATGAAGATCATCCTCAGCAAGCGCCGTCCGAACTCTTTGAAGTAATTGAACTACAGATGGTTGAGCACGCCATATACATCTACGAGATGCGCACAGACTTTATTCAGCACTTCGTGCCTGCTTTTCAAGAAATGTATGCTGCCATTTCGGGCGACAACGAACAAGTGTCGCTGCAATATGTGTCGCAATTGCAGGAGCGTGATTTGCAAGAGTCTCTCGCACGCACCCGCCCACGCGACCTTGCAGTAGGGTGGACCACACAAGGTATTCACAAGGATGAGTTAGACATGCGTCTCGGCGAGTATCCTCTCAAACGCGTGGGCAGTCAGGGACAACAGAAGTCCTATCTCCTCGCCATGAAACTGGGGCAAGCCATTTTTCTCGGCAAGCCTATCTTGCTCTTAGACGACATCTTCGACAAACTGGATGCAAAGCGTGTCGAACGCATTATTCGCTTAGTTAGCAGCGAGCAATTTGGGCAAATCTTCATCACGGATACCGATCGCCAACACCTAATCACAATGCTTGATAAGATGCCTAACATCGCTACTACGTTTCAAGTTGCCGACGGACAGTTCCATACTCTATAACTTTGGATTCCCGACTCCCGATTCCCGTCTCCGACACCCGATTCCCGACACTAAAACATTCCTTTTCTTTGGAAAAATATACCTTTCTTTAATAATCGCGTGCATGCGCACGTGAGAAATTTGCATATTTCAAATACTTATATTAATTTTGCAGCGTATTTTGGATTTGTATGCGCTTTTTTTATTGTACAAATCTTAAAAAATGAATTTTCAGTACGTAAATATTAATTATACACATAATTTATGAAGAAATTTTACTTTTCGCTATTGCTGATGCTCATCGGGCTGATGGTTAATAGTACTACAATCTACGCTCAACAAGTGCCCAACCCAAGTTTCGAAGACTGGAGCGGTGAGAAATTCGATGGAGAGATCCAACCCAAGGACTGGTATGGTAGCAATATCAGCCAAGCGGGTATCAATTTCAACCTTACCAACCGCGAAGAGGGTCACACTGGTTCCTACAGTATCATGGTCAAGGATACCAAAGTAGGAGCATTAGGAATCACCGAGTTGTCTCCTGGTTATTTCTCTTTGGGTCGTCCATGGAGTTGGATCAAAGGTCTTGACACTAATACTGCCACTGCTGGAACATCTGGCGGTATCACATGGGCACATCGTCCAGATACGATGTCGGTATGGATCAAGCGTGTAGGTCCTAATGTGGATAAAGAAGATTTTTATCTGCTCTACTACGCATGGTCAGGCACCGCGAAAGGCGACTCATACAAGGCTAAAGATGGCAGTTGCGCTTCTGTAAGTCAGACCAACGAAGAGAGTGATATTCGCCTTGCCTTAGATGCCAATGAATGTGGTACAGCCCAAAAGGCCAACCAGATTGCTGAAGGTATGTGGCGAGAGAAGAAGCAGTATGGCGAGTGGACCAATATCCGCGTGCCTATCTACTATTTCAACGATGAAGTGCCTACCATGATGAATATCATTTTCTCGGCATCCAACTATCCTAACTTCCGTGCAAAAGATGGATTATATGAAAACAACGCGCTCTATGTGGATGATATCGAACTCATTTATTCATCCAAGATTGATAAACTCTATATCCGTGAACGCGAGTGGAAGGCTTTCGACCCTAACAGCTCGGAGGAGCAAGTCTATTCTGTGGGCAAGACCACCGAGATTCCTTCTGTTTTCGGTGTGCGCGGTGTAGGTTCGCTCACCAACGCACGTGACAATACTGCCACTTTCCCGGGTCGCAAACTCACCAGCGACGAGTTCCAAATCGTGCAACAAGGCGCTATCGATGGCGACCCTATGATTATTCAGGTCAGCGCCACCGATGGCAGCAGCACCACCACCTACAAGATCAAATTCGTTTCCGCAGCGTCCAACAACGCTCGCCTTGCGGATATTCAGGTCAATGGTACCAGTATCTCGGGCTTCAATGCTTACCTCAATACCTACAATGTGCAACTGCCTTACGGAACCACCGAAGTGCCTATTGTCAGTGCTACCGCACAAGACGGAGGTGCTACTGTCACTATCACGCAACCCACCAGCACCACAGGCACAGCCACTATCCACGTGGCAGCAGCTGATGGTACTACCACCAACACCTACACGCTCAACTTCTCAGTCGCTGAGCTCTCCGATAACACCTTAGAGGCTATCTACATCGACGGAGAACTCGTGCCTGGCTTCACGCCTACCAAGAACAACTACACCATCTCCCTCCCTCTGGGCACTACCGAAGCGCCTCTCATCACTTGGCAATCCGCTTATGCCGATGGTGCACAGACGATTGCTCTTGTCAAGAACAGCCTCGAGGAAGGTGCACAAATCACCGTCTCAGCTCCTGCGGCGCAAAATACGCGTACCTACAAACTGACCTATAAGATTGAGGCATCGTCCTATGCTTATCTCGCAGGCATCAGTCTTGACGGTCAGCCTATCGACGGTTTCACGCCCGAGCAGACCAGCTATTCTATCACATTGCCTATCGGCACTACCACCCTGCCCTCTATCACTTGGACACAGGGCGACCCTTACCAAACGGTAACTCTCACTGAGGGTGGTGTGGACGGTACGACCCGTATTGTCGTTACTGCTGCTGCTGGCAACACCGTTACCTATCGACTAAATTTCTCCACAGAGAAATCCACCAATAATGCCCTACAGGGTATTGCGCTCGATGGCACACCGCTCGCGGGCTTCCACCCTGATACGCTCAACTACACCCTCACTCTGCCTGCTGGCACAACCACCTTGCCTGTTGTTACGTACACACCGGGCGATGAGCATCAGACCATAACGGTTAATACCAGCGTTGCCACACGCACCATACGCATCGTGGTGAAGGCGGGCGATGGTTCCTCACGCATCTACACACTCACTTTCGAGATTGAGAAATCGGCTAACGCGCTACTAAAGATGATTTATCTTGATGGCGACAGCCTCAAGAATTTCGCCCCTGACCAATTGACCTACGTGGTGGCACTCGAGCAGGAGATTATCCCTGACATCACGGTGGAGCAAACGCCCGACCAGAAGGTAAACATCACACAACCAGCCACTTTCGGCACTGCCCATATTGTGGTGCAACCCGAGGTAGGTACATCGGTTGAATATACCATCATCTTCATGTCTTCAGCCGAGCCTACTATCCCTGAGTTTGCCTCCGACTCTTTCCCATTGTCATCCGACATCTCGTTGGCTGCTATTTATATCAATGGTGAGTTGTATCAAGAGAACCCTACCCCTCAAACCTACACCTACGACCTCCCATGGCGTACCGAGCAGGTGCCATCGGTGGTTCCTGTAGCGGGAGCGTTAGGTCAGACTATCACGGTAACCAGCCCAGGTCTCAATCAAACGACCACTATCCACGTCGTAGCAGAAGACGGTATCACCACTGCGGACTATGCTATTGCTTTCCCTGTCATGAAGAGCAGCAACACCCAGCTCGAACTGATTGATATTGATGGTATTACTCTCGATTTCGACCCTACTGTGCGCGATTATACGATTACCCTGCCATACGGTACTACCACCCTGCCCGCCATCACCTTTACCAAGGCTGAGGTAGAGCAAAGAGTAGAACTCACCACCAACGGTCTTTCCATCCCTGCTACCCTCAAGGTAACGGCTGAGGACGGCACTGAGGCTACCTATACGCTCACTTTCCAACTAACATATGCCACCTTCGAGAATACCCTGCAATCGATTATTGTGGAGAATATCGGAGCATTAGACCTCGCTGCGGGTACCGACCATGTTATCACTCTGCCCTATGGCACTACGGAGGTACATTTCTCTATTGTCAAGCAATACCCTGAGCAGTCTGTAACTATCATTAACGGCGGTGTATCCAAGCCCACCACCATCACCGTCAAAGCGGACGACCCCGCTAAGGCTGACAAGATCTATACCATCACGCCTCAGCTCAATACGTATCCTGAGTATTCGCTGACGGGTGTCAAAGTGGATGGCACAGAGTTGGCTAATTTCGACCCGAATGTATTTACTTATATTATCCCTGTAACCCAAAAACCTACTTTAGAGTATCTGCGTGCAGCAGATATTGAGGTTAATGAGATACAGGACAACGACCATTTCACGCAGGTGGAAGTGACCGACCTTATCAACACCCGCTATTATACTTTCTACTATTACTACCAAAACGACATTATCCCTAACGGCGATTTCACTGAATATCGTACAGGTCTGAAGAATACCAAGCACACTCAAATGCCTGTAGGTTGGTATGGTTATGCCGACAAGTACGAGGATTTCACAGCTTTCGCATGGAAAGTGGATAATCCGGGTAGAGAAATCTTCCAACATGCCGATGGCGTGTTAGGTATTAGTTGGGGATATTGGTCAGCCCTTATGGGTTCATCTCCATTGGTACTGACATTAGGTAGCACAGACGGTTTCATATACAAAAACGCAGGTAACTCTTCGGCTACGTTCTCGGGTGGTATTCCTTTCCACAACACCCCTGATGCTGTGGACATTACGTATCAATTAGTAGATGATGAAGGACTTAAGTCCAAGTTCTCCTTTGTCTTTACCGACGACAAAGATAATGTAGAAACGGTAGATTATATTGCGTCAGAAGTTACTTCCGATTTCATTACGCATCGCCAGCCATTATCCACTGCTGGCAAGGTTACTCAGTTGCTCAATATCAACATTGACGCCTCCAACGGATATTTGGCAGGAACGAATGCGGGTGGTACTTTCAAGAACTACATTGACTATGGCCATGTGATTTATATTGACCGTATTGGTTTTGTCTATAGCAGTACGCTTACTGCCATCACTGCAAATGATGTTCCTGCCACCCTCAACGGCAACGAGTTTACGGTCGCATTAGAGGATTCCGAAGTCGTATTGCCTACGCTATCCTTCACGGGCGAAGTGCCTGACCAGCAGCAGATTGTATCTTGGTCTGACGACTGGACTGTATCGGGTGCCACGGCTACCCGCACGGCTACTATCACCAACTACGCAGAGGACGGCTCCAATACCGTTTATTCGCTCACCGTTACACGTCCTGTTTCTACTATCGACACTTGCTACTATAGTATCAACAATGCCGATTTGGAGGTAACTCAGGGTTCACCTTTCCAAACCATTACTGTGCAACGCGAGGCAACGCGCTATGCGATTACCGTACAAGCAGAAGACGGCTCTCAATCAACCTACTACGCAGATATTCAAGACTCTACCACTCCTTCCGAGCCAATCCATGAGGTCAGCGAGGCAGAGGCATTCGAGTATGCCCCTTCTTCCGCGGTACTGGATGGCGTTATGTTGGATAATGGTATATTGGTGTATGAACCTACTTCACCTTTGGATACGGTTGTTGTCCAAGTAACCGATACTGCCTACCACCTCGATGTCTTTGGCGAGGCTGGCAGCAATCATTACTGCGTGAACCGTCAGGCTTCTGACAATGCTTTGTTATCAGCCATTTATATAGACGGTACGCCACTTGCCGAGTTCTACGAATCCACGTTCACCTACCAACTTACTGCGCCCAATTTGCCTGTTATCACGGCTGTTGCAGCCGAACCTAACGCATTGGTTCATACGGCGTTGTTCCAGCAGGACGACACACATTTTGTCGTGTTCATTCAGGTTACTGCCCCCAATGGTTATACCAAACAGGGCTACACTTTGGCTATCAATATCCGCACGCTGCGTTCTACGGCTTTGCTTAGCGACATACGTGCCAACAATGTCAGCATTGATGGCTTCTCGCCTACCCTTTTCACCTACGGTATCTCGCTGCCTGCGGGTGCTGCCATGCCTACCTTCAAGGCTATCACTGCCGATGGAGCAACGGCTACGGCTACCACCACCGAGCAAGGTCGCCTCACCACCATCACCTATGAGGTCATTTCTGAGGACGGCAAGGAGGATAACACCTATTATGTCGTAGTTGAGAAACAGCAATCCGATGTTTGCACCCTTGATGCTATCTATTTAGACGGACTCCCATTGGAGGGCTTCGATACTAATACTTTCCAATACGACGTTGCTTTGCCAGCGGGTGCTACCCTTCCAGAGGTTACTGCCACTGCCAGCGCCCCTGCGGCTACTCTGCAAATCGCGGTGGATACAGTTCGTTTGCATGCTACAATCACCGTAACGGCGGAGAATAAAGACCAAAAGACCTACTACATCTACTTCACGATTGCCAAGAGCACCGATGCCACACTTTCGGGCATCTTCACCGATGGCACACTCATTGCTAATTTCGACCCAATGACCCTCGACTATACAGTCAATGTGCCCTTTGGTGCTGCAATGCCTGTACTCACTGCTACGGCTACTGCCCCCAATGCCCAAGTGGTCATTACGAAGGTAGATGCGTTGCACTACGATATTGTGGTTACTGCCGAGGACGGACAGACCACGCTCACCTATACTGTTACTTTTGTCCCTCTGCCATCCAGCAATAGCAACCTACTCAGTATTCTTATCAATGGCGAGTTATTAGAGGGCTTCACTCCTACTGAATACGAATACACCCTCACCCTGCCTTATGATGCTCCGTTGCCAGAGGTAACATGGCAAGAGGCTGACTCACAACAGGTTGTAGTGGCTGTGTGGGAAGGACAAACCTTCCGCCTCACCGTTACGGCGGGCGACGAGGTTACTGTCAGCGAATATACTATCACCTTCACCAACGAGTTGTCCAGCAACAACTACTTGCTTTCTATCGCCCTTCGTGGTGAACTCCTAACTACTTTCCACCGCGACACATTGGCATATACCCTTACCTACCCTATGGGCACTGACCCATCGGAACTTTTCACGGCGGAGGAAGTTGAGGCTGTGCCTGAAGACCCTAATGCCACAGTCATGGTGCAAGAGCAAGGCACCACACTCGTGATTATCGTTACCGCAGCCAACGGCGATATCCGTGCTTATAGTATTGAGCAGATAATTACTCTCTCCAATGAGGCACGCTTGTCGATGATTTACCTTGACTCGGTGGCTATTAAGGACTTCGACCCTGATATTTACGAATATACTGTTCAACTCCCACAAGGTGCTATTCTTCCTGTGGTTACTGCTACACCTATGGACAGTTTGCATGCTACGGTAGAGTTGGGTATGGAGCAGACCTTGGATGACGGCTCCAAACTCATTGAGATTGATGGTATTGCAGCAGATGGTACTATCTTGACTTATTCGGTATTTTTCACTTTTGCCAATTGGTCTCCTACGGCGGAAGCGGTGGTTGGTGATTGTCTTTTCTTCCCTGTCAAGGGTTCACACAACACGTTCCGTGCGGTAACTATCTCTTTGGGTGTTAAGTGTGCTATTTATACGCTGACGGGTCGTTTAATCACTATGATGGATGTGCCTGTTTTGGATGTGAACTCCGTAGAAGTAGAGACCAACGCCAATGGCGAGCAGGTGATTAAGGAGGGTTCTGTGCCTAACGATGCTCTTGGTGCAGACTATGTATCCCCATCGGGCGAACCGTTTGTGTATATTTTCTATAACACCAACACCAAGCGCATTGGTCGTGGTGGCAAGTACACTGCCCACTAATTATCCTGCCAATAACCACAGGCACTGCCACTCACAACGAGCATTGCCCTACTACTCACAACAGCCACCTTTCCCGGTGGCTGTTGTTTTATTGTCTATAATTGTTTTTTATTGTTGAACCTAAATTGTTTTATTGTCGATAAATGTTCATATTTCTGGTTTAAATAGTTTAGATTTCTCGCCTCTGCGCGTAGGAGAATATATATCCTTTGTTTCCGTGCAGTTCCGTGCAATTCAGTGGTCTGCCCATACCCCTTAGCGCTCGCTGTGTTGTTGCGAGCGCAATTGTTGTTGGTTAATGTTGTTGAGGTTGTTGTAATCATATATCTCCGTGTTTCCGTGCAGTTCCGTGCAATTCAGTGGTATGCCCATACCCCTTAGCGTTCGCTGTGTTGTTGCGAGCGGCGGGGTCCCCGATGAGCCTCGTGGGCGAATGGGGTGCTTTGCAATTGTTGTTGATTTATGTTGTTTAGGTTGTTGTAATCATATATTTCCGTGTTTCCGTGCCCATCCGTGCTCATCCGTGGTTGGTATATCTCCCACTGAGAAACATCTTTCCGCGGTTATGGATTGACCACTGAACTCCACTGACCTTCACTGAACCAAGGATATATATTTCGTGTTTCCGTGCAAATCCGTGCTCGTCCGTGGTTGATAATATCCCTTAGCGCTCGCTGTGTTGTTGCGAGCGCAAGTGTTGTTGGTTTATGTTGTTTAGGTTGTTGTAATCATATATCTCCGTGTTTCCGTGTCTATCCGTGCTCGTCCGTGGTTCCGTGCCCATCCGTGCCCATCCGTGGTTGATAATATTCCCCCGTTTAGCGCCCAAGGGATATTGATTTGGGCGCAAGTTGTCGATATTGTCGTTAATTACATCTCCGTGTTTCCGTGCCCATCCGTGCTCGTCAGTGGTTGGTACACCTCCCCCCACGCTCCCCGTCGCCTTCGACACATTCCCGATACATACCCGATACATACCCGACACATACCCGATACATACGTATACCCCATGAATACCCCACGAATACCCTGCGTATACCCCATGAATACCCCACCCAAAAGACCGCTATGAGAGAAGTGGAATTTTCTTCCCCTTTGGCTGTTCTGTGCACGGTGGTGGCTCGCCGTGTGTTCCACGCATCTGTTCGTATGGTTAGATAACTGTCATTCAGGTACCCTCACCGCTCGCAGGACTATTGATTGCGAGCGGAATATTGTCTCTATTGTCGTTCTTCCTCTCCCCTTTGGCTGTTCCTTTGTTCGTGTAAAAAACTACTTTGCAGAATATACTATTTTGGTGCTGTATAATTCCATACAAAAAAGTATCAATTCTTTAGAAAAACATATCACACCTTATTAATCGTACCCGCGCGCGTGATAAAATTTGCACATTTCATATCTTTTTATTAATTTTGCACGGTTTTTTGGCTTTTGTTAAAGGCAAAACATTTGTCCAATCTTAATAAAACGCACTTTTATATTAACAAACGACACAAATAGTATTTGAGTAACATGAAACAATTTTTACGCTATATCCTCACCCTCGTTGCCCTCATCATGGCAACTGCTAACATTTGGGCACAAAACCCCAATTATCAAGGCGGCACCTGGTATTCGTTGTATGACATAGAGCAAAAAAATAATACAACTGTTGGAACTACTTTTTGCGAAAAAGCAGTCTTTGCACCTGCAGAGAGCATGACCTTTGAGTATAAGAAATATTCTTGGGCAAGTATTAATGGTAAGTTACAAGTGCAAAATAATGTCAATGGCAATTCTTGGAGTGGTTCTAAAGGCGAAGTAAGTTATTCAAGTACAAGTTGGAATACATCTCAAACAATATCGTTAGATGCAAATATTTCTCATATTCGCTATAGGCTGTCTTCAGGAACGGGTGCCTCTGTAAGGAATCACTTTGTAAAACTTAAAAAACACATCCTCCTCAACGACAACACCGCCAACGGTCAGACTTGGGGTGTTTCATCTATCACGCTAACAGACAATAGTCTTGCCACAGCAGAAGGGCAAACCTCATCGACTGCTTACACTATTCAGTTTCGCTCTTTCCTCGCTTCTGGAAATATTTCCATTGAAAGTAACAATCCCGAGTTCCATTTTGGCAAAGATGCAAACGGAAATCCTGTTACAAAAATATGGTTAGGAACCAAAGATAAGCTATGTGCTAGTCAATCATATACAGGTAATCCTGGCGACTATTGGCAAAGCAGGGATAATTTCAAAAGAGAGATATATTTTTCTCCATCCGTTAAGTACAACAAAAACAATCGTTCTACCACTATCACCATCTCTGATGGAACAAGCACTGCCTATATATACCTCTCTGCTCCTGTCATTCCAACTTACTTCTTCAAGGCAGCAGCATATTCTTCTCCTGCGGAAGGTGGTTCGGCTACTGCCACTTTCTCGAATGGACAAGACAACTGCTCAGTGATTGCAACCAATTATACAACCACAAGCATGTCTGATACCGTCACTTTTACTGCTACACCAAAAACGGCTGACGGTTATGTCTTCGAAGGATGGAAAACAGACCCTGCAAGTACCACTTTCCACAAACAAGGTGCAGACAAAACAACAATCAGAGAGACAATTACTTCTTCCGCGCTCAATCCCAACGGATTAGCTTCTCAATTGACATTATACGCCATTTACTCCCGTCGCTATACAGCCAAAATCACAGGTAGCAATTATACCAACAAATTGGTGAATGACTCTTTGAAGGCTGACTATCAATTCATTAATACCCAAACGGCGATACCGACCAACTCAGAAGCAGATCCATTCTACTTTAAGATTGAACACAATTTCACGGGCAACGATACGCGCGAAGATAGTCCTCGCCCTGATGAGGTCATCGCATACGACCCTACTACAAATACGATTACTGCCCTCAACGAAGGTACTGCAACCATAACCTTCTATCAAAAGAACACCAGTTCGCACGAGCCTGTGACCGAATCCTTTACCGTGCAGGTCATCAAACACACCCCTAAATTTACTTGGAACACAGCCAACACTCCATACTACTACGGCACATCTATTCCAAACATATTCTCTACCACCAATACGGATATTGAGACCACTTTCGTATCCGATAACGAGGCTTTTGCACGCATAGAGAACAACACCCTTTATATCGCCAATGCCCGCGAGACGGCTACAATTACCGTTTCGCAACCAGAGAACTACAAATGGTACGGCAACACTGAGCAATATCCTATCACCCCCGTTAACGCCGACAACCATGTGCCTTTTAAGATTGACACGGAAGCACAATACAATACATTGAAGCACCATACCGAGTCGGGCTGCAAATGGTCAAATAATCGAGTAAAGTTTGAGCAAGGCGGTTTTAATTGGAATGACAACTATTATGACATCCATTTCGAAGGAATCCCCGATGTTGTGACATTCGATTACGATGCAGATTGGGCAGCAACAGAGATAGAATGGTACGTGCAAGAGAGTAATGATGGTATCAACTGGTCGGATAAATTAGGTCGCTCTACAAGTAATAGTGGTTCTGCTTCTGTCACATTGCAGTCCTCCACCCGCTATTTGCGTTTCTGCTATTCAGGTAACCTCAACGGCTACATTAGTAACATAGATGTCACCGAACGCTTCCAATTCGAAGCTACCCCTACTGCCATTGACTTTGGCTCCAAGGGTATTACTTATGGTATGCAGCATGATACGGTCATTTTCCTGCACGCCAACGCAGGACGAATCACCAAAGCAGTCATCACGGGTGCCGACGCTAAATACTTCAACGTGACACCTGAACTGATTCCAGGTACAGGTCGCGATTGCTTTGGTAATGCCGCATTAGAGGTAACCTTCGACAACTTGGGCGAAGACCGCGGTGCTACTCCTTACAACGCCACCCTCGTTATCTCTGATAATAGCGATAAGACCGAAGATATTCATATTCCACTGACAGGTATTCGTGATGGTAAATCCATTCCCAACATCATTTGGAATCCAAATGCCTTGCCTTATTACTTCAACACAACCATTGCTAATATCGCATACTCTACCAATAGAGATGCCAACTGCCCGCTGACTTTCGCCACTACGGACAACACCATTGCAGAGGTCAAGAATGGCGACTTGCATATCTATAACAAAGGGCAAGAAGTCACTATCACCGTTACCCAACCAGGCAATGCAGATTTCATGCCAGCAACCGGGACCTTCACCTTCACACCTTGCGAACGCCCAAATCTCGAAGTTCCATTCCGCGTATCACAAGCACTACACGCTAAGAGCGTACAACTTGGCACAAAAAGCGGTTGGTATCAAACGGATAATCAGATCCGAATTGCATCTACATCTTTTGGAGATGGATTTATATGGGGCGATGATCGTAAACGCGTACTGATAACTTTCGCGGGAACGCCAGACAAACTATATTTCGAATATAGTTCCTCTAATGCTGCAACTCCAGAGCTTGCAACCCATGGGTGGGAAGTAGAGGAATCACCTAATGGGGTTGATTGGAATACCGTATGGAAAACTGGATCATTATCTGCTTCTTGGAAAACATCTGGCGAGATTGATTTAAGTCCTAATACGCAATATATTCGTTTTAGTTATAAAGGTAACTTCGCGGGCTACCTCCGAAACATCATTATCAGTTCATTAGAGGGAAATAATTATCTTCGCGCTGAAGAGGGAACCTACCTGAGCCGTGGTGCTAAATGGGGTACGCAAGCTGTAGTGGATCCATTTGGTATGGTATGCCGCGTGAGTCACTTCACGGTGGATAACACCAACATCTACACCCGTCTCCAATTTGTGGACAACATGCAGTACCTCTATGAGACTAAGGATACCAAAGAAGTCTTCACCGATGCCGAAACAGCGGACAACCCTGCTTATTTGTGGCAAATCAATTCTGACGCAAGTGGTAAGTTTACCGTTCAAAGTGCTAATGATTTAGATAATGGCAATCGAGGCAACTATTTTACAATCATAGATAATACCCTTGCCTTCACTTCAGACCCTGCTCAGGCTACTGTTTGGCACATGGAAACACCTGCCGAGCACAATAATGTAATTAGGAGCTATATGGATGCTGCAGCTGCCAAAGCAGCAGAAAAAGATTTCGGTTCAAATATCAACACACTGGAGAAAGTACGAAGCAATCTGTATGTGCAAGACTTCGAAATAACCGAAATCACCGTGCCCGCTGTCGCATTGGCAGAACAAACGGGTGAATACCGCGATGGCATCAATGGTACCTTTGCTGTCTACGACGATACCATCTCTGGACTCAAACCAGGCTTCTACCGATTGACCGTTAAAGCACTTTACCGCATTTCTGACTCCGAAAAAGCCCAAGCAGCCAAAACCAATGGGTGGGAAAGTGTATTGGCATATGTCTATGCCAACGATGTAAAGTATCCTATACAATCAGTCTATACATCCTATAATGCTGGCAGTTATGATCCGTCCGACGAAATATACGATGGACAATATTACCCTACCCAACTGAATCCTTCAGTTAAGCAGGCTTTCACTCAAGACATCAACCGCTATCTCAATGATGTATATGTATATGTTGAGGCAGACCCAGGACAAACCACAGGTACGCTCCGTTACGGCATTAAGAACCCATCTTATGTACCAGGCGCATGGCTCGCTTATAGCACCGTTACCCTCACGCATTTTGGACGCAAGGAATATATCTTCCAAGGTACTGACTCTCATAATCCTACTGACTGGCACACACCAGCAAACTGGAACAGAAACGAAGTTCCTAACCAATACCACAACGCGAGAATACAGGCTAACGTTAATATCTCATCACATGCAGAAGTATTTTGTTTGTCCATAGACCCTAATACGAAACTCCATATCACCCCTACCGGCGGACTATCCGTAGGCGCAAGAGGTATCCAAGGTGCTGCAACCGATGGCAGCAGCATTGTCCTTGACATCCTCCAATCGGGTGCTGGCTTCTTGCGCTTCTCACCTGCATACAAAGGCGCTATGCCACGCACCACCGTCAATTATCAGACACGCTCTACCCTTGACACAGGTGCCAATCGCGATGCTACATGGCAATACTTTGGTGCGCCGGGCAAAGATGTGCAATTCACCGTGGACTATATCACATGGCTCTATCAGTGGAGCGAACCACAAAACTGGATAAACAAGACAGGTACACTCACCCTCGAACCATTTGCTGGATATGCCATCACCCAATATGGCAAACCCACCTATGCGCTCAGTGCTGAAGCCATCACCAGTGACCAAACCATCACTCTCACCAAGACTGAGAGCGGAATGAATGGCAACAACCTCTTTGCCAACAGTTACATGGCACCTATCGATGCCAAGAACTTCACACCTGAAGACTTTAGCGACTATAATACAGGCAAAGAAGACATCGTAAAAACGTTCTATATCTTCAATTCGGGTTCATGGAACGAATGGAACAAATACAACACAGAGCAAAGCAAAGGCTCCAATGGCAATGACGTACCCGGTCAGTATTGCGCGGTACCAGCCTTCTCATCAAAATACATGGACAGTGCAGAAATCACCACCTTGCCTCCTATGCAGGGCATATACGTCATCGCCAATACCAACGGAGCACACATCCACCTCAACTACGAAAAGCATGTCTGGAACGCTGGTACCAATCCTAAGGTTTCGACCGACATGCACGAGCCTATGCGTACTCCACAACGCCTTCAAGCAGAAGAGCAAATGCAGCAAGACAACTTCCGCCGCATACGCATCCAACTCAATAGTGCCAACAGCGGAGCAGACCGCCTGTATATCATTCAGACAGACGAGACCACCCCTCTGTACGACAATGGCTACGATGCACCCAACCAAACGGTGAGTGGACTGACCAATATCTACACCACCGAATCCTTTGGCAAGATGGAAGTATCTTGCTCCAATCGCATTGATAGCATGTATATCGGCTTCCAAGCAGGTTCTGATACGCAATATACCCTATCCTTCTCATCGCTTATTGGCGACATGCTCTATCTCGAGGATCTTGAGCAAGACACCATTGTGGCTATGCAGTCTGACGAACCATACACCTTCCAAGCCGCTCCACAATCGGTTAATGACTATCGCTTCCGCCTGCTCATGCATCCTAAGGGCAACAGCGACTCGCCTAACACACCTACAGACACCGAGCAAGCCGACAATATCCGCGTATGGATAAACAACGATATGCTGCATATCATTGGTGCGACGGCCAATACTAACATACATATCTACAACATTAGTGGCACATACATCCTGAGCGATATAGTATCCGATAGTCCATACACTTGCAATGTGGCGCACCTACAATCAGGCGTGTATCTTATTCGCTTAAACGAGCAAATATACAAGGTTATAAAGAAGTAATTAAGGAGTACAAGATAAGATTAAGGAGTACAAGATAAGAGTAAGGTAATATCCATTAGGCTGTTTGATTTGAAAAGAATATACATCATATTATTATTGCTATGTCCGATGATACATACATCATCGATTATGGCGCAACTCTTCACGACTTCCTCTTCTTCACTCCATTCGTATGGAGGCGGAAGTAGTGCAGGTGTTTCTGCACCTACTTTCTCAGGCAGTAGTTCTTTTATGCAATCCAATAGCCGTTTCTCTACTTCTACCACTATCAGTTCGTATTCTACTGCTCCCATACATATTGCCAATGGCACCATAAAAACGGTGGCTTCCACATTGGAAGGAGGAATCTTATCCGATGAAACAGGATTCATCCCTACCGCACCACAAACCAACACTACCACCACCAATAACAATGGTACCATTGCCCCACCCGAGTTTGCCCCTCTACACTTGGATTGGGATGCCCTACTCTTTATCTTCCTACTCCTTATCCCTTACCTTTATCGGGTGGATAAGCGGAGGATAAGCGGTGAATGAGCATCAAAAATTAGCATAAAAAATTAGCATAAAACAGAGCACTAAATTAAAAAACGAGAATAAAATAATAGGGCGTATCCGTAGTGATACGCCCTATCTCTTACTATTTCAGTATTCGATATTATTCTACCATTCTGCCCAAACAGTCATACATTTGATTATCTTTCAATATATAAATCTGTCCGTTCCTCATTACCTTCACGGCTTTGCTCTGTGGAGCGAGCAAGTCTTCTACTCCTGTTTCCACCACTTCGCCATACACGGTCAAATCCTGTACACATCCCGCAAAGTTACCACTATACAGTACTTTCACATATCGCGTATCAGCTGACAGTACTACATCAATATCGTTGTTCTTGCTGTTAGAAGACCACACTTCCGTAAAAGTATCATTGTCTGCACTTGCTGACACTGAGAACAACACACCAGTAGCACCATTATTCGTGCCTGCTGTATCACGAGTTTTTGTAGTAGCAGTCATACGAGTGGGTACAGCATCATCAGCCAACGCTATCACTACATATTTATCACTATAATCAAAACCGCCCAAACCATTATCTCCCAAGCAGATTCCGTGCTTGCTCGACCATTCATTAGAACCTTTTGAAGCAACAATCGTTGTCTCATTATTCCAATCTGCTTCAGCAAAAGGAACATTATAGGCTAACTCAGCCATTGCCATACTTGGCACTACTACACTCGCAACGAGTGCAAAAAAACGTGTAAAATTCTTTCTCATACCTAATACTATATTCTTAAATTTGGTGCAAAGTTAATACAATTCTTTGGACTAAGCAAATCTTGTGGCTATTTTGCGCTCAATTATTAAGAATTGCTATATTATTCACAATTTTCATACCACCCTACACACAACCCTATACTACCCTATACAACCCTATACAACCCTACACCAAATCACATAGCCAAGCGTCCGTCCTCCCCTCCCTTTAGGGAGGGGGCAGGGGGTAGGCTTACACAACAAAAAAAGCACACCTCATCGGTATGCTTTTTTCTTTATCTTCGCTTACTTACGAATTACTCGCCATCATGAGCATGCAAAGATTGCACATAGATAGCGTGCATCATTTTCTCACGCTTAATCTCAGATGGTTTTGAGAATTGCTGACGACGACGCAGTTCTTTTACCACACCTGTCTTGTCAAATTTGCGTTTGAATTTCTTAATCGCGCGCTCGATGTTCTCGCCTTCTTTTACTGGTACAATGATCATTGCATACACCTCCTTCTCTTGTTCTCTCCAGGCAGTCAGCCCGTTCCGAGTGATAGCGGATGTTTAAGTCTCCCGCCTGACCTTTTTATGGGTTAATATACTTATTACTCTATTCTGCTCTAACAACCAACACACTGCTGCCTTTCTGCTTCCTTGGCGCGCAAGGATGTTGATTTGCAGCGGGGTCCCCGAAAATCTGCAGATTTTGGGGTGCTCTGCAATGTTGTTGATGTTGTCTTTATTTTAGAAAAAAAGACCACCTAACATTTGTTAGGCGGTCTTTGTACCCAGAGCCGGGGTCGAACCGGCACAGGGGTGAACCTACTGGTGTTTGAGACCAGCGCGTCTACCGATTCCGCCATCTGGGCCTGCTCTTTTTCAAAAGCGACTGCAAAGGTACTGCTTTTTTTTGATATGACCAAATATATTTGCAAAAAAAAGCATTTTTCTATAAAAAAAGTGCATTTTATAGGCTAAAGATTAAAGGTTAGAGGCTAAAGGTTGGTAACATGCGGCTTTGCCGCTACTTATCGCCTTATCGCCTCATCACCTCATCGCCTTACTGCGCCAGCAGTTGGCGTACCATCATATTGATGGTCTTGCCTTCGGCTTTTCCTGCCAATTGTTTGGTAGCCACGCCCATCACTTTGCCCATGTCTTGTGGACCAGTAGCGCCCACCTGAGCAATGATACCCGTCAGCACTTCGCGCAACTCATCTTCGCTCATCATGGCTGGCAGATAACGCTCAATAATAGCACATTGTGCCATCTCATCATCAGCCAACTCAGGGCGATTAGCCTGACGGAACAACTCGGCTGCCTCCTTGCGTTGCTTCACCATCTTTTGTAGAATTTGCAACGCACGGTCATCATGCAACTCGCCATCACCGCCTTTGGCGGTCTTAGCTTCCAAAAACTCTTTCTTTATACCGCGTAGCGCGTCCAACGCTACTTTATCCTTTGCGAGCATCGCTTTCTTGATGTCCTCGCTAATCTGTTCGAAAAGATTCATATTATTTTAATTTAAAGGTTAAAGGTTAGAGGTTAAAGGCTGGGGCATGCGGCAAAGCCGCTCTTTATTGCCTCTCGCCTAATAGCCTTTCGCCTCGTCGCCTAATTACAAGAATATCAACTGCACCAAGATATAGACTGGCAACAGCACAATCAACGAGAACTTCAGCATATAGCCAAAGAACGATGGCATCTTGATGCCGTTCTCCTCTGCGATGGCTTTCACCATGAAGTTTGGTCCATTACCGATATAGGTCATAGCACCAAAGAATACCGAGCCAAGGCAAATAGCCTCCAATAAAATCTCAGGAATACCAGCCATCATCTCTCCGCCAAAGACAGCCATTTGGTCAGGTGTTAAACCCGTAGCGACGCTGTGGAATGCTACCGCTGTTGGGGTATTATCCAAGAATGAGGACAACAGACCTGTCGAATAATAGAACTGCCATGTCGCATCCAATCCGAGCGAAGCTGCATTCACATTCAGATATGCTAAGGCAGGAGTCATGGTCGTGAAGATACCCAAGAATAGCACTGCCACCTCAATAATAGGTGCCCATGAGAACTTATTCAGTCCATAACGCACTTTGCGTTTGGTGGTATAGAGCGACATAAAAGTCAATGACAACAATACCAACTCACGCAAGTAACGCAACCACATAGGTGACTTAGGATCTGCCATCTCAGGAATCATACCCGAGTTAATAAAAGCCACTGCCAGCACAATACCTACCAGATAAATAAAATTGTGCTTACCTTTGAACACGAGTGGTTGTTGTTGTTCGTGATCAGCTTGTAGCGCATGCGCGTGCTCCCTCTTATAATAATAGGTATCCAGCAAATAGTATATAGCCATCAGCAATGCTCCTGTGAACAACCATGGTCCCCACATCGATGCAAACCATGTAAACTCTGCGCCACGCAAAAAGAGCATAAACAATGGAGGATCACCCAGCGGAGTGAGCAAGCCACCGCAGTTAGCGCACAACGCTATGAAAAACAACACAGTATGCACCTTGTGTTCGCGTTGCTGATTGGTGGTCAAGAGCGGACGAATCAGCAGCATCGCAGCACCCGTTGTACCCATGATACTGGCCAATATCCATCCCAAACCTAAGAAACTGGTGTTTATCCATGGCGTAGCTTTGATGTCGCCTGAAAGGTGAATACCTCCTGTTACGACATACAACGCCAACAACAAAATAATAAAAGGAATATAATCGCCAAAGAGTTGGTGCTCCAACTCGTGCAACATACCTCCCATAATCAGACACACGGCCGTTGGCACACCCAAAAAGATAGCCACAGTCAGTTTGTGTTTGTTACTCTCCCACCATTCTTCTGCAATCAGTGGGGCCACCGCAATGGTCAATAGCATCAATCCAAAAGGAATCATGCTCCATGCACTATGTACTAATTGTTGCATCATATATTTTTATTTTTTTCTATTTATCTTAGTTGGGCTAGTCATACTAGGTAAACTAGTTCGGCTAGCGGGGCTAGCAGGGCTAGTTAATCTATCTTGTCTAATCCAGTTTCAGCACCGCCAAGAACGCTTTCTGTGGCACTTCCACGTTGCCAATTTGCTTCATACGTTTCTTACCTTTCTTCTGTTTCTCCAGCAGTTTACGCTTACGGCTCACATCACCGCCATAGCACTTTGCCAACACGTCTTTGCGCACCTGCTTCACGGTCTCGCGGGCGATGATCTTCGCACCGATAGCCGCTTGAATGGCTATATCAAACTGCTGACGAGGCAACAGCTCTTTGAGTTTCTCGCACATACGGCGACCAAAACTCTCCGCATTATCGCGGTGCGTCAATGTAGAAAGGGCATCCACCTGCTCGCCATTGAGCAGGATATCGAGTTTCACAAGGTTGCTTGGACGGAAGCCGTTGTGGTGCCAGTCAAACGAAGCATAGCCCTTGGAGATGGACTTCAGTTTGTCGTAGAAGTCTATCACAATCTCGCCCAATGGCATGTCATACAGTATCTCCATACGATCGCCAGAGATATACTCTTGCTTCACCAATTCACCGCGCTTACCGAGGCACAAGGTCATGATTGGACCAATAAAATTGCTGGTTGTAATCACACTGGCACGTATATATGGTTCTTCGATACGGTCAATGGCAGTAATATCGGGCATACCCGCAGGGTTGTGTACCTCCACTTTCTCGCCATCCTTGGTATAAACATTATAACTTACGTTTGGCACGGTGGTGATGACATCCATATCAAACTCACGGTCCAGACGCTCTTGCACAATCTCCATGTGCAGCAGTCCCAAGAATCCGCAACGGAAGCCGAATCCCAATGCCACCGATGATTCAGGCGTAAAGGTCAAAGCGGCATCATTGAGCTGCAATTTCTCGAGCGAAGCACGCAGGTCTTCATAGTCCTCCGCCTCAATAGGATAGACACCCGCAAAGACCATCGGTTTGGCTTCCTCGAAGCCTGCAATAGCCTCCGTACAAGGGCGAGCCACGTGGGTAATGGTATCACCCACTTTCACTTCGGTAGAGGTCTTGATACCCGAAATGATATATCCCACATTGCCTGCCGAGATAGTTTTCGAAGGTTGCATACCCAACTTCAGCACACCTATCTCATCGGCATCATACTCCTTGCCTGTATTGAAGAAACGTACACGATCATTGGTGTGCATAGTACCGTTCACCACCTTGAAGTAAGCAATAATGCCACGGAAGGGATTGAACACTGAGTCAAACACTAAACATTGCAATGGTGCTTCAGGGTCGCCTTCGGGTGGAGCAATACGGTCAATGATAGCGTCCAATATCTCGGGTACGCCATCACCCGTTTTGGCAGAGCAGCGCAGGATCTCCTCGCGTTTGCAACCGAGCAGGTCGATAATTTCGTCTTCCACTTTCTCGGGCATAGCAGAATCCATATCGCACTTGTTCATCACGGGGATAATCTCTAGGTCATGTTCCAATGCCATGTAGAGGTTGGAGATAGTCTGTGCTTGTACACCTTGTGAGGCATCTACGATAAGGAGAGCACCCTCGCAAGCAGCGATAGAGCGACTTACCTCGTAGGAGAAATCCACGTGTCCCGGGGTGTCAATGAGGTTGAGGGTATAGCCCTTGTATTGCATCTGGATGGCGTGCGACTTGATGGTAATACCACGCTCTTTCTCCAGATCCATATCATCCAACACCTGATTCTCCATTAGGCGTTTGTCCACCGTAGCGGTATATTCAATCAATCGGTCCGCCAATGTGGACTTGCCATGGTCAATGTGGGCAATAATACAAAAATTTCGTATATTCTTCATATCCTATTTATTATCAACTTCTGTACCAGAGAGATAGTAATTAATAACTATTAATTATTAACTATCAATCAGCCGCCTTATACTCCTAATTTATAATCGGATGCAAAGGTACTACTTTTTTTTGATATGTACAAAAAAATTTGCATAATTCAGAAAAAAGCAGTAATTTTGCAGGCTCTTTTGAAACAGAGCAAAATATACATTGTCACAATATTAATTATTATCAATAACAAACAACCATGCAAAAGCAACATGTAGTAGTACGCTTCTGTGGCGATTCGGGTGACGGCATGCAATTGACTGGCACCATGTTCGCCTCGCTAAGCGCAATCTTGGGCAACGAGATTAGTACGCTGCCTGATTTTCCTGCTGAAATTCGCGCACCACAAGGTACATTGGGTGGCGTCAGCGGTTTCCAAGTTCAGTTAGGTACGGGTGTCTATACCCCTGGTGATCAAGCCGATGTGATTGTAGCCATGAACGCTGCCGCACTGAAAGTGTGTGCCCTGGGTTCGAAATTCAATCAGGCAGGTGCACAGTGGAAAGAGAGTGAATCTATGTTCAAACGCGATGCAGTCATCATCGTGGACACCGACTCGCTTACCGCCAAAGATTTGGAAAAAGCACTCTATCAAACAGACAATCCATTTACCGAGTTAGGCATCCCCGAGTCGGTACAAATCATACCCGTAGCCCTGACAGCCCTCACCAAAGAGGCACTCAAAGACATGGGCTTGGACAACAAATCGGTACTCAAGTCGCGCAATATGTTCGCCTTGGGACTCGTATGCTGGCTCTTCAATCGCCCTGTAGATAAGGCCGTTAGTTTCTTGGAGGGTAAGTTCCAAAAGAAGCCTCAACTCATCGCACCCAACGTGAAGGTACTGACCGATGGTTTCAACTATGGCAACAACCTCGCGCTGAACATACAAACGATGAACGTGGAGAAATCCAACGAACTGCCTAAAGGCACCTACACCTCCATCGCAGGCAACAAAGCCACCGCATGGGGATTGATAGCTGCTGCGGAGAAATGTGGCAAACGCCTCTTCTTGGGTTCCTACCCTATCACTCCTGCTACCGACATCATGCACGAGCTTGCAGCCCGCAAAGACATGGGCGTGATGGTGGTGCAAGCCGAAGATGAGATAGCCGGTGTCTGCACCGCTATTGGTGCAGCTTTCGCAGGCGATCTGGCTGCCACCAGCACCTCTGGTCCTGGTCTGAGTCTCAAGTCCGAGGCGATCGGATTGGCTGTAATGGCAGAGTTGCCATTAGTAGTAATAGACGTACAACGCGGTGGTCCAAGTACGGGTCTGCCAACCAAGACCGAGCAAACCGACCTCATGCAAGCACTCTACGGCCGCAACGGCGAGTGCCCTGCTGTGGTCATGTCCGCATCGAGCTCCGCCAACTGCTTTGAATACGCATATCAAGCCAGCAAGATTGCATTGGAGAACATGACCCCTGTTATCCTGCTCACCGATACCTATTTAGCAAACGGTACAGGTCTGTGGCGCATACCTCAACTGAGCGAGCTGCCTGAGATTAAGCCACAAGGCGTGCCTGAAGAACTGAAGGGACACTACAACCCCGCTTTGCGCGACGAGCGCGGCGTGCGCTACTGGGCTTATCCGGGTATGGAGGGTTATGAACACCGCAATATAGGTCTGGAGCGTGATGCACAAAAGGGTACTATCTCTACTAACCCTGAGAACCACCAACAAATGGTTCGCACCCGTCAAGCGAAGATCGACCAGATAGCAAACCAAATTCCACTCTTGCAAGTACAAGGGAATACCGATAGCGACACCCTGCTCATCGGCTGGGGAAGCACCGAAGGACACCTGCATGCAGCAGCCAACGAACTGGGCTGCGCATTGGCACACTTCAACTACATCAACCCACTGCCTAAGAACACCGAGGAGGTTCTTCATAAGTACAAACATCTGATTGTCTGCGAATTGAACAACGGACAGTTTGCTGCATACTTGCGCTCGAAGTTCGAGGGTCTGCGCATAGAGCAATACAACGAGATGACTGCACAACCATTTGCAGTGGATCGCATAGTTAACTTTGTTAAAAACGCCTTTTAATCTACATACATTCTATGGAAGCAAGTCAATTCAAAAGTGATCAATATGTAAAGTTCTGCCCAGGTTGTGGAGACCATGCTATCTGTATGGCACTGCAAAAAGCAATGGCGCAGATAGGTATTCCTACTCATCAAGTAGCAGTTATCTCGGGTATCGGTTGTTCGAGCCGTATGCCTCACTACCTGAACACCTACGGTTTTAATACTATCCACGGTCGCGGCGGTGCTATCGCCACAGGCGTGAAGACCAGCCACCCCGAACTAAGCGTATGGCAGATGTCAGGCGACGGCGACTGTATGGCGATTGGCGGTAACCACTTCATTCATGAGATACGCCGCAACGTAGATCTCAATGTATGCGTATATAACAACCGTATCTATGGTCTTACCAAAGGTCAATATTCGCCTACCTCGCCTAAAGGTTTTGTCAGCAAGTCCAGTCCATTCGGCACCGTAGAGCGTCCGTTCATCCCTGCCGAGTTGGTACTTGGCGCACGCGGCACCTTCTTTGCCCGCACACTGGATGTGGATATGCCTACCACTGTGGATTGTATGGTACAAGCCCACCAACACAAGGGTGCCAGCATTATCGAGTGTCTGGTCAATTGCGTCATTTTCAACCATGGTACCCATGCATGTATTGCCGACCGCGAGACACGTGCCGACCGCTCTATCGTGCTCCGACACGGCGAGAAGATGATCTTCGGCAAAGAGAAAGACAAAGGTTTGGCACTGGACTATAGTCAAGGTATTATCCCTCAGATTATCGATGTACCTGCTGATGACGAGCGCGTTCTCACCCACGATGCCACCATGCAAGACCCTACCCTACACCGCATGCTCGCTATGATGGGACAAGAGGGTGACACCACCCTGCCTATCGCACTCGGCGTGATACGCAATGTGGAGGCAGAATCATACGACGAGGCTGTCAATCAACAGATTAACGAAGTACGCGAGAAAAGCAAAGCCAAGACCTTCGACCAACTGACACAGACACTGGAGCAGTGGGAGGTGTGAGAATTAAGAATTAGGAAAGACAACATAAACAACTTCTGCGCGCGCCAACATTGCGCTTGCCCAGAAAAGACATTCATTTGTATATGAAACAATGGATTATATTGGTTGTGATATTGGCAACCGTGACTACAAGCGCATGGGCGCAAGAGGTGAATGACAGCACCCTGATTGCGCCACAGGAGGACGAGAGCATCGTTATGAAAGTGGAGAACTGGTATGCCAATAACATGAGCTATCTGAGTATCACGCTATTAATGACAATAGAATCCTCCTTCATACCCTTCCCAAGCGAAGTGGTAATACCTCCCGCAGCATACGTGGCAGGCAAAGAGGATAGCACACTGCACGTGACAGACAATTATATTCTCAACGTGCTGCTGATTGTCCTTTTTGGTACTATCGGTGCTCTATTAGGTGCGATTATCAACTATCTGCTGGCTATGTGGCTTGGTCGCCCTATCATCTATGCGTTTGCGGATAGCAAAGTGGGACATCTATGCCTGCTCTCTTCGGAGAAAGTGAAGAAAGCCGAAGACTACTTCAACGATCACGGCAAGGTGAGTACCTTTGTGGGACGCCTGATACCTGGCATTCGCCAACTGATAAGCATCCCTGCGGGACTGAGCAAGATGAATTTTGGTCAGTTCTTGCTTTATACGTTCTTGGGGGCAAGCATATGGAACATCGTTTTGGCACTATTGGGCTATATCGCCCACGGTCAGATGGACCTTATCCACGCGTATAGCCACGAACTAAGCATCGCCATCATGGCATTGCTGGGTGTGGTGGTAGTGTATTTTGTGGTGAAAGCTGTGGTAAAGAGGCGATAGGCTATTGGTTATTGGCTATTGGCAAGGGTTATTTATGTGCCCAACCTAAAGCAAAAACGCTTATCCGACATGCTCGGATAGGCGTTATTTGTTGCATACAAGCAAACATAGTCGAACCCGAAGTGATGACATCGTCCACGAGGAGGATATGCTTGTTCTTCCACTCCTCGGGATAACGCACAGCGAAGATGTCCTTCACATTATCTTGGCGTTTCTCAAATAGCGAGCGCGACTGGTGAGGATTGTTGCGCGTGCGGATAAGATGTTCGGTATCAATAGGAATATGTAGCACCGCGCTCATTCCCTTGCATATCCACTCCGCTTGATTAAACCCACGTTGGCGCAGACGGCGAGGGTGCAAAGGCACAGGCACCAAGTAATCAATGTCGTCAAACATATCAGAATCAATATACTCCTGCGCTGCTAAACGCCCTAAGAAATAGAAAATCTGCGGGTCGGGGTGCGTACCGTACTTACCTTGCTCTATCAACGTGCGCAAAGCAAAGCCCCTCTCCCTATTATAAAACGCAAAAGCCGCACCGCGCTCATAGCGCACGGTGCGTCTTTCCTTCTGAATCAACTCTAAAAAGAGCAAATCTATGCCATTCTGCTCCAATATAGCATGCTCAGTACGAGGAATAGATGCCACACAATCACTACAGACAACAGATTCATCCTCCATCAGTTTGCCTTTGCAAACAGGGCAAAAGGTAGGGTATAACACCTCCAAAACCGCATACCAAGCAGATGAGAAGAAACGGAGCGACATGAGCATGAGCAATAACTATCGACGGCCACGCATCCAACTGGCGATACCCGAAAGGCGCGTATTAGCCGACTCGGGTTTAGAGGCTGGAGGAGGAGTAAAGATAGAGCGTTGCGTTTCTACCTTAGGCGCAGGAGTTTCCATATCCATCTCAAGGTCAATGACCATATCGCCCTCTTGCAGAACGACTGGCTCTGGCGCCACAGGTTGTGGTTCCTCGACTTCCTCTGCCTCCTCCTTGACCTTGTTCTCTTTATAGAAACTATCTATAGCCTCATCGACCGTTTTCTTGCCTACTGCATCATCTAAACCCGGTATGTCGGACACCTCGTATCCCGTGGCAATCACAGTCACACGCACCTTATCGCCCAACTTATCATCGAAAGAGATACCCCATTGCACCTCTACATCATCGCCCATCTCATTGACAAACGTGTGCAGTTGCTCCATCTCGGAAGCCACAATAGAGTTCTCATGCGAGCAATATAATTGCAGCAACATACGCTTAGCACCATGCACATCGTTATTCACCAAAGGCGAATGCAGTGCCTCGTGAATAGCCTGCGAAATACGCTCCTCGCCACTAGCACTACCCACACTCATGATAGCCACATTACCATTCTTGAGCGTATTATAGACATCGGCGAAGTCGGTATTGATATAGCCCGGCACCGTGATAATCTCTGCAATAGAGCGCGCTGCATTGGCCACCACATCATCTGACTTGGAAAAGGCATTAGGCAACGAGAAGTCGGGATAGATATTCAGCAGTTTCTGATTATTAATCACCAAGATAGCATCTACGTGTTCCGCCAATTTGGCCACGCCGACCATAGCCTTCTTAATTTTCTTCTTGCCCTCAAACTCAAATGGTATGGTGACAATACCCACCGTGAGGATATTCATCTCGCGTGCCACCTCTGCCACAATGGCCGAAGCACCCGTACCTGTACCTCCACCCATACCTGCAGTGATGAAAAGCATTTGGGTACCATCGTTGAGTGCCTCGCGGATACGTTCGCGATTCTCCTCGGCATACTGTTGCGCAACCTCAGGTTTACCTCCTGCTCCCCAACCCGGGCCTAACTGCAACTTAGCAGGCACACTGCTGCGACTGAGGCATTGCTTATCGGTATTGCAGACCAAGAAGGTTACATCTGAAATCCCCTGCGAATACAAGTAGTTAACCGCATTGCAGCCACCTCCACCTACGCCCATCACTTTGATAATAGTATCTTGGGTAATCTCCAAACCCAAATCATTAATCACATCGTACATAGTATATTGATTTTGATTATTCAGTTAATATTGTTCGGTAAACATATCCAAGATGCTTGTTTGGGCATTCTTGGTGAGTTTTTCTATTCGCTTGCGCAGGTCATCGACAGGCTCAGCCATAGGGTGCGTTTCACGATACAATGCCCCTAAAATCAACGTACCTACCAACGATGAATAGCAAGGCGCATAATACTCGTCAGGCGTATCCTCATCCAACCAAGCAGCATGCGAACCATACATCACTGGCACAGTCGTCAGTTCCTGAACAAACTGCTCCATACCATTGAGCATAGATGCACCACCCGTGATATACAGCACTCCGATAGTACCCTCATACGCTTGCAAGTCGCTCATGAGAGGTGAAAGAATCTGATGAAGACGCCCCACAATAACATTCACCACATCGCTGAAGCGCAACACCACTACTCCCTCTGGCGCATTCGGGTCAGGCACACGCACACAGCGATTCGCCGTGTTGTCATCCATAAAAGGAGTGCCATAGTTGCACTTTAGTCGCTCAGCGTAGGCAAAACTCATACCCAGTTGCTCAATATCACGCGTTACATCGTAGCCACCCTGAGAAATCACCTTATTATATACATACTTGTTATCCTTGAAAATGGTGAGCGTCGTCGTTTGCGCTCCCATATCCAAAATAGCGCAGCCGTCCTTTAGATCCTCATCGCTTGCCAACGCACAGAGCAACGCATCGGGACGCGCATACGTGTGCTCAATATATTTAGGCACACGCACAAAACTGTCTAAGACCTTTTGTTCCAACTCCTTAACCCCCACAAACGCCACATACTTGACTTCTATATCCGCAGCGCGCTGATGGGAGGCTGGCACATCATCTTGCGACACACCATCCAACACATACGCGTATGGTATCAACGCTAAAACGGCCACTTGAGGGTTGCGTTTCTCGATTTTCTGCTTACACTCAGCATCCATCTCATCCAACAGGTTCTGTGGCACTTCCTTGCTGCGTACTTGGTTTCTATGCGATGCCACTTCCACCACCTTCATCGAACGCCCACCTAAAGACACAAACGCCTTGGTTAATTGTGGGTGCTGAATACGATTAGCCAATAATTTGAGGCACTCGCCAATGCCATAACTGGCATTACTGGTATTGGTTACCACGCCACGCTCTACGCTGGTGTTGCGATTAGAAGCCTCAGCTCCCAAGACATGTAGCCACCCCTCCTCAGTACGTTCGACTGCCATAGAGCGCACCCCATGACTACCCAATTCGATAGCCACCAGTGGGTGTGGTACGGTTGATTGTATTTTCGTTTTTGCCATAATTCTATACTATGTTCAAGATGCAACTACTTGCGACCTATAACCTGCCCTTTATAGCGCAAGTCATATTCGCGATAATCCTTATAATCAATCTGGTCAAAGCCCTTGGTGTATAACTTTTGCAGTTTGCTCATCTTCTGCTCCAGTTGCGACAAATCACCCAAAATAATCTTACCTTTGCCGTCCTTCTGATTCAGCACTATATGTTTGGGATTGACCACCTGCACCTCTTGGATACGCGATTGCCAATAGCGATTATCGGTGAGCCACTGTGCTAAATCAAAATACTCCTCCGTAGCAGCACGCTTGCCCACAGCCCCTTTGAAGAGTGGCACATCCACCTCTATCGTTCGGCGGGTAGGCATAATCTGTCGGTCACTATCCACATAGTAAGCCCCATCGTTGCTCACCACATACAACGCAGGCACACGCTGTGTTACACGCACACACACACCACCCTGATAGGTCTTAAAGCACTCTGCCGTCCGCACCATATCGTGCTTGAGGAGGCAGTCCTCAATGGTTTGGCAGGACACCTCTTGCATCGGTTGTCCCACTGGCAATAAGCCCTCGCGCGCTAACAAACGGCGCAGTTCTTCACTCTCTACAAACCGACGGTCCAAACTGTCGGTAACCTCCACCCTAAGCCATGCACAAGGCGACGGGTTGGGTTGATGAGATGCCCAAAAAGCGGCAACAGACATTGCTGATACCACCACAACGGCACTCACTAAAGCAATAATTGTCTTGATTTTCATAATTAAAGTATTTTGTAAGTTAGTTTATGTGTAATCTCATTTACTTGTCTATCAATATCTCCCGCGCCCATGGTAATTACCACCACTTGTCGATTCGCAGCAAGGCAGTTCTTAACACGTTCACGCAAGTATTTAGGCAATATAGCAGGTAGTACCAATGCTCGTTTGGTATGTATCTTATCCATCAGCCACTCGCTATTCACACCCTCTATCGGTTGTTCGCGAGCAGGATAAATAGGCAACAACGCTACCTCATCCAATTGGCTCAGTACCTCAGCAAACGCATCTGCAAAGTCGCGTGTGCGCGAGAAAAGATGAGGTTGGAAGACTCCTATCACATATCTATCTGGATACAATCGTCGAACAGACTCTATGGTAGCCGCCAACTCCTGTGGATGATGCGCATAGTCATCAATATAGGTGATCTGAGGAGTATTCAAATGGATGTTGAATCGGCGAAAGACACCTGCAAAACTGCTCACGCCTTGTCGTAATTCCTCCTCTGTCGCCCCAACAAGCCATGCCACAGCCATCGCTGCGACGCTATTCTCAATATTCACCCACACGGGCACACCTAAATGGATATTGGATATTGGATATTGGGTATCGGGCGTATGGAAATCAAAGTATATATGCCCCTCCTCTACACGTATGTTATCCGCAAAGAAATCTGCTTGCTCATCAACAGCATAGGTGAAAAGGCGATAAGGCGATGAGTCGAGAGGCGAAAGGCGAGAGGCTATATTCTTCTTGACCACTAACGCCTCTTGTACCAAAGAAGCGTAGTGCGCAAAACTCTCGTTGTAGGCTTCCTCCGTACCATAGATATCCAAATGGTCGGGGTCCATGCTGGTGATGATGGATATATAGGGCGTGAGATGATGGAAAGAGCGATCAAACTCATCTGCCTCGACCACCACATAATTGCTCTTAGCATCGAGCAAGAGATTAGTGTCATAGTTATTGGCAATGCCACCAAGAAAAGCGTTGGTGCCAATATGCGAGGAATGGAGGATATGTGCCAAAATGGTGCTGGTAGTCGTTTTGCCATGCGTACCTGCCACACAAAGAGCCTGCTGCTGGCGGGTAATCAAGCCCAACACTTCCGCACGCTTGAGGATAGTGAACCCCTGCTCACGCAACCACACATACAGCGCCATATCCTGAGGTACAGCAGGCGTCCGCACCACCACCGTCGTTGCCACATCCAACTCTTGCACCTTATCCAAGCAGTCATCATATTGCACAACAATCCCCTCTGCTTCAAGCGATTGCGTCAAAGGCGAAGAAGTACGGTCATAGCCCATGACACGAAAACCTTTGGCTACGAAATACCGTGCCAAAGCACTCATGCCTATGCCACCTATACCCAAAAAGTAATATGTATCAATCGCTTGCATCTTATCGAACAATAACCTTGCCTATCTTATTGCCTTGGCGCAACACATAGACCCCTTGTGGCAACGCTGGGCGCAAGGCAGACACATTTTGTCCTGTTAGAGAATAAACCTCTACTTGTTGGTCCTGCCAATCCAATGTTTCCACGTTCTCTACTGCCGTTGCTGAAGCGGGAACGAGGACGTTGGTTTGTCCCCATTTCATTTCTGGTGTACCATTGTAATTGAGCAATCGACCCGTCAGCGAGACCTTATCGCCTTTGACAACAGGTGCATTATAGTAGCATTGGAAGGCATAGAATACATTTCCGCCATTGGGTGTATCTGCCACCCAGAACGATTGACTCTTATATTGGGTGCTATACCCTCCATTCAACGATGTTACATAACCTACCACCACGTACTCCTCTGCGGATTGGCTGCCCACTGACAACGCCAACGCTTTCTCACGCGCTTCCTGACACGTGATGGCTCCGTCCACCGTACCTGCATCGGGTTCCACCACCTCAGCATCGCAGTCGTATGGCTTACCCTTCATTGTTCCCCAGATATATTCCACCAACGCAGGTTGTATCACAAATGGATTGTCATTTCCCTGCAAATTAGCAACCTTGCTATTTCTTGTGATCTCCTTGTCCGACACAGGGTCTTGTCTATGCCACTTGAGCATCAATGCCAATGCTGTTGTCTTGAAATTGCTTACATCATTGCTATACGTGAAATAGCGATAGCCTTTGCCTCCTTGCGTGAAATCTTTGTTCATATAACAAGTCAGCATGTAGAAATAGATGCGAGCAATATCGCCTTTGTATTCATCCACTGGTTCAAACGCAGTTTCGCCACTCCAATTGGTGCTTGTACCCAACTTAGAGCCTAAATTATTGCTCCAACTTGCCGTTTTGACCTCATCATATATCCATGCGGAACGCTTGTCATTTGCCATAGCATCCACCGAATAAATATGGTGTAAATCCGTGTACATAGCCTCAGAGGTCGAACCACCCCACCAAGATTTAGGCAGTACGTGTTCACGATTATAACATTCGCCCTCCACAATATCTATACCCGAGCAATAATCCGACAAATAAAAATTATATGCCGAATAGATATCCCAAATCTTACCATCTGCACGCACATCCACCTTAGCTTTATCACCACGTACCTGATTGTAACTCAACATAGTATGTTGCGAAATATCGCTATACAACTGCTTGCGCAAGTTCTCCGAAGTCAGTCCTTCCAACTCTTCGTATGGGCAATAATTCTCAGGCGACACCAATGCCTCGACCACCACATTCTTCACCTCCCACGTGCCTGCATAACTGCTTGTAGAAATATATTCAAACATAAACTGCATAGTGCTGGAGGCATATGCTGTCAGGTCAATCTCGCACGTTACAAACCCCCAACGTTTGCTGGGCCAAGTGGGGATAGTCAGTTTTGTCCAATTAGTGCCGTCTTTACTCACTTTCACTAAGCAATAGTCCACATCGGAAGTGCTATTGCCCGCATAAGTCGTATGATCAAAACGCAAAACCACCTGCATGTATCCCTTCGTATTCAATACGGGCGATATCAACTTGCAGTCGCTTGCGCCCTGCGACTGACCACTCACATTGGCAGACACCTTTGCATAACCATAAGAACTATTTACATACCACATGGATGAATAGGCACAACCAGGATATTTCTGCTCGTCCAACGTGAAAGCACCCAACGAGTTGGAGAATGGTTCATCTAACAAGATCTCAGATTGGGCATATCCCGCAATGGATATTACAAAAATAGTCAAGACGAGTAAAAACGACTTTTTCATACGCAATTTAATTGTTTATACACTATTATCCTAAATTAGAGCGCAAAGTTACAACTTTTTTCGCAAATATGCAACACTTTTTGATTTTTCTTTTAGTTTTCTCGTTTTCGCTTGCAGATATGCATTTTTTTCACTACCTTTGCACCCAAATTGCGTAATAGGGTCTTTTTGCCCTCGCAACCTTTGAAACTTTTAAAACCCTTGAAACTTTTAGAACTTTTATAGATATGGCAACACAAGAAGAAATCTTCAAGAAACTGGTCGCACACTGCAAGGAGTACGGCTTTGTTTTCCCAAGCAGCGAGATCTATGATGGTCTTGGTGCAGTCTATGACTACGGACAAAATGGTGTAGAACTCAAAAACAACATCAAGAAATATTGGTGGGATGCTATGACTATGCTCCACGAGAATATCGTTGGTATCGATGCCAGCATCTTTATGCACCCTACCACATGGAAAGCCTCTGGTCACGTGGATGCTTTCAATGACCCTCTTATTGACAACAAAGACAGCAAGAAACGCTACCGTGCTGACGTACTTATTGAAGACCAATTGGCTAAATACGATGAGAAAATCGAAAAAGAAGTAGCCAAAGCACGCAAACGTTTCGGTGAGAGTTTTGATGAGGAGATGTTCAAGCAAACCAACGAACGCGTAAAGGCTAACGTGGAGAAACGCGATGCACTACACGAGCGTTTTGCAAAAGCCATGAACGATAGCAATCTCGAAGAATTGAAACAAATCATTCTGGATGAGGAGATTGTATGCCCTATCTCAGGCACTCGCAACTGGACCGATGTGCGTCAGTTTAACCTGATGTTCTCTACCGAGATGGGTAGTACCGCAGATGGCGCAATGAAAATCTATCTCCGTCCAGAGACGGCACAAGGTATCTTCGTGAATTATCTGAACGTACAAAAGACTGGTCGTATGAAGATTCCATTCGGTATCGCACAGATTGGTAAGGCATTCCGCAATGAGATTGTTGCCCGTCAGTTTGTCTTCCGTATGCGCGAGTTCGAGCAAATGGAGATGCAGTTCTTTGTTCGCCCAGGCGAGGAGATGAAGTGGTTTGAGTACTGGAAGGAGTTCCGCCTCAAATGGCACAAGGCACTCGGCATGGGTGACGAGAACTATCGCTATCATGACCACGATAAGTTGGCGCACTATGCTAATGCTGCTACCGACATTGAGTTCCGCATGCCATTCGGATTCAAAGAGGTAGAGGGTATCCACAGCCGTACTGACTTTGACCTGAGCCAACACGCCAAATACAGTGGCAAGAAGATTGAGTACTTTGACCCAGAACTCAACAAGAGCTATACCCCATACGTGATTGAGACCAGTATTGGTGTGGACCGTATGTTCCTCAGCGTGATGTGCGGTGCATACAAAGAAGAAGTATTGGACGGTGGTGATACACGTGTGGTACTCAATTTGCCAGCCGTTTTGGCTCCTGTGAAAGCATGCGTGATGCCACTCGTGAAGAAAGATGGTCTGCCAGAGAAGGCACGCGAGATTATGGATATGCTGAAGTACGACTTCCACACCAATTATGATGAGAAAGACTCTATCGGTAAACGCTATCGTCGTCAAGATGCTATTGGTACACCATTCTGTATCACTGTGGATCACGACACGCTGAACGACAACTGCGTGACTATCCGCCACCGCGACACCATGGCGCAAGAGCGCGTGAGCATAGACGACTTGCACGCTATTCTGAGCAAAGCATGCAATATGCGTGAAACGTTTAAGAAACTGAAGTAACCCCCCTCCCAACCTCCCCCGCGAGGGGAAGAAGTTGGACTATCGGCTATTGGCGATAGGCTATATATACCAAAAAACTGCCAACGAAAGTTTGGCAGTTTTTGTTTTATTCTCGAAGGACCAAGTAGCCCTGCCTTTATACCCCCCATCGGGTGGATAAGCGGTGGATAAGCGGTGGTTGGTGGTCGTTCAATGTCCTTTTTGCTACCTTCTTGTGTGACAGTGTGACAGTGAGACAGTTGTTTTTAAAAATATTATACGCGCATACATATATATAAGTTTTAGAATTGTGCTGTCACACTGTCTCACTGTCACAAGAGAGATTGAAAGCATTGTCTGCACCTCGCCAAACTATGAGGAAAGTATTGGACAATCACGGAGTGGTAACGGGTAAGACTGCTGGAAAGCAGGATAAATGCAACAATCCGCATGACCGATTCTTTTCTTTCGATTATGCGGATTATTATTTTTAGACATAACAGTTCTCCGTTTCCCGAAGGGATACCGAACCCTTACCGAAGAAGTGCTTGAGTACGAGTAAGAATAGCGATATAAAACAACTATACTATTTAAAGATTCATAAATCTCTGGAATTAGAATAGAAATTGAGAGAAAAAACTCTCAATTCAAAATACGAAATGAGAGTTTTTAACCTATTGGCACAAAGAAGTTTCTTGGTTATTAGCGAACTAAACGAACACTATGACCATGATACTTCCTCTCTTCTTCTCCTACATAGGCACTATAAAAATTATCACCAAAACGAAGAGTGAGCGCAGCGTGGTCAGTAGAAACCCATTCTCCTTCTGAGCTCGACCAGTAGAATCCATTACAGCCTACATCTTCGAGCCAACTACCATTGCGGTAGCCCGCTGCGGGAAGACATATCGCACCTGCATCCTCCAGAAGATGCCACTTGGAAATGCTATATACATTTTGATAAAAACCATCGGCATTGATAGAATTAAAAGTGACACCAGAAGGACACTTCCAATTATCGGGTAATAATATTAATACATTGATATCTGCAATACGTGCTAAACCTTGCAATAAGGATGCATTTTTACGTTCATCCAAAATATACTCCCACTCATCTGCTGTCAAAGTACGCCAAGTTCTTTCTTCATAGTCACCAATTCTATTTACACCCCAATCTATAAAACTATGACGACCTTCTTGACTCGTCGGGCTAGCCCCTGTCCCCCAACCATATAAATCAATCCAACCATTATAAGAAGAACTGATATTGCTATTTCCTTCGCCCACATAATCGTACTGATTAGGAGCAAAGCGCCATTTATCCATACCAGCATGATATTGTAAGTTGCCAGAAGAGAAATACACATATCTGTCTCTTGCAACAGAAAATGCTCCTTCAGGGACTTGAATTTCTGGAGCAGTTGGAATATCTTCCAACTTGTAAGGGAAAAAAAGGTCGCAACCTATAAAAACACTTGCGAGCAAAGCAAGTAATAAATAAGACTTAATTGCTTTCATATTTTACGAAATTAAAAATTTAATGACACTCCTATACCATTTGGGCTACTATGTAAATTGAATGATAAATTTGGTTGATTTTTTACGTTCTCATTATATCGTCCATGAATATTATTTTTCATGCTATAACCACTACCCAACAAAGGAATTGATATGACAATAAATCCTCCTCCTGTTGATAAAAGCGTTATCCCCAAATCTGAACAGAGCCATCTCCTAGAAAAATACCAATTGCGAGCATCTGATACATATTCTTGAGATTCTTCTGTAAATCCATAGCCATGTCTTTCGAATTCCATTAATTTCCAATCATACATGCCAGACAATATCATACATGCTCCGCCCGCAGCAGTTGTAGCAAGTCCGATACCAAACATAGCCCAACCAGCTTTGATACAGCGCTGTCCACGCATGTAGCGTTTATATACTTCGTGGTTATTTGTATGTAGAAATGCTTGTAACGCTTTTTTATCCATTTGTATGTCACCATATGAATATTCTTTTAGCCCATATAATTTTTGATCTGTTTTTGAATTGCGAACCAACTGCGGTCCCATATCGCCAAAATCTAACTCTCTTTTTTCAGAGAACATCTTTTTTGCTAAAATAGTACATCCTTGTTGCATGTGGTCAATATTGATTTCCATCATTTCTGTTACAATAGTACGAGCCGTTTCTACATCTAACAATTTGGCTGTCACAAATAAATTTTTCGCATTCACTTTTACAGCTTCTGCCACCAAAACATATTCAGCACCTGTCATTTCACCCAATCGTTTAATTTGGTCGTTACTTACCAAACCAGTGCGTTGAAAAGTATGCTCACTCATAATGGCATCAATATCAGTACGATCATAGACCTCATAGCCAGCCGTATTAGCAATTGCTTTACTCAAACTGGTACGCAAAATTAATTTGTTCGCGTACGGCACTTTGTTTTCCTTATCCACCGTTTCCAAGATTGCTATGCGCTTTACTTGGGCAGACATTATTCCTGAGATCAACAAGAATAAGAATAAAATAGTTTTAGTTTTCATTATTGTAGATATTATGTAATTGTTATGTTTAGAAGTTCAATGCTAAACCGATACCATTGTGACTTGTTTGAAGATTGAGAGATAGTTCGGATTCTGCAACATTTTGTCCATTAAATAATTGGATTGCCTTCTTTTGACGAACATAACCTACTGACAATAAGGGAATAGATGCCGCCAGTGGGATCATACCTATAGTCATTCCGATGGACGCTATATCCTCATTAAAAACTAATACTCCAAAGCTTATTCCAATCAATCCCATTCCACAGCCAAAGGTCCACCAACCAGATTTTATTAATGCTTGACTATTACTAAATTGTTTATATACAAGCGCATCATTCTTCTTCAAAAATAACAACAATGATTTCTTATCCATCTCTGTATTTCCATACGACCATTCTTTTATTCCAAGTTGTTTCTGAGTACTTTTAGAGTTGCGAACCAACATATCTGTTGCTACTGGAATTGGTTCTAATACTGATAAATGACTCGTATCTTGTGTATCTTGAGTGTCTTTTGGTTCTGGTTTTGTATCATTAAATAATTGTTTTGCCAAAGTTACACAACCTTCTTGAATAGCTTCTGGATTCGCTGCCATCATCACATTATCAGTCATAATTGTGCGGGCTGTTTCAACATCCAACAATTTGGCTGTGATAAACATGTTATTTGCATCTACAACTGCTGCCTCGGCTACAAGAATATAGTCTGCACCCGTCATTTCACCCAGTTTTTTGATTTGGTCGTTGCTTACCAAACCTGTACGTTGGAAGTTCTGTTCACCCATAATTGCATCAATGTCAGTACGATCATACGCCTCGTAACCCGCTGTATTAGTAATTGCTTTACTTAAGTTCGCACGCAAAATCAGTTTATTTCCATATGACACCTTGTTTTCTCTATCCACAGTTTCAAGGATAGCCACACGTTTCACTTGGGCAGACATTATTCCTGAAATCAATAGGAATAAGAATAAAATAGTTTTGGTTTTCATTGTTGTAAATATTATGTAAATGTTATGTTTAAAAGTTCAATGCTAAACCTATACCATTGTGACTTGTCTGAAGATTCAAAGACAAATCAGGCTTAATAGCTTTCTCTTCATTAAAATCGCTATATACCTTATTTTTCTTATTATATCCAACACTAAGTATTGGTATCGATGCCAAAGCAACCCCTCCGCCAGATGACACCAAAACGATTCCGCTTACCATAAGATAATGAGGGTCTGTACGCTCATAATCCTTCCACAGTTTTTGCGCTGTCTCATCTATATCTTGCAAGGAGTTCGAAAATCCAGAATATGTATAGAATTCACAATTATGTTGCTCAGCATATTCCTGACATTTATAAAGCGCTTCGCTGTGTTTATCATCGTAATATCCCATAAGACTCCATGTAATTCCTCCTATTACTGCAGCTGCTACGCCCACTCCAAAAACAGCCCATCCAGTTTTTATCATATTGGTGGCTTTCATGTAGTTTCTATATGCTTCTGGACTATTATTACGAAGAAACACTCGAAATGCTTTTTCATCCATTTGCAAATCTCCGTATGAATATTTTTTAATTCCCGAAAATCTTTGTTCATGTTTTGGATGACAAATTAGTTCATCATACAATGATGCGGTCTCTACAACACGTTGTTCATCAGAAACCAGCACAATCTCTTTCTTTATTTCTTCATGAAAGAGCTTTTTTGCTAACGCCACGCATCCCTTTTGAATAGCGTCCACAGAAGTTCCAATCACCTCGTTATCCGTTATTATGGTACGTGCAGTTTCCACATCCAACAATTTGGCAGTAATAAACATATTATTTGCATCTACAACTACTGCCTCGGCTACCAGAATATAGTTTGCACCTGTCATTTCACCCAATCGCTTGATTTGGTCGTTACTTACCAAACCTGTACGTTGGAAGTTCTGTTCACCCATAATTGCATCAATGTCAGTACGATCATATGCCTCATACCCCGCAGTATTAGTGATTGCTTTACTCAAGTTCGCACGCAAAATTATCTTATTCGCATAACTCACATTGTTTTGCTTATCTACTGTTTCCAAGATTGCTACACGCTTCACTTGGGCAGACATTATTCCTGAAATCAATAGGAATAGGAACAAAAGAGTTTTTGTTTTCATTGTTGTAATTGTTTAATTGTTTGTATTTTAGTTATTTATAATTTCTTCAACTTTTGTAGCAACCTGCTGATAGACTTCTGCATATGCAGCATAGCTAGCTTCTTCACGATTGAGTGTATGCGAACCTTTTTCGCTGAAACTGCCCTCGTATATAACACTTTGCGTATTGCCCTTTACAATCTGCAATATCACTTCTGACATAACGAAATAGGCAGTATAGGCACCTGTCTGCAATGTATTATATTCGCGGGTTGTTCCCTGCAAGCGAATTACCCAATCTGCCTCCGCCTCATTCGTGGTAAAAGTGCAACCAATACCAGAAATCTGTTGTTTGATTTGGTTTATGAAAGTAGGATATGATTTATCGAAAATAGTAATCTCTCCACCGATATACACAGACACTCCATTCTTCAGTTGCTGATACAATGCTGTTGCTCGTTGTTTGAGTGCATTGCTCTCGGCAAATGCAATATCTTCCATTTCTGTATTGCTATCTACACTCTGCACCACTTTTTGCTGTTCCTCTACTTGCTGCAAATGTTCAATGGCTTTGGCTATCGCCTTGCGTGCTGCACTTTTCTCACCTTCAGCCAACAAGCCCTCTGCCTCTTCTATTGCCATTTCAGCGCGGGTGATATGACTGATTATCTGCTTTTTCAGCGTGCGCACCAAGTCCGTCTTCTTTACCCATGCGAAAGCAAATACCTCGTTCGTTTGAGGATTATGCCAACTCTCAACGGATAAATTAGGAATATCTTTTGTTACATTTTGTGTGGCGATGATATTTTGCAGGGCTTCTGCCTGTGCTTTCTCTTTTAAGCGTTGGTACGTTTGTTCGATACTTTCGCCTGCTTGTATCGTGCCTATTACAAATCCCTGTACATACTGTTCGCGTGGATAGTTCGTTGCTCGCCAAGTATCATTGCACCAAAAGGGTGCAACATCTTGTTTTTCAACAAATGAATTACATTGGGTAAATGCGGTGAATCGAGCTTCTCTATTGCCGTATTGCGCCACTTGGCATAGTACATATACTGCGTATTGAGTCGCTTCCTGTTGAATGTACTCACACACTTTATTTACTGGTATATTCATCACTTCCGCATTATCGCCGTAGTTGCTACCATTATTAATAGCCTCGTTGATACTTGCCAAATTGATAGGCAATGCCAAACGCTCTATTGTGATGCGATACACTAGTCCCATAGCGCGATTGCGTGCTTCCATCTCGGTGGCACCTACACCGCGTTCCACTACATACAAATACGTGTCGTTGGCAGGTTTGGGCTTTTTCTGCACCCATTGGGGTACTTCTTGTGCACAAATAGCCACTTGCGATATTGCCAAAAGCAGCAAAAATAGTAGTTTCTTCATTGTTATATATTTTTTTCAATTAGTCTAATTAATCTTATATAGGCATACAAAAAACGTGGATTCCGACTGCTGTCGTTCCACGTATTGAGGCTGTCGCATTGCCTATCCTGATAAAACGACAACGCGAAGCCCACGCCGAATATAAATATTCTCCGTGCTATTTTTTTAGTTAAGGTACGCGCATGCGCATATGTATATACGCAAAAGACGTACCATAACAGGCACAGAGGGATAATCTATATCCCGTAGGGCATCTACCGTTGCTTAGTTCTTATCAGGATTGAAGGTTGCGACATTCCAATACGTTAGAACGAAGCGCAATAAACGCCTTTTTAATATGTCTGCAAACCCACCCCGAAAGTACTTGCAGATTCCCCAGCGTGGATTCACGGTGCAAAGGTACAAATTTATTTTGAATTGAGCAAATCTATCTGCACAAAAAATCGCCATTTATATTCAAAAACATAAATGGCGGTCACATTCTTAATAAAACCCATACCAAATAAAAAAACAGCCAATCGTATGATTGACTGTTTTACTTTGTTGAGCAGGTAATTACTTACGGATACCCAACTCTTTGATGATAGCACGATAACGCTCGATGTCTTTTGCCTTCAAGTAGTCAAGCAAACGACGACGCTTACCTACCAACATAGTCAAAGCGCGCTCAGTACCGAAGTCCTTGTGGTTCTTCTTGAGGTGCTCGGTGAGGTGGTTGATACGGAAAGTGAACAGAGCGATTTGGCTCTCTGCAGAACCAGTGTTCTTAGCGTCATTGCCATACTTAGCAAAGAGTTCTGCTTTTTTCTCAGATGTCAAATACATTTGTAATTGATATTTAATTAGTTAAACAATTATGACCTCGCATGATGTTATAATCCAAACGATGTCACATCTATAGTAATTATGAATTTTGAATTAAGAATTATGAACCCTTAGTTCGAAATTCGGTGCAAAATTACTGCTTTTTTCTGATATACGCAAATTTTTTGGCGAAAACTTGCATTTTTATTCTACTTAGTGCTTGATTTGGAAGGGGTAACTACCAATGAGTTCGCCATCCACGAAGAAATCAGCATTGTACCAACCAATCTGAAGTATCTCCTCTACCAACCAATAGAGCGAACCCGAAATCTCCTCACCAGCATACTCAAAATCCTTAGAAATAGAATAGGCAATATCGCTATTCTCAAAGCGGAAAACATCATCAATGCTCTTTTGCATCACCTCTCCGTCAGGGCGAGTGATACGCATATAGAGCGTTTTCATACCTGGTTTATTAGTGATATTGCGCCCAACAGTATAGTCAAATTGCAGTTTCTGAATCTGATTATATATCGAAGTTTTGCGGTCACGCTTATTAAGAGGAGTCATTTGGAAATGATTAATCTCCAACATAGAGGCACGTGATACCACCTCTGCCAATTGGGTACGTTCCTTCTCCAATTGTTTTGCTTGACGAGCCGCCTCTTGATACTGCTGTTTGACTTGTTGATTTTCTGCCACCAAACGTTTGTTGGTACGGTCCAACGAATCTATCTGATGTACATAACTCACCATGACTTGGCGAACGGTTGCGAGTTCCTTTTTGAGTTCTGCGATACGGCGAGCATTGGTCACCTTGGTGATACGCAATTCCTCCAAAAGGTCTTGCACACGCTGTTTCTCCTGCGAAAGGAGTTCTACCAACGAGTCATTGTGGATATCCTGCGTTTGATAACCGTCAAACTGGATTGCCAACTCCTCATACTCATCCTCCAACTGCTCTTTTTCAAACTCCATGAGTTCGACCATCTCTTTCATCTCGGTCTTCTGCTGGAGATTCATCCAAACGAGCAATACGGAAACAATAGCAAGAGCTACTATAAGAAAAATAAGCACAATCTTAGTGGTATTTTTCTTCGTTGATTTTTCTGTCATAGTCCTATAATATATCTAATAATTTTTCCATTTTAGTAGAGCGTGAGCCTTTGAGCAATATATTCTTGTCTTTCAAAGGGTTATCCTGTAGATACTTATGCAAGCCATCAACATTCTCAAACACGGGATATGGCGATGTAGTTTGCATATATTCCTCTCCCACCAAAAAGACATTTTCTGCCTTTCGTTCTGCCAACATGTTCACAACGTTTTGATGTTCGAGGTGTGAATACTCGCCCAATTCACGCATGGCACCAAGAATGTATGTATCGCCTTTGAAGGCATTGATAGCCGCCTGCATAGAGGTTGGATTGGCATTGTAGGCATCCACAATCAGATGGTTGTTAGCCGTTTGCATGGCTTGCGAGCGGTTGTTGGTTGGTACATATTGGCGAATTGCCTCCAATGCCTGTTCGCGAGAGATACCAAAATACTCTCCTACACATATTGCTGCCGACACATTTTCTGCATTATATTCTCCCACAAGATTTGTGCCAGAGGGCATGGTGCCCGTTGTATATGCCACTGTCTTTAAGTCGCCTGCCATCTGTGCAAGGTATGGGTTATCTGTATTGCGGAAGATAAATCCTTGATGCTCACGCAGATAGTCATACAACTCTTTCTTAGTCTGCTGTACACCTTCAAACGAACCAAAGCCCTCCAAGTGTGCACGACCGACGTTAGTGATGAGTCCGTAGTTGGGTTCGGCAATATCCACCAACTCTTTAATATCCCCAGTATGGGATGCTCCCATCTCCACAATCGCCATCTCATGTGCGCGCGTGATCTGTAATAAGGTGAGAGGTACACCAATCTGGTTGTTGAGGTTGCCCTGCGTATAGTGAAGATTGTATTTAGTCGAAAGAACGGTCGCTAAGAGTTCTTTGGTTGTAGTCTTGCCATTCGTACCTGTGATAGCAATAATAGGCAAACCTAACTCACGTCGCCAAGCGCGTGCAAGTTCTTGCAGAGCAAGGAGGGTGTCCTCAACAAGGAGGATACGGCTATGGGCTATAGGCGATTGGCTATAGGCAGCGAATACCTCTGGGTTGTCGATGACTGCCAACGAGGCACCGCTTTCGAGGGCTTGCTGGGCAAACTTATTACCATCAAAACGCTCGCCATGCAACGCAAAGAACACACATCCTGCTGGTAGGTTACGTGTGTCTGTACTCACACAAAGCGAATCTTTATCTTTTATTAGAAAATCCCAATTCATTGCAATATATCATTTCGCGGTGCAAAGGTACTATTTTTTTCCGAGATGTACAAATTTTGGAGTATATAAAATTTTCTATGTGTATGTAAATAACGAGGGTGTGCCCCATGACACACCCTCTCGTAATGAAAAACAATCCAGTTCTATCAAAATCAAATCTTAACAACAGGTTTCTTATCGCTTTCGCGTAGTTTGAAAGTTACTGGTATTGTGAACTTTACACGCACAGAATCACCATTTTGTATTCCTGCAGTCCAATTAGGCATGTTCAATACTACTCGCATTGCCTCTACATCTAATAACTGATAACCACTACTCTTCACAATCTCAGCATTCGAAATAGAGCCGTCTTTCTCCACTACAAATTGACAAATAGTGCGTCCTTCCCATTGATTTTCTTTTGCTTTAGAAGGGTACTTGATGTTCTCTCCAAGATATGTCATCAACTCGCCCATACCACCTGGAAACTCTGGCATTTGCTCAACCACCATATAAATTTGTTCTGTGGTGTCATTGGAGATGGTTGTTTGTTCCACTGACGTTTCTGCTAAAGCATTTTGATTCTCTGTTTTTTTTGTGCATGCCACGCATGTGATGGCTGCCATAAGGATTAATGCTAACTTTTTCATAATTGTAATATTTATAGTTGTTTAACAATATATTCGAACTCTGGCAATTCTATTGCCTGCTGCTGATCATAGCAGCAATACTCTGGCAGTTCTACCACTTGTTTGATTGTATTTGTTTCGGTATCTTCAAAGTGCGCAGTTACTTGCTCCTTGAAATCAGTATTTACTTGTATGCCCAAGCCCATGATGATTCCTGCCAGAGCGGCAGCAGGCGTTGTAATCCACAGTAGTGAACGCTCGCGTCTTCGCGGATTGATAATAGAGCGTGTCTGTTTGGTGGTTTCGGCATATCTGTGCTTGCCGAACGCAGATAGTTGTGATTCAAAATTACGCATAGTCTTCTAATTTTTTTCGTAGTTTGAGGATTAGTGTATGAAGGCGCGATTTTACAGTCCCGTCGGGAATACTGAATATCGCTGCAATCTCTTTGATGGATAGTTCATCCGTGAAACGGAGGTCAAATAGCAATTGTTCTGGAGCGGAGAGTTGATTCAGTTCTTTAGTCAGTGCCTCAAATAGTCGCTCGTTGTCTATTTGCAATGCGGGGTCATCTTCTTGGGCTTCTTCTGCTGTAGCAACTACTTCTGCTGTATATATTGCTTGATAATCAATCTCTCGATAGGTATTGCGCAGTAGGTTGAATGCGATTGTGAATAGCCATGGGCGAAACTTCTGAGGGGGTTGATATTGTGCACTTGCGTTCCAAAGTTGCAGAAAAAGGTCTTGGGTAAGGTCTTCTGTTAGCAGTTGATTGCCACCTGTTCTCCGGAAGAAGAAGTTTTGCATAGCAGGCATATAGCGTTGCCAAAGTTCATCGAATGCCTTTTCTTCTCGACATTGCACAAGTCGCATCAGTTCCTCATCTGAAATACTTTTATATGGTCGCCAGAAAGTAATCATTAGTTTGTTACACGAATCATTTTTAATTGCTTTTCATAGATGCATACACACGAAAAGAGGAAAGGTTCATTTTATTGGACACAATTACAACCTTTTGTTTACAAATAGTGTATAAAAGTATCGCCATTTATGCCCGAAAACACAAATGGCGATTGAGTATATTCCAAAAATGGGATGAACAAATCTTTTACGCGCAAAAGTTATTTTTTATTTGGCAATTCCAAGCCGTAGCCTTTCTTCTTGTCTTCTACCTTCAAGGCGAGGCTGAGCAAGAATGCCAACACACCAAACGAAGCAAAAACAATCATTGGCACTACATATCCGTCGGTAGAAACGCGGAGCGTACCAATCAGCATAGGCACCAAGCACAAGCCGATATTCTGTACCCAGAAAATCAAGCAATAAGCAGAACCGAGAATCTTCTCATCGATAATCTTTGGCACACTGGGCCACATTGACGCTGGCACCAAAGAGAAGCTAACACCCAACACAAGAATCGTGCAGAGAGCCAAGGTCTTGCTTGGGAAAGCTGGCAAGACAAAGGCGAAAATACTATGGCAAATAACCATGATAATCGCACCTACCATCATCATCGAAGCACCTTTACCCTTATAGTCGATGAACATACCGAGGAATGGAGTCAAGACCATCGCCAAGATTGGGAACCACTTGAACAAGCCCGATGCCTCAGCGTTGCTAATCATCAATGTCTCCTCGAGGAAGTTAGTAGCAAAGCGTTGGAATGGGAAGATAGCCGAATAATAGAGTACGCACAAGAGGGCGATAATCCAGAACATCTTGCTGCTGAAGATTTTACCCAGGTCAGACACGTGGAACTCATCCTCAGGGTCGTGCATATCGGTAGCTTCACCAATAGCCACAAGTTGCTTGTCGAACTTGGTGTCCATAATGGTGAACACGAAGAAGTTGAGCAAGCCTATCACGAGCAAGAGGGCTGCGAAAAGCAATGAAGCCACTACAGATGGTTGGCCATTCACAGCGAAATGCTCGCTAATAGCAGGAGAGAACGCCATGGCAGCAAACACACCAATACGAGCAATAGCCATCTCCAGACCCATAGCAAGTGCCATCTCTTTGCCTTTGAACCACTTAGCGAGGATCTTACTAACAGTAGTACCCGCCATCTCGCAGCCACAGCCGAAAATCATGAAACCGAAAGCAGCCATCTTAGCAGAACCTGGCATAGCCGTCCACCAAGAGTTGAGCCATACAATACTATTAGCGTCGAACCAGTCAGAAATACCGATATATTTGATAGACGCACCAAGCACCATCAAGCCCGCAGAAAGCAAACCCGTGAAACGAACGCCCATCTTATCAAGGATGATTCCTGCAAAAATGAGGAAGCCAAAGACACAGAGAATATACTCCGCAGAAGCGTAGGTACCAAAGACGCCTTGATCCCAACCGAGTGTGTCGTTAAGGACAGATGCCAAAGGAGAAAGGATATCCACGAACATGTACGCGAAGAACATCATCGATGCCACCAGAATAAGCACCGTCCAACGTGCAATGGCAGAGTCGCGGAGAGTTTGTTGAAGTTGTTGTACCATAGTTGTGTAGTATTATGTAGAGTTGTATTTACAACGCTTCGTCCTCTGGTTTTTCAACCAAGGGACGAGGCCTGTTTTTATTCTTTTTTTTGAGCCATGCTGCTTTACGTTGTTCGTATTCAGCATAGTGAGATTCCAAATAGCCGTCTGCCATTATTGGATACCCAACTCTTTCTTAACCAATGGCATAAGATCAAGAGCATCAGGAGCAATATAATGCAAAGTCATTGCTTCTAACACATACGCACAACCTTGCTCTGCACCCACCTTCTTGATGGCATCCATCATACGTTGTTGGATAGGCATGAGGAACTCTTGTTGCTTTTTCTGAATATCCTCTTGAGCCGTTTGACGGAAGAGGTAGATACGTTGCTCCATCTCAGCAATCTCTTGCTGACGGAAATCACGCACACCTGCGGTCATAGTAGATTGATCCTTTTGGAAATCAGCTACTTTCTTGTTAAACTCTTCTTGCATGTTAGCAAACTGAGTCTCGTATTGACCAGCCAAAGTGTCTAACTTAGATTGAACAGTTTTCAATTCAGGCATAGCAGCCAAAAGCTCTTGTGAATTGATGTGTCCGATTTTTTGAGCGCTTGCAAGCATTGGCAAAACCAAAGCAAGCATAAGAATGATTTTTTTCATTGTTTTATCTTTTTATTATTAATATTATTCTGTTTTCAATTGCGGGTTGCTATTTTGCGCCTAATTTCTCCAACACTTGGTCAGAAATATCCAAACGACTGGACATATAAATCAAACTGGGATCTGCCGACCTATCCTTGACAATATCATATTTCTTCTCATTGGCAATCTCCTGTACTGCGTTATAAATCTCCTCTTGAATAGGTTTGAGCAGCGACTCACGCTTCTTGTACCACTCACCACCTTCGCCAAAATACTTGCGCTTGAGTTCCAATACCTGCTGCTCTTTCTCCAAAATCTCATCTTCGCGCTTCTTCTTCATATCAGCAGACAGGAAAATCTGCTCAGTTTGGTAGTTCGACACGAGGATTTGCACCTCTTGTTGCGCATTGTCAATCTCTTTTTGCCAACGCTTGGAAATCATCGCCAATTGTTCATTGGCAATCTCATATTGTGGAAGATTCTTCAAAATATATTGCATATCAAGATATGCAGCAGCGAATTTCTGCGCCATAATGGCAGGCGAACAGCAACCGAGAATCAATATTGCAATAAAGAGAAATCGTTTCATATGTCTGTGATTTATTATAATTCTTGTCCAAGTACAAAGTGGAATTGTGAACCACCATATTGATTTGAGCCATTGATTGGGTCGAATCCCCATCCCCAGTCGATACCCATGAGTCCGAACATAGGCAGGAAAAGACGTACACCCACACCCGCTGAACGCTTGAGATTGAATGGGTTATAGTCCTTAATGTCCGCAAAACAGTTACCTGCCTCTACGAATGCCAATGCCCAAATGGTAGCATTCTGCTCCAAAGCGATAGGATAGCGTAGCTCCATCGTGAACTTGTTGTACACATATCCCATATTACGCCCTGTGGCAGGGTCATACGGTGTCAGCGAACCCGATTGGTAACCACGCATAGAAATATACTCTGTAGAATAACTGGAGTAACTGGACATACCATCACCACCCATGTAGAAACTCTCGAATGGGGATTTGGCATTTTTGTTGTAATGTCCCAAATATCCAAACTCAGCACGCGCCATCAAGACTAACTTAGAATCTGGTGTGAGCGGAGTGAATACTTTGCCCGAGAAACGCCATTTGTGATATTCCAATAGGTTATACTTCTCTGTTGTGGACATTTGCGCAAACTGTGCATCTGTCGTACCTTTAATGAGCGAGTATGGCGGAGTAATCTTCAGCCCAAGAGTGAATTGTGAGCCTCGGCGTGTATAGATAGGATTGTCAATACTTGACCGCGACAATTGCAGATTGAGCGCGAGGTTATGGCTATTACCATCCGTGAGAATCATATATGGCCAATCCTTCATCATATACAATTGATAACTCAACTCGCCATAGAAAGAGAAGTAGTCATCAGGCCAACTAAGACGTTTACCATAACCCAAACTTACACCAAACGTGCGAAGGTACTTATTAGGGTCAGCCTCCGACTCCTGCAACTGTTGCAAATAGTTGGAGTTGCCCGAATACGCATAGTAGCTGTAATAGGTATTGTAAAGGTTCTGATACGCTTGATAGTAGCGATCAGAATAACCCGTTTGCGATGCAAAGAAAATACTGGTACTCAATGAATTAGGTCGCTTACCGCCCAACCAAGGTTCCAAGAAACTTACCGATGCTGACGTATAATACACACCATTAGTACGTGCATTGATACTAAAGGTTTGTCCTTCTCCTTGTGGCACAATACGATAACTCTCAGGGTTGAAGAGATTTTGAATAGCGAAGTTGCTGAACTTCAATCCCAACGTACCAATAAGACCTGTAGCACCCCATCCAAGCGAGAACTCAATCTGATCGCTGGACTTTGTTTCCAAATTGTAGGTAATATCCACCGTACCATCTTCTGGATTAGGTTGTATATCAGGCACTATATTCTCTTGATCAAAGTGTCCCATCTGTGCCAACTCACGAAGCGAACGCATAATATCGGATTGGCTGTAGAGTTGTCCTGGTTTGGTATAAAGTTCGCGGCGCACCACGTGCTCGTACACGCGCGTGTTACCTACTATATTAATAGCATTGATAGTAGCAGGCTGTCCCTCATACATACGCATCTCAAAATCAATCGAATCTTGGTTAATACGCACCTCCACAGGGTCCACATTAAAGAAGAGGTAACCTTGGTCGGTATATAACTTAGCCACTGCATCATCGTCTTCGTTTAGACGCTTATTGAGTTCCTTAAGATTGTACGTATCACCCTGCTTAATACCTAATACTGCATCAAGATACTCGTATGGATAGACTGTGTTTCCCACCCACTTTATATCACCAAAGAAGTACTTTCTACCCTCATTAATAGTGAGATACACATCTACTCGCGTAGAATCTTCGGGCGAGCGAACCACGCTATCCGATACAATAATCGCATCACGATAACCTATTTCATTATATTTCTCAATGACGGCTTTTTTGTCGTTCTCAAACTCAGTAGCCACGAATTTCTTTGGTCGGAAGAAGTTGATGATATTATTATCATTGGTCTTCTTCATCGCAAAATTGACCTGATTATCTGTAAGAGCCTCATTGCCTGATATATATATTCTTCCAACTCGTGTTTTCGCATTCTTATCTACATTTATTGCTACCTTGACATAACCAGGATTGTCTTTGTCATCAAACTGTAGCACTTTGACGGTAGCATCATAGAAGCCCTTTTCTTCCAAATACTTAATAATCACCTTATTGGCTCTATCCTCAAGATTGGGGGTCATTTGACCGTTCTTCTGAATACCAATCTTCACCTCCACATCCTCTATCTCACTCTTCTTCAAACCATTGTACACGACATCAGAGATACGAGGACGCTGTTCGAGAGCGATCTCCAACCAGATTTTATCGCCAACTATCTTTTTGGCTTTGATTTTTACATCGGAGAAGAGTCCTTGTTTCCAAAAACGTTGCAATGACTTCGTTATCTGGTCGCCTGGCACTTCGATTTTGTCACCTACTGCCAATCCCGAGAAACCAATCAGTACAAAATCCTCATAACTCTCGGCTCCAGATACCGTAATATCCGCGATTTCATATGTCTTGCGCTGCATGGTATATTCAATGATAGGCAATTCTTCCACAACAGAAACAGCATCAGATACTACCGATACACTATCGTTTTGTGCTGCCACTGGCAACAGAAAACCCAAACATAATAATATACTAACGAACTTGTTCACTGGTCTTTCCAAATCTTCTTTCACGATGTTGATAATCAACAATGGCATGATAAAATTCTTCTTCCGTAAATTCGGGCCACAAGCAATCTGTAAAATACAACTCAGCGTATGCCAATTGCCACAACAGGAAATTACTGATGCGCAACTCGCCACTGGTGCGAATCAGCAAATCAGGGTCGGGCATCTGTGCTGTAGTTAAGGAAGCGGATATTAGTTCTTCATTAATATCTTCTACCAACAAAGTACCTTGTTGCACTGCCAAGGCTATATTTCGCGTAGCTTGAATCATCTCCCAACGCGCACTATAACTGAGCGCAATTACCAAATTCAAACCTGTATTTTTACCCGTCTCCTCCATACAAACCCGAAACTTCTGCTGTGCATTTTCAGGCAAGCGAGCCAAATCACCTATAGTAGATAGACGGACGTTATTCTTCATCAGTGTAGGAGTCTCCTTGGCTATAGTATCCACCAACAACGACATCAGTGCATCCACTTCCTCTTTCGGGCGATTCCAATTCTCCGTTGAAAAAGCATACAACGTCAAGTATTCAATACCCAATTCTGCCGCAGCTTCCGTAATACGGTGTACGGTTTCGACGCCTTGGCGATGCCCAAACATACGCGCCATACCTTGGCGTTTTGCCCAACGACCATTGCCATCCATAATGATAGCAATATGGCGCGGGATACGATTGGGTTGTATTTGGGTTTTATAACTCATATATTAGTCTTCAATATGCAATCCTCTTCTTATACGTGCAGAAACGGCAGATCTTTCATTAAGATACTTTTTGTATCGTTGATCACCAAACTCGTACACAATACCAACGGTCAAAGAAGAGGTCAAATCATTATTCAATATATTAAAACCATTGAGATCGTGAGAGTTATCCAATACGCCATGCGTAATTTCCGTCAGTCTATCACCTTCCTTAAAATCAATATTAGGCAAATAACCCTCCACATTATCAGACAGATACACTTGATGTTGCCACGCCACCTGCAATTGCCAACGATTAGCAAATTTCCACTTTAAACCAATGCCCACAGGTACATAGACTGCAACTTCCATCGCTCTTACATTTACTGTCGGTAGCGGATTTTCTGCCATAACCGCCGCTAACTTGTTAGAAGCACTTCCTCCTATTCCTAAAAACAAGTAAGGTGTGATTGTTTTTACGCGATAATCAAACGAAGGAGAACCAAACTTAAAGAAGTTGAACTCGCACACAAGATCAGCAGTCCACGTTGGGTTTTGGTACATTATTGGAACAACAGGCTGCTCTATAGGTTGCTCAACTGGTTCCTCCATAGCATAACTATAAGCTAAACATGTGCGTTGCATCTTAAACTGGATAGCAAATCGCTGATTATTAAACTTATAGCGAAATTGTGCTCCTACTGCATATCGTGATTGTACAAAAGGTATCTTATTGGCATCTCCTATATAATATCCAGTACCTATTTGCAAACCTGCATCAAAACTGTACTCCTTATTTCCCTTCTGATCATCAAACTCATCAATGGATTTCTCCATCTGTTCCTGTTGAGAAGCAAATAACAAAGCAGGGGTCAGGGCAACCCATAGCAAAACAAGCAATCGGATATGCTTATTGAAGATATTAGTAGCTGATAATCGCACCTGCTTGACCGTTTGCTGGGAGATTATAGATTACTCCTACTGTAACAGCTACGTTATGCGTGCTGGCAGCTTTGTATTTCACGTTCTTGAAAGACACACCATCGCCACCTGTATATACTAACTTACCATTGGAATATTTAGCGCCAACAGTACTACCATCAAGATTGCCGTTCAACACATATAAATTGTATTGGCAAGCTACCTTCAACTGCCAATTCGAAGCCATACGCACCTTCAAACCTGCTGCAAACGGAATATACAATGCTGCCGCCAAGTCCTTCGCCTTAACAGCAGGGAACGGAGTATTTTGCTCTCCGTCATTCATACCCCAACGATAGGTGGCAGTCTTGTTGTAGAGAGAAGTACCAATACCTGTTGCTACATATGGAGTAATGGTGTAAACCTTAGCATTTCGATTCTCAACAAAACCGTATTTTAGAATATTAAACTCTGCCATCAGATCCACATTCCACATACTATTGTAGAAATACAAATCCTGTTTTTCTGCGCTCTCTTTGAAACGCGTACGTTGGCGCATAGCTTGTCCCTGCAAAGCCCAACGGTTATCAAAGCGATAGCGCACTGTTCCACCAAATGTCTCGAACGCAGGCATACCCTCTGAGTCGCGCATCCATGCGAACTCATGAGTACGTGTATAACCAGCAGCGGGATTTTCATTTCCCATAAAGAAACCTGCTCCTACTTGCAATCCTAACTCAACGTTTTGCGTTTGGGCATTCACAAACAATGGAGCGAACACCATTAGCAACACAAGAATAAATGTACTCTTCTTCATAACGACTATTAATTATTTTTAATATTTATACAAATTTGACCTGCAAAGGTACTACTTTTTTTTCATATATGCAAATTATTTCTTGAATAAAATTTTGAAAGCCTCTGCCACACGGCACACTTCCACCACTTTTATCTTCAGGTTACGTGCATCATACTTCTGTCCCGAAGGAACTATAATTCGCTGAAAACCAAGTTTTTCCGCCTCTCGTATTCGTTGGTCAATACGATTTATTGGGCGTATTTCACCTGCCAACCCCACTTCACCTGTTACGCAAATTTCTTCATCCAGCGCGATGTCCATATTTGACGAAAGCACTGCTGCCAACACTGCCAAGTCTATTGCAGGGTCATTCACGCGCAGTCCACCTGCGATATTCACGAACACATCTTTCTGCATCAGTTTGAAGCCCACACGTTTCTCCAACACTGCCAACAGCATATTCAGTCGCCTGCCATCAAACCCAGTGCTACTACGTTGTGGCGTTCCATAGGCGGCACTTGCCACCAAGGCTTGCACCTCGATAAGCAATGGTCTCACACCTTCTACTGCCGCAGCAATTGCGATACCCGAAAGTCCTTCTCTATTACTTGACAGCAGCAACTCGCTCGGATTCACCACCTCGCGCAAACCGTCTTGCTGCATTTGGAAGATGCCCAGTTCGCTGGTGCTACCAAAGCGGTTCTTCTGCGCGCGCAGGATGCGATACATATAATGTTGGTCGCCCTCGAACTGCAATACCGTATCTACAATGTGCTCCAACACTTTGGGACCAGCCAACGAGCCTTCTTTATTAATATGGCCAACTATGATAAATGGCACATTCTTCTCCTTGGCGTATTGCAGGATACGAGTAGCACACTCACGCACTTGGCTCAAACTGCCAATACTCGCCTCAATTGCTTCTGTACCAATAGTTTGAATACTATCCACCACCACTATTTCAGGCTGAATATCCCTGACGCAGTCCAATATTCTCTCCAGCGAAGTCTCCGCCAATATATACAAGTTCGATGCATCTCCTGCAAGACGTTCGGCTCTCAGTTTTAATTGCTTTGCGCTCTCCTCGCCACTGGCATAAAGCGTTTTCTTGTTGCCCATTTTCAGCAGTACTTGCAATGCCAACGTGGATTTTCCTATTCCAGGCTCTCCACCTAATAGCACCAAACTGCCAGGTACCAATCCGCCACCCAACACGCGATTCAGTTCCGAAGACTGCATATCTATACACATTTCTTCCTTCGCATCCACCTCATGCAGGCGTTGCGCTTTTGCTCCTCGACGAAGTCCTGCACCGCCTTTCGTAGCGACAGCAGTTGCAATCACCTCCTCCTCGTATGTTCCCCATTCCCCACAAACAGGACAACGACCTATCATCTGTGGTGCTTTTGCTCCACAGTTAGAACATACATATTGTGTCGAAACTTTTGCCATTTATATCTCCATCGTGGTGCACTCTTCTGCCAATACCGTATTTGCAAAAACCTCTTGTGCTTCGTTCAAAAATACGGTATGGTCATCTTCGCGAGCACTAAAATGCCCTATCACCAGTTTCCCAACCGCTGCCAACTGAGCAATCTGCGCTGCTTGTTTGGCTGTAGAATGGGTATATTTCTTGCATTTATCAGCATCTTTTTCCGTGTAGGTTGCCTCATGATACAACACCTCCACCCCTTTTATCTGTTCCACAATCTGCTCACGATAAGCCGTATCCGAACAATACGCATAGCGTTTGCGTGGCTCCGTATCGCGATGATGTTCGGTAAAGAGAAAACCACAAGTAGGCACCTTATGTTTCAACGGAATAGTCTCAATGGTCAGTGTCCTATCCTCAAAAATCACCTCACGCTTGCGTGGGTTAATCGTGTGAAAGACAATCTCATACGGCATATCTTGACAATGATAATCCAACCACGGGCGCAGTAGTTTTTCCAAGTCGCCGTGTGCATAGATATGCAGCGGTTGTGTCCTACCCATCATACCCAAAGTGGAAATCAATCCTATCAGTCCAAAGCAATGGTCGCCATGCAAATGCGAAATCAGCACCGTGTATAGCCGTGCTGTCTTCACGCCCAACTGTCTCATTTTCAGTTGTGTGCCTTCCCCGCAGTCCACCATGAAGGACTTGTCGCACAATTCCACAATCTGCCCAGAGGGCGAGTTTTGGAATGTAGGCATCGCACTACCGCAACCTAATATGGTTAAATTGCCTGTCACTTCCTCAAACTCAAATAGATACGTGTAAATACGTTCTTCGTGTATTGTGGAAAATCGCCTTGCTGAATCCAACCGTAATATCCCACATCACGACGAAAGACATCGGCTACGCGTTGTCCTTTGTACTTGCCAAAATTGAATATCTCCACGCCTTGCGCATCATACGCAATACGCCCTGCAAAGTCGGCAAAGCGGGTATTTCCTGCGGTAAATTCAGCCAAACCCTCTACATCTGTTGGAATATCATACTTCTCCAGTTGCGCCATCAGTACCTCGTAGGTTGCCATTGTGTCGGCATCTGCCGAGTGCGCATTGGTCAGGTCTTTGCCACAATAGAATTTGTAGGCAGCCACCAAGTTTCGTGGTTCTTGGCGTTGGAAGATAGTGAACACATCCACCATCTTTTTTTGTTTCAAATCAATATACACGCCTGCTCGCATCATCTCTTCCGCCAGCAGAGGCAAGTCAAAGTGATTCGAGTTATATCCCGCCAAATCTGCATCTTCCAGTACTTTCACCAGTTCAGGCGCAATCTCTTTGAAGGTTGGGCAGTCCACCAAATCCTCGTCATAGATTCCGTGCACGGCACTTGCTTCTTCCGAGATATGCAACTGCACTTCCTGCCCCAACATCATCTGCACAGGTTTGACACGGAAGGTCTTTCCCTCCGAGCAGCCATTGGGAAAGACCTTGTAATAACTCAGTTCGACAATCCTATCCGATGCGATATTTAGTCCCGTGGTCTCCAAATCGAAGAAGACCAACGGGCGAGTTAGTTGCAATTTCATCATTCATTGAGGAGCATTGGCATGAGCAAAATAAGCAGGTCTTGACCCTCTTCATTCTCTGATGGCAGAATCAAACCTGCGCGAGCAGGGTCAGCCAACTGAAGCACTACATCTTGCGATGCCACGTTCGACAAAATTTCAATCAAGAATGGAGCCTTAAAGCCGATAGCCATTGGCATTCCGCTATAATCACAAGGGATGATTTCCTCTGCCGAAGTAGAGAAGTCTATATCTTGCGCCGAAATCTTGATTTGGTTCTCGCTCAACGCCAATTTCAGCAAACTGGTACCAGTGTTTGCGAACACAGCCACACGTTTGCAGGCATTCACGATAGTTTGGCGATCCACCAATACCTTGTTGCTATTGTTTTGTGGGATTACCGCATTATAGTTAGGGAAGCGACCCTCTATCTGACGGCAAACAATCACGGTGCTGCCAAACTCGAACTTCGCATTCTTCTGACCGAAGGTTACTTTCACTTCATCTGCCTCTTTTTGCAGAACTTGTTTGAGCAGTTGAGCAGGTTTCTTTGGCAAGATGAAACTTACGGCTTGTGCACCTTTCACGCCTGCGTTGATATAACGAACCAAACGATGTGCATCGGTAGCCACCAATGTGATTTTATCCTCGCTGAGGTCAAAGAATATACCATTCATTACTGGGCGCAACTCATCATCTGCGGTACAGAAGATGGTTTTGTTGATAGCGTCCAACAGTGCATTCGCAGGCATTGTGAATGTGTTTTCGCCCTCTTCCACTGGCATCTCAGGATATTCCAATCCGTTCGCGCCTACAAAACTATACGTACCATTCGAACTGGTAATATTCAAACCAAAGTTCTGTTCATCTATTTGGAAGGTCAATGGTTGCTCCGAAAACTCTTTCAGTGTTTCCAACAGCAATTTTCCGCCCACTGCCACTTTGCCTGCACCTTGTGCATCTTCCACGGTTAGAGAGGTGCGGATAGTAGTCTCGCTATCCGAAGCGGTTAAGGTCAATACATCGCCTTCGAGGTCAAACAATACGGCCTCCAATATCTGCAAACTATTTTTTGCAGCAATCACACGACTCACTGCTTGCAACTGAGCAAACAATTTTGAGCTTGATACATTAAATTTCATATTCTTAGTTGATTTATTTTATTTGCTTTTCCTTATTTAGTAACTGCATGTTACTATTCGGCTGCAAAGTTACAAAAAAAATGCCATTTATGCAAATTATTTGTGCATTTTATTTATTTTTTGTACCTTTGCAGCGAAATTCCGTGCTTTTCAACTATAAACTATAAACTTTAAACTGATTTGATCGGTATTTTCGACAGCGGTTATGGCGGACTGACTATTCTGAATCACATTCGCCAACATCTCCCCCAGTACGATTATCTCTACTTGGGCGACAATGCTCGTGCGCCATACGGAACACGCTCTTTTGATGTCATTTACGAATATACCCTTCAGGCGGTCAATTACCTGCACCAGCAGGGCTGCAATCTGATTATTTTGGCATGTAACACCGCCAGTGCCAAGGCGTTGCGCACTATCCAGCAACGCGACATCAACCCAGATGAACTACGTGTGTTAGGTGTCATCCGCCCCACGGTAGAGGTGGTGCCACAGCGCACGCGTACCAAACATATTGGTGTACTTGCCACCCCGGGCACAGTGGCATCCGAGAGTTATGTCATCGAACTGCTCAAGCAAGACCCCACCCTCACGATTACTCAGCAGGCATGCCCCATGTGGGTACCACTAATTGAGTCGGGCGAACATTTGGGCGATGGTGCCAACTATTTCGTAGAAAAGTACTTAACCGAACTCCTCACCCGCGATCCGCTGATTGATACTATCATTTTGGGCTGCACTCATTATCCCCTACTCCAACCCAAGATTGAAGCGTTTCTTGAAAAATACGAGCATACCAAACTCTTAATTCAAAATTCAAAATTCAAAATTATCTCTCAGGGCGAAATTGTCGCTCGTAGTTTAGCAGATTATCTTCACCGCCATCCTGACATTGCTGAACGCGCCTTGAAAAATAGACACGCCCTTGAAGATAATTCAAAATTCATAATTCATAATTCAAAATTCCTCACCACTGAATCTGCTACCAAATTTTCCGAGTCGGCATCGCTTTTCCTCTCCGAACCTATCACCGCACGCCACATTGAGTTGTAATACAATTCATAATTTACAATTTACAATTCATAATTCATAATTCTTAATTCCTAATTCTTAATTCCTAACTCCTAACTCACTTCCTCCTATCTGCCACTCATCTCCATAGGGACTTCATAGGAACTTCATAGGGACTTCATAGGAACTTCGCTATGACATCACTAAGAGAGTAACGGCATATCTCCCCGCTTTCTCTCACCAAATAACAAAAAAATCGTTCCCTTTCGAGAACGATTTTTCATACTTGGCAATATTACCTACCGATTATTTCACTATAAACGAATTGCTTTCGCCGTTTACTTCAAAGAAGTACATGCCACTTGTATAATCCTTTATATCGAGTTGCAACTCTTGTTTGCTCTCATCCAAGAACTTACGCTCAACCAACTTGCCTTGCATGTCGTAAATCTTCATGGAAGTTGCGCCATCCACCTCGTAAGGCAATGTTACTAAATCACTTGCAGGATTAGGATACGCATTGCGTTTTACTTTCGCAGGTACATTCTCCACACTTGTTGTAGTTTCGCCATTACCTGGGCAGGAGTAAATATGGGTTCTATAAAAAATGCATACTCCATCTGCGTATGAACATTCGGAAACTATTAATTTATACATACCATTGATAAATACTAAATAAACACCTGTCTCATTAAATCCTTGCAAATCAATATTATCTACTATTTTACCATCCTCATCTATAATTATAATAGTTGACTTTACATCAGGGTAACTACCATGATCCTTTTTGTAAACAAAACAAATTTTTCCATCTGTGGAGAAAACATTTTTAGCAATGATATCTGCATCTTCTTCAAGAAATATTTGTTTTTTCAGACAATAATTCTCATCGTATATGTATATACTATCATTTACATGCTGACTAACATATTGATCTTGTAGTCCAACATAATTTCGACTAATTGTATATCCATTTACCAGCGTCCCATTTATTGTCCCGTCTAACACTACTTGTGCATTCATTGTTGCTGCGGTTACCAGCATAACTAAACCAAGTAAAATCTTTTTCATAATCATTTTGTATTTATACATTTATTCCCTACTCACTTTTGGCTTTTCGGGTTACTCCGTCGTGTTTCAAGAAGATACGCACATAAAAAAGCACGGCACTTTCAGTATCCTGCTCAAAGGTGTTTGGCGTGACCCGACAGAAGAACACTTAAAAGCCCGTGCTTACACACGAGCATTTTAACTATTATTTCTTCTGTCATTTAGTCGCCAAACTTTTTGAGCAAAGAATAATGCTAAAACGCTTTTTCTTTATTTTACGATGTGCGTATCAACTACACACTAATGTTTCATAGGCAATTTAATTTCAAATTATGTATTAAGCATATTATTTTCAACATGGCAAGGCGCAATGTTGGCGCCGCGCAGAAGTTGTCTAAGTTGTCTTAAAATTTCACCTATCAAATACCCAAACTGGCTTTGATAGCTGGCACTTTGGCTTCGGCTTCGGCTACGGCTTTGTCGTAGTCGGCTGGCGTTGGCATCTCAGCAGGAATCTCGAAATAGAACTTGATCTTTGGCTCTGTACCACTTGGGCGAACGCTGATCTTCATGCCACCTTCGGTGAAGTATTGCAGCACATTGCTGGTCGCGTTGAGTGCCATCACGATAGGTGTCTCTACCCACTCGCCATTCACCCATTCGCGTTGAACGAGGGTCTTGAAGTCCTTAGACTTAACCACCTTCTCGCCAGCAATCTCCACAGGAGGATTTTGGCGATAGTTCACCATCATGGCTTGAATCTCCTCTGCGCCTGACTTACCCGGGCGAACAACATTAACGGTTGTCTCGCGTTGGAAGCCATACTCCATATACATATTCAGCAGATAATCGTAGAGGGTCATGCCGTTATCCTTCGCATACGCAGCAATCTCGCAGATAAGGCAGATAGCCGAAGGAGAACATTTATCGCGTACTGCATCGTAAGGCAAGAAGCCGAAGCTCTCTTCGCCACCACCGATGTATTTGCGTGTGCCTTCCCACTCGCGGATACGGTTGGCAATCCACTTGAAGCCTGTATATTCGTCGGTCAAAGTCACACCTTGTGCGTCCGCCATCTTGCGGATTAACTCGCTGGTAACGATGGTCTTAACCAAATAATGCTCTGGACGCAACTTGCCCAACTTCTTCATATTGTTGATGATGTAGTAGCAGTACATCATACAGGTTTGGTTGCCGTTGATAATAGTCCACTCGCCTTTGTCGTTGCGACAAACGATGGCGATACGGTCGGCATCAGGGTCAGAAGCAATCACAAGGTCAGCATTAAGTTGAGTACCGAGGTTCATACCCATAGTCATTGCCTCTGCGTTCTCTGGGTTAGGACTTTGCACGGTAGAGAAATTGCCGTCAATCACCATTTGCTCAGGCACTACATGGATATTCTCGAAGCCCCAAGAGCGCAAACACATTGGGATAATCTGACGTCCCGCACCGTGCAATGGGGTATAAACGATATTCAAATCCTTTTGGCGCAAAATAGTCTCTTGGTCAATCATAACGGTCTTCACGGCTTGCATGTAATCGTAGTCCATCTCGCCACCGATAATCTCGATAAGGTGCTCATTGCCAGTCATTTTTACATCTGCAAGAGTCACTTTGTTTACCTCATCAATGATTCCTTGGTCATGTGGTTGGAGCACTTGGCTGCCGTCTTCCCAATATGCTTTATATCCGTTGTACTCTTTAGGGTTGTGGCTGGCTGTTACGTTCACACCACCTTGTGCAGAGAGGTGGCGGATAGCAAAACTAACCTCTGGCGTAGGGCGCAGACTTTCAAACAGATATACTTTAATACCATTGGCAGCAAACACCGCAGCCACTGTCTCTGCAAACAAACGACCGTTGTTGCGGCAGTCATGACCCACCACCACGCTCACGGTATCGCCTTTCAGTGTAGCAAAGCCACCTTCTTTTTGCACTTTCAGCAAGTAGTTGGCATAGCCTTGTGTAGCTTGTGCCACAATGTATTTGTTCATACGGTTGGTACCAGGGCCCATGAGTCCACGCAGTCCACCCGTACCAAACTCCAATGTGCGATAGAAACTATCAATCAGTTCCGTTTTATCTTCAGCCTCAATCATGGCTTTCACCTCAGCGCAGGTCTCTGCATCGTAAGGCTCTTTGGTCCATTGCTCAGCAACGGCCAATACTTTTTCCAATTCTTCGTTTTTCATTGTTGTATTGCTTTAAATAATTATCCACTCATACCTATAGCCAATAGCCTATAGCCAATAACCAATCGCCCATAGCGCATTGCCTACTTTATCGCCTACAAAGGTACTGCTTTTTTTTCAATTATGCAAACACAAATCCATTTTCTGATATATTTTTCGTTGTAAAATATATTTTCTCTTGCAAATATCCGCAAAAAGTAGTACTTTTGCACTATATTTCAAACATTTTCTTCCCATGCAGAGTGTAACAGTTAATAATCTCGTCTTCGATGAGTATTTATCCAAAGAAGAAATTGCCACACTTGTAGCCCAGGTGGCAGAGCGTATCAACACGGATTATGCAGGGCGTGAACCACTGTTCGTATGTGTATTGAACGGAGCCTTTATGTATGCTTCCGACCTTCTCAAGCACATCACCCTGCCTGCTGAAATCACTTTTGTTCGCCTCAAATCCTACGAAGGCACAGCCACCACAGGCAAAGTGAACATGCTCATTCCCCTGCAAGTTCCAATCCAAGACCGCGATATCATCATCGTGGAAGATATTGTGGACACAGGACTCACCATGCATGGATTTATTCAGTATCTCAAAGAAGAAGGTGCTCGTTCGGTAGAGCTCACCTCCTTCCTCTTCAAGCCCGATGCGTTGCAGTACCCCGATGCTACACCTAAATATATTGGCAAGTCCATTCCTACTGCCTTTGTGGTGGGCTATGGTTTGGACTACGACGAGAAAGGTCGCAACCTCGAATCGCTGTACGTACTGAAAAAATAACGCTTGTTTTGCTCACTAAGAACTACAAAAAGGAGTAAAATCAGGTTATTTTGCATTTTTTTGCCAAAATATTTGGTCATATCAAAAAAAAGCAGTACCTTTGCACTCGCTTTCGAAAAGAAGCAATGGTCCGTTAGCTCAACTGAATAGAGTACCACACTACGGATGTGGGGGTTGCAGGTTTGAATCCTGCACGGATCACAAACAAAAAAGGAAATCACGCAAGAATTTATTCTTAGCGTGATTTCCTTTTTTTGCTTGTAAGACATCGCGTCGAAGGGCGATGGATTACGAAGCAATCCTGCACAAACCATCCTACACTCCCCTATGCCTTATGATATAGTACGGAATATCCAATGCCTGCACTTCGCGTTCATACCACTCAAACAAGTACTCGCGTATGTCAGGGTTCTCACGCACAGGGTCGGGTTGCCACTCCAAATCAGGATAACACAGCAGATAGACATCCATTGGATATTTCCGCAAGGCCTCTTCCACAAACGCAGGACACTCGCCGTACTTATGCAGCATCCACACTTTTGTGATAATTAATTCCGTATCAAAAAAGGCGTATCCTCCGCTTATCCTCCGCTTATCCTCCGCTGCGAGTTGGCGCAAGTATTCCACTTGATATTCCGCAATACGCACTACATCCTCGCGCGTGTACGCATACGCGCTCCCGCGCTCTCGCGCTCGTTCCTCTAAATATACGCGCGCGTACTCGGGCACCCACAAACCCTCATAACGCTGAGCCAGATAGCGCGACAATGTACTTTTGCCTGTGGACTCTGGACCTATGATACCGACCTTGAACATACTATCGCGTCAGCATCAACTTGATATTGATACCGAAATTATCCGCTTTGGTTGGATAAGATGAAGAGATAAGCGGTGTGGTGCCTTGATGGTCGTAGAAGAGTTGCAGATTAATCTTCTGCGACAGCACATAATCCGCACTGACCTTGATACCAAATACTTTATTTCCCGAACTTGCTTGGGTGATACCCTCTTCCACCTTGCGCAACAAGGTCTTTATATCCTTGTAACTAACATCCACATTCAGTTTCAGGTCGTTGCTAACTTTCTTCTGACCACCGCCCTTAGACTTGGCTATGAAACTCAAATCCTTAATCGTATATCCCGCACCTATCACAAACTCATTGGTATGACCCTCACTAATCTGCACTGAATTGACATTCAACGACACATTGCGTTGTTTGCGATATTCCACTTTCGCAGAGAGCGAGTTCTTCATAGTCATGTTCACACCAATCAATGGCGAGAAGTTCTCCGACAAGGTTACCGAAGAAATATCGTATGCCGAAGATGGAATAGGATTTTCTGTTTCCACATCGCGGATAAAACCAACATGTTTGTTGCTCAAATCATCAGCAGGTATCCAAGTAGAATAACTGGAGTAACTACCTATAGCGTACTTACAGGTATAAGCATGAGTGAGGTTCACCGACTTAAAGTTATCGCGCATCCATGGCAGTTTGCCCAAACCATCAAAGGTTACCGACCAGTTGGGTAGTATCTGCAATAGACTCATAAACGGATTCAGTTTCACGCTATATGGGTCACGACCTGTATAGGCAGCCAAGAATGCTGGTACCAACACATCGGCGGTGTTATTACCCACCACGCCATGCTTGCGGTCGTACTTCTTGCCTCGCAAATCCATAGGGATAAATCCTGCGTTCGGATAAACCAAATTCTCATACTGCTCTTGCACGCGACCCGTCATAATATCTCGGTTAGTCAAGAACTGACTAAAGGTCTCCGAAGCAAAGTTGTCGTCGGCCGTTCCTATCTTGTGGAAAGCAGTACCGATAGCCACCTGCGTGATATTGAACGAACCAGTCATGTTCTCTTGCAATTGGTCAAAAGAGTAAATCACCGAAGACGACTCTGCGGCATAGCGTTTGCCATTGACCTGAATCTTAAATCCAGGGAATGGTTCCAATGTTACTTTCACATCAAAATCATTGGTCATGGTGCGCGAAGCAGGTTGCACCACTGTTGTATCGCCCGACAGCCAACCATTATTCTTGGCTTTCTCCACAAAACTGTCATCAAAGAAACCAAACGCAAAATCAAATCCAGGCGCATAGAGGTCATTGTATTTCATTTGTCCCATGAATCCTGCCTGTGGAGCAAAACCAGGCAAGGTGAGCGAATTGGTATTGCGGTATGTTACCTGCACCTTACGCAACATCGTACCGAAGTATGCCGCCATATCCATCGCTTTTTCTGCGGCACTGCGCTGATTTTGGTCCACCGTCTTGACGGTCAATTTGACATTCTCCATATCCGCTTTCGAAACGATGGTTACTTGCGTTGTCGAAGTAGATTTTACCTTCACTTTCACGGGTTTACCGCTTTCTGTCTCGGCTTTCACTTCCACATTCTCACTGCCCAAGCGGTGGTTAATCTCTTTCTCTTCGCCTGCCACCAATGTTACCACTTCATCGTAGGTCTTCGAGCGGAATGGACGACGGCGTGCACGCTGACTAAAGCGTTGGTTCAGTTGTTTCCAATACTTCGATTTGCCATACAACGTTTCGAAGTTCACTCCTCCATCCACTTGCCAAGCACGTGTACTGCTCACCACATTACCCAAATTGGCAGTCTCTTGTGCAGACGACTGCACCGTTCTATTCCAATTATAGGTGGCATTGTACGAGCCATTGGCGGTCAGTGCCTCCAAGTATGGGATACGATTGAATGGCACATTCCATGATGCCGAGAACAATTGTTGATAGGTATATGGTGTGCCCCATGTGGCCAAACTGCGTTGAATAGTATCTTTCCATGCCTCGTAATAATCATTGGTGAAAGCATAATCGCGAATAATCTCAGGTGTGTAATAGCCCTCATCCACAGTGGAGTTCATTGCGGTTTGGAAGGTGAACTTCATATTCTTGGTCAAGTCATACTTGAAGTCGAAGTTACGATCCCATGTAAAGTCCTTCGAGAAGGTCAAGTCCATATCCGCTGCGCCTGTTGCCTCCACACTGAAATCGCGCATCTTCAAATGTGTATAGGTACGGTGCATCGTGGTATTGAATGCCCACGACTGTGGCAAGTAGTAGAAGTTCATCTCTTTGAGGAACTTCACTTTGTCCACACCTTTCACATTCTTAAACGGCTCCCAAGGTTGTGGATTGAAGTTATACGAATAGTTGAACGAACCCTTTTGGTCTGTTACCACATCCTGCTCTATCTCGGGTGTATGTTGATTCTGCTTGTTGTAACTTGCTGAAATCGAGAAGTTAGCAGGGTCGTAGAACATATTGCGTTTCTTGCTATGGATATCCACTTTCATATTTGTTACCGAGAAACTGGTTGCTTCTTGCACCGTGTTCGCCATTTCGGTGATAGAATCGCGTTCTTCTTTGGTCTCGTAGTTCTCCAGACTCTCCGACAATTGTATATCTGTATCCAATGGGTCGTAATTTGGCGATAGGGTCTCGTTAGTATAGGATACATACAATGGTATTTGCAGTTTCGCTTTCTCTGGGAACAAGCGACCTGCCTCCAACGCTGCACTCACCGACAATTGGTACATGTTCTCCATATTGCGATCCAATACATTCGATTCTATCGAACCATACCCCGCTGTTTCCAAGCGACCAGCCACATTCACCTGTGCAATATCGCTCACGCTCAACGCAGCATTGGCCATAGCAGCCACACCACCTTGCTCATTAAACTGACTCAGGCGCAACTCGTTCACCCACACTTCGCCACTCACCTCGCGGTTGCTGTTGTTGCGCACACCAATCATGATGGCTTGCACATCTTCCAGTGTTGGGTTACCCAATACCGTAATCTTATTCTCCAATTTCTCAGGGTCATATACCACATATGGTATGGTATTTCCCACATTGGTATTGCCCGCACGTTTGGCTTTGTTACGCGCCATCTTTGCATCGGTCAATGCGCTCAATGGGAAGTCAAATGTGTTTTCTCTCAGCCATACTTTCAGTCGGTCTTCCGCGCTATCATCGTTGTAGAATCCTTCGGGTGTCAGTGCCAAAGGTATCTCGTACTCGTAGTAGTTGTTCTTCAAGTCCGAACCCAATCGGATGAAACAGGTCAGGTCGTGGTCTTGAATGGGCTCAAAGTCAGGCATACATTCTGCGTGTACGAACATCTGTAGGCGTTTGTATTGTCGCATGTCGTATGTTACATTCTTATATACCGCACGCGCATCCTTCACGGGCAAATAGTTCAGTTTCAGCACCATTGCCTGTTCGTTTTGCGCAATCAGTTGCGCTTGTCCTGGGTCAGTCTGACGGGATATGCCAGGAGGCAAGACGTAGTTCACAGGTGTACGGTTGGAGTTCTCCTCAATGTTCACAGCCTGCACGTCCAACGTACCCGCCGAAGTGTATGGGTTGGCTATGTTGAACTGATTATTTGCCACATCCTGATACAGTCCTTTGGTATAGTTGCGCCATTCGCCACGCACCAAATCCAGCGAAGCGAAGCGAATATGTGTTTCCTGCTTGAAGTTGGTCATGAAGATACGTGCAAAACGAATCGACTTGAAGTTGCGGATATTTCCTACTTTCTGCACAGTTGCGCTGTCGCCTTTCAACGGAATCTTGAATTGATACCACTTCACCGTAGCCATCTCATCATTACGCAGTTTGACGGTCGTTTCCATGATGCTGGCTATGTGCTGTTGTCCTACACGTTGCAAATCTTGTGGGCGCAACGATATGTGATAGCGATAGAAACGCTCGCCATCGTTCAGCGTATTATCGTTGTTTATGTCCTCTATATCAGGATAAAGGGTAGATGCACTACCATATCGCTCATTCTCTTGTGCTTCAGGCGAATTGCCTTCGGTGCCATTGTAGCGTTTGTATCGCAATAGGATAGGTGTCTCTGCTGCATCATAGTCATCGCCGCGATAATAATGGTAGTTATCTCCCGCGGGGTCGTTGCGTGGTGAGAACTCATCCTCCGCCCACATGTTCCATACGGTGGCATCCACTTTCTGCTGCAATGCAGTCAAATACTCCACATATGGGTTGGTACCATTATAGTATAGGTACATCGGATTCGTTTCTTGCTCTGTGGTCAAGCCGTCTAATCCCACGTCTTGTTTCTCTCTTGCGCCTGCTTCGTTGGCAAACGCCACCACGGTGCTGGTGGTACGGGGTGCACGTCCCCAAACGGTGCTCTCCACCATGGTCTCATCTTCTTCGTTCAATGGCAATCCATGCTCAAAACTCTTCTTGCCATCGCGCAGAATATCCTCGCTCACGTCGCCCAAGTCGATATATAGGTCGCCACCTTCGTATCCCGCATCGGGGTTTGTCAAGAATGGATCCATCAGCCAGAACTCTATGTACTCGATATTCGCTTTCTCAAAATCGGTGTTATCCAACTTACGCATGATACCGCCCCAACGGTCTTGTGGGTTGGTCAGTTTACCGTCTGTGCCTATCTCATCGGCAGAAATATTGTACGGACCGCGCTCATCGGGATAATAACTCAGGTTCAGCACAGGCAGACGTGTGTCGGCATTGGCCATCACTTGTTTATTTGGATAGACTTCCGTTTCATATACGGTACGTGTGCGGTGGTCGCACATCAGTTCTATATTGTCTTTGATGTGTTTAGGCGTATTGCTACTGGGTTTGCCAAAGATAGGGTCCACCGTGTACCATGCCAACAACGCACGATTCCTATTGTAACTAACATCGTTGCTATTTTCATACTCGGGGAACTTATCCGAAGATGGTGTAGATGCCAAACGCCAATAACTGGGGTAATGAATGTCAATGTTCGTTTTGGTAGCCTCAAAGTCATCAATGTATGCCGTACCTACTTGTCCTACCTCTTTGGTGTGTCCTGGAATCAGGTGTGCAAACTCCGCATTGATTTGGAAGGTCGAAGGTGCGGTGGCATTTATCCATGGCACTTTGTCTATCAATAGGGTCAGCCATTGCATTTCCGTTTTCCAATGGGCATTCACGCCCCAAATAGTGTTGGCAAGAGGCTCGCTACCCGTGTTCACTTTCGTGGTGATAGGACGTTCGTTCAGGTGCATGATTGTACCGCCAATCGTCAGGTCTTTATTAAATTCATACTCCACGTTCGCTCCGAACAGCGACTTACGCTGCATGGAGAACAATGCCTGATTCTCCAACTTCACATCCACGTTCGTTCCCGACTCCAATATGGATTGGTTCAATATGGTTACTGTTCCCATGGTGTAGTCCACGGTGTAGTCCACGTTCTCTATCAGCGTTGCGCCACCCGCAGTTACCACCACACTTCCGCGTGGCACGTTCATCGCGTTCAGGCGAATCTCGTTGCCTGCTGAGCCTTTGTATTTACCCACCAACGCAAACTTATTCTTCTCCGTGTATTCTTGTGCACTCACCAATGTTGAGTCATACAATTCTTGGAACACATACTTTTCCGCCAAACGCGAATCGCCTATCTCTTTTGCCAAGTGGCTACCAAATGGCTCCAACACGGGGAAGATAATCCTACCCGAAGAGGACAACGCCGTGTATCCTTCCACATAGTCAAATCTACCGTCAGGCGAAGCGTTGTTGCGCGAATCCAATCTATCCAATCCCATCACGCGAATCAGTTGTTTGCCTTTGATGGCACCTTCCATCAGGTATTGCACATCGGTACCCACCGAGTCGTTGCGGTATTGGACATACAGTTCAAACTTATCACTACTCATCTGACTTGCGCCAATCGAGTAGATATTCTTCATCATCAAGTCCCACGTACCTTTGTTCTTGGCGATAGGGGCGTTATTGCTACTCTTCAGCATCTTCAGCAGCAACGCATTAGGTGCTTTCAGCGACTCGCCTGCATCGGTGGAGAACTCACCCACCTGATACACTTGTCCCGCGTAGGTATATTCGTATGCAACGGCCAACACTTCGTCTTGGTTCAGTGCTGTTTTCAGCGAGATGTATCCTAAGGCTGCGTTCAGCGAGTACTCGCCATTGCTCAACAGTCGTGCCGACTCTATCTTCTCATAATCTTCGCCCACGTCCATGCCTGCTAAGTTCTGCATCACGCTGCTCACTTGTTGAATATCGCGCACGGCGGGATGCCCTTGTGTCAGGGTCTCGTAGAGTGTGTTGGCTTTGTTGTATGGATTGCGTGCACCTGCCACGGCTGTCCATTGCGCCTCTTGAATATGTGCAGGGTCATACTCGCCCAAGTCGGTCAAGGCTACTATGTTTCGTGCTTCATCATAGTTACCACGTTTGTTCGTTACCCACACCTCAATACGGTTAATGGTTACACCGCTTGCTATGTATGGCAAGGCTTTCATCGCCTGCTCGTAGTTGTCGCGGAAATAGTAACTGAGGAAGAAGTGGCGGTTCTCATCGTAACTATCTATCGGCACTTCGAAGTTCGTGGTCTGCGCACCACCTTTGCTGCTGACGGTTTGGCTCTCCGAGTTCTGTTGCGACATCAATGCTTGCACGCGCAACTTGCCAAACTTCAAGTCCGCCTTGATACCAAACAGCGCACTGCTACCGCGTATCAGACTGTTATTCAAGGTCATTGACACATTTCCTGCCTCCAAGGATTGGATAATATCATCCTCTTGTCCTTTGAAGTTCAGTTTCAGGTTCTGTTGGTCAAAACTGAACGATGCTTCGGTGTTGTAACTCATATTAAAATTGAGTTTATCACCTACTTTTCCGTTCACGCTCAACTGTATTTTCTCATCAAAGTCAAAGATATTGTTGTTTCGCGAACGCTGTGTCAGTGCGGGGTTGTCGATGAATTGGTGTTTGAATCCGAATAGCAGTTCTGCCGAACCTTGCATTTTCACTTGCACGCCACCGGGGCCAAAGATTTTGTCTGCTGGACCGATATTAAATTTCATATCGGTGATATCGAATTTCTTTTCGTTGTCGTGTTCTACTTCGCCTATTTTCCCTTGCCAGAATTTCCCCATTTCTTGTTTTTCCGAGTATGTGCGATATTCTTCTGCGGTCATCATGTATGGGGTGGCTATTTCCACGTCTCCCATGCGTGTTCGGAGTACATACCCGCCAGTCACGGGGTCGTATTCTATGGTGGTGTTTACGTTTTCGGGGTCTTGCAGGTCGAGGCTGCTATTGATGCGATTGAGGTCGTCGTAGTTATCCACGCCCAATGATTTCACCTGCATAGGAGCCATGATAGCGGTGTCCACCATCATCTCCAATGTGTCGTCTTGTGCCATTGCCAATAGCCCATTCCCAATCGCCAATAATATGATAAGTAACTTTTTCACTATATCCGTGCCTTTAAACTTTAAACTTTAAACATTCAACTTTCAACTTTACCCTCCAAACACTACAGCATCTTCAACGCCATTTTGATCACTTTCTCCACGCTTGCGTTAGGGTCTTCTTTGAGTATTTTATCCACCACTTTTCCGCTTGCTGCCGCAGCGAAGCCCAACATGGTCAGCGCGCTCACCGCCTCTTGTTTCACTTCGCTATCCTCGCCTTTCAACTCTAAACTATAGCCGCTTGCGGCGTCCTCTAAACTGCCTTGGTTCGCTTCAGAACCAAGGTCAATCTTCAGCACTTTGTCTTTCAGATCCACGATGATTCGTTGTGCCGTCTTTGGACCCAGACCTTTCACTTGCGACAACGCGCGTGCGTTGCCTGTTGCGATTATCTGTCGTATCTCCGCAGCGGTGTATGCTGACATAATCATTCGTGCGGTGTTCGCGCCGATGCCGCTCACAGTCATCAACATCACAAACAACTCGCGTTCACCTGTCGTGAAGAAACCAAACAAATCGTGTGTATCTTCGCGGATAATTTCAGTAACAAACAGTTTGGTTACTTGCCCTTCTTTTCCCACGAGCGCAGAATACGAAGTCAATGCTATGTTTATCTGATACCCTACTCCTGCTGCTTCAATCACCGCGTAGGTAGGGGTTAAGAATGTCAGTTCGCCTTTGATATAATCTATCATGTTTGTAATGTTTTGCGTTACGTGTTACTGCTTTTGTGCGTTATATGTGTTGCTTTTGAGTATCGCGCATGCGCTTAAATTATAGTAGTTCCCACGCGCACGCACGAAAAGCGTGCAAAGGTACAAAAATTTTCTCACATACGCAAGTAAAAACAACAAAATTTCTCTTTCTCATTTTTTCTTCCACCTCCACCCCGCTCTTTCCTTACTCTCTCCGCCCACTCTCTTGCCCTCTCATTCCACGCTCACCCCACCCATTATTCATTCCAAAATCGCAGTATGCTTCGACATATTCCCGACACATACCCGATACATACCCGACACATACCCGATACATACGTATATCCCATGAATACTCTATGAATACCCCACGTATACTCCATGAATACCCCATAAGGCAGAAAAAAGGGAGAGAAAAAGAAGAAAAAGCGCCTCTTTTCAACCGGCCTCACGCATTTTTCCTTGCATATTTCAAAAAAAAATCGTACCTTTGCATGTTTAATTCAAAATCACACTCGGGTTATGGCTAAAACAGAGATTTCTACCATAGGAGAGTTTGGACTAATCAAACACCTCACCAAAGACATTCAACACGTACAACCCTCTACACAAAAGGGCGTTGGCGATGATGCTGCCGTTATGAATTTCGGCAGTAAGCGAGTACTCATGACCACTGACCTTTTGCTCGAAGGCATACATTTCAACCTCGAATATGTACCCCTCAAACACCTCGGGTACAAAGCGGCAATTGTCAATTTCTCCGACATCTACGCCATGAACGCTACACCCACGCAAATCACTGTGTCATTGGGCATTAGCAAACGCTTCTCCGTAGAAGACCTCGAAGAACTATACAGTGGAATCCGTATGGCTTGCGAACGCTACAACGTGGATCTCGTGGGTGGCGACACCTGCGCTTCCATGACGGGACTCACCATCTCCATTACCTGCTTGGGAGAGGCATACGACTCTGACATTGTCTATCGCAATGGTGCCAAAGAGCACGATCTCGTTTGTGTCACAGGTAATCTTGGCACTGCATACATGGGTCTGCAACTCCTTGAACGCGAACGCATTGTCATGCAAGCCAACGAGAACGCTACCCCCGCCTTCGAAGGTCGCGAGTACCTACTCGAACGACAACTCAAACCCGAAGCACGTCGCAATATAATAGAGAAACTGCACGAAGCAGGTATCAAGCCAACCGCCATGATGGACATCTCCGACGGACTGAGCAGCGAACTCATGCACATCTGCACGCAGTCCAATGTCGGCTGCGCTGTCTATGAAGACAAACTGCCAATCGACTACCAAGCCGCTGCCCTTGCAGAGGAGATGAACCTCAATATCGTAACCTGCGCTCTCAACGGAGGCGAAGACTACGAACTGCTATTCACCTGTAGTTTAGATGATTACGAGAAACTAATCCCATTGGATGACGTTTATCTTATCGGTCATATCACCAAACCCGAATACGGCATCAACCTCATTGGTCGCAATGGAGAAGAGATCTCCCTCAAAGCCCAAGGCTGGAACGCTTTTGATAAATAACAAGAAGACAACACAAACAACAATTCCGCTTCGCCAACACTGCTCAGCGGCACGAATAATAGACAAATTATATCCTTGGCAAGGCGCAATGTTGGCGCCGCGCAGAAGTTGTCTAAGTTGTCTTTAATTAACATACACCATGCACATAGTCCTACTCGGCACAGCATATCCCTTCCGTGGTGGTCTCGCCACTTTCAACGAACGCCTTGCACGCCAACTGCAAGCGGAAGGACATACGGTGGAAGTCATCACTTTCACCCTGCAATATCCGTCTTTCCTCTTCCCAGGCAAAACGCAATACTCCACCGAGCAAGCACCTGCTGACCTACGAATCAGCCAGCAAGTCCACTCCTGCAACCCATTCAATTGGATAAAAGTCGGTCGCCGTATCCGCAAGATGCAACCCGACATGCTCATTACTTGCTATTGGATGGCGTTCTTCGCTCCCTGCTATGGCATGATTCAGCGCATTGTCCAACGCAATAGTAAAATACGCTGTATCGCATTGGTACACAATATGATACCACACGAACCGAGTATCCTGGACAAACTCTTTGCCCCATTCTTCGTGCGCCACACCGATGGCTTTGTGGCACTCTCCGAGAGTGTAGTGCAAGACATCAACCGCTTTGACCATGGCACCAAGCCAAAGACTTCCTACCCTCACCCTATCTACGACCACTATGGCGACCCGATGAGCAAGGAGGAGGCATGCCAAGCACTTCACCTCAATCCCGAAAACCAATACATGCTCTTCTTCGGCTTAGTGCGTGCATACAAAGGACTAGACCTCTTATTAGACGCCTTTGGCAAAGTCAAAGACCAACTGCCTAATTTGCAACTGATTATCGCGGGCGAATTTTACGAAGAGGAAGACAAGTACCGCGCACAAATAGCCAATAATGGTTTGACGGACAGGGTAATCATCAAGAACGAGTTTATTGCAGATGCCGACCTGCGCAAGTACTTCGGAGCAGCCGACTTGATAGTCCAACCCTACAAATCTGCTACGCAGAGTGGCGTAACGCAAGTGGCTTTCCACTTCGAGAAACCCATGCTTGTGACCAATGTTGGCGGATTGGGCGAGATAGTCCACGACCACAAGATGGGCTATGCGGTAGAACCTAACGCCGAAGCCATTGCCCAAGCCCTCACCGACTACTACACCCACAACCGCCAAGCCGACTACACCACCTATCTTATAAAAGAAAAAGATAAGTATTCGTGGTCAAGGTTAGCAGAATCATTTGTAACAATATACAACAACATATGAAAGACGTAAAACTTTTCCTCACCGACGTGGACGGTTGTATGACCGACGGCGGAATGTACTACACCGAGAGCGGTGATGAGTTCAAACGCTTTTGCGTATATGACGGCATGGGTATTGTGCTCTTGCGCAAAGCGGGAATCCCTTGCGGAATCCTCACCAGCGAGAACACCGCCATTGGCTTGAAACGAGGACAGAAACTTGGTTTGGAATACATATATACAGGTGTCGGTCGTGTAGTGGACGGCGTGAAGATGACCAAACTCGATGCTGCCAACGAGATTTGCAAGGAGTTGGGCATCACATTGGAAAATGTCTGCTTTGTGGGCGACGATGTCAATGACCTTGACCTCTTGCAACATGCAGGCGTAGCCGCATGCCCCGCCAACGCTGTGGACGTAGTAAAGAATGTGCCTGGCATTATCCATCTCACCAAGAAAGGTGGCGATGGTGCCATCCGCGAACTCTGCGAAATGATCCTCGCCGCAAAAAAAGCATAAAACGCTTGCATATATCATAAAAAAGCACTACCTTTGCACCCGAAAGGGTATAAAACAAGCAAAACAACTAATAATTACACCCGAAAAGGTATAATTTATAAGAGAGATACCCATTTTATACCCGATAGAGCATAAAAAAACATGGAAAGAACAAAATTAGGGCAGTATGTAAAAGATATGCGCAAGCAATATCGTTTGACGCAAGAAGATTTAGCCGATAAAGCGGGTGTTGGCTTGCGTTTTGTGCGCGACTTGGAACAGGGAAAGACCACACTACGCATGGACAAAGTAAACCAAGTACTGAGTCTCTTTGGTGTAGAATTATTGCCAACAAGATGCCAACAAAATGAAGAGTGCTAAGATATATTTCCAAAATACATTAGCGGGACGATTGATAGAAAACGAAGAAGGATTTTTATTTGCATACGATACCGAATATCTGCAAAATCCGCAATCAAAACCTATCAGTCTAACACTACCTCTGCGCCCTCTGCCTTACAAAAGCGACGTGCTTTTCCCATTCTTCGACGGACTGATTCCCGAAGGCTGGTTGTTGGATATAGCACAAGAGAACTGGAAAATAGACCCTCGCGACCGCATGGCATTGCTTTTAGCATGTTGCCGTAATTGCATTGGAGCGGTCAGCGTGATAGCCGAAACGAATGAATAAATGAAATGTCTGTGTTGTTATAAGAAACTGAATGCAGGTGAGCATGATTACCATGCTGCATGTGCCAAACGTTGGTTTGGAGCGCGAGGTGTACCCACTTTGCCTTATTCGCATGCAGACATTCGAGATATGGCAAAGCAGATTGTTCGGGCACAAACTACCGTCACAGGCGTGCAAGCCAAATTGTCAATGGACATCCAGCGCATTGAACAAGAGTCACGTTTCACCATCGTAAGTATGGACGGAGCATATATACTCAAACCGCAAACCATACAATATCCTCACTTGCCCGAGAACGAGGACCTAACCATGCACTTGGCGCAAATAGCCAAGATTGAGGTTGTTCCCCATATTCTTGTGCGCTTTGAAGATGGTGAACTATGCTATCTCACCAAGCGTATTGACCGTACTACCAATGGAACAAGACTACCAATGGAGGATATGTGCCAACTCACCGAACGACTGACAGAACGCAAATATAAGGGTTCATACGAACAAATAGCCAAAGCCATACGCCAATATTCCCATGCCCCAGGTTTGGACTTAACCAATTACTGGACTATGGTACTCTTCTGTTGGTTAGTTGGCAACAGCGATATGCACCTCAAGAACTTCTCGTTGTATGCTCCCAACACGACAGAACACATATTAGCTCCGGCATACGATTTAGTAAACACCCTTTTGGCTATTCCAGAGGACAACGAGGAACTGGCACTTACCCTCAACGGCAAGAAACGTAAACTCACGCGACACGACTTCGAGACGGCTATGATCAGTAGCGGACTCAACGAGAATGTGGTGAGCAATATCTTCCGCAAGTTCTTGCGCATTTACCCGCAATGGGAAGCCACCATCCGCACATCGTTCTTGCCCGAAGACTTACAAGAAGCATACTGGCAACTCATTCAACAACGAATAACAACCCTATACAATACTACACAACTCTAAACTACCCTACACAACACTACACAATGTACAACATCGCAGTCATATTAGCAGGAGGTATTGGCGCACGTGTCGGAGGCACGTTGCCAAAGCAATTGTTGCCTCTCGCAGATGGTCGATCGGTATTGGAGCATGCAGTCAGTGCCTTTGAGCAAGCCGATTGCATTGATGAGGTGTGCATTGTGATGCACCCCGATTATATCATGCATGCCGAACAAATGCTCCTTGCCAACGCATGGCAAAAAGTTCGCCACATCATCCCAGGAGGCAAAGAACGTTGGGAATCCAGTGTGAATGCTATTCGTGCCTTTACACCCTACACTCTACACCTTACACCAATAACCAACCTCCTCCTCCACGACGCTGCCCGTCCATTCGTGAGTCAAGAGATTATAGCCAATGTATGCGAAGCACTCAAGGAGCACGAAGCAGTAGTGGTAGCCGTCCCCTCAACAGATACAGTTTATGAGATGAAGGACGGTAAGGTAGCCCGTATCCCTAACCGCGCTACCATCATGCGTGCGCAAACGCCACAGGCCTTCCGCTTGTCATTGATTGCCGAGGCATACGCCAAGGCATTGGGGGTAAGCGACCTCAGCACCGCAGCCTGCGCTGCGGCTCATCTCCCCGCCACAGATGATTGTGGTATAGTGCATGAGCATATGCCTGATATACCCATCTACATTGTGGAGGGCGAAGAACAAAACAAGAAAATAACATTCAAAGAAGACTTATAGAATCATTCACAAATTCAACACAATATGCAAGCAATCATTTTAGCAGCTGGAATGGGAAAACGCCTTGGCGAACTGACCAAAGGCAATACCAAATGTATGATTGAAGTGGGAAACGAAACACTCATCAGTCGTTTGTTGCATCAATTAGACAAGCAACATATATCGCGTATTGTATTGGTTGTAGGATATAAAGCGCAAGAGCTAAAAGACTATCTTGCTACTTTGTCCTTCAACACCCCAATTGAGTTTGTAGAAAATACGGTTTATGACCAAACCAACAATATCTATTCGCTCTATCTTGCTAAAGATTATTTGACGACAGAAGACACACTGCTCTTTGAGTCTGACCTAATCATGGAAGATGCGGTCATTGAGAAACTGCTCAATCACCCTTATCCAGATTTAGCATTGGTAGATAAATATGAAAGTTGGATGGATGGCACAGTAGTCACTATTGATGAAGAAAATCGTATCCAACGCTTTATACCAAACAGTCAATTTAAGTACGAAGAGATTCCTTCCTACTACAAGACGGTGAATGTATATAAATTCTCGCAGCAGTTTTCAGCCAATATGTACGTGCCCTTTATGGAGGCATATTGCACGGCATTAGGCAAAAACGAATACTATGAACAAGTACTTCGCGTCATCACCATGCTGGATAATTCAAGCATGCGTGCTTTGCCCTTAACAGGAGAACAATGGTACGAAATCGATGATATTCAAGACCTCGATATAGCAGAATCCATATTCACAGACCATCAATACGACCTACTTTGCTCACGCTATGGTGGTTATTGGCGCTATCCACATATGTTGGACTTCTGCTATCTGGTCAATCCCTACTTCCCGAACCAACGCATGCGTGACGAACTATCCGCCAGTTTCAATCGCTTATTGACCGAATACCCATCTGGGCAACGAGTAAATAGTCTGTTAGCAGCCAAAGACTTTGGCGTAAAACAAGATTATATGGTTGTAGGCAATGGTGCAGCAGAGCTCATCAAAGTATTATTCGAGCAGGTATTAGGTAAAGTGGGAGTTATACGCCCTACTTTTGAAGAATATCCCAACCGCTTGATACCCGAGCAAATAGTAGCATATCAAACACAGTCACCTGATTTCAAATACACCGCAGATGACTTGATGCAATACTTTGCGGATAAAAAAATCTGGTCATTGGTGCTTATCAATCCCGATAATCCAACAGGAAATTACATCCCTTATGCCGATTGTTTGCGATTAGCTCAGTGGTGTCAAGAGCGCAATATTATCTTCATATTAGATGAGAGTTTCATAGATTTCTCTACCGAACACCCAACCTTCTTCTGCAATGACATTCTAGAGCAATACAGCAACTTGGTAGTTATCAAGAGCATATCCAAATCCTATGGTGTGCCTGGACTACGATTAGGTATATTAGCCACTTCCAATGCAATGCTAATGACCAATCTCCGCCGTGCAGTCTCAATATGGAATATCAACTCGTTTGCGGAGTTCTTCTTGCAGATTTTGGGCAAATACGAACGTCCATATCAGCAAGCAATGAATGATTTCCGCGCAGAGCGCGAGCGTTTTGTAGAAGAATTACAAGCAATCGAGTATTTGCGTGTTATTCCATCTGAAGCCAATTATCTACTTTGCGAAGTATTGCCACCGCATACACCACGAGAATTGGCTATCCAACTGCTCAAGCAGCATAACATCCTCATCAAAGACTGCACATCAAAGTGTCATGCACCATACATCCGCATCGCAGTCCGCGATACCAATGACAACAATCAAATCATAGCTGCTCTTCGAACATTGAGATGAGAAACATCTACAAAATATGTATTTGCGGAGGAGGGGGATTAGGGCACACATGTGCGGCTGTATTGTCTTCACATTCTAATACTGAAGTGATGTTATATACGCAACACCCAGAGCAGTGGAATAATGACTTTATAGTAGATGATCCTAGCGGAAAACAATACAATGGTCATTTATCATTAATCAGTAATTTACCACAAGATGTTATCCCGCAAGCAGATATTATTTTATTCTGCCTTCCTGCATTTTTAGTAGAATCTACTTTAGTAACCATCAAGCCATTTTTGTCATCAAATACAATCATAGGTTCCGTAGTTGGCAATACAGGATTCTTCTTATTTGCACATCACGTACTTGAGAATAGTAATGGTCTTTTTGCTTTCCAACGAGTGCCTTATATATCTAGAGTAGTAGAATACGGAAAAAGAGCATCGTTACTCGGTTATAAAAACGAGTTACTAATGGCTACCGAACACATAGCACAACCAGTAGATTTTTGCCAAACAATTAGTGACCTATTCAAAACACCAACTGCATTAGTAGATTCGTTCTACGAAGTAACACTCAGTAATAGCAATCCTATTCTTCATACAGGGCGTCTATACACAATGTGGAAAGATTGGGATGGCAAACCATTTACCAACAATCCTTTATTCTACCATGATTGGACAGATGACGCATCACAGACTATACTTCAAATGGATCAAGAATTTTTCCAATTGCTACACAGATTACATATTTCTACAAAACATTTGAACACATTGTTACAACATTACGAAGTGCCAGATGCCTCAGCCCTGACCATCAAGCTCAAAAACATCCCATCTTTTGCAGGCATTCATTCGCCCATGAAGCAAACAGCAGAAGGTTGGATTCCAGACATGAAAAGTAGATATTTTACAGAAGACTTTCCTTTTGGACTCCGATTTATATACGAATTAGCACATAGACATAACCATCCATGCCCCACAATAGATAAAGTCTATCATTGGGGGATGAACCAAATTGCACAAAACAAATGAGAGACTTACTTGCAAAGTTAACAGTCCGTTTGGGCTTGTACAAACCAATAGTTGAGTGCATCAACTATTTCAAAGCTGAAGTTAATTCCCGTCGCATTCAAAAGCAAGGGATAGAAATGTTAGCAGCCGTAACTCAAGTTTTTGAAGACATAAACGTAACGGCTTTTCTTACTTATGGGGTACTCTTAGGTGCCTATCGAGATAAAGGATTCATCAGTTATGATCCTGATATTGATTTAGGTGTATTATACGATGAATTACCTACAGACTTGCATGAAAAAATGGCTGACGCTGGTTTTCAACTACATCATCAAGCCTACTTTAAAGAATCAAATACCGTTTTTGAGGAGACATACATATACAAAAAATTGCACTTGGATATATTCTATTATTTTAAAGAAGGCAACGATTATTATAGTGTTATAGCACGCAAACATGAATCTAAAGAATGGAAAGAAGCTAATGCAACAGACGGTTTCCCTTGTGACAGAAGTTATGTACCTATATGTGAATTTGAAAAGCGCGATTTCAAAGGAATACAAATATATATGCCAACAGACACTGACGGTTGGCTTCGTGCTATTTACTCCGACTCATACATGACACCTATCAAAAATTGGAATGCTAAAGATTATAAAACACGCATTATTCATACTACTGAACGCAGTCACCGAAAAACTTTCTAATCCATGGCAAAACTTCTTTTCATATGGTATAAACGCTCTAAAGGTATTTTAGAGGGAGGAGGGCAATGCAGCTTGCGCAATTACAAAATGTTTTGCGAACTATTAGGTGAAAAACAAGTAGATTCCTACTATATTCATGATGAATACCGAAAGAAAAGCCTTTGTAGTTATGCGCAAGGTATAGCACTATTTCCCTTCAACTATTTTTATGGATTGACACCACAGCGCCTTAAAGAAATAGTCTTATTGGCACAAAATTATGACTATATATTTATAGATCGAAGTGTATTTGGCATTATCGCCAAAATATTAAAAGAGGTAAATTATCAGGGCAAAGTTTTTACTCACTTCCACAATGTTGAAACAATCTATTTTGATGCCGTTCTTCCTAAGCACTTACCTGGGCGACATATTCTACTAAATGCTGTTGACAAAAACGATGCTTATGCATGTCGCTACTCCAACGAAATAATCGTTCTTAATCAACGCGATGAACTTATCTTGCGTGAGAAGTACCCTTTTGTTGGACACACGACTCGTATTCCAATCGCTTTACCAGATAGAGGCACCTCCATTCAGCAAACCACAGAACTTACTCGTAAAAAGCCTACATGCCTATTCTTAGGCAGTTATTTTGCACCAAACAACCAAGGTATTTTATGGTTTGTAGAACACGTCTTGCCTTATGTAGATATCCATATGAAGATAGTAGGTAGAGGTATGAGTAAATTAAAAGATGAGTCGCCTGCTTTACGAGATATAGAAGTCGTCAGCGATGCTCCTGATTTGTTGCCGCATTTGCAAGATGCAGACATTGTTGTGCTGCCCATATTTTCTGGTAGTGGCATGAAAGTCAAGACATGTGAATCACTCATGCATGGCAAAAATATCATCGGTACGCCCGAAGCTTTCGAGGGATATGATATAGATTACTCGCTTGTAGGGGGCAATTGCAAAACAGCACAAGATTTTATCGAGTGTATCAAAAACTTCACCCAAAACCCTCGTCCTCGCTTCAATGAATATGCACGCAAAACTTATTTGCAGAAATATTCGTTAGATGCTATAAAGCAGTCATTTAAAACAATTCTATAAATAAGAAAGGGGCTTTATGAAGTCCCTTTCTTATTATATATATCACTTCTTTACTTTCTTTCTCCACAACGGATATGTCAAACCGCCTGCACTTAGTATCAATGCCAAAATCAAGATTGCCACACACCATTTATCCGTTTGCATAGCATGTGGGCGGAACTCCATCACGAGTTGGTGATGACCTGCAGGTATAACCGCAGCGCGGAGGGTGTAGTTCACACGAGCAAGAGGCAATTCCATCTTCTCACCATTGTTATTCACAATATACAAGTGCCAATCATATGGATAATAGATCTCTGAGAACACTGCCACTTGGTTGCGCTCGTTCATTGATTCATATTGGAGGCAGTTAGGTGCATACGAAGTCAATTCGATACTGCTCTCGTCAAATGCCATCAATGGTGTTACTTCGGGTTTGGTAATATCCAATGCCTCGGCGAATTTCTTATCGGCCACTGCTTGCTTGTGCAAATCAATCTCGCTCAGCAAAGCGCACTCCTCGTCTGGCGTATCCACCATAATCACCTCGTCCACAAACCAACAGTTGCCCATAGCATATGGATTCTGTACGGGGGCTTGTTTGCCACCTTGCAATGGCACCACCGCATACTTCATATTAAGCATATTCAGTACAGGGAAATCTTTGCCTTCATTCTCATCAGGCAACATAAATCCTTGTGTGCGCATCACTGTTTGCATCAATGGATTCATCTCTTTGGAGATATGCTCATCAATCAAGTCTTGATAACGACGCAGTTTGGCTGCCGAATAACCACCAATAGACTTCAGTCGGTAACTGGTGCGCGCATCATTGAACGTATTAGTAGCCAAGTTCAGCACACGGAAGTTAGGGTCTTTATCTTGCAAAATCTGCTGCTCGTATGGCTGCATCGCAAAATACGCATCCGCATCTTTGGCTTTTACGAAATGGTCATTGCCGAAGAAACGCTTATTCACGGGTAGCATGTCTGCGAGTACTAATACTGCTAATGCACCATAAAAGGCGATAAGGCGATAAGGCGATGAGGCGAGAGGATGGGTATTAGATTTCCAAGCGTACCAATATATTACTACGAAACCGAGTACAATGAAGATAAACGAACGCCAAGCATCGGCTTTAATCATCGCGGTACGTTCATCCATGATAGCATCGCGCAGCCAAGCAGGCACTTGGTTCACCCATTGTGCGTCATAACTGCTGGTAACATCCACCACGCTTGCAAACAATGCAAAGAAGAGGCACAAGCCAGCAGTAATACCGCCAGCGATGAACATATTCATTCGCAGTTTCTCCCATGCTATCTTTTTATCCACAATCTGCTGCAGAGCCAAAATACCCAACAATGGCATCGTAATCTCTGCCACTACGAGGATACTCTCCACTGCGCGGAACTTATTGTACATTGGGAAGTAGTTGAAGAACAATTCCGTGAGCCACATCATATTTCTTCCCCACGCTAAAGCCACAGAGAAGAGTGTAGCCACCAATAGTGCCCATTTGTATGGTCCTGGCACAATCAGCAAGCCCAATACAAACAAGAAACAGATAATCGCTCCCATATACACAGGACCACTGGTAAAGGCCTTCTCACCACGATAGGTAGGCACCTGTTGGCAGAACTGCTCGGCAGATCGTTTAGGCACGCCATTATCCTTCATTGTCTCGCAAAGTTGCGACTTCTCGCCCACATTATAGCCACTCGCACCACCCTCCCAGTTAGGAATGAGGAAAGTCATTGTCTCATCCACACCATAACTCCATGCGGTAGCATAATCCAAGTCCAATCCTGCAGGTTTAGACTTATCATCGCCAGAGCGAGTAAGCTCGCTATGTCCGCCACGCATGGTCTCTTTGAGGTAGGATTGGTTCATTTCGAGCCAACTAATCTTGGTACCCAACACCAATAACATGCTCAACAACAACAACCCTACACCAATACCTAATTCTTTCCATGCCTTATCTTTGATATGGATATACAACTCTGCACAAGCCAACACTCCTATCAGCATAAAGATGTAATAGGTCATTTGAGGGTGTAAATTCAAACTTATTATCCCATAAATAGTCATGAGTGGTGCTCCTAACCAATATTGTTTGCGAAAAATGGCATAGAAGCCTCCTATCACGGGAGCAAGATAACCTAATGCAATAGCTTTAGACATATGCCCTGCAGGAATGATTAAGAAGAAGTAAGTAGAGAATCCTATTGCCAGTCCCCCAATAATACTCAGCCACGGATTAACTTTGAAACAACGAAGCATCAAGAAGAAACCAAAGAAGTAGGCAAAAATAACACCTACTATTTCCCAATTACCAATCAATCCCAAATGGCCTATTGTTTCCATTTTTCCTCGCGCTTCACCTGATGGAAGACTACCTGTAATTTGGTACGTTGGCATACCGCCAAACATGGAGTTGGTCCACCATGTACGTGTACCATTTTCATCATAGAAAGCGCGTGCCTCTTGTGCAGCACCTTTCCAATTGTTCACATCACCTTGCACCAACACTTTGCCCTCAAGCAGAGGTGCACAATAAATCATTGCTATCGCCACAAATGCTACAATAGCCACAGCATAGGGCAAAATTTTCTTCCAATCTATTTTCATATTCATATCGTTTACATTTTAGCAATTTTGCGTGCAAAATTACTATTTTTTTTTGATATACACAAATGTTAGGTAAAAAAATGCAGTATTCGGATTACTGGCTCTTGAAGGTATAATCATTTACCTTCTATATAATGCTGCAAAAAGTAGCGGCAAATGTAGATAATGTTGCCGCTGATTTGTGTTTTAGGGCTTCTGAAGTTCGATGGTTACTGATGAAAATATTTTTTTGCTATTGCCGCTACTTCTGCCGCTATTTTTTGTGTACCTCTATTAATATAGTAATGCCGTATCTTCGGCATTTTGGTGAGTTTGTGCCGAAGATACATTATGCATACGAGTGCATGCCGTGGCGCAGTTGACAGGCCTGCTTCTGGCATGCTCAACAATGGCGACTGCAAGACGGGCATCAGAAGGGTAATTTGCGGATTGGAAGCCGTCATCATGGACACCATCAATGCCATGGGGCAGTATAGATATAGCGCACCACGAAATCGACCTATCTTTAACAGCGAAAATTCATCCTGTTTTTATTTTTCTACCTATTCAAGAGGAAAAATAATCGATTATACACATTCGCTTCCGAGGTTCCAGAATCAAAGTCTAGAAACAGCAACGATAGGTGAGGATAATGCTGTTTGAGGCGTTTCTCTATCCCTTTCGATATAATATGATTGGCAATACAACCAAAGGGTTGTACAGATACTACTTTTTCCACGCCCGATTCTGCTAAAGCGCAAATCTCTCCTGGCAAGAACCAACCTTCGCCAAAGTCGGCAGCAGGACTAATTACCTGTTGTGATAGACGATATATATCGAAAATATCATCGAAAGGACGATAATATGGAAAATCCTTGCACAATGTGTCGTATTTATGCGCTGTATGCTGTATCAAACTATGTCCTATATCCATTATCCATCTCGGAGTGGACATATGCTTGATATGAAATTCGCGATTAATATGTGCGTTAGGCATAGAAGTTGAGAAGAATCCAGTCAATGCAGGTGGTACTACTTCTACGCCATGATCAATTAGCCATTGTACGACAGACTTGTTGCTAAACGAATTATATTTCACATAAATCTCGCCGACCAATCCTACAATGGGCACTACTTTCTGTCTATCTACGATATGAGAAAACTCCCTAACAGCAGATTGCAACAGACGATGCAGGCCCTTATACTGCCGTTGCTGAATGTATGATTGCGCTTCTTGGATATAATGGTCGTATAGTTCGCGGGCTATTTGCGGGTTAGTAGTGCGTGGTGCAGAAGGGTAATACAACTTGGCAAGGGCATCGGCAAAGAATATGGCTTCCAATGCAGGACGTGCTAGTGTCCGCCAAGGAATCTCAAAGCCAGGTTGTTGATTGCCCAGACTTTTACCAGTGGCTACAGAGATTACTGGCACATCGGCAAAACCCGCTTTCACCATGGTGTTTTTGATGAGCGCATAGTAGTTGGAAGCACGACATTGTCCGCCTGTTTGTGTGATAGCTACAGCGGTGTGTTGTAGATCATATCTCCCCGATTTTAACGCACGCAAGATACTACCTATTACTATTGTGGCGGGATAGCAGACATCGTTATTAGCTGCCTGCAATCCTTCTTCGGCATCGGCTTGGCAACCCATAGGAAGACATTCGTATTGATAGCCTGCCATGCCCACCAGAGTGGCAATAAATTCGTTGTAACCCTCAGCAAAATATGGTATCAATATCGTGCGTTGTTGCTTATCTTCTTTCTCAAATATCGAGGTAGTCCATTTCTCCTGCTGTTTTGGCTGTTGGAGTCTGACCTTTTGTTCTTGTTTCACACTCTCTATCAGCGACCTTACACGCAGTTGCAGACTACCGATATTGTTTACATCATCTATTTTTAATACCGTTAGATTCTTTTCATAGCGTTGCAGCAACATTCTCACTTCGTCCAAGATAAAAGCATCTGGACCGCAGCCAAAGGAAGTGGGTTGCACCATGTGTAGGTTTGGATAAGTGTGCTTGCCCACCCAGTATGCTGCTTTGAAGATTCTATTTGGATATGCCCACTGGCAGAGTGCATTCACTTGTCCATACACTTCACTGCCCTGATGGGTAGCCGCATTCTCTGTAATCACATCTATTCCCATAGCTGCAATGGCATCGGCTATTTTGTGCTGAATCAGAGGATCGATATGATAGGGGCGAGCCGCTAACATAATCACCATCCGATTGGTTGCTTGTGCATCTGCCAGCACCTGCAATCCTCGTCTCTCCAGCGCGTCCAAATATGATTGCTGTGCATGCGAAGCATGTGTAATTGCCGTTTCTATCTGTTTGTCTGCTACGCCCAATCCCTGCAAGTATGCCTGTAAACTCTCGCGTAGCAACTCCTCATCTTTGAAACTCACAATAGGTGAATCCAATGGAATGCCATATTTACCCGCGGGGTCGATGCTGCTTTTGATGACATCTGCATAGCCACTTACAATAGGGCAGTTAAAGGAGTTTTTGGCTTGCTTATCTTCTTTTCTCTCAAAGACTACCCACGGATAGAATATCCTATCTACTCCACGTTCTATCAAGTTCATCACATGCCCATGCATCAGTTTGGCAGGAAAACAGATATTATCTGCTACTACTGTACGCACCCCTTTTTCGTAGAGAGTGTTATTGGATGTGGCAGACAAAACGACTCGAAAACCACATTGCTGGAATAGTGTGGACCAAAAGGGATAGTTCTCGTATATACCCAATCCGCGCGGAATACCGATAGCGATTCCTTGTGAGTTAGGCAATGTAGTATGCGCAAAGAGCAACTTGTATTTCTCTTCAAACATGTTTACACCGCGCTGTTGTACATCACGCTGATTGTGATAAACTTTCTCGCAGTTGTTTCCTGAATAATACGCTTTGCCATTTTGAAAATGATACCCACGTACCTGGCAATGATTGGTGCATCCAGGGCACACCTCATTGCTCTCGGAGAACTGATTGGTATGTAAAATAGTAGATAACTTCATATCACATTATTCATCACTCAATTTTTCCTTTTGCAGCCTGCAATGCTGCTCCAAAAGCACCCATCAACTCTGGGCAAAGCGAGATAATCACTTCGCAACCTGTTAGTAATTCCAATGCACGCGCGACTGAATGATTGCGGAAAGTACCACCTTGCACCACGATATGTGTCCCCAATTCACTTACACTCTGCAACTTCAGCACTTTATATAGGCAGTTCTTGATGACAGAATAACTGAATCCCGCAGCTATATCTTCCACTCGTGCTCCTTCACGCATGGCTTGTTTTACTTTACTATTCATAAACACCGTGCAGCGTGTTCCCAAGTCGTATGGATGAGTCGCGTAGAGTGCCTGTTCGGCAAAATCCGCTATCTCATACCCCAGTTGTTTGGCAAACGTCATGATAAACGACCCGCATCCAGAAGAACATGCTTCATTTACCTCAATACGTCGTATCGACCGATTAGCCACAAAGATGGCTTTCATATCTTGTCCGCCAATATCTAACACAAAAGATACCTCAGGGCATAGATGTTGTGCCGCACGGAAATGTGCCATTGTCTCTACGATACCTCCCTCTAAATCAAAAGCAGTCTTTAGCAACTGCTCGCCATAACCAGTCGAACAACTACCTGCAATATCCACATCGCCAATTTGCTGATACATATGCTCCATAGCATTTGCGAAAGTTTGAAAGGCATTACCGTTGTTGTATTGATAATCGCTGTAAACTATCTCCTGCTTGCTATTGATGAGCACTATCTTCGTTGTCGTGCTACCCGAATCCACGCCTAGGAAATATTTTTCTTCGTTTTGCACATGATTATGGTTGATACACATTCTGCCTTGTTTTTGCTGCAACCATTGGGTATATTCCTCGCGGCTGTTGAATAGTGGGGGTAGCGTATGTGCCATAGTTATTGGTTCGTCCTCTTGGTTGAAGAGTTTGGTTAATTCATCCGCATGAAACGTCTGTGTATTGTTTTGCTTCATCACCCGCAAGGCTGTGCCTATGGCTGGAATACATTGCGAATTAGCAGGTATAATACACGCTTCTTCTGTTAACTCCATCACGTCTGCCAAATGTTTGCGCAGTTCGGGGATATGTGCCAACGGACCTCCACACAAAAACACCTTCTCCTTTATTTCCGTTCCACGCGCCAATGCACTCACCACTTGTACCGACAACGCATGCAACATAGATGCTGCAATATCCGCTTTTGCTACGCTACGGCTGATAAGGTTCTGAATATCCGTCTTTGAGAATACTCCGCAGCGCGAAGCAATAGGATAGATAGTTGTAGATTGGGCAGCCAAGTCATTCAAGTCTTCTACTGCTACACCCAATAGTGTGGCGGTCTGGTCAATGAAAGCACCCGTACCTCCTGCGCAGTTACCATTCATACGCATGTCTGGGATACGCCCCTGCTCAAAGAAGATAATCTTCGAATCCTCACCTCCAATATCCACTAGAGTATGTGTATCAGGGTACAATCGTTCTACCACTTCCGCTGCGGCAATCACCTCTTGCTCAAATGCTATACCCATACGATCTGCATACCCCATGCCCACCGAGCCAGTCATTCCTACGCGCACCATTGCACCATCGGGGAGTGACTGTGCTATCGCTTCCAGCATTTGGCTTCCTACTATTTTGGGAGACGCATTATGACGTTGATAGTCGTGTCGCAGCACATTCTGCTGCTCATCTATCAATGCCATCTTTATCGTTGTTGAACCTATATCTATACCTAAGTAATATATCATACTAATACACACTATTGCAATTTCGGCTGCAAAGGTACTGCTTTTTTTTGCCTCATAAAAGAGCAAAAATAGCGAATAATTGAGCAATATGTATGATTTTATGTAGAAATATTATATTTTTCTTGTGGATATTA
>SUXC01000010.1 GCA_015061165.1 Bacteroidales bacterium
ACGTCCCACACATGGTCATCAAAGTCCATACGGTTATTGACCACATAGCAGGCGAAGCGGGACATGAGTCCGTTCTCGCGGTTGCGCAGCAGAGGCGACACTTGGTTGGGCGTGCCTGAAAGAAGCATAGCGATACGCGGAGAGCGAATCTCAATGAACTCATTGTTTTGGCGACGGAGTTGGCTGACGGTCTCGTGCTCGAAGATACAGCGGACAATATCGCCAAACTGACCATAGGCAGCGCGGAGTGTTTGCGTGAGGGTGTCCATCTCGGTAGCAAAGACAATACCGCGTCCATTATACTCATCCATCATCTTCAGCAAAGCAGAGGCGGAGGAGTTGGCAGGGATATACACCTGTTTGCCATTCTGTCCTTCAATGGCTTGCAGGAGCAGACGTCCGTAGTTCATGATACCTTTTCCCGAGGCAGCGGGGGCAACAATCATAGTCAGCAGTTCGGGGCTGTAGGTGTGATGAGGGCGACCGTGGAGCATACGCATAGCGGGTAGAGCGTAGGCGCAGTTGGTGAGTAAGGAGAGCAACAGCATGTCGCGTGTTTCTCCTTCGGGTGAAACGCTGAGTGCCTCAGCCAATAGGGTTGGTAACTGTCCCTCAGCCAAGTAAGGGGTGATGAGAAGGTCTTGCTTCTCGGTAATAAAATTTGATTGCTTCATAATGAAAATAAGTTTTAGTTTGATAGTTTAGATTTCTCGCCGTAGGCGTAGGAGGTTTTTAATTGCATTTGCGACTGCAAAGGTACTACACAAATTGCTTTTCCACCAAATGTTGCATGCATTATAGGATAAAAATCTATGCAAGTGTCAATTGCCCAGCGGATTACTCGTTGTAATTCTGCCTTAAAAATCGGATATAAACGCTTAGAAATCGGAAGTGCTTTTTTGGGGATTCCCTGCCTTTAATCTTTCGCCTCGCGCTCCCGCCATTGGTTTAGTGCTCGGCACTAACCCGCCGAGTATCCTCGCCTCTACATCCTACACTTTACACTCTACCCATAAAAATCGCCACAAAAGCGATTTTTATTTGCTCAATCCAAAAAAATGTTGTACCTTTGCACCCGAAAGCTCAACGCCGGGGAGTAGAGGGTGGGAAGTGTCTCCTCTCGGAAAGCCAATTTAAGTGCCAAATCCCCCAGTCTTGGCTTTCAGGACATACATAAAAGGCGTTTATTGACGCTCTGTTCTGACGGATTGAAACTTCGCAACTTTCAAAGGAAATCGGAGCTTAGCAACGGTAGATGTCCTACAGGATATAGAATGTCCCTTTTGTGCCTATTTGGTACACCTTTTGCGTATGGTATTGCACTTACGCGCGTGTGCCTTATAAAACATAGTGCAAAAGTACTTTTATATTCGGCGTGGGCTTCAGCGTTGTCTGTTCTATTTCCTAAGGCAATGCGAAGGCCTCAATCCGTGGAACGACAACAGTCGGATCCACGCTTTTTTTATATATCTATATTAGAAAAATCATACCCAATGCAAAAATGCGTTTAGAAGATTTAAAATACATCAATTCGCTTTCAGACCAAGAAGTGGTACAAGCGATCTTGAATAAAGATGCTTACGTCACTCGTTTGTACCTATACGAAAAATGCTATCCTCTTTTCAAATCTTGTTTCAACAAATTTTATACGGATTGCGATAGTATCATTGAATTAGTCAATGATACTTATCTCTACATCATGATGCCAAGCGAAGAAACTGGTAAGATTCCTTTAGCAAACTTTGGTTTTCGCTGCTCATTAGCGATGTGGTTAAAAATTATTGTAGTGAATAGATGTACTCAATTGTACAAACGCAAAATGAATGTTGTAGATTTGGATAATTTATCAGATAGTGATAGATGTAATATAGATAATGACTCTTTTATCAACAGAGACACATTGGATAATAGAGATGTGGACAAATTATTAAAATCAATGCCAAATCAGCGTTACCGTGATATTATCCGTTACCGTTATGTGGATGGCAGAAGCAACGAAGAGACTGCTGAATTATTAGGGATGACAATGGACAACTATTATAATAAACATAGATTAGCCAAATTACAATGGCATAATGTATTGCGAAAGGAGGGATTAGTATGAATAAGTTTAATATTACTCCTGAATTTGCAGAGGAGTTGGGCGCATATTTGGAAGGTAATTTATCGAAGGAAGATACGAGGTTATTAGAACAATTTTTACAAGCAAACGATGATATTTCAGCGTTTATAGATACTTTATCAATTTTTGATGATTGTAAACTTAATAATCAATTGGAAGATATTCTAAACATAGAATTAGATTTTGTTTTGCCAGAAAAATCTATGAATATTGAATGTTTTATACCGAATGATCCTTTTTTATTAGAATACAATCCTACTTTTATGGATATTGAGGTAACAAATAATACATTAGATTCTGAAATAGACAACAATATTCATTGTGATGATCATATATTAGATGCTACAAATATTAATGAATCTCTTGATGATTCTAATAATGTTCTTACTATTAATGAAGATGAATGTAGAATAGTTAATGATGATACGATTTTTTTTACATAAAAATATTAACAACTAAAATCCTAATATTATGGCTATTTATTCTCCTGCGACAACTATTCATGGGGATAGACCTATGAATATCCTATCGGATGATGTAAGACAATTGTACAATGACACTTGTGCAATAAAATCTCAACAAATTATTTTGCATGATTTTGGAATTAATATTTCAGAAGATGAATTGCGAAATGAAGCAATGATGTATGGGTGGTATGATGGTGGTACTTCACCAGCTGATGTAGGGAAACTATTAGAGCTACATGGCGTTGGAGTATCTCAATATGACAATGCAAATATTTTTAATCTTGTTAATGAGTTATCTCTTGGTCACAAAGTTATCGTAGGAGTAGATTCTGGCGAATTATGGCAAGATAGTATATTAGACAAATTCATTGAGGATTCTCAAGCTGATCATGCTTTGATTGTCTCTGGAGTGGATACGAGTGATCCAAACAATATTAAAGTGATACTTACAGACCCAGGAACTGGTGATTTATTAAAAGAATATTCGATGGAACAGTTTGTTGATGCTTGGCAAGATTCCAATTGCTATATGGTAGCAACGAATAGTGCAGTACCAAACATATTTAATCCTTTTAATAATACGCCTGGCTTCCAAATGCCGATTGATAATATTCCTATGATTGGTCAAATGCCTTATGATGTATTTTATAATGATTTGGCATTTTTGAATTATCAAAATGAAATACCAGAATGTGTATTTAATGATTTTTCTAATTTTGTTAGTGGCGAAATATCAATGTTTTCGCAAAATTCTTTAGATTTCTTTAACGATTTTAATAATTGGGATAATCTATCTCTTTCTATTTGCTAATATGGAGCCCTTTACTATGATGTTGGGCTACGGCCTAATAAATTCTTTATCTCAACTTGTTGTCCGTCCTATTGCGGATAAGTTAAGCGCACCAAATCGTTTGCAAGAAATGCAGATGCAATTACAAACCAAGCATAAACTTGATTTAGAGGCGGTGCGATTAAATAAACAAATAGAATGGAGGAATCAAATAAGCATTCAAGCCTATTGTCATGACCTTAGAGTTCAAGAAGCACAAAGTCAATTTGAGAGACAACTTCAAATGTGGCAAATTGGTAATTTCAACAATGCTGTATGGCCTTTGAAAACCCCTTTTAACAATCCTTCATTACACCCACAATATGCACAGGGAGGGATTGTGCCAATTAATATTTTTTTAGCACAAACCGACCCTCGCTCGCCATTCAGTTCTTTGATTCAGCCCGATTTAAAAAATCGTTTGAGCAATTTCATACAAACTACCTATGTTAATGATCCACTATCGCAGCATCCGTGTGTTTGTAGAATAGGAGATTGGAAGGATGGCTTTCAAGATGCTGCATTTATAAATGCTTTATGGTATGGTATGCAAGGACAACCAACAATTGTTATAAATCCAATACAATCTGAGTTCGGAGAGATATTAGATTTAAATGTTAGTATTTGGGGATTAGGTGAAAGAGCAAACCCCACAACTCATAATGTACTAACGGGTTCATTTGCATCTGCAATAGGTAGAATTAAAAGAGAAAAAACGCAAGAATGGATAGATCACGGACTTCCAATAGCATCTAAAGAGATGCAACACAATCAAAAATTGTTAGAACAAGAAAAACAAATGATCGCTGCGGGGAATGGTGATTTTGTTGACCAACTTTTGGTTCAATACAAATTGCCAATGGAAATACAAACCAGTGTGATTACTAAATTTTCGAGTGAATATAACAATTTAATAGCTTGTATTACAGGATTGTTCGCTGATATATATCATTTAATTGAATATGGTTCGCAACCTTATATGCCTACAGCTATTAATCAATATAATCAAAATACTGGCTCTTCATTTCAAATACCAGAGTTGGCCATCCAGCATTATCGGAAGACCCTTACCAATATGGTATGTACTAATTATCTACAAGATAAACTTCCATATGCATACTTGGGAGTTGCTAATTCATTGAAATACAATTCGAAAGAATCAATGCAAATCTTCCAAGAAGGCGTGGGTTTGTGGGCTAATAAAAAATTAGATTTGAGAAGTGAAGTAAATATTCCAGAAAACATTGATGATTGTTTAAGGCTTTTGCGTGATAAAGCAGAGAATCATGATAAATTCTATTTGGAACAAGCAAAAAATACTTTAATATCAATGAATATGAAAGAAGCAGCGAATGTCCTGAATCAGACAATATCCGTATTAGTTGATATCCCTAAAGAAACTGAAGTGGAATGGAATGTTATTCAAAAGGAAACATTTACCGATGTAGATTTTCTAAAATGGATAACTGTAAATAAGGAGGCTGCCATAGAAAATAATGCCGTATATGCAATCATGTCTTTTAGAGAAACTTACTTTGCGATGACATTCCTTGATAAGAACGCTAAAGTAGTAAATAACATAAATTTATCAGGAGAATGTGTTATCGCTAAAAGATACTTTTTTGCAGAAGATTGTATAGACGGCAATACCTCCATTGTAGATATTATTAATAATCAATATATATCAAAAATGAAACTTATGGAAAAAAAAGATTTTGACTCATTTGAGCGATTAGGAAAACAATTGGATGCTTTAGTAAATAATCTTGGCAATTTAACAAGACCATCTAAAGTGGTTAGTCAATCAAATTATTCCTCAAGAAAAGATGAGGATAATAATTTTCAGCAACAATTATCCAATTTCTTTGTTTCAGGTAAATCAATTTCGCTAGAATCAGAGAGATGCGATATTGCAAGCTTCGACTCTATAAGGAAATGGATAGATAGTAAATTGCCTATTAAAAATGCAATTAATGCACATATTTTTAAAACAAGTATTGAGCAAGATATTATGTTATGCATATTCTTTTCAGATGAAGATTGTAATGCTTTATTAGAAAACAACTATCCGATGAAAAGAATAATATGCAATAAGTATGATTCTGACATAGAAGTCTTTCTTAATGGCCTAACAATAGGAACTATCAAATTATAAACTAAATAAAATTTTTCAACATGGGAGTTTTAAGTGAAATTGGACGTTTCGTAGAAAATGTCTTTGAATTAATTGTATGCGCTATTGGTGCGTTGATTGCAGCTGCGATATGGGCTGTTGGTTTTGTTATAGAGATGGCAACGGATATTTTGTCTTGGATTAATGGCAAATTAGAAAGTTTATTAAATCAGGGAGCAACAGAAGTGCAAGCCATACGTGGTGATGCCCTTGCTGATTTTATTAAACAAAACCAAGCTACAGGACAATATACTGAAATTTCATTATCACAATTAAATGCGATGAATAATAGTGTTATAAATGTTGCTATGGGTGATAATAGAATTATTGACGATCAAATGATTCGCTCTGACCGTGGACTTTCTTCAGAAGCGAAAGCTCAATTTAAAGGTCAACCACAAATGAAGATAAAGATCGCAGTATAATTATGAAACATATAAAGAAATATCAGAAACGCAAATATCAGTATCATCCTAAAACTAAAATAAAAATTAGCAAATCGTTGCTATTAAGTATACGCATAATTGATGAATTAACAAAAAATGCGATATGGGCTGTAGGTTCTTTAATAGATATGGCAATAGATATTTTGTCATGGATTAATGAAAAATTAGGAGGTTTATTGACTCTAGGAGCAACAGAAGTGCAAGTCATACGCGGTGATGCCCTTGTTGATTTTATTAAACAAAATCAAGCTACAGGACAATATACTGCAATTTTATTATCACAATTAAATGCAATGAATAATAGTGTTATAAATGTTGCTATGGGTGATAATAGAATTATTGACAATCAAATGATTCGCTCTGACCGTGGACTTTCTTCAGAAGCGAAAGCTCAATTTAAAGGTCAACCACAAATGAAGATAAAGATCGCAGTATAAAAAACAAGTTGACCATAAATAAAACTAAATTAATATCAAATACTTTATAATTATGGAGGAAATAATAAAAACAATTTTACCCTATATAAAAGGAATATGTTGGTCAGTAATTATTATTGGCACTATATACATTTTGTATAATCGCCATAAAGTTAAAATGGTTTCATTTAGAGATATTACAGATTGGGCAAACACAAACAAGGGTATTGGCATAAATATGTTTGTGTCAAGATTAAGCATAATGCCAAAAGAGGTTCGCAAACAAGTTCAGAGCGAAATAGGTTTTAAAAGAATATTAAATGGCTATAAAGATGATACATCTATCTTTGTGACAATTACCGATGAAACTAACAATATAATATCATCAAGTTACTTTTTAGGAACTAAATTAGATGAAGAGTTAGAAATAGCATTAGGAGATAAAACTGGTATAAACATTAAATTAAGTTGATTATGTTAGAATTTTTATTGGAATGCGCTGGAGATTTGATTGAAAGCGTGGGAGAATTTATTGGCGAACTGTTTGGGGAAGCAGGAGAAGTTGTCAGTACTATTAATATAGGCGATGTTATAGCAACAACAGCACTGTTAGGTGGAGCTATCACTGTTGCTAGTTTAACAGAGAGTGTAATCCGAAACGAACTGAGTAAAAGGCAAGAGTTAAAAAACAAAGGAGTTACTCATGCTATAGTTCAAGATTTTGTTCAAAGTAATGGCTATACAGAAATTACATTAGCAGCATTAAATGCGCAAAATCAACAAGTTGGAACTGTGAAAATGAAAGCTCAGTCTTCTTATGTAAAAAAAGGTGATAAAATCCAGTTGTAATTATGCGTAATAATATAGAAATAATATGTGGAGATCATCACATAGATGAAAAATATCTAACAAAAGTAGTCGCCCAAATAACTGATAACATTGAGAACTCCAATATCTTTAATGATTTTGCCGATTATGCAGTCAGAGTATTAGTCAATGTTAATAGAAATGATTATCCTCAAGCACAAGCACTAAATAGCAAGATAATGTGGATGATTGAAGGAGATGTCCAATTGTCGAATGATCTTTTGCGCAATTTCTTATTACGTTGCATACATCTAAATTTGGATGAGCAATTTGATAATTTATTAATAGTTTTTTATTCAACAACAACGAGAACTATTCAAGATTTTGTTCATAGTCATGCTTGTTCGGAAATTTCATTAGCAGCACTAAACCGTATGCGTAAGTAAAAGAAGATTATTAAATAACGTTTTAATTATGTATAATATAGAAATAATATGTGGGGATAATCACATAGATGAAAAACATCTAACAAAAGTAGTCGCCCAAATAACTGATAACATTGAGAACTCCAATATCTTTAATGATTTTGCCGATTATGCAGTCAGAGTATTAGTCAATGTTAATAGAAATGATTATCCTCAAGCACAAGCACTAAATAGCAAGATAATGTGGATGATTGAAGGAGATGTCCAATTGTCGAATGATCTTTTGCGCAATTTCTTATTACGTTGCATACATCTAAATTTGGATGAGCAATTTGATAATTTATTAATAGTTTTTTATTCAAAAAAAAGTTTACACAAAGATACCGACAATAGTGTGATACCTAAAGAACAAGAGGATGATGCTCCAAAATCGTTTGTAGCAGTTAAGCCGAAGTATAAATTGAATAAAATCATTTTATCGGATGAAACAAAACAACAAATTCATCGTGCTATTGCATTAATCAAAAATAGAGAAAAAATATATGAAGAGTGGGGCTTTTCAGAAATAGACCCTCATACAAAGACCGTTTTATGTTTTTATGGTTCTCCTGGTACAGGAAAAACAATGTGTGCACATGCTTTGGCATCTGAATTGAACAAGAAAATTTTAATTGCAAGTTATGCCTCAATAGAATCAAAATGGGTTGGAGAAGGACCAAAAAACTTACAAAAAATATTTAGTGATGCAGAAACACAAGATGCGATATTGTTTTTTGACGAGGCTGATTCTTTTTTAAGTAAGCGTGTTGATAATGCGGAAACAGGTTCTGACAAGCATTATAATAGAATGTCGAACGAAATGTTTCAGTTATTAGAAGACTATAACGGAATAGTCATATTTGCTACCAACTTAGTATCTGATTTTGACAAAGCATTTAAATCAAGGATATTAGCATTCATAGAATTTCAAAAGCCTGATTTAGAAACAAGAAAAAAACTTATTCAAATAATGATTCCACCTCAATTGCCGATGTTAGAACAATTATCCGATTCTGATTTAGAAGAATTAGCACATATAGCAGATGGCTTTAGTGGAAGAGAAATTAGAAAGGCTATGCTTATTACATTATCTGAAGGTGCGATGAATAATATTTTGGCATTCTCTAAAGATCAATTTATAGTAGGTTTTAATACCATTAAAGAAGATACTGCTGCTATTGAATCATCTATTTCTGGGAGCTCTATGTCAAATTGTATTGCAGATTTTATGCAGTACGCCAATGAAAACAATGCTATCCTCAATATTTGTTTAAAAACGTTGTGGCAATTTGATAATTTGACAGATTTGGCAAAGCAACATTTAGTACGAATATGTAGTTTCTTTAATCAAGATATGCCCGACTTGTCTATTTCATACATAAATAAAGATATAACTGAAGATATTATTCTGGTAAGTAATGCAAATAGACTAAAAGAAACTGCTATGTATTCTTGTGAATTGTATGCGTATCAAATGAGAGAACTTGGTTTTGAGCCACAAAAGTTAGATTTAATTTTAGCAGAAATGAAAATCAACAATAAACAAGTTTATCATAATTATGTAAAATCACTAATAAAAATTATTTGAATATGAAAGCATTACGTTATTTTTTTATTTTATGCATTATGACATGTACTTACACAGTTGATTTAAATGCACAAGTAGCAGCAAAAGCGAGTAAAGTTGTTAAAGAGTTGGTGAAGAAAGGAACCAAAGCCACTAAATCAACAAGTAAAGCGAAGGCAAAACCAAAATCAAATTACTATCAATCCCCCACAACAGCAAAAACTATGTTAAGGAGTAAAACTGTTGAGTGTAATACTTGTAAAGGTGGTGGAAAAATAGTTCTTTGGAATGAGTACTATGGAGTGTGGCAAACACAAACTTGTAACAAATGCAAAGGTACAGGACGTGTAAAATTAAATTATTAAATTTATATTATATGATACAAGATTTTATTGAAAATCAATGTGGTAATATCAATTCGCATTGCGAAAATTGTGAAATTGATGACATTACTAACTCTATAGTGGAGGATATAACAGCAGAACCTTTGGAAGTGTCGAAAATGGATATTGATAGCCTTGTAGAGGGAGTAGAATTTGATCCTAATAATCCAGAAATATTGATAGATGATCCAGAAGTAGACGTATTTGATCCAACGGGAGAACCTACCTTCGGAAATAAGATATGCCCTACAAGGCATGGATGCACTGGTGCATCTTCATGTGATAGTAGTTATGGAAATTATCCTTGGTAACAAAAAAGATACACAATGCTTAGAGGATACTTGCGGAGAGTCAATCGGACTATTGATGACTTATCGCTGCAATTTGAAATGTAAGTATTGCTATATTCATGCGAAGCAAAATAAAGATATGTCATTAGAAATGGCTCAGCACATTCTTGAGCCATTTCTAATGAAGTATGGAGATTTTGTTGAGATTACCTTTATGGGAGGCGAAACACTCTTGGCGATTGATATTATCAAGCCTCTCGTAGAGTGGGCTGAACAAGGAAAGTGGAATAGAAAATTTCGATTTATAGGAACTACCAATGGGACATTATTAACTCCAGAGTTGAAAATATGGTTAAGACAGCATCGTAAATCATTGACAATGGGATTGAGTTTTGATGGAGTCCCTGCTGCTCAAAAAAATAATCGTGGTAATGATGATATTGATCTTGACTTTTTCATTCAAACTTGGCCCTTTCAACCATTGCAGATGACTATCAATACGGAAACTGTTCATCAAATGGCAGAGGGGGTTATCTATCTCCTTGAGAAAGGCGCCTTGGTTCATCCAAATGTGGCTTACGAACAACAAGAATGGTCTGATGAAGATATTCGAGAATATGGAAATCAGTTGAATAAGCTAATCTATTATTACCAAAAACATCCAGAAAAACCAAAAATAATACAGTTTGAGCATAATCTCATGGAATATGCCCATAATATAGATTCACCTCCAACTCAAAAAGAAACATGTGGAGCAGGACACGGATTTCAAGTGTTTGATGTGGACGGAAAATCTTATCCATGTCATATTTTGTCACCATTGGTTCTGAAAGGTGAAACATTAGAAAAAATAACAGGTGGTCTTGTTGAACGAACTACCAATTATTCGGATAATCGTTGTACGAATTGTCCATATATATCCTCTTGTCCCACTTGTATGGCTAGCAATTTCTTGTATCGTAATGAACTTAATAAACGGGATGAGACGCACTGCAAAATTATGAAGTTGGAAGTAAAGGCTTTCATAAAAAAAGAGGTTTTACGACTAAAACAAAAAGCAAAATTATCTCGTGAAGATGCGATACAGATTTATGCTATGAAAAAAATATGGGAATTTGAGCATAAATAAAATTTCTCCAACCTGATAGATTCTCTCATCTCCCATACTCCATAGTTATAAACAAACAATAAAACTCCATGAGGATGGGGTATTTTAAGTTAATCTGTAAAAAATGAATGTAATGGGTAGGCTATGTCTAAAATTCGTTGTTCATATCCATGGCAAGGGACATTCAATTCTTTGCAAGATGCTGTCGTCTATCTTCACAAGAGAGGCGATTTGGCACGATATTTACCAGAGATAGTATTGTACAATATTGAACAGCGTGATATGCTGCGTGTAATGGGAATGCACGCGTACATAGAATATCTCAAAGTTAAATGTCCACGATTGGCTGCGGATACAATGGCTATTGATGCACTTTTGCGCTTATGGGAGCAAATCAAACAAGTGGCAAACTACGATATTCAATGCTATCATATTCGTGATAAATTCACGGTGCTTGGTCATACATTTCACGAACTAAAAGATTTAGAGTGCCATTGTTCCGTAAAAGGCAAACTATCCTATGGCAATTTTCATGTTTGGAGAGATAAATGCCAACCATTGGAAGATATTCATATTGGTAAACTCTATCAAAATCATATGATATTGAATAGCGATGATTGGGGCGACTATCAAGCATATCAAAACTACATTTTTCGTCTTCAGTCCATAACAGATGATGATATGACTGCTGCCAAAAGTGTAGCAACTAATCCCCACTTTAGCATGATAAGTGAGAAAATACCCGAAAACCTATTGCCAATACTCTATTATAGTGGTGACGGCAACTATATGTTATTAGCAACAAAAAAAGATAAAATTCTACCAAACATAAAGTTATGAAACAACCTATCTTTATCTTATCGCTGGCATTTATTGCCTTTGTTTGCTTTTCTTGCACCCGCAAACCCTTTGACCGCATTCTGCCTACAGAGTCAAAACGATATAGCATTGTGTATAAAAACAATCTTTGTGGAGTATATGATAATCATGCTGACAGCGTAGTTGTTGATTTGATTTACAACGATATACATTTTGTCAAGAGCGTCTATAATCCTCGAGTGGACTATACGATTTGGGAATGTGAGAATGATACTCTCAAAGGACATTTCGCAATAAAAATGCAAGACAATGGAATAGTTGAATTACTATTCCCTATAAATTAACATATCAATCTACTAATAACACAATTGCTACTTATCGCCATTGCTATTACAAAAAATGTTTTCTATTTATTATGAACACAAAGTATAAAGATAAAGTCCTTGGCTCTATGATTGGAGGAGCCGTCGGTGATGCCCTGGGCTATCCCGTTGAATTTATGAATTATTCGCAAATCGTTCAAAGATTCGGCGAAAGCGGAATTACACGATACGTGCTCAACCACAATGGGGTTGCAGAAATATCCGATGATACCCAAATGACCCTTTTTACCGCCAATGGGTTCTTATTCGCATTGACCAGATATGCCACCTATGGAGCTTTAGGAGCCAGTCCTGCTGATTATATTCGTAGCTCATATATAGAATGGTTACAAACGCAAACTGGAGAGATAGACTACACGGAACAACACTACAATTGGATTCGCGAAGTGAAGGAACTGCATGCAAGGCGTGCCCCAGGTATGACATGTCTCTCTGCAATACAGCAATTGGCGAAAGGTGAAAAAGTAATAAACAAAAGCAAGGGCTGTGGAGGAATTATGCGAGTAGCACCAGTGGCTCTGATTGCTGCTCGGAACGACAACCCTTCCGACCAAATTTGGTATGCACAAGAAGCAGGTAAAATAGCCGCTCTCACGCATAAACATCCTCTTGGATATATGCCTGCTGCGTTCTTATCTCTATTTATTCAGCATATTATTCCATACGCCTATATGAGATCTCTTCAATTATGGAAATGCGCGAAAACATGCATATCTATATTGAGAGATATGTATCCAGAAGAACACACCTATATAAATGATTTGGAACAATTAATAAGTAAAGCATATGAATTGACATATAACTTAGCTTCTTCCAACCTGAACGATGCCGAAGCAATCAGTCAGATAGGAGAAGGTTGGGTAGCTGAAGAAACATTGGCGATAGCCCTATATTGTGTGTTCAAATATCCAAATGATTTTGAAAAAGCCATAGTTGCTGCCGTCAATCATTCTGGAGATAGTGATTCTACAGGTGCTGTTACGGGCAATATCATGGGCGCACTACTGGGTTATGATGCCATTCCAGACTATTATAAAGAAAACTTAGAACTCAGATGGCTTATCGAAGAAATCGCCACAGATCTTGCTACCAATATCCCTCTTTCTGAATATGGTGACAATAGTGATACCCCAGAAAAACGAGAGTGGAAGAAAAAATATATCGACGTAATGGCATTGGATTGCGTACCTATCAAAAATTCCTATTATGTCAATCGCGATTTGAAAATCTATGCAGGTGAATATCCTGGAGACAAAGATGATGAACGGTGTAAAATGAAATTAGAGTCTTTTGCTTGGTCGAAGTTTAAATATTTTTATGACTTGACATGCGAAGGAGAACTCGCACCTTATGCACATCATCTTCGAGATGATCAACATCACTTCAGATTTCCAATATCAGATTGCAGCGTTCCCAAAGATACCGCCAGTGTAGCTCAATTGTGTCAAAATATAATATCTCAAGCGCAGCAACAAGAGGAAGATGCCTTCTGCAATTGTATTTACATACATTGTTGGGGAGGAGTGGGTAGAACAGGCACCATCGTTGCCTGCCTATATGCTTATTTGATGAGAAATCAGGGATTAGGAGTAGAAGAACTATATACCAAAGCGATGCAACAACTGCAAGATGGTTTTTCACGTTGCCCTAAATCCAAACATAGAGTATCTCCTGAAAATAATCTCCAACGTAACTTTGTGAAAAAGTTCATTGAAAATGAATGTATGTAGGTGGTTGTTCGATTGATTGTTACACTTGATAGATTTTCTCTTCTTCTATACTCTATAGTAATAAACAAACATCAAAATAGTAAAAATTATGAACACAAAAAACGATTCTTATTGGTCAGCATTGGCTGACGACATACGCTTTTTCCGAAAAGGAGTAATCTCTTTAGAAGCGATGAAAAACAAATATCCAGACTTAGATATTGGGAAAGGATATAGTCATTGGTATAATTACGAAGAGGCTATGTATATTGTAATCCCCAGAGAATGTCCATTCTCCGATGCTTTAGAATTAGCATTTAGTACGGATCATGAATCAAAAGACCAAAATGTTGTAGAAATTAGGGGGTGGATATTCCCCTACCAAAAAGAGTGGGAACAATTACCAGAAATAGGGGAATTAGAAAAAATCTGTGCTGAAAAAAGAGATGTGAATTTCCGTTGTTCTATCTATGGAGATGAGGTCGAACTAAGAGATTGTATCAAATGGGGTGATCGTGGCGATAGCGACGGATATGGTATGGAAGATGATACTTGGCTTCTTGCCAGAATTAATAAAAAAGGAGAGTGGGTACGCCCCTTCCAGATAGAAAAGTAAATCCTAATACAGAAAATGAAATACTTATGAAACCAGTATTTTATATTTTGATAGTAATCACTATCGTTTTTACTGCTTGCACTCGCAAGCCTTTCTCCCATTTAGAACCAACCGAGATTGAGCGCTACAGCATCGCATATAGCATTGACAAATGCGGTCTGTACGACAACAATGCAGATAGTCTCATTACCGCCATCAAATACGATGCGCTACGCTACAACCGCACTACCATAGAAGACGGATTAGAGATTAGTATATGGCGATGCGAATTAGATAGCAGTGTCGGCATGCTGGCTATCGAACATTCAACCAACGAAAGCATGGAATTTATATTCCCAAAAACAGAATAATTATTATGAAAATTTTACCTAAATCATGGAGGAAAATCCTAATCTCCGCATGGGCGTTATTTGGATTAGGTGTGGCTATCTTGGCCACAATTGCACTATGCAAATACATAAAAGAAAATACCACTCAACAATGGTATAAATACACTATTAGTGATGAAGTGCAATTATACAGAAATTACGAACGCCAAGAAATGCGTTTCTACAACACTCGCCTCAAACGCTATGTTTCGCCCAAAATGCAATGGTATTCGGATGCCGTTTCAGAAGGCGATTCCCTTGTCGTGTTCTGCGACTTAAAAGATAAGCGCGGATACCTGAACCTCAACACGGGAGAAATGGTCATCGAATCTCAATATGACTATGCTTGGAACTTCTCCAATGGACTGGCAGCCGTATGTCGGAATATGAAAATCGGCTTTATCAATGCATTGGGCGAGGAGGTTATCCCTTGCCAATACCCCACCTCTGACTATTTGATTGACCGATTGGGATATGCCTTCTACAATGGTTATTGCACCGTTACTAATTCCAAGAACGAATGTGGATTAATTGATACCAATGGCGTATTAGTTGTTGATACTATCTACGACTGCATTTGGAATCCTTGCAAAGCAGGTGTGCGTATCGTGCAGGATGAAGGTAAATATGGTATAATGGACTTGACTGGAAAAATCATAGTACCCTTAGAATATGATGATATTTGGTGCGATGGCTTTAGACTATTTGTAGTTCAGAATGGTATCATGTCGCAATTGGATAATACTGGTAAGATTGTACAACCATTCTGCAGTTCATACGGATTTGAGTCGTTGTACAATGGATACTTCAAATATTATGTGAAGGATAAAGAAGGAGTCGTTGATTCAAAAGGCAATGTTGTGATTCCTGCTATTTATCATTACGTGAACCAACTTGATGACAATATCTTCGCAGTGCAATATGATCAAGACTATAGCGGAGAAGGAGGAGCTTGGATAACAATTCGACTACGATAATACCGCACGCCTTTGTTGTATAGTCTATAAACAAAAAAAATAGAGGTTCATCGCCTCTATTTTTCTATTTTTGCGGAGAGAGAGGGATTCGAACCCCCGGAACCTCTCAGTTCAACGGTTTTCAAGACCGCCGCAATCGACCACTCTGCCATCTCTCCTTCGAAATCGGGTGCAAAAGTACTGCTTTTTTTTCAAATATACAAATTTTTGGCGAAAATTCTTGCCAATATGCGAAAAATATAGTAATTTTGCAGCGAATTTGTACAAAATTTATACAAAAATGTTGTTACAAGTACTAAAATCCAAAATACACCGCGTAACGGTGACCGAAGCCAATTTAGATTATATTGGTAGTATAACTATTGATGAAGACCTGATGAATGCAGCCAATATCTATGCAGGCGAAAAAGTACAAGTGGTGGATAATACCAACGGCGCACGTCTGGAAACATACGTCATTCCGGGCAAACGCGGTAGCGGTTGCATCTGCATCAATGGGGCTGCTGCGCACCTCGTACATGTGGGTGATACAGTCATTATCATGGCATACGGTCTGATGACTGAAGAAGAGGTAAAAACCTTCAAACCCGCAATCATTTTTCCAACGAATAATAGAGTGTAAAGTTTATAGTTTAATGGCTCAGAATATGTGGCTTTGCTGCCCAGCCTTTACACTATTACACCTTACACTTTACACTATATTAACTTGAATGAATAAAGGATTCTTTGACCTTATACATACAGATGCGCACTCGTGTGCACGCGCAGGAGTGGTGCATACCGACCATGGGGATATCCAAACCCCCATTTTTATGCCTGTGGGTACAGTGGGTACCGTGAAAGGAGTGCAACGCACCTTCCTTGAAGAAGATATTAATGCCCAAATTATTTTGGGTAACACCTATCACCTCTATTTGCGACCAGGCACCGAAATCCTGCACAAAGCGGGCGGATTGCATCGTTTTGAGGGATGGACACGCCCCATACTGACCGATTCGGGCGGTTTTCAAGTATTCTCCCTCACCGATATTCGCAAAATGAACGAAGAAGGCGTGCAGTTCTCTTCCCATATTGATGGTCGTAAACTGATGTTCACCCCCGAAAGCGTCATGGATATCGAGCGTGAGATAGGTGCCGACATCATGATGGCTTTTGATGAGTGCTGTCCAGGTACGGCTGACCGCACATATGCCCAAAAATCCATGGAACGTACCCATCGTTGGCTCGACCGTTGTATCCAACGCTTTGACAGCACTCCCGACCTCTATGGATACAAGCAGCACCTATTCCCTATTGTGCAGGGTTGTGTGTATCCCGACCTGCGCCAAGATGCCGCGAAACGCCTACGTGACCTCGACCGCGATGGTTATGCCATAGGCGGACTGGCAGTGGGCGAACCAACCGAAGATATGTATGCCATGATTGAAGTGGTGAATGACATTTTGCCACAGAACAAACCGCGCTACCTCATGGGTGTGGGTACGCCGTGGAATATCCTTGAAGGCATTGAGCGTGGAGTGGATATGTTCGACTGTGTCATGCCGACACGTAACGGACGTAATGGTATGATTTTCACGCAAAACGGCGTAATGAACCTGCGCAACAAGAAGTGGGAAGATGACTTCACCGAACTTGACCCATGTGGCACCAGTTTTGTGGACCACCACTACACCCGCGCCTATGTTCGCCACTTGATTCATGCACAGGAGATGCTCGGTTTGGAGATACTCAGTATTCACAATTTGGCATTCTACCTCTGGCTCGTAGGTGAAGCCCGTCGGCATATCCTTGCAGGTGACTTCAAGTCGTGGAAAGACAACATCACCCCACGACTCATGCAGAGAATGTAGTTTATAGGCAATGAGGCGAGAGGCGATTAGGCAAAAGTCAAGAAATAGCGGCTTTGCCGCATAATACCAGCCTTTAATCTCTAACCTTTAACCTCTAAACTAAAATAAAATGAAGCGACTCGACAGATACATAATAGGCAAGTTCCTCGGCACATTCTTCTTTTCGATTGTGCTGATTATGAGTATTGCCGTCGTGTTTGACTTAACGGAGAAGTTGGATGACTTCTTTGAGAATCAAGTGACGGTCAGAGAGATCATCTTTGACTACTACCTGAACTTCATTCCGTATTTCATGAATATGTTCAGTCCGCTGTTCATCTTCATCTCGGTGATTTTCTTTACGTCGAAATTAGCGGGCGATAGCGAGATTATTGCCATTATGGCCAGTGGTGTGAGTTATCACCGCCTGATGTGGCCTTATTTTATGAGTGCATTGCTGCTTTTCGTGTTCTCGTTTTGGATGACGGGCTATGTGATTCCGCCTGCATCGGAGAAAATGCTTACTTTTCAGGACAAGTATATCCAGCATTTCAGTCGAGAGAATGCGCGCAACGTGCAGATGGAGGTAGAGCCTGGCACAATCCTCTATATTGAGAGTTTCCAAAAACGTACCGAAATGGGCTACCGTGCTTCTTTGGAGCATTTTGATGGCAAGAAACTCACTATGCGTATCACCGCCGACCGTATTCATTATGATTCTGCCTATAATTGGCACTTTGACAAATACGTGCGCCGTGATTTCGATGGTATGCGCGAAACACTCACTCGGGGCAATCGTTTAGACACCATTATTCCTGTGCTGCCCAAGGAACTTTTTTACACCGCAGAGAATGCGCAGATGATGCCTAATCCCGAACTGAGAGAATATATCCAGACCCAGCGTAAACGTGGTTCGGGCAATGTGCAAGCCTTCGAAACAGAGTGGTGGAAACGTTGGGCAAGTCCCATTGGTGCGTTCATTATGACCCTATTGGGTGTAACGCTGAGCTCCAAAAAAGTGCGTGGAGGTATGGGTAAGAACTTAGGTGTCGGTCTAACACTCAGTGCATTGTATATCTTATTTTCCACCGTTTCTACTACATTCTCGGTAAATGGCGTGATGTCGCCATTCATGAGTGTATGGCTGCCTAATTTTATTTTCTTGGCTATAGGTGTGCTGCTCTATATACGAGTGAGTAAGTAAACAAGGGCAGGGTAGTTACTTCTTCACCTGTTGGAGAACCATTTGATTAAAGACTTCGTCCAACTGATGTACCTGAACAGTTTGGAGCAAATCTTGATTATCTTGGATTGAAGTTTCCACGTTCTTTTGCATATTTAGTCAAAGACCTCCATTAGTACGTCCAATGATTTGGGTGTAGTAAATTCCTCTATATGCTCGCTGTAGTAAAGGCAGAGTGCGCGGAGGCGTTGCTGACGCTCTTGGCGCGAGGTAGGTGCTTGGTACCAATCTGGGTGCTCTGTGTCATCAATACCAATGCCCAAATGAGTGGCGTACTCGATGAGGAAATGCAGATGCAGATTGCTAATATCAGCATCGGTGTCCAAATGCTGTATAACTTCGCATAACCAATCAAATAGCGGTTGGTCGCTCATAGGGTGGCGTAGAGTAGTGTTCAGTATCTCGGCAATGAACATCGCTACGCATTGGCGACGGACATCTGTAGCCAATAGTTGAGGTGTGTATAATAGCGATGCCGATGACAGACTGCCCATCTGCTGCGGTGCGTTTTTGCGTTTGGTAGTGGTGAACTCCACGATGGATAGTGGGCGCAGTATGCCCTTGTATTTGTTGCCATATACTGCATACTGCATACGCCCCTGCTCGGCAGTGTAGAGGTGCACGATACTTCCCGTGTCGGAGTACTTGGTCAGTGATAAGACAATAGCGGTGGGCATAATTGCATAATTCAGCTGCAAAGGTAGTGCTTTTTTTTGAATTATGCAAACAATATGATATGAGATATTTTATCTGCCTATTTTCGTTATATTTTTTCGCTATGCAAACGAAGCATGTCTTCGCACATAGAGGTGAAAGAGCGCACGGAATGTTCTAAGGAGTATTTGTCTGCCTCTTGGGCATAGCGTTTTCCCATTGCGTTGCGTTCCTGTGGGTGGTCTAACCAATAATCTATTTTACGCGCTAAGTCTTTTGCATCACCTGCATGGAAAAGACTACGATGATCCAATGCAAAAGACTTGGTGGCAGATAAATGGCTATCCGAAATGACTGGCACTAAGCCCGTGGCAAATGCCTCAATACATGCAATGGCTTCGCTCTCCATGTCGCTGGCATGTACATAGACATCCGTCTGCGCCAACAAGTCAAGCAATTGCTCCTGATTGTAATACACAAAAGCAGGTGGATTGGTCAGTCCAATACGTTTAGCCAAACGTTGGTAGTTATCTTTCAATGGACCTTTGCCTGCAAAAACCAATTGTATTTTGTCTGCGTATTTGGACAATGCCGCAGCACGAATCACCAAGTCCTGACGCTTCTCGCGTGCCAAACGACCTACCATAGTAATCACAATCTTGCCTTCGTATGTTGGAGACTTATAGTGGCTCTGCTCAACAAATGCGCTACTGATACCATTAGAAATGGCTCGTATGTCGTTCTTGTAGCCATGTCGCAGCAACTCGTTTGCCATGAAAGGGCTGGGGCAATGCACATGATGAAAATGGGAATAAATCATCTTGTCCCATATACGATATACCAAGTGATTGAGCCATGACCATTTACCCATACTGAAAGCACTTAGCACATTTTCGGGCTGAATATGGAAAGCACTGGTGGCAGGTTTGTTCAGTTCGCGAATAACGGGGATACAGCGATACGTGAGTGCGTATGGCATCATACAATGCACTAAGTCTGCCCACGCAATCGCCTCGCGAACGATGTGCATATCTATCACGGGGAAATGAAAGTCATACTTCTGCAATAGCGGTTCGACAATGGGGAAATCATATTTCTCCAACGGATAGGCATCCTTTTCTGTGGGATGGCATACGCCTAATATACGTACTTGATGTCCTTGATGACGTAGTTCGTTGGCAAAACGACGACAGCTGATTGTAGTACCATTGTTAGATGATACGAAATCATCTATGATGAATAAAATTTTCATATCACTTGGGTTGTGTTTGACAGTGAAATGTATTTGTGGAATCGTTGTACACCCAACGCAGGTTATCCACCCATAGTATGTTGCCCTCGTGTGCGCGGAACACACCTGCGCAACTGGAGGATATTTGCAGAATAGCATGTGTGGGCTCTTCCAAACCAAATCCCACCTCTTCTATTTCCACCATTTTTCCTTGCGAATTGCGTGCCATCATAACAGATTTGTTTAACTGCTCATGGGAGTGAAAAAGAGAGTCATTGGTAATGTCGCCCCAACGAATAGGAATGTCGTGGTTGTTAATCCATTCGGGTATATCGTGATAAATGCGTTCGCTGGCTGTTCCTACTCTGCGGGCATAAATCTTGCCCGTCTTGGGGTCTTCCCAACGGTGTTGCAGAAAGACAAAGACCTCTGCATGGTCGCGCCCTAGCTCCTGTTCGGGTTTGTTGTGGACAGTAGAGGTAACGCTGTCTGAATCCTCGATTTTGGCTTTGTAATCCAATCGTAGAGCAACAGGGTGTTCGGTAAATGGTACGCCGAAATCCACGATAGTGAATGGTTTGCTCTTTGCCACAATACCTGCAGGTTCGAGGTTCTGCCCAAAAAAGATAGAGCCCGTGACCATGACATGCATATCGCCAAAATTGATATGCTCAATCTTGTTTTCCATGCGGCATGCGTAGCCATCTAAACGTGGTTCGGGTTGCACAGCACCACCCGCAGCGGTTTCGACTATCCATTTCGCATACGTGTTGCTACAAGCCCACGGATTGCCATCAATGGGCACATACGCACCGTTCTCGTGAATAGTGTCGGTAGGACCAATGGCGTAGAGCGTCTTTGTAGCACCGCCCAAGAGTTTGGATTCGTGGATATAACGCACTATCCACTGATCCATATCGCCGTATGGAATCATCTCTTCGCGTTGCTGCGACATGAGCAGTATGGGCAGCAACAAAAATCCTGTAATAAAAAGGTTTCGTATCATTATTTATTGTTTATTATTTCTGTGGGATAAGCCCATTGCAGAAACTCTGTGGCGAATATTCTCCAATTGGTGAAAGTGTGTCCGCCTATTGTTTCTATATAGATGGGTTGAATCTTTTGTTTTCGTAGTCCCCGCACAAATCGTTTAGCCTCATCGCGGAACATCCAATCATCGGAGCAAGCACCTACCCAATATAGGGTGTTCGTATATGTCTTGGGCAATTGGCGGCAGGATACTACGGGCGAAAATAGCCCCACGTATGCGAAGGTGCTGGAATCGGCATGTGCTATATTGACCGCTTGTCGTGCTCCGCAACTGAGTCCTGCGATAGCATTGCCCGTTGGTTGAATGGAATAGTGCGATTGAATATAGCGGTGTATCTCATAGAATTGGCGTTCGAATTTTCCCGACAATATCTCGCCATAATTTCCCACATTGGTGGCTTTGACATGGTCTTGGAACTTAGACTCTGAAAGCAGGCAGTAGGGCATTACCACTACCAATGGTTGTATCTGCTGCTGAGCGATAAGGTGATCCAATATATTGGCTATTCTGCCTTGCCCCAACCAATCGTATTGATTGCCATTGATACCGTGAAAGAGGTAGAAAACGGGGTACTCTGTTGTATCATTGTATCCAACAGGCAGATAAATGACGGCATGAAACATATTGCCTTTCTCGCCTCGAAAATCAATGGTATCTAATCGCCCTTGGGGGTGAGTGGTGGCATAGAGTTGAGATTGAGGACTATCTGCCAAGAGAAGGATATGCATCTGTTTGTTGCGTTTCCAAATGGATTCGTAGTGGGGCAATTGTTTTTGTTGTTTGCCATTCACAAAGAGTCGAAATGTGTATAGTTCGGGCTTGATAGCTCGGCGCGTGGTGAGTTGCCACACTGATGGCTGAATCGCTTGCATCGCACGGCGCGCTTGGCGACCTGCAAAACTATGATCTTCGTATGGCAACAAGCAACTACTTTCTATTGCCACGCTACGCGCGGTAGAGTCGATATAGGTGAAAGTAACAGTACTATCGGTATTCCAACGGTGTGTAAGAATACCCTGTGCATAAATGGGACTATGTACGGTAAATAGTACAAAGAGTAGTATTATTAAAATGCTATATTTCGTTCGTAAAATATACATATTTTTAAACAAAATAATAATAATTTGTGCAAAAGTACAGTTTTTGTTCCATATACACAAACTATCTTTTCATTTTATTAACAATAGTACAAAAAATCCCAACAATCGTATATTTTTCATAGTTAGTCATTCCTTTACCTTACACTATATACTTAGGTATAAGCGAAAACCGTGCCATACTTTAGATGAGTGGTTGTAGGGCGAAAGTTCAGTTTTCCGTTTTCACCTTTCCGTTTTTCGATGTGCCTCTATATAATATAGTAATGCCGTATCTTCGGCGTTTTAGTAGTTTTGCGCCGAAGATAGGTGATTTTTGAGAGTATAATGGTATATATAACACGCGGAAGCTCTTGTATTACAGATGCTTCCGCATGGGTGTATTTTTTTGAAAAAAGTTTTTGGGTGCTGAAGATTGTGCCGAATGGTTTATTTAAATAATCCAACTCAGCAGAATAATCCAAATATTCAAGGGGTTATACGATTGCATACTCCCATCTCTACATTATCCACAGTTAAATAATTATTAGATTGGTCTTTAAACTGCTTAGAAGTCTTGCTCCTCCCTCTGGACTTGGATAACAAAGCACCGCGGTAATGGGGAAAATAATGGCAATCAATTAACAGAATAGAGTAAGGACAAAAAGGAGCGACATCAAGTGAGAAATCCACTCTAGCACAAGCGAGGAAATATTGATACATGATATAATAGAGAAACAAAGGGCGGTTGTAGTTATTATCTAAATATTTCTACTGGTCTTATAATAGTTCCTGTATTCTCTAATTCTAGTGCTCCGTGCAAATATGATTGTACTTTCTCTGGTGCTAAAGAAAAAAAACATGGTCTAATTCGTGAGGGATAGCGTTCAAAAATAGCTCTATCACTTACATACCATCTTACATTATTCACTCCCAACAATCTAGGAATCTGTTCCCAATATTGAAATAACTTGTCACGAAAAACAATAGCAATTTTATAATCATTTTCTCCTTCTATCACACAAATATATCTATTTCTACCAGTTGCTCTCGCAATAAGAGTTTCCTCATCTTCATCGTAAGTAATTGTTATTCTTATCCCATGTTTTTCCGAAATATCATTCATCAATGAACGGAAAACCGTACCATGAGGTGAATCATCAGTCATATTATTGATTGATATATAATAATGAATCATCTCATGAACAATGGTATCAATGTATTCTAACTCAGGTAAATCATAACGAATTGAGAATTCTAATGTTACCTGTTTGACATATTTCCCATTTATTTGTATAAGTTTAATATTCGTACATCCCACCTTAATAGGACGTTGGGTTAACTTAAATACTGGACGAGGCAATAAACCATCAAAGCATAGATGGTTGTAATAATCAAACTTGTCTTCTATATATTGCAAAGTTGGTCTCATTAATTTTCCTCCAGCCAATCAACTTCCAACTCATCTAATCTTTCTTGTGCATCCTCGTTCCCTTGCCTAGCAGCTTTACGGTACCAGTAGATAGCAGTATTTTCATCTTCTTCTACTCCTGTGCCGTAATCATACATGGTACCTAAATTATACTGTCCCACATCATTTCCTTGCTCTGCTGCCATTCGATAATAATAAATAGCTTTATCATAATTACATACAACATGTTCATAGAAATGTCCAAAATTCACGATTTCATCTTTTTCCCCCATCTCTATGATTTTTTCGTAGTACTCAATGACTTTGTTCTCATCTTTTTCTATACCAATACCTTCCTTATAGCAATCTATAAGGTTCCTTATAGCATCTACATTGCCCTTCTCAGCACCTTTTTTATACCACTCAAATGCTTTTTGTTCATTTTTGTCTACACCTTCTCCGTATCTATATTTATTACCAACATTATTCATAGCAACCTCATCTCCTGTCTCTGCAGATTTAAGGAAACACTCAAATGCTTTTGTTTTATCAACGGCTGTATATGTTCCTCTCGCATACATACATCCTAAATTATTCCAAGCGGCGGAACTACCTTCACTAGCTAAAGTTTCATATAAATGAAAGGCTTTTTCATAATTTGGGGTAACTCCTTTTTGATTATCAAGTAGCCAAGCTAGGCGAAATCGCACATTTTTGCTGCCTTGTTCCAAAGCTTTCTCTCCCCAATATGCAGACTCTTGATAATTCATTTTGAAGTTAGAGCCAGAATAGTACTCTTCACATAAACGCTCCAAAGCTGGTATATATCCTTCTTTAGCAGAAGCAATAAAATATGCTTCAGCTAGATCAAGAACTTTTAATGTTATTAATTTATGCCCCCTAAAATATTGTCTAACTGGAGTTATATTTAAACTGTTAATATAATTATTGAGATATTCAGTATGTTTTGATTCGTCAAAAAGATTAGACTCTATATCTCTTAATTTCCTGCTCCATTTAATAACCGATTTATAATCATTGCGCTCTTCAGCTTGTATTTTTAAATTATTGATAAAAATATCATCACTAGACTCTGCGAATATATCCTGCAGTTTTTCAATATACTCCGTATCAATTGGTACTCCATACAAACCGTCTGTAAAAACTCTAGAGAGTTCATCTGCATTTTTTAAATTACCATTAATTGCTTGACGAATCATCCATGGAACTGCGACTAAATTGGATAGCGAATCTTCTCGATATACTATGTCTACAATTTTATCTGTACAATAAATATCACCTCTAAATGCATACCTTTTATAGATTGATATTGCAGCATGGATATCTTTTTCACATCCTTTTCCTAAAGCCATGTTATCAGCAATCTGAATATCAGCTAGTTTATAACCTTGCTTAGCAGATAACCGTTCTAGTTGATGAGACAAACAGCATGCATCATGTTGGTTTTGTTCTAAATATAGTTGAGCTACTTCATGTTGCGCTAGTGGGCAATGTTTTACCTTTCCGTAATTTTCTGCCATACAACAAGATATACATCCATGCTTGACTTCTTCCAAGCATATTGACAAAGCTTTATGATAACTCAAATCTTTTTTACATTGTTTTATGTAATTTTCTTTTTCTATACAATATAATGAACGCTCTGGAGCTGCAATTGAAGGTGTTTTACGCGGTAATTTAGAATGTGTAATTATTTCAAGTGAATTTTCCGCCCCTAAAATAACTGCAGAAAATAACAATCGCGTTAATAATACTAAGCGCCTCAGCGGCAAACTCCTATCTGTACGATCTACAAAATCTGTTTTATAATCACCAATAGCAGATGTAAAATGTACAACTAATGGAGTATCTATATGAATATCATAAGGATTTACACTCTTCCATGCTTCATTGTAACTTACTATTTCTGCAGCAGAAAAGACTTTACCTGCTATTTTTTTCCATGTATCTTTTACTCCTCCTAATCCGAAAAGTATGATTCTCTTCACACACTCTATACTTTTATCATTTTTATGTAAATATTTTTCCAAAGCATCGCACCATGTTGCATCTGTACCATCATAGCTAATGACAGTTATTCCATCCACTTTCTTTAGTAACTGTGTCAGTTCATCATTCGAAGATAAAGCAGTATATATTTCGTTAGGTGTAATCATTATTCTTTTACAATAGCTTTTATAACACGATAGTCATCAGTAATAATACGTATTTCTACGCGTTTTGATAAATCATTATTAATGGGTTTACCACTTTCAGAAGCAAAATTTCCATCTCCATCGAGTGCGTTGGTATATGAATAGCCAACAGCAGTAAGCCAATCTTCTATCTGTTCTCTATCTTGTTTGTTAAATTTACTATTTGCACATATTTTGCGAATACATTTTACCACTTCATATGCCCGCTTTTGCGATAATTCAAGATTTGACAGATAAGGATCGCTGCCAATTCTAAATGGGAGAGTATCAGTATGTCCCTCTATACGAACTTCTTTAATGTAAATTCTTAAAGAATCATGAAGTAATAGATTCATATATGAAGGTATAATATTCTCTAATGTAGTTTCAAAATGTTCAGAAACATCATATTTCCCTTCTTCAAAAAGAGTTTCTGCCTCTGCAAATCGAATGGATAAATCATTATTAATTGCTAAAATGTCATTGCCTACTTGCTCCTTAAACTCTTCATGCAACTCTTCATATAATTTCTGCTTCGTATCAACATATTCTGTGAATTGTTGTGTTCCTTCTTCTATAAGTTTATGTGCTTGGTGCATATACGCAATAGATACGAATAAGAATATTACCATTAGTCCTGTCATCAAGTCTGATACGGACATCCATACATTCATCTTAGCCATATTAATCTTTCTTTTTGATAACTTCTAATACTTCCTTTATTTCATCCATATCATTACCTACCTTTGTAATAACAATAGAAGCAGTTAGCAACTCAGCTGATATACGAGAAAGTTCAGTTAATTGTTGATTTACATTATTTTCATTATTGTCGGCTAAAATATTTTGTATAGTTTGGATAGATTCTTTTGTACTTTCTATATCATCAGCAATTTGTTCTACGTACTCTTTTAATGAACCAGAATGTAGCGCTTGTACCGTATTCTCTTGATTTTTTTCATTTGCTAACATGAGTTCACGGATGTTCTTATCATTATTTTTTTTAAGTTCAGTAATAGCGGCAATTATTGCGGTAGCATCTTTACTAAGATCATTATCAACAAGTTCATCATATCTCCGACTTACAAGACGCGATAGTATCAATGAGCATATCATACCAACAAGTGATGTAAAGAATGCCATCTTTAATCCATCCAGCAGTTCAGTGATACTAGTATCGATATGTTTTGGATCAAATCCAATCAAACCAATGGTGATTCCCGTAAAGGTTCCAAGTACGCCAAGAGTTGATAATATAGAAGGAAGCTGACCAATCCACTTCTTATTATTCTTTAAATCTATGGTTGATGCACTACTGACATAGTAATGTGTCCATGCCCATGTAAAGAAAATGGCTAAGCACAATGTAATTGTTAATATTTTTAATATCATAGGATTTTATTTTAAATTTATCTTTTTTCTTAGATAATTCAACAAAGGTACTACTTTTGTGAAATATATCCAAAAGTTTGTGACCTGAAAATGCTTAAATTCTTAATTATTTGAGGAGGGCTATATAATCTTGTTAGAGTTATATTGTATTTTTCATCCATTCTTGGTACAAAGCGACGGGACCTTCGTGCCAGCGTTTGGTGCTTTCTTGCTCCAATTGTTTGTACATATCAGAAGAATATATCAAGCGCATGGCTTCAATGATAGTGATATGCTTATCTGCACACAACATATCTGCCAACCAACTCACTTTGGAAGGCAAAAGTAAATGCAGATTATTTTGGGTCACTTCGGTCATAAAAGTATCTCGTTGGCTTTAATGAATGTTAATAGTTGTAATGCTTGCTCGGTATGAAACAAATATTGATCAACCAGTTCATAAGTTTTCAACTCTGCAAGCAGGTTTTGTTTGCTCATCAATCCGCCTTCGTACAGGGCAAAGCATGTATAAACACGGTCATTTGCTACAGGACCATATACAATATCATAATCGTGTACAAAGTCCTTGTTGAGGCGGTTGTTCATCACGAAATCAATCCATTCGTCGGTAGGAGATTCAAAGAGCAAGCACTTAACTGATTGCAACTTATCTATGTCCAATTCGTATTCATTGACAAAGCCTTTGGCAGCACGGTTGCCCTTCATCTTTCTACGCACCCACTCCTCGGCTTGTTCATACGAAGTCGTGGTATAGAATCCGCTACCATAATCAAGGGTGCGATTAGGTTCGCGAATCTCAGGTGTATCAACACACTCTAAACTGCCGTGATAAACTTTCATTGCTTTCGCTGATTGATATAGTTGTCAATATCTTCTACAATCCATTGCGCACTTTGCGTGTGCAGTACCTCGTAAAACTCCTCCAGATATTCCAATACGCCATATTTGTCCAGTTCAAGCATTGCCTGCTCGCCTGTCAAATGGTGTTTTTGCTTGTATTGCTCAATGCAAAAAGAGATGAAATATGAGATTTCGTTGCTGCGCATACTAATGCTTCTTGATATTTGGGTGCAAAGATACACTTTTTTTTTGAGATGTGCAAGAAATGAGTGATTTTTGAGTGATTTTTTATTGATAGAACGGCAATATGCACTAAAAAGTGTTAGGTATAAAGTGGAGAGTGTAAAGGCAAGGAAGACCCGAATGCATTCGGGGGAATTAACATAGAAGGCAAAGATTACTCGGCGAATTAACGCCGAGCACTAAACCTGTGGCGGTAACACAAAGAAGACCAGAACCAATGGAGTGGGCAATCTTAACAAAACGCACTTTTTCTATTTGGGCGGTGTCGGGGAGTTCTCTCGGAGTTCTCAGGGTTGTCTCTCGGTAAAATTCAGAAAAAGATAGCAAAACGAAAAGAGAAAGAATCTTAATAAATAGCACTTTTTTTAGTTTAGTGGATGCGCCTGGGACAGTAGTGTTTATGATATTATTTATGATATCATTTATGGTATTATTATTTCCCAATAACCATGCGTGTACAAAATCGCCACTTGTGCATAAAACACAAATGGCGATTTTATTTAGTGAACAGTGCTTACGCCTACTATTTAGCGTACAAGCATTTACAGCGTTTCGAGGACGCGTTGGAGCCATTGCCAACATTTGCCCGTAGAACTGATACTCAAGCGCTCTTGTGGTGAGTGGACACCGAACATTTGAGGACCAATAGACACCATATCCAAATATGGATACTTCTCCAAGAACAAACCACACTCCAAGCCCGCATGGATAGCCAATACCTTTGGCTCCGCAGCAAACAATTCTTGATATGCCTTCTTCGTTACTTCCAACAATGGCGATTGTGGGTTAGGTGCCCAACCCGGATAACCGTCGCCATGCGTAACCTCGTCGCAAGCCAACGCCAAAGCGCATTCTACCATTTGCTTCAGGTCGTGTTTCTTGCTCTCAATTGATGAGCGTTGGCTGGTGTTCACCTCAATATATGCCCCCTTATCATCCTCTTTCATCTTCACGCTGGCGAGGTTGGTGCTGGTCTCTACCAAACCCGGCATGGTCTTAGACATAGCCATCATACCATGAGGGCAAGCGTAGAGGGCTTGCAGGAGGCGTTTGGCCTCTGCCTCTGGGATAAACTGCTCAGGCATATCAGTTGTCTCAAGGGTCATGAAGAAGTCCTTCTCTATGTCGCCAATCTCAGATTCGATAGTAGCGATATAGTGATTAAGCATCACGCGGATATCCTCTTTATACGCCATACGAATAGCGATGACAGCCTCTGCCTCGCGAGCAATAGCGTTGCGGAGGTTACCGCCGTTAATGGTAGCGAGTTGGAAGGTAATTGGCAATTGGCGATTGGCGATGAGGCTATAGAGGAAACGCACAAGAATCTTATTGGCATTGCCACGACCTTTGTTGATGTCATCGCCCGAGTGACCGCCCATCAGTCCGCCGACTTTGAGGTGGATAGCAAGGTGGCTATTGGCTATTGGCAATTGGGTATTGGATATAGGCGAGTAGTGCATTTTGGCAAGGGTGTCAATACCACCTGCGCAGCCGATGAAGACTTGACCATCGTCCTCGGAGTCGAGGTTGATGAGTTGCTTGCCATTGAGGCAACCGTCTTTTAGACGGAATGCGCCTGTGAGACCCGTCTCCTCATCCACAGTGAAAAGGCACTCTAATGCAGGGTGCTTCAAGGTGTCAGAAGTGATAGCCGCCAACATAAGCGCCATACCGATACCGTTGTCCGCACCGAGGGTAGTGCCCTCAGCTTTGATAAAATCGCCATCGATATAGGTGTGGATAGGGTCATTGTCGAAGTCGTGCACGGTGTCGTTGTTCTTCTCGCACACCATATCCATGTGCGCTTGGAGGATAACGCCCGGTTTGTCTTCGTAGCCAGGAGTAGCAGGCTTGCGCATGATGATATTGCCTGCTTCATCGACAGTGTGTTCGAGGTTATGCTTTACGGCAAACGCCTTAAGCCATTCGATAATCTTGCCTTCGCGCTTCGATGGGCGAGGCACTTGGGTGATCTCATGGAAGATTGAGAAAACCTCTTGGGGTTGTAATTCGTTGATAGTCATATGTGTATATTAGGTTAAAGGTGAAAGGTTAGAGGTGAAAGGCGAGGAGTATATGGCTTTGCCATCCAGCCTTGAAACTCTAAACTATAAAATTATTCGTGAGCAATGTGCTCGTGGATAGTGCGTAAGAACTCTGCTGGGTATGGTGTGCGGTTAGGACCTTCTGGCAGACCATAAGGGTTGCGCAGGAACTCACCATCTTGCTCCTTGCGCTCTTGACCGTCCAAATACTTGACAAACAAGTATATACCCAAATCCTTCCATGCTGCGGTGGACTCCTGAGCTTGTGTGCAAGAGTACTTGGTGAGCCATGCCGCCTTGTCCGTAGCACTTAAACCTGCTACAGCCTCATCCACTATAGCCACCTGCGCGTTGAACTTGTCTTCCCATGCCGATTGCACCTTCTGAATATCAGGCAGCATAGCCGAATACTTGGTATATGCCCAGTTGGCTACAATATTGTATGTCCACCATGCGGATGTAGGCGAATAGGTGTACATATCGCCATTGCTCTCTTGGAAACACTCTGGTACAGCAGTGATGGTGCTATACATAGGCACATAGAGCGAAGTGGCTGCATCATCCACACCAAACCACAAGATACCTCCTGCATTAGCCGACTCATAGCCACGCATCTGTGCGACAAATGACCAACCAGTCTGTTGGGTGGCGATAGGACGCTCGAACCAATATTGCACCGAATCCAATTGGAAGCCCAATGAACCATAGCGCAATTTGCTATTCCATGGACCTGCATCTGGGCCTTGGGTGATATCAAGTGGCGTACCCTCGTATTGGTCGCGCATGCAGTCTTTGAGTTCTTGGGCACTGACTTTGTGGTTAGGTTTGATATACAGCGGCATACGCTCGCCTGCGTACTTGCCACCCGTCTCAACGAAGGTCTTGCCCGAAGCGAAGTCGAAGTATTTGTCCATATCATCAGAGAATTGGCGGAAGAATGACCATACGCGTGCTTCGCATACATACAGACCCGAGAAGTCGTATGGGGCATACGCCTCTTGGAAGTTGAAGTCCTTGTCCTTACCCTCGAAGTAGCCTTGTTTGCGGGCAAAAGAAACGACGTCCTTGCTCCACATCCAATTGTCTTTGTCCTTGAAGTTGATGGTGGTAACACGTGCTTGGTTGGCGTGTGCAGAAATGCAATCATCAGGAATACGGGTGGCTACCCATACGGCACCTTTTTCCTCTTTGCCTTTGCCGATGAGCTCCATGAGCCATACCTCGTTAGGGTCAGCGATAGAGAAAGTCTCACCGCTGCTGGCATAGCCATATTCAGCCACGAGGTCAGTCATGCACTTGATGGCTTCGCGAGCCGTCTTGCAACGCTCCAATGCGATATAAATTAGTGAACCATAGTCGATTCCTTCGCCACTCTCCAACTCTGGACGTCCGCCCCAAGTGGTCTCACCAATAGCGAGTTGGTGCTCGTTCATATTGCCCACCACATTGTAGGTGTGTGCTACTTGTGGAATGGTGCAAAGGGGTTTGCCTGTATCCCAATCTTTCACTTCGCGCACAGCCCCTTCGGGGTGGTCGGCTGCGGGAACAAAGTGCAGAAAACCATAGAGGGCATAACTATCGGCAGCATACGAAATCATCGTACTGCCGTCCACGGAGGCATCTTTGCCTACTAAGAAATTGGTGCAGGCCCAACCTGCGACCCATGCACTACAGAGTGCGAGTATCAAATAAATCTTTTTCATATATTCTTGTGTTTAGTCTTTCATCTTTTCCCCATAGGCAGCCACAATCTGCTTGACCAAATGGTGGCGAACGATGTCTTTCTGATTGAACTCTACAATGGCTATGCCACGGATGTCCTTCAGCCGTTCGATAGCATCTTTGAGTCCCGATTTTTGGCTGGCAGGTAGGTCAATCTGCGTGAGGTCGCCCGTAATAATCATCTTGCCATGAATACCCAGACGGGTGAGGAACATCTTGAGTTGGGCTGTGGTGGTGTTCTGCGCCTCATCGAGAATCACAATGGCATCCGCCAATGTGCGACCACGCATGAATGCCAAAGGAGCAATCTGAATCACACCACGCTCCATGTACTCGTTGAGTTTGGCTCCAGGAATCATATCCTGCAAGGCATCGTAGAGGGGTTGCAGGTATGGGTCAATCTTCTCCTTCATGTCGCCTGGCAGAAAACCTAACTTCTCGCCCGCTTCCACAGCAGGGCGCGAGAGAATAATGCGCTTGACCTCGCGGTTCTTCAGCGCACGCACCGCTAACGCAATAGCGGTATAGGTCTTTCCGCTACCCGCAGGACCAATGGCAAACATCAGGTCGTTCTCATCGTAGGCGTCCACCAGTCGCTGCTGGTTGGCACTACGCGCTACGATAGACTTGCCGTTCACGCCATGAAGGATAAGGTTATCTTGCAGAAATTCGGTGGGCTGTTCGCCGTGTAGCAGTTGCAGAATTTGCTCCTCGTTGAGCGTATTATTCTTAATACAAAATGCCTCGCACTTGCGCATGTTTTGCTCAAAACGCGTGATAGCAGGCTCGGAACCAATCACCTTTACTTGATAGCCGCGCGCCACAATCCGCACGTCGGGGTGCTGGTTCTTGAGGCAAAGGATATTGATATTGTTCACACCATAAAAGGTGGCGGTGTCCAATGCTTCGCTTAAGGATAGGATGCTTTCCATGCAGTTGAAATATAATTCGTTTGCAAAAGTACTAATTTTTTATGACTTGAGCAAGTTTTTTGGTGCCTTTTCTTGCAGGTATGCGTTTTTTTTACTAATTTTGCACCAAATTTTAGATTACAAAGCAATGAAACAGCATACACTCAAGGCCCCCTTCTCCTTCGAAAGCAAGGGATTACATACAGGATTATATATACATGCCACATTCCTTCCTGCGGAAGAAAACACAGGCGTTCGTATCTGTCGCACCGACCTTGGAGGCCGTCCGACCTACGAGGCAGTGGCTGATTATGTTACCGCTACGGAACGTGGCACTGTGCTGGAACGTGGTGCATGGAAAGTGTCCACCGTGGAGCATGCGCTGTCCGCCCTATATGCCTTGGGCGTGGATAACTGTCTGATAGAGTTGGATGGACCAGAGATGCCTATTCTGGATGGTAGCGCACGACCATACGTGAAAGCCATTCAAGAAGTGGGACTGCAAGAGCAGAACGCCGAGCAACAGGTCTATGTGGTGACTGAACCCATTGAGTATGTATCTGAGCGAGGCAACAAGATGACTGTACTGCCATGCGACCACTATGAAGCAGAGGTAACTATCACGTACCCCACAGGGCTATTGCGCGAGCAGAAAGCCGAGTTATACGACCTTGCAGAATATCCTCGTGAAATATCTTCTGCCCGTACTTTCTGTTTCGTGCGCGAGATTGAACCATTGTTGCGTATGGGACTTATCAAAGGTGGCGACTTGCAGAATGCGTTGGTCATCTACGAAACACCTATGTCGCAAGAGGGATTGGATTACATGACCGACAAACTGGGTCAGCCTCGATTGGATGCTACTAAATTGGGCTACCTCAGTCCGCTCAACTATCCCAACGAGCCTGCACGCCACAAACTGCTGGACTTGATAGGCGATATGTCGCTGCTCGGTTGTCGCATACAGGGCAAAATAATAGCGCTCCGCCCTGGGCATACATTCAATACCCAATGTGCGAAGCGCCTGCGTAATAAGGTGATCGGATAACCTACTTATTTCTCCCAACCATCAAACACCTCGGGGCCATAGACATTGTCCTCGTTGGCGTCGTGAAGCGGAGTCCACAATTGTGCAAAGAATGGGTTCTTCTTCGCTATTTTGTCCCATTGCCATGGGCGAGCGTTAGGTTCACCTTTGTATGGATATGGCATACACTCAGGACACCAGTGACCGCCAAGTAATACCAAGCGTGGCGTAGCGGTAAACTTATGCCCCTCGGCGCATTCCCACTCCAATGGAGTATCCCAAATTAGCCTACCCCCATCCCCTCCCTGAAGGGAAGGGAGATTTTCGGATGTCGTAAGGCATTTGCCACCGCGGAAGGCAGCGGCGCGTTGCATATCCTCGAGCGTGAAGAGCTCTTTCGCTTTGTTCTCGTCGTAGCCGTGGTCGAGTAGTACATACTCCTCGCTGTTGTGCGAGAGGTCGGTATGCTGCCAGTCTGGAATGGCTTTGTATGCCTCCAGTGTACCATAATATGCACTGATGCGTTGGGTCTTGTTGTGCTTAATCCACCATTGCGTACCATGTTCCTCAGACATTGCCATGGCGTACATAGCGATCTTTACGCAGCGAGGGAAGAGTTTGGCAATCTTGGTCTTAGCTGCGAATCGAATGCCTGCTGGCACAGACTTGTCCTTAGCCATCTGCTTGAAATACTCTTTTACAGGCACATTGGCACGGAAGTGCAAGTAGTTCTCCAAACGGTCGCCGTCGATATACCACATACCATGAAAATTGCGGGTGGTGAACCAGTTGGCGTTGAAGATTTTCTCTGGGCGAGGGCATCCGATAGCATCCAGCAGGAGGCACTCAAACTCGTAGTTAGAGATACGGTAGTCCTTGCCCGAACCGATATTGTAGTAGTTCTTCCAAAATTCTTCGGGTACTTCATCGCGGCACACGCGCTCCAATAGTCGTCCGCTGTCTTCCACTGTCGCCCATTCCAACACACCGCGAATAGGCACGTGGAACATAATAGGATCGTAGTTCTTCAGTATGGCAGGGTAGAGAATGCCCGATTGGCGGAGACTGACCCACTGCTTGATAGGCGAATTGGTAATGATACGCTCTGCTTCGGCTTTGGTCAGACCATAGTGATCGTATGCCGACACGCAGATTGGGTCGCCAGCGCGTCCCCAATGGAGTGGCTCACGGCGGTCGCCCATTTGTGCCACACTACCGATATAGACCACTTTGGGTTGTTTATCCTCGGGTTGTGCCAATACCGCATCGCGGATATAGGTGGCTGCGGTAATATTGGTGCGCAGGGTAGCCTTAGGACGATAGTCCGCTTGTGGCGACACCATACCGCCTACGTGTAACACTATATCGCTGCCTGTGACACCGCGGAGGATGTCATTATAATTAGTCAGGTCACCCCAAATGACTTCCACTTTAGCCGTGAGGGGCGCCAGTAGTTCTTTGTTCTTAGCACTTGGGCGAGCCAATATACGCAAGTGATAGTTATCGGGGTAGCGAAGTATTTCGGTCATACCCGCATAACCCATAGTGCCTGTGGCACCTGTGAGGAAGATTGTTTTTTTCATCTCTGTAGTTTTTTTGTGTTGTCACACATTTTTTCGACTGCAAAGGTAATATTTTTTTATGAAATATGCAAAATGAAGACAAAAATCTACGATTACGTAAAAAAAATCACACTTTTTGCGATTTTTCTTTGTCATTTCAATTTTTTGTAGTACCTTTGCAGTCGCTTTTGGATTTATTGTGTCCAAAGTGGTCGTAAGGCAGGTCCTGTAGCTCAGTTGGTTAGTAGCACCTGACTCATAATCAGGGGGTCCTTGGTTCAAGCCCAAGCAGGACCACACGCGAGAGTAGATACGTGTATCTGCTCTCGTTTCTTTTTATTTTCGCAGGATCTATCGTTACTACTCCGTAGGTAAAGGGTGGTAGTAAACGAGAAAAGGGGCTATCGTTAGATAGCCCCACAACATATAGTTGATTAAGTGGGAATGCTTACGCGAGACCGTTGGTATGCAAAGCCAAACCTGATTTCAAGTTAGCAGCTTTGTTGCGGTGGATAATGTTGCGCTTAGCCAACTTGTCGAGCATAGAACTTACCTTTGGAAGAAGTTGCTCAGCAGCAGCTTTGTCAGTAGTAGCACGCAAAGCGCGAACAGCGTTGCGAGCAGTCTTAGCATAGTAATGGTTGTGGGCTTTACGAGTAGCCGTTTGGCGAATACGCTTCAAAGATGATTTATGGTTTGCCATCTTGTTTCTGTAATGTAATTAAATGTTAATTTATCAATGTTATCTGTAGTGCCACGGGGAATCGAACCCCGCTTTAGAGAATGAAAATCTCTTGTCCTAACCGATAGACGATGGCACCTTCGTCGGAATTGGCTTGCAACAAAGAAATGCGCCTTGCGCATTTGGGTTGCCGCCATTCCTCCTCTATCCTCGAAGCCACGAGCTTCTCGGATGTTTTTTTAAGGAATATTGCTTCCGCAATAGTTTTCTTCAAGGATCGCATTGGCTTGCACAAAAACAGCACTTTTCTGCGTAATTAGCGAGCGCAATTGCCAAAATCGGCTGCAAAGGTACTGCATTTTTTTGAATTGAGCAAATATTTTGTAAAAAAAAGCGTATTTTTTGTAAAAAAATTGCATATTTGATAATAAATCAGTACCTTTGCAGTCGAAAATAGATGTATTTTACGATTTTTTAGTTAAAAATATTGATGATGAAGAAAACGTATATATTGATTCTTTGCGCTTTGCTGGCTGTTGCGAATGTTTCTGCTCAAGATGAACTGCGCATGAAGCAACCCGATTTGCAGACTGTTGAGTTTTTTGACCCTACTGCCAAGAAAGAAGTTGCTCCCTATCAGTTCTCCACAGATTGGCGTTTGGAGGCAGGTTATGTACAATGGGAAGAGCGCATGTTGGATACCGTGACTGTATATCAACATGGTATGCGTTTGGGCGCAACAGTAGATTTGAATCTACCGCATAATTTCAGTGTACAGACGGGTGCTTTGGCTACATTGACATACGGGCTGAATGACCAACATTGGCGTTCAATGGATGCAGAGAATGTAAAAGCGGAGGTGCTTAATCACCATATCGTGCAACTGCAATTGACTATACCCGCGCGTGTATATTATAAGGTAACATTGTGGAAGGAATTGCGTTTGTTCTTCTTTGCAGGACCACAATTGCAGTTCGGTTTGACCAACTACGATAAGATAGATAATCAAACATCTGAGGCGGTAACGAATTGGTTGAATCAAAATAATATCCCAACGACCGAATATGAGCGATATATAGCGAAAGAGTTGTATCGCACGAATGTGCAATTTGGTGTGGGTGGCGGTATAGAATGGGATCGCTATCGCCTGCAGTCAGGTTATGACTTTGGACTGAATAATCTGATGCGCACCCCTGTAGTAGCAGACCAGAAACTGCATGAATGGGGATGGATGGTAACATTTTGTTATAAACTATAAAATAGTACTTAGAAGGGGACTAATGGAGTCCTCGTAACATAAATTATTAACATTTGGGGTGCCTCACGTTGTCAATTGACAGTTGAAAATTGACAATTGATAATTCGGCTGAGATCATACCCATAGAACCTGCACAGGTAATTCTGTAGAGGGAACAAATGAAAAAAACAATCTTCTTGGCAGCCTATGTGGCTGCTTGTGGTATTACATTCGCTAATACCGACACACTCACTTTTGTTCACGAGTTGGACGAAGTAGTCGTTAATGCGCCTGTGGCGCAAGTTACTAACAATCATGTTGCGCTCACCAATGAGCAGCTGAACCAGAGCAATACGGGGCAGAACCTCCCTTTCTTGCTATCGGCGACACCTGCGTTGGTGGCGACCAGCGATGACGGACTGGGAGTAGGTTATACCTACTTTCGTATCCGAGGTACGGATCATACTCGTATCAATATGACGCTCAATGATGTGCCACTCAATGATAGCGAGAGTCAGACGGTCTTTTGGGTGAATATGACCGATATGGCAAGCAGTATGTCCTCGCTGAATGTCCAACGCGGTGTAGGTACATCTACCAACGGTAGCGCTTCCTTTGGTGCCAGTATCAATATGCAGACGGGTAACCAATGTTGGGAATCGGGAGTTGAGGATAAAAGCCGTTATGAATTATCCTTCAACGGTGGTATGTACAATACGTTTCGTGAGATGGTGAATGCCCATATCGTGTTGCCTAATCAGTGGCGAGCCAATGCTCGATTCTCCAAAGTCAATTCGGATGGCTTTCTCTATCGTACTGCCTCGGATTTGTATTCGTACTATGGCGATTTGGGTTGGTATGGCACCAAAACGAAAGTGATTGCTCGCTTCTTTGGTGGTAGCGAAAAGACTGGTATGGGTTGGGATGGTGTGGATTACAACACCGCATACGGTATAGATGGAGTCGATAGACGCTATAACCCCGCAGGTGAATACACCACTACTGCTGTGGATGGTTCGGACTCTACTGCCTACTATCCTAATCAAACCGATAACTATGCGCAGCAACATGCCCAACTAACGCTTATCCACCGCTTATCCACCCGATGGAACCTATCTGCTACGGCTCACTATACTCACGGTGCAGGCTACTATGAGCAGTACAAGCGTAAGAAACTGTCATACTGGGGATTGTTAGGCAATTGGCAATTGGCAATTGGCAATGGGCTATTGGCTATAGGTGAGGATCGGAAGGCGTATGGTATGTATCGCAAGCACTTGGATAATCATTTCTTTGGCGGAGTGGTGGCTGCGAAATATATATCTGAGCCTGTGGATGTGCAATTGGGAGGTGCTGCCAATTACTATATAGGTGATCACTTTGGTACGCTGAACTATCTGGAGGATTCGCTCATTCTGCCTATCAACTATGAGTACTATCGCAACGATGCAAAGAAGACAGATGCCAATATCTATGCGAAAGCCAATTGGCGCATTATCAATCGTGCACAAGAGCAACTGAGTCTATATGCCGACTTGCAATATCGCTATGTACGCTACGAACGCAATGGTATGAATGATGAGGACATGACCGATTTGCCACTGAAGGTGGACTTCCATTTTTTCAATCCCAAAGCGGGTCTGACCTATCAGAATCGCGGGCACTTGCTCTCTGCTTCCTTTGCTATTGCCAACCGCGAACCCAGTCGCAATAATTACAAGGAGAATGTTGTATATGATGCTGCTACGGGCGAATATACGGGCTTGCCTCATGCCGAACGACTGTATGACTACGAAGTAGGGTACACCTATTCGCATCAGCGTTTTGCAGTAGGTGCTAACCTCTATTGGATGGACTATGATAATCAATTGGTACTTACGGGCGAGTACAACGATGTGGGAGCATACAAGACAAAGAATGTCAAGGACTCTTATCGTATGGGTGCCGAAGTGACGGCAGGAGTGAAGATTGCGGATTGGCTGCGATGGGACGGAAACCTTGTGGCATCGCGCAACAAGATACTGAACTATCACCAATACATAGACCTCTATGATGACCAAGATAATTGGAATTGGGTAGGGCAGGACTCGGTGGTGGGTACAACCACTATTGCTTTCTCGCCAACGATTACTGCCTCATCGTTGTTTACGTTTGATGTGGCAGGCTTCACGGCTACGGTACAAACAAATGTGGTAAGCAAGCAGTATTTAGACAATACGGAGGATGAGAATGCTATGCTCCGTGCGTATTCGACTACGAACGTGAATCTGCAATATCAATTGCCTATGCAGCAATGGTGTAAGAAGGACAATGCTCCTGACATTCGCCTATTGTGCCAGATTAATAATATCTTTAACGCTAAGTATGCAAATAACGGCGGTGCAGAAGCCAGTCGATTTATGGATGGTAGTCGATGCTGTTGGTACTATGCGCAAGCAGGCATCAATGTGCATGCAGGATTCTCCATCAGATTTTAGTTCGTGTAGAATATATATTCTTGCTATCAATCATACAAAGAAGCCGCTGGATGGGCGGCTTCTTTGTTTATAATGGAAGTATATATTTATCGAAGCAAATATGTTTGACCGTTTTGAATAACAATACCTCGATAAGTGCAATCAACTTGGCGACCTAATATATCGTACATCGGAGCATGATGATCTATTGGCAAAGTGATATTCTCCACGGCGTTAGGTGTCTCTTGTTTCCATATAGCATATATCGTACCTACATAGCCTTTAGGTAGTACGGTTAATGGCGTACCTGTGCCCTCTGGATTGTCATACCAACCCACGAAGATATAGCCCTCTTTGACTGGTGTAGGCAAGGTGTATGGCTGGTCAATAGTGGTAGGCAGTTCGCCTGTCGTACCCATTGCTATTTGGTATGCAGTACCCCATGCTTCGGGTTTGCCTGCTTGGCTGAAGTCGGCAGTGGCAATTTTTTGATTGCCTTTAACCGTGCCGTCGTTGCAGTTGAAGAACGCGTGTACGTGCCAGCGCCATGCACTCTCGCCATCCAATGCGCCTGCTACAGAGAGGATATAATCGCCCAACCACTTGTAGTCGGACTCGCTGTTGGTCATAATATCCTGCATGTAGGCATTGGCAAATGTAGCCACATTCTCAATGGTTTGGTCAGCGCGATTAAGACCATAATACGTGTTGTAATATGGTTTGAAGGTATCCCACAAATCAGCATTGCTTGGCACATCGCCGCCAGGTACAATACCGCCATTCAGTACCCATGTAACAATGTTAATCTCCTTATCGGAATCGGGGTTTTCGTTTTGCCAGATAGCATAAATAGTGCCTTTGTAGCCCGCAGGGATAGAGGTGATAGGATTGCCATCACCGCGTGGGTTATTGTACCAACCTATGAAGACGTCGCCGTCCTTTTTGGGTGTAGGCAGTGTGTATGTTTCTTTGACAGAAGAAGGCAATGTGGCACTCGTACCCATGGCTATTTGGTAGGATTCGCCCCATGCTTCGGGTTTGCCCGCTTGGCTGAAGTCGGCAGTGGCAATCTTTTGATTGCCTTTAACCGTTCCGTCGTTGCAATTGAAGAACGCGTGTACGTGCCAGCGCCATGCACTCTCGCCATCCAGTGTGCCTGCTACAGAGAGGATATAATCGCCCAACCACTTGTAGTCGGACTTGCTGTTGGTCATAATATCTTGCATATAGGCATTGGCAAATGTAGCCACATTCTCAATGGTTTGGTCAGCGCGATTGAGACCATAATACGTGTTGTAATATGGTTTGAAAGTTTCCCATAGTTCTTCGTTGGTAGGGACATCGCCACCTATAACAATGCCGCCATTGAGTACCCACTTGATGTCCACATTAATATTGGGTTCTGTGCTTTGTCCCGACTCTAAGAAGATTTGGGGATATGTGGTAGTGTTGGCAGTGACGGTGACTGTTTGCGTATAATCTTTGTACCCTTTGGCATGTACGGTAAGGGTGTATTTGCCAGGGGTGAGGTTTTCGAAAACAAATATACCATTGTAGTTGTTGTCTGTGGTATAGTAATCTTGATTTTTGAGCATGCGCTTTACGTAGTGGTAGCAGTCGGTCTTGATGACATCGCCACTGGCATTGCGCAATACTATTTTGGCTCCGTGGATAGGAGCGTACTTGTCGTTAGTTTTGGAATTGTAGGTATAGAGTGAGTGGTTAATGCTTTTCTCTTTGGTGCGCACGGCTCCCATGATATAGCCTTTGTCATCTTTGGTTGTACCAAAATAGTCCACTATGCCTCGGAAGTAGCGCAATCCCTCTTGGCAGCACCAATCGGGGTTGAGTGCGCGGTGGCGTGCAGGTTGATAGGTATGGAAGTATCCTTCAGAGAGAAATCCAGGGGCACTGTGTTTGAGTACGCCGAGGTAGCCATAAGAGGAAGAGGAATTATAGAAACTAATGTCGCCTCGCACATTACGGCTATTGGTATAGGAGGTATAGTATTCAAAGCCCGAAGTGTTGATTTCTTTGAGGCGATCCCAAGAGGCGTTGGCGCGTGCTTTGCTGCCCGTGACTTTTTCGCTGCTATCTGTACCGCGATAGAGGATGATAGGGTAGTTGGTGTTGGTACCCTCAGTAGCAGCGTTGGAGTGAATGGATATGAAATAGTCAATATTATTAGCTTCTACTTCTTCACATATCTCTGATAGACTACGATTATATTTGTTGTTGTCGGTAGATGTAGAACCCGCAGGCCCATTGGCGGTGCGTGACATAAAGACGGTGTATCCTCCCGCTTCTTGCAGTTTGTCGCGCAAGTAGAGTCCTTTCCAAAGGTTGGTGTTACTCTCGTAGAATCCGAGTGTATCGGGCATACCTGTAGAGGATAGGTTGGGGTAGGGAATAGTAGGCATTGGGCGACAATTGGCACACCAACTACCATGTCCAGGATTGATATACACACGTCTATCGGCTGCGAAGTTAGTTAGAGAGATTAGTGTGAAAAAGAGTAGAAATGTTTTTTTCATGTTCTGGGGTGTTTCTATAGGTTATAGACATGTTATATTCTAAAAGAAAAATACGGATAGCCGGAATGGCTATCCGTATTTTAGTAAGATGCTTATTGGAGCAAGAATGATTGACCGTTTTGGATAACGATACCGCGATAGTTCTTATCTACGATACGGCCCAAAACATCGTACATTGGTGCGTTGAGATCCAATTTAGCCTCTGTTTGGATGTTCTCTACAGCTGTACCATCTTGGCCAACAACTACGGTGAGGGCTTTCTTAGCAGGAACAACGGTTACGTTCTCCTCCTTAGGCAAGCTTACGATATGGATACCAGCATCACCAGAGCATACGATGTTACCTGCGTAATCCCAGTTCATTTGACGGATAGCAGAAATACCGTGCTTGATGGTATAGCGGAGTGCCATTACTGGTTTGTCGCCTTCCCATGTGATGTCGAATACGAGGAATTGAGTATCACCATCGTTGAATACCATTACAGACTCGTCAGCAGATACTACATAACCACCTGCGTTAGAACCAGTGATGATCTCTTTGTACTCATCAGAAGCAGAAGACATTTGCTCGGTGCCATCGTTAGAGTAGAACTTGAGTGAGGTAGCACTGCTATTGTTGTTACCAGAAGTACGTACTTGACTTACGAAGAAGCCGTGGCTGGTACCCCATGGGTTACCCTCGGTGTTAGCTTGACCAGTCAATGTGTAAACTGCACTTGGAGCAGTCTCCCAAGAGTGGAGGATAGTGCCATCCTCTTGACCGATATTGTAAACAGCCATACCGTTTGCAGGCAATGTACCGTTAGCATCCTCGTTGTAAACGAAGAGTTTTACTTCCTCGCCGTTGTCATATACATGGCAACCAGGAGTAGAAGAGCCTGTGTAAACGCCACCATTGTTGAATGCACCATCGCCCTCGCGTGTACCAGCGAAGAATTGGGTGAATGGTTGGGTCATGTCAGCAGTGTTAGCGATGAAGATACCAGAGTGACCATCTGCCCAGTCAGCAATGTAGAGATAACCCTCGCGGTCCATAGACATACGAGTTGGGTTACCGAACTTCTCTTCGCCACCCTTGTAAACCTCAGTGTGAGTCTTAACGAGGTTGTGGTCATACTCCCAGATACCGCTCTTAGGAGCGTTAGCGGAAGAAGAAGAACCAGCGCGGTGCATGATATAGATCTTACCGAAGTTATCCAACTCTGGGTTGGTGCTTACAGCATTGAACAAGCGAGAAGTGCTGCTCTCGATGAGTGAACCTTCAGAAGCGATGATACCGAAGTTAGCGATAGCGCCACCGTCCAACTTAACAGCCCAAGTGAGTTCTTGACCCTCAGCACCTGGCAAGGTGTTAGAAGCCACGGTGATAGCGTTAGCACCCTTAACAACCTCTACAGGCAATGTGCCTACCTCTTGACCATCAGCGTAGAATACGAGTTCTGCAGCCACAGCGTTAGCGTTAGCATCGAAGGTGAATACATAGTTTGCACCCTCAGCCGTTACGTTGAGGTTATAAGCTACGATAGAAGGAACAACAGGTTGCGCTACGCCTACGGTGGTGAAGCTGTACATCTTGTTATCCACGAGCAAGTAGAGATAGAGGTCCGTGCCTTTTACCTTAGCGGTAGCAGCAGCGTAAGTAGCCTCGATTGGCTCAGCCAATGTGGTGTTGGTGGTCTTAATAACCTTAGCCACATCCAAACCATCGGTAATGTCGAGTACTTGAACGCCAGTTACTTTGCCGTCAGCGTCAGTTGTAGGAGCAGCCATGAGGGCTTTGCCTGCATACTTGAAGTAAGTAGCGCCGTTGAACTTCACGTGCATTAACTCATCAGAGATAGCACCTACGATCTCTACGTCTTGACCGCCAGAAGAAGGCAACTTGAACTCGCGTGGATTAACCTTGTCAGCATCGAAGATAAATTCTTTCTTCTCGCCACGTGGAGACAGAGTAAATTGCATATTCTCACCATCGCGTGAAGCATCCATTGGAGGATTCTCATCTGCTGAGATGCTATAGCCATAATATACATAACTTGGAACACCATCGGTTACGGTATAGCTTGAGAAACGCAATGCACCACCACCTGAAGTTGCATTGTAGTGACGACCAGAAACTAACACGAAGCAGTCTTTTGATTCACCTCTTACAGCAAGGGTATAACCTGCATCGTTACGGAATGAGTTAGAAGAATCCTCAGCGGTAAACCATATACGAGCTTCGCCTGCCAATGTATCCCAAATATAGAATCTCTTCACACCGCGTTTGTAACCTTCATCCAAACCTTGGTCAGCAGAAGCACCATATTGGCAACGCATATAGTTGATAGCTACCAATTTGCCATCGCAAGTCAGTGCGATGTCTGAGAGTGCGAGGTAATCACCTGGGTTCTCTGCATCTACAGGAATAATGCTGTCGGTAGAAATAGTTTCGATAGTATTCAAGCTGCTCTTTACCAAATAGATATGAGGTGTGCCGTCCTCTTCCAAAGAAAGAAGGATAGTAGAGTCGCCACTTTGAAGAGTACGTCTAACGGTACCTTTGATAACTTCTGTGAAGTCGCGATCTGCCTCTTGTTTCATCTCAAATGCGCTTGGCAAACCAAGGTATGCTGGTTGCTCTGGATTTGGATAATCTTCGTAAACGATTGTAGGTGGTACGTATGCTGTGTCCACCAAGTAAATCATAGGATAGGTGGTCTCGTTAGCCTTTACAGAGAAAGGAACTTTGTATTGGTCTGCCAATGGATGGAAACCTTCGCAACTTGCCTCCAAAGAGTAGTCATCACCTGGCTCCAAGTTTTGGAAGATGAAGAGACCATTGTAGTTGTTATCCACAGTGTAGCGAGCTACCTCTACGCCACCTTTCTTGAGGATAACCTCTGCACCATTACATGGTACCCATTGGTCGTTGGTCTTAGGTTGGTAGGTGAAGAGCTTATCGCTCATCTTGTTGTATTGGTCTTTTACAGTACCTACGATGTAACCTACAGTCTCTTTGTCAGCACCGTAGTAGTTTACGATACCACGGTAGTAGTCAAGACCCTCCATGTGGCAATACTCGTAGTTCAATGCACGGTGGCGTGCAGGTTGATAGGTGTGGAAATATCCCTCAGAGAGGAAACCACTGGCACCATGTTTCAATACGCCAAGGTAACCCTTATAGGTCTTACCATTAGCGTGGGTACGGTTGCTTGTGCTACCATAGAAGTTCCAGTCACCACGGATATTGAGAGCTGTTGAAGATGGTACATCAATACCAGCCTTCATGATTTTGAGTTTCTCTTCGTTGCAGAATTTCGCCTTCTCGTAGCTACCTTCTACATAGTCGTGTCCGTCTACAGAGTTTGCTGTGGAACGATCGTCTGGACCACGATAGAGCATCAATGGGAAGTTAGCGGTGCTACCCTCGGTGTTTGCGTTGGAGTGGATAGAGATGAAGTAGTCAATGTTGTTTGCCTCTACTTCCTCAGTGATTTCCACGAGGTCGCGGTTGTACTTCTCAATATCTGGGTGGCAATAATAACCATCAGATGGTTGCCACTCATCACCTTGAATAGATCCACCTTTGTTATAAGTGTAATCAGGATAGTCACCATTTACCATAGTATATGGCCAAGGACCGCACTCGGTGTGTGAGTACATTACTTCTGCACCAGCAACCTCCAGCTTTTGACCGAGATACCATGCTTTTTGCAAGTTGGTGTTTGACTCATAGAATCCGCAGGTATCAGGCATACCTGTGGTTGGCAAGTTTGGATATGGGATAGTAGCCATAGGGCGGTCGTTAGGACCAAAGCTACCGTGACCAGGGTTCACATAGAACTTAATACCTGTCAAGTCTTTCGCTGACATTGACATACACAGCAGCGCAGCTGCCATAATCATAAATATCTTTTTCATAGTAGCTTACTTATTTTACGTTCAACAAATAAGTTTCACCTTCGATAGTAGAGAATACGATAGCGTTCTTTGCTGCGTAAGGATACATAGCAATCATGCTGTCGTTGGTCAATACTTGTTTCTTGCCATCCAATGTGTAGAGGACAATAGAAGACGCGGTGGTGAAGTGACCGTCATCGTATGTAGCCATGGCTACGAGGGTGTTGTTGTCATACCACTTAGCTGCTTGGCACTTATGACCAATGTACTGAGGGTTGCTACCGTCAATGTTGGATACCCAGCAACCGTTGCCGCATACATAGTAGCAGAGTTTGGTGCCGTCAGGAGAAACAGAAGGCCAAATGTAGCTCTCGTTCATACCATTAGGAGCCAACGTGGTGGTCAAACCGTTGCGTGTGAGGACAATCAGACGGTCCTTGATGCTAACGGTGGTGAGGTTGTCGGATGTGGACATGTGCTTCATGTCGCGTTGTCCGCGAGCGATAGTGTTGCGACGCTCGTTGTACATGTTCATACGAACGAACTTGTTCTCACGCAAGTTGCTGCGATTGAGACTTGTTTCACGGTAAACAACTTCTTTGCCGTCGTTGCTTACTTGCACGTTGTAACCTGCACCTGCTGCTTCAGAAAGAGTGGTGAGTGTTTGACTCTCAAGGTCGTAGCGTTGCAGACCTTGGTTGGAACCAGTGGTGAGAAGAATGTAATCACCTGCAGGACTTACACCTGCTACCTTCATGTCTGCTTGCGCAGCGATAGGTAGTTTTTGCATAGATACTACTTCGAGTACCTGTGCATTAGCAGCAAGACTTAGAAGGCATGCTGCTACAAAAAGCATTGTTTTCTTCATGCGTTTTGATTTAAAAGTTAATAATAATGGTTAATTGTTTGTTGTTTGTTTTATCGAATAATTTTTATCCGTTGTCCGTTTTGTTGTATAATAAACACCCCTTTTCCAATCGCGTGTAGGTTGTTGCCCACCAGTCGTCCCATGATGTCATAGATGTGCATGGTGGTATTGGTATTAGGTGTGATGATACTGGTTGCATCTCCTTGCCAGCGTGCATAGAGTGTTCCTACCCAACCAGCAGGAATAGCCAATACTGCTTCGCCCTCAAAGTTGGCAGTGGTGTACCAACCCAAGAAAGCATGCCCCATAGGGTGGGTGGGGGTAGGTAGGATATAAGTCTCTGTAACCTGCGAAGGCAGTTGTACATCGGTCTCGCCAATGCTGCCGTAGTACGCTCCCCATGCTTCGGGTTTGCCTGCTTCTCTGAAATCCACGGTGTAGCCTGCTCGATAGCCGTCCACACGATAGGCGGCATCGGCGCAGTTGAAGAAGGAGTAGAGGTTGTATCGCCAATCGTTGTCGCTGCTGATGGTTTCATCTTGTGCTGCGGCTTCTTGGAGCATATAATCGGTTAGCCACTTCCAGTCAGCGGATTGGGTCATAAAGTCGGCTGCGATACCTTTGCCCAATGAGTTGATCCATGTAAAGCCTAAGACATCGTTGATAGGACGGTCTTCGGATGGAATGAACCGATCGCCATACATATTCTGGTAGAAGGTTACGTAGTCGGGTTTCCATTCCTCCCATAGTTGTTCGTTGGTGGTAAAGACTACCTCTTTTATCTCGCCACCGTTGAGTATCCATGTGATGGAGGTGGCATTGGGGTCGGATTCGGGGAACTTGCCTTCGTTGATGATGGCTGCTTGGTGCTCCACGCCATAGCGGTCGTAGCTGCATACGGCAAGGGTGAGGGCTTGCCAGTTAGGTATATGACTGAGAGCGTACTGGTTGCCGTAAACGATGTCTTGCAGGTAGGTGCCTGTCTGTTGTGCGGTAGCCCAATCAATGCCCTTGGGGTAGGCGTATATGGTGAAGCGTTCTGCTGCGGCATGTTCCCATAGGAGTGTGTTGTTCTCTATGCGCAGGTTCTCGGGTGCGGATAACTGCTCTTTGGCTTTCCAGTCCATAGCAGGTGGCAGGGCTTTGTGCGCAAAGTGCGAGTCGCGGAGTTCGAGGTACATCTTGTTGTAGGCGGTAGTGTTGTAGAAGACCGACCCCGTGTAGCCTGATGATAGGTTAGCGCGATTGACATCAATCTGCTTTTGTATTTCTCCGACGCCCGCTTCGTAACCACTGTAGCCATCGTAGGCGTGGTAGGCTGCTTGCGAAATGAAGAAATGCACTTTCTTGCCGTCTGGCAGCAGGTTAGAGAAGTGTTCGCACACGTCTTTTGCCCACCATTTGCAGAGTACGTTGTAGTCTTGTGCTGCTACATTGGTGGACCAATAGAGTTGTGGGTTGATATAGTCCACATAGCCATGCTTGACCCATTCCACGGGGTTGCATGCCTGTACATCGTAGTCATCTAAGCCGCGAATACCGCTTGGCAGGGTGATGCCGTATGCCTCAGCCGCTTTTTGCTGGGTGCTCCAAATGCCGAAAGTACCCATGCCGAATCGCACCCAAGGTTTCACTGATTGAATGGTGTCGTAGAGTTGCTTTAGGCAAATGTCCACATTGCTGCGGCGCCAGTCGTCGTCGGTGTCGCCGTCTTGATTGACATCCACTACGTTGGCGGGTTTGTATAGTGATTTGGAAGCAGCATCTTCTGTGGTCGTGCCGCCGTAGGGGTAGAAATAGTCGTCCATGACAATACCGTCCACATCATAGTTATTGATAATCTCCATCAACACCTTTATTACGTACGCGCGCGCCTGCGGGTAGCCAGGGTCAATGATTTGACCTTTGAAGGAACCGTTGTTGTATTTGATGATCCACTCGCCTGCATGTTGTTGGAGTTGGTCATTACTATCGAGCGTGCCGCTGGTGGTTACTCGGAAGGGATTGACCCATATATGGAGTTCGAGTCCGCGTTTGTGTGCTTCTTCGATGGCAAATGCTAATGGGTCATAGCCAGGGTCTTTGCCACGAGTGCCTGTTAGAGAAACTGACCATGGCTCGTAGGAAGATTGGTACATGGCATCGCAGAGCGAGCGCACCTGCATGAAGCAGGCGTGCATGTTGCCGGCTGCCAGTTTATCAAGAATATCGGTGAGTTCTTTCTGCTGTTGCTTGCGTGTAGCATCGCTGGTGATTTGGGTCTTTGGCCAGTCGATATTTGTCACGGTAGCCAACCATGTGGCACGAAGTTCGTGTTTGGGTTCGTTGGCTTGTAGTGTGAGCGTTATAGCCAGTAGAGTGAGGATAGTAAGCAGTCGAAGTCTTTTCATAGGAATATAGATTCAATAGGATAGTTGTATAGCACGCAACCATTCCATAACAGGTTGGCGATGGCAAGGATGATAGTTGTTATCAAATAAAAGACTCCGCTACCTACGGAGGGTTTGCGCAGTGGCAGTAGGATCATTAGTGTGGTTGCAAGGAATATTGCGCCAAAGAGTAGCCATTGCCACCCTGATAGTTGCGGTATGTTCTCCATCCAAATTGCTTCTAACCAACCCTTGTAATGTAATATGACCATTAATACGATGCGTACTGCAATGGCAATGAGTGATGCAAACCATACGCGCCATGTCATTTGTCGTTTGGCGATGAGATACCCCCATAGCATCATAACACCTGTGAAGAGGATGGAGGGAACCACTGCCACTATGCAGCATATCAGTGTAGCCAAAAAGGCTTCTTCGGTGGCTTGGTGTTGGTAGTCCATATTCAGTAATACCAGCAATGCCAATAGCAGCCCCATAATAGTAAGTTGCGCTTGCCAATAGGTGTGCAGGGCAGGTATGGCAGACATAGCCAACCAATAGGTGCTACCCACAAAAGGCGAGGGCAGGTTGGTCTCTCTACCCTTGTAGAAGTATCGGGTTATCAGTAGTGTGTTGAGAACAACCAATACAAGTGTGGTGATTAACCATGTGATATTCTCCTGCCTTAGGAACGAAGGCACCCACATAGCCACGCCAAGAACGATTAGGATAATCGTTCTCAGCATGCTATCTTGGGCTATGTTCTTTAGGAAGTATCTCATGGGTGGTGTAAGGCGTAAAGTGTAAAGTGTAGAGTGTAAAGGCAAGGGTTAGAATCCGCAGCGCTTCATGTGGTGCTTAGGATCGGCGTCCTTGCCACGGAACTCTTGGTAGAGCAGTGCTGCGTCGCGTGTGCCACCTTGCTCCAAGAGGTGTGCGAACTTCTTAGCCATCTCAGGGTTGAAGATGTCGCCTGTCTCCTCGAATGCAGCAAAGGCATCAGCATCCAATACGGCTGCCCATGTGTAGCTGTAGTAGCCAGCAGCGTAACCCGTAGTGAAGATATGGTTGTAGAAGGTAGAACGGTAGCGAGTAATGATCTCTGGTATCATCTGCATGTTCTTCATCGACTCTGCCTCGAATGCGTTCACATCAAATGGCTCGGTGGTAGTCATCTTGTGATAGTCCATATCGAGGATGGATGAACTGAGCAACTCGGTTTGTACGAAACCTTGGTTGAAGGTGCCTGCCTTGTTGATTTTTGCCACTAACTCCTCTGGAATGAGTTCGCCAGTCTGATAGTGGAACGCGTAGGTCTTGAGTACCTCTGGGTGGTAGCAGTAGTTCTCCATGAATTGGCTTGGCAACTCCACGAAGTCGCGTGGGGTGTTGGTACCTGCAAGCGATTGGTAGGTAGCTTTGGACATGAGGCCGTGGAGTGCGTGACCAAACTCGTGGAAGAGGGTCTCTACATCGTCCATAGAGAGAAGCGATGGGTTGCCAGCGGTAGGTTTGTTGAAGTTACCTACGTTGATGATGACAGGGCGGTGGTCCACGCCATTGGCATCCACGTATTGGTTGCAGATATTGTTCATCCATGCACCTGGACGTTTGCCAGCGCGTGGGAAGTAGTCGGTATAGAGGATACCTACGAGGCTGCCGTCAGCGTAAGTTACTTTGAAGACCTCTACCTCTGGGTTATATACTGGCATGTTCTCCAATTTCTCGAAGTTGAGGCCGAAGAGTTTGTTTGCCAAACCAAAGGCACCCTTGCGCACATTGTTGAGTTCGAAGTATGGCTTGAGTTCTTCCTCGTTGAGGGCGTATTTCTCTACGCGCAGTTTCTCGGCGTAGTACCACCAGTCCCATGGTTGGAGTTTCTCGCCTGGCAGGTCTTTGTCCATCAATTTTTGCAGTTCTGCTGCTTCGCGTTTAGCCGCTGCGAGACTTGGACCCCATACAGACTGGAGGAAGGCGTCCACGGTCTTGGCATCGTGTGCCATGCAGTCTGCGAGGATATAGTCTGCAGGGTTGGTGTAGCCAAAGAGTTGTGCTTTCTCCACGCGCAGTTGCATGATCTTTACAATAATATCCTTGTTGTCGTTCTCGTTGTCGTGGTTGCCACGGGTGGTGTACGCCATGAGGAGTTCTTTGCGCAGTTCGCGGTTCTCGCAGTATTGGAGTACTGGGGTGAAGCTGGTGCGTTTAGGGGTGAAGAGCCATGCCTCTGGGCGACCTGCTGCCACGGCCTCTTCTTTGGCTGCGGCTTTCGCGCTCTCAGGAAGACCCTTGAGTTCAGCCTCGTCGGTAATGAAGAGTTGGTAGGCGTTGGTCTCTGCTACGACATTGTTGCTAAATTTCAGTTCCAGCAGACCGAGTTCTTGGTTGATCTCTTTGAGGCGTGATTTCTTGTCCTCTGGCAGGTTGGCACCGTTGTTGGCAAAGGACTTGAAGGTCTCGGTCAGCAGACGCATCTGCTCATCGTTGAGACCAAGACTTTCTCTTTGCTCATATACGGCTTTCACGCGTTGGAAGAGCGCATCGTTGAGGATAATGCCGTCGCTGAGTGCGGAGAGTTTGGGAGATAGTTCTGCAGCGATAGCGTTCATCTCATCGTTGCCGTCTGCCTCGATGACATTGAAGAATACACCTACTACTTTGTTCAGCAGTCCACCTGCACGGTCGAGTGCCTCAATGGTGTTGGCGAAAGTAGGTGCTTCGGGGTTGTTGGCGATAGCGGCAATCTCTGCCTCGTTTTCTGCGATGGCTTTCTCAAAAGCAGGCAGATAGTGTTCGATTTTGACTTTGTCGAAAGCAGGTACACCGAAAGGTGTGTTCTGCTCAACGAGCAATGGGTTTTCGTTTTTGGTACATGCCATAAGCGATACGAGCGCAAGGCTCAATAATAGGATTTTTTTCATTGTGGTTATTGTTTTGTTATTGTATCTTCACGTTTTTGCGCATGGATTCGCGTATCATGCTGCGTATTTCGGCGGACTGGGTATCCACTTTGCGGTGGAAGAGTGGTTTGAAGTCTTTGGCGAATCGGCAGGGGGCGAGTTTGATGTTCAGGTCGTCTAAGTTACCCGATACGTTCACGCCTAAGTATATGGGCGAGAGGACATTCACATCGTAGTTGAAGGTCATGTCCAGGTTGTGTCGTCCGCCCAATGCCACCATATAGTTGTCGATGGATACGCAGAATGGATATACATCTATTTCTTTCTTGTAAATGGTCATTTCTGCCGATATGCTATCCACCTTGTTTTCTGTTTTCTTGCTAAACATCAGCAGTTTGGATATGGTGCTGAAGGTTTCGTTGTCCATGACCACGAGGTCTTTGCCGAATATGCTGGCAGCACCGCGAATAGTGGAGGGTTTGATTTGGTATTGTGCGTTGGTGTAGGTCTCGGCTGCCAGATGGAACTCGGCTTCGCCCTTGAAGGAGCGGAGCATAGGCATCATGGAATCGATTTGCGGAATCATGTTCACCAGTTCTTGGATATTGACGTCCAGCATGTGGTAGTCGAAGCCCACGTATATGTGATTGCGTCGTGGAGTGCGGTACATGGCAGTGAGTTGCAGTTTGGCTGCATTGCAGATGAAGCCCATCTCTTCGAGTACGAGTGTACCGTCCTTGACGTATATTCTTCCGCCCAAGTTGGTGGCTGTCTGATTGAACAAATGTGCTTTCTTGATTTGGGTGTTGAGTGTCAGGTTCACATTGGTGGGCACGAGGAATGGTTCTGCGGCTTCGCTCGGTGAATCACCGTCGGTGGATGGTGTCGGCGAAGCCGAGGTGGTGTCGTTTTGCGCTGTGGATTCTTCCTCTGAGCCTTGGTCAGCCGAGAGGAGTGCCAGTAGTTCGTTGGCATCGGTTTGTTCGCTGATGAAGGTCATTTCGCCTTCCAGCGTACCTTTCTCGCGTAGCCAGCGACCGATGTTGCGCAACTCGCCTGTGAGTGCGAAGTCGGAGTTGCCGATGATGAGTTTGGATTGCTCGATTTTGCACTCGCGGTTGGTATAGGCAAAGTCTATCTCGGGTATTTCTATGTTTTGTTCCCAATCTGCCAGATTTACCTTGGCATGTTGCATGCTTATGGATAGGCGTGGGTTCCATTTCAGCAATAGGTTGTCGCCTCCTTTGGCGTTGTAGCGTGCTGCGGCTTCTATGCTGATTTGTTGGGTATTGAGGTTTGCTATGTTGGGCATTTGTGCATCCACTTGGTTGGACTGTAGGGTGGCTTTGAGGCGTGGTGCTTGCAGTTGTGCGGTGAGGGTAGAGGCCTGAATGTCGGCTTGCATGTCGGTGTAATGTCCCGACAACCTATTAAACGCGATGCGCGCGTCCACGACAGGCATCACAGTGGTGTCTGTGGTGTGGTATGCCACGTATGCCTGTATATCGGGTTGGTCAATCACTACCTCCATGCTATCCATGGCAGCGTGCAGGGACTCTGTTGATTGCAGGGATAGGGTAGCGTGCCAAAGTGGGTTGTCGCCCAAAATGTTGTTGGCTTCTATGGCTATGTGTGTGTTGCCCAAGTCTGCCTGTAGGGGTTGTGCCATACGGATGTCTGCGCCATCGGTGTGGAGGGTGGCTTGCAGCCAGTCCACCTCTTGGCGTGAGGGTTGGCTGTTGGGTATTTGGAATGTCAGACGGTTATTAGGCAGTTTGGCTGCTATTCCATTGGCGTTGTACGCTATGCCCATCAGTTGCAGGTTGCCTGCCACTTTACCTTTGTGCAAGTTCATCTCCATCAGGTCATCCAGATACATTTGCACGCTTGCTGTACCTTTCACGCGCCCTGCCACCTGCATGTCTTTGGGCAAGAACTGTCTGACATCGGCTATCCGCACGTCCATATTGGCGGATAGGTTCGCCCACAGGTTGCCCAATGGGTCTTTGACTTCGCCTTGTGCTTGCAGGGTGATCTGTTTGGTGTGGGCAGCGAGGTTGTGAATGGTTACGCTGGAGGCGTTGCCGTTGGCCATGTTGATAGCAGCCGTAGCATCCAAAGATGCTGAGCCACCCTGAATGAGTTGCGCTATGTCCTTGGGCAGTGTGAATGGCAAGAGAGGCATGACGGTGTCCACTGGCCAGTCGTTGAGCGTTAGGCGCATGTTCGTTTGCAGGGTGTCGCCTATCTCTGCCCAACCGTCAATAGCCAATTGCAGGGAGTTGGTCGTCAGTTGCGCATGGTGTAGTGCCACGCGCATTCCTACCATGTCAATGGCCGTCTGTATAGCAGTCTGATGTAGGGATATATCCATCGTGTCTGGCTCACTCTTGTAGCGTAGCGACTTCGCAGACACAATCAACTCTCCCACCGCAATCTTATCGAAAGGCAATACGAAGGCGGTGGTATCTTCGGTTGTGGTGTCTTGGGGTAGTGCCAACACATCGTAGTTGGCAGTGCCATCGGCTGCTACGTAGATATTTGCCTGCATGTCGGGCATAGAGAGGGTAGGGATGGATAGGGTGTGCTCGTTGAGCAGTGCCATGACGTCCACGCTTGTTACGGCATGGGGTACGCTGAGCACGGTGTCGCTGGGTGCTCCTTCCACAGGATTGACTACGGTTAGGCTGTCAATTGCCAACCCGAAATGCGGGAAGGTGGAGAAGAAGGTCAGTTCTACCTTGCCGATATGATGCTCGCACTTCACATACTCGCTTGCCACATTGCGCACGATTGGGGTCAAGCGTTCGGGGGTGAATACCACCCATAGTGCTGAGCCTATTGCTAGTGCCAACAATAGGATGATACAGCCCAATGTGATGCCGAATATTTTGAGTGCTTTTTTCATATCTGCGTAGTAAATAGGTTAGTTCTTCTCTACTACTTTGTCAAACGAATGTGTAGTACCGAAGTTGTCTTTGTACTGTAACTCGGTGTCGGTGAGTTTGGTAACAACATATATTTTGGGTACTTCTGCGCCACCGTTGTCCATGAGGTGAATCTCGGTGAGGTCGCTTTTCACGAGTTTGTATTTGAACCAACCATTGCCGTATGGCAGGAGGTCTGACTCGAATATGTCTTCGCTCTCATCCCACTCGCTACCGTATTTGTACTCGCCTGTGTTGTCTTTCTCGCTGGTGAAGCGCACGTATGCTTCGGTGCCTGTCTCTTGCCAGAGACCGAGGAGGTCGTTCTCTACAAAAGTAGGTTCTTCGCTCGAACCAAAGCATGAGGTCATAGCAATAGCAACGGTTGCTATGATGCTAAAAAATACAATTTTCTTTTTCATATATTTCTAAAATATTCTAACGCATTGTATAAGAAATCGCCGACAAAGTTACACTTTTTTTTTCAAATACACAAATATCTATGATATTATGTGTGTTTTTTATGAAAAAATAGTTCGTTATATCATTTCCGTTGTGATAACTCTTGTTGTGCTACTATTTCTGCATGTGTTCTACATAATTACACAAAACTCTCGCCCAATTCACACGGAACTGGGCGAGGGGTGTATAGTCTTTTAACGGGGGATAATGGGTGTATGTTTATCTACATCTTTATCACCACTTGTTGCACTAATTGGTCATCTGCATGGATATACAGGGTGTATTCGCCTTGCATCCATCCGCTCATGTTGATTTGAATCAGGTGCTCGCCTGCGGATTCTGTGCGTGCAGATGTGGAGTACATAGGCTGTCCAAGTGGGTTATGAAGATGCATATATACCGTAGCATCTTGTACCAATGTATAGCGCACTTGCAAATCCGTTTGTACAGGGTTAGGCAGATACGATAAGTCTGTTAATAGTACTGGGGCTATATCTTCTGCGGTTTCATCTACTACTGGTGCCAACTCATCAGGTGTGGAGGCAGTAGTATCTTCTACATGATAGTAGAACGATGTCTGGAATGCCAACTGCATGCTGTCTTCTACCATCTCGTAGGCGGTTACGCTCTCAAAAACGGGGATATAGGACTCCGCAGCAAACCACTGGTATTTATCCACCAACATGGCGGTACTATCCAAACCACTTTCTATGTATTGGCGTTGGCTATGCACGCGCAGCACTTGCTCGTAAGTCTTATCGGGCAGGATGAGTTTGCCCTGTGCATCCACCTCTATGGTGTTCGTACCCGAGAGGGTCATTGGTATGCGATGCCCGTACTCGCCTTTGGCTGCAAAGGTGGTAGTGAGGGTATCGCCATAGCGCAATGGTAGGTGCAAGACCGCTTCGGGCTGGGTGTATCGCACAAAGGTGGTTGGGTTTTCATACCCCGTGCGCCAAATGGTATCGGCGGTGAGGGTATAGTAGTAACGTGTACGATGCTCGGTAGCACACCATTGGTGCATATAGTTGCTATCGGGTATGGAATACGCTACGGTGTACTCCTCGTTGATTGGACTCAGCATACCAAAATCCCATGTCAATTCCTTGCCACTGGCACCTGGGTCTTTGTATGCCACTTGTTGTTTGATATAGGTGTTTTCTTCTGCGTATAGTGTTGATATACAGATAGAAAATATTATTAAAAGTTTTGATTTCATAACTTAAAATATTTATTTTGAAACAAATAGTCCATTAAGATTCTTAATAATTAATTTCTTCTATTAGCCCATGCTCATCAGGTAAGTATATACTAGTACTAAGCCAAAACCGTGTATCTAAAGTCATGTCCCAAATCATTTAAGAAATCTTTTACGTTGCATAAGAAAGCTACTCCTTGTTCATCGGGTTCATATTTTAAGTATAAACTAATTAGAAATCCATTTGTTGCATGTGGATAATAAGTCGTTAATTGTCCATTTTCAATGGCTGATAAATACATATTGATTTTCTCCTGTAGCATATATAGATGAGATGCACTGCCCCACTGAAGATGATCAGAAATAGATAGCACTTTTTTGCCACTTTCTTCTGAAATATAATCTATTATATTTTGCTTTTCTACGGACATATTAATAATTTAAATTATCGGGTTTAACAATATCTACTTTTGTCGGTGGGATATGTGAACCATGTGGTAATCCAATATCATTGCCTTTATTCCCCCTTATCGTACCACCGCTTTGTTCAATTTGTGGATGTGCTTTTTTTTGATTGGGAGTTAACGAGGCTGTTGTTGAACTTTTAGCTTCAGTTAATTTGAGTTCTCCATCTTTGATAGAAACAAAATCCATTCTTGTTTTAGTTCCATCTGCTACTTCTATTGTGACCTGACTAGCTTTGTTCTTTCCAATAATTTCCCCCACTTGATGTTCAAAATCACGACCCTTTTGGGCATTTTCCATAAGAATACTCGTTTTGGAAACTTTGTTAGTTTCGCTAACTTTGTCTGCAAATCGAACAGCATCAATCGCAACACTTGCACCACCTGGAACAATAGGTAAAGCGACAGCAGCTAAATCAAGTACGATTCCTATTCCATCAACGATAGCGTCTTTAATATTATGTTCTCTAACATTAGTACTCAGACTACTTATGCCCATCGCAACACTAGCTGCATCCCACGCCGATTCAATCCACTTACCATTGCGATCAACATGCTTGATAGGATTATTCCCGCACCACGCATAAGGTGAGGTGGAATAATACTTCTCCGCCAATGGATCCATTGTGGTAGTGCGACAGATTGCAGGATAGTACCAACGTGCTTTGCTGTCATACTCATCCAAGCCGTGCATCTCCACAAATTCTTTGCCGTTGTATTTCCATGGTTGCTCTGATGCACCTGCTGTCTCCGCCCATGGCAAACCAGATGGATAATACTGCATGCGCTGGATACACTCTTTATACCCCGCTTCGGGGTGTACATACGTCTCGCGAACATTACCCAAAAGGTCCTTAATGTAATAGAAATGGTAGTGCTCCTCTAGTCCATAATAGCGAATATACCCCTCTGGATTGTGCACAAATTCTATGCCATACGCATCATTATTGTTCGCTGTATATACAATATTATTATGAAAAGCATCACGAGTGATGTAAAAAATCTCTGGACGTTTAGGACTTGATAGCACATTACCCAGTGGTACGGTGGTAGTACTTTTCTTAGTAAGGTATTTGGTTTCTAAACGATTTCCAGTAGCATCGTAGCGATGTATAATTAAATTGCCGTTCGTAAACTGAATGGTATCAGGCAGGTTCAATAGATTATAGCGTATAGCTGCAATACCACGGTCTTGATCGTAAATCATATTACCGTTAGCATCATAAGCGAAATCGTCTCCCTCTGTGTTGTTATCGTGATATTGCTTCGTTGCATATTCATACGAGCCAAAACCATTATCATCTACATTTACCAATTGATTACCATCGTAAGTGAGGTGCAGATAGTTCATCAAATCATAGTTATCCCAACGAGTAAGGTTAGTAACATTGCCTTGAGCATCATAACTAAAACTTTCGGAATACAAATAATCAACATTTAGCGAAGCATTGAGAATACTATAGTTTGACACCAATCTATTCATTTTATCATAACGATATACATAGCCATTGGTTTGATCACCATACGTCCATGTAGTGGCAGAGATATTGCCGTTGTATAAACCACCTGACAAATCACTTGCAATAGGACAAGATTGGTGATAATAATATTTTTGTTCGTAGCCAGAAGATTTAATTTGTGTGATTTGATTGCGAATGTCATAATTAAATGCTACACTATCAATACCACCATGTATATGACGGCTTCGGACTCGCCCCAATTCATCATAGTGATAGGATTGGAGTACGACAGGCGATTCGTTGTTGAATGTATATGTGGTAGTCAATGGTCGGTTGGCATGGTCGTAGGCATATTGGTAATGTTCGGTCGTTGTCAATCCATTAGTGGTAGATTGGTTTGACCACGTATCCGTGATGTTACTAACGAAATCGTACTTAGTAGATAGTACATCATATCCGCCTAAATGATTAGTGGATCGACGTTGAATCTCGCGACCACGATAATCGTAGTAATATACTGTTTCGGAATAACCTTCTGTACCTGTTAAATAATAAGTGCGAGTACCTGTTAGCAACCCTTTTGCATTGGCACAGGTATCATTATCATCAAAAGCAGCAAAGGTCATATGATTACGCACGGAGTCTGCCATTAAATCTAAAAACTCGTAAGTATCGTAGTAGTTAACGGTAAGCAATTCTATTGGGCAGTTATGAAAGAATCCTCGCGAGTATCCTGTATTTGCCATTGGATGGGTTTGGGGCTCTGTGGAAAAATGTTCTAACATATACCATTCCTTGAAGGCAGTGAGATAATTTTCATACGTATCATTCACTTTAATCTCAGCAGTATATATCAATCTGCGCAATTCATCGTATTTATACACAGTCCAATAAGTGCCTCTTTGGCGTTGAGTACCAGTTTGGCTCATAACAAGCGTATTTGTAATATCATAGACCATGAAGGTCGGTTCACAACCTGGTAAGCGTTTGTAGATTTGATTGCCGCGGCTATCATATTTATATACGTATGCATATTTTTTCAGTACATCTGTAGTGTCGCTGTATGTACCATTGGCGATTTGATTGGCTGCTAATGGTGGAAGGACATAGCAGAGTTGGTTTAAATCGTTGTACACATAGTATGTGGCGGCATTATCTAATTTCTCCATAACCACTTGGTCTTGCAAATTAGTATATACTATTTTTTTATTATTATCTTCGTCTTTCGTTTCCTTAACAAGTAACCTTTTAGGATAATAATAACCATTATTGCATAGTGAGCCATTAACTGTTACATGAAATAGTTTTACTTCGCATGAATCGTTTCCACGAGAGACATATTGTGTTTTATGTGCTCCCATATCAATTCCTGCTTTTTGGATACTTGTTAATTCATTCTTTGTCGTACCATTATCCCACGTTGCATTGCTATATCCCTGTTCTATAAAAGGACGTGTATCAGCACTATAGAATTGTTCTGCATTGGTTTTGAATATTTTGTTTGTTAAACAATCAATATCCGTAACAATTGGCAACCATTCTTTTGTATGGCGTGCATAAGAATCATATTCTCTAAGTGTAACCAAGTGATTTTGATTTGGTGTTTGATTGAATAGATATGTTAATGCGGGGCGATACATTCCATCATAATAGGTACGTTTAACCATCGCTTGTGTTGGATTATCCAATATTTGAGCTGTATCAACGCTACTCATCGTTACATTCGGAGTAATTTCCTGAATGTAATTAGGATTGGAAATGCTTGTTTGTGTATTGCCATAATCACCTACATGAAAATACTCAGGTATATACCCAAGAGTGTTATTTTCATAAATATCTCCCTGTGAGTTCATGTATTTACCTAACCAATCTTCTGGTCGATACACTACCATACCGTAAACAAAAGAAACATGCGTGCGCTGCATAGAATACAAGCTATTCAGACAACCTCTAAACACATCATAATCAGTTATACTTAAGTCATTATTTCGGGCATTATCTAAACTTTCAGGATAAGGATTTTCATATACAACAGAATCTTGAGTCAATCCATAAGAATCTTTTAAAAGTAGCGTGGTGTGTTGATTAGGGAGTACTAAGGAGTTTTGTAATACAATTTTATACGTTGTAGGATTGGATATTCCATATAGCCAATGAAAATCCGTTATACCATTCAGCCATTCTTCTGTAGTTATCTCGCCATGTGCATAAGAAATAGCATTTTCTTCTCCAAATGCAATGATAAATGTTGATTTTGGCTGTATTGTGATTCCTGCTGGGATGGTAAATACTTGATGTGGAGTTGCGGTCTCTATACTCCACCCGCTTAAATCAACTACATTGTAGCTGTCATTATATAACTCTATAAACTCTCCATGATTATGGCGCAATTTAGTAGTATCTTCATTTAATGGCGTATCATACATTATCTCGGTAATCACCACGTAATCTGTAGCAAATAGTTGAGAAGTGAAGAAAAGAAATAAGTAGAAAAATATTTTACGTTTCATAGCTTATTGATTTTCAATTTGATAATCAAAATGTTTAAGAATATTTTTAGTTCCGTTAACCAACTCATAGATGTCCTTAACTTGCCCAAAATCATCATACTCATAATATAGTGTATAGCCTTTTGCATCTGTATATGAAGTCATACCGACAAGTGGTTCATAGGTCATGGTTTTGATGCTGGCATTAGGCAGCAGATTTCGCAAGTTATTGACTATAGACATATTTGGATTATATGTACTTTTCAAATCTCTTATATGATTTTCTGTAACTTTAGCTTCTACCTCTGCGAAAGTAGCATTCATTATTTCAGCAATAGGATATTGCCCGCCATAAGACCATAGATATGTAGTTGTTATATTTGTTTCTTGATTCGTAACCTCTATTAATTTGTTAATTGTTGGGTCATACTTGTACGTCTCAACTATATTCCACTGAATATTATTTGATTCATTTAAATTATTTGGATTTATCTGAGCTATATATTTCGCTGTAACCCGATATAAACTATCATACTCCATACGGTATCCTGCTACAATTTTGCCTTCTTTTCTTGTCACACATTCTGATATTTTATCTGTATCATCCTTGTACACAATAGAATCAATCAATGGGACCTCATCTGATGTCGCATAAGTATGTGTCACAGGCAAATTTGCATTTAATGCAGTTGAATAGGTGTTCGTCTTGTAAGTATATGTGTTAGACTTGGATGTTTTTTCACCAATAACTTGCATTGAAAGTAATTGTTTATTATAAGGGATAACACGGTATCTCACGATACCGAAATTCTTATATGCGTTAATAATCCCTGAGGAATCACCTGTATTTAAACTAAAGTGTTGAAAATCTGCAATGGGGAACAATGCCCCAGTAAAATATGTAGTATCTTGCTTTTCAAGCACTCGATAGTCATATATGGTCGTTCTTTGTTCATCTGTATATTCTACTTTTTTCCAGAGGTGTCCTCTCCAATGCTTTTTGGATGTCAGTTGAAGCATATCTGTAGGCATTAGAGTTTCATAATTAGTTTCATCCATGTCCGAATAGCCAACAGTGGCTGAGGTACGATAATAATACTCTGTTTTGTTAATCGGACTGTGTGGATTTCCTGAAGAATCTTTCGATGTCATTACTTCCGTCACTTGTTCATACTCTATATGTCCTCCGCTATTTAATGCATACGGTAATCCGTTGGATCTTAGGAACAAACCTTTAGGTTCGTCATTTAAGACTGCATCCGCTCCTCCGAGTTGTCCATCCTCGAAGGTTGTCACACATACTGGATAGGACGAAGCATATCGAGGAGGATAGGATAAGACACCCGTAGAAACACCCATGCTATCAGTATATGAATATTCTTTACGCAGCAAAAGGTTGCTACCTTGGTTATACTCAATTGATTTTATTCGTACTCCACCAACATTCGATTCGTCTATAGGGTTGCTCTTTGCAGTTAGTTCTACAATCTTAATCGGTATTTTGCCTAATGTCGTTTCTGGTCGATTAAATTCTTCTTGATACACTCCACATGGAGGGTCAGAGTGTTCACTTTTAAATGTACTCCTTGGATTAGCAAGTGTAAAAGTGTAGTACCCACTACCATAATGACGTATTAATTCATTGAATCTATTATTGACAACATTGGGTGTTACATTCGATGAGTCTAATTCCAAAGATTCGATTTCTTGTTCATTCCATTTGATAGAAAAAGTAGGTAATTCGCTGCTTTGATAGTGTTGTCTCCAGTTCATAACACAGCGCATTAAATGGCCGAAATCAACGTCATAAAAATAATGCAGAAGATCCACATCAACATACTGATTCGAAGATAAATGTACACTATCAGACAAGTGCTCTTGATCTAACTTACCACAAAGTTCGAATTCACCTCGAATAATAGTGTCGTATATGACTGTTTTTTGTTCAGTATATACATATTCTTTGTGAGCTGCCTCTCCTACTTTACTCCACTTGGAAAAATCATGAGGCTCCCATGTTAATTTTACGTTCAATCCTGATGGATACGTAATACTCGTTAACATATTGTTATTCGCATTATCATTGTTCGCATGACGAACAGAAACCCTATTCATAGGTAATTCTCGCGGCGAGATGTTTAGATATGTCATATTCGGGAAAGTACCCTTACTACTCTCCGCGTAATATCCCCAATGATCTTTCTTGTCTACTTCAGGAGCCACAAATGAATGGTAGGTAAAATCATACCGTTGGGTTTTCCCATTCTTACCTTTACGTATGAGGCTTTTTAGATGTGTTCGAAAACCAATATCACTATATACAAATTTATAACGATCTACTAAAGTTTCACCATTCGCATTATAAGCATACATAGAAATACTATCAATCAAACATGCTATATATTCATGAGAAGATGCTTCTGAGTGATGAAATACTAAACGGCTATTAGGTGTTTTGATTTCTGTAAGTAATGTATGTTGATGATGTACGGTATCCATAAAGTGGTTGTGAGGTGAAATAAAATTACAATCATAGACCTCTACTCTGCCTTGTTGAAAAAATTTATATTCAGTATATGCATACGAATTGCTGGTTCGACGGCGTTTCTTTATTGTTTTGTAATAAAAATCCACCGAGTCACCCGCTATTGATTTAATAGAAGTAAGCCACCATGCAGATGTATATAAGAATTTTTGTTGTTCAATATTCTCCCAATCGATTAACCATAAACTTTCGTTCACTTTATATGGATAATATTGTTTTTCTCGTTTTCGAAAAGCATACGTTAGACCATTAATATCTGTAATATAAAATTCATCGTTCTTTTGTGAAACGTTACATCCCACATTAGATTGCTTTTGATTAATATGACCATTGACGAACGCACCATTTAGGCCTTGTACAGCAAATACAAAGTTGTCTGGGGATGTGTCAAAGCGTCCTTCATCATATAGTATGCCATAGTTTTGCATCCACCGCAATAAGACTTTCTCTTCCTCTGTTGGATTATATGCAATTGCTGCAGGATCAGTTTCTTTGACCTTATCTTCTATCATTTCTATAAAGTTGTGGAATTGATTAAAGCCATACACGTTAAGCCTGTTTAAATGATTATATCCAGCAACCTTACCTGCTTCGTATAATTCATCAGGCATGCCACGTACGATGCGATTTACAACTCCACCAGCATTTAACGTCCATCCTAAACCAACAGGCCCTGCTTCGTCATCCACTTTAACGCCACCACCATGATAACTAATTGATACAGGAATCTCAATATCGTTATATGTAATCGTAAATAGAGGGATGTTAATATTAGTACGACCTGTATATAAATCCACAGGAATCTCCGCAAACTCTCCTAATGATTGTGCTTCTGAAGAAGGTTGTAATATTTGCACACTGGGGTTGGTATGTGCTTTATTCCCCTCTGCTTGAATAGGGACTATCCATGCGAATGTCCATAATATACAGACGAATAGATATCGTTTGTGATTTTTCATAGCTTAGTAATCTGAATTTTTACTCTACCTCAAACTCGCCCATCATGACAGAGCCAGACTCGGTGTAGATATACACTTCATAGTTACCCTCATCAGGGATGGACATAGTGGTTTCGCCTTCAAACTCTTCTTCGGCTACCACTTCGCCAGTTTCAGGGGCAACAACCTCTACATACGGGTGCTCGTCTGCACCTGCGTCAATAGACAGTTGGTCGCCGTCAATGGTAGCAATGATAAGATTAGGATTCGGTCTTCCGCCTGCACCATTATCTCCAGGATCATCTAATGGCATAATAGAATACAACTCGGTTAAGATAATTTCTTGCGCCATTGCGAACGCGGATGCATTGTACATACCCAATACAAACAATGCAAGAATAAAGAATTTCTTCATAATATTGTTGATTTAAAAGTTTCGGCAAAGGTACAACAATACAATGGAATGTGCAAGTAATCTTGGAATTTGTTAACAGGATCTAGTGGAGACCTTGTTGATTTTCAGCGTGTTATGAGCTTAATATGTTAACAGCCTTTATGATGTATTTTACCCTTTTATTGAGAGATTTTGTAAAAACGTGGGCAATTGTGAAGATTTAATACCCAGTCTCTGGACTATCCGTGACTTAAAAACACGAATGCCGTCCTTCTGGTAATTCATATAGTTTGCCAGCTTGGCAGTGGATAAATGCGGATAAAGAAGCGTATAAACACATAATATCTTTTCTCTATCTGATAAGTTCAATTGGTCTAATGTACATAACCAGTTATGTAGCCAAGGGTCAATATCCTTCTTTAATTTATGATAATCATTCCATTTGTTACTTGGTGCAGGAAATTCAGAGCGTATCGTGTTTATACTCTTGTTAAAACTATAGGAGGCTTTGGTTTCAATTTTTTCTGCGAGTTCTTTCTCCCTCATGCGTGTAGATAGATCATCAATCGTTTCGTTTGCTGCTTGCAAAAGAATGTTTGTCTCTTGTAAACGAGAAGTGGCATTATTCAAGTGTTCAGCAGTATGTTTACGGTATGTCATAATACCTATAAATAGTAATGAAGACAAAAGCGCAAATCCAGCTATTGTAATCCATACCCATCGCAAAGGATGAGGATTTTGTAAATACTCCATCAGTTTAGGAGTTGCTTCTGCATATTGATTGGTATTAATACGTAATAATTTAAGCGCATCAGTACGAGCGTGGGTATATTGGCTTAACATATCAACATCATTCTTCTCTTTTGCATCAAGTAACAAACAATAATATGCATTGGCTAAGTAATTAGGATTGTTAGAATATGCTATGATCAAGTTAGCAAAGGGAATGAGCATTTGAAAATCTTTTTTCCCGAAGTAATATAGCTGCATGATTTTCAAATAACTAAAGCACTTATCTTCCTCGTTCTGCCAATAATCTAATCCTTGATTAAAATACACTAATGCCGAATCGTATTGCTGCTGTTCATAGTGATAAAGTCCACGTGTTTCGTAGTAGCGTGCCCGATAAGCACTATCTAACGGATAGGTTTGTGCTATCTGCAAAAGGCTATCTGCTACAATATAGTGATGAAGTTTAACATTAAACTCTATTCTATCCAATAAACTTTGTGCATATCGCCATTCGTTCCCGCTTTCTTTGAAATCCTTACTTGCACGCTCGTAGAAGATAAGTGCCAAACTGTCATTATTATTTTGCGTACAGATATAACCCATATTGCTATTTATGCGTCCTCTGCATATAGGGTCATCAATCTGCAAACGGTCGGCTTCAATATAGCAATCGGCAGCATTAGGTATTTGGTTTGACAAACTATAGTTCCGCCCCATATAGTAATACGCCTTACCGAGCGTACTGCGCATAAACAACCTGCCAAATGGATTATCCAAACTGCGTATTGCTTCGCTCAATGCAGTTGTATCGCTATATGCCATGTGTTCTACTTGATCCAAACTATCAGCCGTAGTGATAATCTCTTTTGCCTCGTGGTAACGACACGAAGTAAAGGTTATCAAAAAACACAATGCATAGATTATTCTCCATGCATGCATGATATTTTGTGTGTTTATCTGACAATTTACATCATTCATCCATAAACAACAGATAATATGTTAGAGATTATTTGTGTTTTCTTTTGTGTTTATTACGCTGTCTTATTGTCGTCTTGTGATTTTGAATACGACATTGAATAGTACAATCATTAATGACAAATGTGGGAGTAAATGCAGAGGTCGGTATCTTATACTTTGTGAGAATGATACTATGGGCTAATACTTGTTTTTTGATTTCGTTACGATAATTACAAATAGCATTATAAATGCAGAGATCTTCTTTTGAAAGTATTTCTATGCTAATACGAGTTGTGATGCTAAAGTGTTTGTTCTTACGGAAATTCTGTACACGATTAACAAATTCACGAGAAATACCTTCATTGATAAGTTCTTGTGTTATTTGTATGTCTAATGCGACAGTGATAGTGCCATTGTTGGCTACGAGCCAGCCTGGCATATCCTCGGTGATGATGTCCACGTCCTCCGCGACAAGTGCGTAGTCGCAGAGGGTGAACGTGCCCGCTGCTTCAAACGCAGCAATATCATCTTGGCTCATTTGTGCGATAGCAGCAGCCAGTTGCTTCATCATACCGCCCACTTTCTTGCCGAGTACCTTGAAGTTTGGTTTGATTTTCTTCACAAGTTTGATCTCGGAATCCTCGGCACGCACGATAACCATCTCCTTGACGTTCACCTCGCTCTTAATGAGGTCTTGTACGCGGAGAAGCGCCTCAAGGGTCTCTTGGTCTGGTGCTGGGATAACGGCTTTCTGGAGTGGTTGGCGCACGTTCTTCTCGGCACGTTTGCGCAGCGAGAGAATCATAGAGGTGGCTTGTTGTGCAAGCGACATACTGCGCTCGAGGTCGAGGTTGATGAGTGCCTCATCGGCTACAGGCCAATGGCTGAGGTGCACCGAGCACCCCAAAACGCCACGAGCGTTTTCGGGGACCCCGCTAGTTTCTCCTGTGAGGTCGCGGTAGAGGCGGTCGGCATAGAATGGTGCGTTAGGTGCCATGAGTTGGGCAACCGTCTTGAGGCAGGTATAGAGGGTGTAGTATGCTGCTTGCTTGTCGGCATCCATCTCGCCACCCCAGAAACGCTTGCGGTTGAGGCGCACGTACCAGTTGCTCAGGTCGTCTTGCACGAAGTCCGAGATAGCGCGACCCGCCTTTGTTGGCTCGTATGCTTCGTATGCGGTGGTTACCTCTTTAATGAGGGAGTTGAGTTTGCTTAGAATCCACTTATCGATTTCGGTGAGGCGATTGGCTATTGGCGATTGGCGATTGGTGATTGGCGATTGGCTATTGGCGATTGGCGATTGGCTATTGGCAATTGGCGATTGGCAATTGGCGAGAGGCTCGGGGTTCCAACCGTCCACGTTGGCGTAGAGGGCGAAGAAGCCGTAGGTGTTGTAGAGGGTGCCGAAGAACTTACGGCGAATCTCATCCACACCTTCTGGGTCGAACTTTAAGTTCTCCCATGGGCTGGAGTTGGTGAGCATATACCAACGTACTGCGTCTGCGCCGTACTTGTCGAGTGCGCCGAATGGATCAACAGCATTGCCGAGGCGTTTGGACATCTTGTTGCCGTTCTTATCGAGTACGAGTCCGTTGCTGATTACATTTTTGTATGCTACGCTGCCCTCAATCATTGTATGGATAGCGTGGAGGGTGAAGAACCATCCGCGTGTTTGGTCCACACCTTCAGAAATGAAGTCGGCGGTGCGTGGTGCGTCTTGGTTCTCGAATGGGTAGTGGTTTTGTGCGTAAGGCATAGCGCCTGAGTCAAACCATACGTCAATGAGATCCAATTCGCGTTTCATTGGTTTGCCCGAAGGAGAGCAGAGGATGATATTATCCACGTATGGACGGTGGAGGTCGATGACAGATGGGTCATAGTTCTCTTTGGAGTAGTCGCCTACGATATGTTTTGGCCATGGGTTCTCGGTCATGAAGCCTGCTTTGATGGACTTTTCTATTTCTTCCATCAACTCTGTAATGCTGCCTATGCAAATCTCCTCTTGTCCATCTTCGGTACGCCATATGGGGAGTGGTGTACCCCAGTAGCGTGAGCGGGAGAGGTTCCAGTCGTTGAGGTTCTCGAGCCACTTGCCAAAGCGACCTGTACCAGTGGATTCGGGTTGCCAGTTAATGGTGTCGTTGAGTGCCATCATCTCCTCGCGCGCTTTGGTGGAGCGGATAAACCACGAGTCGAGTGGGTAGTAGAGGACGGGCTTGTCTGTACGCCAGCAGTGTGGGTAGTTGTGGACGTGCTTCTCAATGCGGAACGCTTTGTTCTCGCCCTTGAGCCAAATGCAAATGCTGATGTCGAGGGTCTCTTTTTCTTGGCGATTGGCTATTGGCGATTGGCTATTGGCTGTTGGCGATTGGCTATTGGCTATTGGCGATTGGCTATTGGTGGGTTCGTAGGCGTTCTTCACGAAGCGACCTGCCCATGGCTGGTATGCCTCTACGTAGATTTGGTTCTTCACAAACTCCTCATCAAGATCTTCGAGCAAGAAGAACTTACCTGTCATGTCCACCATTGGGCGTTGCTCGCCTTTCTTGGTGATGAACACCATGCCGGGTACGCCTGCTTTCTTTGCCACAAAGGCATCATCTGCACCAAAAGTAGGAGCGATATGCACAATACCTGTACCATCTTCGGTGGTTACATAATCGCCCAAGATAATCTTAAATGCTCCTTCTCCTGGGTTTGCCCAAGGGATAAGTTGCTCGTATTCTATGCCCTCCAAATCTGTACCTTTTCCTTTCCACAGCACTTCGGGTGCTTCGCCGAGTTCTTTGGCATACGCAGCGAGGCGTGCCTCAGCAAGGAGGTAGAGGGCTTCGATCTTGGTGTATGGGTTCTCGCCTTTTACGATAACGTAGTCGATTTTTGGTCCTACGCAGAGGGCAGTGTTGCTTGGGAGTGTCCAAGGGGTAGTTGTCCACGCGAGGGCGTAAAGGGGCAATTGGCTATTGGCAATTGGCGATTGGCAATTGGCGATTGGCGATTGGCTCTTAATAAGGAATTGCGCGGTGCAGGTGGTGTCTTTGACATCGCGGTAGCAGCCGGGTTGGTTCAATTCGTGCGAGGAGAGACCCGTACCTGCTGCGGGCGAGTAGGGTTGGATAGTGTAACCCTTGTAGAGATAGCCCTTCTTGTACAACTCTTTGAGCAGCCACCACAGTGTCTCGATAAACTTGTTGTCGTAGGTGATATATGGATTATCGAGGTCCACCCAATAGCCCATTTGTTTGGTGAGGTTGGTCCATTCTTGGGTGTATTTCATCACCTCGCGGCGGCAGGCAGCGTTGTATTCATCCACGCTGATTTTCTTGCCGATGTCCTCTTTGGTAATACCGAGCAGTTTCTCCACGCCCAATTCTACAGGCAAACCGTGGGTGTCCCAACCTGCTTTGCGCTTCACTTGGTAACCCTGCATGGTCTTGAAGCGGCAGAAAGTATCTTTGATTGTACGAGCCATCACGTGGTGAATACCTGGCATACCGTTAGCGGAAGGAGGACCTTCAAAGAAGAGGAACGAAGGGCATCCTTCGCGTGTTTCGATACTCTGGTGGAATAAGTCTTCCTTCTCCCATTGTGCAAGGATCTCCTTGCTCAATTCTGCCAAGTTCAGTTGTTTGTACTCGTTAAAGTGTTTCATTTTGCAGTTAATTTCTTATTTTTTAGTTGGTTATATTTGCTTTGTTATGGTTCGTGCGTAGCGCGTAATGTGTATGCGCACAAAATCCGCTGCAAATTTACTGCTTTTTTTTGATATACGCAAGAAAAATCGCCCCGAAAGGCGATTTTTTTGTTGCGTGAATAGACTTTGTGCCTATTCTTTGGTATTTTTTGTTGAGAGCAGGTTTAGACTACTTGTTTTCAACAAGGGCAAGGCGCAAGCCTCTATAATTATATACGTCTTTTCGTTGCCCACTATTGCGATACCCCACACGGCAGAATCTCGAGGTGTTGCCACTTGAAACCTGCCATTTGCCACCACGGACTACATAGTAATTATAATATGCATGTGAAGAATTGGTCAAAATACATATAGGGTCGGTCGTCTCTGGTTCTGCGGGATCGGGATATTTATAATAATTGTCTTGGCACCATTCCTCGACATTACCACTCATGTCGTACAATCCTAATTCGTTCGGATTTTTTTCTTTCACTGGTTGAGAATGAGGTAATTCATTTTCGTCTTTTATACTATACCATGCCACATCGTCTGCTATATCGCTACCTGCAAAAATATATTCTTGGTCCTTATTATTATGGTCTTTCTTATGACCACCACGAGCAGCATACTCCCATTCCGCTTCAGTAGGCAAACGGAAGATTCTGCCGTTCAGTTGTTCTGCCAGTAGTTCATTTAGTTCCGTGATAAATGTTTGGCAATCGTCCCAATGTACATGTTCTACTGGATGTTGCTCATAACCATCACCATTGAATTCACTTGGCTTGGTACCCATCACAGCCTCCCACAACTCTTGCGTTACCTCGGTCTCGCCAATATGGTAATCGTATGTCAAGGTTACTTGGTGAGCAGGTTGATCTTGCTTCGATTGTTGGTTTTCTGGGAATTTCTCTAGGAACTGCAATTGCTTGTCTGTTGCTCCCATCGTAAACTTACCCGCTTTTACCGCTATCATCCTAAACGATACTCCATTCACGGTGAAGGATTTTATATTGACATCTTGCTCTGGCATAGCCACTGCATCAGCACCGAATGACACACCACCTGTTTTTTCAAATGTATTGAGAATGGTGGAGTTATCCTCTGCATACACATCCACCCTAAAGCCGTTCTGCCATTCGCCTTGAGGAACAACGATATAGAATAAGGTGGAAGCATCTTCTGTGAGGGTAACGCCGGTGCATGTGAGGGTGTAGGTCGTTTCATCTTCACGGTTGGTGAGAACAATCTTGCTCAAGGCATCCGAACCTTTCAGTTGCAAGCCCAATAGCGTGTGTTGTGGAGCAAGGGTAAATCCTTCGTCGATCGTACCGTTGGTTTCTGTAGCCATCTTCATAAGCCCCTTGCCAAAACCGTTTTCTACATAGGTTTGGTTGCTGAGGTCGGGCTCTTCAACGGGGTATTGTACGCTGAAGTTGTTTCCGTCAGCAGGCATGATGCCCTTAAATGTGGCTTCCGTTGTACCAGCGCCACTTTGCAACGTAAACTCCGCGGTCTTGTCGCCTACTTTTACGAGAATCACATCGCCTTCGTCCCAAGTGAGGTCAATTTTTGTGCCTGTATCTTTGCCCGACACGCGTTGTTTGCCTGGGAGTTGTTGTGCGCCGTTATTGCCTGCGTTAGGCATCTGGGCGGAAAGGGTTACTTCCTGACCTGCCTTGAAAGGTGTGCCTATTTCGTTGTTAGGCGTGCATGCTGCAAACAATGCTGCAACAAGCAGAAAAGAGAAATACTTTTTCATATTCGTTTTCTTAATTCAAAATTCTTAATTCATCATTCTTAATTCCAAATTATCACCAAGTTCCATTTGATTTGCCAATGGATTCGAGATTGCCTTTTGGAGAAATGTAATTTGGTCCAGATGCACAGAGGATAGCGGTTTCTACTTGCAACACTTGTGTGTTGGGAGTTTGATAGGTTTTTTTCATTGTTTTACAGTTGTTTTATGGGTTAATATTATTTTTGCTATATATAATAAAAAACACGCCATTATTGTCTTCGCGAACGATAGACAACAATGGTGTGTGAGGCACATAGGCGCGCTTTGCGCCGTGATAACATGTAGGCTGACTACCCCCCCCCGCCAGGACTGTGTCCGTGCGTTACAGTGCACATTTTCACGCTGTTATGCGCATGCTGAAAGCCCCTGCCAATCTCCATTGGCTGCTGCATCATGATGCTATGTGGGTAGTAGTTATACATAATGAAAATAACGCACAAAAATCGTGCCAAAAGCACGGTTCAGGAGACGTTTGTGCCTTTTCTCTCATAGGCGTCCTTTGGGTGGGGTATTCGTGGGGTATACGCGGGGTATTCATGGGGTATTCATGGGATATACGTACGTATCGGGTATGTGTCGGGTATGTATCGGGAAAGTGTCGAAGGGGATGGGGCGCTAAACAGGGGATGTTACTAACCACGGACGAGCACGGATTTGCACGGAAACACGAAATATATATCCTTGGTTCAGTGAAGGTCAGTGGAGTTCAGTGGTTAAAATATAACCGCGGAAAGATGTTTCTCGGTGGGAGATATACCAACCACGGACGAGCACGGATGGACACGGAAACACGGAGATATAATTAACGACAATATCGACAACTTGCGCCCAAATCAATATCCCTTGGGCGCTAAACGGAGTAGGTTACTAACCACGGACGAGCACGGATTTGCACGGAAACACGAAATATATATCCTTGGTTCAGTGAAGGTCAGTGAAGTTCAGTGGTCAATCCATAACCACGGAAAGATGTTTCTCAGTGGGAGATATACCAACCACGGATGAGCACGGACAGGCACGGAAAAAACGGAGGATATAATTAAAGACAATATCGACAATTTGCGCCCAAATCAATATTACTTGGGCGCTAAACGGAGTAGGTTACTAACCACGGACGAGCACGGATTTGCACGGAAACATGGAAATACAGAAACACTGAGATACGGAAACACGGAGATATATGATTACAACAACCTAAACAACATAAATCAACAATAATTGCGCTCGCAACAACACAGCGAGCGCTAAGGGGTATGGGCAGACCACTGAATTGCACGGAACTGCACGGAAAAACGGAGGATATAATTAACGACAATACAAACAATAATATAGATGCCGTTCCTTATAAATTTTGGTAGTGTAATAGAAAATATTACTCGCTTCGCTTGCGTATGTGCATTATTTGTTGTACCTTCGAGGGCACCGACCTCGTTCGCTTGGCGAACTCGCCCACCTCGAAAGTACGGTCGCATAATGCAGCCCATACTTCAGTTCGCGAGCAATATTTTCAAAATCGTTAAACACTCTTCATTCCATCATCAGCATCTCACTTTCAAGCGAGCTTGAGTGGATGCTAATGACAGAATGAGATAGATTCTATCTATCATTTTTTGAAAATATTACTCGCTTCGCTTGCGTATGTGCAATATTTGTTGTACCTTTGCAGGAAATTTGTACACCTATCTGAAATTAAATGATAAGGTAATTAAATAATAATGTAATGAAACGAATACTTTTTTTCTCTCTTTGTCTGGCAATGTGTACCCTATACGCACATGCCGACAAGACTTGGGCGCAGCACGAACGATATGCTGCTCAGAATGACACCGTTATGGCAAAAAACAGAATGCCAGAATACGGGTACAACAAGTTGGCTAAATCCCGTCGCATAGAGGCCGTACTGATGGGCAATTCCATCACCGACAATTGGGCGAAATACCACCCAGAGTTCTTTGCGGAAAACAACTTCGTGGGACGCGGCATCAGCGGACAAGTAACCGCACAAATGCTCAGCCGTTTTCAGGCAGACGTGATTGCGCTCCGACCCAAAATGGTCATCATCATGGCTGGCACCAACGATATTGCTATGAATAATGGCTATATCGCGCACGAACATATATTACAGAATATACAATCCATGGTCGAGTTGGCGAAATACCACCGCATCAAACCTGTGCTGTGCTCCTGCTTGCCTGCGGCAGCGTTCAGTTGGCGCAAGAACCTCACACCCGCACAGGACATTAAGCGACTGAATGAGATGATTCGAGCATATGCCGAAGCCAACAAAATTAAGTATATAGACTACTACTCCGCATTGGTGGATGAGCAGGGTGGGTTGCCAAAGAAATACGCCAAAGATGGTGTGCATCCAAACCTGGAGGCGTATAAGATTATGGAGGCGATATTGCTGGAGAGTTTGTAGGAGGAAGACAAAGGGTTTTGTGTAAGAAAGACAACCTAAACAACCTCTGCGCGCGCCCAACATTGGCGCTTGCCAAGACGAAGGATTGTAAAAGAAACGAGTCTTTTTTGTGAAAAACGATGAAAAAATACACTTTTTAGTGATTTTATTTGGTCATATCAAAAAAAAGTAGTAATTTTGCACGCTTTTTCGCGCGTTTGCGCACACTTCGTTGTGTGTGAGTGTATGCGTAAAGCAAAATAAATACTAATTATTAACAATTTAATTAACTAATCAAACATTATGTTAAATCATTACGAAGCCGCTTTCGTGTTGACTCCCGTTTTGTCTGAACCACAGATGAAGGAAGCGGTTGACAAATTCGAGAACCTTCTCAAGGAGAATGGCGGTTCCATTCTTAACCGTGAGGAGTGGGGTTTGAAGAAATTGGCTTATCCTATCCAAGGCAAATCAACGGGATTCTACGCCTTGCTGCAATTTGATGTAGAACCTGAGGTGATTGCAAAACTCGAGACAGCATTCCGTCGTGACGAGCGCGTGTTGCGTTTCCTCACTACACGTCTTGACAAGTACGCTTACGAGTACGCACAAAAACGTCGTAACGCAAATGTTAAACCACAAGAACAAGAGGAGGCATAATCATGGCACAGAATGACGAAATCCGCTATTTGACCCCAAAGACCAATGAGGCAAAGAAGAAAAAGTACTGCCGTTTCTTGAAATCAGGCATCAAGTACATCGACTACAAGGACCCAGAGTTCCTCAAGAAGTTCCTCAACGAGCAAGGTAAGATCCTTCCTCGCCGTATCACTGGTACAAGTTTGAAGTATCAACGCAAGGTGGCTCAAGCCGTGAAGAAAGCACGCCACTTGGCTTTGCTCCCATACGTAACCGATATGATGAAGTAATCCGAGTAATTAACTATTTAATCAGAAAGGAAACATCATGGAAGTAATTTTGATTCAAGACGTAGCTAACTTGGGCTACAAGAACGATATCGTTAAGGTAAAAGATGGTTACGGTCGTAACTACCTCATCCCTAACCGTTTGGCTGTGATTGCAAACAATAGCAACCGCAAACAATTGGCTGAGAACCTCAAACAACAAGCACACAAGATCGCTCAACTCCTCGCTGACGCACAAGCATTGGCTGAGAAATTGGCTAACACCGTTATCACCGTGGCTGTAAAGGCTAACGAGGACGGCAAGATCTTCGGTACTGTTACTACTGCTCAAGTGGCTGAGGCTTTGGCTGCTCAAGGTATTGAGATTGACAAGAAAGTGATTACCATCGACGAGGCTGTGAAGGTATTGGGCGAGGCTACCGCTACCGCTAAACTGCACCGCGAGGTAAAAGCAGAGATTAAATTGAACGTAATCGCTGAGTAAGCGCTAAAGAAAGGAAACAAAAGTATGAAAAAAGGAATTCATCCAGAGAACTACCGCGTGGTAGTCTTCAAAGATATGTCCGATGGAACACAGTTCTTCAGTCGCTCTACAGCCAACACGAAGGACACCATCGAAATCGATGGCACTACTTATCCATTGATTAAGTTGGAGATCTCCAACACCAGTCACCCATTCTATACTGGTAAGTCTAAACTTGTGGATACAGCAGGTCGCGTGGACAAGTTCATGTCTCGCTACGGCAACCGCAAGCGTCATTAAGCAGACTCCCCGACAAATGGCTGATTTGTGGGGTGCTCTCAATAGCAAAAAGGCGAGCATAACGCTCGCCTTTTTTTAATCCCTGCCTTTACACTTTACACCTTACATCTTATGACCCCCCTTCAACGCTCTCTTTGGCAAGATTTTGGAACGCAGATGATGGTGTCGCTTGGCATCTTCTCTGTGCTATTCCTTATATTATATATAGTGGAGTGGTATGTGCCTTCGCTATATGGTGTGTTGCTCCAGTGGCATGACCCCGCTTTCGTGGTGGGCATTCCCGCCAGTGTGATAGGGGTGGCATACGTATTGACCATTCGCAACCCAAAGAACTATACGGGATTCTATGGTGGCATCGTGATGGCATTGCTCCTGTCATGGCAATTTGCATTGTTGCAACAATGGAGCCTGACCGTATTGTATGTGGTGGTATTTGTGCCATTTATGATTTACTCCATCATCTGTTGGCGCAAACAGACTTTGCAATCCTCGGAGAATGAAGATATCTTCTGTCCAACTTGGTTATCCATTAGAAATCAAGCCTTTAATCTATTATTTCTATTAGGAATAGTGGCATTGGATAGTGGGTTACTAACGCATTTTGAGTCAACTATCCATAGCGAGCAACTGTTACAAAAACTGATGAGCGGGGTGATGATTGGTTCTTCGGTGCTTGCCAATTTCTGGTTGATATACAAAAAACTGGATGCGTGGTTATGGTGGGTGGTATATTCTATTGCAGGTATGATATTATATGCTTTGATTGGCAATGCTTTCTCTTTTGTGCTATTTACGGTCTTCCTTGTAGTGAATGGCGGAGCAGGTCTTGCATGGATAAAGGCATATAGGAATAGTAAATAGCATTAATCTTTATCTTGAACATGAAAAAATACTTAGAAGAAAGCGTACACATTTCGGCAGAAGATGCGAAATTTATGGAAATGGCTATTGGCCTTTCCGAAGACAATATAGACAAGGGCGGCGGTCCTTTCGGCGCCGTTATCGTTCGTGATGGCGAGGTGATTGCCACGGGTGCGAATCGTGTAGTACCGAACAATGATCCAACTGCTCATGCAGAGGTGATGGCCATACGTAGTGCTTGTGAGAAATTGGGCACTTATCAGCTGACGGATTGCACGGTATATAGTTCGTGCGAGCCATGTCCTATGTGCCTGAGTGCATTGTATTGGGCAGGGGTGAAGCGTATTTGCTATGGCAATACCAAAGATGATGCCAAGGCTATTAACTTTGACGATTCGTTTATCTATGATCAGCTTGAGTTGAACTATGCTGATCGTTCCATCCAATGCGACCATTTCATGCGCGCTGAAGCGATAAGAGCATTTAAGAAATGGGCGGAGAAAGAGGATAAGGTAGAATATTAAAAATTATAGGAAAGGAAAGGTGACAAGTTTTACGATTTGTCACTTTTTTTTGTATATATGAGAAATAATTTGTACCTTTGCAGCGAATTTGGCAAAAGCGATATATCGCAGCGGTATTTCGTAGAAATAAAACCGATAAATAAACGAACAAATATATGGAAATTTTAGATCAAATGCTCAAACGTGCGCAAGAGAATCCTCAGCGCATCGTGTTGCCCGAAGGCGATGAACCTCGTACCTTGGAGGCAGCCAATATCCTGTTGAAAGACAAAGTGGCTAATCTTATCCTTATCGGTGACCCTGCTGTTATTCGACAAATGGCAGAGGAAAAAGGATACGAATATATACTCCGTGGCGAGAATCTGACCCTCGTAGATCCTCGCACTGACCCTAAAATGCCTGAATACGCCAACCTGCTCTTCGAGTTGCGCAAAGCCAAAGGTATGACCCTGGAGCAAGCGACCGAGAAAGTGAAAGACCCTCTCTACTTAGGCTGCCTAATGATTAAGAACGGCGATGCCGATGGCGAACTGGCAGGTGCTCGTGGCACCACTGCTGACACGATTCGTCCTGCCTTCCAGATACTCAAGACCCGTCCTGGCGTACATATTGTATCAGGCGCATTCTTGATGTTTACCCCTGCCACACACTTGGGCGAAGGTGGCTTCCTCGTGTTTGCGGATTGCGCTGTGAACCCATGCCCTAACGCACAAGAACTCGCAGAGATAGCCGTAACTACCGCCGAGACAGCCAAAGCATTGGGTGGCATAGAGCCACGCGTAGCCATGCTCAGTTTCTCCAGCAAGGGTAGCGCTAAGCACGAGTTGGTGGACAAAGTGGTGGAAGCCACACGTCTGGCACACGAGATGGCACCCGAATTGGCACTGGATGGCGAGTTGCAACTGGATGCCGCACTCGTGGAGAGTGTAGGCAAGCAGAAAGCCCCAGGTTCTGCCGTAGCGGGCAAAGCCAATGTGCTGGTGTTCCCCGACCTGCAAGCAGGCAACATAGGCTACAAGTTGGTGGAGCGTTTCTCGGGTGCTGATGCGGTAGGTCCAATCCTGCAAGGTATAGCCGCACCTGTGAACGACCTGAGCCGTGGCTGCAAGGTGCAAGACATCGTGCAAATGGTCATCATCACCGCCAACCAAGCCATTGGAATGAAATAATAAAACGAGCCTACCCCCAACCCCTCCCTGAAGGGAAGGGTGTAAACAAAACAACGAATATTAACCATAGAAACACACATATAGATATGAAGATTTTAGTTCTTAACTGCGGAAGTAGCAGTATCAAGTACAAACTTTTTGATATGGACACCCGCGCCGTTATGGCACAGGGTGGCGTAGAGAAAATCGGTTTGCCCGACTCGTTCTTGCAAGTGAAACTCCCTAACGGCGAGAAAGTGAAAATCGAACAACCTATGCCCGAACATACTGTGGGTATCCAACTCATTCTCAATAGTCTGATTGATGAGAAGATAGGCTGCTTGCAGTCGTTAGAGGAGATTAACGCAGTAGGTCATCGCGTGGTACATGGTGGCGAGAAGTTCAACCAATCGGTTGTTATCACCCCAGAGGTGAAAGAGATGATTGTGAAGTGCATCGAACTGGCACCACTGCACAACCCTGCTAACCTCAAAGGTATTGAGGCTATCGAGCAAACCTTGCCAAGTGTGCCACAAGTGGCAGTCTTTGACACGGCTTTCCACCAAACAATGCCCGATGAGGCATACATGTACGCCCTGCCATATGAACTCTATGAGAAGTATGCTATCCGCCGCTATGGTTTCCATGGCACTTCTCACCGCTATGTATCGGCTCGCGTGTGCGAGTACCTGGGTGTGGACCCTGCGGGCAAGAAGATTATCACAGCGCATATTGGCAACGGCGGTAGTTGTACCGCTATCTGCGATGGCAAGTCGATGGACACCTCCATGGGTCTGACCCCTGTGGAGGGACTGATGATGGGTACTCGCTCGGGCGACCTCGACCTCGGTGCTGCCACCTATATCATGGACAAAGAGAACCTCAACACTGCCGAGTTCGCTAACCTCGTGAATAAGAAATCGGGTCTCATGGGCGTGAGCGGTGTATCGAGCGATGCACGCGATATAGATGCTGCTATCAAGGAGGGCAATCAGCGCGCTGACTTGGCTCGCCGAATGTTCATCTATCGCGTGAAGAAGTATATCGGAGCCTACGCTGCGGCGTTGAATGGTGTGGATATAGTGGTGTTCACAGGCGGTATAGGCGAGAATGATACCTTTATCCGTGGCGAGATTGCCAAGGGCTTGGAGTATCTGGGGGCAACGATTGACTTGGAGAAGAACAGCGGTATTCGTGGCGAAGAGGCTGTCATCTCTACCCCTGAGAGCAAAGTGACTGTTTGCGTTATCCCAACCGATGAGGAATGGATGATTGCATCGGACACCATGGCATTGTGCTAATTAAGAATTTTGAGTTATGAATTAAGATGGGAAAGCCACTTTGGGTGGCTTCCCCATACAAATACGCACTGAACCTTGAAACCTATTATTTATCAATTATTACCGCGTACATTTACCAACTATAATGAAACGCGCAAACATAATGGTACGCTGCAAGAGAATGGTTGTGGAACCCTGAATGCTATCACCCCGAAAGCCCTTCGCGCAATTCGCGACTTGGGCGCTACGCATGTGTGGTACACAGGTGTCATCCGCCATGCCACCGCGCAATACAACACACCCGCAATTGTCAAAGGCAAAGCAGGTAGCCCATACGCTATCACCGATTATTATGACATCAACCCTGACCTCTGCGAGGACAAACGTCGCCGTATGCAGGAGTTTACCGAATTGGTAGAGCGTACCCACAACAATAATCTGAAAGTTATCATAGACTTCGTGCCTAACCATGTGGCACGCGAGTATCACTCTACATGCAAACCCAAAGGGGTAGAAGACCTTGGTGCCAACGATAATCCGCAATGGGCATTCTCTCCCTTGAACAATTTTTACTACATGGGAGCCCCCTTCCAACCGCAGTTTGATGTGCAGGACTATCACGAAGACCCTGCACGGGCTACAGGTAATGATTGTTTTACGGCTTGTCCGTCCAAAGAAGATTGGTACGAGACTATCAAACTGAACTACGGCGTTTTCTATCAAGGCGGTGGCGAAAAACAGTTTGACCCTATACCCGACACTTGGCACAAGATGTTGCACATATTGCTCTTCTGGGCAAGCAAGGGTGTCGATGGCTTCCGTTGCGATATGGCGGAGATGGTGCCAGTTGAGTTTTGGCAATGGGCAATAGAGCATGTCAAGAAGCAGTATCCAGCCTTGCAATTCATCGCTGAAGTATATAATCCAACTCTTTATCGCGACTACTTGGCAGCGGGATTTGACTACCTATATGATAAGGTGGGCATGTACGACTACCTGCGTGGTGTTACCAGCAAGAACTGGCCTGCGGAGGGTATTACGGGGCAATGGCAAGCGGTGGATGACATCCGCGACCGTATGCTGTATTTCTTGGAGAACCACGATGAGCAACGTATCGCCAGCGGTTTCTTCTGCGGACGAGGTATGTGTGCTGAACCTGCTATGATTGTGGCTGCCACATTGGGTACGAACCCCGTGATGGTGTATGCAGGACAAGAACTCGGCGAGAAAGGTATGGATGCAGAGGGATTCTCAGGCATGGACGGCAAGACGACTATCTTCGACTATTGGGGTGTAAAATCCTTGCAGGCATGGGCTAACCATGGCAAGTTTGACGGTGCATCTCTCACAGAGGAGCAACAGATACTGCGCCAGTTCTATCGCCAACTATTGCGCATAGCGCGTACGGAAAAAGCCATTACGGATGGCGAACTCTATGACTTGGAGTACGCCCAAGGAGATGGATTCAACAAACACGAACACTATGCCTATATCCGCAAATACAAACAGCATACCTTGCTCGTGGTGCTCAATTTTGATGACCACTTAACAGAAATTCAGGTGCGTATTCCGCAGGAGGCCTTTGCCCATTTGCAGCAACCCGAATACTCCATGGTGGAGGCCACTGATTTGCTCACGAACACGGCATATACCTTCCCGCTTTCGGCGCATACCCCAATATGCCTTACCTTACCAGCATGGAAGGGTGTGATCTTGAAGATTAAAAGTTAATGAATAAATGAAACGTTTGGCAGAAATTATCAAACCCTACTTGCGCCTATTGCGCGTGGGTAACTTGTGTTTTATCGCCATTTTGCTCTATGTCATAGAGAAATGGGTAGCCACGCCATTGCTCCATGTGGCACAGTTCACCGAGCAGATGCCTTGGTGGGTACTGCTGTTATTGATTGTGAGTACTGTGCTTATCGCCGCAGGCGGGTATGTGATTAACGATTATTTTGATGTGAAGATTGACCGTATCAATCGTCCTGATGAATTGGTTGTTACGCGCCATATCACGCGCGATGGTGCTATGCGATTGTTTCAGGTGTTGAGTGGCATGGGTATCGCCGCTGGATTGGCTGTGGCATGGTGGTCGCGCAGTTGGACAATGGCGATGATTTATATTGTTATTCCTGGGTTGCTATGGTTCTATTCTGCCAGTTACAAACGCCAATTGTTGGTCGGCAATATCGTAGTATCGTTCGTTTCGGCACTCGTGCCGTTGTTGGTGGCGATTGCTAATGCCGACTACCTGCGCCATTTGTACGGAGAGGCATTGCAATACACGCCTATTGTGGGGCAGTTGTATGTATGGATTAGTGGCTTTGCCTTGTTTGCTTTTCTTATCACACTCACTCGGGAGATAGTCAAGGATATGCAAGACATAGAAGGCGACCGCGAAATGGAATGTCGCACAATGCCTATCGTGTGGGGAGAGAAAACAACCAAAATCATTGTTACTATCTTTCTGCTTATGACGATGGCACTGATTGCCTATTTGGCTTTTGCTGTTCTGCCTTTCCCATGCGATTGGAAGACCTTATCCACCCGCTATGTGATTTTCGGGTTGATGGTTCCTATCCTTTGTGCTATCATCCTGTTGTGGTCAGCCAAATCGCCATTGGAATACCGCCGCACGCAATTGGTCATTAAGTTTGTGATGTTCATGGGCGTGCTGTATAGTTTCGTTATTCAACAGAATATTATATAGTTTAAAGTGTAAAGTTTATAGTTGAAAGGCACGGAATATACGGCTACGCCGTCCTGCCTTTACACTCTGCACTTTACACTCTACACTCTACACTAAAAACCACTAAACACCCTATGAACCTCATCCTCGGTAGCCAAAGTCCTCGTCGTCGCGAACTGATGGCGGGATTAGATATACCCTTCACATGTGTTACTATTGATGCCGACGAGTCCTTTCCTGCTGATTTGCAGGCAGGCGATATACCTATGTATATTGCGCGCGCTAAGGCGCGCGCATACGAGGCGCAACTCGCCCCTGACGACTTGCTCATCACCTCCGACACTATCGTGTGGCTCAACGGACAAATGTTGGGCAAACCCCAATCCAAGCAGGAGGCCAAGCAAATGCTCCTCCAACTCAGCGGTCAAACTCACCAAGTCTATACCGCCGTCTGCTTCACATGGCTCAACCCTACACATGTCGAAGGGGCACAACCGCGCGAAGTTCCTCCACCTGCGCAAAGCGCACATCACTCGTTCGTTGATTGCACCGATGTTACTTTCCGCACGCTCACAGAGGAGGAGATTGACTATTATGTAGAAAAATATATGCCTCTGGACAAGGCAGGGGCATATGGTGTACAAGAGTGGATTGGCTATGTGGGTGTCACGCGCATGGAGGGTTCCTATTTCAATGTCATGGGCTTCCCTATCGGTCGCGTGTATGATTGGCTGAAGCGCCAATCATTCCTCCAGTAGGTCGGGTCTTCGTTCGCGCGTATGGCGCAATGACTCCTCATAGAGCCAGTCTTCTATTTTGGCTTGGTGTCCTGACAATAGTATGTCGGGCACTTTCCATCCTTTGTAGTCTGCGGGGCGGGTATATACGCCAGGTTCTAATAATCCGTCTTGAAAACTATCGCTCAGCGCACTGGTCTCATCGCCCATAGCATCTGGCAGTAGGCGCACGATAGCATCGGTCATAATGGCTGCGGGCATCTCGCCACCGGTCAATACGAAATCACCTATCGTATATTCCTTGGTGATAAGATGGTCACGCACGCGCTGATCCACGCCCTTGTAGTGTCCGCAAAGGATGATAATATTTTCTTTGAGGGATAATGTATTGGCTTCGCGTTGCGTAAAGCGTTCGCCATCGGGAGCAGTAAAGATAATCTCATCATAGTGTCGCTGACTGGTCAGATGGGTGATGGCACGGTCGATGGGTTCTACTTGCAATACCATGCCTGCGCCAAAGCCAAAAGCGTAGTCATCTATTTTGCGATGTTTGTCCAATGTATAATCGCGCAAATTGTGTACATGAATCTCCACGAGCCCTTTATCTTTGGCTCGTTGAATAATCGAGTGGTTGAGTGGTGACTCTAACAACTCTGGACACGCTGTCAAAATATCTATTCGCATATACCTAAAATAATGTACAATTTGACCATTTACAATGTACGATTTATATACAATTTAGTTATTTAGAAATTTTACATTATCGTAAATAATACAATTGCCCAATAGTAAATCAATTGTAAATAGTAAATAGTCAATTGTCAAATAGTCAATTTCCTCTACGGTACTGGATCATATCCACTTCCGCCCCAAGGGTGGCAGCGTAGTATTCGTTTGATGCCCAACCATCCGCCTTTGAAGATGCCATGTTTCAATACGGCTTCCACCATGTATTGGCTGCACGTGGGTGTGAACCGACACGATGGTGGCGTCAGCGGAGAGATGCAATACCTGTAGAAATACACAGGCAACAAAAACACCTTTCGTATAATCGTCTTAACCGTCATTCCTTTTGCCGTAAACAATACAATTGCCCAATAGTAAATCAATTGTAAATAGTCAATTGTCAAATAGTCAATTTCCCCAAGGCCTTACGCATGGCTTTTTCTATCACCGCGTAGGGTTGCTGCTCCTTGTCAATGTAGTTGAAGGCTATTTGCATATGAACACCTTTGTCCGTCAATATATGTTTGTTCAAGCGGTATGCCTCGCGCATCAATCGTCTGAGATGATTGCGATCAACGGCATGCTTAAACAGCGACTTGGGTGCCCAAATCAGCACCTGTGTTTGGTCGTTACAGGGCAGATAGGTTACACGCAATGGCCACGATACAAATCGTTTACCATGACCATACAGGTGGTCTATCGTTATCTGACCACACAGTTTTTCTGATTTGTGGAAAGTATGCTTCAACTTTCTTGTTGGGCTTCTAAATATTTCTTGATAGCCGTCGTAATGCTTGGGCACTCAGGCGTAGGAGCCTGAATGTCAGCATGCCATCCTTGTTCCTCTATGGCGGTCAGTGTGTTCGCACCAAAGCATGCTATCACCGTATCACCCTGCTCCCAATCGGGGAAATTCTTCTTCAGCGCAGCCACACCCGATGGTGTGAAGAACACTATCACATCATAATCGAAAGGTTTGTTCTCGGGCCATTCGGCGGCTACGGTACGATACATGATGGCAGGTTTCACGTGGATGTTATTCTCTGCAAACATGTTGATGGTTTCATCGTTGTGCACATCCGACATCACCATCAGGTATTTCTCGTTCGGACGACGCAACATTGCGGGCAACAGATCCTCAAAGCGGTTGTTCTCTGCGGCAAACACCTTGCGCTTGCGGTATTGGATATACTTCTGCAAGTAGTTGCCTACGGCTTCCGAGATACAGTAATAGTGCATCGTCTGAGGAACACTAAAACGAGACTCCTCACACAAACGGAAATAATGGTCTATACCCAAACGCGAACTAACGATAACTGCCGTATAGTCTTCAAAATAAATGTGCTGCTCACGAAACTCACGAACACCCACGCCTTCCACACGAATCAATTGCTGAAAATCGCAAGTTACACCAAAACTGCTCTCCAAATCTGCGTAAGGATTACGGTCAGATAACGGACGAGGTTGAGAAATTAGGATATTCTTTATCTTTTTCATATACACACAAGCGTCTGAGACAACGAGAATATTGCTATTATCGGAATAATCTCAAGACAAATAACATATAACAAAATATATAGAATCGACAATACGTTTACATAAAACAGTCGAAAACTCTTCCACATCAGTAGCCCCACAAACACTATCAACACTACCATACACAATATTTGTGCCAATCGCGCCGAGGGGATATTTATCAGCAGTACCAACACGGGGTAAAGACATATACACCCCAGCGCGTTTATTCCGTTATACTGCTCGATTGCCGCCTCCAAGTGCTTACGAGATAAAAAAACGACCCCTACACCGTACAACGATAATTGTTGCAACACATACCCCACTGCCACTACTGCCAACACTTTGGCGTATGTTGTGAATACTACATCACCTGTTGGCATTGCCAGTATTAACATCGCCACTGCCACCACGCCTATACGGAATAGATGGTTACATATCTCACTCAACCAACCCTGAGTGTGGACACTATATGCACGCTCCGAATGGCTGAACATTCCTCGCAAAACCACCCACACATTTGCTTGCATCGATGGATTGAGCACTGCCAGAAACAGCAATCCAAACAGCACCCAGCCTAACCACGGATTCGCATAAATCGACGATATGTGCGACACCAATTCCACCTTGCTTTTCCACTAAATTTCGTGCCTTTATACTCTACACTTTACACCTTACACTCTACACCGCTGCGTAGCAGCCTCCACCGCTCACTTGCGAGCCTTATATCGCTGCTAATCGTCTGGTATTTGTATCCCATTCTTTGGCTGCTAATATGGCGGGCAGTACCTCTTCGGGTTCGCGCACGACCATATACATTTCTCTATGGATAGGGCGCATCATTTGTTCGGCTATCATATAGTCGAGGCAGTCTAATAGTCGGTCGTAGTAGCCATCGGTGTTGAGTATGACCACAGGGCAGTTGTGCAATCCCAATTGCTTCCATGTCAGGCATTCCAACAACTCCTCGAAGGTGCCAATGCCGCCTGGCAGTGCCACCATAGCGTTTGTTTCTTGCACGATAGTGGCTTTGCGCTCGTGCATCGTTTGTGTGATGATGGTGTGTGTGCTGCGGGGGTTATTCCATCCTGCATCTACCATGAATTGTGGTATGATACCTAATACATCCCCTCCTGCGTTTAATGCGCCTTCTGCTACGGCAGCCATCAGACCTATGCCTCCATCGCCGTATATCACACGAATACCTGCCTCAGCCAGCAGTTCGCCTAAGCGACGAGCTGCTTGCATATAGGATTCGCGTACCTTGTTGGAACTTGCGCAATAAACTGCTACAGAATGTATCTTTGCCATACCATTAACCCTGTTATCTATTGACATACCCTTAATTCTCCCTATCCCTAATCCAAATCGGCTGCAAAGGTACTGCTTTTTTTTTGAATTTCCAAATTTTGGGGCATATTTCCGTAATCTGATAGATTTATCTATCAATCTCATCTCTATATTTCCAATACAAATATCTCACAAAATACAAAAGTTGCGAATATTTTAAGATTTTTTATAATTTATTTGGAAATTCCGATGAAAATGACGGGTGTCTTTTCCGCCTTTTTTCTGCTGGATATCGGGATTATCGCAAAGGATATGGCGCGCTTGCGGAACTCTCGAAGCAGGAGCGTAGCGAGCTACGCGACTAATGAGAGAGCGACATAGGCGAAGCGAGAAACCGATATACAGCACCGCAATTGTTTATACCGCGCAGGGCACCCCAAAACGCCACGAGCGTTTTCGGGGACCCCGCCGAGAGGTCGCCCCCCCCAGCGACCTCGATGATGAGAAAACATTCGACACATTATTTTATGTGGTAGTGTGGTAGTGTGGGAGTTGGTGTAGGGTGTAAGGTGTAGAGTGTAGAGGCAAGGGTAAAAAAAGAGACCACCGCGTCATCACGACGAAGTGGTCTCGGATTTTTCACTACCAAAATTTAGAAAATTAACCAAAATTGAAAGGGATTATAAACGGTATCTGAGGAGGAGGTACAATAGGAGTAATGCTATACCTGTCCAAAAGATAGCAGCTGTCCATTTGTAAAATTTCGGCACATAGCGTTCTGGTGGGTGTTCGATAACTTGCACAATACTATCGGTATGGATAATGGTATCGTGGACAATCTGCGTTCGCCATCGGTCGCGGTACGCTACGCGGTCGCGATAGACAATGCGCTCACGGTAGATTGTATCACCTCGCTGCCGTTCAGAAGTGAAGGTGCTATCGTGGGTATGAACACTATCGCGCATGACAAGGGTGTCGTGGGAGTTACGAACTATGAGTGATGAGTGATGAGTGTCCGTAGTGGCAGGATTAAGGCTTCTGCAACTCGGGAGGGCAAGGAGTATTGTAGCCATACTCAGTGCCAGGGCGAAAGTCAGTGACTTCAAGGATAATCTCTTCATGGGCTTCTTGGGCTTTTACGATTTTATACGTTAGTAAACATTCTTTATCGGCAGGGACGAGTACGCAGCCAGTGGAGTGTTCGGGCTTGGTGCCACGGTGGAAGCGGATACCACTTCTATAGGCAATAGGCGATTGGCTATTGGCAATTGGCAAGCGTGGTACGTTCTGCACGATAGGCAGACGGCGTTTGAACTTGGGCGACATGGTTACGGCTACGTGATAGCACAGGGCGGGGATTTGGTAGCCGACACGTTCGAGAGTGTCGCAGAACCAATGACCATTGATAACAAGGCGACCTGTGAGGGCGTTGCCTTTGGGCTGATTGCGGATAAGTTTGATGTACATATAACGGGATTTTGGTTAAACAAAAATTATAGAAAATTAGACCAAATATTATTCTATAACGGCGAATGGAGCAAATTAGACAAATTGACTTTGATTCGTTAAATTAGCGTAATTCGCTGTTAGAAGATTATTCTTTGTAGCGGTACTTATAGTCTATGCCGATGAGCGAACCGCTGAAGGTCA
>SUXC01000027.1 GCA_015061165.1 Bacteroidales bacterium
TTGCATCCTCTTTCAAAGAGTCAACCTTTTTAGGACTCCAGTCAACCTTTTCAGGAAACGAGTCAAAAAAGTACGTTTTTTAAGATTATATATCAGTAATCGAGTCAACCTTTTTCAGGTTTAGTCACACTTTTTCAGTTTTGGCGGTCTCGGGGAGTTCTCTCGGAGTTCTCAGGGTCGTCTCTCGGTGAAATTGGGCAACGGATAAAGAAACGAAAAGAGAAAGAATCTTAATAATTGCTACTTTTTACAAAAAATCCCCACTCTCTTCTGAGTGGGGATTTTGTTTAATGAACGCCCTTCGGGCTACTGTTTAGTGCTTAGAGCAGTTCTACCGAACGATTAACGAACTTAGCCAATGCTTCGCCCTTCAACTGACCTGCTGCCAACATGGCAATGTCAATCAACTGATGCAGTTTGTCGCTACCCGCAGCATAAGCAGCGTATTGCTCCTTGAGTTGCTGTTTGAGCGCAGCCAACTCCTTCGTAACATTGGTTACAGCGTCCTTCTCCTCCTGCGTGAGGTCGGCATCTTTCTTGCCCTTCTGCGCCTCTTGCAGGGTCTTCTCCTCGGCTTGCTTAGCTGCAATCTGCTCCACGATAGGCGCAGTACCCTCGGCGCATGCATCGGTAATCTCTGCGAGGAGGGCTTTCACCTTGTCGTTAGCGGTGTTAATAACCAAATTGTATTGGTCAGGCATATTACCATAGAACGACATACCCTGTTGATGAGCCGACATCTCTTTCATACGGCGCATGAACTCGTTTTGGGTCAAGAACACAGGAAGTGCATCTGCTGACACGGCTTCCAAACTTACATCATAGCGGGTTTTATCGGTTTTAGGCAACTGAGATTCGAAACTATAGCGCAAGGCATCTTCCTCATTGGCAGTCAGTTCCACTTTGGCTTTGTCTTCTTTTTGGATGATGTTCTCTATCACGTCAGAGTCCACGCGAACGAAGCGAATCATCTGCTTCTTGTCGTCGCTGCCGTCGCCATAGCTCTTTTGCTCGAATTGCGACATAGCGTGCACATCCAGTTCGCCGTCCATGAGGAGCACGTCATAGCCTTTCTCCTTAGCGCGTTGGATATAGGCGTAAGAAGCATCAGCGTCTTGTGCATACAGCATGATGAGGTCGCCGTTCTTGTCGGTTTGCGCGTCTTTGACTTGTGCTTTATACTCCTCGAAAGTGAAGTACTTGCCGTCAATATTCTTGAGCAACGCAAAGCCCACAGCACGGTCGTAGAACTTATCATCGCTGAGCATACCGTATTGGATAAAGAGTTTGATGTCGTCCCACTTCTTCTCAAAGTCCTCGCGGTCGTTGCGGAAAATCTCTGCCAATTTGTCAGCAACCTTCTTGGTGATATGGCTGGATATCTTCTTCACGTTGTTGTCGCTTTGCAAGTACGAACGGCTGACATTCAGCGGAATATCTGGCGAGTCAATCACACCATGCAAGAGGGTCAAATATTGTGGTACGATATTCTCCACCTCATCAGTTACGAACACTTGGTTGCAATAGAGCTGAATCTTATTACGCTGAATATCAATATTATTCTTGATACGAGGGAAGTAGAGGATACCCGTGAGATTGAATGGGTAATCTACGTTGAGGTGGATATGGAAAAGTGGCTCATCCATCTGATGAGGATAGAGTTGGTGGTAGAACTTCTGGTAATCCTCATCGGTGAGGTCAGCAGGTTTGCGTGTCCATGCAGGATTGACATCGTTGATGATATTATCCTCGTCGGTCTCCACTTGCTTGCCGTCCTTCCACTCTTTCTTCTTGCCGAAAGCAATCTCTACAGGCAGGAACTTGCAGTACTTAGTGAGCAAGCCCTCTACAGTTGCCTCTTCCAGATACTGAGCATACTCATCGTTGATATGCAACACAATATCTGTTCCGCGCTCCGACTTGATAGTATCTTCCATCGTATATTCAGGCGAGCCGTCGCAAGACCAATGCACAGCCTTGGCATCCTCTTGGTAACTGAGGGAGAAGATCTCCACTTTGTCCGCTACCATAAAGGCAGAATAGAAGCCCAAACCGAAGTGACCAATGATGGCTTCGGCTTTGTCCTTGTATTTATTCACAAACTCCTCAGCACCCGAGAAAGCGATTTGGTTGATATACTTGTCCACCTCCTCGGCAGTCATACCGATACCGTGGTCTTGTACGGTGAGGGTCTTTTTCTTTTTATCAATAAGTACACGCACGCGCGTATCGCCCAACTCGCCTTTCGCTTCGCCCACAGAAGCAAGAGTCTTCAGTTTTTGGGTGGCATCCACCGCATTACTAATCAACTCACGGAGAAAAATCTCGTGATCAGAATACAAAAATTTCTTGATGACGGGGAAGATATTATCTGATGTTACCCCAATGTTTCCTTTCTTACTCATAATATTGTAGTTTAAAATGTTCTAAAAGTTTTAAAAGTTCTAAGGGTAGTGGTACAAAAAGTTTGCCAAAGGCTATTGGACTGACAAAATGGCAGAGATACCTCCCATAGAATAGGCTATTTATCACATCTATTTTTCAATAGAAAGATTTTTTCACCTTTTTGCCATTATTTTCTTGCGTATTTTATATATTATTTGTACCTTTGTGCCAAGTTTTATTTCTAAAACGAAACAGCATAATTAATCAATCGTTTATTGTATGCAAAAACTTATCATTCTCGATTTAGGTTCTGAGACCACCCAACTCATTGGTCGCCGTGTGCGCGAGTTGGACACGTTCTGCGAGGTCTTACCCTACAACAAGTATCCCGAAGATGACAAGGACATCATCGGTCTTATTCTCTCGGGGGACAAAGACTCTGTGGAGGAGCCTCAAGCACTCCAAGACACCCTCAGCCGCTTCTGCAGCTGTATCCCTGTTCTTAACATTGCTAAAGGCGAGCAACCTACAGTAGATGAGCTCCGTCCTTTCGTGCTTGACACCTGCCATAGCGCACAGGATTGGACTCCCGCTAACTTCGTAGAGACTACCGTTGCGCAACTCAAAGAGCAGATTGGCAACGAGCGCGTTATCCTTGCCCTCTCTGGTGGCGTGGATAGTTCTATCACAGCCGTTCTGCTTCATCGCGCTATTGGCGACCAACTCACCTGTATCTTTGTGGACCATGGTTTGCTCCGCAAAAATGAGTTCGAAAACGTGCTCCGCGACTACGAGTGCCTCGGCCTCAATGTGATTGGTGTGGATGCTAAAGCGCGCTTCTATGGCGACCTCGCTGGCGTAACTGACCCAGAGCAAAAACGTAAGATTATCGGTCGTGACTTCATCCAAGTATTCGATGAGGAAGCAAAGAAGATTACCGATGCAAAGTGGCTTGGTCAAGGTACTATTTACCCAGATATCATAGAGTCCATTAACCACTCGGGTAAGGTCATCAAGAGCCACCACAACGTAGGTGGTCTGCCTAAAGAGATGAACCTCAAACTCTGCGAACCACTTAAGCTCCTCTTCAAAGATGAGGTGCGTCGTATTGGCCGCTATATGGGTGTACCTGAGCACCTTATCACTCGTCACCCATTCCCAGGTCCAGGTCTTGGTGTACGTATCTTGGGCGATATCACCCCAGAGAAAGTGCATATCCTTCAAGAGGCAGATGCAATCTTTGTGGACATGCTCCGCGAATGGAAAGATGAGAACGGTGTTGCGCTCTACAACAAGGTATGGCAAGCAGGTGCTATTCTTTTGAGCACCGTGCGCAGCACTGGTATGAAGGGCGACACTCGTACTTACGAACATCCTGTGGCACTCCGCGCAGTACTCTCCGTGGATGCGATGACAGCCGACTGGGCACGTATTCCATACGAGTTTTTGGCTAAGTGCTCTAACGAGATTATCAACAAAGTACAAGGTGTCAATCGTGTATGCTATGACATCTCTGCAAAACCACCCGCAACTATCGAGTGGGAGTAATCGCGTTCGGCAACAAGGTCGCATTGACTGCTGACCACGTCAGCATTTAGGCGACTTGTGCCTCCGCTCTCCCCACGAAGCCACGAGCTTCGCGGGGACCCCAATATTTATCTAATTTATTTTTGTAGGGAATAGCCCGTATTTTTGTTCAAAAAATAAATCATGAAAGTAGGCGTAGTAATGGGTTCTACCAGCGATTTGGAGGTAATGACTCCCGCGATTGAGACCCTTCAACAATTTGGAATTGAAGTAGATAAACGTGTCATTAGTGCGCACCGTGCTCCACACGAGCTTATGAAGTGGGCAGAGTCCGCTCGTGAGCGTGGACTAAGCATTATCATCGCTGGCGCAGGTGGCGCAGCGCACCTCGCAGGCGTGATTGCAGGACTCACCTCACTCCCTGTGATTGGTGTACCTATCCGCAGCAAGACCTTGGACGGACTGGATTCACTCCTGAGCATTGTGCAAATGCCAGCAGGTATCCCCGTAGCTACAGTAGCTATCAACGGCTCTAAGAACGCAGCATTGCTTGCTATCGCTATTCTTGCTCTGCAAGATACCGCCTTGCTCGCACAACTCGAAGACTTCCGCAAACAACAAACCGAGAAAGTAGTAAATACTGTTATTTAAGAACCAAGAACAAAGAACCAAGAACAAAGACAAATCAGTTACGACTAACCAGACAATAGTAATATGTCTTGGCTCCCGGCTCCTTGTTCCTGACTCAAAACTATAAATATGAACTATAGAATTTTCGTAGAAAAGCGTCCTGCGTTTCAGGTAGAGGCACGCAGTTTGAAGAACGAGCTCAATGAGAACTTGCAACTCAACCTGCAATCGCTTCGCTATATCAATGTGTACGACCTCTTTGGTTTTACACCCGAACTGCTGGAGCAATGCCGCTACACCGTCTTTGGCGAGACCGTAACCGACACGGTGGAAATAGGCGATGAGGCGATGGGGCTATCAGGCAAGAAGTACCTCGCTGTAGAGTATATCCCTGGTCAGTTTGACCAACGCGCATCATCGGCGGTGGATTGTGTACACCTCATTGACCCTAATGCCGAAGTAGAGATTCGCAGTAGCCGTCTGCTCATCTTTGATGACACAATCTCTGAGGCAGACATGGCTAAGATTCGCCATTACTACATCAATGCTGTGGAGTCGCGTGAGAAAGACCTCAGTCAATTGGTGCAAAACCAAACCGCCGACATCAAGCCATTGGCTAAGTTGGACGGTTTTATCAATATGCCTCGCGAGGAGTACGCTGCGTTCTGCAAGCAATGGGGCTTGGCAATGAACGCCGACGACCTCCACGAAGTAGTCACTTACTTCCAAAAGGAACAACGCAACCCAACCGAAACCGAACTCCGTATCCTCGACACCTACTGGTCTGACCACTGCCGTCACACCACTTTCACCACTATCTTAGAAGAAATCAAGATAGACGACTCATTCGTGAAAGAGGAAATCGAGTCCACCCTCGGCATGTTCCACGACATTCGCAAAGAACTCGGTCGCACCGAGAAACCGCTCTGCCTCATGGAACTTGCTACTATCGGCGCGCGTTACCTTCGCAAGAAAGGCCTTCTCGATGATATGGAGGTCAGCGAGGAGAACAACGCTTGCTCTATCTTCATTGATGTGGACGTGGATGGCAAGCAAGAGAAGTGGCTGCTCCAATTCAAGAACGAGACCCATAACCACCCAACCGAGATTGAGCCATTCGGTGGCGCAAGTACCTGTCTCGGTGGTGCTATCCGCGACCCATTATCTGGTCGTGCATATGTCTATCAAGCCATGCGCGTAACGGGCGCAGGCGACATCTATAAGCCCGTGGCAGAGACTATGCCTGGCAAACTGCCACAGCAGATCATCTCCCGCAAGGCGGCTGCTGGTTACTCCAGCTATGGCAACCAAATCGGTCTGGCTACCACTCATGTGCGTGAGATTTTCCACCCATCGTATGTAGCTAAGCGTCTGGAGGTGGGTGCTGTCGTAGGTGCTTCTCCTGCATCGAATATCCGCCGCGAGAGCCCTGCTCCTGGCGATATCATCCTTTTGCTTGGCGGTCGCACAGGTCGTGACGGTATTGGTGGTGCTACTGGTTCGTCCAAAGAGCACACCGAAGCATCGCTCGAGTCCTGCGGCAGCGAGGTGCAAAAGGGTAATGCACCAGAGGAACGCAAACTCCAACGCCTCATGCGTCGCCCAGAGGCAACTCGCCTCATCAAAAAGTCCAACGACTTCGGTGCAGGTGGTGTCAGCGTGGCTATCGGCGAACTCGCAGACGGACTGGATATCTACCTTGACCGCGTGCCAACCAAGTATAGCGGACTCAACCCTACCGAACTGGCTATCAGCGAGTCGCAAGAGCGTATGGCAGTAGTCATCGAGGCGAAAGACCGCGAAGAGATGGAGCACTATTGCCACCTCGACAATATCGAGTACACCCATGTGGCGGATGTCACCGATAGCGGTCGTATGCGTCAGTTCTATAAAGGCGAACTCATCGCCGACCTCACTCGTGAGTTTATCGATAGCGCAGGTGCAAAGCACTTTGCTAAAGCTACGATTCTCCCTGTAGAGAATAAAAATCCATTCGATAATTCAAAATTCTTAATTCAAAATTCAGAATTAACCCTCGAGGAGAAAATGGCAAAGGTCATGGCTGATGCCAATGTCACATCGCAAAAGGGATTGATTGAGAACTTCGATGCCACTATTGGTCGTAGCACCGTACTCATGCCATTCGGCGGTAAAACACAACTCTCTGAGACACAAGTCAGTGTGCAGAAACTCCCAACCGATGGCTATACCAATACTGCCTCTATCATGGCGTTTGGTTACAACCCATTCATCGCCGACTGGAGCCCTTACCACAGCGCTGCTTACGCAGTGGTAGAGGCATGTACCAAGGTTGTAGCAGCAGGTGCCGATTATAGCCGTATGCGTTTCTCTTACCAAGAGTACTTCGAGCGTATGAGTAGCGAGCACGCTTATGGCAAACCACTCAGCGCATTGCTCGGTGCACTCAAGATGCAAGTGGCATTCGGTCTGCCAAGTATCGGCGGAAAAGACTCTATGTCGGGTACTTTCGAGCATATCAGCGTGCCTCCTACCTTGATTGCTTTCGGTATCACTACCGTGCCAGCGGATAAAGTGGTTTCCACCGATCTCAAGAAAGCGGGCAACAAACTCTATCTCATCAAGCACAATGCATTGGCAAACTACATGCCTAATGTGGAGCAACTCAAAGCGAACTGGACTTATACCACCAACGCCATCCAAAGTGGCAAGATTTGTGCTGCGTATGCATTGGGCTTCGGTGGTGTAGCAGAGGCCATCGCTAAGATGAGTTTCGGTAACGAATTGGCGGTAGATATCCAAATCGCCGAGAACGAACTCTTCGACTATAACTACGGTTCTATCCTCGTAGAGGCAACCGAAGACCTTCTCGCCAATTGCCCATCGCCAATTGCCAATAGCCTACAATGCTTGGGTGAAGTCACCAACGGAACCCACCTCGTTATCAATGGCGAGCGCGTATCGCGCGAGGTATTGCTCCGTGCTTGCTGTGGACAGTTCGACAAGATTTACCCATCCGCTGTCCCTGCGCAGCATCAAGCATTGATGCCAGCCAATACCCTGCCTTTAACCTCTAACCTCTCACCTCTAACCTACAACGGCCCCGCCGTTGAAACCCCATTGGTTTATATCCCAGTTTTCCCTGGCACCAACTGCGACTACGACTCCGCTAAGGCATGGCGCCGTGCAGGTGCAGAGGTCGCGACTACGATCTTCCACAACCTCACAGGCGAGGATGTCCTCAGCAGTATCGATGAGATGGTCGAGCATATCAATCGCTGCCATATCCTTATGTTCGCAGGTGGTTTCTCTGCAGGTGACGAGCCAGACGGAAGTGGTAAGTTTATCGCCAATGTGATTAACAACCAAAAGGTGGGTGCTGCTATCACTGCCCTCATCGAGCGCGGTGGTCTGATACTGGGTATCTGCAACGGTTTCCAAGCATTGGTGAAGAGTGGTCTGCTGCCTTATGGCAAGTTGGGCATGGTCACTCCAGACTCTCCAACCCTGTTCCGCAACGATATCAACCGCCACATCTCGCAGATGGTAACTACCACCGTGGCTACTACTGCCAGCCCATGGCTTCGTGGCATGCAAGTAGGTGATACACATAGCATTGCAGTCAGCCACGGCGAAGGTAAGTTCGTGGTGAACGAGGCATTGGCAAAGGAGTTGTTTGAGAACGGACAAGTAGCATTCCGCTATGCCGATCCTATGACGGGCGAGGCAACCATGGAGGCGCCTCACAACCCTAATGGTTCTTATTATGCAATAGAGGGTATCATCTCCAAGAACGGTCAGATCCTCGGCAAGATGGGTCACACCGAACGTTGGGAAGATGGCGTGTTTACCAATATCGCAGGCAACAAGTGCCAACCTCTGTTCGACAACGCAGTGGCATACTTCCGCAAAAAGTAAGACACTTGCTTATATTCATAAAATAGAGCGTATCACACCGATATGCTCTATTTTTGTTAATAAATTATTAATATTGCACAATCTGGTTGGTTGATTGAAATATTTTTACTAACTTTGCAGCGAAAATTGTATCAATATGGCTAAACAACGCATACTCATAGTAGATGATGAAGAGGATATTTGCATGATTCTCTCTTACTCTTTGCAAAAAGCAGGCTACGAAACACTTGTTGCGCACTCCGCCGAAGAAGCATTGGCTCTCTTATTGCCTGATAGCCCTATCGCCTCATCGCCTATTTCACTCATCCTTCTGGATATTATGATGGACGGTATGTCGGGATTGGAAATGGCTGAAAAACTTCGCCTTTCACCTAATAGCCTCATCGCCTCATCGCCTAACAGCCCCCAAGGGGCGTCTATTCCTATCATATTCTTAACAGCATTGAGCGATGAAGATACTGTACTTCAGGGATTTAAGTTGGGTGCAGATGACTATATCAGCAAGCCCTTCCGCATAGCCGAAGTACTGGCGCGCGTGGCAGCAGTGCTTCGCAGGACGGAGACGAAGAGGCTATCAGACGATGAGGCGATGAGGCGAGAAGGCGATGACAATTGCATTGTGTTTGAAGGGATTGTAGTGAACAAAGCCGATATGTCGCTCATGGTGGATGGCGAACATGTGAAAACGACACGCAAAGAGATTGAACTACTCTGCTACCTGCTCACCCATCGCGGACAAATCCTATCACGCGATCACTTGCTGAATAATGTGTGGGACAGCAATGGCTATGTACTCGAACGTACCGTAGATGTGCATATCACCCATCTCCGTCGCAAACTCGGGCAGTACGGCAAACGCATTATCACCAAATCTGGCTACGGATACATGTTTGAGAATTAATGCTCGCCTTTACACTTTACACCATACACTATACACCATATACATGAACATCTGGATTATCATAGGAATAGGTATTATTGCTATTGTAGGCATCTTTTACGCCTTCTACAAGCAGAAGATTAATAAGGCACGCGAGCAGCAACGCCTTACACTCACGCAGAACATCAGTCACGAACTTAAAACACCCGTGGCGAGTATTCGCGGAGCATTGGAAACCATCCTCATGCACCCCGATATGACCGAAGACCAACGCCGACAATTCATTGAGCGTGCCTATCAGCAATCGGGTCGCCTTGCCAACCTTGTGGAGGATATATCCACTATCAACAAACTCGACACCCAAACTGACTTCTACAATCGCCTACAATTAGACCTTTACACCGTGGTGGAGAATGTGGTGCAAGACCTATCTTTGCGCGCTTCGCAAGCAGGTGCTACTATCACGCACAATATCCCTAAACATTTGATTATCACAGGAAACTATACGCTACTCTACTCCATTTTCCACAATATCGTGGACAATGCTATCAACTATGTAGAGAAAGCACAAATCAATATCCAACTCATTAACCAAGACCCTGCTAATCTATATTTCAGTATCACCGACAATGGTCAAGGTGTACCAGCAGAGGCACTTGCACATATCTTTGAGCGTTTCTATCGTGTGGACAAAGGTCGCAGTCGCAAGGCAGGCGGTACAGGTTTGGGACTCTCCATCGTAAAACATGCGGTGATTTTCCATGGAGGAAAAATCACCGCAATCAACCGCCCAGAAGGCGGATTAGAGTTCCAATTCTCTCTTGCCCGCAGGGCAAAATAATCTTATCAACTCATCTCCAACATGCGTTGGATTGGACGGATAGCATCTTTGGCCACTGACTCGTCCACCACAATCTCGTTGCTCTCGTTTAGCAAACAGTCGTACAGTTTTTGCAATGTATTCATTCGCATATACTCACACTCATTACAACCTCCTCCTTCTGCGGGTACAGGAATAAACGCTACATCGGGACACGCCTTTTGCATCTCATGGAGAATGCCACTCTCTGTAGCCACAATAAACCGTTTCTGCTCTGGATGCTCTTTCGCATAATTGAGTAATGCTTGCGTTGAGCCAATCACATCCGCATGCTGCAACACAACCGCCTTGCACTCTGGGTGCGCCAAAACCTTCGTATCAGGATACTGTTGCTTGAGCGACAAGATTGCTTCTACCGAGAAACGTGCATGCACATGGCATCCACCATTCCACAAATCCATCTTGCGACCCGTCATTAAATTGATATAACCGCCGAGGTTTTGGTCGGGGCCAAAGAGAATAGGCTTATCTTCAGGCAACTGCTTGACAATCTTCAGCGCATTGCTACTGGTTACCACCACATCGGTCAGTGCCTTTACCGCAGCACTTGTGTTCACATACGACACTACCAAATGGTCGGGGTGCTCTGCTTTCCACGCTGCTAAGTCCTCCGCTTTGCAACTATCTGCAAGGGAGCAACCTGCCGCAGGTTCGGGAATCAGCACTTTCTTATCAGGACAGAGGATTTTGGCTGTCTCTGCCATAAAGTGCACACCACACATCACGATAATATCCGCATCGGTTGTGGCAGCGACCTGTGCCAAAGCGAGGGAATCGCCCACGAAGTCAGCCACATCCTGAATCTCAGGGCGTTGGTAGTAATGCGCCATGATAATGGCATTCTTCTCTTGGCAGAGTTGGCGTATTTGTTCGGATAGATTCATTATGTTGGAGGGTTCAGAAGTTTAGAAGTTCAGGGGTTGTCCTAAGGTATTGTAATATACTCCATTGTACTCAATCACGAGTTGTCCATCGCGGAGAAGTTTGTTACCCACTTGCTGTGGTTGTTGTACCTCAACAACGTCTGTCGTTGGACCGCAAGAGGTAACATAGTTAGAGTAATAATAATCGGTTATCACACCGCCACCTGTTGTTTCGATATGGATACTGCTCAAAGCAGGACCAAACTCGCTGGTATTGGTCTTGCTGGTGAAACGCAATGTACCATTGCCAGACAGGGTTGTAGTAGGTTCCCAAGTGTAATCTGCAAGTTTGTTGTTGGATGCTTTCAATTCGCCAATCTTGGTACCATTAGCGGAGAACTCAATGGTATTATAACTTGCTCCTCCGTATGTACGCATATTGATAGTAATACTGCTGATACATTCTATACATATAGAAGGCGATTCGATATACGAATCTGTTACCATACGCCAATGTTTGGTGTCGCGAATCAAGCCCGACAGTGTCCAACCATCTGTATTCTCCAAATCCATATACGCTGGCATTGGTTGTTCTTCAAAGATTTCGATCTCCTCAAGAGTAGCAAATACCGCATTATAAATAACATCGTGGCTAACAGCAGGTGCTTCAGAAGCATCGGAGAACAAGTCAGCAGGCATCTCGTCTTGAGGGGTGGTGATAACCTCTTCGCTCCAGCCTACAAACTGGTTGCTCTCGGTGCAAGGCGATTTAGGTGCTGTAGGCAGTTTGGTCACTTGGCTACCCGCAGCCAACGTGGTGGTAGGATTACCTGCGGTATATTCCTCGCCATTGACCATCCAAACAACTTGGCACGCTGCATTGCAAGCACCATAGAGTTGCACCGTGAGTGTTTCTGCACCTTCGGATGCTATTTGCAGGGTTCCGCTATGCTGACCTTGCTCGGTTGGAACATATGTAAGAACTACATTATTTTGGCTTGTGCTGCTATTGGCCTCGCTAATGGTGAGGGAAGAGCGCGAGGTCTCAAACATGTCGGCATCCTCACCAGAGATAGTAAGGGTAACATTGGATGTCAGATATACACCTGTTACCTTAATGCTCACAGAAGACTCTTCATCCACGAGTACGCTTGGGAAGTTCACCTTGGTAGTGCTGACGCTCAACACAGGAGTATGAACCACCTCCTCTCGGCTACCATCGCTCTCGCCCAACACGAAGTCCGCATCGTAGGCGGTCATGATGTCATCGAGGTAGAGGGTCTCGCCTGCTTTCTCGCCCCAAATATACTCTGCGAGGTATGGGTAATCGATGAATGGGTTGCGGTTGCCTTGAGTCTTCTGAATACCATTATTGCGATCAATCTCTTTCTTCGATACAGGGTCTTGGCGGTGCCACTTCATCAGCAATGCCACACCGTATTTGGTAAGACCGAAAGAACCCGTAGAGAAGTTGGTAGTAAATGTTTTGGCACCTTCACCCGAAGTAAATGCCTTTTCGCCAGCCCAGCGGAGCAAAGCACCCATATAGCCACGGGCAAAGTCGCCTTTGTACTCATCGCGTGGTTCAAACACGGTGCCTGAACAAGAAATAGTGGCGCCTGTATTGCCCGCAATGGTATTACCACCTACGATAGTAATGCTCTTAGCAGAGCCTTTTTTATTGCCATGCTTATTGTAATCGTCACTGCTAACCTCGCCAAAAGCATAGTTACTGCGGATACCATTTACCTTGCCATCGGTTGGCACAAGGTGGAAAATATCGCAACCAGGACCACTCGTAGAACCGCCATACCAAGATTTTGGGATAGAGTGCTCACGGTTATAGCAATCACACTCATTGCTATAGCTACCACAGTGATTGGAGTTGATGCTTTTCCAAGTACAATCACTATACATATCCCATACATAGCCATTCTCATGCACATCGGTATATGGATATGCGTCCCACAATCCATCGTAACCCAATGAGGAATAACCTACCTTGGTAACAGTTTGTACTGCATCAAAAAGGGCTTTGCCTGATTTACCATCAATTTTGTCGTAATACGCAGGCAATGAGGCTGCTGGAGTAACGGATTTAGCAGCAATCGCAAGCGCGAACACACTGCAAACAACAAATAGTAAAGTTCGTTTCATATCTCTATGTTTTACAAATTTCGGTGTATTTTTTCAAATTAGCCTGCAAAGGTACATATTTTTTTGCAAGTGAACAAATATTTTTTAACAAAAATATCAAAAAACACCCTTGCAAATCCATTTGCAAGGGTGTGTATGAGGTGTAATGTATATTTATCTACCTAATTGTCTTTCGATAGTAGCCACTTCTTGTCGCAATACTGCATCGTAACTCATTTGTGCCTCTATCGTATTGAGCGAGTGCGCCACTGTAGCATGGTCACGATGGACATATTTACCAATTTCTGACAAGGAACTATCCGTGAATTTCTTAATTAGATACATCACTATATTGCGTGCTTTGACCGCTTCCTTCAGGCGTGTTTTGGCGGTAATGACCTGATTAGACACTTTCATGCAATGGCATACCGCAGCAATAATATCGGCAGGCAAGTAGGTCTTGGGATGAAGTTGTACTAAGCGACCAACAACCGTTTCTGTCAGTGCCATATTAATGGGGCTATCTGTCAGTGTGGAATATGCCAATAGACTTGCCAATACGCCCTCCAAATCGCGCACATTATCCGACACATTGGATGCCACATAGTCTATAATCTCATCGCTGAGTTTGATACCATCTTTCTTGATGCGGTATAGCAATATATCTCGACGTAGCGGATAATCGGGACGAGTAATCTCGGCTGCCAATCCCCATTTGAAACGCGATAAGAGGCGATCTTGTATGCCTTGCAACTCCATTGGGCTACGGTCAGAGGTGAGAATCAATTGCTTGTGGCTCTGTTGCAGATAGTTGAATATCTGGAAGAACGTGTCCTGCGTACCCTTCAAATCAGAGAAGTACTGTATGTCATCCACAATGAGCACATCTACCGACTGATAAAACATCAAGAAATCGGGCACTTGATTATGACTCACTGCATCTTGGAACTGCAACTTGAAGGTGTTAGCAGCCACATACAACACACGTGCATTAGGATCGAGGCGCTCCACCTCATTACCGATAGCATACGCCAAGTGCGTCTTACCTACTCCACTTCCACCGAAAAGGAAAAGGGGATTGAATAGTGTCTTACCTGGGTTCTTGGCAATCTCTATCGCCGCAGCACGTGCCAACTTATTAGGCTCACCCTTCACAAAGTTATCAAATGTATATTGCGGATTGAGTTGGCTATCCCATGCGTTGTCAATCTCCTGATGAGGCGTATAGACTTCGCTGCGTGGACGTGCTACAGGCTCGCGCAATGGCTCACTGGGTACATCAATCATACCACCAGCCACCATAATACGATACTCCAATTGAATAGTGGGTCCAAACACCTTTCTCAATACGCGCGAGAGTAAATCCAAGTAATTATCTTCAATATACTCCACTATGAACTGGCTCTTGACTTGCAACACCAACACATCGTTTTCGCACTGCAATGCCACCACAGGTGCAAACCACGTTTGGTATGCACTCTGCGAGAGGTTGTCGCGCAGAATCTGCTGGCATTGCGCCCACAATATGTTGAGATCTTGTTTCAAGGCTGCTTATAAATAATGTCCAAAAAAGTGCAAAAAAAAGCGACTTCTGTTCGAAATCGAGTGCAAAGGTACTACTTTTTTTTCAACTGACCAAATGTGGTTTTGCACCACAAAATCGGCAGGTATAAATCTCCCAAAAATTCAGCGAGTTACAAACAATCAACTGATTTTCTATCGTTTACACACCTTATCAACACCTAAGTTGCTGAAACTCATAACTCAAAACGTTTTTGTTCCACATTTTTTTGTTTCACAAGAAACTCCCTAATCGCTCTATTTACAAGCAGTTAGGGAGTTTTTAAATATTTTTGTAAATTAGACGTTCGAAAAATTACTATTTCTTGGATAGTTTCTTCTGTATGAATGGACGTGCCTTAATGGACATAATAATGGTATCTACATTCATAACGGCAGTATTGAGATTGTTGAGGGTAGTATTTAGGTTGTCATGCAACTCTGTATCGTTCAGCAACAAGCCCAATGTGCCATTCTCCGATTGGAGTGCTGTATTCAGCACATGGATGGTAGAATCCAATGTGGATATGGTACTTTGGATATCTGCTGCTTGCACATCTGCCACAATGTCTTGCAAGCCAACTATGGTCGTATCTACCTTATCCATAATAGCAGGTAGTTGGTTATGGGTCAGTTTACGAATATCTTTGCTGCTGACGGTCAGGTCGTTGGTTATGCGCTCCACGTTTTGCAAAGTAGCATGCAGGCTTCCTTGTTCCATTTCGTTGTTCAGCGAGGCGAGCAGGTTGTTTGCTTCGGTCAGTATGCTATCCAACTGCGCCAACAATCCCGTTTGCAGGTTATCTATCAGTCCTGGCACAATCAGCGTAGGCAATGTATCGCCATCCTGGTATGGCATAGCACGATTCATCAGAGCAGGCAACTGCAATTCAATTGCGCCACCGCCTAATAGTCCATCTGCTACTAATGCCATCTCCGTACCACGAGGCAGTTCGATGGCCTTATCAATCGATACTGCCACGGTAAATGCAGGTGATTGCTTAAAATCGTACTGAATGCTCTCCACCAAACCCACTTTATATCCCTTGATATAGACGGGTGCCTGAGCGGTGAGACCATTCACACGGTCAAATGTGCCCACATACACTTTTGTGGGAGAAAAAATGTTGATTCCTTTCAGGAAATTAAATCCAAAATACAAGATGCCCAGGCACACTATTGCCAACACACCTACTTTCAGTTCTCTTGAGTACTTCATTTCTTATAATATTTTTCAAAGGCATCAAAGATGCCGTTTACGATTCCTGTTTTTCCCTCGGCACTGGCGAGCCATTTCTCTTCTTCGGCATTGCTCAGAAATCCCATTTCCACCAATACACTTGGGCAAGCGGACTTCAGTAGCACCCAAAAAGCGGCTTGACGCACGCCACGATTAGCACGTTGCAGGGTTCCTACAAACTGCTCCTGTACCAATTCCGCAAAGACCAAACTATTATCCATATATTGGTTTTGCATCAGTTCAAAGAGGATATAACTCTCCACCGAATTTGGGTCAAATCCTTGATATACCGTCTGATCTTCCTCCAATTTCATTACGGCGTTTTCACGCATCGCCACATCCAAGTTATCCTCCATGCGTTCTGTACCCAAAATAAACGTTTCCGCTCCGCGCGCATTGCGATTTTCAGCAGCGTTGGTGTGAATACTGATAAAGAGGTCAGCGTGGTTCTTATTGGCAATGTCAGCGCGTTGTTGCAATGGTAAGAACACATCTGTATCGCGTGTCAAAACCACTTTTACTTCGGGGTACTTCTCTCGTATCTTCGCAGCCAACTGTTTGGCGACAGCCAAGTTGAGATTCTTCTCTTGCACCTTCATTTTCAGACCAATAGCCCCTGCATCATGTCCTCCATGTCCTGCATCAATGACCACGGTAAAAGACATCATGGTTAATGCCATTACCGCCAACAGCAAACAACTGCGTATTTGGGTTAGTTTACTTTTTAGCATATACGTTTACTTCTATCGTTGCACAAAAATCGTGCAAAATTACGAAAAAAAATGTATATGTGCAACAAAATCGCACGAAAGTTTACTTTCAAGTGCGATTTTTGGGCAAATACGCTGCATTTTGCGAACGTACTATCGAGATGGGGGCTATTGGTTATGGGAAACGGAAGCGCGTTTTGAGGATGAGGTACAATAGGAGTAATGCTATACCCGTCCAAAAGAAAGCAGCCGTCCATTTATAAAATTTCGGCACATAGCGTTCTGGTGGGTGTTCGATAACCTGTACAATACTATCGGTATGGATAATGGTATCGTGGACAATCTGCGTTCGCCATCGGTCGCGGTAGTGTAGTCGGTCGCGATAGACAATGCGCTCACGGTAGATAGTATCACCTCGCTGCCGTTCAGAAGTGAAGGTGCTATCGTGGGTATGAACACTATCGCGCATGACAAGGGTGTCGATGGAGTTACGAACTATGAGTGATGAGTGATAAGTGTCCGTAGTGGCAGGATCAAGGCTTCTGCAGGAAAGGAGGAAGAAAAACAATATTAAACAATAATGAACTTTCATACGGGGATACATAATAAAAAATTAATGAACTTTGCTCTACCAAAATTATAGAATATTATAGTAAATTATCCAAAATTTATTTTACAACGGCGAATAGAGCTAATTTAACAAATTACCCTTTAAGAGGAAGAAACAATCGTTCGAGCATTAGCGAGATAAGAATGGCGGCGAGCAAAATTCGCGGAGCGGATTTCTTTCTCGCGAGCACATTCTGACGAAGGGCAAGGAGTATTGTAGCCATACTCAGTGCCAGGGCGAAAGTCAGTGACTTCAAGGATAATCTCTTCATGGGCTTGTTGGGCTTTTAGAATTAAACGGGTCAGTTCCTGCTCCACGTCGGCAGATGTTCTGCCTTGTGGAGGGCGTAGAGTGTAAGGTGTAGAGTGTAAAGGCATGGGATTGTTGTCTGCGACAACCAAAATGCAGCCTGTGGAGTGTTCGGGCTTGGTGCCACGGTGAAAGCGGATACCAGAGCGTCCGGGTACGTTCTGCACGATAGGCAGACGGCGTTTGAACTTGGGCGACATGGTTACGGCTACATGGTAGCACAGGGCGGGGATTTGGTAACCGACACGTTCGAGGGTGTCGCAGAACCAACGACCATTGATAACAAGGCGACCTGTGAGGGCGTTGCCTCGGGGCTCGTTGCGGATAAGATTGATGTACATATAACGGGATTTTGGTTAAACAAAAATTATAGAAAATTAGCCAAATATTATTCTTAACGGCGAATGGAGCAAATTAGACAAATTGACTTTGATTCGTTAAATTAGCGTAATTCGCTGTTAGAAGATTATTCTTTGTAGCGGTACTTATAGTCTATGCCGATGAGCGAACCGCTGAAGGTCA
>SUXC01000031.1 GCA_015061165.1 Bacteroidales bacterium
ACCTCGGGCAGGTTGCGAATCAGTTGTGCATCGTTGTCGGTGAAGAATAGGTAGCGCGAGGAAGGCAGACCTTTGTAGGGTAGGGTGGTCCATGATGTCCAGATATCTACGGAGTTGCTGAGGCGCGAACCGTAGTTGGCTTGCATGCCATTTTCCAATCCCTTGCTTACGCCTAAGAGTACTACCAGAATGAAGATTCCCCACACCACAGCAAAGCCAGTCATGGCGGTGCGGAACTTATTCTGTCGCAGCGATTCCCATATTTCGTGCAGGAGGTCTCTCATCAGATAATTCCGTCTTTGATACGAATGATACGTTGCGTAGCGTCCGCAATGCTCTGTTCGTGGGTGACAATCACGGTGGTGATACCTTCGGAATTGAGTTGCTTGAAGACGTCCATCATCTCCACCGAAGTCTTGGAATCCAATGCACCCGTTGGCTCATCCGCCAGTAGCACGCTTGGATTGCCTACTATCGCGCGAGCGATGGCCACACGTTGACGCTGACCACCCGACATCTCGTGGGGAAGGTGAGTTGCCCAGTCTTTGAGCCCCATACGCTCCAGTTGCTCCATGGCACGCATGTAGCGTTCTTTGCGGGGTACACCTTTATAATATAGGGGCAATGCCACATTCTCGACTGCGTTCTTGAAGTTCAGCAGGTTGAAGCTCTGGAAGACAAACCCAATCAACTCGTTGCGCAGGCGTGCGCCTTGTGTCTCGTTGAGGTCTTTGATGAGATGTCCGTTGAGGTGATACGTTCCCTCATCGTAGTTGTCCAAGATGCCCAAGATGTTGAGCAGCGTGGACTTGCCCGAACCCGAAGAACCCATGATAGACACCAGTTCGCCCTTGTTGATATGCAGGTCGATGCCTTTCAGCACATGCAAGGCATTGGGTGTGCCCAAGTTGTAGGTCTTGTGTATGTTTTCTAAATGTATCATAGTCGTGATTGTATTACCTTATACATTATATTAGACAAATCAAAACAGCTAAATACCACACCTATGTGAAAATTTTTGCAAAATTACTACTTTTTCCAATACTATGCAATACAAAGTACTAAATAAACACTATTTTTATTGCTTATTTCTATATTTTGCAAAGTCCAAGTAGCAAAACACCCCCTATTTTTCTTAATTTTGCCACTTTGGCTTGTCAAGACAAAGATATTTGCGTTGTGGCGTAGGTTTGGTTTCTATAATAATGTTGCAAAAATCGTATGCATGGAAGGGTTTTTGCGCATACATTTTGTTAATCTATTATGGTAAGATCTATATACAACACGCGGGAAATCCAGCTTTTACTGACCATCCCGCGTGGGTGTATTTTTTTTTAGAAAAGTTTGTGTATGCAGACATTTGTGCATACATTTTCGCGCGAAGATTGTGCAGTGGGTTTATTCGTTCCATCGGATACGTTGTGCTAATTGCAAGAAATATTCATTAGACCAAATATCTAATTCACGAGGATTTTTTACGAAAGGCAACACATCCGCTTTTACTTGCTGAATATCTGTTGTTTCGAGGCGATGTTGGAGCAATAGATTGTTCATTTTCGACAAATTTGATGATAGCTTCTAATGTAGTATGCTTATGCGACAGGGTCGCCAAATGCTTCAAGAGATTAATGTTAAGGGTTGGGAGGGCATCCATATCAAAACGCAAATCATTTTCCAGCCACTCTGCCACTTCGCATTGGTACCGCATGGAGATGCCTGATGTGAATTGCACCAAGTCAAATAATGCTTTCTCTGGGGTCGCCATCAGATAGGAGATGTCCTCCTCATCTTGAATTTGTACGCCCAACGATAGCCACTCTGCTGAACAATGTGTGTAGTAGAACTGTCCGATTGGTGTGTCGAAACTACGCGAAACCTTACTTGTAACAGATTGTACTGCATATACTTGCTCTGGAATAAGTCCGTAGTAGCGCAGTGCTGTTTGCATGGAAACATAGCTGGGACCATACAAGTGATTAGCAATCAAAAAGCGATTGTATTTCTTGTTGGAATAATCCTCGCTGAGGATATATAGTCCTCTTTTTAGGCGAATAATCTGCCCATCACTTACCAATAGGCGCGCTTTGTCAGTGATGTGTTGATGATTAGGGAAAAAGGACTTTAACACACCTAAATCAAAAGGGATACGACCGATTGTTCTTAATGAGTTTTGCATATTAAACAGTTGCGTTTTTAGTAGAAAAACGACAATAAATCGTTTATCTGTTTGGATTTTCGCTGCAAAGGTAGTGATTTTATTCAATATATGCAAGTATAATGGATAAAAAAGTGGAATTTTATCCATTATACCGCAAGATAGTGTATAAAATCTTATAGAAGCCTCTATAAATTATAGGGGTGCTGAATACTCAGCGTTTTGGTGGTTTGGTGCATACATCTTGATAATTTAGTAGATAAATTGCAACCAGAGTTGGTGGAAAGTGTTTAATTTCAGGGGTTTATGATTAAGTGTATTTTTGAAAAAAAGTTTATAGGTGCTGAAGATTGTGCTGAGTGTCCTATCGTATACCTTTAGTATACCTTTGGTATCAGAGAATAGGCGTACTGCAAGTTAGGCGACCACCATAGGAGATCTGTGGGACTTCTATGGGCTTTCTGTGGCTTTAGTGTCTCAAATATTTGTGCCTCTATAATAATGATGCAAAAAGTAGCGGCAAATGTAGATAATGTTGCAGCTGATTTGTGTTTTAGGGCTTCTGAAGTTCGATGGTTACTGATGAAAATATTTTTTTGCTATTGCCGCTACTTCTGCCGCTATTTTTTGTGTACCTCTATTAATATAGTAATGCCGTATCTTCGGC
>SUXC01000028.1 GCA_015061165.1 Bacteroidales bacterium
CAAAAAGGAAAATGAATCCTCTTTCTTCTATCACGGCTCAGATACCAACCTTGCAATGATGCTTGCGCTCGCTGCACATCATGACAAGCGTTTCGCCCGCATTCTTGATATGGCGAACCATATCACCATTAATGTCAATGCAAATGCATAATATTAACTATTAATTCTTAACTACTATGTTTCCAAGAATTTGTATTCAAGATAATATCCTCGCGGGCAAACCGCGTCCTGTCCTTTGGTCAGACATTGAGTCGGTTATGCGCCAACCGTCCGTTCAAGACATCTGCGACCAAATTAAACTCCTTGACGGCAAAGACCCTGATGAGATGGCACGCCTCAAAAAGCACTTGCCTATCATCACTCCGCACACCTGCCGTTTTCGTGGCGATGGTGCGCGTAGGTCATCCAATGCCGTGCCTTCAGGATTGGTTATGCTCGATATTGACCACATAGATGACCCCCGAGATTTCTTTTCTCGTTGGATATTCCCTGCTATTAATAAGTCCGCCCCTTCAGGGGAGGATTTAGGAGGGGCTTCTATCTACTTCGTGGCTATCACACCAAGTGGGCACGGCATACGCGTAATAGCCGAGCGCGAGCCCGAAGAGTCTATCCCAGCAGCACAAAAGCGATTGGCGCACTACTTTGCGCTTACCGAGTTCGATGCCGTTACCAAAGACCTTGCGCGTGCTTCCTACCTTATGCCGTGGTCGTATGTCCTCTATTGCGAACCTGCTGGGCTTAACTTTGACACAGCCGAACGCGAAGCCGTTGTTACTGCCCACTTTGCGCAACTTGACACACCCGCCTCCTGTCAAGTGCCAGCGGTTCCCACCGCTGGTAATCCCTCGGCAAGGCGCAATGTTGGCGCCGCGCAGGAGTTGTCTCAGTTGTCTTCTAATGAAACCACCCCCGTTGTTGTTTCCGACTACCGTGGCATCCCTTATGGCGAGATTGTCCGCGAGTTGGTTAATCTGCTTGGCGGTGAGCCAGAGATGGGCGAGCGCAACCAGTTTTATTTTACCCTCGTGCGCTATATGCGCTATATTTGCAATTTTAGTGCCGATTTGTGTGTACGTGTCCTGCCTGATTTCGGGCTATCGCTTTCCGAGCGTTGTGCTACTGCTTTGTCTTCTGTCAATCGCCCACGCAAAGGCGACTTACCCGAACTGCTACAGCGTGCTATTACCGCTGCCGAACACGCCAATAGCGAAGCCGAGAAAGAAAACTCCCTTCCCTTTAGGGAGGGGACGGGGGTAGGCTTACCACCCCTTCCTCGTGTGCTCGAACTTATCTGCCGTCGCTTGCCCGAGCCATTTCGCCCTGCTATGGTCATTGCTTCCCTGCCTATCCTTGGTGCGTTGGCTACCCGCGTGCGCTTTCAGTACCTCGACAAGCAAGAGCACTCCTTCTCCTTCATGTCATGTATCACCGCGCCTGCTGCCACAGGTAAGTCTTTCATCCGCAAACCTGTTAATCTGTTACTAACCCCTATTGACCGACAAGATGAACTCGAACGAAAACGAGAGGAGGAGTACAAAGAGGCTCTGCGAGCAGCCAAAAACTCCAAGATGCAACCTACCAACCCACGCGCCTGCCCACGAAACAACGGTATTAACGTATCCATCGCCAAACTGCTACAACTCCTTGCATATTCCGATGGTAAGCACCTCATCGGCATTGGCGAAGAGATTGATACGTTGGTTAAGTCCGAACGTGCAGGGGTCTGGTCACAGAAGTCAGATATATATCGTCTTGGTTTTGACAATGCCAAATACGGACAAAATTACATGTCTGACAACTCTTTCTCTGCCAATGTGCCTGTTTTCTATAACCTTTTGCTCACTGGTACTCCAGGCGGAATGTATCGTTTCTTTAAGGATGTTGAAGACGGATTGGTCACCCGTTTTTGCTTCGCGCAATTACCCGATATGTTTGGTGCAGACATCCCAGCCTTTGAGAATTACACTGAAGCCGAAGAGCGTGAGATCATTGATATAGCCGAGTGTTTGGACAAGGCTGCTGGTACCATTGCGTGTTCGCATGTGGGTGTGCGTATTCGTAGGTGGCTGAATGAGAAGCGAGATTTGGCGATACGCGAGGATAGTCGTGCGGTGGACACGTTGCGCAAGCGTGCTGCTGTGATTGGTTATCGTGCGGGTATGTTGGCTTATCTGCTCAATGAGTGTGTGTATGATAAGGCGGTGGGTGAGTTTACTGCGTGGGTAGCGGAGTATGTGTTCCAAAATCAAATGCAGTTGTTTGGTAGTAAGTTTGAGGAGGTAGCGCAGAATCAGTTGGTAATGAATGAGCGCAAGAGTTGTGTGGTGAGTTTGTTGCAGCAGTTGCCTGAGCAGTTTACGAGAAACGAGTTGATGGCATTGCGTGCAAGGAATGGTCAGAGTACGCGTGTGGATATGGTTATAGGTCGTTGGAAGTCGTCAGGTTTTATCACTCAGGTAGAGAAGCATACTTATAAGAAGACCCCTAAAGCGCACCTTCCAAAATAACCCTAATTTATGTATCAAAAAAACGACCGTTTGGGTGGTACATTTCGAGTGCAAAGGTACAAAAAATATAGCATATATGCAAATAAATATATAAAAAAATGACACAATACACACAACTAAATACGCTTGTGCACTTCCACACTTCCACACTACCACATAAAAAAATATGTCGAAAGGTTGCAAATGTCAAAAAAAAGTACTACCTTTGCAGCGATTTTGTTAAAAACACTTAACGCTACATCAGACGAAATCATGCATCGCATCGCTCAGCGATGTCGCGTGAGGAGGTCGGACATAAGCAAACGAGATAATTATCGAGGGCGCGTTGTCGGGGGGGCGACCTCTCACGCGGTATAAACAAATAAGGGAAGAAAAAAGGCGGAAAAGACACCCGATACCTTTGTCGCCGAAAAACATGCATTTAATACTATGGCGGTAGAAATTAAAGAAATCACGACACGTCGTGATTTGAAGAAATTCATTCAATTTGGGAATGAGTTTTATAAGGACAGTGAGTATTTTTGTCCTCAATTGATTAGTGATGAACTCAATACGTTCGATCCAAAAGTCAATCCTGCTCACGAAGTATGTGAGCATGTGTTGTATATGGCATATCGTGATAAACGTACCGTAGGACGCATTGCAGGTATTATCAACCATGCTGCTAACGCACGCTGGGGCGTGAAGCACGTTCGCTTCGGCTGGATTGACTTTATTGATGATGAGGAAGTTAGCCACGCACTCCTCGACAAGGTGGCTGCATGGGGCAAAGCCAAAGGCATGGAGCAAATCAATGGTCCTGTAGGCTTTACCGACTTTGACCATCAAGGTTTGCTGCTCGAAGGCTACGACCACTTGGCACCTATGGCATCGTTGTACAACTATCCCTACTACGTGCGCCACTTGGAGGGCTATGGATTGGTGAAAGAAGCCGACTGGATAGAATATCAAATCTACCCACCAGAGGTGTTGCCAGAGCGTTTTGCCAGAATGGACAAGATTGTGCGTGAGCGAAGCAATGTGCGCGTGGACAAAGTCAAGAACTGCAAAGAACTGGTAAAGAAGTACGGCACACAATACATGGACGTCATAGACGTGGCATACCAAAAACTCTACAACTTCCAGCCCATGACGGAGCGACAAAAGAAGTATTACTGCGATGTGTATTTTCCTATACTCAATTTCGATTTTGTAACCGTTGTTGTCAATGAGAAAGATGAGGTAGTAGGCGTGGGGGTAGGTATGCCCGACATCTCCAATGCGCTGCGCAAATGCAAGGGCAGACTCTTCCCATTCGGATGGTATCATATGCTCAAAGCCCTGCGCGCTAAGCAGATGGATGCATTCGACTTGCTCATTATTGCAGTAAGACCAGATTATCAAGATAAGGGGCTAAACGCGGTCATTATTGCTGACCAACACCCATACTTTGTGAAGTACGGTATCAAGCGTGTAGAGACCACCTCTATCTTGGAGACCAATACCAAAAACCAAAGCCATTGGGAGATGTTCCCACACAAGATTCACAAACGTCGCAGAGCATACATCAAGGAGATTTAGGTAGGTGCCAAACAAAAAAGAGCATATCATCGACAAAGGGACGGAGCAGTTGCGCACATATCTCACCGAGCATGGTATGAAGCATACGCCAGAGCGGTACACCATTATGGCTGCTGCCTGCCGTTTGCAGCACTTCACTATTGACGAGTTGCGCGCTGCGCTCACCGAGTTATCCATCAGCCGAGCCACCATCTACAACACACTTTCTTTGTTGGAAGATGCACGTTTGGTACAGAAATTGGACAAAGAATTTGGAGTGCGCACCGCACAGTACGAATGGATGAGGGATAGCGAATCATCGGTGCAGGTTGTTTGTACCAAATGTGGCAGAGTGAGTCCCGTCAAGGATTCTACTATCAGCCGTATGTTGGCGGACAAACGATGGAGCAACTTTGTACCACACCACTTTTCGCTCTATGTGTTCGGCGAGTGCAAAGTGTGCAGAAGGAAGGTTAGGGGTTAGAGGAAGCCCCCTCCCGACCTCCCCCTGAAAGGGGAGGAGAGAGGAATGAAGGTTGAAGGCGAAAGGCGAGAGGTTAGAGGTTAAAGGCACGGAATATGCGGCTACGCCGCTCTGCACAGCCTTTACACTCTACACTTTACACTCTACACAAAAACAAAACATTAAACACTAAACAAAAAAATGTATTGGATTTTATTTATTAGTATTGCTCTCATTAGTTGGGCGGTGAGCGCCCTGATGGAGCACCGCTTTAAGACCTATTCGCAGGAGAGCATAGCCCTCACGGGTCGTCAGGTAGCAGAGAAAATGCTCCGCGATAATGGTATCACGGATGTGCAGGTTACTTGCACCTCTGGTCATTTGACCGACCATTATGACCCACGCACCAAGACGGTCAATCTCTCTGAGTCGGTGTATAACTCAGCCAACGTAGCGGCAGCAGCAGTGGCTGCGCACGAGTGCGGACATGCGTTGCAGCACGCCTTTGCATATGGACCATTGCGTATGCGTAGTGCGTTGGTACCCGTGGTGAATTTTGCTTCGCGTTGGGTAACATGGGTATTGTTGGGTGGAATATTGTTGATACACTCTTTCCCTCAACTGCTGACTATAGGTGTTGTGCTTTATGGCTTGACCACGTTGTTTTCGTTCATTACGTTGCCTGTGGAGATCAATGCCAGCACACGTGCTGTGGCTTGGTTGGAGACGGCGGGTATCACCGACCGTCAGACTACACCTATGGCAGCCAGTGCATTGCGTAGTGCTGCCTACACATACGTAGTAGCAGCCCTCGCATCATTGGGTACACTGATCTACTACGTGATGATTTTGGTAGGGAGGAGAGATTAGGGTGTAGAGTGTAGAGTGTAAGGTGTAGAGTGTAAAGGCAAGGATATGCGGCTTTGCCGCGAAGGCCCTGTAGCTTAGTTGAATAGAGCGTCAGATTCCGGTTCTGAAGGTCCTGGGTTTGAGTCCCAGCGGGGTCACTTAGATTTACAATTTGACAATTTACAATTTAGTAATTTCGAATTGATAAGACGATTATTCTACATAGTATGCTTATGGTTGGGGGTGGTGTTGTCGCTTCAGGCGGAAGTTGTGGTACTACGCTCGGGACAGGTCATCAAAGGTGAGATATTGCTCAACAACGAGGAAGTGGTTATCTTGCGCCAGAAAGATGGCTTGCGCTATCAATACCCACAAACGGAAGTGGTATCTATCACGGAGGATAGTCAAATAGTCGCTGATATAGATACAACAGCCGTAGAACGAGCAAAGGTGGTAGATGTGGGGCTATCGGTATATGGTGGTGCTGCGTTCGTGCCGCATAAAGGCGTAGGTGGCACAACCGATGTGCAGGCTATGGTGGGTAGTCATAATCTTCTCAACCAACGCATTTTTTTGGGTGGTAGTTTTGGATATCGTGGTGTGTTTTTGGGGGAAGATACATATTCGTGGATGCCCGTGCAATTGGTACTACAAACACCTATTCCAACATCTGGTTCTATAGAACATAAACCCTTAATAGGGGCATGTTTTGGCTATGCTTTTGCACTGAATAAGGAGTATCAAGGTGGATTATGTGCAGGATTGGATGTCGGTATGTTGTTTTGCCTTAACGACCGAAGTAGCCTGTCGTTATCCCTGACAGCGCAGTGGCAACAGGCACACATTCATGTCGTAGAAACAATTAATAAAGTAGAATACACCAATTTTGTTGGTTGTAATATAGTAGGATTAGGTATTAAATTTGGCTTACGCTTTTAGTCTATAGTCTTAGTAAACGCATTATGAAAGCAAAAGCACCGTCATCGTCCCGTTCGTTGAACCGTCCTCGCCAGCGCGAGGCGCGCACGCATCGCGTAGATATCATGTTGAATGATAGTGAAATGCGCGCGCTTACGCGCTATTGCGATAAATACGGTGTTCGCAATCGTGCACGATTTGTGCGTGAGACGCTCATGCGCGCTGTGCTCAAGCAATTCGAAAAAGACTCGCCAACGCTGTTTGATTAGGCGATTGGTGATTGGTGATTGGCGATTGGCGATTGGTGATTGGATTTGATTTACACTAACTCAAAGTCTATCTTCTTTCTCTCTACATCTACTTTGGTTACGCGCACGCGCACGTTATCAGATAGGGTGTATGTATTGCCACTGCGTGCAGCAATGAGGCAGTAGTTGTCTTCATCGTATTGCATGTAATCGTGTGGCTCAATGGTGCGGATAGGCACCAGTCCTTCGGTCAGTGTGTCGGACAACTGCACGAATAATCCAAATTCAGTAACGCCACTAATCACGCCGTCAAACTCCTCACCGATACGGTTGCTCATCCATTTGGCTTGCATCTCCTTGATGGAGTCGCGCTCGGCTGACTGTGCCATTTGTTCGGTATCGGAGCAATGTACGCATGCCTCCTCGAGCACCTCTTTGTCGTGGCGACAAGGGCTTTTCGACTGCAACAGATAGCGTGCTACCAACCGATGTACCATCATATCGGGGTAACGGCGAATAGGGGACGTGAAATGGGTATAATATGGAAACGCCAAACCATAATGCCCTATATTGGAGGTCGAATATACGGCCTTTGCCATAGCACGAATGGTCAGTGTTTCTATCAGCATTTGGCTGTTGGTACCCTGACAACTATCCAGCAAACTGTTTATATGTTTGTTCTGTACACTGCGTTTGGTAGAGGTGCGCAGATGAAATCCAAACTGACGAATGAAATTGCCTAACTTGACTAATTTCTCTGGGTCGGGTACATCATGCACGCGATATACAAAGGGCCTCTCACTTTTCGCCTCATTGCCTTTCGCCTCTTTCCCTCCAATCTCTTTGGCTATGATTCGGTTGGCGAGTAACATAAACTCCTCTATCAGATGGTTGGCATCGGTGGAATGAGCGAATATAATGTCGGTTGGATAGCCTTCTTCATCGAGATGAAAGCGCACGTCGGGTGTTTCAAAATTGATGGCACCGTGTTCGAATCGTTTGGTGCGCAGTTGTTTTGCCAAACGGTTGAGGGTCTGCAATGCTTCGGGCAACTCCCCGCCTTTAGCCTCCTCTAACATAGTTTGTGCTTGTTGATATGTCAGTCTGTGGTTGGAACGTATTATGGTGCGACATATTTTGTGTCGAATCACTTTGGCATGTTGATCCATTTCTACTATGACCGACATGCAGAGTTTATCTTCGTTAGGACGTAGGCTACATAGTTCATTGCACAAGCGTTCGGGCAGCATGGGTATCACGCGATCGACCAGATAGATGCTTGTGCCACGTTGGTATGCTTCTTCATCCACGGCGGTACCTTCTTGTACATAGTGCGTAACGTCGGCGATATGAATACCTATTTGGTAGTTGCCAGTGTCGAGTATTTGGAAAGATAGTGCATCATCAAAGTCTTTGGCATCATCGGGGTCGATGGTGAAGGTGAGTATATTGCGCATATCTCTCCGCCGAAGTACTTCTTCATTGGAAATGGATGTAGGGAGATTTTTTAGTTCTTTGAGGACTTTTTCGTCGAAGTCCTTGGGCAGTTGATAGGATTCTTTGTAGGTATTTTCTTCTATGTTTCTTTTTTCCATAGTGTTTCGTTCAGCTCGTGCTTGTTTTCTCTCGCGTCGTTGTCGTTTTGCTATTAAATCTTTGGTTCTCATATATTCGAATTTAGTTATTGTCATTTGTAAGTGTATTACAAAAATCGTGCCGTGTTTAGAAGACAACACCAACAACTTGCGCCCCAATCGTACGCGAAATGCTGAACATACTATAGTTCGCGAGCAATATTTTCAGTTGTGCGGGCTATGCCCTCGCATTAAGCGACACGGTTGTACCTTCGTCGTCGGAGTGGGCTTGTCGTAAGAAATTTGCTCCGCAAATTAGGACGACCGCCACTTCTCCTCTTCCCACAAATTAGAAATTTGCGGGAGCCCTATTTTTTTTCCTCCCGCAAAAATGCGGGTCCCTCCTCGAAAGTACGGTCGCATAATGCAGCCCATTTGCATCAAAATCGCACTTGAAAGTAAACTTTCGCGCGATTTTGTTGCAAATGTGCATTTTTTGTTGTACCTTTGCAGCGTAAATGTGTAAGTATGCGATTTTGTGAAATTGTAGGACAAGAAGAAGTTAAACACCGACTGCGTCAATCCGTTCAGGAAGGACGAGTGGCACACGCACAGTTGTTTACTGGTATTAGCGGCGTAGGCAAGTTGGCATTAGCCATCGCATACGCTCAGTACTTGGCTTGTCCACATCGCACTACCGATGATTCGTGCGGGCAGTGTGCCAGTTGTCTGCAATACCAGAAATTGCAACACCCAGACCTGCATTTCGCTTTCCCAATCGTAAAATCAGATGCAGGAGATGTATGCGATGATTTTATGGATAAGTTTCGCAGTTTGGTACAAGAACGCCATTACTTTGATTTGGATGACTGGTATCGTCAGATGGGTGTGGAAACCAAACAGGGCATGATATACGAGAAAGAGAGTGCAGAAATCATGCGCAAGTTGGCATTGAAAAGTTTTGGCAATGGATACAAAGTAATGATTGTTTGGCTGCCCGAAAAAATGAATATCGCGTGTGCCAATAAACTGCTGAAATTGCTGGAAGAACCACCCGTACAAACGCTTTTCTTGCTCGTGAGCGAATACCCCGAACAATTATTATCCACCATCGTCTCACGCACACAAGAGATACGCGTACCCCGCTTGGCAGAAGACACCATAGCACAAGCATTGCAGGCATACGCACCCCACCTATCTATGGCAGATGCTCACGATATAGCACATATAGCCAACGGTAGTTATTTGACCGCCCTCAGAACCGTGAATAATAGCGAAGAGGATAACCGATTCTTCAACGATTTTGTGGCACTGATGCGCAACGCATGGTTGGTAGGACAGAAAAAAGATTATAGCGCACTACTGCAATTGCGCAAATGGAGTTTGGAAATGTCGGATGCCAAAGAGGGTAGAGAGAAACAAAAAGCATTCCTACAATATGCCCAACGACAAATACGAGAAAACTATATCTATAACTTCCACTGCGAGCAGATGAATTACCAAACAGCCAATGAACGACAGTTCTCCAGCAGGTTTGCCCCGTTCATTCATGACAACAACGTGGAGAAGATGATGAACGAACTCAGCAAAGCCGAACAGCAAATAGCACAAAACGGTAATGCGAAAATCATCTTTTTCGATTTGTGCTTGCAGATGATTGTGTTGGTGAAGTAGGGGGGCTGTTTAGTGTTTAGTGGACGCTTCGCTACTATTTAGTGTGTAAAGTGTAAAGTGTAAAGTGTAGAGTGTAAAGTGTAGAGTGTAAAGGAAATATATATATATGAAAGAAGATTTTACAACAGATACAGGTGCATGTCATATCAGCAAGCGCGCCGTTAATCATAACCCCAAGCATATGTTGCCTGTGGTGGATTGGTTGAGCGATGTGCCAAAGACGGGCGATGAGAACGACCTCGTGGAAGTGCAGTTCAAGAACACCCGCAAAGGATATTATCACAACAGCAATAACCTCCCTTTGGAAAAGGGCATGGTAGTCATGGTGGAAGCCAACCCCGGTTGCGACATGGGAGAGGTAACACTGATGGGGCACTTGGTGGAAAGGCAAATCAAGAAGAATCATATCAACACCGAACGTTATGAGATACGCAATATCCTTCGTTTGGCTACCGATGAAGATAAACAACGTGCCGTAGAAGCACACGCCAAAGAGCAAGCCACTATGATTCAAGCCCGCCAGTTGGCTAAATCACTCGGTTTGGAGATGAAGATAGGCGATGTGGAATACCAAGGCGATGGCACAAAGGCTATCTTCTACTATATAGCAGAAGGTCGCGTGGATTTCCGTCAGTTGATAAAAGTATATGCAGAGACCTTCCGTGTGCGTATCGAGATGAAGCAGATTGGTGCTCGACAGGAGGCAGGACGCATCGGCGGTACAGGCCCTTGCGGCAGAGAGTTGTGTTGCTCCACATGGATGACACAATTCACATCCGTAGGTACCAACGCCGCCCGAATACAGAACCTATCACTTAACCCACAGAAGTTGGCAGGACAATGCGCCAAACTGAAATGCTGCTTGAACTACGAGATACCCGTATATGAAGAAGCAAACAAGAAATTGCCATCGCGCCATCAGCATTTGGAAACGCAAGATGCAACCTATTACTTCTTCTCGGCAGACCCACTGAAAGGCGAAATAACATACTCGACCGATGCCCATCGACCAGTGAACCTGCAAGTCATATCCGTGAAACAGGCAAAGGATATTATCGAAATGAATAAGCGAGGCGAGAAGCCTTATAGTCTCGGTGGCAAGCAATCCTCCGTAGAAGCCATAGAGGTGGACTATCAAAATGTAGTAGGACAAGATGACTTGACCCGCTTCGATAAAAAGAAGAATAACCTCAACAAGAATGGTCATAATCGCCGACGCGACAATCGACCTCGAGGTAATAACCCCCATGCGCCTCGCCGTACAGAATGAAAAAGATAGCAATCATAGCAATCGTATTGGCACTGCTGAGCGCATGCGGCAATGGGGTAGTATATACCGAGTTCTACTCTATGCCTATTGACGGTTGGCATCAAGATTCCATCCTGACATTTACCACCGAGGTGGCAGACTCCACAGCCTATTACAACATACAATTGGTGGTGCGCCATACTATGCAATATCCATACCAAAACCTATGGCTGTTTGTGGATGAGTATGCAGGCAATATGCTCATACTGCAAGATACTATAGAAGCCATGTTAGCCGATGATTATGGTCGTTGGTTGGGCACTGGCATTCACCGATATGAGTTGCCACTGCTATATGATGAACAACATCGTTTTGCGCAATCGGGCGAACATACCTTTGCTATTCGACAAGGTATGCGAACCGAATGGCTGAAGGGAATCACGGAAGTGGGGTTGGTGGTTAAGGAGTAGTGTTTAGAGGCGAAAGGCGAAAGGTTAGAGGTTAAAGGCAAGATATATATATGGGAAAGAATAAATTGAAGAAATTTGCAGAGATGGAGACCTTCCACAACGTGTTTCAATGCGGAGCACGCGAGTGCGTGGAAGACAGTCCCGTAGTGGGCATGCGTGGCAAATGGCATGCGGAGTATTTTCACAATGACAACCCTATCGTATTGGAGTTGGGTTGTGGACGTGGCGAATATACCGTGGGGCTGGCAGAGCGCAATCCCAACAAAAACTATATAGGTATTGACATCAAAGGCGCACGCATGTGGGCAGGTGCCAAGCAAGCAGAGTTGGCAGGCATCAAGAACGTGGCCTTCTTGCGCACGAACATCGAGATGATTAGCCACTTCTTTGCACCCAATGAGGTGGCAGAGATATGGATCACCTTCCCCGACCCACAGATGAAGAAAGCCACCAAACGTCTGACCTCCACCTACTTCATGGCACGCTATCGCCAACTGCTACAACCCAATGGCATTATCCACCTGAAGACCGATAGCCCTTTCCTATACACCTATACACAAGCCATGGTGAAGGAGAATCAGTATCCGCTGTTGGTGGATACCTGTGATCTTTATAACGGGAATCGGGAGTCGGGAATCGGGAATCCGATATCGGGAGTCGGGAGTCGAGAGTCGGGAGTCGAGAATCGGGAATCCAATATGGATGAGGCAAGAACGTTGCAGACACACTATGAGCACCAGTGGCTTGACCGCGGACTGACCATCAAATATATAGCATGGGAGTTGCCTGCTGAACCGTTGCTCACCGAACCAGACATAGAAATAGAAAAAGACACCTATCGTTCGTATGGCAGAAACTATACCTCCAGCCTTTAAACTATAGACTTTACACTTAAAACTAAAAATAATGTATCCTCAACAAATAATAGATGCACTACAGCATGTTCGCTACCCAGGCACTGGCAAGAACCTCATCGAAGGTGGAATGTTGGAAGATGATATTCGCATCTCAGGCTTGGAAGTATCGTTCTCGCTGATATTCGAAAAAGATAACGACCCTTTCCGCAAATCCGTAGTCAAAGCAGCGGAAACGGCTATTCATACCTACGTGGATGAGAATGCCGCAGTGCATATCCATACCAAGTTCATCAAGCAAAACATGGCACCTAAGTCTGACTCGGTGGAGAACCTGCGCGCAGCGCAAGTGATTGCTATCCACTCGGGCAAAGGTGGCGTAGGCAAGTCCACCGTGGCAGCCAACATAGCCATTGCCTTGGCAAAGATGGGGTACAGAGTAGGACTCTTAGATGCCGATATTCACGGACCATCTATACCTAAGATGTTCCACACCGAAGGTTGTCGTCCCGTTTCTACACCCGTGAATGGTCGCAACCTGATTGAGCCCATTGAGCAATACGGCGTGAAGATGCTATCTATTGGCTTCTTCGTCGATCCGCAGCAGGCAGTCGTTTGGCGCGGTGGTATGGCAAGCAACGCTATCAAGCAACTGATTCAAGATGCCAACTGGGGCGAACTGGACTATTTCCTCATTGACCTGCCCCCTGGCACCAGCGATATTCACCTCACATTGGTACAGCACCTGCAACTGACAGGAGCCATCGTAGTAACTACTCCACAGCCTGTGGCATTGGTGGATGCACGCAAAGGTGTGGATATGTTTATGAACGAAAAGATTAACGTGCCTGTATTGGGACTGATAGAGAACATGGCATGGTTCACGCCAGCCGAGTTGCCTAATAACCGATACTATATCTTCGGTAAAGATGGCGGTAAGCAATTGGCTGAGGAACTCAATATCCCACTGCTGGGACAAGTGCCACTCGTACAATCCATCCGCGAAGGGGGCGATGAAGGTATACCTATCGCATTGCAAGACGGACACCCCGCAGCACAAATGTTTGAAGTAATATGTCAGCACCTAAGATAACCGAATTAGGCACACAACCTATACGTGGGCTGCTGCTCAAGTACGCTCTGCCAGGTATCATAGCCATGACCGCCAGTTCGCTATACAATATGGTGGACTCCATCTTTATCGGGCATGGCGTAGGGGCAATGGCATTATCAGGACTGACAGTGGCAAAACCTTTTATGGACATCTGCGCTGCGTTTGGCAGTCTGGTGGGCGTGGGTGCCAGTTCGTTGGTGGCCATCAAACTGGGCGAGAAAGACTATCGCTCAGCCAACGATGTATTGGCCAACGTGATACTGCTGAATGTGCTATTAGGCGCATTGGTAATGGCAGTCGGACTATATTGGCTGGAGCCGATTTTATATGCTTTTGGCGCAAGCGATGTGACTGTGGCTTACGCACGCGATTATATGGAAATAATCCTATGGGGCAATATCCTGACACATATCTACTACGGACTCAACAGCATGTTGCGGTCGATAGGACACCCCAAAGTGGCCATGTTCTCCACCATCGTGGCGGTAGTAGCGAACATAATCCTCGACCCTATTTTTATCTTTGTGTTGGATATGGGCGTTCGTGGTGCAGCATTGGCCACCGTAATCTCGCAGGTGATAGCCGTGATAGGACAATTGGTGATTTTCCTCAACCCTAAGGAGGTTATCTATTTCCACCGCGGCATATGGCGCCTGAAGCGCGATATTACCATGCGAGCTTTGGGCATTGGTATGGCACCGTTCTTGATGCACTTAGCGGCATGCTTCGTGGTGATTGTACTCAACAACCAACTGAAACGCTACGGCGGTGATATGGCGATAGCTACGTTTGGTTTGACCAATCGTTTTATGTTCTTCTTCTCGATGATTGTGATGGGACTCAATCAGGGCATGCAACCTATTGTTGGGTACAACTATGGTGCCAAACTATATCCCCGTATGGCTCGTGCATTGAAGCTGACGGCAATGTGCGCGACATGCGTAATGGGTGTGTTGTGGTTGTTTGGATTGCTATGGCCCGAAGGATTTATCCGACTGTTTACCCACGATGAAGTGCTGATAGCCCAATCCATTGTGCCTGCCCGAGTGATGCTGTGCACAATGGTGATGGTAGGTTTTCCAATGGTGGTGGGTAACTTCTATACATCGATTGGTATGTCTAGTAAGGCGATATTTTTGAGTCTGACACGACAAGTATTATTCTTGATACCTTGTATATTAGTATTGCCGTGGTTATTCCAAAGGCTGGATATCACCCCTATCTGGGGCGTATGGTGGAGCCTGCCTATATGCGATGCGTTGGCATCAATCATGGCTGCCATATTGGTGAATCGCGATATACGCAAGTTTATGAGTCAGACGTCGTAGGGGTATTATAGTTGCCCTGCCTCTACCAAATTAATGACTCGTTCTACGATACGGTCTTTGTCTTGGGCATCGTATCCCTCTTTTAGGTCGTTTTTGAATAGTTTAGCCACGAATTGCCAGAAGTTGGCACTTGCTTTGCCTCGATAGTGCTTGATGATTTCGTAACTTGTCCGTTCGCTTTCTCTGTCCATAAGTTTCATAAGCATTTGTCCCTGCGAAGCAGTCATGCGACGGAAGTTGTTTTCGTATTTCTTGAATAGGTATTTCTCGTACTGTCGCCACCATTTGCGACGGGCTTGGTCGTCTGGTTGCAGTGCCAACTGTTGGTCTGCGACTTGCATCTCTTTGGCGAGTTCCTTGGCGAGGGGCAGTGTTCGTTTGACATCGCGAACGGTTTTCCAATAAAAGCGTTCTTGCTGTTTGTTTTTGAATACCATTTTCGGGTACACCCATACGTCCTGCATGCGTGCGAGATAGAAAGTGTCGTTTGCACTGACCTGCAAGCGCACAGAGTCAATAGCATACTGAGCATGCATGAGAAGAGAACTAACGCCCACTAAGAGAATGATGACTATACTTCTTTTCATGTTTTCGCTGCAAAGGTACAACAATTCTATGAGATTTGCAAGATATGAGTGATTTTTGAGTGATTTTTCTGGTGTAGGGTGGAGAGTGTAAAGGCGAGGAAGACCCGAATAACATTCGGGGTAATGAACATAGAAGGCAAAGATTACTCGGCGAATTAACGCCGAGCACTAAACCTGCGGCGATAACACAAAGAAGACCCGAACCAATGGAGAGGGAATCTTAACAAAACGCACTTTTTTGGGAAAGGGTAGGAGGCATTAAGCGATAATATAAAAGGGTTGTACCTTCGAGGGCACCGACCTCGTTCGCATGGCGAACGCGTCCACCTCGAAAGTACGTTCGCAAAATGCTGAACATACTACAGTTCGCGAGCAATATTTTTTGAAAATAAGGTTACACCTTTTGCATCCAATCTCCAACACCTCACCTTCAAGCGAGCTTGAGTGAGGTGTTGAATATCG
>SUXC01000032.1 GCA_015061165.1 Bacteroidales bacterium
TTTTTAGCTACATGATAGATAGGCAAACCTTGTTTGCATAGTTTAATGGCTCTTAATTTTTCTTTTAATGAATGCTCCATAAGCGACACTTAGTTTTGTGTCTAACTTTTTGGGTGCACTTCACATTGCCTTTGGCAATCCCACCTCGAAATTACGGTCGCGAAATGCAGCCCATACTACAGTACACTCGTTCTTTTTCAAAAATCCGTTTGCACCTGTCATTCCACTTTGTTGCCTACTAGCAAGCGAGCTTTCTGTAAGCAATAAAGTAGAATGAGATAGATTCTATCTATCATTTTTGAAAAAAAACTCGTTTTACTTGCGTATGTGCATTTTTTGTTGTAATTTTGCAGAAATTTGAATGTAACGACAATATGATCACATTTATCATCTCACTTATAGCTCTTGTAGTTGGATTTTTGCTCTACGGCACGTTCGTGGAGCACGTGTTTGGTATCAACCCAAAAGCGCAAACGCCTGCTATCACCAAAGCCGACGGCGTGGACTTTGTTCCGATGAAACCGTGGCGAATCTTCCTGATTCAGTTCCTCAATATCGCAGGACTGGGTCCTATCTTCGGTGCCATCATGGGTATCTTCTATGGTCCTTCTGCCTTTTTGTGGATTGTGTTTGGAACCATCTTTGGCGGTGCGGTGCACGACTACCTGAGCGGTATGATATCCTTGCGCAAGGATGGCGTATCCCTCCCCGATATTATTGGCGATGAACTGGGCAAAGGCGTGAAGCTCTTTATGCGCCTGCTATCCATCGTGTTGCTCGTATTGCTTACTACCACATTCCTTTCGGGACCTGCTACCCTACTCCAAGGGCTTGCTGCGTTGGGCACAACGACTTTCCAAGGGCATATGATCCCAATCGTATGGGTGCTGATTATCTTTGCGTATTATATCCTCGCCACTGTTCTTCCTATCGACAAACTGATTGGTCGCTTCTACCCTATCTTTGGCGGCGTGCTGCTGTTTATGGGTCTGGGTATCATGGTGGTGATGTTGGGTTGGCATAGCGCAGAAATGCCCGAATTCACCGATGGTTTGCAGAATCGCCAGACCAATGGTTTGCCTCTCTTCCCAATGATGTTTGTCAGTATCGCTTGCGGTGCTATCTCGGGTTTCCATGGCACACAGTCGCCCTTGATGGCGCGCTGCATGACCAACGAACGACAAGGGCGTTGGATATTCTACGGAGCCATGGTGGCAGAAGGTATCTTGGCACTCATCTGGGCAGCCGCAGCAGGTACGATGTTCGCTGATCCAGAAGCAGGTTTGTACGGAATAGACGGGCTACAAGCCTTTGCCGCAGCGCACCCTGGCGAGAATATCGCAGCATTGGTGGTGGACAAAGTGTCGCGTTCGTGGCTTGGCGCAGTAGGCGGAGTGTTGGCGATTATTGGTGTGATAGCCGCCCCTATCACTTCGGGCGATACGGCATTGCGTTCGGCTCGACTGATTGTGTCGGACTTCCTGCACCTCAGCCAACAGCCCATCCGCAACCGACTGATGATTGCTATTCCATTGCTCGCGTGCGTGTTTGGTATGGTGTTCGTGGACTTCAATGTCGTATGGCGTTACTTCGCTTGGACCAACCAGACATTGGCTGTCTTTACCCTGTGGGCAGGTACAATCTTCCTCTACAAAAACTCGCAAGCGAATAAGAAATATCCATACGCATACCTCATCGCATTGATTCCTGCGCTGTTTATGACCATGGTCAGTGTCAGTTATATCTTCATTGCGCCAGAGGGATTCCATTTTGCCAAACTCGGCTTGAGTTGGGTGGCATACCTCATTGCAGGTGTTACCACACTGGCATTGCTTATTGGCTTCGCCTATTGGAAAAAGAAAACTAATTTTAAGACAATTAACGTCAATTAAGACGACAATTAGTGTCAATTTATGGAATATTTGTTTGTGCTCAAAAGAATGCAGTGTGCTGCATTAGTGAGCCAAACAAAATTTTGAATTAAGAATTTTGAATTATGATACAATCTGCTTCTTTCGTAATCTCGAGTCCTGATGTGATGCAATGTCCTCAGACGACTATCCCCGAATATGCTTTCATTGGTCGAAGCAATGTAGGCAAGTCCTCGCTCATCAATATGCTCACGCACAACCCTAAGTTGGCAAAGACCAGTCAGAAACCCGGTAAGACGTTGCTTATCAACCATTTCCTCATCAACGCAGGCAGCGATACGCATTGGCATTTGGTGGATTTGCCTGGCTATGGTTTTGCGCAAGCAGGCAAGAAACAGCGCGCCAAACTCAAAACCATGATTGAGCGTTATTGCCTATTGCGCCAAGCGTTGGTCAGTTTGTTTGTATTGGTGGACTGCCGTCACGAGCCACAGCAGATAGACTTAGAGTTCATGGAGTGGTTAGGCGAGAACGAGATACCATTCGCTATTGTCTTCACCAAAGCCGATAAACTCAGCAAAAGCAAGTTGGCTATCCATGTGGACAACTACAAGCAAAAACTATTGGAGACATGGGCAGAGTTGCCACCAATCTTTGTTACTTCTGCCGAGAAAAGTATCGGTGAATCCGAACTAATTGCCTATATCGAAGGCATTAACCGCGATATTACCAACCGTTCGAATTAAGAATTATTTTAAGACAATTAACGTTGTATATTAAAATATTTTTTATATCTTTGCACTCGATTTACATCTAAAGTATGGATTAAGACAGAAATTTATGTAGTTACTAATACTGTAATTGACGTTCCGTCCCCATACTTTTTACATCCAAA
>SUXC01000011.1 GCA_015061165.1 Bacteroidales bacterium
TACTAATAAACTTATCCGTCAAGCATTCGCTGTTGTTAATAATAATCAACCTTATATCGATGGATATGTATCAACTTTTGCATAAAAATCGCTTTTTTTGTTAAAAATTTATTATAGTTCGTCAATTAAGGTTGTCAATTGTCGTCAATCTTTTGAACAAAAATACGGCACACTGTGCCTGCAAAAATATATAAAAATCGAGGGGTATCTTTTGTTTTGCCCAAAAGAATGCAATTGCATTGGTGGGCAAACAAAAGATGAAAATTTTAACAAAATTCCCGTTCACGACAACACAGCGATTGACTGGCAAACCATATTAACGAAATCCTATTTGATTAAGAGATGCCGTATGGCGTATGGCGGGATCTATATGTTTACGGCTTTCTTCGTATGTCTTTAGTTCGTTTTTATTGACGGAAGGACCACCTTCACGGATGACTTGCTCAAGGAGTTGCTGAGTGATGATAGCATCCTCATGGAAAGCACGAGCCGCTGCTTCATCACATATCTGACGAATATCCGAAGATATATACCCGCCCGATGTTAAACGGCTAAGGCGTTGGCAGTCAATACTCTTATCAATAGGACGACCTGCCAAATAAGCATGGAAAATTTCTTTGCGAGTTTGCTCGTCAGGCACTGGAACATACACGCGTTTATCAAAGCGTCCACTACGTAAGATAGCACTATCCATGAATTGTGGGCGATTGGTAGTACCAATGAGAAAGATTCCGCGCTCACCGCAATTATTCATTTCGGATAAAAAAGCATTGGTGTCTTCTGCCATCTTCGCCATATTTGGGTCATTGCGATTGGGTACCATGGTTTCAATCTCATCCAAAATCAGAACTATTGGCGCATTTTGCTCGGCTTGTTGGAAGAGTTGTTTGACCAAGCGCTGTGTGCCGTGTATGAATGTAGAAGCGATGTCTTGTGCGTTCACAATGGCATAATTCATTTGGCATTCGGCAGCAAATTTCTGCGCAATGGTGGTTTTACCACATCCAGGAGGCCCATATAGAAGGATACCATTGGGGATGGCGAGTTTGTATTTGCGCGCCTTCTCGGGGTTCTTCATAATCGCCACTACACCTTTGCGAAGATATTGCTTGAGGTCGTGCAAGCCGACAAGATCGTCCATATTGCCTTCGTTGTCTTTTTGTACTTGTAAGAAAAACTCAGTTTGGCTCAAACTAATCTGCTTGAAGTAATCAATTTGCTGTTCGAATTGTTCGAGCTGATCGATATCCTCGTCTATTTCGTCGTCTGATGGTGGTGGCGTGGTGATTGATTCTTGCATTGCTTCAATCGTGAAACGACTGATAGTTTCATCCAATGCCACAGGGAAGAGCACCATAAAGTCGTCAATAAATGCATCGATAGACTTGTAACGATATTTACGCGGAGTGCTTAAACCTTTGGAGAATATACCGCGTAAAGAAGGAGGTATTAACGATAAGTCAAGCAATTGGTTCTTGCGTGCTTTCAAAAGGAGGTCAATACTCTCTTTAGTGTTGAATATTGTTTCTGGCAGGTGGCTGACATAGGGGATTTGACCAGTCAGCAGTTTGTATAAGATGGAGAACAAGGCAAAAACGGTACAAGAAGGATCCCATGGTTTGCCTTGTAGGTATTCAGTTGGATAGTAAGCATAATCCGTATGGGGAGGTGGAGATTTGACAACTTCTACCAACTCTATGCGTTCTTTCCAATTATCATTAACTAGAATACTATTGGGATTAACACCCTCGAAGAGCTCGTCTTGGTTCTTGCATATTGCATAGTCAATGCCGAGTGTTTCAAAGATATTTAGCATATACGAAGGATAATCGAAATTATCCTCACTTTGTATTATTTGGTTTAGAGTGATCATTGTAGTAGGGGATTTGAGGTGAGTTACTTGATTATTTCTCCGTTTTGATTGACTAATACGCTTATTTCGGAGTATTCATATTCGCAGAGAAAAACATTCTGTGTTAGTGCTGATATGTCAGAAAAAAGCGGTTGGGTCAGGCGGGTGAAATTAGAGGACATTAGGCCATAAGCATGATTGATATCTTCGTAAATGTAGAAATTAGTAGGCAGGTAGTTGGTGGTAGTATATCCATCTTCGTCCTCCGACATAATGGAATAGGTAAGAGGCGTGATGGATAGATAGAGCCAGTTAGAGAGTTCGGAGTTGATGACCTCGCCTTGGGGGTTAATATAATATAAGGTGTCGTGGATCAATGCCATAGCACGGTTATCATAGAACGAGTAGGCATAGTCGTATTGGTGGTTGTTGAGGAAGGATAGTGTGTTTAGATTGAGATAGCGATACTTGTCGTTATCCATCTGTGCGATAGCTATAGTGTCACTACCGGCATATTGCAGAGATGTACACCCCTTGATAATACGGCGATGTGGTGTAGGATCAACGAAGCAATGGTTTTCTGCGTCATAGTAGTAGCCCGCGTTGCCAACCGCGACCAAGTTATCCATTGAGAACCAACGATTATAGCCACATTGAATGCCGAAGATGACAGCAATGATAACGCCAACAAAGAGAGCGATAATGGTTAGTGCTGTGGCTCCACCTAAAATAGATGACAGTGCGATGGAGAAGTAATCTTTTTGAGGAGTGAGATCGGTGGATGCTTGTGGGGCGTCTTGCTCCTGCATTTCAGGATTGATAGGTTGTTGTGTTTGCATAGTTGTAAAGTTTTTAAGTTAGACAAATCAGTTAAAGGGTTTAATGACAACGGTGTTTGTATTTCGCCGACAAAGGTACTATTCTTTTTTTATACCACAAAATTAATCTTTTGTTTGCAAGGTTGAATACAATTTAATGATTCTCAATGTACGCTAGTGTCCTTTTTTAGAAGACAACACCAACAACATTGCGCGCAAAACAACACATTGCGCGCTCGGGGAACACACCCCGCGGTGGGGGGCAAAATGTCCGTTTATAAGAAAGAGGGAAAGTGGGCAATCTTAACAAACAGCACTTTTTTCAAAATGGCAGTGTCGGGGAGTTCTTAGGAAACTCTTTGGTTTGTCTTTGGTTCTTCCTTGGTCTTTAACCCGAATGAGATTGGGTAGGTGCAAGGGAATGGAAATCTTAAGAAAAGTACTTTTTAGAGAAAAGAACAACACGGCGAACCATCGCTGTGCACATGACAGACGGCTGGAGCAAAATCAACAATACAACAATGTGAGAATACCCGAATGATATTCGGGAAAATAAACAAAGAAAACAGCCCAAACAATTTTTACTCCACCTGCAAGACCAGGCCTTTGAGGTATTCGCCCTCGGGGTGGTAGATATTGATAGGATGGTCGGCGGGTTGGTGCAACTGGTGCAAGATACGCACCTTACGTCCCACCTGTGCCGCAGCAGAGAAGACCGCCAAACGGAACATATCCTTATCAATGGCTTGTGAACAGGAGAACGTGAAGAGAATACCTCCTGGACGGATGGCCTGTATGCCTTTAGCATTCAAGCGTTGGTAGCCACGCAGGGCGTTCTTAACAGCATCGCGGTGTTTGGCAAAAGCAGGTGGGTCAAGCACAATCAAATCGTACTTATTTTGATTTTTAGCCATAAACTCAAATGCCTCCTCTGCAAATGCTTCGTGTGGCACATTCTCGCCAAAATTGTGCGCCACATTGCTACGCACCAAGTCAATGGCTTTTTGACTCACATCTACCGAGTGCACCAGTTTGGCTCCGCCACGAAGGGCATACACAGAGAAACCACCCGTATAGCAAAACATATTCAGCACCTCCTTGCCCTGCGCATATTGCTCCAATAAGGAACGATTGTCGCGTTGGTCAATAAAGAAGCCTGTTTTTTGTCCGCGTAGCCAATCAATACGAAAGTCCAAACCGTTCTCTTTTGCCCAAAAATCTCCGTTGAAATCGGCTTTTTCTGCACCAATGAGATAGCCCACGCGCTCGCCCTGAATAGGTGCTTTATGTGGCAACGTGTCATCGGACTTGTAATACACTTTGTCTATTTGCGGTATATTGTGCACGATTGCTTCCGCTATCTCCTGACGATGTTGATGCATACCGATGGAATGGGCTTGAATAACTGCTGTATCTGCATACACATCTACAATCAATCCTGGCAGAAAATCGCCTTCGCCATGCACAAGGCGATAGGTGTTGTTAATCGGGTATTGGGTATTGGGTATTGGATATTGGGTATCGGGAATCAAAGTAATCAACCCTAACGCCTCGCGAACCTTGTAGGCAGCGCGGATGCGTTCTTGCCAGAAATCAGCAGGCAACTCCCCTACTCCAAAAGCCAATATACGCACTGCAATAGAACCTATTTGGTAGTGTCCGACCCCCAAGATTTTGCCGTTGGAATCGAGCACTTGTACCACTTCGCCCTCTTGTGGCTGTGGATATGGATAATCGGCCTCGAGTTGGATACTGCGTATCGCACCCGAGAACACCCAAGGGTGGAATCGGAGAAGGGATTCTTCTTTATGAGGTTTTAAATAGACGGTTGTCATTGTTTAGTGTAAGGTTGAAAGTTGAAAGTTTAAAGGCTGGGGGTTAGAGGCAGAGTGCTTTCAGCACATTTTTTCGCCATTGCCTCCTGTTGGCGCAGGATTTGGGCTTCTTTCTCAGCGCATTTGAGGGCTTCCATAGCGCGCTTGGAAAGAGGCTTAACCTGTTGCAGCGCCAAATAGATACTCAATGTAGCCCATGCATCGGTAGAGGCATAACGAGCCTGCTCGGGAGTAAGGTGCGAGTTCTCCCAATTGGTCAATTGCTGCGCTTTGCTAATCTTCTTGCCAAAGATAATAGCAAATATCTTTTGCAACCCCAACTCCATAATACCATACTTGCACACCAAAGATTGCAGGTCTATGCAATTTGCAGGCTTAAAGTCGCGTCTTCTGCGCAGTCCGTTGATATCATCCTTGAAAGCCAAACCCACCTTACATATATCAGGATTGGCAAAGATTTGTGCGATTTCAACGGGCATACCCACATGTGTTAATCGGAAAAGATAGCAACGCTCCAAGGTGGCTATCTGCACCAACGCTGTGGGATAATGCACCCCGCGTTTGAACGACGGACGTGCCTCGGTATCTACACCCAAAACGCTATGTTGGCGCAGATATGCAGCAGCATCTGCCACCATGTCGGGCTTGTCCACCAGTATCACCTCTCCTTCGAAAAAAGTGACGGGCAAGGTCTGAATCGTAGCCTTGTCAATATGTGGTGCAAAAGTATTTGGCAAAAAACTACTCATCGGTGGCTAATGATAATGCATGCAGGGGGCGAAGCACATTGAGCAGTTTCTGTCCCCAATGTTGTTCGAAAGCATCCAAACAAGTTACCAACGCATCGTTCATCACAGCCTCTTCGCGCGTTTGATAATTGCATGCTAAGTCCTTAATCTCTTGGTAAATATCGGCAATATTTTCCGAAATAAATGCCGTGATTGGCTCATCCGAGTAGCGCATATCCTCCACAAAAACCTCAAGGTACGTATCGTCCGTACCCAATTTCTGCGCAATCTGTAGGCGCAAATCTTCGTACTCCTGCTCCGAAACAAAGCGTTCGGAATAGCCGTCTAACTCCTCATTTCCCTTAGGCAAAAGGTGCGCCTTAATGTATAGCAGAGGCAATAAACATAGCATTTTCTCGATAAAATCAGACTTTTCATGCTCAGCCACCTGCTCTAAGTAGAGGCAAAGTTGCACAGCCACCGTTACAAACTCAATGGCTGGTTCTTGGTAAACATAATGCGTATTCGAATCACTCATAATTCAAAAATTTCTGCAAAATTACTACATTTTTTGCAAATATACAAACCTTTTTTGCTTTTCTCAATAAAAAAGCGTACCTTTGCAGCAAAATTGGAAGATTATGCTTAAATTACTACTCATATTATCTATTCTCACCACTCATCCTAACACACAGGATGCCAATATTGGTGTATTAATTTGCGATTACCATTCTGGCGACACGATTGATTCGTATCGTCCAAATTCGGTTATCCCTCCTGCCTCCACTATGAAACTGCTGACTGCTGCCACGGCGCTGGAACTGTGGGGCGGTGATCATCGTATCCAGACACCTATCACCTATTCTGGCTATATCAAAGACGGCATATTGTATGGCGACTTGTATATCGAAGGGCGTGGCGACCCTACTTTTGGTTCGCGCTATGTGGGCGACAGGAACTTCATGTACAAATGGGTGCATCGCCTGCGCGAAGCAGGTATTCAGCATATCACAGGTTCGGTGGTGGCAGACCTGAGTTATTTCGACGGAAACGCACTGAACCCTGCATGGCTATGGGAAGATGCGGGTAACTATTACGCCCCAGGCATCTTCTCACTTGCCTATCAGGATAATACGATGAATATCGTGCTGCGAAGTGGTGCTGTGGGCAGCATTGCCGAAGTGTTATACACTACTCCTGATATACCCGAAATAGAATTTGAGAACCATATCCGTTGCACACATATTACCTACGATGGGGCTTTTGTGCACGGTGTACCATACAACAACACGCGCTATCTGGTGGGAAGCGTACCATCGAACAGACAGACCTTTGGTGTGCGTGGCGACATTCCTAATCCGGGATTGATATTGGTACGCGATTTTACTAAAATCCTTAGAAATAGCGGTATCACGGTAGATGGCACGGAGAGTTATCTAAGCGAAAAGCCTATGAACGCACCCGCACGAACACTACTCTTTACGCACGAGAGCGAACCGCTATCCGAGATTATTCGCCACACGGAACAAGAGTCGGACAACCTGTATGCCGAGATGCTGTTCCGCACTTTTGGTGCCAAGTATTCGGTGCCATGTACTATCCACAACTCCTGCGATTTTATCCGCGAATATTGGAAAAACCGCGGAGTTAGTTTGCGCAGTGCAAAGATTTTGGACGGTTGTGGATTAGCACCACAGGAGGTTATTTCGCCATCTATGTATGTACAATTGCTGCGCTATATGTATGGTTCTAAGCATAAAGAGGTGTTTTTGGCTTCGCTGCCGTGCAGCGGTGAGAGTGGTACACTCAGTTCGTTCTTGCGGGACACGCCTTTACATGGCAAAGTGTATGCCAAAAGTGGAACGATTGGCGGAACCAAGAACTACGCAGGATACATCTTCCTGCCCGATGGCAGGGTGTGGGTGTTTGCTGTTATGGTGAATAGTGCCAATTGCAAAACACGAAAAATACAACGCGTGATCGAGCAATACCTACTGGATGTATATCAAGCAAACATATAGTACCTCCAGCCTACTGCGCGAATTGTATTCGGATACATTGCCCCACTTATACACTATCCGAACGGACTTTCAAACAGCAGGGCGCGGGCAAGCAGGCAATAGTTGGGAGAGTGAAGATGGCAAGAATCTACTATTCTCCGCCCTACTACGCTACAACGAATTGCGTGCCACAGAACAATGGCGATTGTCTATGTTGGTAGCCGTAGCGCTATGGGAAGTGCTGGCAAACCACCTACCCAAAAAGCAACTTACAATCAAGTGGCCTAACGATATATATTTTGGTGATAAAAAACTGGTAGGCATATTGATTGAGAATATATTGATTGGCAAACATGTGGGGTATAGCATAGCGGGAATCGGTGTGAATGTCAATCAGACTCAGTGGCAAAGTGATGCGCCTAATCCCATTTCGATGAAGGAAATCATGGGGCAGGAGTTTGAGGCTGAGGCATTGATGAATGAGTGGATTTCCTCGATGAAATTGTGGGAAAACTGTAGTACCGAAGCGCTTTCTGCTGCGTATCTGCAACGCCTCTACCGCCGAGAAGGTTGGTATATGTATATGGAGCGAGAAGTGAGCGTAGAACCTACCCATATTGTACTTTCCGATGACCCATCGCCTATGGCTAACAGTCCATTTCTTGCCCAATTCATCGGGATTACTCCTCAAGGAGAACTAATCCTCCTCAACGAAAACAACGAAGACAAAACATACCATTTCAAACAAATACGATTTGTAATATGAAAACAATTATCATCACTGGTGGCGCAGGTTTTATAGGTAGCCACGTAGTACGACTTTTCGTAAACAAGTACCCTGATTACCGCATTATCAATGTGGATAAACTCACTTATGCTGGTAATCTCGCAAACCTCAAGGATATTGAGGATAAGCCCAACTATCGCTTTGTTAAAGCCGACATCTGCGATTTTGATACTATGTACGCACTCATGCAAGAAGAGCATGTCACAGGCATCATCCACCTTGCTGCCGAAAGCCATGTGGATCGTTCTATCAAGGATCCATTCACTTTTGCACGCACCAACGTGATGGGTACGTTGTCGCTTCTGCAAGCAGCCAAACTCTATTGGGAAGCATTGCCAGAGAAGTACGAGGGCAAACGCTTCTACCATATCTCTACCGATGAGGTCTATGGCGCACTTGAGATGACCCATCCTGAGGGCATTGAGCCTCCATTCTCTACCCAAGCCTCCTCCGAGCACCACGAGGCGTATGGCGAGGACTTCTTTGTGGAGACAACCAAGTACAATCCTCACAGCCCTTATTCGGCATCTAAGGCAAGTAGCGACCACTTCGTGCGTGCTTTCCACGACACCTATGGTATGCCCACTATCGTGACTAACTGCTCCAACAACTACGGTCCATATCAGTTCCCCGAGAAACTTATTCCTCTGTTTATCAATAATATCCGCCACCGCAAACCATTGCCCGTCTATGGCAAGGGCGAGAATGTGCGTGACTGGCTCTATGTAGAGGATCACGCACGTGCGATTGACCTGATTTTCCATCAAGGTACTGTGGCTGAGACCTACAATATAGGCGGTTTCAACGAGTGGAAGAACATTGATATTATCAAGGTGGTTATCAATACCGTAGATCGTCTCCTTGGTCGTGCTGAAGGCGAGGATATGAACCTCATCACATATGTTACCGACCGTGCAGGACACGATATGCGTTATGCTATCGACTCACGCAAACTGCAAACCGAACTCGGTTGGGAACCTTCACTGCAATTTGAAGAGGGTATTGAGAAAACCGTTCGCTGGTATCTCGACCACCAAGAGTGGATGGACAATATCACCTCTGGCGAGTACGAGAAATACTACGATGATATGTATAAAGGAAGATAAGATTTCCTTCTGTACACTTATATACAACTCACCCTGTTCATACTACTAAATGAATTGGGTGAGTTGTTGTATTGTTGAGGGGGTTATTCGATGACTTGTCCCGTCACTGTATATCGCTTATTACCTCGTTGGATATGTATATGTCCGTCTTGCAAGTACTTGACTGCTGATGGTTGGTGTGTCGTAATATTATCAATAGCAGTGAAGGTGCCAGTCTCGAATTCTATGGTCTGAGTAGGCAATATATAGGGGGATACAATCTGCAAATCATTGCTATTGGTCAATCCCACAGGTATAACAATCTCCATTCCTTCGCCGGGTAATAGTCCGCGTAAAGAAACATCTGATTGCACATTACCTATAGCGAAAAACGCATCGCGATAGATAGGGGCAATGCCTTGGTTACTAACCACTAATCGTGTTACTGAGCCATTGGTCTTGCAGTCACTCACGCGAAACGTATAACCAGCAGCAATACCAGCTTCGCGGAAGCGCTCTACCGTAGCATGTTTGCTACCAGGTGCGTTATTGGCGAGCATATAGGATATATGATATTTGGCAGAAGCGTCCTCCCATGTCCAACCATACATGCCTGCTGGGTTGAGGAAGTTCTTCTGGTCATTAGAGGTGTAATAACTAATCTCACCACCACAGATACCTTTCATCCAACGATACTCCTTACCTATGCCGTCCCAACACATTTCATTCCAACCACTGCCTGATGCCAATTCGTGCCCCGCGTGCATAAACGAATCATCAAATGCCCCAAACGCTAACGCCAGTAGTTCCTCATCTTCAGCTACGGGCGAATAATAGGAATCACCACCATCAATAGACATACCCCATGGTATTTCTAATGTGTTAGCCACATGCGTAAAATACTCCTTCTGGTAGGCTTTGGATGGGAAATTCACACCTAATTTCAGGGTTGTGCCATAGATATGACCTTCGGACCAGTGACCAAAACCCACCTGAATAACAGCTATGCGAGGATCATTTTTGTACTGAGCGTTGAAATCAGTAATAAACTGCTTCGTAAACCACATCAATTCTACATTGGTCCAATCGGCATAGTAGGTTAGACTGCCTTCTGCATAATTGGATGTCTCTTTATATCCTGGCATATCTTTGATATATTGGGGAACTGCCGTAGCACCTGTTGCGCCCACCTCTGTATTTCCAGGGTTCTCATATCGGAAACGAATCACAGCTTGGTGATTTCGAGAGGCTATATCATTTAATATATCCTCAAGATACGACCAATCGTATTGTATCTTTCCGTCTTTTTTGCCTTTTACCACTTTGCATGGAAGGCAATATGAAAATTCCAATGTTGTAACGGGTGCATATTTATCCACTTGCCCATGTGTACGCCATAGTACCAATCCCGTCATCGGTTGCACAGAGGTAATGCTGCGTTCCAAGGGTACAGGTTTCCAATCATTTGCCACAACGCACTCTGTTGTCCAAAGCAACGCTATAGATGTTAGTAGGATTTTACTAAGTACTTTCATAATGTATTATTTCTTATTGTTGTTTAATTATAAATAACGTTGGATACACACGAGATGATGGGTGAGAGAACCATCAGGGAGATGAATGCCCTCATTATCAATGCTGTCTATATGCACACAACCAGAGCAGTGGATAATCTCCGTTGGACTGAGTAGCAAGCCCACATGCGATATGTTCGTGGCTCGTGGGTCGCGGTCAGCATGGTCGAAGAACACCAAGTCGCCTGCTTGTGCTTCGGCAAGAGACGGTACATTTGTGCCTTGTGTGATTTGTTCGCGGGCATTGCGCAATAGATTGATGCCAAACACACTATATACCACTTGCGTGAACCCCGAGCAGTCCATACCCATCATATTCTTTCCGCCCCAGAGATAGGGAGCGTTGAGTAATGATTGTGCGGTGGCGCAAACGTTGTTCAGCAGTTCAGCGCGACTCGTGTCGCTGTTGAGGAGTTCAATGTTGTTCACGCAACTCGGGTCAATCAGATATTGTTTGCCAAGGACTTCAAAAGTGCCGTGTGCATAATTCGGCAACCGCGTGCCGAGTGTGAGCATCCGTTCCTCGCCTGTCTCCATGTCTGTTGCCACTGCCATTGGCACTGCTACTATAGTTTGGATATTGGATATTGAATATGGGGTGTTGGCGGGAGAGAGCATCTTAAAATCCACCCAACCTACTTGTCCATCTACAGAGGAGCGCACTTTGGTCCAACGAGGCAGACGGTCCAATACTTCGCACATTTCGCCAAAGAGCAATTGGGTCAATTGTTCGCTACCTTCGGAGGGTTCTTGTCGCACAGGAGTGACTGTGCAATGATTAACAACATACTCTTTCATCGTTACTTATCCTTAATTAAGCCAGTTGCGTTGTGTAATTTACGGTGCAAAGGTAGTGAAAAAAATGCAAACTACCAAAAATGAGCGAATATATTTGTCGTCTATGGCAAGAACGATGGGATTTTCTTCGCCAGATTGATATACGCATATATCATTTTTCAAAAATATCTATGCTAAACTTGCGGATATGCGAAAAATTTAGTACCTTTGTCGCCTCGTCGGAATATGCTTGTTGCAACGACTGCCGCTACGCGGCATTTGGCGACCGCAATTCCTCCTCTATCCTCGAGCTTGCAAAAGCTCTCGGATGGGAAAGATAAGTGAATATAAAAAATACATATTAACCCTATAAAACGTTTTATAATTATGGTAAGTTACAAAGAAATTGGCTTGGTGAACACCAAAGAGATGTTTGCTAAAGCAATCAAAGGCGGATACGCTATCCCTGCCTTCAACTTCAACAACATGGAGCAACTACAAGCTATCATCAAAGCTGCTGCTGAGACCAAGAGCCCAGTTATCCTCCAAGTATCTAAAGGTGCGCGTAACTACGCTAACCAAACCCTTCTCCGCTACATGGCACAAGGTGCTGTAGAGTACGCAAAAGAGTTGGGTTGGGAGAAACCACAAATCTGCTTGCACCTCGACCACGGAGATAGCTTCGAGACTTGCAAGAGCTGCGTTGACTTCGGTTTCTCAAGCGTGATGATTGACGGTAGCCACCTTCCTTACGAGGAGAATATCGCATTGACCAAGAAAGTAGTAGAGTATGCTCACGCTCACGACGTAACCGTAGAGGCAGAGCTCGGTGTGTTGGCAGGTGTAGAAGATGAGGTATCTGCTGCAGAGAGCCACTATACCAAACCAGAAGAGGTAGTAGATTTTGCTACTCGCACAGGTTGTGACTCATTGGCAATCTCTATCGGTACCAGCCACGGTGCTTACAAGTTCACCCGCGAGCAATGTACAGTTGATCCACAAACAGGTAAACTCGTTCCTCCTCCATTGGCATTCGATATCCTCGACGCTATCATGGAGCAATTGCCAGGTTTCCCAATCGTACTCCACGGTTCTTCTTCAGTGCCACAAGAGTATGTGGACATCATCAACCAATACGGTGGTAAGTTGCCAGACGCAGTAGGTATTCCAGAGGAGCAACTCCGCAAGGCATCTGAGAGCGCAGTTTGCAAGATCAACATCGACTCTGATAGCCGTTTGGCTTTCACCGCTGCTGTTCGCAAAGTGTTTGCTGAGAAACCAGGTGAGTTCGACCCACGTAAATATTGCGGCCCAGCTCGTGACCTCATGACCGAGCTCTACAAGCACAAAATTATCAATGTGCTTGGTTCTAATGGAAAGGCAGAGTAATTCATAAATTGTAAATTGCTAAATCGTAAATCGAAATGGCTCTTCCATTTATGACAGCCGCAGAGGCTGCTCAATTGGTGCCTAATGGGGCAATATGTGGCATGGGTGGTTTCACCCCTGCGGGCTCGCCAAAGGATGTGCCTTCTGCTATCGCTGCGATGGCTGAAGCACTTCATGCTGAGGGCAAACCATATAAGATTGGTATGTACACTGGCGCCTCTACTGGCGACAGCTGCGACGGTGCACTCGCTCGCGCTCACGCTATTGAGTTCCGTACCCCATACCAAGGTAACAAAGACCTCCGCACCGAGCTTAACGCACAAGGTGCACACTACTTTGATATGCACCTCTCTGAATTGGCGCAAGACCTCCGCTACGGCTTTATGCCTAAGCCAGACTTCGCTATCGTTGAGGCATGCCAAGTAGTAGAGAAAGGTGAGGAAGTAGAGATCGTACTCACTGCGGGTGTAGGTAACGTACCTACTTTCTGCCGTTTGGCAGACAAGGTGATCGTAGAGCTCAACGAGGCTATGCCTGCATCTATGCGTGGTATGCACGATATCTACGAGCCTGCTGACCCACCTGTACGCCGTGAGATACCTGTATATAGCGTATCAGACCGTATCGGTACAGACTGCGTGACTATCCCTGCTGAGAAACTTGTGGCTGTAGTAAAGACCAACCGTCCTAACGAGGTAGGTGGTTTCACTCCACTGGATGAGACTACTGCTAAGATTGGTGCAAACGTGGCTGCTTTCCTCGAGAACGAGATGAAAGAGGGCCGTATCCCTGCATCATTCTTGCCAATCCAATCAGGTGTGGGCAATATCGCCAATGCTGTGTTGGGTGCTTTGGGCGAGAACAAAAATATCCCTGCATTTGAGATGTACACCGAGGTGATTCAAGACTCTGTAGTAGGATTGATGAAAGAGGGTCGCGTGAAGTTCGCCAGCGGTTGCTCGCTGACTATCGGTGCAGACAAACTGCAAGATATTATTGACAACATCGAGTTCTTCCGCGATAAATTGGTGCTCCGTCCACAAGAGATAAGCAACAACCCAGAGGTGGCTCGTCGCTTGGGTCTTATCACCATCAATACCGCATTGGAGGCAGATATCTTTGGTAATATCAACTCTACCCATGTGTGCGGTACGAAGATGATGAACGGTATCGGCGGTTCGGGCGACTTTACTCGCAACGCATATATCAGCATCTATACCACTCCTTCGACTGCTAAGGGCGGTGCTATCTCGGCATTCGTGCCAATGGTTAGCCACCACGACCACAGCGAGCACTCTGTGAAGATTATCATCACCGAGCACGGTATTGCTGACTTGCGTGGTAAGAGCCCAATCCAACGCGCTCACGAGATTATCAACAACTGTGTGAACCCACAATACCGCCCAATGTTGAACGAGTACTTGGAGATGTCGAAGACCGCACACACCCCTCACACCTTGAGCTGCGCACTCGCTATGCACGAGGAGTTCCTCAAGTCAGGCGACATGCGTAATACCAAGTGGGAGAATTATAAACGATAATAATCGTTGATACATAAATAAAAAGACTGCTTTCGTGAAAACAAGGGCAGTCTTTTTTATATTCCCAATTCCTTGCTAGTTTCGGGACCACCATAGGAGATCTGTGGGAGATCTATGGGCTTTCTGTGGCTTTTAGTTTCCCGTTTTCACTTTTCACATTTCCGTTTTTGTAATACGCCTCTATAATAATGCTGCAAAAATCTTCGGCGCGGAAGGGGTTTTGTGCCGAAGATTGGAGAAGTTGGAGGGTGAAATGGTATGTATAACATGCGGGAAGTGTAGTATTTACAGGGCTCCCGCGTGGGTGTATTTTTTTTGCAAAAAGTATCTTCGCGCGAAGATTGTGCCGAAGGTATCACCCATTCTTCAGATGTATATTTTCCATAACGATACCACCACGATACCACCCAGATGATGATAGGTGGTAGTTTATTGGCAATTTAATGTTCTTTTTTTACTGCTTTACTTGTTCCCGAACTACTTGGCTGATTTTTGGTGTCAGATACTTGTAGGCATCGCGGGCTGCCTGTTGGTAATTATGGGTGTGTCCGCCTTTCTCGGTAAACATGTTTTCATACACGCGCTGCCCTGTGGCAGTCTTGGTAATGGATATAGTAGCATCCACGTATGCAAAATAGGTATTGATATTGCCTGTCGCTACCTTATTATATTCGCGCGCTGTGGCTGAAATGTCTATCAACCAATCCGCTGTGCTTGGGTCGGTAACGAAGTTACAACCTAATTGACTCAATGCGCCTTTCAATTCCTCTTGCAAAGCAGGATAAGTACTCTCAAATGCTGTTGCATGAACTTTGATGCAGATAGTGAGGGCATTTTTGAGTTGTGCTACCATAGCCATGAGGCGTTGCTGCAATTGGCGTGTTTCGCTAAGCATGAGTGTTTCTTCGGTGGCATCACTATCTACTGCCACCAATAGTTTCTGTGCTTCATCCACTTCCGTGAATAGGGGCAATGCTTTTTCTGCTGCGCTACGCGCTTGCAGTTTCTGTCCTGTGGCGATGAGTTGGTCCACTTGGTCGAGCGACATCTCCACTTTGGTGAGGGCTACGGTGATTTGCTTCTCCAATTGGCGGATAAGGGTACTTTTCTTCACGTAAGCAAAGGCGTAGATAGTACCTGTCTGTGGGTCGCGCCATGATTCTATTTGCAGCCCTGGGATTTTCATATCCACCGTTGTGGTGGTAGAGGAAGTGAACTCGCGTATGGATTGGCGGAACGTACCTTCGGAGGAACGAAGGGTTTGGCTGAGGGCATTGTTGGTAGTGTTATTCTTGACATGTATGCGGATAGTGGATATGGCTTCCACGCGTGCTGCATCTTTGAGGCGTTGGGTGGCTATTTCTGGGTGTTCATTGCCTGTGGGTGCACCTTCGGCGTAACCCGTGAAATACTCGCTATCGGGATAGTCTATGCGTCGCAAGTCGTGGTCGCACCACGCTGGAGGCATTTGGGCGAAAGCAGCAATAGCACTCATCGCCCAACAGACCAGGGTTATCAAAAGGGGTTTCTTCATATTGTTGGTGCTTTTAGTTTTCGTGGTGGGTTCTTGGATATTGAATATTTCATTGTATCTGTCATTTTGACCATAAATTTTGCGATTAGTGCAGTTTTGAAGAAAAAAAATTTTGCGATTAGTGCAGTTTTAGTGTAAAAAGATTTTGCGGTATCAAAAAAAAGCAGTATCTTTGCAGCGTATTTTAATATCTAAGTATATGATCTTCAGAAGAAAATTGTACAACGACATGCTTCGTTGGAAAAATGAGCGCAAAGGTTCTACCGCATTATTGATAAAAGGAGCCCGCCGAGTTGGAAAATCAACATTAGTTGAAGAGTTTGCAAAACGAGAATATAAGAGTTATATTCTTGTTGATTTTGCGCATGCGTCCAATGAGATTGAAGAACTATTTCAAAACACACATGATTTGGATTATTTTTTCTTTCGAATTCAAAACCTTTATCACAGCACTTTGTACAAACGTGAATCGGTTATCATTTTTGACGAGGTACAATTACAACCTTTGGCACGCCAAGCTATTAAGTACTTAGTCAAAGATGGAAGATATGATTTTATAGAAACAGGTTCATTGCTCTCTATTAAGAAAAATGTGCAGAACATTGTTATTCCGTCTGAAGAAACTCGCATGACATTGCATCCGATGAGTTTTGAGGAGTTTTGTTGGGCAGTTAATGATGAACATACACCTAACGCAATGAACGAAGCATTCTTAATGAAACGAGCGATGGGGCAAGCGGTACATCGTGAATGGATGCGTAGTTTGCGATTATATATGTTGATTGGCGGTATGCCACAAGCGGTAGATACCTATATACAAACTAACAATCTACAGCAGGTGGATGAAAAGAAGCGAGAGATTATTCAACTATACGAAGATGATTTTCGTAAGATTGACCCATCAGGTATTGCTTCACGAATATTTATGGATATACCTTCTCAATTAACGAGCAATGCTAATCGCTATATGATTTCATCTGCAACCGATAGTCGTACTACGGAAACTACCCACACCATTATTCAGGATATGGTGGACTCTATGGTGGTTAATCTTGCCTACCATGCTAATGACCCCAATGTAGGTTTAGGGCTCAACAAGAATCATAACCGTTATAAGATGTATATGAATGATACGGGACTATTCCTTACTCTTGCTTTTTGGGATAAGGATTATACAGAGAACTTGATTTACGATAAGTTATTGAGCGATAAGTTGAAAGCTAATTTGGGATATGTTTACGAAAATCTTATAGCCCAAATGTTATATACCGCAGGTAACGAGTTGTTTTATTATACATTCCCTGATGATAACAAACACAATTATGAGATAGATTTCTTATTGTCGCGTGGAAGTAAGATTGTGCCTATAGAGGTTAAATCTTCTGGTTATAAGACCCACAAGTCATTGGATGCCTTCTGCGAACGTTTTTCTTCACGGATAAGCAATCGCATTTTGCTATACACCAAAGACTACCAAAAAGATGGCATGACCACTTGTTTGCCAGTATATTTTACACCTTTTCTATAAACAGAACGGACTCTTTTGCTGACAAAGCAATAGATAGAAATATTCAATATGTCAAAGAACAAATTATTTGTGTAAGGGAATCACTTTATTTTTGAAGCATTTTGTTGAGTATGATCGGTGTAATGTCAAGACTACTTTCTGAAGATACTAATAAATACGAATTGTCAAAAACATACAATAATTTTAATTCTTCTCCTGTCTCTTTAATTACAGTTTGTATTTTCTGATTTATTGGTGCAAGCAAACGATTTTGTTCTTCTACTAATTGCAGTTCTGAATAGGATAGAAAATAATTTATTCTGTCTTTTAAAGATTGTAATTCTGCCTCTTTCATTTCTCTCATCATTGGCAACAATGTAGTATCAGAGGCTAATTCCTGTTGTTTCGTTTGTTGTTCTATTTGCATTGCTTTATATTGCTCCGCAAGATAGAGTCGTAAAGAATCCATCTTATGAACCGCTTGCTGATATTCTGGTAATTCCATCAATACCTTTCCCTTGTTTATATGACCGTATATATGTTCGCCAGCAATAATAGGAGCATTTATTTTAGGAAGATTATGTATGGTTTCGCTTGTTTGAAGTTGGGGAACTGTGACAACTTGAGGCACAGAAATTACCGTATCTGGTTTCTCTTTAACATCTTCAGTTATGCTATCTATTGGAGTTCCTTTTGCTATGCTATCTATAAGAGTAGTCTTTATTGTGTCTTGAGGTATAACAATGAGTTCTTTACTCGCTTGTCTTTTTGTGGCACAACTCAAAAGTAATAACATTGAACAGAATAGTATTATTTTTTTCATTTGTTTCTTGTCTGTTATTTACCATCGACCCTTCGGCTTTAAAAGTTAATTTATAATCTATCTTGAATTATATCCGTTACATCTACTGCATTATCCCCTACATAAAGAAGGTGTTTTTTATCAAATATATACTTCACCTTTAGTTCTCTACCTACTTGCTGAAGTATCATTTGAATTTTTCCAGTTATCTGTTGTAATATTTGCTCGTTCATTTCTATATTTTTATAATTCTTCTCAATCAAATAATTTACGATGTATTCGTTGTCGTAATGCACCCATTTAACGGTTGATGATAGTGATGAACTTTGATTGTGTGCCATAGAAGTTTGCATTACTATAGAAGAATTAGCATGAACTTTTTTTTCAGTATCAGTATTTCTTCCCACTAGTTCTGCTGCCAATTTCTCACAGGCTGCAAGCATGTTAGCCAAGCTACCACCTTGTAGTTCTCCGTATTGTGTAGAAGGGTGGGAAATTTGTCCTGTTTCCACATCTACTAAATTTGCTTCTAAGTAGTAATTGTTTCCTTCTTTGGTAATTTTGGTGATACATACGCAGTCCACTCCCTGCATTGCACCTAAACGTTTGCGTGTGGCATCATCTACCATTCCCGACTGTTGAAAGTTTTGCTCTTTCATAATCTGGTCAATGTCCGCGCGGTTAAATGCGACATATCCATTCTGTCGTCCTATGGCTTTCACCATCTCACCACGTACCATTGAACGGTGCATAAGTGTAACTTCAGGCGTAACACCAACAGGTTCAAGAATAGCTACTTGAATTTGGGCAGTAACTATTTGTACAGAAAATAGAACAAGGAAAAATAATGTTTTTTTCATGAGTTATCGTTATTTATTATTAGAGCCAACTGCTTTATTGTTTTTCCCTTTCATTTTATTGTTATTTCCATATATTTTATTGTTATCTCCCGTTATGTCATTACTATTCCCTTGAATAGTATTAGAATTACCCACAATCGTATTATTGTTACCCGTAATAGTATTATGATTCCCAATTATGGTTTTATTATCTCCTTTCACAATTTTATTATCACCCATAATTATTGCGCCTGAAGATGAGGATGAAAAATTGGAAGAGGAATGGGAGTATGATGTAGATGAAGAATTGGTTGAAGCTTCTGCTCGGAAAAATTGCAATTCATCTAAACGCCCCTGTGCTTCCTTATTACCATTGTTAGCGGCTTTTTTATACCACCTGATTGCATCATCAATATTTTTAGCAATGCCTTCGCCATTTTCATAACAAAATCCTAATGAATACTGAGCGTAAGCATTATCTTGCTCAGCAGCCTTACGATACCAACTAACAGCAGCATAGTAATCTCTTGTAACACCGCGACCATAATAGTAACAATCACCTAAATCGCTTTGAGCATCCGAATCACCTTGTTCGGCAGCTTTACGATACCAACTAACAGCAGCATAGTAATCTTGATAGACACCATAACCTTTTTCATAACACCAGCCTAAATAATCTTGTGCAGGTGCATATCCTTGTTCTGCGAGAGGTTTCCAAATATTTACGGCTTCTACGTAATTTTTTGCATTGTAATAATTCAATCCTCTACTATATTGCTGCTCTAAATATGTATGATTGGTTGTTGTAGATGTGTAGGATTGTGTAGATGCATAGGATTGTGTTGATGTCGTAGAATTATAGGCGATACTTTTAGCACCCACCAATTCCGCAGCTAATTTTTCACAGGCTGCAAGCATATTTGCCAAACTACCACCTTGCAGTTCTCCGTATTGAGTAGCAGGATTCGATATTTGTCCAGACTCAATATCAACCAAATTTGCCTCTAAGTAGTAGTTGTTTCCTTCTTTGGTAATTTTGGTGATACATACGCAGTCCACTCCCTGCATTGCACCTAAACGTTTGCGTGTAGCATCATCTACCATTCCCGACTGTTGAAAGTTTTGCTCTTTCATAATCTGGTCAATGTCCGCACGGTTAAATGCTGCATATCCATTTTGTCGTCCAATGGCTTTTACCATCTCACCACGCACCATTGAGCGGTGCATAGTTGTAACCTCATTAGTCGTACCGACAGGCTCTAAAATAGCAACCTGAATATCTTGACTATACAAACATGCAAACGCATTACAGAGTGCAAGCAGAAAGTAGATTCTTTTCATAACTTATTTTATAAACAGTGTTTAATTATCCAACACAGCGATTACTCCGTTAGCATATCCTGTTGGCAGTTCTTGTCAAACTCTTCAGCGAACTTTTGGTAGTCCATATCCAATGCCAATTCATCATCATTTTGAATGCCCTCATAGATTGGTTCCAAAATATCGTCTTTGTTTACTTCCAATACCATATACTGCTTGTAAAGTTTTTCGCCATGGAGTATATGAGAAGTTGTTTTGCGACAAGCGATACGGTAACCCATCGACTCATCAACTGCGGTCAAGGTCATACCTTCCATGCGTTGTTTGGACTCGCGAGTGAGGTTAATGCGCATGGCTTTCTTATAATTACTCACAATCGCTTGTACGCTGGTATTGACTTGCGAAGCTAACTCCTCCAGAGCAGCCACACGTGCTAATTCTACAGCCATCTGTTGGTCGTAATCTTCGCCTACACCCAGTGCACGGATGATTTCAGAGGTGCTATAGTAATCACCACATGGCACTACTACCTCTACCTCTTGCGCTGCTTGTGCTTCTGCACGCTCTTTGGCGCGGGCTGCTGCCTCAGCGGCTTTTTCTTCTGCAACGCGTTTTGCATTGGCAAGGCTATCCATTTTGAGTTGATGACGGAGAGCTGCTTCTTCAGCATCAAACTGCTGCTGTTGCTCCCATTTGGTTTTCTCTGCGGCTTTTCTCTCTTTGCGTGTTTGCGCATTTGCAGGAACGGCTACAATAGCCAACGCCATAATGGCGAGAATGATTGTCTTTTTCATTGTTGTAGTGTTTTAATAAGTTTGTATTTATGTTATTATCATTCAAACCGTTATACACATACAAAAAAGCGCGGAACTTGCCTTTTGCCAGTTCCACGAATTGAGGCTGTCGCATTGCCTTTGATGTTAGAACCGACAACGCGAAGCCCACGCCGAATATAAATATTCTTCGTGCTATTCATTAGTTAAGGTACGCGTATGCGCATACGTATATACGCAAAAGACGTACCAAAACAGGCACACGGAGGATAATCTATATCCCGTAGGGCATCTATCGTTGCTAAGTCCTGAACATCAATTAGAAACTGCGACATTTCAATTCGTCAGAACAGAGCGCAATAAACGCCTTTTTAATATGTCTGCAAAACCCTCCGCTGATGCGCAGACATCCCTTCGTTGGGTTTCGCGCTGCAAAGGTACAACAAAATTTGCGCATTTGCAAATTTTGAGTGAAAAAAGTTTTATAAGTTTTAATGATTTTCTGGTGTAGGATGCAGAGGTGGCTCGTCGCATAGGTCTTATTACCATCAATACCGCATAGGAGGAACGCTAAACCCGCCTATCAATAAAAAAGACTGCTTCGGCAGTCTTTTTTTATTTCATCTTGTGTTTACAGATAGCGTTTGATTTGTACCAGATGGTGTGTTCGTTCACCGTTAGCGAGGAGAATACCCATTTCGTCTATCCTATCTATATGCACCCATCCCGCGCAGTGGATGACTTCCGTTGGGCTAATCAGCATGCCCACATGCGATATTTTTGTGGCTTTTGGGTCGCGGTCGGAATGGTCGAAGAACACCAAGTCGCCAGGTTGTGCTTCTGCCAACGAGTGCACCACTTTGCCCTGTGTGATCTGTTCGCGGGCATTGCGCAATAGATTGATGCCAAACACACTATATACCGTCTGCGTGAATCCCGAGCAGTCGAAGCCCATGATGTTCTTTCCGCCCCATAGGTATGGCACATTCAGCAGCGATTTTGCCACTCGCACAATATCCTCACCTGTAGCCTCTCGTCTCATAGCCTCTAAACTATGAACACAGTTTGGGTCAATCTGATATTGTTTGCCAAGGAAATCGAACGTACCGTTCGCATAGTTAGGCAATCGTGTGCCGATGGTGAGCATTCGTTTTTCGCCAGTTTCCGTGTCCGTAGCCACTGCCATAAGCGTAGTAATAACTCCCACTTTATCATCTAATCGCTTTATTGTCTCCTCATCTATGGGTGTTACCATTTTTGAACTCACCCATCCTTCTTGTCCGTCCATGGTTGAGCGGATCTTTGTCCATCGTGATAGACGTTCCACCACTTCGCATACTTCGCCAAAGAGCAATTGGGTCTCTTGTTCGCTTGCTTCGGATGGTGTATCACGTACGGGAGTTACTGAGCAATTGTTAATAACAAACTCTTTCGTTTTACCGTTAGGCTGCTTTACATCCTTATCGGCGCTATAAACGAGGCATGTTGTTGCCATAAGGGCTAATGCTAATGTCAAAATCTTTTTCATGTTGGTATAGTTTTATGGTTATTTTGCTGCAAAGGTACTACAAAATTTGCAGACCTGCAAATTTTGAGTGAAAAAAGTATTAGAGGTTTTGAAAGTTTTAAGGATAATAGAGTGAGTTTTGTTTATAGATCGCGGCACAGGCGCTGCGGTTTAGGGGAAAGTGTAAGGTGTAAGGTGGAGGGTGTAAAGGCAGGAATCTTAACAAACAGCACTTTTTTCAAATTGGCGGTGTCGGGGAGTTCTCTCGGAGTTCTCAGGGTTGTCTCTCGGTGAAATAGAGCAACGGATAAAGAAACGAAAAGAGAAAGAATCTTAATAAATAGCACTTTTTAGTGGTATAAAACAAGAAGCAACCGAAATCGGTTGCTTCCTTGTAGCGGGACCCAGGATTGAACTGGGGACCTCATGATTATGAATCATGCGCTCTAACCAGCTGAGCTATCCCGCCTTCGTCGGAATTCGCTTGTCGCAATAACTGCCGCTCTGCGGCATTGGGCGACCGCGATTCCTCCTCTTAACTCGGGCTTACAAAGCCCTCGTTAGTTTTTTTACGATTATCGTGTTGAATTCGCTTGTCGCAATAACTGCCGCTCTGCGGCATTGGGCGACCGCGATTCCTCCTCTTAACTCGGACCCACGAGGTCCTCGTTAGTTTTTTCACGATTATCGTGTTGAATTCGCTTGTCGCAATAACTGCCGCTCTGCGGCATTGGGCGACCGCGATTCCTCCTCTTAACTCGGGCTTACAAAGCCCTCGTTAGTTTTTCACGACTATCGTGTCAAATGCGATTGTCGCATGAACAACGCTTGCTGCAATGCGTAATTGCTGAAAGCGGGTGCAAAGGTACTACAAATTTCTGATATGACCAAACTTTTTGGCGCTTTTTTTGAAAAAAATGTAAAAATAACCTATTATTGCGCCCATTCAAGGTATTCTTCCAACGTGAAATGCTTGCCAATAAGGTCAAAATTGGAGTGCGTGATACATACACACATAGCACCATTATCCTTCAACACCTGCATCAAATCCGCGTTCTTCTCAATCATCTTCTCATACCATATCGCCTCACTCATATTAGCAAATCCCGATACCTGCAATGCCGATTGACCCGTCGTGAACATAGGTATCTGCTTGAGGTCGAAATCCTTAATCATAAACTGCGAGAAGTTGAATAACGCCACCTCATACAATATCGTATTTAACTGCTTTTCATCGCGTGGCAACACAAGCAAAACATACGACGCCTCATCCGTAGCAGGGCTGAAAGAAACCACTGTATCCTGTTGCTCCTCAGCAACCGCAGGCAACGTTTCGCGTCTTTCCTGTAAAGAAGCCATCTCTCCGCCTTGTTGGCTCTCTGCCCCTTGTCCCATAAGTGCCAACATATCCTTAGCCATAGCCGCCAACTCATTATCCGGATAACGGCTGACCATATCGCGCAACTCGCCAATAAACGCCTCTTGACCATTAGTCTTAGCCACCGATATAGCATTAAGGAAAAGGAAACGCGGCATCAATGGAGAAAGAGGATAGGTGTCCTCAACATACTGTTTGTTGGTTTTTACCGTGTTGTATTGGCTCTGTCGATACGCATTGTAGGTGGATTCATATATAGAATCTTGCTCGATAGCCATACGGCGCAGGCGGTCGAAATAATCAGGTTGCGAAACGATATATGCCTCTTGCGACTCGGGGAACAAGCGCAGAATATCGGCCTTGTACTGCTCTGCGACAGCAGGTTGATTATTCCTAAGCGCGGTGAGATATTGCATATAATACAAGTCCTTCAAGCGTGGGTCGTTAGGGAAACGACGACAGAACTCGTGGAAAGTATCATCGCTCAAGGCTTGGTCCTCTACCTCATCGCGATAGATATACACCATATTATACAAAGCATTGGCAATCTGCTCGTTGGAGCGCGCGAAGTCAGCCTCCGTCTTAGGTATCTGCTGGAGGTAGAACTCGGGTTTATGGTTGTCGGTTTCGACAGGTACCACCGTTGCAGCAGAGTCGGCAGGAATAGAATCGTTGGTAGATTCGCTGTCTGCCATATCCGTCTCATCCATATACGAACTGGTAGCCGCCTTGCTGATACGGCGCCAGTTGTCCTCGAGCGTGCGGTTGCCCCATTGCTGACGGAAGGTCTGCTGTCCTGAACGCATGAGTTGAGGGTTGTAGAAATACCATTCTCCACTGCCTGCGCCACCCAACATATTGCTCGTATTCACGCTACGAGGGCCGCTATTATTCATAGCCTCGCGCTCCGCCTGCGCTGCGCGCTCTGCCTCCTCCTCTTCAGCCTTGATGAGGTCGGCAATGATTTTCTCAACGACCTTGAGTTGCTCCGCCTCGCTGAGCGTAGCAAGGCGTTGGAGCGAGTCTTGCAACTGTACCGTAGAAGCCTCTACGACCAAAGCATCAAGGGTCTCGGAACGGCGTTGGATACGCTTATAGTCATCGTGCTGCACGGAGAGTATCTGGGTGGCCTCCTTATAGCAAGGACTGGCCTTCGTATAATTGCGTTGTTGGTAGTAGATATCACCCGCAGTAATAAGCACCGCCGCTTTGTTGGCACCGTTCTTGGTACTGCTCTCGATACCTTTGGCATAATATTCCAAAGCGTTGGCGGTATCCTTTTTCGCAAGGAATATGTCGCCCAAAGTGCCATAAATCTGGTCCAGGCGGTCTTTGTTCTTATCCTGCTTAGCCATCTTGGTGAGGAGTTTGACCGCCGTAGCCGTATTGTCGGCAAGTTGAGCCAATTGCAATCGGGTATTGAAATCCATCTCGCTATCGGGTTGCATTTTGAGCACTTTCTCGTAGGCATAGCGAGCCGAAGAATGGTCGTTTTGCAGTTGGTAGAGTTGTCCTAACACATATTGAAAACGAGGACGATAGCCATTGCGCGATTCGTTAGGAAGGGCAATTTTGATGAAGGGGATTGCCTCTTTGTAGCGGTCGGTCTTCATGAGAATATCCGCCGACACAGCCGCATAGAGAGGTGCGTTGTTGCGCGACAAGTCTTCCTCTTGCACCTTGGATAGCACATCTTCCGCCTCGTAGAGCCATCCCATCTCGGCATAGGCGCGTGCAGCCCAAAGTTGGCACTGAGCAACCATATCCTTGTCATAGGCATAATGGCGTGCGATATGATTGAAGGTGCTGATACTACCCAAGAAATCGCCTTTGTGGAACTCGGCTTGCGCCAAGAGCAACCACGCATTGCCCATTTGGTTGTTGAACTCCTCTTGCTCTAACCATGCTTTGTATTTAGGGTCGTTGCGGCGTTTTTGGTGATTGATTTTCTTGGGTTTGGTCTTGATACTATGCAGTTTGATACACTTGCGGCATTTCTCAATGGTTCGGTCCATTTGCGAAGCAGCCGCCTGTGCAGCCTCGTGATTGGAAACAGGATACAGCGGAAGGATGGCCGAATAGTCATCCTCGTGCGCCTCGCTGATGGCTTCTAAGCCCTCATCAAAAGCAATCTGACCATTATAGTGAATGTTGTACTTGGTCTTCATTTGATGAAAACTTCTGCTTGCCCAAGTGTTTTTCTGCGTGGAGCAACTTGCCAATGTCAGCAGGGCAAGGCACCACATTATATAGATTTTGCTTTTCATCCTTATGCCTTATAAAAATTGTCCCTATTTCAATCCTTTAATATGGCTGGGTGCAGCCACAAATTCTTTCAAATAAAATGGTTCGTAGTATGCCATTTGCTTGACATCCAATGAGTTGGGTTGCATCTCTGCCAATAGTCCCATACATTGGGCTTGTGGCACGACGTTATCCACAAAATGGGCATTGGGGTGCGTGATGACCGATTGACATTTGGCTGCTCCATTGCCAAAGAAATAGACAGGCTGCTGAGCCAAAGTCTGGGCAAAAGCATCCGCATCAATAATCATGGCTTGCACCTCGCTGATAGTGGATAATTGGGTTCCCTGCTGCTGGTATAACGCAGTATAGACCTCCATTCGGCGCGCATCTAACATGGGACACAACAGCTCATTGTCGGGCAGCACGCCCGATGGAACGGAAGCACAAAGCACCTGCAACGTATCAACAGGAATAAGAGGGATATTCAATCCATAGCATATTCCTTTGGCCGTACTGGCTCCGATACGCAATCCCGTATAACTACCTGGACCTTGCGACAAGGCTACAGCATCCAAATGCCAATCATTGACATTCGCCTCGTGAAGCAATTGCTGAATAAACACAGGCAACTGGCTGGCGTGATTAGCATTAGCAAGCTGCTCTACGGATGCAACAGGTTTACCATCGATAGTGATGGCCGCCGAACAGCAAGTAGTGGATGTTTCGATGTTTAAAATGGTCATAAATCGCAGGGTTCACACAAATGACGTTGCAAAGGTACAACAATTTTTGCATATTTGAAAATAAAAAGCGAATTATATCAACTTTTCTGCAATTTGTACCGCATTGAGCGCTGCTCCTTTGCGGATTTGGTCGCCTACGCACCAAAATGCGATACCCTTCTCGTTGGCTATGTCACGACGTATACGACCAACATAGACATCATCCGTACCACTGAGGTAAAGCGGCATAGGGTAGGGGAGTTTTGAATTTTGAATTTTGAATTTTGAATTATCTTCCTTATCCGTATCCATGAATGATTTACCTAAGTTATTTGGATTGTCTATGACCTGTACGCCTTGGGCGTTGGCAAGGGCTTGGCGGACTTGGTCGGGTGTGAGCGGCTGTTCGGTTTCAAGCCAAATAGCCTCGGAGTGCGCGCGCAGCGATGGCACACGGACACAAGTGGCAGACACTGCAATATCGGAGTGCATGATCTTGCGCGTCTCGTGGTACATCTTCAGTTCCTCCTTGGTATAGTCATCGTCTGCGAAGACATCGATTTGCGGAATGAGGTTATATGCCAATTGATAAGCGAACTTATGGTGCTGTATCTCCTCACCATTGAGGGCTTGACGGTATTGCTCCTCGAGTTCAGCCATCGCACTGGCACCTGCTCCAGATGCCGATTGATAGGAAGAAACATGGACACGGCGAATATGAGAAAGTTCCTCAATGGCTTTGAGGCATACCGCCATGATGATTGTAGTACAGTTAGGATTGGCAATAATACGTTTGCCATCCGCCTTGAGCGCCAAAGCAATGTCCTCGGGGTTAATCTCAGGAACAATCAGAGGTACGTTGTCGTCCATACGGAAAGCCGATGAGTTGTCAATCATAATCGCCCCATGACGGGTGATGTCCTCGGCATATTCCTTAGAAACAGATCCGCCCGCAGACACAAAAGCAATGTCAATGCCCTGGAAGAGGTCGCCGTGTTGCAGGAGTTCTACGGTATATTCTTTTCCGCAGAACATATATTTGGAGCCTGCACTACGTGTAGAACCGAAAAGTCGAAGATTGGAAACTGGGAACTGGCGCTCAGCCAAAATACGAAGTAATTCTTGTCCGACAGCGCCCGAAGCGCCCACGATAGCTATGTTCATAGTGCCGAATAGTATGGTTATTGTGTGGTTATTGTATGGTTATTGTGTGGTGTAGATAGGGAAAATAAGGCTGCCAAGCAATGCTCAGCAGCCTTATCGGAATTAAAGCAGCGAGATAGTCAATTCTTCAGCTGCCTCGAAAGCAATCTTACCTTCGCGAGCCAACCAGCCCAAAGCGAGGTTCAAATCGTCGTTTTTCAGTTTTGTAGCTTTCTTCAAAGCCTTGAGAGTGAGAGCACCACCTTGTAATGCATTCCAGATCAAACCTGCGTTCTCACCAATTTTAGTTGTAATCATAATACCTTAAAAAATAAAACAGTTAATATATAATGTGGCAAAGCCACGTTTTTTCGGTTATTGGTTATCGGCTATTGGCTATGGAGTGTTGGGGTTTTTGAAGAGCAGGCATGCGTTGTGGCCACCGAAGCCAAAATTGTTGCTCATGGCGTAGTTGATTTCGCGTTGCTGTGCCTGATTGAAAGTGAAATTGATGTGATAGGCAAGATTGGGGTCCTCGTCGCCATCCTCGTGGTTGATGGTAGGCGTAACGATACCATGTTGCATAGAGAGCAAGGAGATAATCGCCTCTACTGCACCTGTACCTCCGAGCAAGTGTCCCGTCATAGACTTGGATGAGGTGAGGGAAAGTTGGTAAGCATGTTCGCCAAAAAGGTCTTGGATAGCCTTCACCTCGGCAATATCGCCAATAGGAGTGGAAGTGCCGTGCATATTGATATAATCCACCTGCTCGGGTGTGATATGCGCATCGTTGATAGCCAATAGCATGGCGTTCTTGGCACCCTTTCCATCTGGGTCGGAGGCAGTGAGGTGATAGGCATCAGCCGTCAGTCCGCAACCAACCACCTCAGCGTAGATATGTGCTCCGCGTGCTTTGGCATGTTCGTATTCCTCGAGAATGAGCGAGCCAGCACCTTCTCCGAGCACAAAACCATCGCGGGAAGCAGAGAAAGGACGGCACGCCGTTTGTGGCGAGTCGTTGCGCGTGGAGAGTGCATGCAAGGCATTGAATCCGCCAATGCCAGAACATTCGATGGCCGCTTCGCTGCCACCAGTAAGGATGACGTCTGCTAAGCCCATACGGATTTGGTAGTAAGCATTGGCAATAGCATGTGCGGATGAAGCACAAGCAGAAGTGGTGGCATAATTGACACCCGTGAAACCATAACGAATAGCCAACATGCCCGCAGCCATATTGGTGATAATCATCGGAATGAAGAACGGACTATAGCGCGGTGTACCATCGCCTGCGCCAAAGCCACCGATATTCACATCCAATGTGTTGATTCCGCCCATTCCGCTGCCATAAATGACACCACAACGTAGGGCATCTTCGGATTGGATGCAGATGTGAGAGTCCTGAATGGCCTCTTCGGCAGACTTGATAGCATAATGGATATAACGGTCGTAGCGTCGCAACTCCTTGGCATCCAACAAGGAAGACATGTCTAAGTCCTTGACCTCACAAGCAAACTGCGTCTTGAACTTGGAAGCATCAAAGTGGGTGATGCGGTTGGCACCACTATTGCCTTGAAGCAGATTTTGCCATGCAGTGGACACATCATTTCCCAATGGCGTGACCATGCCAATACCTGTGACAACAACTCGCTTTTGTTCCATATACTATACACACCCAACGAGTTTGCGGAAATCCACAAACTCGTCATGATAATAGTCTAAAATCGAAATAACTTACGCTTGAAGTTTCTCAATGTAATCAATAACGTCTTTTACACAGTTGATTTTTTGAGTATCCTCGTCTGGAATAGAAATACCAAACTCTTTCTCAAATTCCATAATCAACTCAACTGTGTCAAGAGAGTCTGCATTGAGGTCTGCTGTGAAACTTGCCTCTGGAGTAACTTGTGATTCTTCAACGCCCAATTTATCAACGATAATTGCTTTTACTTTTGATTCAATTGCTGACATAATGACAATTTTTTTTATTATTAAATATACTATTTATTATTATTTTCTTTTGTTCATCTCACGAAATCGAGTGCAAAGTAACTACTTTTTTTTGGAATATGCAAATTTTCTGACAAAAATGTATAGTTATTTCTGCATTTTGAGCAATATTTTGCCCATTCTGGCCCCAGATTTGCCCATTTGAGCCAATAAAACGGTATCTCCGTCGAGATTTTCCACATAGTGGTTTGTGATGATTTTGTGGGTATGTCCCCCTACAATAACATCGATATATTGGGTCTGCTGTGCAAGCTTTTCATCGGTGTCTGTTCCGAGGTGACTAAGGCAGATGATGAGATCGCAATGGTGCTTCGTTTTGAGTTCTGTGGCAGCCTTTTGTGCCGCAGCAAATGGCTCAATGTACTGTACAGGGGCGAAGTTCTTGGCAGCAATTAGGCCTTCGGGATTAACGCCTACACCTAATATACCTACGCGTACGCCCGCACGCGTGAGAACAGTATATGGTTTAACTATACCCTCGAGCGGTGTACCCGATACATTATAATTGGCAGAAACGACTGCAAACTGGGCATTTTTAAGTATTGTAGCCAACGTATCAACTCCGTTGTCAAACTCGTGATTGCCCAATGTAATGGCATCGTAGCCCATACGGTTCATAGCATCTATCTCCACCCGTCCATGATAGAAATTGAAGTAGGGTGTGCCCTGACAGAAATCACCTGCATCCACGAGAATGAGGTTAGGGTCGGCTGCCCTCTCCTGTTGGATGACACCCAATCTGCGCGCATAGCCCGCATGATTGCCATCACGCTTGCCCGCAGCAATAGGCTCGACTTGCGAATGTGTATCATTCGTGTGGAGGATAGTGAGGGTATCTGCTTTTGGAGCACAAGCCATCAGCAGAAAGCTTGATAGGCAAACAAGGAAGATTTTAGAAGCGTCGTTGTATTTCATCTGGAGTGAGGATTATGAATATAGTTTGACCATTGCTAAGATATTGTGCAGGGTGATTCAGGTGCAGTCGCGTGAGTAAATCGTGCATTTCTGCATCGCTGAGTGCTTTACCCATAGGTATAGCCATCTTGTCAGCCAATGCAAGTGCCATGGCTTCGTGCCATTGTTGGGTGGCAGTGGAACCTGTGTCTTGCACCTGATGAATGACTTGCAAGAGTGTTTCGCAAGGATTGGTTTGCCCCAACTGCATAGGGATGGAGGTGATGGTATAGGCATTGGGAGAGAGTTGGTCTAAGCCAAAGCCTATGGAAGAGAGGTCGTCTTGCAAAGCCTGCAGCGTATGCAAGTCTTCGGGAGATAATTCGATAACTTCGGGGAAGAGGAGCTGCTGAGAAACACCTTTGTGCTGACTGAGTAGAGCAAGCATTTCCTTATACAGAATAGCCATATGTGCGCGGTGAGGATGTACCATCATCAGTCCCTGAGAGGAAGGAACGATAATGTACTTGCTTTGCCATTGCATTATGGGTATAGACTGATCTATAGCAGGGAAATGGAATAGTAGATGCTCTTCGGAAGAGGCAGGCGTATCTGCGATAGGTTGAGAATAGAGCTTCTCCCAATGTTGGGTTTGCGTTTTGTGTGGCGCAGACTGCTTGAAGGGATTGTAGGCAGGATTGACTTGCAGGCGCGGCATAGCAATAGGAGTCGCCTGCGGGGATATCTGAGGAATCTCAATATGCGTTTCGGAAGTGAAATCCAATGAAGGAGTTATATTGAATTTGCCTAAAGCTTCGCGTACAGCAGCCAATAGAATCTGGAAGATAGCTTGCTCATCAGCAAATTTGATTTCGGTCTTGGTAGGGTGGATATTGACATCTATCGCATCAGGTTGGATGTCAAAATAGATGAAATAAGACGGGTTATGGTCAGGGGATAATAGTCCAGAATAAGCGGTTGTGATAGCCTTGTGGAAATATGGATGGCGCATGTAACGACCATTGACAAAGAAGAACTGTTGGCTATTTTTGGTAGCCATCTCCGGTTTGCCAATAAAGCCATAGATATTAACCAATTCAGTATTTGCCTGGATATCGACAACTTGTGCAGTAAAAGGTTTAGATGTGTGTCCGAATATAGCTTCGATTCGCTGTTTGGTGCTGGATGAAGGCAATTCGGAGATTATCTCATCATTATTGACGAGCGTAAATTGTACCTGCGGATTGACCAATACAATGCGATGATATTCGGTGAGGATATTACGCATTTCTGTTTGGTCGGTCTTGAGAAATTTGCGTCTTGCAGGCACGTTGTAGAAAAGGTTTTTAACGCGTATATTGGTTCCAACGGGGCATTGTGTTACGTCTTGAGTAATGACCTTAGAACCTGCTATCTCAAGATGTGTGCCGACCTCATCTTCTGGTCGTCGGGTGTTCACCTCTACGTGTGCCACGGCGCATATACTGGCAAGTGCTTCGCCACGGAAACCCATAGTGCGCAACTGAAAGAGATCGGCAGCTTGGCTGATCTTGGATGTGGCATGGCGTTCAAAAGCCATACGTGCATCGGTAGGGCTCATACCCTTGCCGTTATCAATCACCTGCAAGAGTGTTCTACCACCATCTTTTACCAGAATACGGATGTTGTTAGCACCTGCATCCAATGCGTTCTCTACCAGCTCTTTGAGGCAAGAGGCAGGTCGCTGAATCACCTCGCCAGCTGCGATCTGGTTGGCGACATTATCAGGCAAAAGATGAATGATATCACTCATAATAGATAATAGAAAGCGAATAGTAATAACCCTAATAGCGCAATCCAGAAGATTAGCTTAGAAGCGCGCTTTGCAGGATCTTTGCGACGGTGCGTGTTGGCCTCGTGTGCTTCGCGAAATGACCCACGATGAAGACGCGCAAGTTTATCCTTGCGCGCCTCCTTTTCTTTATCGTAGTAAATGGGGCGATAGTCCCACTCACGTGGTTTGGGTACTTTTGGAAAAAGTATAGACATTATTTAACAATAGCTTGGAATTGCTCGTTAGCTTGGTATTTAGCAAACTCAATATCATTTTGAGCCTTTGCCTTCATTTGAGCATTGCGTTGCACAGCTACCTTCAAGTTGCTATATACAGCATCGCGGTCATTGGTACGTGCAGCAACTACAGCAGCGAGGTAAGCGGTTGTAGCGTTAGGTTTTGCTACGCGAGCTAATGTTTGGCGAGCAGCTGCATAATCCTCGTTGAGAATTTGTTGAACAGCAGCGTTGTTGGTTGCTTCGTTTCCATATGCGGTTTTAGCTGCGGCATAGTCACCCTTCATAGTGTAGAGAGTACCCATAGCAGCCTTCAAATCGCCCTTGGTACCAGCAGCTCTACCAAGATATTGCTCTGCTTGTACGAGGTCATTCTCTGCCATAGCAGCGATACCTGCGTTGTAGTTTACGTCAGGATCGGTAGGAACCATTTGAAGTGCTTTAGCAAAACTGCGACGAGCATCAGCAACTTTGCCTTGTGAGAATTGGAGCATACCAATGTTGTTGTATGCGCGGTGGTCTTGTGGGAACAACTCTGTTGCCTTGGTGTAGAGAGCCATTTTCTCAGTAGCATCTTGGGTAAGTGTAGCTGCGTAGAGCAACTCATCCACGCTCAAAGCGCGAGGGTCAGTCTTAGCCAATGCTGCGATTTCCTCATCAGACTTGCCAATCAAATCGGTAGTCAAAATAAGACGGCTACGGCGCAATGCAGGAAGAATCTCATCAGCGATGGTTTTGTAAACAGCACTGAGGTTCTTGATTTGTGTCTCACGCTCTTCAGGATCGGTGTACATACTGAGCACGCGAAGTACCAACTCTTTGTCTTGGATGTTACTTGCCTCCATAGCTTTTTGGAAGCCAGCCCAGTCTTCTGCGGTTACATTAGACTCAATCTCAGCATCTACTTTCGCTTTCTTGAGTTGTTTAGCCAAGTATTTCTCAGCATTAGCTTGACGTGCATCAGCCAACTTCTCGTTCAAACCTTGCTCACCATCAGGAGAAGCATAACCAGCTACCTCAATCTTGTTGATGGCTTTGTTCTCAGCAGTATCAGCCTCTTTGATAGCAGCGTGGAGGTCCTTCATCTCTTGCGATTTCAACTCTGAGTTACGCAAAGTAGCTTGTTGAATGAGGAAACGGATGTCAGCCTCTTGTACCTCTTGGATAATACGTTGGAATTTGTCAGATGCGATTTGTGGTTTTACTTCCTCTGCAGTGGCAACAGCCAACTTAGCTGTAGAAATAACACCATCAGCGATTTTTACGTCAGGCAAAGTAACCACTTTGTTACCTTTGCGTGCCTCAAAGCGCAAGTAGAGCTCTGATTTAGCCATTTGTGGTACATAGTCAAAGATAGCAACTTGAGTGTATTTACCACCTTCTGCATAAGAAACTACTTGACCATTCTCTTTAGCCTTTTCGCCTACATAGGTTACTGATTTGCTGACTGCCTCACCGCCGTTGTATTTCAATACTGGAGTAACGGTTAATACGGCATTCTTAGCAAACTTCTTCACTGGGAATGTACCAGTGATTTCTGCTTCTACTTTATTACCCACAACAGTCAATGGACTTGGGTTAACGGAAACTTGATCTGGTTGAACAGCGGTTCCGCATGATGTCAGTAAAGCCACTGCAATTACTGACGCAAGGAATAATGATTTCTTCATATTATAATATTTAATTTTGATTTACTATTGCCCTCTATACAAAAATCGTGCAAGAGTTAGCACATATCGCCTGCAAAGGTACAAAAATATTTGCAAACCGCCAAATATATACCCTCTTTTTCTTGATTTTTTATTAATAATTCGTTTGAATTACTAAAAATTAGTTACAGATAGATGGTATTTTTGTGAAAATAGCAACGGATAATTAGAGTCAATGTGCCCCGAAGGATAGTCAAAAAGGATAGGGAAAGTATATGGTTCGGCTATCTGACGGATAGACTCCAACAGTGTGCATCCCATTGAAACATCATCTGCGCAGTCGGTAAATTGTCCAACTACCAAACCGCTAATCTTATCAAATATACCACTCATACGCAGGTTATGCAACATACGATCAATATGGTAGTGGTTCTCACTAATATCTTCGATAAACAAAATAGGTGGCTCAGAGCATTGTTCAATAATTTTGTTCAAACTAAATGGTGTACCCTGCAAACCATACAGCACACTCAAGTTACCTCCGATTAGTTTGCCAAGAGCTTCCCCATTACGATTGAGCGGAAAATGAGATATATGGTGAATGGTATATGGAGTGCGGGCATTATGAGGCGCAGGGTGATAGCTCAGTGGCAACAGATGAGAAGTAAACGACAATGGAGTGGGGCAATCTGCTGACATTAAGAATTCTTTTTCTGCTATCAACGTAATATCATCATCGGGTAATAGTGATAAGTCTTTGCACATGTTAGCATGCAACGAAGGTATGCCATTCAGGCTAAGAAGGCTATGAAGTGCCGTAATATCGGAGAATCCGACAACTAATGGCCATTGGGATTTAGGTCGTTGAGGTAATACTATTTTATCTATAATGCGTTGCAGACCATATCCGCCACGACTACATAGAATAATATCTACCGTAGGATCTGCAAAAGCGTTATTTAGGTCTATAATACGCTCTTCATCTGTTGCGGAAAAACGACCAATATTGCCATAAGCATGCTCACCTACGGATACATCAAATCCCCACTGTTCCAAGCGAACTTTGGCACGATTTATCCACTGCGCATCTATTGCGCTGGATGGCGAAATAATACGAATGTGTCTCATCTGCGTGCAAAGGTACAAAAAAAAATGTATATATGCAAAAAAAAGTCAAATTTTACCCAAGTTATCCATAAAAACAATGGTGAAGAATAAGAGAAACTGCAAGTTTTTGCTGTTTTTCTTGTTTATTTGCATTTTTTGTAGTAATTTTGCAGCGATTTATGGCAAAAAGTAAAATAATCATAGTATCATTGCTTTGTTTCGTTGCTCAATTCGTGTGGGTGATCGCTTTGTCTGCACAGAATGCTAATAAGGCAGATGGGTTATTCCAAGCAGCTAACTATTCGGAGGCGCAAAAGGAATACGGCTTGTTGTTAAAGAACTATCCTACTTCTGCGCTCTACCTATATCGTTATGCTCGCTGTGCGCAGGAGTTGGGAGACTATATGACTGCTATACGATATTTTGAGAAATCAGGCAATCGTTATGACTTAAAACACTATAACTTGGGAGAAATTTACCTACAATTGGGATATCCTGAGCAAGCCATAGATGCTTACGAGAAATACCTCAATACCTTAAGAACCGAATCTGATCGCAGGGAATATGTACTTGCGCAGATATATTATGCTGAGAAATTGCAACGTTACATGCGCAGGGTGGAGAGAGTACAGATAGTTGACTCTGTCGAGATCCCATTGAACGACTTGCTAAATGCTTATCCGTTATCTTCCGAAACAGGTACACTGAGATGGAATGAAAATGGTCAATTGGTTTATACGAATCAGCGAAATGACCGAAAATTATGGGCTACAACAGACAGTGGCAATCAGTTGATAGTGTCTAGTAGAAACTTAATGGACACATGGACGACACCTGATACGCTACCAAGTATTATTAATATGTCATCAGACCAAAATTATCCATATCTACTCAGTGATGGTGTGACACTCTATTTTGCGTCAAAAGATACCAGCGGTTTAGGAGGATATGACATATATGTAAGTAGATATAACACATACACAGAGACTTATACAAATCCTGAAAATATAGGACTCCCGTATAACTCATCCGCTAATGACTATCTAATGGTAATCGATGAGATTCACCAAGTAGGATATTTTGCCACAGATCGTCGTTCTAGATCTGGTTATGTACATGTTTACACATTTATTCCTACATCTGAGAAGTCCTATTGGAGAAATCTGTCGCAAGACTCATTGGTAGCATACGCTCAACTGCGCTATAGTTTGCAGGTGGATGAAGAAAAAATCACTAAACCTAACCCATCACAGTACGCTGTAAATCCCGAAAGTGAGAAAGAGGAGATATACTTTGTACTGAATGATTCTGTCGTTTACACTGCTAAGACCGATTTTCAAAGTCCAATAGCTCGAAATGCTTATCAAGAGTGGCATAATATGCAACGACAAATGCAATTAGACAAGGAAATTATGGCCAATCTACGTCTGCAGTATGCCACTTCTGATGACGCCAGAAAAAAAGAATTGACTCCGCAGATTCTCCAGTTAGAGAAAAAGCAAAGCCAATCGCAACAACAGTGTGATGAATTGCTTCAAACCATTCGCAAAACGGAAAGCGCAGCGAATCAGCAATAAAGTTTCCCTACAATCCAATTCACTAATCGTTTCGGTAACAAACGATTTAGCAAACAAAAGAACTTGTAAATCGTTCCCCCTACATACATAGGTTTGGGTGATTGATTTGTTGCCATCTTGTATAGACAGCGTGCCATCTGAGTAGGTGGCATACCGCTACGTTCATCTTTTTCCATGGCAGCTACGGCGGAGTGGGCTTTGCGGTACACCTCAGCACCTTTTATTTCTTTCTCACGCGCGTTAGTGAATCCTGTTGCTACATCCCCTGGCATTAAGACTGCTACATGTATGCCAAACTCACGAACCTCGTTCGCCAATGCTAATGCCAAAGCGTTGATAGCCGACTTACTGGCGCTGTAGAAACCTTGATATGGGATGCTCAATTCCGCAGCTACCGAGGAGGTGAAGAGAATACGACCGTAGCCTTGCTGTCGTAAGATGGGTAGTACGGCCTTTACAAGATAGAAAGCGCCAAAGAAGTTCACTTCGAATTGCTTTTTGGCAGCATTAGAGTCTGTAAATTCGATTGGTCCAGAGATGCCAAATCCCGCATTACTAATCACAACATCTACGTGATCAGTATGCTTCATTACTTCAACAAGGGCTTGTTGTACAGAGCTCTCATCCGTCACATCGCAATAGATATGACTCACCTGCTCACTACTATTCCCGCTTCGGCTAAGTTCAAATACTTGCCATTGCTTAGATACAAAGTATTGAACAGTAGCAAGGCCTATCCCCGAAGAGCCACCTGTGATTAGAAGTGTATTCATCGTGATAGTATAAGCGTTAGTATATAGGTGTATATTTCAGCACGCGGGCAATGATATCCACTGCCTCATCAATAATCGGTTCTGTATGCGTAGCCATAAGTGTGGTACGCAGCAAGCACTCGCCTTCCACACATGCAGGTGCAATAACGGGATTTACATACACACCTTCATCAAATAGTGCTTTGCCATACCAGAGCGTGTCCAATGTCTTGTATGTGAAGATAGGTACAATAGGTGTTGGTGCTTCAATGATTTTCACGCCAGCATCAATCAGTTTAGAGCGGAAATATTGTGCTATATTCATCAATCTAATAGGGCGCTCTGGATCTTTTTCTAATTGTTGCAATGCAGCCAAAGCAGTGGCAGCACTGCATGGAGTGATGGATGCGGAGAAAATAAACGGACGCGAAGAATGGGCTACATAATCGTAGATACGTTTGCTGGAAAGCATACAGCCACCGATGCTGGCAAGTGATTTGGAGAATGTGAGCATAGTAATATCTACTTTATCTTGCAATCCAAAATGTGCTGCGGTTCCTCTTCCACCTTCGCCAAGTACTCCAAAGCCGTGTGCATCATCAACCATCACACGAGCTCCATAATTTTCTGCCAACGCTACAATCTCGGGCAAGCGACAAATGTCGCCTCGCATGGAGAACACACCGTCGGTTACAATCAGTTTGCCAGCGGTGTCAGGAATCTGTTGGAGTTTCTTCTCCAAGTCTTCCATATCTGAGTGTTTGTAGCGTAGAACTTGCGCGTTAGATAAGCGGCACGCATCATAGATACTGGCGTGATTCTCACGGTCGTTGAGGATATAGTCGTTGCGTCCACAGATAGTAGAAATAATAGCCAAATTCGTTTGGAAGCCAGTACCACAAGTCATAGCTGCTTCGTAACCCGTGAAACGCGCCAAAGCCTCTTCTAACTCAAGGTGCAGGTCCAATGTGCCATTTAGGAAACGGCTACCAGAAACTCCCGTTCCGTATTTGTCTAATGCTTTATGTCCGGCCTCTATCACGATAGGATCCTCAGTAAAACCGAGGTAATTATTGCTTCCTAACATGATACGACGACTACCCTCCATCTCCACCACTGGAGCCTGACGAGACTCCAGCGTGTGGAAATAAGGATATACATTGCGGCGTTTTACTTCTTCTAAAAGGTCATGATGACACTTCTGAAATAAATCAGCCATAAAGGAATTAGAGAACGTTAATTTCTTTCAAGATGGCAGTAGTCTTAGCTACGGCCTCTTCGCTTGCAGCGAACAATGCTTTCTCAGCTTCGTTAAGTTCGATCTCAACAATTTTCTCAATACCGTTTTTGCCAATGATACATGGAACACCGATAGTAATATCGTTGTAGCCATACTCTCCCTCAAGATATGCAGAGCAAGGGATCATTTTCTTTTGGTCGTTGATAATGCTGTCAGCCACTGCGGCAGCTGCTGCACCTGGAGCCATCCATGCGCTGGTGCCGAGAAGGCCAGTCAATGTGGCACCACCTACCATAGTAGCTTTTGCTACTTCCTCAAGTTCCTCTGCGTTAATCATGCTGCTAACAGGCATACCTTTGTATGTAGCGTAGCGGGTCATAGGAATCATAGTAGTATCGCCGTGACCACCTATCACAAAGCCTTCTACTTCGTTGGCGTTGCATCCCAGTTTTTGGCTCAAGAAGTATTTGAAGCGGCTGCTATCCAATGCGCCACCCATACCAATCACGCGGTTGCGTGGCAAACCGAGTGCCTTGTAGGTAAGGTATGCCATTGTGTCCATAGGGTTCGAAACCACGATGAGGATAGCGTTTGGAGAATAAGTAAGGATTTGATTGGCAACGCTTTTCACGATACCTGCGTTCACGCCGATCAGCTCCTCACGAGTCATACCTGGTTTGCGTGGAAGACCAGAAGTGATGACTACTACATCCGAACCTGCAGTTGCGCTATAGTCGTTGGTAACACCCTTCACCACAGTGTCGAAGCCCAATAACTGAGCTGTTTGCATGATGTCCATAGCTTTGCCTTCTGCAACGCCCTCTTTAATGTCGATTAATACGACTTCGCTGGCTACTTTCTTTACTGCCAACACGTTCGCGCATGTAGCTCCTACGTTACCTGCGCCTACAACAGTTACTTTTGACATAATTGAATAAAATTAGTATTTAAAGTTAAACGATTAGTTGCAATTAACGCGCAAAGGTACTGCTTTTTTTGGAAATATGCAAATATTTTCAAACTAAATTTGCGTATCTGCGAAAAAAGCTGTAACTTTGCGCCATAATTTCAATTAAGAACTATCCATGAAAGTAATCAATCTATCCGAACAACCATCGCTACTCAATCAGTATTTGAAGGAAATGCGCAGTGTGGACACGCAAAAAGATAGTATGCGTTTCCGTCGCAACATCGAACGCATTGGCGAGATTATGGCTGTAGAAATCAGCAAACATCTCACCTATGCAACCGAACAAGTGCAAACACCATTGGCCACGGCCGAAGTGCAAGTCCCCCAAGACAAAGTGGTATTGGGTACTATCCTGCGTGCGGGATTGCCTTTGCACCAAGGATTTTTAAATATGTACGACCATGCAGAGAACGCCTTTGTCAGTGCATATCGTAAGGAAGTAGAAGATGACCATGGCAATGTGCAACTGGAGATTGTGTCGGAATACCTGGCTGCCCCCTCGTTGGAGAATAAGACGTTGATGTTGGTTGATCCTATGTTAGCAACGGGTATGTCCATGGAAATTGCGTACAAAGCTCTCCTTAATCACGGTACTCCCAGACACTTGCACCTTGTTTGTGCCTTTGCTACACCTCAGGCTATTAATTACTTACAGGAGAATATACCTCAAGAGGCAACTCTGTGGTGTGCGGTCATAGATCCCGTACTGAACGAAAAGAAATACATCGTTCCTGGCTTAGGTGATGCTGGTGACTTATGTTTTGGCGGAAAGTTATAGGATTCTGGAAAAGTATTTTGGTGATTGGCGCAATAACGTATGTAAGTTTGTTGCGCGAACCAAATGTGTCTTTACCCCATATAGTGGGTATTGACAAGTGGATACATGGTGTCATGTATTTCTTGCTTACGTTAACCCTCTTGTGGGACAGCCAGACTCTCGAGTGCCATTATGGTAGTAATGGCTCCAATGATGCACCAAAGCACAAACTATGGTGGATAGTATTTGCTTTTTCTATGATTTATGGCGGTTTCATCGAGGTTGTACAAGAGCTTTTTTTCTATCCCCGCACGGGCGATTGGTGGGATTGGTTGGCTGATTGTATGGGCGTAGTTGTGGGTATGATAGTATGGATTATTGGAACACGGTGGCATGCGCGAAGAGTGGCTAAATAGGATTGCTATCACATGGAACAATCGTACCCGATTGCGATTGTTGCGTAATGTGTTAAATATGTACAATAGTGCTATCGAAACCGTGGCGCATCATCCCGAGATGGTGAGTCGCGAGGCTATCGAGCATGCACAAAAAGAACTCGATTTCATCGAGAAACATAATATCCAGCTCTACTACTACAGGGATGACAATTACCCTTTTCGTTTGGCTCAATGTGCGGATGCTCCGTTGCTATTATATGCCAAAGGCAACATAGATATTAATCCCAAGCATGTTGTGAGTGTCGTGGGCACCCGTATGCCGAGCGAGCGGGGTAAGGATTGGTGCAGGCAGTTCGTATTGGATTTGGCTACACAGGTGCCTGACTTGACTATTGTCAGTGGCTTGGCATATGGCATAGATGTCACAGCGCACAAAGCAGCGATGGAATCAGGGATTTCTACCATTATTATCCCTGCGCATGGATTGGATAGGATTTATCCTTCGGTGCATCGCAATGTTGCCGTTCAGGCGTTGGCTAAGGGTGGAATATTGACGGAATATACTACGGCTACAGAGCCCGAGAAGCACAATTTCGTTGCGCGCAATCGTATTATTGCAGGTATGGCGGATGCGGTCGTGGTGGTTGAATCCAAGGCCAGGGGCGGTTCTCTCATCACTGCGCAGATGGCGCAAGATTATAGTCGTGATGTCTTTGCGCTACCAGGGCGATTCAACGATACCTGCTCAGAGGGGTGTAACAATCTCATCAAGGTGCAGCGCGCACAACTCATCACTTCGGCAGAGGATCTTATCCAGGCCATGCAGTGGCAGCCACAAGACAAACCATCTGCTCAGACCTGTATGATGGATATCTTGTGCGACTTGACTGACACCCAACGCAATTTGCTGCAGAAACTGAGCGAATCTGAAGATGGATGGCATGTTAATCAGCTGGTTATGGAGTTGCAGTTACCCTATAACGAAGTGGCTTCCGAACTCATGATGCTGGAGCTGAATGGTCTTGTAAAAGGACTACCTGGAGGCATTTGGCGAAGAGTAGAAAGGTGATTTTTGCTAAAAATTTGTCAAAAACTTGCGTATTTGCAAAGTTTTTAGTACCTTTGCAGCGAAATCCGTGAAATAACAAAAAATCAATGATATGAATACTTTACTTAAGAATTTAGGTGCAATCCTTGTTTTGCTGGGCGTAGCTTGCTTGGCAGTGTATTATTTTGGCGTTCAAATCAACGCTTTGTTGATTGCAAGTATGGTTTTGGAGGTTGCGGGCATTTTGTCTTATATCTTCATCAACCGCCGTTTGGGATAAACTTGTGATCATCCGTCTTCGCGACATCCAGTGCTACGCCTATCATGGCGTGCTGGAAGAAGAAAAGCAGAAGGGCAATACCTTCCTTGTGGGTGTCAGCATAACGATAGACGACCCTCAATCTATGCCTTCCGACGATATCCAAGACACCTTGGATTATCGTTCTGTTTGTGCAATAGTGCAAAGGGAGATGCAGGTGCCTTCTAACTTGTTGGAGCACGTGGCATGGCGCATCAAAAACGCCCTGTTGGTGGCTTTTCCACAAGCCTCTAAGGTCAAGGTAACGGTTGCAAAACAAGCTCCTCCTTTGGATTTGCCAGTGGCATGGGCAGAGGTGGAAATTTAATTCTGAGTTCAACAACTTTAACAGCAAAGCGTATGGCAGAGTTCAACGATTCGGTAAAACAACATCTGACGGGCATGTACCAAGACTGGTTCTTGGACTATGCTTCCTATGTGATACTCGACCGTTCCGTACCCGCTATTGAAGATGGCTTGAAACCTGTTCAGCGTCGTATCTTGCACGCTATGAAGGGGGTTGATGATGGCAAGTATAATAAGGTAGCCAATATTGTGGGTCAGACCATGCAGTATCACCCTCATGGCGATGCCAGTATAGGTGATGCGTTGGTGCAATTGGGACAGAAGAACTTGCTCATCGATTGTCAGGGTAACTGGGGAAACGTATTGACGGGTGATGGTGCTGCTGCGCCTCGTTACATAGAGGCACGACTGAGCAAATTCGCGTTGGAAACGGTGTTTAATCCCAAAACCACGCATTGGATGATGTCCTACGATGGCAGAAAGAAAGAGCCTATTCATCTGCCCATCAAGTTCCCTTTGCTGTTGGCACAAGGTGTTGAGGGTATTGCTGTGGGTCTTAATTCCAAGATTCTGCCTCATAACTTTTGCGAGATTTGTGATGCTGCATTGGCATACTTGCGTGGCGAGGAGTTTCAGCTCTTCCCCGACTTCCCCACTGGTGGCGAGATTGATGTCAGTCGCTATAACGATGGCGAACGAGGTGGTGCTGTGCGTATCCGTGCCAAGATTCAAAAGTCGGACGACAACCGAACGCTCATCATTACCGAAATTCCATTTGGCACTACTACCACCAAGCTCATCGAAACTATCATGCGCGCAGTGCAGAAGGGCAAAATCAAAGTGCGCAAGGTGGACGATTTCACGGCTGAAGAAGCACGCATCGAGGTGCAATTGGCGCCGGGTAGTTCTTCCGATAAGACGATTGATGCGCTCTATGCCTTCACGGATTGCGAAATCAACATCTCTCCCAATTGCTGTGTCATACAGGATAAGAAGCCTATCTTCACCACTATTGGTCAGTTGCTGCGTTTGTCCGTAGAACATACCAAGTCCTTGCTCAAATGGGAGTTGGAGATTGCCAAATCCGAGTTAGAAGAGCAGTATTTCTACACCTCGTTGGAGAAGATTTTCATTGAGAACCGTATTTATAAGGAAGAGGGCTACGAGACTGCTCCCGACAAGGAGAAGCTGATTGCTTTTGTGGATAAGGCGCTTGAACCATGGAAGGAGAAGTTGATTCGTGAAGTACGTCGCGAGGATATAGAGCGATTGTTTGAGATTCGCATGATTCGTATCACGCGCTTCGATTCCAAGAAGGCGGACGAGCTCATGCGCGACTTGGACAAGAAAATCAAAGCCACCATTAAGAACCTTAAGAATCTCAACGACTATACCATCGCTTGGTTTGATTCGCTCAAATCGAAATACGGTGCGCTCTACCCACGCCGCACGGAGGTGCGCAACTTTGCCAATATTAACATCAAAACGGTGGTCGAGGCCAACGAGAAGTTGTATATTAATCGTGCCGAAGGCTTTATCGGAACGGGCTTGAAGAAAGATGAGTACCTCTTCAACTGCTCGGATATAGACGAGGTCATTATTTTCCATAAGGACGGAAAATACAAGGTGGTGAAGGTGGCAGACAAGGTCTTTGTGGGTAGCGACATTATTCATATTGATATTTTCCGCAAGAACGATCATCGCACTATTTATAACGCTATTTATCGCGATGGCAAGAAGGGTATCTATTTCATGAAGCGCTTCGCTGTAACTGGCGTGGCGCGCGACAAGGAGTATGACCTCACGCAGGGCAAAGCGGGCTCACGTGTCATGTATTTCACGGCTAATCCTAACGGCGAAGCCGAGGTGATTAAGATTCAGCTCAAACCTGCCTTACATCTCAAGAAACTGGAGGTTATCAAGGACCTGAGCGAACTCAGTATCAAGAGCCGTACCGCCAGGGGCAATCTACTCACCAAGTACGAGGTCAAGGCTATCACCCTAAAGCAGAAAGGCCATTCCACACTTGGCGGACGCAAGGTCTGGTTCGACCCCGATGTCTTGCGCCTGAACTACGACGGACAGGGCACCTATTTGGGCGAGTTTGTTGAGGATGATCGCATATTGGTTATCACGAATAATGGTGGCTACTACCTCACCAACTTCGATTTGACAGCGCATTTCGACCAAAATATATGGCGCATTGAGAAGTTCAATAGCGAGAAAGTTTGGTCGTTGGCAATGTGGAATGCCGACTTGAATTATTACTACGGCAAGCGTTTCCAACTCGATGCTCAGGCCAAACTGCAAAACATGTTGGGCGAGAATAGCGACAGCAAGATGACTATCCTCACCGACCGCGAGGATGCCATTTTCCGTATCACGTTTGTGGACGATACCAAGATGGCTGTTGAGGTCAATATGTCCGAATTCATCGAGGCTAAATCACCCAAAGCCAAGGGCAAACGCTTCTCTACGTTGGATATTGCTAAGATAGAGGACATCACCCCCGAGCCAGAGGTCATGGATGACACCGACGAGGAGCCTGTATCTCCAGTCGAGGATGACGAGGAGCCTGCATCTACTACCAGTTCTTCAGAGCCAAACAACGTGGTGGATGTTCCGTTTACTATCACCAACGAGGTACCGGAGGATAGCAAACCTATAGATGAGCAACTGAGCTTATTTTAAGAATACGCATAGTATTAATAGTATTAAATGAAAAAAGAGTCAATCGACTCTTTTTTTCATTCCCTCTTGCACTTGATTGCGCAAGTGTTCCATAGCTTCATTGATGTCCGCAAACTGTGATAGGTCTATCGGTTTGCCGATATGCAACTGCACTTTTGAAAAAGGTGTTACATAGAAGTGGTTGCGTGGCATCGCATCGTAGAAACCCACTAATGATATGGGCACTACGGGCAGGTGCAAATCCATGGCTATTTTGAACGCGCCTTGCTTAAAACGCCCCATTTCACCGTTCTTTGTGCGCGTTCCTTCGGGGAAGATGACGGTGGAAATGCCATCCACCAACTCTTTTTTCACCAGTTCTACGCTCTGCAACGCGGCTCTTGGATTGCTGCGGTCCACAAAGATATGACCAGCCACTGCGCATGCTGTTCCCACAAAGGGTATCTTGCGCAGTTCTTTTTTCATCATCCATTTGAAGTTGTTTGGCAACCAGCCATACACTGCAAACACGTCCAAGAACGATTGGTGATTGGCAACAAACACATACGATTGTTTGGGATCTACATTCTCGCGTCCTGTCACTTTGATGGGTACCAATAGCAGCCACAGTACGCTGCGCGACCAGAACACTTGCACCGCGCGAGGGGCTTTACCGTTCTTCCATGGGAAACACACAATGGTGAATATGGCGGTGAATAAGGTTACTACGACTATCAATGGAAAACCAATCAGGTACTGATACAATATGTATGGAATCTTCATATTATTGTTGTTTTTGGGGTTAGAATTTCAGTTTGTGCATGAATCCGCGATAGAGGGCACATATACGACGTATCTCGTCCCATGTCTCTTCGGGCAATTTGGTTCCTACTATTTCCACTACGCGTCCTGCGGCAATAGTGCCTATTTCGCCGCAGCGGCGCAGGTCAAAGCCGTCGGACAGTGCGTGTAGGAATCCGCCTGCGTATAGGTCGCCCGCGCCTGTAGAGTCCAGACAGTTCGAGGTGATTGCGCCTATGTGATGCACTTGATTACCTTGGCGTACATACGAACCGCGTTTGCCCACTTTCACGATGGCTATGTCGCATTGTCCTGCTATGTTCTCCACCGACTCTTCGGGGTTGAGGTGGGTATAGGCAAACGACTCATCTTCGTTCGCAAACACTATATCTACATATTTATATATAAGGTCTTTCAAGAACTGATGGTTCTCATTCACCACATTGTAACTTGCCAAATCGAGCGAAATGGTACATCCTTGTTCTTTGGCAGTGCGGAGTGCTGTTTCTATCAGGTTGTGGTCTTGTACGAGGTATCCTTCCACGTGGCAGATGTCATATCCTACAAAGGCTTCTTTGCGTATGTCTTCTGCTCTCAAATCTGCTGCTGCTCCCAGATAGGTGCAGAAGGTACGTTCACCGTCGGGGGTAATCAGCACTACGCAGCAACCTGACATCAGCGAGGAACTGAGCAAGAGGGGCTTCACATTGTTTTTAATCAAATCTTCGCGATAGAATCGCCCCACTTCATCGTTTCCGATTTTACCAATGAATGCTGCCTTTCCGCCTAATTGGGCGATGGCTGCAACGGTGTTGGAGGCGCTACCACCTGCTACAAGGTGTTTGCGCACAGAAATAAATCGGGACTGAATTTGTTCTAATTGTTCCGCATTGATGAGGTTCATACTGCCTTTTGGGAAGCCCATTTCACGCAGATCGCCTTCCGACACTTGCAGTAGAATGTCTGTCAATGCGTTTCCTAAACCTAAAATTCGTTTCATTATTTTTATGTTATATTGTTTTTAGCGAATTATATGCGATTTTCTCGTTTTTTCCTATTTTTGGGGTCAAAAAATGCCAATTTTGAGTGTAAAATCAAAATTTTCTGCAAAGATAGTAATTTTTTTTCAAAAAAACTTGCTCATATCAAAAAAAAGTAGTAATTTTGCACCCGATTTCGGAAATGAACTGATTTTCGGGGTCAAAAAATACTGCTTCCTTAGCTCAGTCGGTTAGAGCATCTGACTGTTAATCAGGGGGTCCAAGGTTCAAGTCCTTGAGGGAGCGCGAGTGTGATGGCTAATTAGCCATCACACTTTTTTTATTTCGTAGCATTTTGTGTTTTAATTTGGAAGTAGTTGTGTTTGTATTTTGTAGCAGTTATATTTTTATTTTGTAGCAATTATTAAGATTCTTTCTCTTTTCGTTTTGCTATCTTTTTCTGAATTTCACCGAGAGACGACCCTGAGACACCGAGAGAAGAGCGAAGCGGTATCGTGCCCTTGTGGCTAAGAACTCCCCGAGATATGGTACATAGCAAGATGTTTTTCACGTAAAAATGCACTTTTTACTCAAATCGCTTGCATATATAACATTTTTTTCGTACCTTTGCAGCCAATATCGGTTATTCGCAAACCAAGAATCACATCACGGTAGGCGATAAAGATATCCGAAATACCGAAAAAAACATATACTTAACATCTAAAACTAAACACGTTATGGCTAAAGTTTATCAAGCTAACGAGATTAAGAACATTGCCCTCATGGGTGGCAGTGGCTCGGGTAAGACTACCCTCATGGAATCCATGCTCTTCGAGTGCGGGGTCATCAAACGTCGCGGAACTGTTGAAACACAATCTACCGTCTGCGACTATTTCCCAGTAGAAAAGGAATACGGCTATTCCGTATTTTCCACAGTTTGCAACATCGAGTTCAATAACAAAAAACTCAATATCATTGACTGCCCAGGTTCCGACGACTTCTGCGGTGGTGCTATCACAGCACTCCACGTGGCAGATACCGCCATCATCACACTCTCCGCTAACGGTGGTGTTGAGGTAGGTACACAAAACAACTTCCGTCGCGCTGAGCAAGCCAAGAAACCTATCGCATTCGTTATTAACAAGTGCGACCACGAGAACGCTGACTTCGAGCGCACATTCAACGAACTCAAAGAGACATTTGGCAACAAATGTACCCTCTTCCAATACCCTATCAACGCTGGTAAGGAATTCAACGCTGCTATCGACGTGCTCCAAGGCAAGATGCTCGTTTGGAAAGCAGAAGGTGGTGCTCCAGAGGCTAAAGATATCCCAGAGAGTGAGCAAGCTACTGTAGAAGAGATTCGCGCTCAACTCTTGGAGTGGGCTGCTGAGTCTGATGAGACTATCATGGACAAGTACTTCGAGCAAGGCACTCTCTCCGACGAAGAACTCATGCAGGGTCTTAAGACCGTCTTCGCTGAGGGTAGCATGTATCCTGTTATTTGCACCAGCGGTCTCAAAGATATGGGTATCCGTCGTCTCATGGGCTTCCTCGGTGAGATGACTCCTTCTGTAGCAGATGCTCCTAAGCCTATTACCACCGATGCTAAAGAGATTGCACCTGATGCTTCTGCTCCTGTTTCTGCATTTATCTTCAAGACATCTGTTGAGCCACACATTGGCGATGTAAACTATTTCAAGGTGATGCAAGGTACACTCCGCCCAGGTGATGACGTACTCAACGTGGACCGTGGCACCAAAGAGCGTATCAGCCAACTCTATTCTGTAGCAGGTAGTATCCGCGTTCCTGTGGACGAAGTGGCTGCTGGTGATATTGCTGCTACCGTGAAACTCAAAGACTCACGTACTGGCAACACCCTCAATGCAAAAGACTGCGAGAATCAATATCCTGCTATCTCTTATCCAGATCCTAAATATCGCCGTGCTATCAAGCCTGTGAACGAAAGTGACTCCGAGAAACTGTCTGCACTCCTCACCCGCATGCACGAGGAGGACGCTACTTGGGTTGTAGAGCAATCCAAAGAGCTCAAGCAAGTCATCGTTTCTGGTCAAGGTGAGTTCCACCTCCGCACCCTCAAATGGCGTTTGGAGAACAACGATAAGATGATGATTACCTTTGAGGAGCCTAAGATTCCTTATCGCGAGACTATCACCAAGTCTGCTCGCGCTGACTACCGCCACAAGAAGCAATCAGGTGGTTCTGGTCAATTTGGTGAGGTTCACCTCATTGTTGAGCCATACGAGGAGGGCGTTCCAGTGAAAGAGGTTTACAAGTTCGGCAACCAAGAATACCGTATCTCTGTTCGCGATACCCAAGAGATTCCTTTGGAGTGGGGCGGTAAATTGGTACTTATCAACTCTATCGTGGGTGGTGCTATTGATGCACGCTTCATCCCTGCTATCCTCAAAGGTCTGATGGATCGTATCGAGCAAGGTCCTTTGACTGGTTCCTACGCTCGCGACGTGCGCGTTATCATTTATGATGGTAAGATGCACCCAGTAGATTCCAACGAAATCTCCTTCCGTTTGGCAGGTCGCAACGCATTCGCTGAGGCATTTAAGAATGCTAATCCAAAACTCTTGGAGCCTGTATATGAGGTAGAGGTATTTGTACCAAGCGAGATCATGGGTGATGTGATGTCCGACATCAACGGTCGCCGTGGTATGGTGCTCGGTATGGAGACCGAGAAGAATTTCACCACCTTGAAGGCGTTGGTTCCATTAAAGGAGATGGCTTCTTATTCTACTACATTGTCCAGCCTCACAGGTGGTCGCGCTACCTTCACCATGAAGTTCAAGAGCTACGAACTCGTACCCGGCGATGTACAAGAGAAACTCATCAAAGAGTACGAAGCAACCCAAAAGGACGAGGATTAATTCCGCAATACCGATATCCGATAACTATTATCCGATATCCAATCAACAGACAAGACTGCCAAACCACTTGGCAGTCTTGTTTGTATCACAACCATCTCAAATTACCGAACGAAACAGTCCTAAATTATCGAAGGACTATGTTATTCTAATCACTTCATAGTCTTACCCCTGTCCTTGTGACTTGTATTTCACTATCCCCGAAGCAGGCAGGTGTCCCCGTGCGTTCATCTTGCGGACAAACAAGCGATTACCACAAACCACATACAGGTAGTTGCCACTGAATGCCAAGGACTGTACGCCACCTGCAGGCAAGGACAAGATAGCGCGTACACGACCGTTATGGTCTGCCACCTGTACGCCCATCGCTGTGGCGACATACAAGTTGCCATTCGTGTCAAATACCATATTGCCTGCTTGCTGCTGCGAACCGTTGCTCAGGTCATGCAGATAATAGAATGGCTCGCTATATAGCATTTCGCCCTGCTGGCTGATAATCGTACTCAGCAAATAGTGGGTATGCTGCTCTCCCGTTACACAAAAACGCTCATCGGGTGCTACTGCCAATGCACGACAACCTGCATGGATAACCCACACATTGTCTTTGCTCTTCGCCTTGGCGTTGCACAATGCCAAATATTTGCCATCGGACAACACTTGCGCAGCCTCCAGACCATACAACCCGTCTGCCACCTTTGCACCGTGATGGTACAGTGTCGTTCCTCGTGCCGTTAGGTCTTCTCCCATCAGGCGTTCACCCGTTTTCAGTTCGCCTATGCGTACACACGCGCCCGCAGGCGATACCTTAAAGATACCCGCGCGCGAGGCAAAGACGATGGAACTGTCTGCTGTGGCAAAAATATTCAGACTATCTATTGCTACAGGCAGTGCCAGTTCTTGCCAATCCTCGCCCTGCTGCAAAATATCTTGCAGCATGCCATTATTCGACCAGCCTTTTTGTACACGCGCAGGGTAGCCTTTCCATAGCCAACGCATGGCATCGGGAAAAGCCAAGGTGCCGTACTTGATGCTATGATTACCTCTATCCCACTTATGAAACGCCTCGTATCCTGCAAAATTCAGTGCCGACTCCATCAGCACGTTATATTCAAACCATTCGCCAAAAATGGGGTTCCAGACATCATACCAACCATCTTGCATATAGATTCGCAGCGGTTTAGGTTCGGTCTTGCGGATGATAGCAGGATACTCGTTTCCCCCACGCATAGCCACGAAAGTACCGACCGTAGTATATACGCGACTAAACAAATCGGGTCGGTTCCACGCTGCTGTAAACGCTGCTATACCTCCGCTACTGGCTCCTGTGATAGCGCGGTCGTTGGCATCGTTGGACAAACGAATCGTTTTGCCACTCTCCGTTTGCATACCCTCTACCTTAGCAAGCACCTCTTTTTCGAGGAACTGAGCGAAGAGGTCATCGGTAGCGTCAAACTCCTTGCAACGGTTGTAGCGCACCACCTCGCCCTCAGCATCATACACCACCCCTGGATTGACAAACACACCAATCGTCACAGGCATCTCGCCCGAAGCAATCAGATTATCCATCACCGTAGTGGCATCATAGAGGATACCGTCCATACAGACCAATAGGCACGCAGGCTTGTCGCCCGTATATTGCTGAGGCACATATACCAAGATTTGGCGTTTGGTGCCAGGATAGATATGCGAATCATCAAGCGTGAACTGGATTATCTCGCCACGCATCTGTTCGGGCATAGGAACTGTAGCAGGGTCATACGGACTGCGAATATTATACGCCTGTTGCGCCAAACTGCTGAGTGCAAAGAATAGGATAAAGAGCGTTGAGAATAGATGTTTCATGGTTGCAATTATGGGTATTATGGGTTGGTATTGTATGTTTATTGCTAAGCCTTGTTGCTGCGTTTGGGCAGATAGTCGTGTTTAATGTTCTCCATTGCCCCCCAAATGGAGTCGCGAACGTCGGGATTGAGCGTTTCCAATTGCTGAAGCAGGGCTTTCATCTGTGTGCGACTGTTCTCTTTCTCAAACGGACACGCCTTAATCTGCTTCTCATATCCACTCAACTCTGCATAGCGCGCTATGTCGCGTTCCTCCAATAGACAGAGTGGGCGAATCATTTGTATGGGCATCTTCTCCATTTGCAGGAGTGGAGGGATAGTGCCTATGCTGCCTTGAAAAATCATATTCATTAGCAGCGTTTCCACTATATCATCTTTGTGGTGCCCCAAGGCAATCTTGTTACAACCTAATTCCTGCGCCACATCAAATAGGGCTTTGCGCCTGTACCACGAGCAAAGAAAACACGGGTCCTTCTTCTCCTCTGCGCCAATCTCGGTGTCGCGCACCAACAATGGCACTTGCGCAGCGTCGCAAAAGCGTTGCAGATAGTCAATGTCGGACTGATAGGAACGCTCTTTGAGGCGAACATATACGGCTGTAACCTGAAAACGTGGTACATATATTTGCGCGCGCTTGCCCAAAAACTCCACCAATGCCAAGGAGTCTTTTCCGCCACTCACTCCCACAAGGATATGATCGCCATCGGCTATCAGCCCATAGTCGGCACATGCTTTGTGAAATCGTTTGGTCAAACGAGCGCGTAAACGGATGAGTTCTATTTCTTGGGGTGTTCGTTGCATAAGGTGCAAAAAGTAGTGCAAAGATACTGCTTTTTTGGCATATATCACACAAAAATGCAGAAAAAAGCACATATTTTGCATTTTTTCTCAAAATATTTGGTCATAGTTTAATACTTTCATACGGATAGATACTATCTATATGATTTCATTTTACAATTAATTTCAGAAAAAAAGGTCATATTTTAAGATTTTACGACCAAATATAAGATTATGCATGTTTTTGTAAAAAAACTTCCATATTATTTGTGTAGTTCGAAAAAATATTGTACCTTTGCAGCGAAATTCGTTTAGTGCGTACTTTCGATTGTTCGCATTGGGCGATATTCAAGACATATTTTTATAGCGTTGTTAACGCTTTGGTTTGCTGTTCGAGACTTCGCAAAATTCTGACACTTAATAACCCAAAGTAATAACAGTCGATACTATCTAACTTCATGTGCTGTAGTGCGTTAGTGGTTAGTGTATTCTGTTAAGGGGATATTAAGTGATTTTTTTATCATGTCCTACTTTATCTGATGTACAATGTATCGGTGGTGCGCTATCGATATGGATTATTGTAGAATTTAAGGTATAAAAAAACAGATAAAGTTAAAAAAAGAAATGAAAAAAAACGTAAATGTATTTATTGCCGTTCTATTGGTTGCGGTGTTGTGTGGTGGAGTAATTTGGTTACAGACGGCGGATGAAGAGAAGTTAGGTTGGAATATCCACGACAGTTATGGTGACACACCATCTTATTCTGGTGGTGCTGCCTATACGAATGCTACGTTTGCTGGACCGTCCGCAGGTGAGGGTGGGGTAATGCCTTTGTCCTCCTCATCTACACTTCGCGCGCGTACCTCTTATTCATACGCGGGCGCATATGGTGGCGCATCCTCCTCGCCTATAGCCTATAGCCAATCGCCAATTGCCAATTCCCTTACCGCCTCAGCGCCTTCAGGCGCAGGCTTGTACACCACCTCCAGCCAGACCTTCAATAGCTATGGTGGCGGTGGCAATGGTGGTGCTGCCACAGGTGGTAGTGTGCGCGGTGGTGTTTCTACCTCCCAGCCCGCGGTTGGAGGTTCGATTGCTTATGCATCATCTCCTATTTCATATACATCCTCTCGCCGTCAGGCTATGCCATCTTCAGGCGATAATCCAGCGATGATGGCGGCCGAGAATCCTGTGATGGCTATGACGAATGCTGCAAGTGCGGGTATGGATAATGGCTTCTATGGCGGTTATACTGCGATGGATTACTCTGGCTCTGCTAACTATGGTCAATATACAGGTATGTTCGGTGGTGGTAGCCGCATGGGTGTCCGTGGCAAACAGAATGCACTAGGATTCAATGATTCATGGTGGAAATGGTTTGATACTTGGGTGCGAAATAATGGTGATAGTTACTATGATGATGAAACTAAGGGTTATTATTTCGACCGCTATTCTTTGGAGAGTGTATACAATGCATTTCTTGCAAACTTCTGGAACTCAGGTATGGGTGAGGAACCATCTTTTGACGAGTGGTTGGATTGGTATCAGGAAGCAATGAATAATTCAAATGGTTATTATGATTATTATTATGGTGATGAACTTTATAACCGTTATTATTGGGTTCCAGTTGGCGATATTCTTCCATTGTTGTTGATTGCTTTGCTGTATCTGGTATTCGTTGCTATCAAGTCCAAATCATTAAAATCGTTATTGAAAACTGAGCGCAGCGAATAACCCCTGCCTTTACACTTTACACCTTACACTTTACACCCTAAAATAAGAAAACTAAAAAACAAACAGATATGAAAAAACTATTCTCCACACTTTTTGTAGTGTTGTTCGCCACTTCAATGATGGCGCAAACGGGTCTCACATGCGAGGACCCTATTCCTGTAGATAAGAGTTATGCGGGTCATGTTGATGTAGATCCTGAGGAGGGATATGCTGAGTTGTGGTATTCAGCATGGACATACGATTTACCTATGCATGTGTATTTTTCACCTGATAGTACAAATCAGGTGGAATGGGGACCAGATGTTGAAATTGATTTCACTTGCGAATATGGTGTGTATGAAGACCATAAGTTAGATAGTGTTATAAACATACTGAAAGCAATGGGTGTAACCTTACCCGTGGGATTTGTTTGTGACAGAGTTGTACGTGATGGTAAATGGGAATGGGATTTATCTATTGATGAGCGCTACCGTGACCAACTTACCGAGTTCGGTCTTACACATAATATACAGGCATTTGTAAAGGTGTCTTATTATGAAAGTGGCAGTATTAGTTTAACTCCTGATACGGCATTTCAATCTTGTTTAGATAATGGTCATTACACCAAGTTGGGTGATACGATTGATATTGCAGCGAATGATTCTAATAAGATGTTAATATTCCCATATTCCGAGTGGCAAAAAGATAGTATCCGTTTCGTATGGATAGGAGAGAAACCTGCTCGTGTATGGGTCGCAGAGGATGAATGCCAATTTACACCCGTGGATGAAAGTATGTATGTGAAAGCAAAATATGATATAACAAATGATGCTCCTCATAAATTGTATCCTGCAGATATGGAGAGTGCTATTGCCAATTGGATTGGTGCAGGCATTTATTATGCCAAAGTTCTTTCGGAGAGTCCTGGTAAATTGGTGGTTGAGCGTATTCCATTAGGTGAAATTCAAGGTGACGCTATTTTGCTCAAGCATGATGAACCAGTACAGTTGCAGGCTAATGATGAACGTGTGTTCTGTTTCCCTAAGACATGGAAATCCACCGAGTTCGTGGCTAATACCCAATACTTGATGGGGATGCACATATCGAATACACCTGAGTTTGAGATTGGAGATGCGAATGTGCTTTCTGTATATCCATTTAGCAAAGAGGATAACCAACGCAAACTGCAACTCTCGAAGGGTGATATTGCTAACTTAGGTGTTTCAGCTACTGATAATTATCTTTATGTGCGTTTTGCTTGTAATAAAGCAACAACTCTTACTCCATCTTTGTGGAGTACATCTTCTTGTATTGATGAAACTGTTTTGATTTCTTCTGCTCAATTGTTCACAGTACCAGTATCTTCTGATATTGTTTATCGTATGGCATACAATGATTGGGCGAACTATGACTTCACTATAGACTGGACTGGTAGAAATACATTGAGTGTGTATGTGGCTTCTTATTGTGATTTTTATAGCACGGATCCTGAAGTGTTGAAAGTATTGACTATTTCAAGTCGTGGATCGTTAGTGGTTTCTAAAGATATGTTGACAAATTGGGGTGCATCTTTGGAGTCGGATGGATTTTTATATTTGCGTTTAAAGTCTGAACGTCAAGGCAATGCTACCTTTACCTCTGCCAAACCTGCAGAAACTGACCCAGAGAATCCAGAGCCTGAAGACGTTTACACCACCATCACTGCTGCTATTTGCTTTGGCGAGATATATGGATGGGCAGGTGATACTTATGCCGAGACGGGTACATATACCAAGACCTTCCCTGCTGCTAATGGCGCAGATAGTATCGTAACTCTTGACCTCACCGTTCATCCACAAACCCCTGCTACTACTGAGGAGGTAACTGTTCAATTCGGTGAGACTTATGATTGGCACGGTGTAACCTATACCGAGTCTGGCGAATATACCATCACTCTCCAAGATGAGAATGGTTGCGATTACCAGGCTACTCTTATCCTCACTATATTGCCAGAGGAGAAACCTGTTAGCCCATGTGTGGCAGCAAGCACATTGCTTGAGCCTGTGGCACAATTGACTTTGAACCTCAGCGATGCGTTTGATATCTATCGCATTGATTATCAAGCGTGGTTGGCAAGTGGTGTGAACCTTGTATGGACAGGTAAGGGCGCATTGCATACTTTCGTGGCTAAGGATTGCGAGTTTGCAGTGGCTATATATCATAAGGATGTAGTGAATTATACAGAGGTACCTGCTGAGGGTAATGTTATTCTGAGCAAGGCTATTTTGGCTCCATTGGCACAGTATGTAGATGCGGACGGCTATTTGTATGTCCGTTTCTTGACCGAGTTTGAAGGCCAATTGACCACAGCGTTGGCAGAGTAATATGTATTGTTCGCGTGCCGTGCATCTGCGCAATCGTGCGCCTATGCACGACACGCCTTCCGTACTTCGTGCCTTTAGCCTCTCGCCTCTCACCTTTAACCTAAATAGCAGCTCTGCTGCCACCAACGTGAGCGTAGCGAGCAAAAGAGCGATCTTTGAAATATTGAAATAGACTGAAAAAACTGACACGACATTTTGTCGTGCCAGCGTAATGTGTTTAGTAGAGCAATCCAAATAGCCAAATCGGCAACTTGTTACCATAGCTATATTCGATTTCATCGGCTACGATGTATGCGTTTTCTATTGCAGCAACCTGTTTCCCCTCTTTGGCTTGTCCACCAATTTCAAATGTGATTTGGTGATCAATGAGAAAATCACCTTGCTTGGAGTATTCTACTTGATGTTGATAACCCAACTGATTGCAGAAGAATGTTTCTCTGAGCGTACCGATTTTAGGTTCTTTTAGAGCAAGCACTTTTAGTAGGTTGCAGTTATCCATTAGGATTTTATCTGGTTTTTGCATTTTCTTGACTGATAAATCATCCGAATATAGTCGCTTAATCAGTTTGGCTTCATCCAGATATTCCAGATAGGCCAATAGGGTGTTGCGACTAATACCAAGTAGAGTGGATAGTTTAGCGGTATCCACCAACATCGGTACTTCGCTTGCGAGTACAGATAGCAATGCTTTCAGTTTGCGGATATTGCCAATATCTACCTTGCGCAGTTGGGGCAGTTCAATGTTCAGCAATAGTTCAACGGTATTCTCTACACGTTGGTTATATGTGGCAAAACCTTCTGCGCCAAAAGGGTAGTACCCTTGTTGTAGATAATGTGTAAAATGCTTCAACGGACGGCATAGTTTGTTGACTTCTTCGCAGATGGCTACACTATTGTGCAGAATGTCGCTCAGCGATACCAATGGCAGATGTATGTTATGGTACATAATCATATATTCGCGATAGGATAATCCTTGCATGTCGTAGCTTAGGCATCGACGCGAAAGGTCTGCTTCTGCATTCAGGATGTGTAGTAGTGAGGAACCGCTGAATACCACACGCAGTTTTGGGAATGTATCGTAAATCTCTTTGATTTCTTTGCTCCAATTGGGGTAGTTGTGTACCTCATCCACTAAGAGCAACTCACCTCCTTGCTGGTAGAAACGTTCTGCTACTTCTATTAGGGTGTGTTGTGTAAAATACAGGTTATCTAAACGGACAAACAATGACTTGTGGTCTTGTGTGTTGCCGTAGTGTAACTTCTGGTATTGCAACATTAAGGTGGTTTTACCTACACCTCGTGCACCGCGGATAGCGATTAGGCGTGCTTCTTGCCATGGAATGTCGTTCATTCGTGAGCGAATAAAGGCAGTAGAAACATTGTTGAGCAGTTCTTGATTTCGGATAAATAATAGTTCCATAATGTCAAGTAATAATTTTGGTTAATATACTCTAATAATCTGCAATTTTGGTAATGGATATTCCTTGCCGCGCAATATGTTGTTTTGCGCGGAATAGTTGTTGATTTAAGTTGTCTAAGTTGTTGTTAATATTTGTTACCTTAGTGGATAAACCCAAATCCGCTGCAAAATTACAAAAAATGTTTTATATATACAACACTTTTATGAAAAAAGTGTATTGCATACAGAACACTTTTTGTTAAAAATCGTTTTGCACATAGAACAAATGGTATGTTTTTCAGTCTTTTTCAATAATATATAGTGCAACCACCCGCCTTTGGGCGATAACATAAAAATAGTTTAGAGCGTTAGCGAAAAAGCCATTGCCTATAGCCAATCACCTATAGCCAATTGCCGAAAGCAACACGCTACACCATACACTAAAGTGCGAAAAGTGCGCAAACTGCGCAAATGAGCATTTTGAAGTTCGCACTTTTCGCAGTTTTCGCACTAATCCATGGGATGGGGGATGATTTTGAAGTGGTTGATAATAAGTAGATTATAAATTTGACGTATTAAGATGGTGGTTTTCCACGGACTTCTGTGAAGGGGCACGAAGTGCTGAGGATTTAGTCCGTGGAGGAGCAAAAAGAGTGATCTTTGATGAGTATTTATTGGAGAAGGCGTCGTTTACGCAATGTGCGTAAATTGTCGTTATTGTCATTATTGTCGTTTCTCAAATCGACAATATCGTCAAAAACGACAAAACCGACAGTATGTTTCCTATCTGTAACGGGTTCATAACGGGTTCTTGACGGGTCCTACTGCTACTATGACATTACTATGTGATAACTATGATATTACTATGTCATTCTCATCACATTGCTGATGGATAAATAGCCTTCCGTCCCGCCAAAGTGTCCTTTCTTTGTCCATTACCCCGAATGTCATTCGGGTAATCCAGAGAGAGAATTGCCCCCGCCGTTTGTTTAGACCTCGGCGATTTCCCGCCGAGTATCGCCGCAAGCAACGCCCGCGCGTTCCCGCCACCAGTTTAGTGCTCGGCGGTAGTTCGCCGAGCCCCCCGCGGCAAAAGATATTAACTATTAACTGAACACCCCGCCCTTTGGGCGACAACATAAAAACAGTTTAGAGCGTAAGCGAAGACCTCGTGCCTTTAACCTCTCGCCTCTAACCTTTAACCTAAATAGCAGCTCTGCTGCCACCAACGTGAGCAAAGCGAGCAAAAAGTGATCTTTGAAAGATTGAAACAATAGTAAAGAAACGAAAAAACTTTGCAAAGACTTGCATATATCCGATTTTTTTACTACCTTTGCACCATAAAACCAGTAGATTATGGAGCAAATAGTAAGAGCCGATTATGTGCAGGCAGTAAAAGCCATCAAGCAGGCCATTCAAGTGTCCCGCTATCGTGTATCACGTCATGCAAATGGCGAAAGTCTTGGTTTGTACTATGGAGTAGGTAAGTATATTTCCGAACATAGTCGCAATGCTGCGTGGGGAACAAGTGCCATTGAGCATATCTCCAATCAGTTGCAACAAGAGATGCCAGGATTGAAAGGTTTTTCCGCAGAAAATATGCGTAAAATGCGCTTGTTTTATGAAGCATGGGTAGATGTTTTTGAAAATCGTTCGGCAGTGCCGAACAATTTGGGAATCATGCCTATTACTACTGAAATTCAGCCATTTATGTTTCGTTCGGCAGTGCCGAACGAAATTGAGGAACAAGACTTGGAAAGTTTTCTCTCAATCGGTTTCACTCATCATGTTACTATATTCTCCAAGACTAAAGACATCTCTGCTCGTTGGTTTTATATCCGTAAGGCAGCAACTGAGTTCTGGGGATATAGACGCTTAGAGCAAGCTTTGCGTGATGATTTATACCACGCAGAAGGTAGTATGCCAAGCAACTTTGCTCAGACTATTCCTAACGAGAAGCAGCGTGCAATAGCCATGCAGACTTTCAAGGAGAATAATGTGTTGGACTTTTGGCACGTGGAAGACCCAGATTATGTGGATGAGCGCGATGTAGAGCAACATATTGTGAATAACATCAAGAATTTTATGATGTCCTTGGGCAATGAGTTTACTTTCATGGGCAATCAGTATCGTGTGATAGTGGATGAGAAGGAGCGTTTTATTGATTTGCTCTTTTATCATCGAAGGATGCGTTGCATGGTCGCTATTGAACTGAAGAATGGTGAGTTCCAACCCGAATATGCAGGCAAACTCAATTTCTACTTGTCGGCTTTGGATGAATATGTCAAGTTGCCCGATGAGAACCCAAGTATTGGTATTATCTTGTGTAGAGATAAGAGTAATACAGAGGTGGAGTTTACTTTGCGCGATATGTCCAAGCCCTTGGGTGTGGCTACATACTGCAGCGTAGATGAGTTGCCCGAACATTATCGAGCATTGCCTTCGGCTGATGAGTTACGTAAGTTGATGTAATTCTATAGGTTGATATATTTCGTTTCTTTACCGATATGCCTAATCGCATATCGGTTTTTTCTATTGTTTTGATAAAATATACCGCGGCTCTGCCGCGCAATGATCTTTGACATAGTGATTCTATAAGGAATAATTTAAATTATGTACGCGTGCGTACACAATTTGAAAGAGGAGATTGTCTACGCATGCGTATACAATTTGAGAATGGGAATTGTCTCCGCACCGCAGAGACAATTGTAGAAAGATTATTCCACTAAGCGAATAATCGCTTTTTTGTATATGGAATCATTAGAGTCAAAAGGAATTATTAACTATAAGCTGAATTGCCCTCGGGCGTTAACATAAAACAATAAATCCGACAGCGATAGCGTAATTAGTAAATAACTTTATCTCTCTAATCATTAGATGGCATAGAGATTTTGATAAAAGTATGAGTAAATAAGCAAAACGTAAAAAATAAAATAATAATGGCTAATATATATTTTGTAAATATGACAGAAGATGACTTTCTGAAGAAAGGTCGTAGTAGTGTTGTGCCTAGTCTGTACAAATATATGCCATTGGAGTATGGCTTGAAGACATTGGATGATGGTCAGTTATGGTTTGCCAATCCTATCCTATGGACAGATCCTTTTGAGAGTCGTTTTGTGCGTGCGTTATATCCAAACAACCAATCATTCCCGTGGAAGAATCGTGTCTTTTGTACTTGTTTTACAACTAACGCTTCCTCAGAAGCACATTGGTTGATACATGCTAGAAAGGAAATGGGGATAAAACTATCATTAGATCGTGAGAAATTTGTTATGCTATTAAGGACACTTCCTAATGATTGGAATATCTATATAGGAAAGGTAGAGTATATGAAGACTTCAAATATTGAGTCTATCTCGATCAATGAAATCCCCTTTAAAGAACCTATGCCTTCAATAAATGATATTAATAATTTATGTGCAAGATTACTTATGCTAAAACGTAATGCGTTTCGTTATGAAAATGAAATAAGAGTAGTTATTGTACAAGGAGAAACTTTGCAAAACAATTATGAAGGAATTTACATACCATTGCATTGTGAATATAGTTCTCCAATGATTATGACAGATATTGTTAAGAGTATTTCCTTTTCACCGTTAATGGGAGAGAAAACAAGATTAGTAGTAAGAAAATATTTGAAGACGAAGTTTAAAGATATAATTATTAAGCGTTCTACCTTATATGACAAAAGCAAAAATGAAATTAATCTTACTTGGTAAACATATTATCGCAAATTCAATTAACGCTTATTTTGCCTCAACTAAATAAAATATTATTTATTGCCCTCCTGCTCCTCGTAGCAGGCACTTTCTCCGTATCCGCACAGATTGTGGATGCTGAGGGGCAGTATGTGGATACGGTGTTCAACGACAACGTGGACCGCTCTGCGGAGGATTTTGTCATAGCATCGCTTTTGGTCGCAGACCCTGGCACGGTATTGTACTCCGTCCTCGGTCATGCTTGCCTCCGCCTGCAATGTCCGACATTTGGCATGGACTACTGCTTCTCCTACGAGAGCGAGGGCGTACAAAATAGGGTACTGGATTTCCTTGCAGGCAAACTGATGATGGGCTTGTTTGTTATCCCTGTGGAAGAATACTGCGACATTTATCGCGAAGAAGGTCGTGGGGTATATGAATATACGCTCAACCTCCCTATAGAGGTCAAGCGCGAACTTTGGCGCATATTGGACGAGCACTTGGCAGAAGGTATTCGTCTCCCATACGACTACTATCATCGCGGTTGTGCAACAACAGCAATAGAGTTTGTCAAGGAAGCATTAGGCGAAACAGTGATAGTGTATGATAGATCGTTGTATGAACACCCGCACACTGCTCGTGAGATGTACTTTGAATATACTAAACCTTCTATGTGGATGCGATTTATTAGTGTATTTATTGCAGGAAGTGAAACTGATGTTCCACATCATAATGATCGCCAATTGATTGTACCAATGTCGTTAGTCCACGCTTGGCAGCAAGCCAAGGTGAACGGTGAACCGCTGTTGGCAAGCGAGCCAACGGTATTGGTGGCGGGCGAACCGCAAACAAGCAATACATGGTTTACACCAATGGTATTGGCTATTCTATTACTTGTGTTGGTAATCGCTAACCTCTTTTGGAATCGTCCATACTTCGATTGGCTGATGTTGGCAGCGCAGACCCTTGTAGGTTGCTTTATGACCTATTTGATATGTTTCTCCGACCTCTGTTGTACGGAGTGGAACTGGCTAATAATCCCCTTCAACCCATTGCCTGCAATCTTCTGGCATTGGCGCAAGCATTGGGCATTGCCATATGCAGGGGTGTTAACAATTTGGTGCCTTGCGATGGCTGCGATGACTATTTGGGGACATGTGTTAGTGGACTGGAGTCATATCCTAATGGTCGTAGCATGGATGATAATAGTGATTAAGCAATATACATTTAACAAATTTATCAACGTAGAAAAATCAGAGTGCCAATGTTAGGTCTCGTGCCTTTGCACCTTACACTCTACACTATACACCAAAATGCGGCTCAGCCGCCCAAAAAGAATATTAACTAAAAAACAGAATGATATGAAAAAAATGTTTTCTTTAATTAATCAAGTGTTTAAAGAGCATGGTAAACGCTTAATTATTGTCTTTTGCGCTATGGTATTTGTAAACTCTTTGTATGCTACATCCTATTATCGTTATGCAAAAGTAGAAGCACAGATTCACCCGTCGAGTACTGGTGTTGGTAAAGTGTATGTGGATGGTGCAAACGTTGAGCTAAACGGAGAAGCAACGGAAATAGGTGCTTCTGCTACAGCGGTTGGTAAAAGTGATTCCGAAACTACTGGTTCTACAAATATTAGCTTTACACTGACAGCTGAAGCAGATGCAGCGAACAATAGTTATTTTGCAGGATGGACTCAAAATAATAGTTCATTAACGATTGAGAAGACGGATAATCCTAACACTATTTCAATAAATTCTAGTGAAACAAGTGAGAATCCAGCTACAGTTTCGCAGACATGGTATGCTGTGTTTAAAAATATCATTACTATTTCCCCTACCACTACAGAAGTTGTGTTGATTAAGGGTGCGAGTGGCATCTCGCCTGTGAAGTACAACGTAACGGTACATAATGGCGAATTATCTTATAATATTGCTGGTGGTGAAAGCAGCAAGTTTACCGTTAATATGACAGATAATGGTTCGGGAAATTACGAACTTCAAATATCTGCTATAGCTTCTGCGACTACTGATGATACTGAAACGATTACGCTCACAGGAGGTGGGGCTTCTGTTGTTTTGAATGTTTCAATAGAAGAAACACCTACAATCACATTGAAACCAGGTGAAAATGGAACATATACCTATTATCAACCAGCTCTTGGTATGACAGCGGACAATGCAATACCGGTTACCAGCACTTTACTGCCAATTGAGATTACCCAAACGGAAGGTTTTAGTTTTGTTTTAACTCCTACTGCTAATACAGGATACCGTTTTGATAAATGGAGAATTGAGAATGGTGAGTCTGTAAGATATAGTTTGCAACAACCATATGATGGCTTGTTGAATAAAAATGATGTTGTTACACCAGAGTTTATTGATGATAAATATGCGCAGTTTATCTTAGTAGGAGAAACACCACAATTGTATTACAACCATTTGGAAGATGCTATTGCTAAAGCTCAAACATCTCCCTATAAAACGATAGCTGTGTATCAAAGTGGAATATTGTCTTCTGGTAATTATCTCATCCCAGAGGGGATAACACTTTTGATTCCAGGTGATGATAACTATACTTGCAGAACTTCAGCTGAAGGTTTGTTAAATGAAGATTATTCGGAAAGTAGTGCTGGTACATTGAAGAAAAAACTAACACTTTCTGACAATACCACGATTACGGTAAATGGTAATATCTGTATTTATGCTCAATTAAAACTTATCACATCTGAATTAACAAGCGTACGCCCTAATACGTATGGACAGTTGGAAATGGGTGAGAATTGCCATATTATCTTAGAAACAACTGGTGCTACTAAGGCTGGCTTATTCGCATACGGATATATCACGAATAGAGATGATCAATTTAGAGAAAATTGTACGATTACTGCCAAGAGTGGCTCCATTGTATATGAGCAATTTTTGGTAACGGATTATCGCGGAGGAACATTCACTCAGAATGTGCTTAAAAATGCCCAAAAAGTTTTTCCAATGGGGCAATATTTTGTGAATAGTATTGAGCCGAAGTTGAAATTGGAGTTTGGAGCCGAAGAATGGTTAACAACAGGTATGGATGTTAGAGGAGCTATGATAGCAAATGCCACATTTATAGTACCAAATACAGTTGACTATGCGAATGGCTTATTTCGATTAGGTGAAGGAACATCTGTGACAAAATATTATGATGCAAAGCTTGACCGACAGAAATATATTATCGAAGGTGAAACCAAAAATTCTGAAGTGCAATTGGTAGATATTGCATTGAATTTGAGTGGCATAGACGTGAATTCTGCTCACTATGTGTTGCCTATCACGTTAAATATGGATGTGGAGTGTAGGTCTGTAAAAGTTTATGTAAAAAAAGATCTTGCGTTGCTTGCAGGAGCAACTTTGAACATTGATGCTGAATCAGAGGTTATTGTTGCATCGGACGCTCGCTTGTTTGTCTATGATCGTAATGAGTATGAAGTGTACCAAGCTACAACAGAGCATGATAATCTTAAACTTGGTTGGTACAACTATTTTGGTGCGGGGAACGGTTATGTACATCCGCTGACATATCGTATAGGAAACAAGTCACAAAAATATAATCGCAAGACAAAGGATTTCACGGTCAATAGTGCAACCTTGAATCCTGAACATAGTCATGACAACGCAGCTGGTACAGCGAAAGTTTATACAGCTCTGCCCAATAAGAGTGCAACCATTACTGTTAATGGTAAACTATCTGGTCCCGTCTATACTACCGCTGGAGGTGCTTGTATCACATCAGAGGCAGGTGGTGAGGTCACTTTTACCACGACTGCTGAGGAACCTCTTTATCAATTCTTACAATATGCTTATAAAGCGTTAGTGACACTTCAAGCAAAAGTGGAACGTAAAATAGAAAATACCGTTGCTCAATTGTACAATGCAGATGGCTCGTATTCTGCGGGTACCGCAGCTCAAGTGGGTGATACATATATTTACTATCCTAATTTGGAAAACACGGATGGCTCAAAGGGAAGATGGGAAAAACCATTTGATGGCATTTCGGCACATACACCGTTAGCATTAAAGATTACCTTGCCTACCCAATCTTTTGTTGAGGGTATTGTGGAGTGTACACTTACCCAACCTGCTGGAGCTGCACCTTTCAAAGCAGAAGCATTTAAAGTAGTGTGCGATAATAGCAATTTTGTGACTGGAACGATGAAAATTGAAGATGGTAAATTGATTATTCCTGTTACTTATAATAGCCAAGATAAACATGGCGAATATACAGCTAATCTAACCGTTTCTAATCCTGCAATCGATTTGACATATCCATTAACAGTTACTGCCACTGAATATTATAGACCAGAATTCTCTGCTCCTACACCGAATCCGTTTACTTCAACGGTGGAGGTGCCAGTATCATCTACTTTGCCAATTGCATTAACGGAATATAATGTTACTACGATTTGGAATAATGCTACGTATGGTAGTCGTATGGTATGGGAACCAATAGTTACAGGCACAAACGCAGAGGACTTTAGTTTTGTATGGGGCGAAGGAGAAAATAAATTCTCTGAAGCTAAGATCATTTTCACTCCTAAGTCGGAGGGTCAAAATAAGTCTGCTACTCTTACTTTAAAAGCAACATATACAGACGGAAAGAACGGAACGAAAGATTCCATACTTGTTATCCCATTGTCAGGAAACGCAACGCTAAATCCAAATAAATTGAAATTTGCAACGCCTCCTGCAGAGATATCTATAGATACGGAGGCATTCCCGCTGTTTGTAGAAGGTAGTGACAATGCCAAGACTCCTATAACAATTACGATTGATCCTTCTTCCACAGGTGAAGTACAACTATCGGGTTTGGGAGAAAATACAATGATTACCCCTAAGAAAGCAGGTGTTGTAATCATTAATGTACAGCAAAATGCTTCTATTTCAATCGCAAAGTTTGAAGGAAGTCAGACATTGACAATTAATGAATCTGCAGCATTGACACCATTGACAGTTTGTTTCGATGAGATGGATATCTTTAAAACGCATACCAAAAATGCGAAATCAATAGCATTTGACGATGCCAATGATATGGTTTCGTTTACCTCTACTGCTACTGAAAACTCGCAGTGGACTTTGATATACGAAGGTGTTGCGGATAAAATAGAGTTCACGCCTAATGGTACCAATCAATGGCGTATAGAAGAAGCTACTTCTATAGAAAACAACGACTGGACAAATGTAGCACCATGGCAATTCTATGAGAATACTCGTGTAGAATTACCTCTGAAACCTACCTCTACTGCTATTCGTATTACGTATGCGAATGGCGAGAGTGTGGGTACAATGACCAATGTATGTATTTCTAAGTTGGAAATTACATCTAATTTGCAAAAGATGTATCTCCCTGTTAATACAGATAATACGGAATCAAGCGCAACAATTATCTTTACGCATACCGATTTGGATATAGCATTTACCAACTTTACAGAATTGGAGTTAATGCCTACAACATCCGATAATTTGGGATCTGCTGAATATCCATATTATACAACTGCGTTGCAAGTTAAGACCAATGCTTCTACTGAGATAGATGAGGTTTATTCCTTGACAGCTACTACAGCATCAGGTACTAAAACCATACAAATTCGTACATACGAAAATCCACAAGAATTGCCTATTAAATTAAAGACAGATGATCCTGAGAGATATTACTTCATTACTACCGCTTCGGCAAATGCGCAGTGGAACGCTGCTAATCGTCAAGTGGTCTTCCAAAATACTACTCTTGTTCGATCGGTGACATTCTCATTCCACGGCGCACCAAGCATCGTGAAATTTGATTTGTATAACGCTCTTGGTGAGGCTGTTAATATCGTGAGCGAAGACTGGGTAATTGAGGGATATGATGGTACGAAGTGGAATACTGCAAGCGAAGTGAACCGTATTATTGATGGTAATTCCCTTGAACAAGAGGTGCTGTATAATTGGCAACAAATTCGTATAACTTACAAGAGTACGAATGCCTCTGAAGTTCGTTTGTCAAATCTTGTCATTGAGGGCTATCCTCAACTGATTGTATCCCCAGAAGCATTGACCTTCACATCCGAAAGCACGGAAAAACAACTAATCCTAACGGCAATCAACCTAAGCAATATTACTATCACATCGGATAATGGTACTAATTTCAAACTGATATACGACCCTGCAGTTGGTGAGGTAGTAGAAATCAATGCTAATAGTACATTATTCCCAGAAGCATTGGGAGTGAATTTGGCAGATACTATTCTGCTGACTGTGGTTTGGGAAGCTAACAACACGGTAGATGAAGGTACTATTACGATTACCAATGACAATCAAAATGATAGTGTTTTGGCTGTGGTGAAATTATTGGGCGCAAAAGATTATATATACAAGGATAATGCAACAGAAACAGGTGTGTTTACTGGACTTGCTCCAAACTATACCTTGCATGGTGCTGAGTTTAATGATTATACGTATCATGAGGTAGATTTCACGAATACATTCTCCAATGATGGTGTTGCATTGTTTGACTACTTGATTGTATATGGTGTTACAACTACAACGGATGAGACAACGAATGTGACTGCGCCAAACTCTCAAAAGGGTAGCAATGCCAAGACGCCTTATTACATATATGCAAAAGCTCCAAATGGAGAAGGGGTGTATAATTGTTACCAATTTGTGGAAGCCGTAGAAAATGCGAATGTGTCAGACAAGGCACAAACCTTGATTACGACAAAAGATGATGCAGGCTCATTGTTTATTGATGTTCAGGATTCACTTCGTGTGTATATGACAGGTTTCTGCCCTTATGCAACTACTGGATATTCTAAAGAGCAAGAGGGTGTATGGTTCTTCCGTGGAGAGTCTGGCGAAAAGTTGGATATTTATCTTGAAGATTGCTTTATCTTTAGTAGAAATAAAACACAAGGTGGACATAGCTTCCGTGATAGAAATGATGTAACTAGTCCTGCCTTTACAGGAAAATATGTTCAAGGTTCAGGTGCAGTCTTCACGTTTGAAAATACAACCTATCACGAAACGCAAACTCTGTCCCCATTTGATGTGAATATCCATACAAGAGGTACCAATGTCTTCAAGAGTACACATGGATGTTTCTATCAATTGATTGAGGGATGGCGAGCATTCCAAATCTCTTCGCCAATTCAGGTGCATATGGCATCCGATAGACATGTGCGCTCAAATGCTTCCAAGACCTCACTTACCTTTGATGATTTGTGGCCAGTAGAAGTGACTACTGCTGTTGTAGATGAAAAAGAAGTTACTACTTACGAACACGAGCGCACCAATGGCTTTATTAGTTTGCAGAAGCAAACCAACAACGCTCCTTCTATTGACTTGGGCGCTCCAAGTACAGAGGTAAACTTCCGAGGTGGTCGTGTGGAATTGCAAAATGCGCAAATTGTAAGTACCAACTATAAAACGACTTTGGCCATTTCTTATCGTTCTGGTGAGATGGGTGGTGAAGATGTCGGTTTCCATATGGCGTATGGTATAGGTACTGACTCTGTAGGCGGTACTGTAAACTTCTACGATGGTACAATCACTGTGCTCCCAATGAAAGTTGCACAAGAATATCGTCAGTATTATCTGATGGATACTTTGCCAGATGGTACAGAATCGGAATATACATCTTGTTTGCGTTGTCCACAGCAGACGTATGTATATGGAGGATCTATATGCCGAATTCGTGCATGTATGCACGTTACATCTAAGGGTGGTGCTCCAACAGATGGACCAGATGCAAATGCTAAACCATTAGGACAGTATGTTTATTCTGCTGAACAAGGATATACATATCAATGCGGTGATAATACAAACCCTGCTTGTAAGTTAGTGACGCTTAATCAATTCCCCAATGGTAGCTTATTTAATGGTCTTCCTGGATATTATGGCTCGCGTCCATATACCACTTATGGTGCTGAAAGCAATATGTATGGTACTCAAAGTATAACTCCAGATGAAAATGGTAATGTCTATCTCTGGATACCAGCTGGTTATGCAGGTGTTGAGGCTGAAGAGGATAAGTTAATGAGAGCCTGGAGAGCATGTATGACGGAGATTACTGCAGGTATGAACTCGTTGAAAGGAACCGTCGGCGGAGAAACCTATATTGATCCTAATGAGGAAGTACAATTTATGTTGTATTGTGAATTGGATAATAATATCAAAGAGGTTATTACACGCAAGGATGGTGATATATATCTTTATAATGCACCTGTTAAAGTACCATCGCCCTTAAATCTTCAATTGGGTGAATATATGGAGATTCCGCCATTGTATGTGGGTGAAGAGTTGCAAAATGAGATTGTTACGAGCGAAGATTACACCATTAAAGAAAGGGTGTACTATGTGACTACCGCTACTGCTGATATATGGAAAACGTTCACTGCTCCATTTGATGTGGCGAAAATTTATGTAGTAGAGTCCTACTCCGAAACAGAATTGGCAACGAAAGGTACACGTGCCCAGATATTAAAAGAGCAAGCTAAACATAATGCAGACTTTGCAGCATTCTTTGGTGTGGCGATGGCGATTGGTACTACGGATTCTTTTGAGGAAATTTTTGAAGGCTTCCGTGGATGGGCTCAAATGAAAGACCAAGGTCTTGGATTGTATAATCCAACTACGGATGGTACGTATAATTTGCGCAATATGCAAGAATTAGTACCATATTATGGAAAGAACTGGCGTGATGCAAACTTCTATCTTAATCATAATGATGGTAATTGGATATTAACCCAAACCCAAGATTCCTTTGCAGTACAATGGAGTATGTTGCCTGATACTGCAATGGCCGATGGTATTCTATTGCATAAAGGTGAAACGTATTCGATGATGTTCCCATATTGTCCAGGGTGTGAAACCTCATTAAATGACCGTGAATATTGGGATTATTGGTCTGGTAAGTTCCTTATCTTTGAGAGTACAGATGCTGCACAAACGATTAATGGTCGTGATTTCTTGAAAAATACTCTTTTCAATGAAGTTCCAGGTTCGAATGAGGTGCGAGTAACTGGTAATAGTACATTTGCATTTATGGATGCTGAGGGATCTGGTCTGTACGTGTATAGCAGCGATGCCCCAAGTCTAAATAAGGAAAAATTCATGCAACTATATGATGATGAGTCAGAGGTGGTAACTCCTACTACAGCATTCTTGTATGGTAATGTACCAACGAATGCTCAAGGTATGCCAGCGCGTAGTATTGGTCGTACAGGTAAAATTAATTACGGCAAAGAGAATATTTCAACCGATGTGAACCCAGGTGGCAATATCCCAACCGTAGGTGGTGGTAATGACCTCTTTATTACTTCGACAGTGGAGGGTATCAATATCGCTGTGGCAGAGCCACAACATGTACGTGTACTCTCATCCACAGGAGCAGTCCTCTATAGCGGCATGGTACAAACCGCAGTGGATGTCGCACTCCCAACCACAGGCGTATATGTCATCACTGGCGAAAACGAAGTACATAAGATATTGCATTAAGAGCCTACCCCAAACCCCTCCCTGAAAGGAGGGGCTTAACTGGGGGGATTGGCTATTGGTTATTGGCAATTGGCTATAGTTTATGGCTCGCTGAGCGAGTGAGAGAATAGGGAAAAATCGCAGAAAAATTAACTTTCTGCGGTTTTTTGTTGCAAGTATCAGAAAAATATAGTACCTTTGCAGCAAATTTATTATCTTTTAATAATTATAAAGTAATAAAATGAAGGCGCAGGTAAATCCTTTTGTTATTTCTGGCTATGAAGGAGCCCACTATAATTTGCAAAATAATTAATAATCATTTAACAATAAAAGATTTATGAAGAAATTTCACACTATTATCTTGGCTGCCATGATGGCATTGCCTACCTTCGCGCAAATCACAGAAGAAAATTGTATGGAGGACTACCAACTGAAGTATGGCTATCCTTCCTATTACTGTGATTGCGAATTACAAATCAAGAAAAATAGACTCGGCGCTCTGCCATTCGACATTACTATTACTGATACCACATGGTATAAGTCTTCTTCAGGTATTATGTTAGACGGCTGCTCCGCATATCTCTACTCCGATTGCGATGTGAAGATGGTTGTTATGCAAAACTGCCACAATGATGCGTCGGCAAAAATCTACAAAGAAGTAGTGGTACAAAGCAATCAAGCACGCGACGTGGAACCTTCTGCTATCAAAGACCTGATGGAGCAGAATGGTGTGAGCGGTAGTATAGCTATCCGTATCGGTATTATGCCTGCTGAGGTGGGAAAAGAAAGCCGTTTCATCTGCTGTCCTTATAACCAAGGCCCTAAATCTACCTGCGAGGATTGCTTGCCACTTCTCCGCAATATGGTATTTGTGTCTTCAGAAATGGAAAACGTCTATGCACTTACTCCATCTGAAATCCCAGCAGAGAATGGCTTGAAAATCGAGTGGTTCCAAACCGTTTATCCTGCCGAATTGACCATCCGCAAAGGCGACTGCGCCAATGGTGCTGTAGTTGCTACTACAATGATTATGCCTGACGTACCATTCGAGTTGCCTACCGAACTGCTCAACGAAATGCGCGGTGGCGAAGAGAACCTTTATCTGCAATTCTTGTCCACAGGTGAAGCAGCACGTATTCGCTTGTCAGAGGTTGAAAAAATCCCTACCGGTTGCGACAATATCACCGCACCTGCTACCAAGGCTCGCCTCGTACTCGGCATCAACGGTATGCTCTATATCGAGCGTGACGGTGTGCGCTATACGCTGACAGGCAATAGACTATAAGCCCCTCCATTCATCTATAGATGGTGCAAGCACCTATAGGGGCTTGGACAAACAAATGAGTTGGACAATGTTCAACTCATTTGTTTTTTTTGTATACTAACTTTTGGGGTACACATCGTATTGACTCCTGCTGTCTCATATAGGAACTCTACGGTAACTCTACAGGAACTCTGCGGTAACTCTACAGGAACTCTGCGGGAACTCTACGGGAACTCTACGGGAATAGTACGGCAGAAACAAGGTGCCCACAAAAAATACGGAATGGGCAAAAGCCACTTGTGTTCATCGCACGCGCGTGCGTTCCTTATGAATAGTACGCGTGCGCGTGCGTTCCTAAATATATACGCGTGCGCGTGCGTGAGGAATAAATGCATGCATGCGAAAGCGTTGATGCGCGCATGCGAGAGTGAAAATTAGTACAAAAAAATTAAAAATACTTAATAGTGCAGTTTGTGCGCATAAGTAATTGAGTATCAGAAAATTACCCCCCCCCATGACGGGCGAAAAGCGGGGAAAATGAAGCGAAAATGCAAAAAAATACATTTTATATTTGCATAATTGAAAAAAAAGTAGTAATTTTGCAGCCTGATTTAGTGTGCGGTGTTGCACCTTGACAAAAATAGGCTAAAAACCGTGACAAAAACAGAAAGAAACTAATTAACAATATTTATTAACAATCAAAAATCAAAGTAATGCGAAAATTCTTACTTTCATCCTTTGCCTTGCTGATGTCAGTGGCCATGATGGCTGTTGGCGCAGGCGATGGAACAAACAAAGCCAATGCTATTGACTTTGATTGGACTAGTGGTAATATCCATGAGGCTCCTGGAGCTTTGTGGTATTGCGTGGACTTGGCGCCAGTAAATGCGGCAGCTGAGCCAGCATTAGTTCTCTATTTGACCAACCTCTCCGATGAAGAGGCTGCTGTTGATGTTCAGATCTCGTTAGCGGGATCTCAACGCACAGTATCCTACAACATCGCTGCTGAGGGTTATTATCGTATGGATTTGCCGATAGCTCAGTTCCGTGAGTTTATTACGGTGGATCAAGTGAATCTTGCGCTGCAATCTAATCAAAAGATTGCTTTGTCCGCAAAGGTGTATGAGTTCCCAGAGTACGTTAAGGAGGCTATTGCTAACAGCGAGCCTATTGACTGGAACTCTGGCGTAAAGCAAGATGCTCTCTCTACCAAATGGTATGAGGTGGACATCACATCTTTGAAGACAGAGAAACAACACTTGCAAGTTGGTTTTATCAACCATGAGGCTTCTAAAAAGGCATTGCTGACCGCAACCTTTGTTCTTCGTGGTGAGAATATTACCTTGCCATTGGTTGTTCCAGCTGGTTTTAGCACCACAAAGGTGATTGACTATCAGTTGTTGGCTAAGTTGCCAGTAAATCGTATTCACGTAGGTGTTACCACCGATTCTCCAATCGAAGTAGTAACATCCACAAGAAGTGCTATTGCTGATGACCCAACACCTTGCTTGAACGCTATCAACGCTGAACATGGCGTTACATACGTTCATGAGGCTGGTGATACTCAATGGTACAAAATCTCTTTGGACTTGTTGAAGAGCACAGATGCGTTCTCAAGTTTCTATTTGGCTAACAAGGGTAACCAACGTGCCAATGTAACTATTGGTATGGTGCCAGATTGCCAATATACAACAGGTACCAAGATTACTTTGCCTATCCCTGCTGGATTCGAATTGGGTGCTTTGGCTCCAAACATCTTGGGTAACTTGATTGAGGAACTCACTCGCTTCGAGAGTGCTTATAACAAGGTAGATGCAAAAGATGTATATTTGGAAATCAAGACCGACCAACCTATTCACTTTGGTTTGGATGTAACCAATGCTGCTACCAATCCTTGCTTGCGCGAAGATTTGGTAACCTTCGATTGGGCTACAGGCGCAAAGATTGAGGCAGGTAAGGCAACTTGGTTTGATATGGAACTTGATGCTGTAAGAAATTTGGGTAGCCATATCAACTTTACTTTCACCAACCATGCTGATTCTATCGTATGGGTTGCTACTGTGGTATCTGTAGATTGCCCAGCAAAGGTAACCATGCCATTGCTCGTGCCAGTACCTGCACATGCCAGCGTAGATCAATTGGTGGATTATAGCATCCTCGATGCTATCAATATTGACAATATCTATGTAGGTGTTAAGGCTGACGGTCCAGTAGAGTTGAAAGCAACAGCCGTAAATGCAGAGGTTATTCCATCAGCAGGTTGCGAGAACGCTACTGTTTTGGGTTCTGGCGAATATACTCAAAATCCAGGCACCAAGTGGTATCAATTGCCAATGAGTCTCTTTGATGAGGTAGGTGCTGCTGCTAAGTTGTCATTCAAGAACTTGACTGGCTCTACCGCTACTTTGAGCGCAGGTGTTACCGTAGGTTGCGAATATGCAATCGCTCACCGTGCAAAAGTGAAAGTGCCAAAATCAATCGATTTGTCAATCAATGTACCAAAACGTATTCTCAACTTTGCTCGTCAATTTGTAGATAACGATGTAGAAAACTTCTATCTGCAACTGACAACTGACAAGGCAATCAAGTTTAGCATTGATTTGCAAGCTCCAGATGTGGATGCATGTCGCGAGGCTGTTGAGTTCGATTGGGCTGCATGGGAGAAAGATGGTCTTCACTTAGAAGCTAACCAAGATAAATGGTACAAAGTAAATCTTGACTACCTCTTCAATAAGTTGGAGAATGGCGAGGATTTGGTAGTGAACCTCGTTAATGGTAGCGAGGATATGGATGTACACGTGCTGGCATCTGTTTCTCCTACTTGCCCTGCATTGTTGAGCGTAGAGAAGTCTGTGGATATTCCTGCAGGTTCTGACCTCTACAAGGTATTTACCTACGAAGAGGTAATGAAATATGTAGGTCAATACGACAAATATATCTACGATGGCGAGTTGGAGATGTTGCTCGGTCAATTGGCAACCTATAAGGTTTATAACAAAATGGTTGAGTTGCTCGAGAGAACTCCATTTGCTAAGTTTATCCCATTTGGTCAAGTAGATTTGCTGCTTGAGGCATATGGCGATCACCTCACTATCGCAGGTATCAAGGATATTGTGAATAACTACGAGAAATACCTCTCTGTAGCACAATTGAAAGAAGTTCTCAAGACTCAAAAAGAATATGTTTCTCTCCAAGATGCAATCACCTTGATTGAGAAATATGGTGACTACATCCCATACGTAGATGCAGAGAAGATTCTCAATAACTATGAGAAGTATCTCCCAGCTGCAGGTGGTGTGGCTTCGATACTGAAGAAATGTGAGAAATATATCACACATGAGAATCTGCAAAAAGTGGTTGATCGTTGCAAACAATATCTCCCAATCGAAGAGATGAAGGTGCTCATTAATCGCTTGAAACAATATTTGCCAGAGAATAACTCTTGCTACGTAAATATCAAGACCACTGGCGAGTTGATTGTCAAGCCAGATGATCCAGAGCCTCCAACACCAGAAGAGCCTTGTTGCCCAGAAGAGTGCGAGGACGTAGAGGTATTGGATTGGAAGATGGTGAAATTGTCTAATGTAGAGTTGAATAAGCTCTATAAGTTGGATATCACTGATTTGTATGAGAAGAAACAAAATATCAACTTCTTCGTTACTAACGACGTTCATAGCGATACAGTAGTAATTGCTTCTGAGATTTATGCACACTGCCAAGATGCTACTCCTGTAGCTCAACACAGCAATAAGGTGAAGACTGACATGAGCATTGCAAAGGTAGCTTACGATAAGTTCGCTGAGTTGGTAGATTCTGCTCAATGCTGCATGTTCGTGAAGTTTACAGCATTTGATACTATCCCTGTAACTCCAGATACACCAGTGTGCGAGGATGTTAAGACAGAGTTTAGTGCTAAGTTCTGCGAGAATCCATATATTTGGAACGGCGTAGAATATGCAGTAGCAGGTGATTATATTCAATCCTTCCCATTGGCAAGTGGTTGCGACAGCATTGTGACTTTGCACTTGACCAAGGAGTGTCCACAAGATCCAGAGTGCGTAACTGTATATGGTGAGTTTGATGCTACATTCTGTGAGCAATACAATTGGAATGGTGTTATCTATACTAAGGCAGGAGATTATGACCAAACCTTCGTTGCTGTGACAGGTTGCGATAGTATCGTGACAATGCACTTGACAGAGGATTGCGAAATTACTGATGAGTGCGAGGATGTTGAGACAGAGTTTACTGCATATTTCTGTGAGTCGTTCACATGGAATAAAGAGGTTTACACCAAGGCAGGTGACTATAAACAAGTTCTCAGCAAGACCGATGGTTGCGATAGCATTGTAACTCTGCACTTGATCGAGGACTGCGAGCCAATCGTTCCTCCAACTCCAGAAGATCCATGTGCTGATGCTGAGTTGATTAGCTGGACAGATGTTGTTAATATCCCTGCTACATCAGGCAAGTGGTACAAGATTGATGTTCGTACCGCAGTTGAGTCAGGCAAGGACATTAAGTTCACCGTTATTAATGGTGATGAGCCAAATAAGGTGAATGTTAAGTTCAATACTGAATGTTTCATCGTTCCTGATGAGCCAGTAGATGAGCCAACAGATGAGCCTGTTGAGCCAGCTAATACTATTACCGTTAGAGCTAAAGTTCCTGATTATTGGACTGACCAAATTTATGTATGGGTTTGGCCTGATGGTGGAAATGGAGTAGAGTATGTTGCTGAGAAAGATGGTGACTGGTGGAGTTATACCCACGAAGGTGAATATGTGAATATCATCTTCAAGAATGGTCAAACATGGGCACCTGACTATCAAACAATTGATATGCGCTTCACATCCGATGCTTGTTTGCAACTTGGTGGCTATGCATGGGATGACCAATTTGGACAGAATAAAATTAGTTATGTAGAGGTTCCTTGCGATTCTCACGCTAAGGTTGCTCCATACGAGATCGCTGATGAGTACAACGAGTTCAATAGCGTATTTGCTGCTAATGAGACTAAGAGTACCATTATTACCACAGAACTCATTGAGGCCTTTAACATTAAGGATTATGTATATGCATACGTAACCACAACTGGTTCTGCTACAGCTTACGCTGAATTGGTAGAAGATGAACCTATCATCCCAGGTGATGATTGCGAGCACGCTACTTTGTTAGACTGGCGTAAAGGTGTTCGCTTGTCTCAACTGAGCGCAGGTTGGTATAAGTTGTATGTAGGTGATGTTCACGCAAATCAAGAGTCAGTAACCGCTAAGGTTATCAACGACTTGACCTGCAAGGCAACCGTAACCGCATATAGCTATGCACACTGCGAGTCTGATGAGGCATTGTCTTCAGATGTTGCTAAGACCTTCAAGTTGGGTGAGACTGTTAAGACAGTAAGCTATGCAGACTTCTCTGACGTAGTAGCTCCACACCTTGAATATGTATATGTAAATGTTATAAGCATCGTAGAGGATTGCGAGCCAATTGAGCCAGGTGAAGATTGCGAACATGCAATTTTGTTAGACTGGAGCGATGTTAAGTTGTCGCAACTGGTTGAGGGTAACTGGTATAAACTTGACTTCTCTGAGGTACAAGCAAACCAATCTTCAGCAACCTTCAAGGCAACCAACGATTTGAATGGTGATGCAAGTGTAAGTGCAGTAGCATACTATCATTGCGAGGATACTGAGGCTATGGGTAATGCAACCAAGAATTTGGTACAAGGTCATGTAGGCGA
>SUXC01000012.1 GCA_015061165.1 Bacteroidales bacterium
CAGAAACGTTCGGGACTTAGCAACGATAGATGTCCTACGGGATATAGATTATCCCTCTTGTGCCTATTTTGGTACGTCTTTTGCGTATATACGTATGCGCACACGCGTACCTTAACTATGTAGCACGAGAGTATATTTATATTCGGCGTGGGCTTCGCGTTGTCGGTTCTAATGTTTCGGGCAATGCGAGAGCCTCTGAGTGTGGAACTGGCAAAAGGCAAGTTTCACGCTTTTTTGTTGTGTCTAATTGGTTTAGAAAACTCACCAGTGAGTAAAAACATATATGTTTAACTGATTAAAACAACAAAACAATGAAAAAAATTATGCTAATGGTGCTATCTGTAGCACTTTGCGCTTCTTGCGCAGCAAAAAAGCCTGTACAACAACCTGCACAGCAATCTGTTCAACAACAAGTTGATCCTCAACAGGCTAAACTTGATAGTCTCCGTCGTGCTCAAGAGATTCGTCGTATTGAACTGCAAATGCAAGCAGAAGAAGCAGACATGCAAGCACAACTTGAAATTGCAAAATTAAAGGCTGATAATGCAAAACGCGCTACATCTAAACGTGTAGCACAAGACTTGTACACCCCTTGTATTGATGAGAGTTATGACAAGCCAGGTGAATATATGGCAGCATTGGGCATTGCAGAGGGAGAAATAGAGCGCGGTCCCGCTCAGATTAATGCAAATCGCTATGCTATTGCTAATATAGCTTCGCGTTATATTGGTGTAATAAAAAATGGCATTTCACAATTTGCAAAAAATGACAATACTCGTACAGGACAAAGTGTGAAAGAAAATCAACTTGAGGGTCTTGCACAAGCGGTTGGAGAAAAAGCAATTAATAAGTATGCAGAAGTAGTATGTACTAAATTTGAACAAGATGATATGGGTACTTACACATGCTATGTTGCAGTACATGTTCCTCTAAAAAATGCACTTGATGCCTTTGATGAAGTTGTTGACGAATTAGGTGTCTTACAAAATGATTATGACCGTGAAAAATGCCGTAATTGGATGGAAGCAGAGTTGAATAAACAAGCGGCTGCTAAAGAGGCAGAGAAAAAAGAACTTCAAGATTTGCGCCAGCAACTCGGTGAATAATGAAAATTCGCATTGTTATTATCACTATCATGGTACTCTTATCGCCCACTATCGCGTGGGCGATAGGGGAGCCAGTGTGGCTTAAACATTTGCCAAAACCTAATAACGACACTTACTATTATCGAGTAACGAAAGCAGAAGGACATACATACGAAGAAGCATATACTAAGGCATTTTCAATGGCTATATTGGAGAGTCAGTGGAAGATTGGTGTCAAAGTAAACAAATCGAGTAATCTGCAAACTATAGAAGAAACGATTACTTCTGATTTGAATTTGCAAAGTTCTAATATGAATTTACCGCTGAATAAGGTCTGTGAATATGAAAAAGCAAGTCCTAACATTGCTAATGGTGTAGTTCTTTATATCCTTTGGCAAGTAGCACGCTACGGAAATGTAAAGACTGAGTTTGAAGATTATTTAGACTGTGAATAATCCATAGTTATGAATATAACAACCTATAATATAATGAAAAAAATACTATTCTTTATGCTATTATTAGCATCGGTTTCTATATCGGTTGCAGCGCAAACACCCCGTAAACCCAATTATCGTCCGGATTGGTTTTACAACACTCCTCACCCAGAAAACGCTACTTATTTATATGTAGTAGAACATGGCGAAGGAAGTACTAAACGCGAAGCATTAAATCAAGCGATGGCGCGCGTTTTTCAAAGCACAGCAACTCGCATTGGTTCACTTGTGTCCACAGAAGAGATTAATCGTGCGGTACAAGCAGGAACAGATTATAGTGTGATTAGTCAAAGCATGAAAGTTCCCATTCACAAGGTTTGTGAATTTCCAATTCAAGATACGACCGATTATAGTTGGACAATGTATGTGTTATGTCAAGTAGCAAAATCAGGTAGCATTACTCCCGAATTTGAGCCATGCGATGTATGTAACGCACATACCGTATTTGACAAACAAATGCAATACTATAGAGAGTCTATTGCTAATGCAGAAAAAAATGCTATCAAAAACAAACGCAAAAAGAATGGTGTAGCATTCGTGGAGTCTATGTTTCTGCCAGGTTTAGGTCAAATGGTAAAAGGACATGGTGCAGAGGGAGCCTTTACACTCATTGGTGAATTAGGATTAATTGGTGGAGGTGTGGCTACATATTATATTGCCAAAGATGAATTAGCTCTTTTGAAAACAGGTACATTGGATTTGAATGGTTATAACACATCCGCTCAAAAATACAATGATATGCGAACAGTAACTTATACACTTTTTGCAGCAGCAGGTGCCTTATATGTGTTCAATTTGTGCCGAGCATGTTTGGCTACGGATAAAAAAAGTCAAAAAAATCTTAAAAACTTATCTTTCTATCCAACAGTTGTTCCTATGGAAAATCAACAAATGGCAATGGGAGTGGGAATGTCTGTAAACTTCTAAAAACACTATATTATGAAAAGATTATTATTTCAACTATGCAGCGTGATTTGCTGTGTTGTGTTGTTTACTTCTTGTGAGCAAGAGGATGTCATTATTGATAATATACAATATATTAATAGTCCCAATTGTTGCTTGAGCATGTATAAAGCCTCATGGAATGGGAGTACGCTAAAAATAGACGAAGGAGGATATATCACATTTAAAACTAAAATTACTGGGACTTTATTATTGGATTGCGAAGGTGCGGTTAAAATATATCAAAATGGCAAAAAAATTCATCATACAGATGTATCCGAATATAGGCGTATAACTATTAAGCATATACCTGCTAATGCTATAATCAAAATAAAAGCACCATACGACTCGTATACATATACATCATTCGTGAGCGATATTGCAATAAATTCTAACACAGGAAATTCTAATACAGGAACTTCTACTCCTAATTCAGGATTTGATTTTTAAAATACATGAATATGAAAAAGATTATCTTATTTGCACTTATTGCAATAACATGTGTAAGTTGTCTAAACACATTGGAGGATGAAGGTGTATATGCGACAATTACTTACAAAGGTCGATTGCTAGATAAATCATCTCTGCAACCTATATCTGGTATGGTAGTACAAATTACTGATGGTACCACCGTGCAGTCGCAGGCGACAACTACCGAGGAGGGTAGATTTCAATTAGAAGTTGTGTTGACAGATATAACCGATGATTATTATATTCTATTAAGTGGTCATGCTCATTATCCTCTAAAAAAAGGTCAATTAGTGGGCTTTGGAAAGAGTGAATATGATTTTGCCGATATTTTATTAGAGAGCAGAGATGTTATTACAACAATTTATGCAGGCATGATAGATGAAACGACTTTGCAGTTAGAAGCAGAAGTTGGTGAAGGTATTGAATATTTGGAACGAGGTTTTGTTTATGGTAAAGGTGATAATCCTACCATTGATGTTTCTGAATATACAAAAGTAATAGCACCTACATCTGATTCGCAAAAATTTGAAATAAATATCCCAAATATTGCTTTTCCAATATCTAATGTACTATACGCCCGTGCCTATGTGATTGTTTCAAATGAGATTATATATGGAGATGTAAAAATGATTCAACATCCATATTTGGATTTACCTACATTTATTCATAGTGGGGTGACTTATCGTGTAGCGCCAGAATTTGATATCGAATATATAGATTGGTTTCAAGCAACTAGTACGTGTAAAAATTTAACATATGGAGGACATTCAGATTGGGTTATTCCTACAAAGGAAGAATTAAATACCATGTATGTTAATCGAGCAGTGATAGGTGGTTTTAAAACGCAACATCTTTATGGCAATTATTATTGCTATTGGAGTAGCAGTGAGTATAGTTCATCATGCGCATGGGCACAAACATGGCTAGATGGTTTCCAAGGGATTAGTGAGAAAGATGATTCCCATTACTTTCGTGTGCGTTGTGTCAGGAAAGAAAATTAACAATATATATACATTATTATGAAGAATAAATTAATAATTTTGTTATTATTCATAGTATACAGTAGTGGGGAGGGCGTTTCTATGGATATTGATAAAGCTATACAATATTATAAAAAAAGTGCCCTGTTAGGGGATTCTACTATTTTCGGAAGCACAATATCTATTAGCAAAATGCTATAAAGATGGTATAGGAGTATCTAAGAATCTTATTGAAGCGAAAAATGGTGTTCAAGATCTGCTGATCAGGGAAATACTTCTGCCGAAGAATTATTACAAGAACTTAGATAACATAACATACTATTTTCATTATAGAGGAATGGTTTGCACGTTTTTGTTTGGGTTGGAATGTTTGACTCCCACAAACAAGCATAGTAGGAAGTGGGCTATTAGTAGCTAGCCCACTTCTTTATCACGAACAACCTAAGCAAAAAGATTTTGCGTTAGCAGATAAAAACTTGTACCTTTGCAGCGAAAATCAATCAAAAAATAATTATTAACTCATGAAACAAAAATATAAGACATTACTAATTGTTATCATTAGTATCGTGGGTTGGAATGTGATACTGTTTTTGATTATTGCTATTAGCCTAATGGTAGAAAAGTCGAAGGATACAGATCGCCCTATCCAAGAAGAAGAGTATTATGGTGGGTATGGTGCTGAATGCCAACGATTTGATAGTTTATTGAGTAACACTACCGATGAAGAATTGGTAGTTGTACTTAGATATGCTATTTCGCGTCGCTATGTTCATAACAGAGATATAGATCCATATCATAATAAGCAAGTGATGTGTGAGCCATGGAAACGCTCGGAGAGGATATTTAATAAAATAGCAGATAGACATGATTTGCTTCAGCAGATATATCCCGATGTCTATATGTTGAAAGATTATTTGCGATGGTTCAGCATGTCAGGGGAGGTATATCCAGATACTGCTGTTTCAAATAGCATACTAAGATATATAGAAAAAGAAGAAATCAAAATAGATTCAGAGGTGCATCCTGCCGAATATTTTTCCACTCCATTATTATATCAACCTCGTAGACCTCTTCCATAAATATGGTAGATTTGCTGTTATTTACAGGAGATGAATGGTGATTATTTCTGCAAAATCATAGAAAATTGCATCAATTCGGTAATTTGTAGATTCCAAATTTCGGGGGCAGAGGGGTATTTCAGCGAAATATATTTCGGGGTAAGAGGTGTCCCATTCGCATAATTCCAAGATTGTCAACAGAATAATAAAAAATTGAAGATATATATTTTACATATCGCCTTATTCTTCTGCGGATTATTGCTAATCAATAGTCCTATCTCTGCACAAGTATTGCTGCCACAGTATTCCGTGTGGGAGGGATTTACGTTTGGCAGCCAACAAGCAGTAGAATCCCGCGAAGCGGAAGAACGGTTTGCACGATTCTTGTTGGGTTTGGAGCATCAAACTCCTACCCAGCAAGCAGAGCTGATTGGTGCATTGCTTGCCAAAGCAGAGCAAAACAATGCTACAGCGCGGTTTCTCACACTTGCTGAGAAATACCTCTATGACCCCAACTCGCCCTATCGCAATGATGAATGGTATTTGCTATTCTTGCAATATGCAGCCACGCATCAGTTAGCAGATTACACCACCAATCCTCGCTACCTGAAGCACTACACAATGGTGCAGAAAAATAGTGTAGGATCACCTGCTACGGATTTTCCTTTCACTACCCAAGCAGGCGAAAAAGGGCGGTTGTACAATCTGCAAAGTCCATATATTCTACTATTCTTCCACGACCCCAATTGCGAGGAGTGTCAATATGTGAAACAACAATTGGAGAGCCAATATACCCATTTTGCGCAGCAAGGGGTACAAGTGGTGGCAGTATATATCGATGATGAGGTAGAAGCATGGAGAAAAGCACAATATCCCTCTACATGGCTCAGCATATATGCGCCAGAAATAGATCAGCAAGACTTATACGACATCAAAGCCCTACCTACATTATACCTTATAGATGCCAAAAAACGCGTACTCCACAAAGATGCGCGCTTGGATAAAATTTCCAATTATAAATTTTGAGTAAGCGCGGGCAGAAATGCTCGCGTTGCTTTTTCGTTCTTTGGCAAGGGTTCGGTATCCCTTCTGGAAATGGAAACTATTACTCGCGGGGAAACCCCGCGCACAGAACCGATGGGTGGGAAGAAATGGGCTCTCGGCGTGCACGCCGAGAGGTTCAACCAATAACAGAGATATCCGAATGACATTCGGAGAAATAGACATAGACAAGGAGTACCCGAATATCATTCGGGGAAATAAACATAGAAGAACTTGCGAGGTACTGCGAAATGCGCCTCATGAACAATGAACAAACAAAAGGAAGGATGTTTGCCAGACCACTGGCAAAAACAGGACAGGTGATGGGAGAAAGTGACGGAAGAAAATGACTCTCAAGAGTCTGTGGGGTGATAGTGATAACGAATAAATAAAAAAAAGTAAATCGGTGTAATAAAATGATAAACAACTTGTTACGAATTAGATTTCGTGTTTTAGTTTACATAAATAAAGTAATGAAACATCCCGTATTTTCCGTAAATCCCGTATTCAAATGACTCCTACATTTACGGGGAATACGGGAAATACGGGATTAGAATACCCAAAATACCCAAACAGTATTTTGATAGAAAAATAGATATCATAGCATAATAAAGGGATATAGATGTGCTACGGAAAGTATAGCTATGTGCCAACGAAGGTATTCTATCAACCCGTCAAGAACCCGTTATGAACCCGTAATTGGTAGCGTAACGATGAGAGCACTGATTGTATTTGGAGTGTTGCTATCCAAAAAAGTAGATACTTAAGGAGAACAAAATGTTCTTTCCTACACTGAATTGTGCAAAAGTGTGAAAAATGAAAGATTATTAAAAAAGTACACCTTTTTCGCTGAAAAAAGCACAATAATTTTGTCAATTCAAAAAAATATACTACCTTTGTGCCCGAATTAAAACCTTTTATTATGAAAGAAGAGAAAATACCATTGATTGATTGCCCCTTTGACTATCTCTTTGGAGAGGCCAGTGGAAAGGTGCTGAACGAATACGGACGATTCCCATGTCAGATACAGTGTGCTGTTTATGCCTTTATGCTTAAGGGTAATGCACGCGCTACGTTCAATATCACCAAATATGAGTTCAAGGAGAATGACTTGATTTATGTCAAGCCAGGTAGTTTCTTCTTGGTGCACGACTTTAGTGAGGATGCGCGTTTGTCATATATCGTATTCTCATCATCATTTGTAGAGAAAAGTACTTATGGCATGCGCCGTATGTCATTCCCGTTGCCATCCTCGATGCCCATGGTAAGCTTAAATCCAGAGCAAACAGATGTGGTGGTGCATTTCTCTCAAACATTGGAGAAGGCACTGAATACGACTCCCTCTATGCTATCTTCGGAAAGAATGGCATTTATCTTTAATTTGATTCATCAGACGTTCTATGAACTCCGTTCTTCAACGAAGGAGTATTTCCCTCAGCAGGATCGTAAGAGCGAGATATTTCATGAATATAGTGATTTGGTGCTGCATCACTATCACGAGTGGCACCAAGTTCTGGAATATGCAGAAGCGATGCATATCACTGTTCCACACCTATGTTCAACCATCAAGAGTGTGAGTGGGCATACCGCAGGAGATATTATCGCTGACGCTATTCTTATGGATGCTAAGTCGCAACTCAAGGTGAGCAACGTACCTATTAAGGAGATTGCTGCCAAATTAGGTTTTGAGAATGTGGCTTTCTTCAATCGCTTCTTCAAGAGCCATGTGGGTGTCACCCCTCGGGCATATAGAAATACAGATAGTTAGGCAGTAGTATCATAGTCCCAAATTCAGGCGGAAACGAATAGTCCACCATGGCATATGCGGGTCGTGGATATTCGTTAGGCGGAATATGCCATATACTTCGCCTATGCGCAGGATATTGCCAATACCTACACCCAGTTCTACATAGGGAACGTGCATATTGGTTAATGGGCGATATGTTGATGAGGTAGCAGGTAAAGTGGGGAATGGTAGCACCGTCTGATGGTCGTGGCGCATTGCGCCGTATGCTACTTTGAGTTCGATGAGTTCGTGCAAACGCGCATAACGCAACCCCGGAATAAGGTTGAATAGTACGCCCCTGCCATCCCACAAGGCTTGCAACGATATATATTGGTCGGCTGCGTATTGATATGTATTCATCAGTGTAAAACGGTGCATATCAAAGGTATGTGTCTGGTTGCCCGCAAAGATATGCAACAATGGATATGGCACTTTGCCGAAGATTAGACCAGCCTGCAACAGATAGTTGAGTTCGCCACCCATGCCCAAATCTATATTGTGGCGCAAAAGCAGTTGCAGGTTGCCATACATGCGATACGACGGCATATCCATCGTCTGATAACTACCCAATTCGGTACCTAAGTACAATACAGGCAGGTGGTTATAGATATATCGGCGGTGGAAATAGGAATCCACTTTGCGTTCGTTGAAACTAATACGTGCCAATGCACCTATGGTAGAATAGACAAACGAAGGTTGGGCATTATAGTCCTGAGAGGGCAATCCATAGCCCATTCTGCCGATTTTGACGTATGCTTGCGTTTCTAAGTATTTGTTCCAATCATCTTCGAAATGCAATCTTCCTTCACGGCGGCGAACAGAGGTGTTGTAGTAGTAATCTTCGTTAAAAGGTGCACCGCGCAATAGTTCCGTAATCAAGTTAAGCCGAGCATTGAAAATGCTATTCTCGCGTAGGTTCTCGTGAAAATCATCCATATCGGAATAGACGTATCGGTCTTCGTACTTGAGTTGGAGCGTGTGTCGGCGTTCGGAAGGCAACTTGATATTCACTTCTCCCATCCCTTTCCATGCTCTGTCTTTGGTACTATATGCCACATATCCTCCCAACGATAGGTTTTTCCACAATGTCTCAGTAGTACGCAGCGGAATAGCCACACGCAGTCCCTCCACATTATTCACCTTGATTAGTTCGTTGATTTTGCCTATCTCAACCGGTTGATTAATAGGAATATATCCTGTCTGCACCATGTATGCTATGAATTTTGCGGTCTTGAATAGCGGTGTGTTGCTCAGGCTATCCATAGCATGGGTGATCTGGCGTTGAGAGTCGGGAGTCGAGAGTCGGGAATCAGAGATCGGGAGTCGGGAGTCGGGAATCGGGAATTGGGAATCGGGAATCGGGAATTGGGTGTTGCGTGTGAGGAATAGGGTGGGGAAGATATGCGAGGTGTCTGTCTTAATAGCAAAGTCCAACAATAGCGACATATCTTCCGTATGGAGGAGGTTATTGGTACTAAAGGTCTGATTAATGGTCAGTTGTCTGAGGTAATTGATGTTGGTTTGGACAGGTACAGAGGCTTGTATGCTACGCAGCGCGTAGGTAGCAGAGTCAATAGCCATCTCGCCGTTGAAGGTGGCATAGAAGGCGTTCTTTGTGCGGAAATGCACGATATAATGCTTCTCAGTGCCCACTTGCATACTATCAGCAAGGAAATAATTGTAATAGGTATTGCCCGAAGTTGCCAAGGGACTAAGCAACGATGCTGACAATATATTGACGTGGTTATCATAGAAATTGCAGGTGGATTGCAATTGGTTGAGCAGGATATGATAGTCGGTCAGCGTGAGTAGTGTGGCTTTCTCCTCCACTTCTGTTGCCTGTTGTTTGCGCCAATATAAGGGAATAAGGTAGGTGGAGTCCTCCGCTTGCAGCATACCCGTTTGCAGGCTCTTCCATAGATGGCGTTGTAGGTGTCGAGACTGAATATCGGATACGTACAATGCCGTGTGCATATTCGTTTGTTGCATGTCCGCCGCCTGTTCGTTGGCAGGGCGGTGCTTGCGCACCCGCTCCATGAGTGCCAACGCTGGGTTGGCATCTGGGGTGACAAACACTTCGGCAAGGTTGCCTATCTTCTCCTTCAAGGCTATTTGTATGCCTACTTGTTGCCCTGCTTCGATAGGCACGCGCTCGGTATGGTAGCCCACAGCAGATATGACCATGGTGCGCTTCTTGTCCAATGTTCCGCGCAAGAGGAACATACCTTCGGGGTTGCTCATTGTGCCAATGGTTGTGCCTTGGAAGTAGATATTGACATTAGTCAAAGGCTCGCCCGTGTAGGCATCATACACATCGCCAATGACAATGGTCTCGCGGATGTACTCTTCCGCCCATAGTCCATTGCCTATCGCCCATAGCCCCAATAATATGAATATCAGTCGTTTCATTGATTCTCTGGGTGGTATTTGAGTACTGCTTCGCGCAGGTCTTGGATATTCACATGGGTGTAAATCTCGGTGGTAACGATGGACTCGTGTCCGAGCAATTGCTGTATGATACGCAGGTCGGCGCCGTTTTGCAGCAGGTGTGTCGCAAAAGAGTGGCGCAGCGTGTGTGGAGAGATCGTTTTGCGGATGCCTGCTGCCTCTGCCAATCGCTTGACGATGGTGAAAATCATCGCCCGTGTGAGTTGCCTGCCATAGTGATTGAGGAAGGCAATATCGCTGGCTTCGGGTTTGATGTCCAACTGACTGCGGTCTTTGAGCCAATAGCCAAACTGTTCATCCGCCACAGGCGAGATGGGTACTAATCGCTGTTTACTGCCTTTGCCAAGGATACGCATATATCCCTCTTTGCGGTAGATGTTGCTTAGGCGAAGTTCGGTCAGTTCGCTCACGCGCAACCCGCTACCGTAGAGCATTTCGATAATAGCACGATTGCGATGTCCTTCGGGTTTCGACATGTCGATTTGCGCAATCATCGCATCTATCTCCTCCAGGCTCAGCACCTCGGGCAGGTGTTTCTCCACGCGCGGCATCTCTAATAGTTCGGAGGGGTCTTGCTCGATGTAACGATGGTATAGCAAAAAGCGGTAGAAGGAGTGGATACTGGATAGTAGTCGCGCTTGTGTCTTGGCACTTTTAATGCCCTTGAAGGTCTCAAACACAAAGGCTTGCAAATCATCAAACGTAGCACGTACCACATCTATCTGATGCTCTTCCATATAGGTTTTGAGGCGGTTGAAATCCAACTCGTATGCCACAATGGAGTTGTCGCTCAAGCCGCGTTCCAATTTGAGGTAGGTATGGTATTCGCGTTCAATCATCTGTAGTTAGCAGGACCTTGATAAGTAGCATGATAGCGAGTAGAATCCGTGGTATAGAGCAGTATGTCTAAACAAATGTCCTTTTCGCTAATATATTCTAATTGCAATTCTCCTGCTGTAAAACCGATTATGCGTTGTATTTGGCTCTCTTGAATATCCAATAGGTAGCAACCTGTGATGTTGCCGCCCTCAAAGTCTTTATAGGGCAGGAATGTTCTTACTTGTGTGGTTGTATCCATGCGGTAAATGCCCTCTTGCAGTACGCTATCGGTCATGGAGAGAAATATGTCCGAGAAATAGAGATTCAGACCTGTACCTGTGATATGGTAGGCAGAGTCAAATGCCAATCCTTCGGTCAATAAATCCACGGAGAACACTTGTCTGTCTAATAGCGGATAGTATTGCTTGTGCCATTGCAGGTCAGCAATCACATAGATGCTGTCGTATGGCATAGCATCATTTATCTCGTTTTTGTTGCCATGTTGGCATGCGGTCAGCATTGCCAATAGTAGTAATATGATATATTCTTTTTTCATACTCTTTCCTTTAACTCCTAAACTCCTAAACCCCTGAACTCTTAGCTTCCTGCACCTTCCTCGCGGGTATCCATGCGGCGAGGAAACCTAATGTTAATACCACGGCTGCCACTATCAGCACATCGGTGGTCTGTACGGCTACGGGATAGGCGGATACAACATATTCTGTCCCGTTACCTAATTTCAGTATGCCCAAATGTTCTTGGGCTAAACATACAATCAGTCCGATTGCCAACCCCACCATTGCGCCTAAAGCCGAGATCAGCCAACCTTCGAACAGGAAAATGCGCTGAATCATCTTTTTGTTTGCGCCCAAGTGACTAAGTGTTTGTATGTCCGTTTGTTTATCTATGATAAGCATGGATAGTGAGCCGATGATATTGAACGATGCAATCAGTAGGATAAACACCAATAGTAGGGTTGTCAGCAGTTTCTCTACCCGCAGGATGCGGAAGAAGTCGGCCTGTTGTTCGTAGCGGTCGAGTACGGCAAACCCTTCGCCCAATAGCGATTGTATGGCTTTTTTTGCTTGTTTTACAGAGGTGTGTGGGGCTACTTTGACGAGCAACGCGCTGACTTCGTGGTTGCCGTAGTCTAATAGTCGGCGTGTGAGGTCAATATCCACGAGCATAACTTCGTTGTCGTATTTCACTTGTTGTACGGCAAAGGTGCCTGCGATAAAGCACACCTCATCGTTGAAGGATTGGTCGGGGCGAAGCATATTCACTTTGGCATTGCGCTTGGGGGCATAGAGTTGCAATGGACTGATAAACCGTGCGCCGATACCCATTTGCCATGCTAATCCTTGTCCTAATACGGCGCGGTCAAAAGCTCCGTCATATACCTCGTAATGTCCTTCGGTGATGATGTTCTCAATATGGGTGAGGGTAGGGAACACAGAATCCACACCGTACAATCGCACGGGCATCTGTTTGTCCTCGAACTGCAATAATGCTGTTTCCTCTATGCTCTGGCTCACCATTGCCACTTCGGACAATTGGCGCAACGCATCAAAGCGTTCGCCTTGGTCGTGAAACGATTTCCCACTGACGGCTTCGATACGAATATCGGGGTCGAACTGCGAGAACAGTTGTTCCACCATCACACCAAAGCCGTTCATCACGCTCAGCACGCATACCATAGCAGCAGTTACGACACCCACAGCAGCGGCACTGATACCACTGATGATGTGAATGGCATTGTACTGTTTTTTAGCGAACAAGTAACGCCATGCTATTTTCAGTTCGGTTTTCACTGCTTCAGCAGTTCATCAATGCGTGCCATCTTGTCGATGGTCTCATCGAGGTGAAAATGCAGTTCTGGAATGATACGCAACTGATGGCGTTGCAGGTGTCCCATCTCGCCACGAATTTTCGCGGTGTCTGCTTGCACTTGCGCAATCACGCTTGTTACTTTGTCCTGTGGAAAGATGCTTAGATAGACGTGTGCAATGCTTAGGTCGGGTGATATACGCACTTCGCTGACCGAAATCAGCGTACCGCGTATCGCGCGCGCGTACCTTAAAAAAATATCGCTCAAATCTTTTTGAATCAAGCGTTCGATTTTTTGTTGTCTGGTTGATTCCATAATTACGATTGTTGGTTGTTCGGAGTCGGGAATCGGGAGGCGAGAGTCGGGGAACGAGAGTCGCGAGTCGCGAATCGGGAGTCCGAAGTGTAACTTTAAACAGAGTTATACGCAATAAGGGAAAAGATCATCTCTTTTCCCTATGCTGATGCCTTAGGAAAAAGCCCTAAGGTAGTCTAATCGCTGATTAGCGTTTGTGGCGACCTTCGTCTGCTACAGTCAATTTCTTGCGGCCGTGTGCACGACGTGCTGCCAATACGCGGCGACCATTTGCAGTTGCCATACGAGCGCGGAATCCGTGTTTGTTACGACGACGGCGTTGGCTTGGTTGGAATGTACGTTTCATTGTTTATGTCATTTTATGCCCCATCTCGTGGGCGTGGTTAATAATTTCGTGCAAAAAAGCGTGCAAAGGTACTGCTTTTTTTTGAACTGACCAAATTTTTTTGAGAAAAAAGCACTTTTTTATAAAATGTACATTCATTTTTTCACGTTATTAGTGTATTTTTATCTCCTCTACGGGTTGCCGTTTGTCCAAGTCCAATGCTGCAAATTGAAATTTGACACGTTTGAAATTGATGTTCTTCAAATCTATGCAACGGATAGAACTGTCGTACATAGTGCGGAAATATAGGCGTTGATTGTGCAGGTCCGAGGCTATTGTTACTTGTGTGGCACTTGGCATGCTGGGCACTTCGCGTGGGTCGGCAAATTGTATGCCCACTGGAATGTCGAAGTTATTGAGCAGGTGAAAGGCTTGTACCACTGTGGCATCTTCATCGCCCAAGCGAGGGGCCGTGCTTTGGAAGAAGGCTGCGCGGATAAAGCGAGAAGGAGGAGTCATGTCGCCGGGTAGTCCGTGCAATCCGCTACCGCCACCAAAAGCGTTGAGATTGAGTGTCCCTACTTGACGGTGATTCACCGTGCCAGCTGATAAATTAACATAGTTGTTGAGGTTTGTCAAATGCCATGTAAACTCGGGTGAGTTGGTCAGTACGCCTAATGGGTTTTCGTGGAAATGCAGTTGTTGGTTTACGATTTCCAATACCACTTGCCTGCCATTGGGTTCGGTGATACGCCAATGTACGGTGCTGGCGCGAGGGTCGGTGCCTATCACGCGAATATCTTTGATACCCGTCTTGAGTTCGTTGATAGTGGCAAAGTTACTCAGAATCCACGCTGCGAGTTGCATATCGCTCACGCTTTGCTCCTTCTGGTTGGGGTCGTAAGGCTGGTATTCACCGTATTGCGGGAAGTAGAATAGTCCCACGCCCAATCCCGCTTCGTTGATACCTTCCATAATGAACTCTGTTTCCTCAACAGCTATGCCCACGTAGCCGTATTTGGCTGTGAATTGTTTGCCGTTCATGGTGCCATCGGGTAGGAAAGATTGTTGTACTTGTCCGCGTGGTACGACCACGTACATGGTGTGGAGCGGTGTGGCTGCCCATTCAATGGTGCGCGCGGTCACGGGACTGTTGTCCACAGTGTGGAGGGTGATGCCTGTACAAGCAGAGGCTCGTTGGGCAAAGAAACTACCTGCAATCAGGCAGGCTAAGATTACTAATCGTTTCATAATTTTTAATTGGTTAAAAGGTTTATGTTTCCAGAGCCCGGTAGCCGGTATCCAACTATAGGTGCCCAGTATCTGGTATCTGGTATGGTGCAAAACTTGTGCCATAATAAAAAAGAGTAGAAAAAATTGTATATTTGCAAAATATTTAGTACCTTTGCAGGCAAATTGGATAAATAGGTAAAAATGAAACGAAAAATAGCCATCATAGCAGGAGGTGATAGCTCCGAATACGAAGTCTCGTTGCGCAGTGCAGCAGGCATAGAGTCCTTCTTAGCCGACCAACAACAATATACCACCACTATTGTTCTGCTTCGTGGAACGGATTGGAAAGCCAAAGTGAGTGAGAATGAATGGGTAGCCATAGATAAAAATGATTTCTCCTATACCCATAATGGCGAGAAGCATACTTTTGACTTCGCCTATATCACTATTCATGGTACACCCGGAGAGAACGGTGTGCTGCAAGGGTATTTTGATATGATAGGTATGCCCTACTCGTGCTGCGGGGTGTTGGCTGCTGCTATGACCTTTAATAAATATACTTGCAACCACTATCTCAAGGGCTTTGGTGTGCGCGTGGCGGAGAGCGTTTTGCTGCGCAAAGAGGCGATTAGGCGATTAGACGATGAGGCGAGAGGCAAGGAGATTGTGGAGAAAGTGGGGCTTCCCTGTTTCATCAAAACGAATGTGGGTGGCTCGTCTTTTGGTGTAACCAAGGTGAAGACGGTAGAGGAGGTCGAACCTGCTATCGCGAAGGCTTTTGCCGAAGGTGATGAGGTTATCTGCGAAGCGTTTATGCAAGGCGTTGAGATCACCTGCGGTGCGTACAAAACCCGCGAAAAAGCAGTGGCATTCCCTATCACGGAAGTGGTAACAAGTAATGAGTTTTTTGACTATGATGCCAAATATAATGGTCAGGTGGATGAGATAACCCCTGCTCGTATCCCCGATGAGGTGCGCGATAAGGTGCAGGCTTTGACCCTCAAGATTTACGAGATATTAGGCTGCAAAGGTATTATTCGTATTGACTATATTCTGACAGAGGGCTGGACAATCAACCTTCTCGAGGTGAATACCACCCCTGGTATGACTGCCACTTCGTTCATTCCTCAGCAAGTGCGCGCAGCGGGGCTTAACATAGGAGAGGTACTCTCCGAAATCATTGAGGATAGTTTTTAGTTGAAAGTTTAGAGTTTAAAGTTTAAAGGCATGGGTTATGGATATAAACAGTGAGATAGCGAAACTGAATTGGAAGCGTGAGCCATACGGATTGTATGAGCCTATTGAATACACATTGGCAGCAGGTGGCAAACGTGTGCGCCCTCAGTTGGCTATGATTGCCTGCCAAATGTTTGGCGGCAATGAGGAAGAAGCATTGCCCGCAGCGTTGGCGTTGGAGGTGTTTCACAACTTCACGTTGCTGCACGACGATGTGATGGATAAGGCGGATATGCGACGTGGCAGACCCACAGTCCATGTGAAGTGGAATGAGAACACCGCTATCCTCTCTGGCGATCAAATGTTAATAGAAGCCTACAAACTGCTATCGGATGTACCGTCGGATAAACTCCCTAAGGTGCTGCGTTTGTTCAATAAGATGGCTACTGAGATTTGCGAAGGACAGCAATATGATGTGGACTTCGAGAGCATGGAGCATGTGACGAAAGATGAGTATCTGATGATGATACGCCTGAAGACATCGGTGCTCTTGGCCACTGCGTTGCAGATCGGAGCGTATATCGCTGATGCCGATGAACAAGCACAAGAGGCATTGTATCAGTTTGGTATAGCCATTGGTTTGGCTTTCCAAATACAAGATGATATTTTGGACGTATGGGGCGACCCTAAGACTTTTGGCAAAGCAGTAGGTGGCGATATTAGTTGTAATAAGAAGACCTTTGTCTATTTAGAGGCGATGAGGCGATTAGGTGATGAGGCGAAGAACTTAGAACAATGGTACAGCCAAGTCTTGGAGGACAATACCGAAAAGATTGCTGCTGTCAAGGCTATCTTTGAGCAGTTGGGCGTAAGAGAAGCATGCGAAAACGTGGTGGAAGATTATACCCAAAAGGCTTTGGCGATATTGGACACGCTGCCACAGAATGTAGCCACTGACCAACTCCGCCATCTGGCACATAAACTCCATACTCGCAAAGATTAGTACACATAGTAAATTGCGGAATAAATTGTAAATAGTAAATTGTTAAATAGTAAATACCCTTATGCCTTATCGTAGATTACCAAAGACCGATCAAGCACGTTTGTATGCTTTGCAACAAGCAGTTCGCCACGCAGGCGAAGTGGAGTATAACCAACAGGCTATCCATTATAAGACGCTGACCGAGGCGCAACGATTCTTGTTGCAGTTTGAAAACCAAGTGGCACAGTACCATGCTAATTTTGATAGCAAGGTCATGGATAATAAACAGTATCGCCACAAAGTACGCAATGCTCGCATGTATATCTCCCACTTTATCCAAGTGCTGAACTTGGCTGCTATTCGAGGCGAGATAAAGAAAGGGCATAAAGAGTTGTACAAGTTAGATGCGAACAACCATACCTTGCCTGATCTCAGTACTGAAGAGAATCTTATCACTTGGGGCAAGAATATCATTGAAGGAGAGAATGAGCGTATCGCACAAGGCGGTTTCCCTATCTACAACCCTGCTATCAATAAGGTAAAAGTGCATTATGATATATTCTGTGAGCACTACAACCAACACGCTCTGCACCAACGCTCGCACACACGTGTGTACAGCGAGATAGAAGGTATGCGCGAACAAGCAGATGCGCTGATTCTGGATATTTGGGATCAGGTGGAAGCGTTCTACAAAGATGAACTGCCATACGCCAAACTGACCAAGTGTCAGGCATACGGTATGATTTACTATTATCGTACAGGAGAGGCGCAACTAACGCCTAAGACCGACCAACAGATATTGCGAGAACGCGCTCAACAGACTACACTTGAATGGTCTGAGATGGCAGAATGATGCGGTGCATCTTCTGATCGTGCTTGCGCACGGGCACTTCGTCCACCAATTGGAAGTCATATCCCACGCCAATGATAGTGGCGTGGGTTTGTTTTTTGAGGAAGCGGTCGTAATATCCTCCACCACGCCCTAAGCGGTTGCCCTCTTTGTCGAAGGCTACTGCGGGAACGATGATGACATCAATATTGCCCTCGAACGGAGGTGTGGTAGGTTCAGGAATACCCACTTTGCCACGGTGCATCTTGTCGTTTCCTTCGTAGGGATTAGCCGTCATACCATTGCGATGAGTAACGGGTAATAGCAATACCTTATCGCGTTTGTAGCGTTTGAAGAGGGGCAGGACGTCCACTTCGTTGTTCTTAGGGTAGTATAGCAGTACCGTTTTTGCCTCGCGGAAAGCGGTCATCTTCTCTAATTGACTTAGGATTAACTCCGACTGAGCGGTGCGCTCCTCGGCTGACAACATACGACGCTTTTGGATAAGCAACTCTCGCATGCGCTGTTTGGCACGGTGCAAACGACACTGTGGCAACAGGCTGAGTAGGTCTTTTATGTTCGATTCGAATAACATGATACAATATGTATTTTTGATTGGTGCTGCAAAGGTACTGCTTTTTTTACATATTTGCAAACATTCCTCATCTTTTTACGAAATAATCCAAATATATTTGCGTATGTCAGAAAAAAGTAGTACCTTTGCTGCGTATTTTGTTGTTGTTTAACATTTATTAGAAAATGCAGAAGTTTACATATATATTTGCGTTTATCTCAATGCTGCTATTGGTGGCTTGCGAGAATCAGAGCGAAGAGGTTAATCTCTCCACAGAAACACGAGTAGAGGCTTTTACTTTCTATGAGGATACACTCAATCCTGGATTAACAGAAGCCGTCTTTAAGATTGAACACAAGAGTTGGCCCGATACGGGTAGAATCTATAGTGTGGATTCATTGCGCTACGGCACCTGCTTGGATAGCGTGGTGCCACACGTAACCTATATGATTACACCTTCAACTGCTCTATTCGTTACCCCTGATACGGTCATGATAAGTACGGGTTCTGATACGCTGAACTTTAGCAGACCACCTCTGTATCTGATGGTACAAGCAGCCGATACATTGTATAAACGTTGCTATCGTATCGATATAGATGTGCATCAAGCAGACCCTGACCTGTATGTATGGAAGCAAATGACACCCCAACTGTTTGCCCCCGCTGCTGCGCCTGAACATTGCTACATGAAGGCAATATATAGCGATGGACTCATTCATCTATTGGTAAACAATGGCTTTAATACCCAATTATATCAGTCGGCAGACGGCGCGGTATGGAGCGCAATGGAAGCACCCGTAGGATTGCCTACGCCATGTCAAGTGCGCGATATAGTGCAATGCGGTAATACACTGTACTATGTGGCAGACAGCAAACTCTATACCTCCACTGACCTAATTCATTGGACAGAAACAGATTTCTCGGAGTACGATTACGCGTTGGTGAATATGTTGGTGGCGTTTGACGGTAAAGCATGGTGCGTACTGCAAGAGCGCAATACAGAAACCTTGATGTTGGGCATTGTGGTAGGCGAGGATATTCAGCCTATGCGCACTGTGGCAGGGTTGGCAGATGGCAAATTGCCAAAGAATTTCCCTGTGAGCGATTTTGCGGCATTGTCGTTTGAGAGTAGTAGCGAACGCCCTCGTGCTATGGTAGTGGGTGGACGTACCATAGACGGTACTGCCGTGAATACCCGTTGGAACTTAGAATATGAGTCGTCGGAGGGTTATCGCATAGCAGACTTCTCAATAGAGCAACCATCGTTTAACTCGCTGACAGGAACTGCGATTATTCAATATGACGGCCGTTTGGTGATGTTCGGCGGTGTGGATAATGACCTACAATGGCGCAGCGATATTCTCTATTCCGATGATGAAGGTATGAACTGGTATGTGCCAGATACAGTGCATAATAAGTTACCAGAAACCTATACTTCTCGCCAAAACCCAACGGTAGTGGTGGATGAGAAACAAAATATCTATGTGATAGGTGGTCAATCGTTCTCTGGCTCCTATAGCGATGTCTATCGTGGTTATCTGAACGAATTAAAATGGGCAGCCCTCAATGACTAATCCTCAAGATATACGCAAAGTCATACTGTCGGAGTTCCGTCAGTACGAAGATATGTTTGCTCAGACCTTGCAGAGCGGTGATGACCTACTGTCGCAAGTATTAGACTATATCCATTCGAAACGTGGCAAGCAACTGCGCCCGATATTGGTGATTTTGTCGGCTGCGCTGTGTCGCGGAGTGACGGATAAGACCATCCAAACAGCCGTTGCGTTGGAACTGATGCACACTGCATCGTTGGTACACGATGATGTGGTGGATGACTCGCCTATGCGCCGTGGCAGCGAGGCCGTACATGCCTTGTGGAACAACAAAATAGCCGTACTGGTAGGCGATTACCTGCTGACTCGCGTGATGCATATCCTATCTGAACTGCGCAACGTGACCATACTGCATATCATGTCGGAGATGGGTGCTTCGCTGACTTCTGGTGAGTTGTTGCAGTTGCACTCTGGACAGTCGATGTGGATTAGCGAGGAACAGTACAACAAAGTGATAGAGCAGAAGACCGCCTGCCTATTCGCTGCGTGCAGCGAGGCTGGTGCAGCGAGCACCGGTGCTACCATGCGGCAGATGACTGCTATGCGACAATTTGGAATGCACCTGGGTATGTGCTTCCAACTCAAAGATGATGTGCTGGATTACTCCGACGTGGAAGATATAGGCAAGCCAACAATGAATGATATTCGTGACGGAAAAGCCACGTTGCCATTGCTCATCTCGCTGAAACGTGCTACAAAAGAAGATGCGGAGCATATCCGCGAAGTGGCAGAAGCCCTTGCCAATAAATCGCCACATATTGATCCCTTTGAGGCAGAACAAGAGATAAAATCGTTTATTCTGCGCTATGACGGCATTCGCTATGCGCACCAAGAAATGGAAAAACACCGCAAAAAAGCCATAGCAGCGTTGTCCATCTTCCCCGATAATAAATACAAAGAGAGTTTGATTACCCTGCTGAACTACGCTATTAGTCGCGTAAAGTGATAACAAACTGACAGCGATATGAGGGGCGTCTGCCGTTGATTACACGGCGAAGTTCCTATGAAGTTCCTATGAAGTCCCTATGAAGTTCCTATGGAGATGAGAGGCAAGTAGAGGGCAAGTAGAGGGAAAACAAGGGGAGAACAATAGGGGTGCTTAGAGGATTCGGTTGATTTTTTCGATAAGATTTTCTTGCAGTTGTGTGTCGGATAGTGTTTGGAGCACTTCATCAAAGAAAGCACACAAGAGTAGTTTGGCTGCGGTATCGCGGTCAATACAGCGTTGCTGCATATAGAAAAGCGCGGACTCGTCGAGTTGTCCCGTAGTGGCACCGTGACTGGCCTTGACATCGTCGGCATAAATCTCCAATTGCGGTTCGGTGATCATCTCCGCTTGGCGGGAAAGAAGGATGTTGCGGTTGGTTTGGTATGCCTCGGTCTGTTGCGCATCGGGCTGAATCTTTAGTTCGCCACGGAAAGACCCCCTCGTTTGGTCGTCCAGCACGAACTTCAGCGTTTGCGAGGAATAACCGCCACCTATATTATGGTACACGCGCGTGAGCAGGTGGGCTTGTTGCGAGCCGTGGAGAAGCCCCATGGCATAAATCTCGGTACGGCAATGGGGAGCATTCTGCTCTACCGTGAGCGTGGATTGCCACTCGGCATTCGTTTCATTCTCCGATAGATAGATGACATGCACGCGCAGGGAGGAGTTCTCTTCTTGTACAATATGCCAATGCGTGTTGGGCTCATTGATAAAAACAAACTCGCGTGTCTCGCCCGCTGCGAGTGTAATATGTTGGATAGAAGACTGCGTCATTCTTAATTCAAAATTCTTAATTCAAAATTCTTATTCATTCAAGAACGCATATCCTTTTTCTTCGAGTTCGAGTGCCAACTCCTTGCCACCCGTACGCACCATCTTGCCATCCGCCAATACATGCACGAAGTCGGGTACGATATAATCCAACAGGCGTTGGTAGTGCGTAATCACGATAGAGGCAGTATGCGGAGTCTTGAGTTTATTGACACCCTCCGCCACAATACGCAGTGCATCAATATCCAAGCCCGAGTCCGTTTCATCAAGAATAGAAAGGCATGGCTCAAGCATAGCCATCTGGAAAATCTCGTTGCGTTTTTTCTCTCCGCCCGAAAAACCTTCGTTCACGGAGCGATTGGTGAGGCGGTTGTCCATACCTACCAAAGCCTTCTTCTCACGCATGAGGCGGAGGAACTCGGGTGCTTTGAGTGGTGCCTTGCCTTCGTGCTGGCGTTTCTCATTGAGCGCAGTGCGCATGAAATTCACAACCGATACGCCCGGTATCTCCACAGGATATTGAAACGAGAGGAAAATGCCTTCGCGTGCGCGAACCTCTGGCGCCATGTCCAAGAGATTCTTGCCACGGAAGATGACTTCACCTTCGGTAACGGTATAGGCAGGATGTCCTGTCAAGACGTTGGAAAGGGTAGATTTGCCTGCACCATTAGGACCCATGATAGCATGTACCTCGCCCTCGTGAATGGTGAGGTTGAGCCCCTTAAGTATTTCCTTGCCTGCAATAGAGGCATGTAAGTTCTTTATTTCGAGCATATTGTAGTAATGACAGTCTGTCCGACTGCTTGAAGGGTTTGTAGGTTAATATTTCGCATATCATCGTGCTGCGTATGCCACCATTCAGCAAAACCTGTGCCATTTTGAGGTTTATAGTCAATGATGTCCACGCAGGGGATATTGGCAATAGTATTCACATAGTAGTGGTCGTCGGTAATGGGGTAGGCTGTCTGATTGACAAAATAGCGACCATAGCCCAAACGAGATGCCGTGCGCCATAGTTGCTCCACATAGTTGCCTGCATAATTCACAGAGAAATACTCGCGAGGGAAAGTGGCAGACGGGTCGCCCACCATGTCGAGAAGGATGCCGTATTGAATTTTGAATTTTGAATTTTGAGTTTTGTATTCTTTCGCCCAATACTGGCTACCAAGGCACCATGTGTCGGGGCGCTCTTTGCCCGTATAGTGAGTGGGCGTGCCCATGTCCTCGCAGTCGAAAAAGACAATCTGCACGGACGGCGTAAATTCGCCTTGCGCCTTTCGAATGGATAGTTGGCGCAGAATCTCAAGGATTACTCCCACGCCACTGGCTCCGTCGTTGGCTCCGATGACAGGCGTGAAGCGGTCTTCGTAGAGAGGCTCTTCGTCGCTCCACGGACGCGAATCCCAATGGGCGCAAAGCAAAATAGCATTGGTGGTACTACCCTCGAAAAACGCTACTATATTGCGCAAAGGCTGCTCCTCGCCCGCATAATTGGTCATAGTGCCGTATTGATTCTGCACCTGCGCTCCGAACCGCGCCAACTGGCTATGCAGCCAATCGCCACAAGCAGCATGCTCCTCAGTGGCAGGCACACGAGCACCAAACGCCACCTGCTGGGCAATATAACTATAGGCTGAGTCCGCTGAAAAAGCACAGCGGACATCAGCAGTAGTAGTGGTGGGTTTGGTTTGGCATGCCACTAAACCCAACAAAAAGATAATATATAATAACCTTCTGAAAATCAAATTAGTGGATATTCAATTCGCTAACAGAACGGTGGTTCTGGATAGCCAAGATAGTTTGTGCAATAGGTTTTGCCATAGAAACGACATTCACCTTGGCGCAACGCTCCGTATTGAAAGGAATAGAGTCGGTGAAAATCAGTTCCTCCAACGATGAGTTGGTCACGCGCTCGCATGCAGGCCCCGACATCAGACCGTGGCTGACCAATGCGCGAACAGACTTGGCACCTGCCTCTATCATTACTTCTGCAGCCTTGCAGAGCGTACCTGCTGTGTCAGCAATATCATCGATAATCACGACATTCTTGTCCTTGACATCACCCAACACGCGCATCTCGCCGATTTGATTGGCATTAGGGCGGTGCTTGTAGCAGATGACCATAGGCACATCTTGCTTTGTGAGCGCGGTGAGTTTCTTAGCAAACACCGAAGCACGCTTGGTGCCACCTACGTCTGGCGAAGCTACGATAAGGTTGTCTAAGTTGAGACTTTGCACATAGTCAGCCAATACATTAGCACCATAGAGGTGATCCACAGGAATATCAAAGAAACCTTGGATTTGGTCGGCATGGAGATCCACGGTAATCACGCGATCCACACCTACGCCTTGCAGCAGATTAGCACATACCTTTGCGCCAATCGATACACGTGGTTTATCCTTTCGGTCCTGACGCGCCCAACCGAAATAAGGGATAACAGCAATGACCTTGTAGGCACTGGCACGCTTAGCGGCATCAATGGCGAGCAAGAGCTCCATGATGTTGTCGCTGCTTGGGCAAGTGGATTGCACAATGTACACGGATTGACCACGAACCGACTCCTCGAAACTTACGGCAAACTCACCGTCAGAAAAACGAGCCACCTGGATGTTACCTAATGAACACCCTAAATACTCACACATACGCTTAGCGAGCTCACCTCCTTGAGAAAGAGCAAAAACCTTGTAGGGACTGGTTTCAACTATCATAACAGACAAATTATTGAGTTAGTTTTGAAATAATGTGCAAAAGTACTACTTTTTTTTGAAATATGCAAGTACAATTTGCACAAATGAAAAAAAAATGCTATCTTTGCAGACGATTATAAATTGCGGGGATATGACCAATAAACAATTATATTCAGAATTTTGTCAATCTAATACCGATTTACCCATTTTTATGCAGTATTGGTGGATGGATGCCGTGTGCGCAGGTAAACAGTGGGATGTGCTGCTTGCAATGGATGATTCGGGAGCGATTATGGCAGTATTACCTTATTTGTTACGCTCGCGCATGCGCGTGAACTATATGATTATGCCTCAGATGACACAAATAGGAGGTATGTGGTTGCGCGAAGATGTACGAAATAATGAAGATAAGGTGCGAGAGGTATGTAGGCAGTTCCAAAATGAATTGATGGCACTGAACCTGAGTTACTACTATCAGCATTATCCGTTGCATAGTACGGCTCCTCAGTATATGCAAGAATTGGGCTACAAGATAAAGAAGCGTATCACCTATCGCATAGAGGATTTGAGTGATTTAGATGCCGTGATTGATAGCTTCTCCAAAAACAAAAAGCGCCAACTGCAAAAGGCATTATCGCTGCACGCGGATTTGTCGTTGCACGTGGAAGACTTTTATCGTTTTCATGTGGATTGCTTGCAGCAGCAGGGCAAGGTGATTAGTTATACACGTGAGTTCTTATTGGTGTTGGAGCGTAAGGCAAGCAGACTGAATCAATGTCAGATAGTGGCTGTGCGCAATGCCGATGAGGAGCTGTTGGCTGCGGCGTTCTTGGTGTGGGATAAGCACTCAATGTATTACCTGATACCATGTTATAGTCCGCAATACAAAGATTCGGGTGCGAGTGCGCTGTTGGTATTGGAGGCAATGAAATTGGCGCGCAAGCAAGGCGTGGCATTTGACTTTGAGGGTAGTATGATTAAGGGGGTTGCTCAACATTACAAGCAGTTTGGCAGCAAGCCCGTTACCTATTATAGCGTAGAGAAATACTACCACTGGTGGTTCTGGCTGGCCAATGCGTGGAACAGGTTGAGAGAAAGGAAGATGCGATGAGGCAATATGCATTTTGTATCCAAACATATTATATTTCTGCAATCTGCTCATGCTGCAACCGATGAGCGGGTCTGTTACCATCAAGCGCAAGCTCTGAGGAATTTAGGGCATGTGGTGGAGGTATATGGTATGGATTCTTTTCATAGTTTCAAACCTCAATCTGCTGATGTTTATATAGTTGATACACCGATTGCTCTGTGGAAAATTCGCCGTGTTTCTGCAAAAATCATTTATGACGTTACAGAGTGGTATCCCTCAAAAAAGAATTTGCGCAATGTACGCTTCGGAAAACTGGTGAAGGCTATAGTTTTGATGATAGCTTCTGTTTGGGCGGGGTGTAGATGTTCGGCTTTTATCTTTGGCGAATACGATAAAGCCAAGCCTTTTCGCTTTTTGTTTCCTCGCAAAAAACATATTTTCTTACCTTATTATCCCGATTTGGCTTATATCCACCCTGCTCCTGTCAATGATATTACGCAGGAGTGTCGTGTCCTATATGCAGGTGCTTTGACAAAAGAAAAAGGCTGGAAACGTGTGATGGACACAATGTGTGAGGCTGCTAAGAAAATGCCACAAACCCATTTTTATTTGGATGTGATAACTAAAGATGATTGCTTAGATTTGCCTACATACGATAATTTATCTGTTCGTAAACTGGACTTTATGCCTTTTTTGCAGTTTTGTCGGCAGATTGTAGATTATGATATTTTCTTGGATTTGCGCGATATTGATTTTGAAAATACTCGTTGTCTGCCTATTAAGTTGTTTTATTATATGGCATGCGGGCGTCCCTCAATCTATGCTAACTTGTCGGCTATATCCAAGGGCGTATCTGAGATACATCAATGCGCTCAATTAGTTAATAATGTAGTGGAGGCAGTCAATGCTTTGTGTGAATATGTTTGCAACCGAGAATTATATCAATCGCATTGCAGTAATGCCTTACATGCTTCAATAAACAAATTCAACTGGAATCATATAAAATCCTCTTTTATTCAACTTATTTATGAAGTTTAAACATGTCATATTCACTCGCTTTAATTTACAGTATGACTTAGAAAGTGATTTGTACATTCAGACTGCATGGCTGGATGAGCGTTTTCGGTTGTTTGAACAGTATTGTTTGCCGTCTATAGTAAGACAAACTAGTTTACATTTTACATGGGTCATTTTATCAAGCAATCAGACCCCCGATTGGTATAAAAATCGTCTCGCGAACTATGCTCAACGCTATCGGAATATCCAAATCGAATATTGTGCCTATTACGAAAATGTAAATGTTTTGTACAAAGCATTGGGCGAAAAATATGTGGAAGATAATGACTTTCTTTTATCTACAAGGATTGATAGCGACGATATGTTGGCTGTTGATTTTGTTAGTACATTGCAATCGTATGTTCAATCCTATTTGTCCAATGAGGCTGTTATCTCGTTTACGAATGGAGTCCAATGGTTTGAAAAGGATAATATAGTGTTTGCTACTTCCTATTCGCAAAACCATTTCTTAAATTTTTTAGAGTGTCGCCACCATATACGTACATGTTTAGGAATGGACCATACAAAAGTGTCAGAGAAAGCGCTTGTGCAGTTGAACCATATAGCCATGTGGTGCGAGATTGTCCATGGCAATAATATCTGCAATGGATATACGCCTGCCTATCGTTATTCTACGCCTATTATTAGCGAAGGTTCATACCCGATTCATCTGCCAGTATCCAATACCATACGGCAATATCTGTTTCTGATGCGAGAGCACATCAGATTTCGCTATCATCAGATTGGTCGTGGCTTGCGGAAGTTAGTTGGGCATCGTATTTCTTGATTAGACTGACCAACCAAAGGTACTGAGCAATGACGGATATGGCTGTGCCGATGGCATAGCATATAATAGCCAGTGTAAAATCATTCTGCCAAATACCTATAACTACAGCTACGGTACGCAGTATTGCCGTTAGTATCTCGAAGCCGAAGCCGATTTGCTGCTTGAAAAATATATCGGCTAAGAAACCTGTGCTGGCAGTTAGAATACTGCATAGTAACCATGGCAACATCCAACGCAGATACACGCTTGTTGTCTCCCAACCATCGCCTAAAAACCATGAGGTTAATTCGGGCAATATCCAGTATAAAACTCCAAATGTAGGAACACCTATTACCAATACCCACAAGGTAAATCGTCGGAAATAACTGCTGATAGGTTGGCGGTTGTTCACACAAACAGTAGTGTGTTGATACAGCACTTGGTATATGGAGCGCGTAATCATATTAATAGGTGTGAAACCCAATAGCAATGCCATACTCCACCAACCTATATATTCTGCTCCGAATAATGGTGTCAATAGTAAAACGGGTAATTGACCTGCCACCATATTGACAAAACTGCGAGGCAAAGAAAACTGTGGAAACTTCTTGTAACGCTTAGCTACGGCTTTGATATGCTCCCATGAGGGGCGCAATAGTTGGTTCTTAATACCGCTGCGGTATAGTGCTATTAGTCTGATAATCAGCGATAGCAAAGGTGCAATGACTATGGAATAAATCAATCCGCCTCGTAGTACGCCTGCGTGTCCGAACCCTATTTTGGCGATTGCGGAAAAGGTGCTTTGTGATAATTGATACTTGCTGATACTACTGTATTGTGTGTGGCGTATGTACCAGTAATTCAGAATGTTCCATCCTCCTGTGATAAGTATGAATATAGGCAGTAGCCAATAGTAATTGGCCAAATCTGGTGTGTTGAATAGTTGGGCTATCTGTTCGGAGAAAAATACGCTTATCCCTGTTATGCCGACTACGAATAATAGTATGCATGTGCATAAATACGCCACCCATACTCCTTCGGTATCTTTCTTGGGCAAAACAATGGCATTGTAGTATTCTGCGGTGGATAATATTACCAATATACCACTAATACTCACAAACAGATTCATAAGTCCAAAGTCCTCGGGTGCGTACATACGTGTAAGGATAGGATAGACAATTAATCCTATCACTTGTGCCACTACATTAGCGGATAGCAATTTCCCTACATTGCGTACATTGGCGGATGATATGAAATTATGCAATTTACCCATTTCGACCGCAAAAGTACTACTTTTATCCGAAAATAACAACTATTTTGTGAAAAAATTGTAAAAAACACGGGAGATATTTGCACAATTCAGAAAAAAGCAGTAAATTTGCACCCTGAAATGGTAGTGCGACAAAAAGCACCCTGAAAATGTAAACATAAAAAACACAAAACAATATGCAACTGAAGAAAAATCCCCAAGCAAGTTTGGAAGACAAAAAGCTGACCTACGTGCTTATAGGTTTGGCATTTGTATTGAGTATCTGCTATGTCGCTTTTGAGTGGACCGAGAAAGAAGTGACAAAGTATGAAGTCGTGGACACGGATTTCGTTTTCGAAGAGGAAATTGACATCCAACAAACCTCGCAAGAGACTCCTCCCCCTCCACCACCACCAGCACCAGTAGAGGTAGAAGTACTGAACGTGGTAGAAGATGACGTGGAAGTAGAAGAGATTCAGATTAACACTGAAGATGACAAGGATGTAGAGGTTGTGATTGCTCCTCCAGTAGAGGCTCCAGTCGAGGAAGAGGAAGAAGAAGTGATTTTCGTGGTAGTAGAGTCAATGCCAGAGTTCCCTGGTGGACAACAAGCCATGATGCGCTATATCGCTGATAACATCAAGTATCCTGTTATTGCACAAGAGAACGGTATCCAAGGTCGTGTAATCTGCCAATTCGTGGTAGAGAAGGACGGTAAGGTATCTGATATTCAGGTAGTACGTTCTTCTGGCGAGGCTTCGCTTGACAAAGAGGCTCAACGTGTGATTAACAGCATGCCTAAATGGAAACCAGGTAAACAACGTGGTAAACCAGTACGCGTGAAATATACTTTGCCTGTAAACTTCCGTTTGCAATAATATCTCGCCTTTAGCCTAAGTGCCTAATCGCCTTTAGCCTAAATCGCGAAACGAAATGGATTTATCCATTCGAAATATAGAATACTGTAAGGGTGTCGGCACGAAACGTGCCGACATTCTTCGTAAAGAGCTGGGCGTGAAGTCTGCGCTGGATATGCTATATCAATTTCCGTACAAGTATATTGATCGCAGTCGCTTTTATTATATCCATGAGATAGAAGATGAGGAGACCTACGTCCAGATTATCGGGCATATCACAGAATGGCATACTATAGGTATTGGTAATGCGCAGCGTTTGTCTGCCACTTTTACCGATGGACGACATACGATTGAACTGGTTTGGTTCAAGGGGGTGAAGTATGTTAAGTTGGAGCGTAATGTGCAATATCTGCTTTTTGGTAAGCCATCGCGCTTTAATCATCAGTACAATTTTGTCCACCCTGAACTGACACCGATGAGCAAGGTACAGCCCGAGATGACACAGGGGCTGGAACCGCACTATAACACCACTGAGGGTATGAAACGTGCGGGGCTTAACTCCAAAGCCATTCGCACCATTATTGCACACCTCATTCCCGAACTCCAACAACAAGGCATGGTGGACACGCTCGGCATGGATATTGTTGGGCGCTACCACCTCATGCGCCTGAGTGAGGCTCTGATAAATATCCATTTCCCCAAGGATACACCTACTATGCAGAAGGCACGCGAGCGACTGAAGTTTGAGGAACTGTTTTATATCCAACTGCAGATTCTCAGGCAGATGAAACGCCGTGAGCAGAATAGGGGTTTCATGATGCCGATAGTGGGCAAGGCTTTTCATGCGTTTTATCAAAATTGCTTGCCTTTCCCGCTGACTAATGCGCAGAAGCGGGTGGTGAGGGAGATTCAGACTGACCTTAAGTCGGGCAAACAGATGAACCGCCTATTGCAGGGCGATGTAGGCAGTGGTAAAACTATCGTAGCACTGCTGACGGCATTGTTGGCAGTGGATAATGGCTATCAGGCATGTATCATGGCGCCCACCGAGATCCTCGCCAACCAGCACTACGAGACTATCCAACAACTCCTCTCACCAATTGCCAATCGCCAATCGCCAATCGCCGTAAATTGTAAATTACTCACGGGTTCCACTACTGCCAAGCAACGCCAGCCTATCCACGAGCAATTGCGCTCGGGCGAGATTAATATTCTTATCGGCACGCATGCTTTGATTGAAGATACGGTGCAGTTTGCCAATTTGGGCTTGTGTATCATTGATGAGCAGCACCGTTTTGGTGTAGCGCAGCGCGCTAAGTTGTGGAACAAGAACACACAGCCGCCGCATGTGTTGGTTATGACCGCTACGCCTATCCCCCGCACATTGGCAATGACGGTGTATGGCGACTTGCAGGTGAGTGTCATTGATGAACTGCCTCCTGGGCGCAAGCCTGTGCAGACATTGCACTATTCTATTCAGCGCAGAGTGACCATTAATCAGTTTATTGCTCAGCAGATTGACATGGGTCGTCAGGTGTATGTGGTCTATCCGCTCATTAATGAGAACGAGAAGCTGGACTTGCAGGACCTTACCAATGGCTACAACCAACTCTGCGAGACTTTTCCTCATTACCGTATCTCTATGGTGCATGGGCAGATGAAGGCGAAGGATAAGGATGAGCAGATGCAGCGTTTCGTGAGTGGTGAGACACAGATTTTGGTGGCGACTACGGTGATTGAGGTGGGAGTGAATGTGCCGAATGCCAGTGTGATGATTATTGAGAATGCTGAGCGATTTGGTCTGAGCCAATTGCATCAGTTGCGTGGTCGTGTAGGTCGTGGTGCGGAGCAGAGTTATTGTATCTTGCTCACGCGTCTGGAGATGAGCAAGGACACGCGCAAGCGTATGGATATTATGGTGGCTACCAACGATGGTTTCCGTATTGCGGAAGCGGATTTGCAGTTGCGTGGTCCAGGCGATTTGGAGGGCACGCAGCAGTCGGGCTTGCCGTTTGAGTTGCATATTGCCAGTCTGAGTACGGATGGGCAACTGTTGGAGGTAGCGCGTCAGGCGGCTATGGAGGTGCTGGATGCCGATCCGCTGCTGGAGCAGATGCACAATCGTATATACAAACAGCGACTCGACTATCTGCGAATCGCTGCTGGTAATTGGGGAGAGATTTCTTAGTTTTTTTTATCGGGAATCGGGAGTCGGGATTCTGGAATCGGGACTGGGAATCCGATTATCTTGGGGGCATAGGTGGTCTGCCACCGCTTTCAATCATCTGTTGTTGCCATGCGGCGGCACCTTTGGCTTTCAGTCCGCCCATACGGTTGAGTTTGTAGGTAAAGGTCAGCATAGCGTATGTGGGTAGGGTATTGAATCGTTTGTAACTAACGTAGTCTTCGCCTATGGTTTGTACGATGTTTTTCTTGTCGTGCAATAGGTCATACACTTTGAGCGTAAGGGTAGCATTGTTCCATGTCTTGTCGATGGAGGCGTTCCACATAATCTCGTTGGGGTCGTCAATGCCTGTGTAGCCATATCGTCCTGTGAAACCAATATCGGTGCTGATGTTCCATTGTTTAGGTAGGTGGAAGGTTACATCGCCCGTGATAATCCAATCGCCTACGCTGCTTTTGCTCTGGTCGTTGAGTGAGTTGCGGGTGAGGGAATAGATATTGGTGTTCTTGATACCTATATCCACTATCTTGTGCGTAAATCGCAGACCTATGTCGCTGCTCACGCGCAGGTTGCCTGTGTGGGAGGCTTGGCCTAATGGCATAGTGCCTGCGTCAATCATCTGCTCAATTTGTGCGGCATCTTGTTCGCGGAGGATATATGCTACGCGCTCGTTGTAGTTGATGGCGGTGCGGGTGTGGAGTTGGAACATCTTGTTGGCAAATGGTGTGTTGGACATCATATCCCAACCTATGTTCCATGGGATAATGTCTGCATTCACGGTTTGCATATAGCGTTTACCTGTCTGGTCGTAGATGGTATTGTTGGTGAGTGCATCTTCGGTCACGGTGGCACGCAGACCCGTCATGAAACTGGAGAACTTCTCTTGGTTAAAACTGGAGTACATCATAAAGATATTGTGTCGGTAGGCGGGTTGCAGTCCTAAGTTGCCGACTGTCTCGTTGAGTGCATCGGAGTTATTGCGCACAGGTTCCATCTGCGTGATGGAGGGTTGTTGGGTAGTGCCTCGATAGATGATACGCGCAAATTTCTTGCGTTCGAAGCGATAGCGGAAGTTGAGGTTAGGCGAGAAGTTCCAATTATTATATAGGGTATCGCGCGCGAGGGTATTGCCATAGTAGGTGCGTGAGTGTGTTTGTTGTGCGATAGCGCGTGCACCTACCATCAGGTCGAATTTCTCTTGTACCCAGCGGTAGTTGAGTTCCAGTTGCTCGGAGTAGAGGCTATTGAGTAGGTTGTTGCTGTAGATGCTATCATAGACGGAGTAATCGCCTGTGATAGAGTCTTTGGTGTATTGATTTTTCTCGGAGATACGGTTGTTGCCTGAGAGGGATAGTACCATTTCCAACAGGTGGTTGTTTTCGTATATGGGTTCAACGTATGAGGTGCGCAGTGAGTAACTATAGGTATTGTTGCCTGATAGGGTACGTTGGTCCACTGTGGCTATTTGTTGCAGTTGGTCGTAGGAATAAGTTTGGGTAGTGCCTTTGGTGTTGGTGAAATTGATGTTGGCTTGCATGGTGAGCGAACGCCCTGGTCGCAGGAATTTGTGGTTGTATATGGCTCGCAGTCCAGCATTGATGTTTTCGGATAGGGAGAACTGTTGTTGGTATCCATCGTTGATACGGATGACGTGGTTGAGTGTGTCAATGACGGTATCGCGGTCGAAGGTGTAGATATTGTAGGAGTTACCCTCGTTGTTGGTGTAACCAATGGTGGGGCGGAGTATGAGTTTGTTGAGGGTGTCTATTTGGTACTCCAATTCCAGGCGCATTTGCGCGTTCCATGAGTGCGAAAGTTTGCTGGTGGAGTCGTTGTTGATATAGGTATATTCGTTGGTGTAACTCTCTTTGTTGGTGCGTGTACGTGTATCGTTTTGTGCGTGGTTGAAGGTAGCATCGCCTCCGAGGAGGAGTGAGGTGGTGTTGTCTCGTTTGGTGATGCGGTTAGTGAGGTCGATATTGGTGTTTACGCCTATGTTCTCTGAGGCGGTGATACCTGCGTTTTCTCCTCCCCAGTTGCCTCGTCCGCGTCCAGAGCGTATCTCGTTGGTGTTGTTGGCGCCTGCGATGATGGTTGTTTGGCTCTCGCCAAGGAGTAGGTTGGTGAAGATGTTGGCTCCGTAGCGGAAGTCATTGGATAGGAACTGCTGGTCGTAGTCAAACCAATTCCCGTTATCGCCCACCAAGTCCATACCTAATGCGCCAGAATAGTTGCCAAACACGCCTCGTTTGCGGTTTTGCTTAAGGCTGAGGTTGATGATACGCTCGGTGTCGTCGTCCTCGAAACCAGTGAGTTTAGCCATTTCGCTTTTCTCATCGATGACTTGTATTTTCTCAATCATCTCGGCGGGGATATTCTTGGTGGCAGTCTGTACGTCGTCGCCAAAGAATTTCTTGCCGTCTATGCGCACGCTCTTGATCTCTTCGCCGTTGATGGTTACTTTGCCTTCTTTGTCCACCTCTACACCGTTCATTTTCTTTAGTAGTTCTTCCACGGTGGCTGTTTCGCTGACTTGGTATGCAGCGGTGTTGTACTCAATGGTGTCGCCTTTGACGGTCATTTCGGCGGCGTGTCCTTGTACGCTGACTTCGGCGAGGTGTTGTACTTGTTCGTGTAGGTGAATAGTGGGCAGGTCGAGGTGTTTGTTCGGCATTTGTATCTCTTGGGTGCGTTCTGCGAATCCGACGGATGAGATGATGAGTTTGTATTTGCCTGCGGGAATATTATTGAGGATAAATATGCCGTCGTATGCTGTTTGTGCTCCCTGAATAAGGGTGGAGTCTATGGTGTTTTTACTTGTGTTGGGGTCAATGGTATTGGGTATGTGTTGGTATTGGAACAAGCGTACGGTAGCCATTTCCACGGGGGCGTTGTCGGTTTTGGAGAGTATAGTTCCCGATAGTGTATGCTGTGCGAGCATGAGGGGATTAGTGATGAAGAGGAGTGTGCAAAGTATGCACCAAAAATGTGTCCGTTTCATTGTCGTATTTTTTTTTGTACCTATGGGTTTGATACAAAAAATGTGCCAAAAATTATGTATATACCTTACTCTTAGTGAATGAAATCAGCCAATACCAATGCTGTCATGGCTTCTACAACAGGCACAGCGCGAACGGCGATGCAAGCATCGTGCCTACCCATCGCCTCTTCGCCTTTCGCCTCTCGCCTCATCGCCTCAAACGTCTTCTTACTCGACGCCGTAGGCTTGAACACACAGCGGAATGTGATAGGAGTGCCGTCGCTGATACCACCTGCTATACCGCCCGAAACAAGCGTGGAATCGCCCGAGAGATACATCTGGCTGCCACGTAGCGACACTCCGCCAAAGCCCGAACCATACTCAAACCCTTTGCAGCCATTTATACTCATCATAGCGTATGCTATGTGCGCTTGCAACTTGTCGAAGATAGGTTCGCCCACGCCCACGGGCACACCTGTAACCGTACACTGCACAATACCGCCAATACTATCGCCCTCTTCGCGGACGTGGCGGATATATTCCTCGAAATCAGCAGGATTGGTCTGTTCGCCTACTTGAATAAGTTCGGCATGGATACGTATGCCTTGCTCGGCAAGCAGTTGCTTAGCCACCGCGCCTGCTACCACCCGCGAGGCTGTCTCGCGCGCTGAAGCGCGCCCCCCACCACGGTGGTCGCGGATACCATATTTCTCTTGATATACGCGGTCGGCATGACCAAGGCGAAAAGAGTGTTTGAGCCACTCGTAATCTTCGGGGCGAGCATCGCGGTTGCGAATGATAAAAGCGATGGGTGTGCCCAATGTGATGCCGTCCATCACACCACTCAGCCACTCCACCTCATCCGCCTCATTCACCGCTCGCGGGGAAACCCCTTGATTGTGTTCCCTTCCCTTTAGGGAGGGGGTAGGGGTAGGCTTCCGCCCCGCTCTGCGGGCAAGCTCGCTCTGTATGAGCGCGAGGTCAATATGCAGCCCCGCAGGCACACCGTCCAGCACACCGCCGATGGCTCGACCGTGTGATTCTCCAAAGGAGGTGAAACTGAATCTATTGCCTAATGTATTCATAAAATAGGCTGCAAAAGTACTACTTTTTTTGTAAATATGCAAATTTTCTGTGTAGATGTGCAAAAAATAGTTTTTTCATTTCGATTTGCTATTTTTTGCAATCGTTTGCACAAATAAAAAGTAGGATTTTAGTATATTTTTGTTGCATGCATGAGAAATATTTAGTAACTTTGCAGGCAGTTTGCAAATCAACCATGAACATGTCCAATACATCATGCGTAAAATCTTCGATTTCTGCCCTTCAAAATAGGGGGGGGTATTGGCGTTGTTTGGTCGGAGATAGTTCCTCAGATAGGAGATATTGTATGTTGTCGTGGCTTTTGGCTGCGACTTCTGCGTTTTATTGGTTGGCTACCTATGGTATGCCCGCCATCTGCCCCTCATCTCCATTGGAACCTCATTGGAACCTGATTGGAATCTGATTGGAACCTCACCGAATGATGACCGAGGGAACGTAGGGAGAAGGGTGTATGATTGACATAGTGCCGCAGCGGAGGATAAGCGGAGGATAAGCGGAGGATAAGCCGTCATTAGCTTAACGCTTCAGCCACAATTCGTGAGCGACAGCGAGCCACTTTCGCTTTAGCCCGGAGCGTCTTTCCAACGGAATGGAAAGAGCGGCATCCGCCTAGAAAGGCAAAGAATAGAAACAGCCCAACGGGTGCACGCGAAGCGAGCCACAAACGTGAACAAAGTGAACAACTAATTATATTAACTTTTTAAATCAAAAAACATTTATGAAAAAATCAATCTTTTTATTTTTCGCAGCCATCCTATGTGCGGTGTCTGTGCAAGCAGAAGACCTCTTCTTGAGAGGTACTTTTAACGATTGGGGTGAAACTCACAAATTTGTAGACGGTACTGGAACTGTGACTATTGACCTCACAGCAAATACCACTTACACCTTTTTGGTCGCAAATAGTGGCTGGGGAACCAAGTATGGAACAGCAACAATTACGGCTGATGGAACAAAAACTTTGACCAAAGGCGGTAGTGATATGAGTATCACAACAACCTTTAATGGAACATATACATTCACTTTTGAGCTATCTTCAAAGAAACTTACTGTTAAATACCCAACGGAGGATGTTCCTGTTGAGACTCACGATATTACCGTAAAAGCAAAATATCCTGCAGCATGGAATGCTGGAAAAGCAGCTATTCACTTCTGGGGTACTGGCGTAGCTTCCCCAGGAACTCCTGCTGCTATGACCAAAGATGGTGATTGGTGGACATATACCGTTACTGGCGTTCCTACTACTTCACCATTAAGCGTTATCTTCATCAATGGTGACAATTGGAATGGCGATAAGAACCAAACCGTTGATATTACAGGTATTACAGAAAGCACTTGCTACCAAGTGACAGCTGGTTCTGGCAAAGCAACTGCTGCGAAAGCAGATTGCGAGACAGGCGAAGGTGAGGTTATTGAAACTCACGATATTACCGTAAAAGCTTTCTATCCTGCTGCATGGAATGCAGGCAAGGCTGCTATTCACTTCTGGGGTGATGGCGTAGCTTCTCCTGGAACTCCTGCTGCTATGGAAAAAGATGGTGACTGGTGGAGTTACACCGTTACTGGCGTTCCTACTACATCTAAATTGAGCGTTATCTTCATCAATGGTGATAACTGGAACGGCGATGCTAACCAAACCGTTGATATTACTGGTATTACAGAAAGCACTTGCTACCAAGTGACAGCTGGTTCAGGCAAAGCAACTGCTGCGAAAGCAGATTGCGAAAGCACACCAGCCACTCCAGAACCAGAGCCAACCGAGTTGGCTTACAATGTAACTGTTCCTGCTGGTACAAAGGCTTGCTATATTTGCGGTAACATGACCGGTTGGAACTTTACTGAGATGACCAAAGTCGATGATACTCACTATACTATCACTATCGAAGGTGCAAAGAAAAATGATGGATACAAATACGCATCAGGTGGCGATTGGGGGTATGTGGAGAAGGATGCCAATGGAAACGAAATTGGCGATCGCACTTATGTAGATGGAAATGATGTTGTTGCAAGATGGGCTTCTGTTTATGATCCAGATGCTGTTGAGCAAGAACTCACATATTCGGTAACCGTTCCAGAGGGAACTTATGCTTGCTATATCGCTATGGACACTGACCCTGCACAAGATGGTTGGGAGTTTAATGAGATGACTAAAGTAGATGATACTCATTATACATTCACACGCACTGGTTTGAAAAGTAAAACTTATAAGTATGCTTCTGGCGCAGGTTGGGAATATGTAGAGAAAACAGATGAAGATGGTGAAGTTGCTGACCGCACATGGGCAGAAAATGACGTTGTTGCAAAATGGGCTTCTGTTTATAACCCAACTGCTCCTACCTACGACTACTACCTCACTGGTTCACTCGTTGGCGGTTGGGATGTTAAACAACAGGGTATTGAAAAAGATGGCGAACTCTATAAAGCTACTTTCAATGCACTTGCTGCTGGAACTTATGAGTTCAAGATTACTGCTGGCGATTGGGAGCACCAATGGAATTACAACAACCTCGGTGCAGCTTATGAAGAGGTTTCACAAGGTGTAGATGGTGAAGAAAAGCCTAATGGAAATATCAAAATCATTACCGAAGAAGTTAAGAACATCACTATTATCTTCGACGCTACTGCAGGTAAAATCACTTTCGATGGCTTGACACCTTATGTTGCTCCTCTCACTTATACTGTTACCGTTCCTGCTGGCACAGAGAAGTGCTACATCGCTGGTGCGTTTGCGCAGTCAAATTGGAATACCTTCCTAGAAATGGAGCAAGTTGTTGGCGAAGATAAGTTTACTATTACCATTATAGGAGCAAAAGAAACCGACGAGTACAAATATGCATGCCAAGCAGATTGGGCATATGCAGAAGTAATTGATGGTGGTGGCAATCGCACCAATTGGAGCGAATTGGATGAAGTAACAGCATGGAATAAACCTGTCGTTTATACCTACTACTTAATGGGTGTTGATGGCGATTGGACGACTGGCATTGAGATGGAAGTAAACACTGGCGCTGAAAACGAAGTAATGCTTACTTGCCAACCAGTAAATGGTGAAGTTAAAATCAAACGACTTGGTGATGATGAAAGCGAATATTGGTACGGTGGTAAATCGTTAAAAGAAGAGGCAGGTAATTTAGGTACCAATACTGAAGCAGCTACCGATGGCGATGGCAATATCGCCCTTGAAGAAGGAATTTACAACTTCTACTTCAATACTGCTGATGGTAAACTTTGGATTGCTGCTGCAACCGACTGCGAACTAGCAACCATCACCCTTACTACTGGCAACAACGACGATATTATCGCAGCTAATATCGGCAACACCGTAAATGTTGTTATCGAGCGCAGCTTCACCGCTAACGATGGCTTCTACACTCTCTGCGTGCCATTCAACATGGATCCTTCCGTCATCGGTAAAGCATACTCACTTGGTACTATTACCGAGCACGTAGCTGGCGAAGGTATTAATATTAACCTTGAAGAGGAGACGTATATGCTCTCTGCAGGTGTGCCATATCTCGTTCTTCCTAAAGCGACTATGAGCGAACTCCTAGTAGAGAACGTTACTATCGAATCAGATCCAGCTTCAGGTCAAAATGTTACTAACGGGGAGGGGACTGTGAACATATTCTTCGAAGGTTTCTATAGTGCTCCTGGTAGAACAACCAATGAAACAACAGAATACTATGTAGGTAACAATGGTTATTTGTACAATGGAGAGGTTGAAATACGTGGCTTGTCTGGTCTCTTCACTATCACTGATGAAAATGGTGCTCCTCTTAAGGTTCGTGCACGCGTAGTGACACGCGAGGAGGTGGAAACGGGTCTTGACAATAACCAATTGCCAAACATCAATATCCAAAAGGTACTCGAGAACGGTCAACTCATCATCATCCGTGAAGGCGTTAAGTATAACGTACAAGGACAAAAACTCTAATAATAACATCCGTCTATGCCCTCCCTTCCCTTTAGGGAGGGGCTGGGGGTAGGCTTATTAAATTGTATTTGAAATGAAAAAAGTATATGTAGCGCCTCAGACTGAGGCAATCCAACTTCTTGGTGAAAACGCAATCATGGCTGTTAGCCCTGGTGGTGGATTTACATTGCAATACGGTGAAGGCGATGGTGGTGGCATGCGTTAATCTCCCGCCACTAGTACATTAACTGACTTTATTGCTCCTCCCTCTGCGAGTTTATTGCTCCCTTCTGGCAAAGGACACCCTCCCGCAGAGTTACCATACCAACCGCCCCACAAAGGGCGGTTGGCTGTATTAAATCCAGCATGATCATATGAAAAATATCTTAAATAGTACTAAATTGCATAATTTTTGTACAATAATTTTCAAATCTCAAAAATTTATTGTACCTTTGCAGCAAAAATAAGGATGATGTATTAATGAGTGCAACGGATTATTTAAATAATGCACAAGAGTGGTTAGCTCAGCAATCTCAAAGAACGATCGATTACCAATGGGAGATTCAGCATCACAACCAAATGCACAAAGCCTACGAAACCTCCTGGTAGGTCTTTCTCGATTTGAGCAATTTCCAGTAGCAATACAATGGGCAAGGGAAAACCATTGTGTTGTAGATATGTTTGGCGCTTTTGCAAAAGAGCGACATTTGTTGTTATTCCAAAGTGGTAACGAAAGCGAGAATTGGATTGATCCCACCACAAACTTGGTCTATAAAATGAATAATCTCATGCATGTTGGTGGAGATATACTAAAACTATTAAATAGAGTTGAGTTATACAACCAATTATTCCCACACATTGCATTGCGGTTCGTGGGGTTTCATGTGATGAGTGAAAGTAATGCTTATCCTGTATTCACACAACCATTTGTAGATAATGTGCGTTTCGCTACAGTAGAAGAGATTCTCGCATATATGAAATCTCGCGGGTTCAAGCCACAAGATAGAGATGGTGTTTTCTCAAATGGATATTACTTGTTGAGTGATGTTAAACCCAAAAATGTATTAGCATCTGATAATGGTTTAGCCATATTTGTGATTGATGCTGATGTCTCCTTGGTGTAACATTCTCATTCGTACACGAACCATTTGGCATTTTGTACAAGCCCATTTATCTCTTCCACACCAACCGCCCCCACAAAGGGCGGTTGGCTGTAATTATATATAGTTGGAAAAGTGTAAGAAAAGCCCAAGATAATGTTGGAAAAATGTAAAAATCACAAAAAAAACAATTTGGGAAACGCTATTTCCCCAATTAGAAAACTATCCAAGCAAAGAAGAACTGAAAAAACTAATGGCAAATAATTCACAATAATACTCCCATAGAATAAGGTATATTGCATAATTTTTGCACAATAATTTTCAAATCTCAAAAAAAATATAGTACCTTTGCAGCAAGACACCTCTCCCGCAGAGTTACCATACCAACTGCCCCCACAAAGGGCGGTTGGCTGTAATTATATATAGTTGGAAAAGTGTAAGAAAATGCCCAAGATAATGTTGGAAAAATGTAAAAATCACAAAAAAACATGTTGGAAAAGTGTATTTTTTCATTTTTATTTTGTTGATTAATAGAAAATTACTACCTTTGCAGAAAAATTGAGTGAAATTATGCTATATCGCAAGAATGAAAGTCGTATTCGCGAGTTCTTTCGCAATGATAAAAGAGCTCTATTAGTGACAGGTGCAAGACAAACAGGAAAGACTTACTCTATTCGCAAAGTAGCGAAGGAGTGCTTTGATGTTGTTGTGGAGATAAACTTTGTCGAAAATCCAGAAGCCATTGCCATGTTTAGCAATGTTAACAACTCTCAAGAACTACTCTTGAGAATTAGTGCATTCGCTAAACAACATTTAATTCCTCATAAAACAATCATCTTCTTTGACGAGGTGCAAGAATGCAAAGAGATTGTAACTGCCATCAAATTTCTTGTGGACGAAGGTAGTTATCACTATGTACTAAGCGGATCACTATTAGGCGTAGAACTACACGATATTAGGAGTATTCCTGTCGGGTATCTATCTGTCCTTGAAATGCACCCCCTCGACTTGGAAGAGTTTGCAATCGCACAAGGAGTATCGCCTATAGTTTTGTCTCATCTAAAAGAGTGCTACGACCAACAAAAAGCAGTTGATCATTTAGTACACAACAAGATGTTGGATCTTCTGCGTCTATATCTCATTATTGGCGGTATGCCTCATGTAGTAGAAACGTATCTAACAACTAATAATCTCAAACGAGTATTGGAAATACAAAAAGATATTATCCGTCTTTACAAACAAGATATTGCTAAATACGACAAACAACGCAAACTAAATATAGCCGACATATATAACCTCATTCCTTCAGAACTTAATGCAAAGAACAAGAGATTCATTCTTAAACAATTGAACGAAAAAGGACGTTTCTCAAAGTACGAAAATAGTTTTGTATGGTTGCAAGATGCAGGAGTGGCAATACCTGTATATAATATTGATGAGCCCACAGTGCCATTGTTGTTAAGCAAACAGCGTAATCTATTCAAACTATTTTTGAGTGATGTAGGACTATTAGCTGCTATGTACGCAGGTAATATACAACAAAAATTACTTTCTGGAGAATTAGAAATCAATTTTGGGGCAATCTATGAGAATTTCGCCGCACAGGAATTGTACGCACATGGCTTAGCTGGTGACGAACATCAATTATTCTATTTCAACAGCAAACAGCAAGGAGAATTAGATTTTGTAATAGAAAATGATGGCGCTATACTACCTATTGAAATCAAATCGGGCAAGGCATATCATCGTCATAATGCACTAAACAATGTATTAAGTAATCAGCAATATGCTATACCAAAAGCCATTGTGTTTAGCAACGAAAACGTGGAAGAACAAGATAAAGTGATATATTTCCCTATTTATATGATAATGTTCTTACAAAAACAAGAACTCAGCGATGATGCCATCTATAAATTTGATATTTCAGGCTTAAATTAATTCTAATAAAAACTGCGCAATCTTAAAGCAAACTTTGAATTAGCGCAATATTCAATATACTCACACCATCCCAACCGCCTCACAAAGGGCGGTTGGTTGTGTTTACTCAGACCTTTTTAGAGTATTCTCCATCCTAAAAATATAGAAAAATAATTAAAAATACATAATTTAATTGGTAGAAATGAAAAAAATATAGTAATTTTGCGCAATCTTAAAGTACAACTTTAAATTAGCGCAATATAATACGATACTCACCCACACACCTACCGCTATTTTTATCAAACTGATGCTAATATATCAACACGGGTAAAAACTTCGTTTCTCCACGCAATCACAAAAACCTGTGCACATCACAGATTTTATAACCCCATCTCACAACCGCCCCCACAAAGGGCGGTTGGTTTCCATAAATGAGGGATACATCATAGACTGGAATTGTATAGTTATTGTCTGGTTATTGTGTGGTTATTGTGTGGTGCGTGCAGGGAGACGAAGAGTTGGGCGAAGAACCCCGTCGCCTACTTAGCCCCCTCCATGCAAACTAAAGGGAAAGTACAGGACAGTAATAGAGTGATAACGGAGTGGTAACGGGAAAGACTGCTGGAAGAGGGGAAAATATCAGAAAAAATGGTATGGGGCGCATAACTTTGCTGCACAATTTTGAGGTGGTTTTCCTGAAAAATAGACTATCATTTGGAAAATTGCAAAATATTTTGTACCTTTGCACGCTTTTTATGTGAATTATGCAATTTGAATAGTGAATTTTGAATTATAAAGATGAAAAAAGTACTCTTTCTACCATTATTAGTCCTGTCGTTGTCCCTATTGGCCGAACGCATCGAACCCCTGCCGTTTGGCGACATGGAACAATGGACAGTGCGATATATCAAAGAATCGAAACTATTAGGCGGACAGACAAAAACCCTATATTGCTTGGATCCCACCGACACTATTCGTGAGAATGCCCCCTATGTATTCGGACAAAATGGCAACCCATGGGCTACCAGCAACGCCTACGCCAACGTAGTAGGCATAGAGAAAGCCGCAGGCACCATGAAACCCGAAAAGAGAGAAGATGGAGGCACCTGTTGCCGACTGGATGTGGATATGTTGGGCGTGCGCGTGATGGGCATAATAGACATACAAGTGCTGGTGTCAGGCACACTGTTCACAGGGCGCAACATAGAACCCATAACGACCGCTGCCGACCCCTATCAGAACATAGACTTTGGCGTGCCATTCACGGGCAGACCAACGGCGTTGATGCTGGACTACAAATGCGTGGTGGAGCAAGAAAGCTGGTACTGGTTCGCCAAAGGAACTGCCAAACCTAAAAAACGCGAGTTTGAGAACGGCGAGATAGATGAAGCTGAAGCATACATCTACCTGCAACACCGATGGGAAGATGAGAAAGGCAAAATACACTCCATCCGCGTGGGAACAGGATACGAACGCTTCTCCAAGACACAAACAGAATGGGTGAACGCCCACCGCATACCTATCCACTACGGCGACATCACAGGCGAACCGTGGTACAAAGACTACATGGGCTTCAAAGGCATCGAACGCGCCATGAATAGCCGAGGCAAAATAACACTGATTCAAGAAGAAGGATGGGACGGAACATTGGAACCAACACATATGGTCATCGTAATAACCTCAGGCAAAATGGAAGCCTTCGAGGGACACGAAGGAAATACCCTGTGGGTGGATAATGTGGGGTTGGTGTATTAAGAGTTTAAAGTTTAAAGGCTGGAATTATATGAAAAGGATTTTACTAATTATGTGTGTAGCGCTCTGTTTGCCACTATTGTGCATGGGCAAAGAGCGATTGGTACTGATTGGCGATGCCTCAATGGCACCCCACAGTATTGCCAACCCCGATGTACGCGGATGGGGAGAGAAATTACCCGCTTTGTTCACAGACAAAGTGGAAGTGGTGAACTTTGCACAAGCAGGCGAGAGTACGCATACCCTCGTAGATGTTCGACTGAAGAAAATCATCGACCAATGCCAATCAGGCGATTTCGTGGTCTTGCAATTAGGACAAAATGACCTGCGCGATGATCACGGAAATATGTATTACACCGCCGAAGAAATGGCACGACAACTGGCGAACATTGTTGCGCAACTGCAAAAAAAACGCACGAAAGTGATCCTATGTACACCCATCGTGCAACCATACTTCAAAGAAGATCAAATAGTATTGCGCATGGGTGTGTATTCCGATGTGATTCGCCGAGTAGCCAAAGCAACAGAAACCTACCTAATCGACCTGGAGGTGCTGACACTGAATTGGATGAATAGGATTGGCGAGCAAAACGCTTCGCTGTTCTTCAAACATGTCTCCACCGACACCCAACGCCGTGAGTACATGCTGACCGAAGCAGGTGCCACAGAAGTGAGCCGAATGTTTGTGGAAGATGTGCAGGCACAGAAAATCAAGAAACTGAAAAAACAAGTAGTGCTCTCCATTGAGCAATAATAGGGTGGGCGTATTCTTCTCACATCTGGACTACTGCTTGCTGGGAGCATTGGCATTGGTGATGCTATACCAATGCTACTTCTACTTGCGATATATGACTGGTGTCGCTCGTTGGCAACGCAAACACAGCGCGCAGCCTCCTGTGGCAGATGTGGACCTCCCCAAAGTGAGTGTCATCGTATGCGCACGCAACGAACAGACAAACCTGAGCGACTACCTACATACCCTGCTCGCACAAGACTACCCCTGCTATGAGGTGATAGTGGTGAACGATGGATCAGAAGACAATACGCAGCAAGTGCTGGAGCAGTATGCACAGCAGTACAACAACCTATACGTAACCTTCGTACCGCGTGAGGCGCGCGTGCTCAGCAGCAAGAAATTGGCACTGACAATAGGCATCAAGGCAGCACATTACGACTACCTGCTATTAACCGATGCCGATTGCCGTCCCGAATCGCGCCAATGGATTAGAGAGATGATGAGTGCCTTTGTGCGAGGCGGAGAACAAACGGAAGTGGTGTTGGGATACGGCGCGTACTTTGAGAAAAATACATGGCTGAGCAGTATCATTAACTACGATACACTATTCATCGCCCTGCAATACATGGGCATGGCCGCCGCACGACACCCATACATGGGCGTGGGCAGAAACTTGGCATATAAGAAAGATACATTCTTTCAGCATGATGGCTTCAGAGGAATGCTCAACGAACGGTCAGGCGATGATGACCTATTCGTGAATAAAGTTACAAATCGTGGCAACACCGTCATTGTAGGTTCGCGCGAGAGTATCACTTGGTCGCCACCCAAAATGACATGGCAAGAATGGATACATCAGAAACGCAGACACTTGTCAGTATCACACCACTACAAGACAAGCAGCAAACTGCGACTGGGCATGGAACCCATGACACGCGGACTATTGTACGCCCTCTTGATAGCCGTGAGCATATGGGGCAGCGGGATGGCGATAGGCATAGCATACGGACTATGGTGGCTGAGACTGATCATGCAAATGAGCGTAATCAATGCAACTGCCTACCGATTGGGCGGAAGGCTATTTGGCATAGAGATTGTGGCATATGACATAGTACTACCCCTTATCTCGCTATGGATACTCGCTACACAACGCCTGCATAAACGACCCATATATTGGTAAAAATAACCCACACAATACTAAACAACTCTAAACAATACTCATATGGAAGAGCAAAAATTGAATATCAACCTCTCGCCTGAGATGGCAGAAGGTACCTACAGCAATTTGGCAATCGTGGCACACTCCTCATCGGAGTTCGTGGTGGATTTCGTGCGCATGATGCCCGGACAAAAGAATGCAAACGTGCAATCACGCGTGATTATGACACCTGAAAATACCAAAAAACTGCTCTTTGCGCTGCAAGAGAACGTAGCCAAATACGAGAAGCAATTTGGTACAATCAAGTTGCATGGCACACCTGCCCCAGGAAGCACTATCCCTATGTCCTTCGGCGGCGGGCAAGCCTAAAACTTGTGTTTTTATTGGTATCTTGCGGCTTGGTTCGCGGTCACAATGACCCCACATTGCTCCCTTGAACCGCACCGCAATCTACCTAATAAAAAAGCAACTTTTGTAGATAACTAAATTAACACCTATGAAAAAGACATTTCCAGCGAGCCAACTCATTATCAATGAGGACGGCAGTATATTTCACTTGCATATTCGCCCCGAACATCTGGCGGATAAAGTGATATTGGTCGGCGACCAAGGTCGCGTGAATATGGTGGCTTCGTTCTTCGATGAAGGCAGCATTGAGTGCGATATCCAAAGTCGTGAGTTTCACACCATTACGGGCAAGTACCAAGGCAAACGCATTTCCTGTATTTCCACAGGTATCGGTACCGACAACTGCGATATCGTGCTCAACGAACTGGATGCCCTTGCGAATATTGATTTCGCAACGCGCACCGAGAAAGATGAGCACCGCACCTTAGAGATTGTGCGCGTGGGTACGTGCGGAGGCATGCAAGAGGACATCCCTCTTGGCACATTCCTCGTGAGCGAGAAATCTATTGGTTGGGATGGGGTGTTAGCATTCTACGAAGGTCGCGATGAAGTGGCTGACCTCGGTTTTGAGGACGCATTGGTGGACTTCATCCACTATCCAGCCAAAGCGGCGCGCCCATACGTGGTGGCTGCTAACCCCGAGTTGGTAAACCGCATTGCAGGCAACGATATGATGCGTGGTTGCACCATCGCTGCCAACGGATTCTATGGTCCACAAGGTCGCGTGTTGCGTTGCGATTTGGCGGTGAAGGACATCAACGAGCGTATCACCGACTTCCGCTACGAGGGACAACGTATCACAAACTACGAGATGGAGGGTAGTGCTATCGCAGGTCTTAGTCTGCTGATGGGACACAAAGCCATGACCGTGTGTTGCGTCATCGCCCAACGCAAAGTGGAAGCTGCGAACACTGACTACAAACCTCGTATCCAACAATTGGTACATACCGTCTTGGAGCGTATTTGAGATTGCCCTCGAAGCCAAGAAAAATGTAGAGAGATGAGCACTTTCTTATTCATAGTACAAGAATACATCCGGTTGGGGATACCCGAACAGATTGATTACAAGAAATTTTACTTGTACTCGCTCATTACGCACTCTACTGCCATTGAGGGCTCTACAGTTACCGAAATAGAAAACCAATTGCTGTTTGATGAGGGTATCACTGCACCTGGACGAACGTTGCAGGAACAAATGATGAACCTCGATCTAAAACATGCCTACGAAGTAGCACAAGAACGAGCAAAACATCACACTCCATTTTCGGTAGCAATGTTGCGTAACCTCTCTGCTTGTCTTATGGAACGTACAGGCTCCACATACAACACACCTTTAGGGACCTTCTCTTCTGCATCAGGCGACCTGCGCTTGCTTAATGTCACCGCAGGTTTTGGAGGACGCTCGTACATGGCATTTGCCAAAGTGCCACAGGCATTGCAAGAGTTTTGTGAATGGCTCAACAACGAACGGAAACAAATCAATAAGGCAGACATGTTGTCCGCCTATCGCCTGAGTTTCTTGGCACATTACCGCTTGGTGACTATTCATCCTTGGGCAGACGGAAACGGAAGAATGGCACGATTGGTGATGAATATGTTGCAATGGGAGTATGACCTTATTCCTGTTAAAGTGCTCAAAGAGCAAAAAGCACAATATATTCAAGCACTGATTGATACGCGCGAACAAGACAACGAGGATATCTTTGTGGATGCTATGTTGCGTATCCATCAACAAAATCTATCTGCCGAAATAGCAGCGTTCAATGCTTCAATGGAGGCAAATGATACAAAAGATGATACAAAAAAACTGACAGATAGACAGCAGATTATATTGGATTTGATTCGTGAAGATGAAACAATAACCATCTCGCAAATGATACAAAAGATACAAGTATCAGAGATAACCATCAAACGAGAACTATCTATCCTCAAAAAAATAGGAGTTATTAAGCGAATAGGCGGACGAAAAGGGGGTAAATGGCTAATTACTAAACATTCATAGCTTATACCTTTTATTAAGATTTTCTTCTATTTGCCCTTGATTATACCTACCGACCGAACACCGAGGGAAAAACCGAGACAACTCCAATAGGCAATAACGGCAAAATAGTACTTTTGTTAAGATTCCTTTCCGTTAACCTTCTCTAGCTGCTTCGTGTAAAAGACCAAGGAGAAAGCAAAGACGAACCAAGGAACGACCTTAGAACTCAAAATTACAAAAAATACTTTTTATTAAGATGTGTAATCAAAGTTTATAATCAATAGCAGGATAAGGCGCATCCATTAAGTTTCAAATCGTTAATAAATATCCTACTAAACATAGTCATAATAGCATTATATTAAAATGGCATGGGATAAAATACAAATACAACGTGAAAATGGCGAAGTGGTGGAAGCACAAGCACCAATCATTATATCTGCAAGTAGAAGTACAGATATTCCTGCTTTTTATACAGACTGGTTTTTTGACCGATTAAAAAAAGGTTATTCAGCTTGGACTAATCCGTTTAACGGAGTTAAAAGTTATATTTCATACGCGAATACTCGTTTTATTGTTTTTTGGTCAAAGAATCCTGCACCGCTATTACCGTATTTAGGCTATTTGCGCGAGAAGAATATTAACTGTTATATACAATTTTCTCTGAATGATTACGAATCAGAAAAATTAGAGCAGGGAGTTCCACCTCTGCACTTCCGTATTAAAACATTTAAGCAGTTAGTTGATAAATTAGGTAAAGGACATGTCATTTGGCGATTTGATCCACTGATTTTAACTAGAGAGATTAGTAGTCATTCTCTTCTTAAAAAGATAGAATATATAGGAGACCAATTATATGGATATACGGACAAATTAGTATTTAGTTTCGCAGATATTATATCCTATCGAAAAGTCAAAAGTAACTTAGAGAAGAACAATATACATTATATTGATTGGACAGAGGAAGGAATGAGTGAATTCGTAAAAGGGCTGATTGAACTCAATAAGAAATGGAATTATCAATTAGCCACATGCGGAGAGAAATATCATTTTGAGGGCATAGAACACAATCGTTGTATAGATGATAGTTTGATAATACGTTTTGCATATAACGATCCAATATTAATGAATTTCTTGAAGGTTAAACTATGCGATATGCCTTCTCCCGATATATTTGGAGAGATAGCTCCCTTACCAAAAGATGCGATTGTACTACCTAATGGAAAATATGTAATACATGGCAACAATCAAGATAAGGGACAACGCCAATTCTGTGGTTGCATTAACAGTAAGGACATCGGAGAATACAATACTTGCCCACATCTTTGTGAATATTGCTATGCGAACACAAGTAAAGAAATCGCATTGCAAAACTATAGGAATAGTAAACAAAATCCAAATGGTGAAACAATAACAGGAAGATAATATGAATTATTTGGAAGGATTGGATGATATATCGGATATTACATTCGATAAAATTATAAACTTGGCAAAAAATAATGTTCCTCTAGAAAGGAGAGATAATCCATGGATAGGACTAAAGCATGGCCTCAAATTACTTTCTAATGAAGATGAGTTAGCACAATATATTAGTGCATATGGTATTATGCACCGAGAAAAAATTTATGCAGCTCTTGACACAATCCAAAATTGTGAAGAGTTCTTTTCAAAAAACATAACAATTATAGACTGGGGTTGTGGACAAGCACTGGCAACCATGTGCTTCTATGATTATATGCGTCAAAGAGGTATTGAACCCTCTATTTCGAATGTCATTCTCATAGAGCCATCAACTATTGCTCTTCATCGAGCAAAAGAACATATACAGAAATATTCAGCGCGACCAACTATCAAATTAGTCAACAAATTAATTGATAATGTTAATTCATCAGATATCCATACTATCAATACTGACATTGTATTACATTTCTTTTCCAATATTTTAGATATTGACACTATTGATCTTAAAAAGCTATCTTTATTGATACAAAACGAAATAACATTTGATCAATTCTTCTTTTGTGTAGGACCACAAAATATAGGGGCTTCTAGAATCGCCGAATTTGCGAAACTATTTAACATTACTGAAAATGATTTGATAAGTAAACAAGAGGGATTTTTGCGTACAAGAGGAACAATCAGTATGATGACATTTAAAATTCTCTCAAATACTCCTGAGATTATCAAAGTTGAATTCTATAGAAATAAAGATAATGACACGCATTTTAACACTTTACTAAAAAGGGTCATCAAAGATTTACCTTCTTGTAATTCTTTAAGTGAAAATGCTCTCGCTTTCTATCGGGCAGTTATTTCATTAGAAAGAATGAAATCTGCTGGTATTGGCGAAGAATTCTATTATCCGTATACATTGGAAGAAGAAAATAATAACACTCACAAAGTTAAATTCAACATTGATATATGTGACAATCCTCAGTTTGAAACTATATTTACAAGAAATTTAAACCCCTCAATTACGAAATGGCCAAAACACTTAAATATTGGATTAAGCATAAACATAGATGATACTCGCTATCGCTTATTTGAATATATATATCCTTATACGGATTTAAAGGACATTAACATTGAGGAACAATTTATTTCTGTCAATTTAGCAATGTTTTCTATAAACTCTGACATTGCTGACAAATTAGAACTGACGGAAAACATCATTCAAGTCTTAACCGAAATATTAACAAACAAAGAAACTACATTATCTGATCTTGAGTCAATACTGCAAGATGCTATCGGACATAATGTTTCATTGCATCCTTATTTATCATTAACTCTTTCATCTGAAGCACCAGTCTTTGCACAAATAAATTCAGAGTTAAAAAGTTTATTTCATAAGAAACCTTCAGGACTGATGTTAGATTTTTTAACAGGAAGTATTAAAAAAAATGATATCGGCTCTATTCATGAAGACGCAATTATTAATGTTGTTGATATAGATTATAGTCAGCGGCAGGCGATTGCAACGGCACTAAATAGTAAACTTTCTGTCATCACAGGTCCTCCTGGCACGGGTAAAACACAGATGATTGTCAATCTGCTTGCTAATGCGCTATTGCATGGCAAATCTGTACTCGTAGCAAGCAAAAACAACAAGGCTGTAAACAATATTAAGGAGCGTTTCGACAATATAGATTCTCACCAATATTTTCTACGATTTGGTTCTCGAGATCTAATAACCTCAAAATTGTTGCCCACACTGGATAGCTATGATGAAAAAATTAAAAACAATGATTATGATCCAGTATACTTAACATCAATACGTGAAGAGTATGACAAACAATGCAAACTAATTTCCGAAACACGCCAAGTACTTGGAGAAGTAATTCAACTAACTGATTTAAGACTTGATTTGGAAAATTCATTAAGGCAGTTAGTCAATCATTTTACTCAAATAGAAAAAGAGTATCACCTATCTCTTGAGAATTTACGCGAAGAAAATAAGGAAATAGCCGAAAGTGCAGAGTCTAACAAATACAATTGGGACAAGACAGCCAATAATATTAGCAAATTGACAAATACACTTTATACTTACTCCTTTATTATAAAGAGGATTTTCTTTAATTTATTTTTGAAGAAGAAATTCTCGCAACGTTTTCAGGAAGATTTATCGTTACTTCCTACAAAAATTACAAATCACATAGAAAATGAGATTGGTACAGAGCATTTATGTGATGTATATAACTATAATCAATTAATTCAATGTTGTACAATAGAACAAAATTGGATTAATCGCATACTTGAATATCGGAAGAATAGACATTTGATTTGTTCACGATTTGAGATTGAATGTGCTAGATTTAAAAGTGCGGAACAAGAGATTAATGAGAAGATTCATACTGTCTTAGAAAATATAAAAGAGATTTCTCAAAGCAAATCTCAAGAACAGTTGATTGAAATTATTGAGAGTGCAAAAAAGTATATCTCTTCAATCGGAGCAGACTTAGTTACTGAGTTGATAAAGTTACGACTAAATCAAAAAGATTCAGCAAATATAATTGCTAAATACAAAAATTATTTTCCAGACCAAATACCTTGGAAGGACGAGGAATTAGAAGAGTTTACGAAAAATGCATATAATTTTATTAATATTTTTAACATTAATAGCGTCACTAGTTTATCAGTGAAAAGTGCTTTCCCATTACAAGAAAATCTCTTTGATATTGTTATTATAGATGAGGCTTCACAATGCGATGTCGCATCTGCGTTGCCATTAATTTATCGAGCCAAACAACTTGTCGTAATTGGAGATCCGTTGCAATTAAAACATATCACTTCTATTACAACAAGCGAAGAGATGGCTATCAAAGAACATTTGTCACTTAGTGAAAATACATTTATTCGGTATGCAAGTTATTCTTTATGGGATTATTGTCATGACTTGATAACTAGTGCGAATATTAATAATAGACAGATAGTTTTAGATAACCACTATAGATGTCATCCACAAATCATAGGTTATTCTAATGAAATGTTCTACCAGAAACGATTAGGTCGTCCTTTGAAGGTATGTACAAACTCACAAAAGAATCATTTATCTCATAAGGGTATCATATGGGTTGATGTTGTTGGCGAACAACAAAATAATATCCGAAAAGTTAATAAGGAAGAAGTTGAAAAATCACTTTCTATTGCTGTAGAACTCGCTGAAAAGCACAAGGACATTACTATTGGTATCATTTCACCATTTAAGCATCAAATAGAAGAAATCAATGCTCAAATCCCCGAAGAATTACGCAATAGAATAGTAGCAGATACGGTTCACAAGTTTCAGGGCGATGAACGAGATGTGATTATTTATTCTTTGGTGGTCACAAACAATTCACCAGAACGACTAATAAAATGGATTGATATCAGTGTACCAAACCTTGTTAATGTTGCAGTTACTCGCGCCCGTTCAACGCTTTATATTGTTGGTAATCGTGACTATATAAAACAACATTCTCACAAAGAGTTACCATTAGGTCGTCTCGTTATGTATACAGAAAATAATTGTTTTGTTGAAAATATCAATCAAGAAACATTTATTATAGATACAAATGTTTTTGTAGATTGTCCAGATATACTGAATCGTATCAATCCAAATATGCAAATTATAATATCTGCAAAAGTCGTAGATGAACTGGATAAACTCAAAGTAACTTTAGATGATTCAAAAAAAGGCAATGCAGAATTAGCTCTCAGATATCTCAATCGAAGTTTCGATGGACATCATATTAGAATGGAATGTGCAGATATGGAATATCTACCAGTAGATTTTAATAGAAAAAATCCTGACAATATGATTTTGTCTATTGCATTAAAATACAAAAACCAGAACCCTATCCTTATCACTTCGGATAATGGTTTACAATTAAAAGCCAAGGGTATGAGAATAAATACATTAACATTACACGATTTTCTACACAGCAACAAATGATGAATAATATAATTCAAGAATATTTGCATAAGGCTATCACAAATGGCGATACCATAACTATTAAATATATTAAACCTAATGGTGAATCTTCTATTAGGCAAATTAGTGAGATTTGCTATTCTTATGAATTTGGTGGTGATAACGAATATATTGAAGCTTTCTGCCATACTAGAAACGAAAGAAGAACATTTAAGATAAGTCGAATCATTGATATTGAAGATATTAATAAAAAAGAAAGCATTTCTCAAGTCAAAAAGAAAAAGACTGCTTATACAGGTAACATGTTATAAAATTGCGGATTAAAGCAGTATATATATGATATTTATCATATTCATTTTGTAAAATCACAAATTTTCATTACCTTTGCAGCAAATTTGAACGATGACCTATAGTTGGAATATACGATGTCTAACGGTTTTGGAGCAAGAAACGCAAAAGCAGTTAGAGAAAGAACTGAATATCAGTTCGGCGGCGGCGCGTATGTTGGTGGTGCGTGGCATACAGACAGCCGATGAGGCACGGGCGTTTGTGCGACCATCGTTGGACAAACTGCACGACCCCTTCCTGATGCGCGATATGGACAAAGCCGTTGAACGCCTGCACCATGCTATCACCCAAAACGAGAAAATCCTCATCTATGGCGATTACGATGTGGATGGCACTACTGCCGTGGCACTGATGTATCGATTCTTAGAGGCGATGAGGCGAGAAGGCGATGAGGCGAAAGGCGCGGAAATCGATTACTATATTCCTGACAGATATTCTGAGGGTTATGGCGTTTCGCAGCGGGGAATAGACTATGCTGCGGCACAAGGATGTGGGCTGATAATCACGCTTGACTGCGGCATAAAAGCCGTAGAGAAAATTGCATATGCCAACAGCAAAGGCATTGATGTAATCGTCTGTGATCATCATACCCCAGGCGATGAGTTGCCACAAGCCGTGGCAGTACTTAATATGAAACGCAACGACTGTCCATACCCATATAAGGATCTATCAGGTTGTGGTGTTGGTTTCAAATTGGCGCAAGCATATACTCAACGCTATGGTTTATCATTCGAACACCTTATACCACTATTGCAACTCTTGGCGATGTCAATAGCTTCGGACATAGTGCCTATCACGGGCGAGAACCGCATATTGGCGCACTATGGCATCAAGCAACTCAATACCCAACCATTCACGGGTTTGTCGGCAATCATGCAAGTGGCAGGCATTGAGGCAAAAAAGATAACTATCAACGAATTAGTATATAAGATTGGTCCGCGCATTAACGCCTGCGGACGCATGAAGTCTGGGCGCGCAGCTGTCGAACTGCTGCTGACCGATGACCCCGCGTTTGCTCGCCAACAAGCCGAAGAGGTCAATCACCACAACGAGGATCGCCGCGACTGCGATACAGAAACCACCAAAGAAGCATTGCAACAATTGCAAGACGATCCTAACTTTGCTCAACGCCATTCGACAGTAGTCTATGCACCCCATTGGCACAAAGGTGTGGTGGGCATTGTGGCATCGCGTCTCACAGAAACCTACTACCGCCCTACTATCGTTCTCACCGCAGGCGAGGATGGTATCATCTCAGGCTCGGCTCGTTCGGTAGGAGGATTTGATATCTATGCTGCTATTGATTCGTGCCATGACTTGCTCACTAACTTTGGCGGACATAAATACGCTGCGGGACTCAGTATGCACATCAATGACCTGCCTGAGTTTAAGCAACGCTTTGAAGCGTATGTAGCAACACATATCCAACCCAATCAGTTGCAACCCACATTGGATATTGAGGCAGAAATTACACTCGGTGATATCACATCGCACTTCCGCAGTGTACTGCGCCACTTGGAGCCCTTTGGTCCTGGCAATCCGCGTCCGTTGTTTGTATCGCGCCGACTAATCAATCACCGCGATACACGCATAGTGGGAAAAAGAGGGGTAAAAGATTCTAAGGATTCAACACCTCGTCCTCTACACTTACGATTAGATGTTACAGATGGAACGATTAATCAAGATGGTACGGTAAACGCCATCACGGGTATCGCCTTCGGGCGTGCCGATATGGCAGAGTATATCCAAAACGGCAATGCCGTGGACATCTGCTACGAACTCAACGAAAATACATTCAACCACTATACCACCATCCAAATGATGGTGCAGGACATCAGAGCAATTAAGAATTAAGAATTTTGAATTAAGATATGTTTAGTGAATTAGAGACCAAAGGTCCTCGTCTGCGTCGAGGCAGTATTGAAGTAGTCTGCGGAAGTATGTTCTCGGGCAAGACCGAAGAACTTATCCGTCGTATGAAACGCGCACAGTTTGCCAAACTGAAGGTGGAAATCTTCAAACCCGCTATTGACGTGCGCTATAGCGAAGCCGAAGTCGTTAGCCACGACCGCAATGCCATTCAGTCCACACCTGTGGACAGCAGCCAGAACATATTGCTAATGGCAAATGATGTGGACGTTGTGGGTATAGATGAAGCACAATTCTTCGATATGGGTATCGTGGAGGTGGCCAACGAGTTGGCGCGTCGCGGTATTCGCGTGATATGTGCAGGCTTAGATATGGATTTCAAAGGTGTACCTTTCGGACCAATGCCAGCATTGATGGCTATTGCCGATGATGTGTACAAGACCCACGCTATCTGTGTGCACTGCGGAGATTTGGCATACGTAAGCCACCGTACCGTCAGCAGCGACAAACGTGTCCTACTCGGCGAGACCGAGAGTTATGAGCCTCTGTGTCGCGCTTGCTACGAAAGAGCCAAAGCGCAGGATACTACGAACTAAACAGCAAAACTACCACTCCCCCTCTATGCTTTGTTCGGGAGTGAAATAGAGATTGGTGGTATCACCTGCCCATGTGAAGCGATAAATGTCAAACGTGCTTTGTGGCAGAGGATATAGCAGGGGTGCATCCAATGTTGCCATACCAGTGTAGTAGGTCTTGCCAATCTCAAAGGCTTCTTTCCCGTTGCTACCATTGTTCTCCTTGGCGGATATACCAAAATACGCTTGCGCATTGGGGTCTTCATACAATTCGGTAAAACGGTGAAAGAAATATTCCGCAGGTGTATGCCAACCCTCTGCTCGAAGAGTTACACTATCTATCGTTTCGCCCACCCATGGGATATGCGACTGAATCGCTGCCACACTATCCATAGGATAAATATAATCCCATACCCCTTCCACACGATAGTGGAATGAGATAGGTATTGTGCTTGAATCATTGGTTTGTACGGTTTCTACGAATAAACGCCCTGCGGGTTTGTTAGTCGTATGATCCACTACAAAGGCAAACACCCAATACTCGTGACCTGCATCTAAGAATGTGTAGAAATGTTCCGTAGTACCATATTGCAGTGAATGAGATGCAAAGTCTGCCACAAACGGCGTGAGTTGCTGTAGCTGTTGGTTGCGCCAATATAGATAATCTACATATGCACTATCCAATGCCAATAGCATGAACTGTTTGGCTACTTTCATTGGATCAATATTCTCGCGCACAGGTTGAATGCCCGTGAGGTAAAACGCCCGTTTGTTGGTAGAGAAATTCACGCGTGCATAACCCGCCGACACTTCTTCCACCTGAATTGTGATATCCACGTTCTTGGTATGCGCCTCTACATCGGGGTTGCACGATGCAAAGCCTATCATGCCTATCACCCATACCCCATAGCCTAATAGCCTCATTACCTTATCGCCTAATTGCCTAAAAATCATAATTCCCCTCCTCTTCTTTTTCTTCGTTAATCAATAGCGTTTGCACGGTATATATAAACCGCATACAGGTAGCCACGTGTCCACCAAAATGCCCTAAACTATATTGAATATTGGCACCCTTCCATTTGGTTTTGGCGCGCGTAGCATTCTCGTATGGTACCACATCGTCATCAATGGAGTGCATGATAAACACGGGTGCTTTGGGTGTCCAAGAATAGGTGAGAATAGAGTTGTTTACCAATGCTTTGTATAATTCCGACACCTCTCTACTTGTGCGATCCATACCTTTGGGTGTCAGCAGATCGCTGGTAACATTCGTGCCCAGCAAATCGTTGATTTGTCCTGTAGTATAGTGCTTGCTATTTACCCATTCATCCAAATGTTCATAGATATACGGTTGCATGAGTTGGCTCATGTCCACATCCAGTTTGTTGCCTACCACCATACCTTGCAGCATGATAGGCACGGCACATGGATAACTGGCAAAATTGGTTTCCACAAAGCGGTCGTAGGTTGCTTTCACATCGTATGGACCACCACCTGCAAACACGCGACGAATCTTAATGTTTTCATCATCGTGGTGCTCAATCAGGTGCTGCACTGCCATCGTGGTGGCGCCGCCTTGCGAGTACCCCATCAGATAAATATCATCATGCTCTGGTGCACAACCTGCTGCCTCCATGAAAGGCACCACTGCTCGATACATATCCAGCACATTGCGCGCGGTAATATCCATCACCAAATAGGGATGAATATGATGGGCTGTCAATCCGTAGCCCAAATAATCGGGGATAATCAGCGCATAGCCCAACTTCACTAATAAGCCCTCCAATGAAAAGATATTGCTGGGTGCTTCTGCATTGCTGGCAATCGTGTAATGCGACACCAATATATATCGTTTGATGGTATCGTGGGCTGGCAGAATCACTTTACCCGATAGCATGATTGGATTACCTTCCAGGTCAATGGACTCATACACACCACTCAGTTCAATGGCAGTAGTCATATTCCTAACATCCAACAACTGCTGCGCTACATTATTTACCGTGGTAGAGGTGGCACGCTGAGCTTGAGGGAGATGTTCAGGAGCGGTGCTACAAGTATCAATAGCATCGAGTCCCCACAGGGCCAACTGATTAGGGTCTTGCACCAATTGTTGCAGATTGGTGGTCTTCTGTGCTACCACTCTAAACATACCTTTTTGTGCCAATGCAGGATCCGTAAAATCCACAAAATGCCATTCACCATGCTGACAGCTTGCCAGCAATAACACTATGCCTAATAATATGTATATTACTTTTTTCATCTCTTTGCCTTTAAACCATCAACTCTACAACCTACACCCCACGCTTGCTGTGCATATCCGCGAGCCCAACATATACACCTCGTTGCTGTTCATAAGCGAAAACATACCGCCCAGTTCCACCATTCCGTACCATCTGCCCTTGCCCACACGCACACTCATGAGCGAGATGTTCACCGCAGGTGCCAATGTTGTTGTACGACCTTTGTAGTCTGTTTCTGTGCCTGTATTGATGTTCAAACCTAATCCTAATGCCGAATACAAAGACACATATTCTGAGTGAAAATACGCAAAGCGTATCGTTGGTAGCAGAATGATATTATGAAAATTCTGATTCTTCACGCGCACTAATTCTGTGCCTTGTCCGTTGCGTGTTACATTATCCCACAGTACACCCGAATAATCCACCTGCATACCTACGCTGTACCAATATCCCATGTTATATAGGTATTCAACATACCAATGTTGTGTATAGCGATAATGCTCTTTGTATGTGGCTATGTACTCCGTCGGCAATATAGTAGGGTGATGCTCTTCGTGCCAAACCAAACTCTCAAATAGCATATCTCCCCATCCTATACGCAACTCGTGTGGCATAGAGTCAATGGTGGCAAAAGTTTCAGCCCGAACGCTATCACGCAATTGCCTAACTTCCATATTCATCCTCGTGCGTGTAGTACGCTGTATGGAACGAAGCGAGTCGCGCATCTCGCGTACATCGCTCCATTGATAATGGTGAACCTCTGAGGACTCCATCATAGTGTCTTGTACAATCACAGTATCTTGCACAATCACGCTGTCAATAGCCAACGAATCTTCCACAATCAATGTTTGTGCTGCTGATGGCAGACACATCAGCCACACCCACCATACTATTAATACTTTCGCTCTCATATGTAGAACTACCCTATAGATACAGCACTCCCCACAAAATCAGTGCCAGAGTTTTGTGGGGAGTAGCAGAATTATTTATTACAATGCTTTCAGAGTAGCTTGTAAGAACTCATAGAATTTAGCCACTGTGGCAATATTCACGCGCTCGTCGGGCGAGTGAGGATACTTGATGGTTGGACCAAACGAAATCATATCCATGCCTGGATAGTTGCGACCAATAATACCGCATTCCAATCCTGCGTGGATGATTATCACGCGTGGTTCCACGCCGTAGTTGGTTTGGTAGGTGGTCTTCATCACCTCCAGGATATGGCTCTTGAGGTTAGGTTTCCATCCTGGGTAGGAACCAGAGAACTCTACTTCTGCGCCTGCCATAGCAAAGACGGAGTGGATGATGTCTTGCAACTCCTCTTTGCGTGATTCTACAGATGAGCGGGTCAAGCAATATACGACCACTGCATCTGCCTCTGTCTTGACCATAGCGAGGTTGTTGCTGGTTTCTACCACATCAGGCATCTCTGGTATCACGCGATAAACACCGTGAGGGCAAGCGGTAATGGCATGAATAAGGAAGTCTTGTACATCTTCTGGCAACTCGGTGGCAGGACATGCTACCTCCTCTGCTGTAAAGCGGATAGCATCTTCCACACCATCATATTCAGCCACGAATAGGTCTTCGTATTCGGCTACAAGGTCCATTATTTCATCCACACCTTCGGCGGGTACGGTGATGATAGCCGATGCCTCGCGAGGGATAGCATTGCGCAAACTACCACCTTCTGCGCTTGCCAAACGAGCCTCAAGGTTAGCCACTGCATCTTTGAGGAAACGGAATAGCAGTTTGTTGGCATTCGCACGTTGCAAATGTATGTCGCAACCCGAGTGACCTCCCTTGCAACCAGTGATGCTCACTTTCAATGCCACATCACCTTCTTCTACTTCCACAGGCGTATAGGCGAACTTAGCAGTAGTGTCCACGCCACCTGCGCAACCCACATACAACTCGCCTTCCGACTCCGAGTCAAGGTTGAGCAATGTCTTGCCCTGCAACATACCTCCTTCCAGTGCGAAGGCACCGTACATGCCTGTCTCTTCATCCACTGTTACCAACACTTCCAATGGTGGGTGTACTGCATTTTTATCAGCTAAGATAGCCATCGCAGCAGCTACTCCTATACCGTTGTCTGCGCCGAGTGTAGTGCCTTTGGCTGTTACCCATTCGCCATCCACGTATGCCTCGATAGGGTCTTTCTCAAAGTCAAATACGGTATCGTTGTTCTTTTGTGGCACCATGTCGCTATGTCCTTGCAGGATAACGCCAGGGTGATTTTCGTATCCAGGGCTAGCTGGCTTGCGAATAATCACATTGCCCATATTATCTACTATGGTTTCCAAACCCAGTGAACGACCAAATTCTGCCACGAAGGCAGTTACTTCTTCTTTCTTGCCCGATGGACGGGGAATCTGTGTCAGACTATGGAAATGATTCCATACTGCTTGTGGTTGTAAATTTTTCATATATCCTTGCCTTTAACTTTTAATTTCTAAACTCCTAATCCACCGTCATCTCTCCGCAGAGCGATACTGACAGCATTTTCTTTACTTTTTCTAAGTTGTCGCCATACTCTCCCAGCACATGCATCATTTTGGTCAGTAGTGCTTCGGTGGTAATATCGTAGCCCGAGATAACGCCTGCTTTCAGCAGATTGATGCTTACGGCATATTGCCCCATGCTTACCGAACCTGTGTTGCATTGTGTCTTATTCACAATCACCACTCCTCGATCTACGGCGCTACGCAAATGTTCGTATAGCCATTCGTGGGTAGGGGCGTTGCCCGAACCAAAGGTTTCCAGCACTACACCGTGCAAGTTGGGTATATCCAGCAACGCTGCCACCACCGCCTCGGTAATGCCAGGGAAGAGTTTAAGGATAGCCACGCGCGTATCAAAACGCTCATACACATGCAATCCACGTGCCGTATTACCTATGGACTGAATCAAAGGCCGATTGTATGTAATGTGTACGCCCGCACGCGCAAGCGCGGGATAATTATAGGAGTTGAATGCCGAGAAATGCTCCGCGTTGCGCTTCGTTGTACGATTACCGCGATACAACTCTCCGTCCATATATACCGTCACTTCGGGTACCAATGCTTTGCCGTCTGCATCATAGGCTGCGGCTATCTCAATGGCGGTCAGCAGGTTCTCTTTGGCATCCGAACGCAGTACGCCTACAGGCAACTGACTACCTGTAAACACTACGGGTTTGCACAGGTTGTCGAACATAAAACTCAATGCTGATGCTGAATAGGCCATCGTGTCTGTGCCATGCAAAATCACAAACCCGTCGTAGGCATCATAGTGCTGTTGCACGGTTTGTGCCATTTGGCGCCAGTTGTCGGGATTCAAATCCGATGAGTCCAGCAGGGGCTCAAACGGAATCATATCCACATGTATATCCCCGGCAAAGAGTTCGGGAACGTATGTCTTGAATGTCTGAATGTCAGCAGGATGCAGTGCACCTGTCTCTGCATCACGCACCATGGAAATGGTACCACCAGTAAAGAGGAGTAATACGTTCATATACCAAAATTTGGACACAAAGGTACGAGTTTTTTTTTATATATGCAAGGCTTTGCATTACTTTTTTGTTTTTTGGTGGATAGTTGGTGTTTTTTTTATCTTTTTAAACTTTTGGCACGAAATTTGTATATTGTATGCAAAACTATATTTTATGTGTCATGGCAAATCCTAAACATATACTATTGGTCGAAGACGATATTAGTCTTTCTACTGTGTTAGCAGATTATTTACAAAGTAAGGAATATCAAGTCCAGACTGCCCCAAACGGGCAGGAGGCTTGGGAATTACTTAATAAGAGGCATTTTGATATTTTGCTGACTAATATTTCCATGCCCAAAATGAATGGGTGGCAACTCCTCAAGACGGTGCGTGATAGTGGTCAATTGATGCCTGTCATTATTATTAGTGCGAAGACGGACCGCGAGGATATTATTCGTGGCTATCATTTGGGATGCGATGATTATGTCACCAAGCCATTCTCTATGGATATACTGATATGCAAAATTGAGGCTATTCTCCGTAGGTATGCCGTTGGTTCTCAATCCGATATGATGGAGTTCGAATTGGATGGCGTTCGTTTCGATGCGGTGCGCCAGACTTTAGGTACTAAGCGCCTTAGTTCGCGTGAGAACGAGTTGCTGTTGATGCTTTGTCAGAATATGGGACAAACGGTTGAGCGCAACCGTATATTGATGAGTTTGTGGGGAAGCGATACCTATTTCAATGCGCGTTCGTTGAGTGTATATGTCAATCACCTGCGTAATTACATTGGCAAAGATAGTATGGTGAAAATCCTCAGCGTGCATGGAAAAGGGTACAAATTGGTACTAATGAACGAAAAAAACAGCAAAATTGAGGAATAATTGTTCAAAATGCAACCAATGTGCTATGTTTGGCACGGTATTTGTAAGTGGTTTATTGCGCAAGTAATTGTGTTATTAATAAATAGTGTTTTTCATAATGAGAGAAGAGTTCGATGAGAGATCGCGCTCTTCTTTTTTTTGTCCTTTCCTTTGCACTGTCACGATAAACTTTACACTTTAATCTACAAACTCTTGCGTATGTCGCAAAAAAATACTACCTTTGCACCGCAAATCACCCAAATAGTAAATAAATTGTAAATACTAAATAGTCAAATCGTAAATCCCCATGCGTTTTATTTCTCCTTCTCTTTTGGCAGCCGACTTTGGCAATCTGCAACGCGAGTGCGAAATGATTAACCGTAGCAGTGCGGAATGGTTGCATATAGATGTGATGGATGGTGTCTTTGTGCCAAACATTTCTTTCGGTTTTCCAGTGATGAAGGCTGTGGCAAAGCATTGTACCAAGCCCTTAGACGTCCATCTCATGATTACCGAGCCCGAGAAGTATGTAGAGCGTTTTTGCAAGGCGGGTGCCTATAGCGTGAGCTTTCATATTGAGGCAACCGACAACCCTATGGAGGCTATCCGTATCATTCGCGAACAGGGGGTTAAGACCTGCCTGACAATTAATCCCAAGACGGATATCCATGTTCTTGACCTCTATTTAGCAGAGGTGGATATGATTTTGCTCATGTCGGTGGAGGCGGGTTATGGCGGTCAATCGTTTATTCCCGAGTCGGTGGATCGTCTGCGTTATCTGCGTGAGGCTATTGACTCGCGCGCACTCTCTACGCTCATTGAGGTGGACGGTGGTATTAATACGAAGAATGCTCCACTTTTGTGGGAAGCAGGTGCCGACATCCTTGTGGCAGGTAGTGCGGTCTTCCAAGCTAAAGACCCTATTGCGACTATCAATCAACTCAAGCAATGAAATGGATAGCAGCACATACTTGGCTGCTTATTCTTCTCCCGCTGATAGCAGGTATCTTGCTGTGCTATCATACGCAATTCCCTGTTAATCTGTTGGCTGCGACCGAGGTCGATTACCTCAATCGTGATACGCTTTTATGCCTGCATTTGGTCAGTTCGGGGCAAGAGCGTAGCAAGACCGTTCGCTATACGGCTGAGGCTACTGACGGTAGCCGTCTCTTGCTTTATTTACAAAAAGGCAGCCTGCCTCAACCGCAGATAGGCGACCTGTTGCTTGTGCAGACTACTGTTACGCGAGGCGACACGTTGGGGGATTTTGATTATGGTCATTACTTGCGTTTGCAGGGCTTGGTGGGTAGTGCGTGGGCGTACCGAAGGAATTGGCAAATCATTGGTCATCAGCCTATTCGTGGCATACGTGCCACGGCAGAACGTTGCCAGCAATGGCTTCATCAACGCTACGCTGCATTAGGTATTCGAGACCATGAGTTAGGTATTCTCTCGGCTCTTACGTTGGGCTATAGAGAGGAGTTAGACCAGCGGGTACAGCAGAGTTTTTCTGCCTCAGGTGCCATGCACATATTGGCTGTCAGTGGATTACACACGGGTATCGTTTGGGGATTGATTGTGTTTTTGCTCACTTTGGGTGGACTAATCAAGCCGTTATACGAACAACGTCTATGGCAAACCATACTGACTATACTGACCCTAATCGCCCTTTGGGCGTATGCTTTTATTACGGGACTCAGTCCGTCGGTTATGCGTAGTGCGTGGATGGTAACTATCATTGAAATAGGGTGGCTGTTTCACCGCAAATCGGTGGGGATTAATACGTTGGCGGCGGCTGCGGTGATGATTCTTCTCATCAATCCGTTGGCTTTATGGAGTGTGAGTTTCCAACTCAGTTTTGCGGCTGTGGCATCGCTTATTTTGGTGGGTGGATGGTTGCAGCAGCATGTTGTATTGCGTGGAAAGGTATTGCAATATTTGGGTGGACTGCTCATTATGTCCTTTGCGGCGCAGATAGGCACATTGCCGCTAACGTTGCATTATTTTGGGCAAACGAGCAACTATTTTGCTTTGACTAATTGGGTGGTAATTCCTGCGGCATTTGTGTTGCTGTTGTTGGGTATGGGCGCGTTGGCTATGTCGTGGTGTGTAGTGGGTGAATGGTTGGCAGAAGCAGCGCAGTGGTGCACCCATGCTTTGCGGCTATTTGTGGAGTGGATAGAGGGCTTACCTTTTGCAACTGCGCATATCGAACTGAGTGCTATCTCTATGGGCTTTGGTTATGGTGCTATGGCTTGTGTGGTAGCCATGATGCGGGGCGACAAAGTCCATTGGTGCTGGCTCATTGGCGTGGTGGGCTGCCTCATATTAGCCATCGCCTTTAATTGATTCCCCGATTCCCGATTTTAGATTCCCGACTCCCGAAAAAAACCAAAAAATATGAAACAATACACCTTATCCGAATTATGCCAAGCCATAGAGCAGGTCCTTCAGTTTGAGTTGGGGGACACCTACTGGGTGCGTGCTGAGATTGCGTCGCTTACCGAGCGTGGGCATTGCTATATGGAACTGGTGGAGAAGGCGAAGAACAACGCTATCGCCGCCAAACTGCGTGCCACCTGTTGGCAGCATGTCTATCACCTCTTGTCTGCCTATTTCACCAACGAGACGGGGCAAACGCTCGCTGTCGGCATGCAGGTCTTGTTGCAGGTGGAGGTCAGTTTTCATGCCGTTTATGGGTTGAGTCTGAATGTTGTGGGCATTGATCCCACTTTCACTTTGGGCGATCTGGCGCGCCAGCGCCAACTCACTATCCAGCGCTTGCAGGAGGATGGTGTCATGGACTTGCAACGCTCTCTTCCTCTGCCCTTATTGCCTCGCCGTGTGGCGGTTATCTCGGCGGCGGATGCGGCTGGCTATGGTGATTTCTGCCACCAGTTGCAGAGCAACAGTGGCGGTTTCCATTTCCGTACCCAACTCTTCCCTGCCGTTATGCAAGGCGAGCAGTCGCCTGCCTCTATCATAGCTGCCCTACAGCAGATTGCTGCCACAGCTGACCTGTACGATCTGGTGGTTATTGTCCGCGGTGGCGGTGCGACGACCGATCTCAGGAATTTCGACGACTATAGCTTGGCGTTCCATTGTGCCAATTTCCCTTTGCCTATTATCGCGGGTATAGGCCATACGCGCGATGTGAGTGTGGTGGATATGGTGGTGCATACCTCTGTCAAGACGCCTACGGCGGCGGCTGAGTGGCTCATTGCTGCCATGCAAGCGCAGGCTGATCGTTTGGGCGAACTGCAACTGCGTTTGCAGCGCGTTGTGCAAATGGCTGTCCGCAAGCAGCATAGTAAGCTCGATGCCCTCTGGCAGTCGTTGCGCTTTGCTGCGCAACGACGCATGCACCGCCAGCGCACCCAACTCGAGTTTTGGGAGAAGACGATTGCCCTCCATTCGCCCGAGCGCATTTACCGCATGGGCTATAGTCTCACGACGGTTAATGGCAAGATTGTCAAGAGCATAAACGATGTCAAGGCAGGCGAGCAGTTGCTCACGCATACCACTGATGGTGTCATTCAATCTGAAGTAAAAAGTTAATAGGTGTTCATACGTTTTTCCCTTGCCGCTCGAGGGAGTTGATTCGAGCGGAAGTTGTCTATGTTGTCTTCAAAAAAAAATAAGCACATCATCTTTCTGTTCACGCGCCAGCAATGGTTGGGACTTGCGATATTGGTCATATTGGCTGGTGCTGCGCTTTTCTTCTTGCACCGTTTCCAGCCAACAACGGAGCCCACGCTACAGCTCTCCGACTCCACGCTCACCGCTTTTACCCAACACCAATCCCAGCAGGACAGCCTCCGCAAAGCGCAATGGAAAAAGCAGTACCCCCGCGACACGATAGCCCTTCACTTGCAACCCTTCGACCCTAATACAGCAGATAGTGCCACGCTCGTGCATTTGGGACTGAAGAAATGGCAGGTAAGTAATATGCTCAAATATAGAGCCAAGAACGGCCGTTATCGCAACCCCGAAGACTTAAAACGCTTGTATGGTATGACTGATAGTATGTACCATGCGCTTTTGCCGTATATTCGGATAGACACGGTGGCGGTGTTGCAGTTCCGTGATAGCCTGCGTCGTAGCCAGCAGGAGGCTTTGAACAGGGATACTATGTCTCAAGACACGATGCCGCGTTATATTTCTCATAAGCGGGATACTGTACTCAACTTGCGCACAGCGGATACTACTTCTTTGCAGATGATTCGTGGTATTGGCACCTATCGTGCCAAGCAAATCGTTCGCTATCGCGAGCAGTTAGGTGGTTTTGTTTCTGTAGAGCAATTGCGCGAAGTGAAGGCTTTGCAACCATTGTTTGCCGACTCTTTGTCTGCGGACAGCCTGTTGTCGCATTTTGTGTTGGATAGTGTGTTTATCGAACCTTTGAGGGTGAATAGTATGCATCTTGAGCGGCTTCAGCGCCATCCTTATCTTTCTTTTGAGCAGGCAAAAGCGATATATGAACTTCGTCGTCGAAAGATTCGTTTGAAGAGTATCGACCAGTTGCGAGTCCTTGATTGCCTAACCGAAGCCGACCTTCTCCGCCTTCAGCCGTACTTGCATTTTGAGTAGATACTTCCCTAAGGACCCAACCAAATTCGTGAATACCTACCGCAGTCTAACGCACGTGGCAACGCCTGTTAGGAAACCATTTTACTTGCGCGAACTCATGGAGCGTGTAGAGCAGCTGACCAAGAACCCGTAATTGGTCAGCAACATATGGCAGCCTTCCAACAAATCTCTGTAGGTGGTTTCGAAGTCGCCTGTGTACCATGGATCGGCTACGTCGCGGTTCAATAGACGGCGAATCTTGGGTTGGGGTAGAGCAGCATCGCGTTCCATAATCTCATCACCCAATACACGGCGAAGATTGCGGATATTGTAGTCTTCCATGCAGAGAATCATATCAAAATTCTCATAATCCTCGCGCGTAATTTGGCGTGCAGCATGGCGCGTGAAAGGTACACCGTGTGCTGACAAACAGCGTTTGGCTGGTGGGTATATATCATTGCCAATCTCCTCGCGTGAAGTAGCGCAGGAGTCAATGATGAACGTTGAAGCATCAGCGAGCGTTTTGTCTGCTTGTGCTACCAAATGTCGCAAAATCATCTCCGCCATCACGCTGCGGCAGATATTACCATGACATACAAAAAGAATCTTATTCATAGTTGTGAGAGTTATTTTTTTGCTTTAGGAACGACAAATCCCACCACAATACAGCCAATCAGTCCTGCTGCTACCACAATAATGCGAACAACCAAATTCTGAATAAAAATGACAGTCGAGATAGTCACCATGGTAGCCATGAGCAGAATGATAGACACGCGTTTGCGAGGAGTTAGTCCGCCTTTTTCTTTGTATTCTCTAATGTATTTACCCAAAAAAGACTGCAATAGCCACGCTTGCAAGCGAGGTGAACTCTTGTAGAAACACCACGAAGCCAACAAAACAAGCGGTGTGGTGGGCAAACCAGGCACCACCACACCTATCGTTCCCAAAACCACCGCAATACAGCCTGCAACAATAAATAGCCATCGGGCATATGTATTGCGTGATTTGGTTTCTTTCATATGATTATTTCTTGATGAAAGTGAATGGAATACCATTAAATGTTACATACACTTCCGTTGCAGAAATCACTTGGAATACACCGCAATTGTTCATTCCAATATATTGAACGAGTTCGGGGTGTTCCTCCAAGTTGTGTGCCACTACGGCTCCCATACCTGCTGCTTGGCAATAATGTATGTCGCCTTTGACCATTCCTGACTTTTTGTTGCCTTCTTCGTCAATGGTTTGATAGTAGATCTCCACTTTATTTTCCTCGGTCACAACGATATTAATAGAAGCAACTACAGCACTCCATCTCCATTCGCCTTGCAAGGATTTAGGCATATTTTGCGCCTTAGGTTGTTTGGTGAAGACATACAGCTCACCTATATCGTCCAATGTCATGGTCATAGGATTGGTGCTCGCAATCACGTGGCACTTGCCTGTATAGTACTCAGTTGTAACAACACCACTGCCTATCTCTTGATTAAAACTGCTGAGTGTGCCCATTACACCCATTTGCTCATTGAACATCTCATCTACAGTAATCATTGTCACAGCGTGTGTCCCTTTTGAGTCTTTTGGGTACACTAACAAGTCTATTCCCATATCATCAATGCGATTGGATTTCCACAATCCGACCATGTTGATGGTTGGTTTTGGGCGAACACCGCGATAGAATACCACAGTTCCTTCCACCATGGTGAGGGCAATTGTGGAGTCGGAAGTGGCTCTCACAGGTATGCTTTTGCCTTCTCCTAATACTTTTCCTTTGCCTGTTGTTGCATCGTATGTGAGCGACATGGCTTGTTCTACGGGGTCTTCTTCTGTGTAATAGGTAATCAATGTAGCATTGGTAGCATCTATATCTAACCCATACCATCTGTCTTTTTCGCTACTTGCTGCCTCCCAGTAACCTGTAAGATTATCGGGGTAGGTAACTACGACTGGTTCTTTACAACTTGTTGCCATCAATGTTACCATGAGCAACAGTGTGGCGAGATTCATAATCTTTTTCATACTCATTTATTGTTTAGTGATAATATTTGCTGCGTTATTTGGTGCAGATTCGGTACCTAATGTCATCTGAATCTGCTTGTAATCGTTGAGCATTTGCTCGCGATATGTTTGGTTGTTGAGTAGTTGTCTTAGTTCCTTTTCTATGTTTTCTTGTGTGAATCGACTGGCGACTAACTCCTGTATCACTTCTTTTCCTGCGATGATATTCACCAAGGTGAAGTGCTTGATTTTGAACATGATAGGTTTGAGTATCCATTCCAGATACTTGCTTCCTGCCACATGATATACTGCCGTTTGTGGGCAACCGATAAGGGCTGTTTCTAGGGTGGCAGTACCCGAATTGACCACTGCTGCTGTGGCTGCAGAGAGCAGTGTGTAGGTGTCGCGTGTTAAGGTTTCGCCTTGCAGGTAAGGCGCATAAAACGAGTCCTCTACCCCTGGTGCTGCTGTTACTACCACACGGTATTGGTTGCCAGCCACTTGTCGCGCTGCTGCCAACATTGTCGGCAGGCAATGACTGATTTCGCTACGACGTGAACCGGGGAGTATGGCAATGATGAATTTTGAATTTTGAATTTTGAATTCGTTTTCGCAGCTTCTTAATTCTAAATTCTTAATTCTAAATTCTCTGATGCAGTCCGCCGTGGGGTTGCCCACATATTGACACGTATAGCCATACTTAGCATAGAAGGCAGGTTCGAAGGGGAATATACCCAAAATATCGTGCGCATATTTTGCTATTTGGTGTACGCGCCACTCTTTCCATGCCCATATCTTTGGTGGGATATAATATACAATTCGCGTATTTGGCAAATGCTGATGGCAGAACTTAGCAATTCGCAGGTTAAACGAAGGATAGTCAATCAGTATCAGTGTATCGGGCTTTTCTGCGAGAAGTGCTTGCTGAGCAATGCGCATGTTTCGGCGAACTTTATGCAGATTGGCAATCACTGCCACAAACCCCATATATGCCATCTCGCGATAGTCCACACGAATATCGCAGCCCTCCTCGCGCATTTTGTCGCCCCCCAAGCCCACAAACAAGGCTTGCGGATCTTTTGCCCGCAATGCTTTCATCAGATTCGAACCATGTAGGTCACCCGATGCTTCTCCTGCTATGATAAAGTATTTCAACTCCTTAACTCAAAATTCTTAATTCAAAATTCCCCTTATGCCATCAGTGCAATACTGGCAATCAGGTAGGGTAGTGCGCCAATCAGTACGCCTTTCGCCAGTTTCCACACCTCCAGGGTGTAGAACACAAATAGTAGCGCCAAGTTGGGGAATATGCCTACTTGCATAATCTTGCCCAATATCGGGCCCATCATATCCATACTGAGCGTTTCAAAAGTGTACCACAAGTTGAAACGCTCAATGTATATGTATCCCACTATGGCGGGTAACATCAGCCCCAATAGGATACCAATCCAATATTTATCAAATTTCTGCGTAGGCAGTTTGGTCAATTGTGCAGGGGTGTACACTGACGTAATGGTTTTCCATTGCCCAAATGTCGGTATCCTCTGCTTCGGGTTCCATATTTACAAATTCTCCAGCGAGCCAATAATACTTTTCGCCGTTCTCATTCACGCGTTCTTCCATTTCTTTGTGCCAAAACCCGCGGCATTGGCGAGTCCAACGCACCCCTTGCAGTTCGCCCACAGGTGCATTGATGTTGTAGCATACGCCGTATGGCATGCCTTCTTCTATGAGGTGGCGGGTCAGTTCGAGGATATAGGTCTCCAGATGACTAAAATCAGCATCCATACTATGGTCGTCAATCGAATAACCTATTGATGGGATACCATGCTCTGCTCCTACAAACACAGCTCCCATAGTACCTGAATAGATGACGTTTATCGCGGCGTTCGAGCCGTGGTTGATACCGCTGGCGAGCAGATTGATACGTGCAGGATCGCCTTCGAACAGCACGTCTAATGCCAGTTTCACGCAATCACTGGGCGTGCCGTTGGTGGTATAGACACGTGCGTTCTTGTGCCACTCTTCTGTTCCCCAGTTGGGGTCGTTCAGTTCGCGTAGATATAGTGGTTGTAGGGGTGTGATGGCATTGCTCATGCCACTTCGTGGCCCATCTGGGGCAACCACTGTTACGTGCCCCAGTTGGGTCAAGATGCGTGTGAGCGTCAGGATGCCTTTGGCTCCCCAGCCATCATCGTTAGTGATTAGAATCTCCATTATCCTACTACTGCCCAAACTACGTCAATCACTTTCTTTGCCAAGGCATCTGCTTCTTCCATTGTAGCAGCCTCTGAATATACGCGGATGATTGGCTCTGTGTTTGATTTGCGCAGGTGTACCCATCCGTCAGCGAAGTCTATCTTCACGCCGTCGCGGTCGTTGATACGTTCGCCTGCATATTTCTCTTTCACTGCCTCCAGCACTTTGTCCACATCAATCTCTGGGGTGAGATCAATACGGTTCTTCGAGATGCAATAGTCTGGGAAGGTAGCGCGCAGTTCGCTCACTTTGCAGCCTTTTTGTGCCAAGCTGCTGAGGAACAATGCGATACCCACCAATGCGTCGCGACCATAGTGGCTGGCAGGATAAATCACACCGCCATTGCCTTCGCCGCCTATCACAGCGTTGGTGCGTTTCATTTCTGTAGTTACGTTTACCTCGCCTACAGCACTTGCGCTATATGAACCACCATGTTTTGCGGTAACATCACTCAATGCACGGGTAGAAGACATGTTACTTACTGTATTGCCAGGTGTATGGCTCAATACATAGTCTGCCACGCTGACCAATGTGTATTCCTCGCCGAACATCTCGCCATTCTCGCAGATGATTGCCAAGCGGTCCACGTCTGGATCCACCACGAAACCTACATCTGCCTTGCCCTCACGCATGAGGTCAGAGATCTCGGTCAAGTTTTGTGGAATTGGTTCTGGGTTGTGCGCGAAATGACCTGTTGGCTCGCAGTTGAGTTCGATGATATTCTTCACGCCCAATGCTTTCAAGATAGCAGGGATCGCCACACCGCCAATCGAGTTCACACAGTCAATAGCCACGGTGTAGTTCTTCGCTTCAATCGCTGCTTTGTCCACCAACTCCAATGCCATTACGTCACGAACGTGATCTTCGAGGTAGTCACGACGGGTAATCTTGCCCAAGTCATCTACTTCAGCAAAGTTAAAGTCCTCTGCCTCAGCGATTGCCAGTACTTCTTTGCCTTCTTGGTCATTGAGGAACTCACCTTTTTCGTTCAGCAGTTTTAGGGCGTTCCATTGTTTTGGGTTGTGGCTGGCGGTCAAGATGATACCACCTGCGGCGTTCAAGCCTGTTACTGCCAACTCGGTGGTTGGAGTAGTTGCCAAACCGATATTGATGACGTCATAGCCCATACCAATCAAGGTACCGCATACCAGTTGGTCCACCATCTCGCCACTCAAACGGGCGTCGCGACCTACGACGATAGTCTTGTTGTCTGGAATCATTGCTTTACGTTGTGTAGCATACGCTGCGGTGAAGCGTACTACATCCACAGGGCTCAAGCCCTCGGCTACGCGACCACCGATAGTGCCGCGAATGCCTGAAATACTTTTTACAAGTGCCATAATATTAGAATCGTTTAATTTGAATTTTCATGTCGTAGCCATACGGAATCACATTGCTGTTTTGATTCGTGAAGCCTAATTTGCTTGGGCAAATAATCTTACACTGAGCACCAGTGTATTGCATGTGTTCCAAAGCGATTTGCCAACCTTCGCATGTGGATTCGGTATATACCATATATTGCAGTTCTGTGGGCTTAGGTTGGTCATCCGAGTTCCAGAAGCGTGTCGTGTCGGCATACGCATCCAACGTGTATTGGATATAGCGTAAATTGACTTTATCTTTGGCTTCCAAAGCAGGTTTGGTGGTATCGCCCACTTCCACGAGGTGGAAATAATAGTTGTCCTTGTCAGGTACTTTCCAATACACTTTGTCGCCCCATTCGGTGGGCTTTTCTGTTACAACTTTAATTCCTTGTCGAGCGATAAAGTTCTCTATTAGTTTCTGCTCTTCTTTGAGCGCGTTGGAATAGGTGTTGTTGTTGCAACTTGCCAGTGCGACACCCATAAATAATAAAATATAAATACTTATTTTTTTCATTCTTTATTGATTGTCAATGTGATAATTAAGTTTGTATAGGGTTTGATTATGTTTGTTCCTTCTGTTCCGTAGGCGGTGTACCATGGTGCCACGATGCGCATTTGTTCGCCTCTGCTCATTTGTTTGAGGCTGCGGTTGATGGCTACGGGCAGGTCGCCACTTCCTACGGTGAATACATCTTCTATGTCTGCCTGCATTTGCCCATTGAGTTCTGCCATTTGCAGGTGTATGGTTACTGTCTCGCCTGCTTGCAGTGTGTCGGCGTATAGGTTGATGGTCTTGCTGTACCAGAATCCAAACTCATCCAGCGCGTATGTGGTGCTATCGTTCTTCACCCATTCGCTGCAGGCTTTGTCGGCGGCACTTGCCATTTGCATGTTGAACGCCATTTGTGCCATTAGGGCGGAGTCGGGTGCTTGTTTCTCGCTCAATCGGCGCACGGGCTGCGGCTGCTGCGTACAACCCACCATGACCAATAGCCCATAGCCCATCACCAATAGCCTATAGCCAATACCCAATCGCCAATTGCCCATCACCAATCGCCTCACTTCGCTATGCGCAGCAGATATTGTCCGTACTGTGTTTTCTCCATCGCCTTGCCCAATGCGCGCAGGTCTTCGGTGCTGATCCAGCCGTTGCGCCATGCTATCTCCTCAATGCAGCTCACATAGAATCCCTGACGGTTTTGGATAGTAGCAATGAAGTTGCCTGCATCCAGCAGACTATCGCAGTTACCGGTGTCCAGCCATGCGAAACCGCGCTCGAACAGTTTCACCTGCAACTTGCCTTCTTCCAGATACACTCTGTTCAAATCGGTGATTTCGTATTCGCCGCGTGCGCTTGGTTGCAGTACGGCTGCCTTGTCGCAAACGGTTGAGTCATAGAAGTATAGACCGGGGATAGCATAGTTGCTCTTTGGCTCTTTTGGTTTTTCCTCCAGCGACAATACTTTGCCTGTCTCATCAAACTCTACCACGCCATATGCGGTAGGGTCTTGTACCTCGTAGCCAAAGATACATGCACCACAATCGCCACTTTCCACTTGCTTCACAGCATCGCGCAACATTTGTCCGAAGTGCTGACCATAGAACATATTATCGCCCAAAATCAAGCATCCTGGCTCGCCGTTCAAAAACTCTTTGCCCAACACGAACGCTTGTGCCAAACCGTTAGGTACTTCTTGAATCTTATATTCAAATCGCATGCCGAGACGGCTACCGTCACCCAACAGTTCCTCAAACATTGGCAAGTCGCGAGGGGTAGAGATAATCAGTACTTCGCGGATACCTGCACGCATCAGTGCGGACAAAGGATAATAAATCATCGGTTTGTCATACACGGGCATGATTTGTTTGCTGATTGCCTTGCTCAGTGGGTACAATCGTGTGGCGCTACCGCCTGCCAAAATGATTCCTTTCATAATTGCGTAGTTTTATTGCATTTGGGCGCAAAGGTACAAAAAAAATCGCATATATGCAAATATGCGATTATTTTTTTACTTTTTTAGCATTTTATAATGCGGCTATTACTTCTATTTCCACCAAGCCGCCTTTGGGTAGTGCGGCTACGGCTACGGCGCTGCGTGCTGGGAATGGGGCAGCAAATAGGGTGGAATACACTTCGTTGAGTACGGCAAAGTTTGCCATATCGGTCAGGAAGACGGTGGTTTTGATTACGTGGCTTGCATCTGTACCTGCGGCTTTCAGTATGGCGGCTACGTTTTTGACGGCTTGTTCGGCTTGACTACGAAAATCTTCGCCTGCGAACTCCCCTGTAGCGGGATCGATGCCTAATTGTCCACTTGCAAACAGCATACCGTTTGCCTTAACTGCTTGACTATAAGCACCAATCGCTGCGGGTGCTTCTACGGTTGAAATAATCTCTTTCATATCTCAATTCATAATTCAAAATTCTTAATTCATAATTCAAAATTCATAATTCATAATTCAAAATCACTCCACTGTCACGGGCAATTCTCCTACTGCCTCAATCTCGCCTGTCAGCACTTTCGCAGCGGCTTTTTGGTTGCTTTCGCTGTCTTTGTATGCTACCAGCAGACCGCCCAACTCTTCTTTCCATGGCAGGTTGCTCAATCCGTATGGACTGCCGTAGTGTACCAATACGGGGTGGTGTTTTTTCACGAGGCTTTCCAATACTTTCACATGTTCTTCGGCTATCAGGTCTTTGCGCGAACGTCCGCGTGGGTCGTGGCATGCCAGAATAACGATGTCATAATCAGCCAATTGCTTCTCCACTGCTGCAATGTCCTTCTTGCTACTCTTCTTGTCCAACGCAAAGTAATGCACCTTAGATTCTCCCTTCCCTTCAGGGAGGGGTTGGGGGTAGGCTGCCTTCAGCAAATGCTGATACATTAGTGTGGTCGAATCCACCATGCCTGTCTCGGGGTTGTAGCCAGATAGTCCTTCTATATCTCCGTATTCGCGATGCATAGGAATACGTTTGGCGTTGTATGCCACGTATGCAATCTTCTTGCTCATGTCGATTGGTAGGATACCTAACTTATTGTCCACCAATGTCATACTCTGATCAGCCATTTCTTGAATCAATGCTATGTGTTCGGGCTTTTTCACGCGTTCTGCTATGTTGGTGGTATCTACTGTTGGGTCGTAGTTTCTCTCCAGCATGCCGAAGCGTGCTTTCAGTCTTAGTGTCTTGCGCACGCGCTCATCCAAATCCTCTATATCACATTCTCCGCTCAGCATGGCTTCTTCCAATCGGTCTATGGCAGCAATGATGTCGCCAGGCTTCAGCAATATATCCACCCCGGCTTTGTATGCTGCTAAGGCTATCTCAGCCGATGTCATATTCTCGCTCACGCCTTTCATGGTCAGGGCGTCAGTTACGATGATGCCATTAAAGCCTAATTCTTCTTTCAGCAGTCCCGTTACGATAGGATAGGAGATTGAGGATACTGCGCTGTCCAGGGCGGGGATATGTAGGTGTCCCATCATCACCATTTCTACGCCGTGCTTGATTTGGTCGCGGAAGGGGTACAACTCCAATGAGTCCAAACGCTCTCTGCTAAAGGGCAATACGGGCAATCCTTTGTGCGAATCCACCTCTGTGTCGCCGTGTCCGGGGAAGTGTTTAGAGCAGGCTATCAGTCCGCCGTCTTGCATACCTTTCATGTATGCACGACCGTATGCTGTCACTTTGTCGCGGTTCTCGCCAAAGGAGCGTGCGTGAATGACGGGGTTCTTTGGATTGACATTTATATCCACTACGGGTGCGTAGTTGATGTGTATGTTTGCCATTTGGCATTGTTCAGCCACGGCTAATCCCATTTCGTAAATCAGTGAGTCTGAGGGCAATGCACCCAATTGCATTTGTTGTGGGAAGAATGGGAACTCGCCGAAGCGCATCGATGGACCCCATTCGCCGTCTATGGATACCAACAATGGTATTTTCGACATCTCTTGCAATTGGTTCATGCGGGTGAGAAAGCGTGGAAGGCTATCTTGTATGATGAGCAGTCCGCCTATGCCTTCTATGCCCACCAATGTGTCTGTCATTAGGGCGTGTCCTTCCGAGAATATGTAACTGTCTGTTTGTGAAACGATTAGTTGAGCCACTTTCTCTCTTGTGGTCATTTTCTTGAGGGTACGTTCCACTTGACGTTCCATACGATTGATGGCGCGTTCTTCACTTTTGCCGCTCCAAACGACACTCGCAAAAAACAGAAGCATGGCACAAATGCCGCAGATCTCTTCAATTTTCTTGTTTTTCATGGTTCTTTATCTTAATTCAAAATTCTTAATTCAAAATTCTTAATTCCCGCTCCCCGTTTCCCGATTCAAAATTCCCCACAAAGGTACTGCTTTTTTTTGAAACCTGCAAATATCTGCACGGAATTTTATAGCGCAGCCCCCCTCGCACCTTGTATGTTCCGATACATTCCCGATACATACCCGATACATACCCGACACATACCCGATACATATGTATACCCCATGAATACCCCATGAATACCCTACGAATACCCCTCCCCTCTCTTCTCGCGCACGCGCGAACCTTAATATATACGTGCGCGTGTGCATACACATTAAAATATAGCTGTGCATCCTCTCTTTTTGCCATTATTGAGAATCAATCACTTATAAAGAAAATGGTGTTTTATAACACTTTTTTGGCCAAAATATTTGGTCAGTCCGAAAAAAAGCAGTACCTTTGCGCCCGATTTGCGCCTGAGGTTAGTGAACCTCACAAAAAGGCAAAAATCACACTGAAAAACGTAATGCTGAAAATCAGCCACTTACGAAGAAAGTGCAAAAAATATTGAAAAAAGTTACTGAAAAATTTGGTCAGTCCAAAAAAAAGCAGTACCTTTGCAGCCGATTTCGCGCTTAACGAAAAACGAAGCGCAAAATCACAGTGATCTTTGAGAGATTGAAGCAATAATGTAGTACAAGAGAGCAAGCAATTGCTCAATTGGGAAACTGAAATACGTGTAATTCAAAATTCAAAATTCTGAATTCAAAATTATCACGGTTCCCGTTAATAAGTACACAATAGATTACGGTTATT
>SUXC01000013.1 GCA_015061165.1 Bacteroidales bacterium
CAACCTTCAAGGCAACCAACGATTTGAATGGTGATGCAAGTGTAAGTGCAGTAGCATACTATCATTGCGAGGATACTGAGGCTATGGGTAATGCAACCAAGAATTTGGTACAAGGTCATGTAGGCGAGCGTGAGGTATCTTACAAAGAGCTCACCGATATGATAGGTCAAGCTGAGGTACTTTACGTACAAGTTACTGATATTACAGTAGCTGGCGAGGATTGCGAGCACGCAATTGCATTGGATTGGAGCGACGTTAAGTTGTCGCAACTGGTTGAGGGTAACTGGTACAAACTTGACTTCTCTGAGGTACACGCTAACCAACTCAACCCAACCTTCAAGGCAACCAACGATTTGAATGGTGATGCAAGTGTAAGTGCAGTAGCATATTATCATTGCGAGGATACTGAGGCTATGGGTAACGCAACCAAGAAATTGGCACAAGGTCATGTAGGCGAGCGTGAGGTATCTTACAAAGAGCTCACCGACATGATAGGTCAAGCTGAGGTACTTTACGTACAAGTTACTGATATTACAGTAGCTAAAGTTGATCCATGTGCTGACATCCCTGAAATCGATTGGACTAAGGGTATTAAGTTGAGCCAATTGCAAGAAGGTGCTATGTATAAGTTGAATGTAGCATCTGTTCACGAAGGTAAAGCAGACGTAATGGTTTCTGTGGAAAATGACTTGACTTGCAAGACACGTGTTGCTGCATCAGCATACTACGACTGCCAAGATGATGAAACATTCTTTGAGGGCTCTTATGCATTCGAATTGGGTGCAAAAGAATACGTAGTTAAGTATGATGAGTTCCAAGACTATGTAGCTGAATATATTGAGTATGTATATGTTCAAGTTGACAAGATTGAATGTGATCAACCATGCTACGAAACTACAACGATCCTTGTTGATAGTGTGTGCGATGGTAAAGAGTTTGTTGATCCTATTACAGGTGAGCAACACATCATCTCTACATTAATTCCTTCTACTCTCACTTGGAACGATACTATCGTGAAGGAAGAAGGTTGCGACAGCATCTATACCATCGTAGTAGATCCTATCGTAGCTCCTGATATGCTGACTAAGGAAGAATTAGTGGCTATTGGTGGTGCTCCAGTATTGGTAGCAGGTGAGGTAGTAGTAACTGATGGTACAGAAGCTATTATTGTTGCTCACTACAACGGTATGCAATCCGATAAGAACATCGCTCATGTGGATAGCGTAGTTTGGACTGCTGGTGCAGGTGCAAAACTTGCATGTGATGCAGTAGAACACACTATGGTTCTGACCGTTTATGCAGGTTGCGAATTTGTTAAATCGGCAACATACACATTCGATGGTGTAGTCCCAGTAGATGTTGTTGAGACAACTGAGACCGCTACTATCTGCGAGGGTGAGACCTATGAATGGGATGGAAAGCAATTGTCTGAGACTGGTAGCTACCCAATGGAGATTACCAATGCAGCTGGTTGCGTAGTTGAAATCAAGACACTTGAGTTGACCGTAACTCCTGCAGAGACCGTAACCTTGGCAGCCGTAGAGGCATGCGATAGTTACGAGTGGCATGGTGTAACTTACACCGAGAGTGGTGAGTACACCTATACCGAGAACTGCAAGACCGAGGTATTGCCATTGACCATCGTTAAGTCAGAGACCGTAACCTTGGCAGCCGTAGAGGTATGCGATAGTTACGAGTGGCATGGTGTAACTTACACCGAGAGCGGTGAGTACACCTATACCGAGAACTGCAAGACTGAGGTACTGCCATTGACCATCGTTAAGTCGGAGACCGTCACTTTGGCAGCCGTAGAGGCATGCGATAGTTACGAGTGGCATGGTGTAACTTACACCGAGAGTGGTGAGTACACCTATACCGAGAACTGCAAGACCGAGGTATTGCCATTGACCATCGTTAAGTCGGAGACCGTAACTTTGGCAGCCGTAGAGGCATGCGATAGCTATGAGTGGCATGGTGTTACTTATACCGAGAGTGGTGAGTACACCTATACCGAGAACTGCAAGACCGAGGTATTGCCATTGACCATCGTTAAGTCAGAGACTGTAACCTTAGACCCAGTTGTGGCATGCGAAAGTTACGAGTGGCATGGTGTAACTTATACCGAGAGCGGTGAATACACTTACACAGATAACTGCATGACCGAGGTTCTGAAGTTGACTATCAATACTACTGTAACCGAGGAGATTACCGTTACTGAGTGCCATGCATACACATGGCGTGGTGAAACTTACACCGTAAGTGGCGACTACACCTACGAGGGCGATTGCTACAAGGAGATTCTCCACTTGACAATTGAAGGTCAAATCCCAGAGAATAATCCAGAGTTAGCTGAGGCTGAAGCTGTAGCTAAGTATGGCAACCGCTTGGTTATGCTCCACTTGAACAACTTCGTTGAGAAGTATGGTTGGACTCCAGCTGCTGGAGATGTTATGTGGTATCAAGTAAATGGTGATGTAGATACCTCATGGGAGGTTGAAAACGATACACCACTTGGTACTGGCTACTACATCGATAGTCAAGAGGGCTACACTGGTGAAGTATATGCAGTTATCAATGCTTCTACAGAGGATAAATGTCAAAACATTTACCGCACGAAGGTTATTGCATTGGTTCCTGCTGGTCAAGCTCCTAAGTTGATGCCAACTATTGCTCGTCCAAGCGAGGATCTCCACTTGATGAACTTGAACCCATCTAATGTAACCGAGGTTCGCGTATTCAATACGAGCGGTGAATTGATGGCAACTTACCAAGCTGAAGAAGCATCTGAGTTTGTATTCAAGGCTGCAACATTGCCAGGTTACTACATGGTAGAGGTTCAACACAATGGTGAGCAAACTACTTTGCGCTACATTGTTAAATAATAATGGGAGGAAATGAAATGAAAACAATTATGAATAATAAAATGTTTAAGGTAATCCTGTTGGTGGCAATTTTTGCCACCACACAGGTATCTTTGTCCAGCGTTTCAGCACAGACCGCCGAGGCTCAAAAACCTGCTGTAGAGTTTGTTTATAGTACAGGTGCACCTATGGAAATCGGTGATACTGTGATGATCCACAAAGATAGTTTGCGCTATATCACAGGTGAGCGTATGTCAACTTGGGTTTATGATGTTCCTCATCAAATTCGTCAGTTGGGTACCAAGACCAAACCTACAGGCGTGTTGCTCCGTGGTATCTACTCTTGGATTGCTCAGGGTAGTTTGATTCCTATGAACTACAACAAGACTCAAGAGTATTTTGATGCAATTCGTGCAGCAGAAGAAGCAGAACGTGCTCGTATCGCTGCTGAGGCAGCTGCCGCTGCAGCTGCAGAAGAGGCTGCTCGTGCTAAAATGTTCGAGGAGTTTGTTGAGGAAGATACGATTGTAGAGCAAGACACTGTGGTACCTGATTTGCCATACCAAGTGGATCGCTTCTCCATTGGTGTACGTGCTGGTCTTGCTGCACAAAGTATTCCTTCCTTCGGTTTCTCCACTATGCTTGACTTGCGATATGCTCACTATTGGGTAGAATCCAGCAAGAGCATCAAGTATGGTATTATGACGGGAGTAAGTGTTGGCTATATGCAATATGGTCAAACACTCGGCTCAAACAAATATGCTGGTTTGAGCAGTTATACCGTTCGTGTACCAGATGCTATAGGTTATGTGGATTATGCAGTGGACATTGACAAAGCTCATGCTGTAAACCGTCAAGTTCAATTGGAAGTTCCTGTAATGTTCTCAATGATTACTCCTATTGGTCTTTACTTGAACGCTGGTCCTAAATTGATCTTGCCTGCTTATGCTGGCTATCATCAAGATATGTCTGGTGTAACATTGCAAGCTACTCACGAGACAGGTGTTGCTATGCCTCAAGACCACTGGTTGATGGGTGTCATAGAAGATGCTGTTGAGAGTGGCAAGAACAGAAACGCTTGGGATGTTACTGTAGGTTTGGGTGCTGAATTTGGCTACGAACTCACCTTTGGCTCAGACTATGCCTTGGATTTGGGTATCTACGCAACATACGGTATCAATACTAAGACCTATAAAGATGCTACTGGACAAATCCTAACTATCACTCCTCCAGACAATGTAAATGTTGGTACAGGCAAAATGCAATCTATTATGAATGCTGGTCCAATGAATATGTCTTACTTGGATGCTGGTTTGAAGGTTACATTCCACTTCAACTGGGATAACAAAGAATAAGCAGATAATCCATAAGGATATTATACAAACAACGGCTGTGAAATCTCACAGCCGTTGTTGTATTAGTACTTATCTATTTCAACAAACATGTATGAACCTACAAGGAAAGTACAGGACAGTACTGAGATGGTAACGGAGTGGTAATGGTAAAGATGGCTGGAAAGGTGGTTAGAATCGCCATTTTACACCAACCAAGAAGTGTATGCCTTGCGATTGGTAACCGTAGAAAATATCGTGTTTGCGATTGAGATAATCATTCACTTGTGCATATACTGCTAACCAACGATTGATAGCGTACTGACCACCGATATTCAATGAGATGATTGGCTTGAGTTCGACAGCAGAAGCACCTTCTGGATATTTCTGAACATAAGCCATTCTACTACCTGCAAAATAATTCTCCGAGTAAATACTCCATTTAGAGTTAATATGTACGTCAAGGCGTGCATTGATATCCCAATTAGGGCGGTCAAAAATGTAGGTACCTTTGATATTAGTGGATTGGAGATGTGGACTTTCAGGATCTATGGATGAGATAGGCTCTTGTTGATAGAAATAGTAATTACCACCTACATTGATTTCTACAATATCGCGGTAGTGGTAGTGAAGATTTGCACCTACTTTCCAACGTTGGTAATCGTTCTGCCATAAACTGTAGTATGCAATACTCTCGCTATCATAACGTTGTTCTGCGTGCATATTACATGCTCCTATAAAATATGCGTAGCCACCATATATATCAATCAGTAGTGTACGTGCAGGACGCAGTTTAAAACCGATTTGTGCATCCACTGGGGTATATGCACGTGGTTCGCTCCATGCCAAACCTTGCACTACATTCAGATAGCGGTTGTAGCACATATACTCCTCCAACGAGCCAAGTGCATAATGACCTGTAGCAAGAGCGTAGATATGGAAGATATTATCCATCATGTTCCATTCGAATTGCACATTGGGCGATGGAGCAAAGCTCAAGTTCTCCACCGTACTCAGTAACTCACCAGTACCTATATTCATATTGAGGTTTACACCCAAATGCAGGTGGATATGCTTATCATTGTACTCATAGAATGGTTCTATACGAATGGCATGGCGTGGTGATGCGGCAAGGGTAGTATCAAAACGAGTGTAGAAATGGTTCTGCACATACGCTTTGACACCCGCACTATGCGTATTGTCTGACCACCATAGGTTGAGATGTGATTGTGCTTGGTGTTCGACAGCAAACTGCTCTGCAATAAAAGCATTGTACCCCGTCTGTATGAGATATTTCACAGGCGTTTTGCCTGTTGATTGCACACCTATCTTAGCCTTGGCGTTCCATAGCGTACGCCAAGGGAAATTTGTCATAGGCGTACGGTCTTCGTGGCGATAGGTGTATGCCTGATTCTCTCCCTCAATGCCAAAATAGAAATCAGCTTCTGAGAAGTGGCGCGTAACTTGCATTCCTAATTGAGATTGCGATAGCGCGTCTTTCCCCCAATACGCATCGTGGTTGGCAAAAAGGTTGAGCGACATTTTCTTCTTCTGGTGAATTTGATAACCAAACAGGAAGTGCGTATTGCGATAGCCTCCTGCTGCATCTATCACTCCGTTTAATGGTGCTTGCGGGATAAACCGAGCTTCTGCCACGCGCAATGGATTGAGCATATGGCCAATAGATAGCGAATCGGAATATGTAGAATATATCACAGGGGCGAGTGGTATATCTGGAGTAAGGATATTTGGGCGCGGGTTAATCTTACCTGCGCTCTGTATCACAGGTTGGAAATCACGCTCCACAGTGACAATACGCTTGAGCGTAGTGTCGTTTTGAGCTATTGACAAGTGGCAGTTGATTATAGACAACTGGCAGGTGGCGATGAACAGTATGATAGACTTTCTCATAGTATAGTATCCTCTTCTATTTCAGTTGATGCTTGTTGGTTGGCTGTTTCCAGTGTTGCAATCTCTTGCAACTTATCTGCAATAATAGTTGTTATATCATCTTGTTGCTGATAATTGCTCTGTAGTGCTAATAGGTATTGTTTGGCTTGGAAGATATCATTGCGTTGTACGTTGATATCTGAGAGTAAAATCAGACTCTTCGCTAACCAATACTGTTGCGTTGTTTGCATTTGAGTGAAGGACATGACCTCCTCTTCAGCCAATTCTATAGAACCCAATTGGAAATAAGCATTTGCCAATTGGTATTTGGCTTCAGCTCCCATAGGTGTTCTCACCTCTTTGGAGAGTGGAGTGAGATCGACCACCGCCAATCCATATTGTTGGTTGCTAAGGTGCGCTTTAGCGCGATAGTAGAGGGCTTCTTGGCGGATATTGTCGGTTAGTTGATCTTGCTCTAACAACTGTGTGGCAGCAGCAATAACCGCCTCTATATTGCCCTCATGCTGATTACAACGTAAGATACCTAATTGGGCAGTGATGCGCATGTTGGATGAGGATGCTACACGCAACATCTGTTGGAAATAATATGCTGCTGTCTTATATTCCTCTTTATCGTATGCTATTTCTGCTGAGCGCATACATGCCTCTTCCATATATGGGTTACCCTCAATAGCAGCTAAAGCGCTATATTGCTCTTGTGCTGCATCATATTTACGAAGTTGATAAAAACTATTGGCTGCATAATAAAGCGCTGTCACGCAGTATCGTCCGCCAGGGCAGAACGAAGTGATGTATGTAGTCATACCCGCAGCAGCTTCCTCGTAGTTACCCATAATGTATTGCAGTTCTGCCGTTACATAGACCAATGAGTCTTCTTGACTCGAAGTCCGCATATTGATTTTGTTGAGCGTCTTGGTATATGCCAAATAATCGCTGATATTGTTGGTTTCTACATATACTTGCTCCAATCCTTCGAGCGCAGCGTATGCCTCTTCGCTACCTGCATATTTTTGGATAGTATTTTTGTATGCCTGAATTGCTTTGTCATATTGCTTGAGTGTGCGATAGGTCATACTTAACTCCAATGCTGCTTTTGCTGCTTTATTACTATTGGGGTACTGCCCTAAAATACGAGTGTACATCTTGATTGCTTCTTCGTTTTGGTCCAATTGCAGATGGGCACGTGCGGTCTCGTATAATGCATCATCTGCATAATCTGAACGTGGGTAGCGTGATGATAGTTGTCCCATTTTTTGTATCTTTTCAGGATAGCGGTGCAGCAGTCCCAGTGCATACCCTTGCTGGAAGAGGGCATAGTCAGTGGCATAGTTGCCAAGGCGTATGGCACGTTCGTAGGTCGCCACTGCATCATCAAATTGGCGGCTACTGAATAGACAATCGCCCAAACGGTTGAGCGCATCGGTGAACAGCGTTTGCGTGCTATCCGCTTGCGAGATGTATTGACGGAAGACATACTCCGCTTGCTTGAGCAACTGTTGGTTAAATAGGGCATACGCTTTGAGGTACAAGGCGGTGGTGTAGTTCTTGGACTTTGGGGCATTCGATTGTTTGACAAATACTTCTATGTCCTCAATACAAGCAGGATATTGCAGCATGCGATAACGACTCTCCGCACGCATATAGTATGCTTCGGTCTTGTAATGGGATGATTTCTTCTCGTTCTTAATCACCTGTGTCATCCAATTAGCAGCCTCCTTCATATTGCCTTGCAGGAATGCATCTATACCTAATTGATAGCGTAGGAACTGTATCGTTTCTTGCATCTTGGCATCAGGATGCTTGATGCCTACCAAAGCATCGTATGCTGCTTTATAGTTCTTGCTATTCATATACATGTCTGCCATCAGAGCATAGACATTATTCGTATATTTGGTGTTAGGATATTCGCGCAAGAAATCTTGAAAGGCAGTAATGTTATCGCCCAACGCTGACCCTTGTAGATAGGTGATTTGCACATAGTTATACATGGCTTCCTCACGCACTCGGCTATTGATATTCAGTCGCATAGCGGCAGCGTAGGATAGTTTGGCTTTCTCCTCTTCCCCTACGCGCAGGTAACTATGACCAAGGTGCAGGTATGTGCTCTCCGAGATGGAGTCTTTCTGCTCTTTGATGTTTTTGAGTTGTTGGATAGCCTCTTGGTATTTGCCTACTTTGTAGTTAGCAACGCCCAGCAGGTAGATGTCGCTGCGCAGAGGTTCGCGTTCTTGTTCGAGGGTTAGTGTATGGTATGCTTCCAAATGTTGGATAGCATCGTTGTAGGCACTATCTTGATAGTACATTTCTCCCAACATACGGTGCAGCTCGTAATTGTGCTTGTTGTCAGGGAATGTATCTAATAGTTGATTAGCTCGGGTATAAACCTGCTCATAATTGCCTTGTGCATAATCAATTTGTACGAGATAATATGGTACAATCTGTTGATAACCAGCCAAGTGTTGTACAGATAGAAACTCAGCCAACGCATTTTGAAAATCTTTGGTGCAATAGTAGCAATAACCTGCATAGTAGCGTGCATGAGGTGTATAGAGCGATTCCTTTTGCTTCACACGGAGAAGATAGGATAGAGCTTTTTCATAGTTCTCCTGTTTGAGCAGTGCATATCCCCAATAGAAAAGCAACATTGGTTGCGTTTCGCGTGAAAGGTTCTTACCATTAACCTTAGCAAATGCTTTTGTGGCTTGTTTGTATTTTTCCTTTTCTACATGCAATACGCCTTCCATAAGGTAGATTTCGTCGCTATAAGGCGTGTATGGATACTGCTCAAGATAGGTCTTGAGATTAGCAGGAGTAGTTTTCAAGCGTTCTTGAAACTGCTTTTGCACTTCTCGGAAGTCAGATTCATAGTCTTGTGCGCTAACAATAGCTGTTACGAGCACGAAACCAATGATATAAATTATTTTTCGTTTCATTCTATGATGGACTCGAATTGTATAGTTATTGCATAGTTATTGTCTGGTTCTTGTATGGTGTAGGTAGCCATTTCTTTGAGGGGCTATCTTCTGCGGTTGCGTTTCTTGCGTTGCAACTCGCGTTGGCGTTTGCGATTGATGGCTTGGATAATCACCACCACCATGATGAGTACCAAGACAACGATGATGAATATCACCAGTCCGCTGCTCAGGTTGTCGCCTTTGACGCGCGACCACATAGCCAACATATCCTCGGTCTTATCACCGCAGTCGTGCATGAGTGCGCAACGCTCGATTACTTTGGCATCGGGATAGAAGACGTGGTTGGCATGTACGGAATCTGCGCCTTCGCCGAAGAAATAGGTCAGGTCGGAGGTCGCTTCAATCTCCTCATCGTTTGCCCATGCAAGAATAGTAGAGTCTGCCACCACGCTCACATAGCCAATCTCCTCCATGTTGAGGATGGCGTTCTCAGGCATACACATATAGTTGATGAAGTAGCTCGCTGCTTTGGTGTTCTTCGCATAGACTGGGATACACCATCCATCGAACCACACATTGCTACCCTCTTCAGGCACAAAGTATTCGAGGTTTACTCCCACTTCGTTTGCTTCATCTATTGCCCATTGCGCATCGCCTGACCAACTGAGGTTGAGCCATGCTTTGCCTTTGGTCATCTCCTCTTTGCCAAAGTCCACTTCCCAACCGGCAATATTGTCTTTCATACCCGTGAGGAAATCCTCTACGCGTTGAATACGCTCATCGGTCACGTTTGCCACCAACTCATCGCGGGTCACTTCGCCACGCGCAATCTCATCGCGATAAGCGTAGAGTACTACTACGGAGTAGATGTCGCGGAAGGCATCTTTCATAAACACTTTGCCCGCAAACTTAGGGTTCTGCAAACCGCCCAAAGACAGGATTTCAGATTTGTCCACCAATGCGGTGTTATAGAGAATACCTGTTGTACCCCACATATAGCCCACAGTGTAGTCTGCCACGCATACGCTGCTGTCGGGAGCCATCTGTTGGAACTTATCCACAGCAAAAGGGGAAACCAGTTTGGTATAGTCGGGTGTTTGTCCAAAATCCTTATTGATAGGTTGCAGCAGTCCGTTGCGCAACATACGCTCAATGATGTATTCCGATGGACAAATCACGTCGTAATCTTCTTGTCCCACCTCAATCTCGGTGAGCATCGACTCGTTGATGTCGAAAGTTTGGTACAGCACTTCCACCTGCTCTCCCGTTTGCTCATAATACCAAGCAGGGAAACCGTTGAGCACGTTCATGTCGATATAATCGGCCCAGTTATAAACTTTGAGCGTATGCTCGCGGTCAGCAGCAAAAGCGTTAGATACCAATACACAAGGTAGCACCAAAGCGGCTACAGCAAAAAAGAACTTTTTCATTTCGTTTTGTTTTGTTGTTTATGGGTTCGTATATTCATTATTATCAGCAAGACCAAAATGGTCAAGAATATCAGTGAGAATAGGGGTCTGAGCTCAGGTGTCAAACCACCTTTGCGCGCGTCCGCATAAATGAAAGTGGAGAGTGTTTCCAGTCCGCTACTGCCTTTGGTGAAGTAGGTCACGCCGAAGTCGTCAATACTCAATGTCAAGCTCAAGATAAAGCCGCTAATCATTCCTGGCCATAGTTCGGGCATCATCACTTTGCGCAATGCTTGGAAGGGGGTAGCACCTAAGTCCAATGCGGCTTCGTAGATGTTTGGATTCATTTTCGTGAGGCGGGGCATCACACTCAGCACTACATACGGCGTACAGAACACCACGTGTGCAGCAATCACCGTGCCCAGTCCGCGACTGATACCCAAGAACACGAATAGCAAGAACAAACTGATACCCGTCAGAATATCGGGGTTAATCATTGGGATGCTATTCATAAAGGTCATTATCTTTCTGTCGCGCGAACGCATGTGGTAGATACCTATCGCAGCCAATGTACCCAACATAGTGGAGATGATTGCCGAAGCGAAAGCAATCACCACCGTGAAGAAGATAGCGCGGTATAGGTTCGGATCCACTTTCACTTGTGCCACAGCATCGTAACCCGTGAATAGGTTCTCGTATAACCCTAACGTAAATCCTGTCCAGTTGCCAAACACTTTGCTCTGTGTGAACGAGAATATGATAATCAGCAGGATAGGGGCATATAGCACCACCAGCAGCAGCCACAAGTATGCTTGTGCTGCTATGCGCGATCCCAATCCTCGCTGCTCAATCTTAGATGTCTTATTATTTTTCACGATAATTCTTAATTCAAAATTCTTAATTCAAAATTACCTGTTAATATCCTCCTTATCGCCTCCAAAGAAGCTGGTCATTCCTATGATTATCAGCATTATCAGCGACAATGCTGCACCGTAGTTCCACATGGCTATACCGCCTTCGCCGAAGCAACGTTGGATGAGCGAGCCGAACAAGGTTACCTTGTTGTGTGTCAGCAGTTCGGCGATAGCGAAGGTAGAAACCGTAGGCATAAACACCATCACGATACCCGAATAGATACCCGGCATGGAGAGTGGCAATGTTACTTTCAAGAATACTTGATGACGCTTTGCGCCCAAGTCGTGTGCTGCCTCAATCAGACTGGTATCCATCTTCTGCAAGGTGTTGTAGATAGGGTAGATCATGAAGGGCAGGAAGTCATACACCATACCAAACAGCAACGCCCCTTCGCCCAGTGGCAAACCGAACATGCGGAATAGCTCCACTGTCGCAATCGTGCGGAGCAAGAAGTTTATCCACATGGGCAGAATGAATAGCATCGCCATCACTTGTGGTGTCTTGAAGTCTGCCATTGCCATGATATATGCTGCGGGGTAGCCCAATAGCAGGCAGATGATTGTGGTGATCAGCGCGATAGCCAACGAATAGATAAATGTGTTTATCGCTTCGGACTTTGTGAAGAAACTCACGAAGTTCTGTATTGTAAAGCTGCCGTTCGCGTCTGTAAAGGCATACACCGCAATCAGCAATAGCGGCAGCACCACCAAGCATAGCATAAACAGCGCATAGGGCCATGCCCATGTACTCCGCGACTGAAAAACCATTCTTAATTTACTACTCTTCATCTCTTATCAGTCTTGGTTCTTTGTTCCTGACTCTTGACTCTTCTTGTAGAGGCGAATATAACTTGGTGCCACGCGAATACCCACTCGGTCGCCATCATCCCACACGTCGTTGGTATCCACGTAGATGTCATCGCCATCATCCGTGCGAACGGTCAGGTGGTAGTGGTCGCCTTTGTAGAGGATGAAATACACCTCACCGCACAATATACCATCTTCCTCGTCGTCTTGCAGGTTTACGCGGTTGAAGTCCACTTCCACTTCCACTTCTTCGCCAACCGCAAAGCGTTCTGCCACGCGCTCTGGGATATCCCATTCCTCATCTAAGAAACGCACGCGGTTGTCTTCCAGCACTTCGCCATCAAAGGTGTTGCACAATCGCTCCTTCTTCATTACTTGTATATCTTCGGGCTTGACCAATAGTCCCACTTTCGTGCCTGGCTCGAATACGTGGTAGTCTTGAATCATCAGCTCGTAGCCATTGTCGGTGAGCACGGTCATTTCGTAGTGCACGCCTTTGAAGATACAACTCTGTACCTCGCCATGCAACTGCCATGGACTCTCCTTGCCTTTCGCCTCTTTGCCTTTCGCCTCATCGCCTAATCGCCCGATATAAATATCTTCGGGTCTTATCACTACATCCACCTCTTGGTCTTCGCCAAAGCCTTTGTCCACGCACTCGAAGTCTTTTTCGCAGAAGTTCACTACGCCGTCCTTCACCATGGTTGCGTCTAAGATATTGCTCTCGCCAATGAAGTCGGCAACAAAGCAGTTCTGTGGCTCGTTATACACGTCTGTAGGTGTACCAATCTGCTGGATTTTGCCCTCGCGCATGACGACCACGCGGTCGCTGAGGGTGAGTGCCTCTTCTTGGTCGTGCGTTACGTAGATAAAGGTGATGCCGAGTTTCTTGTGCATCTCGCGTAGTTCCATCTGCATGTCTTTGCGCATCTTCAGGTCGAGTGCAGCCAATGGCTCATCCAGCAGCAGCACTTCTGGCTCGTTGATGATGGCGCGAGCGATGGCCACACGTTGTTGCTGACCGCCCGATAAACTATCCACGTCGCGGTATTCATAGTCCGTCATGCCGACGGTTTTCAGCGCCTGCTTCACTTTCTTTTCGATGACTTTCTTGTCTATCTTTTTCAGTTTCAGACCGAAAGCCACATTATCAAATACGTTTAAGTGTGGAAAGAGCGCGTATTTCTGAAACACCGTGTTTACATCGCGCAAGTGGGGAGGCATTTGTGTTACGTCCTCGCCATTTAATAGGATGTCCCCTTCTGTGGCTACCTGAAAACCTGCTATACAGCGTAGCAGGGTAGTCTTACCGCAACCCGAAGGGCCTAAGATAGTTACGAACTCGCCTTTTTTGATTTGTAGGCTCACATCGTCTAAGGCAAATTTCCCGTCCTCAAACTGCTTGGACACGTGATTTACCTCAATGATAAAATCCGATTTTTGCATTTCTTTTTTACTATGGTACACTATGAGTGTAATACATAAAAATTCTTTTTTACCAATTAGGGCGCAAAGTTACTAAAAATATTGCATACTTGCAATAAAATCGCGCGAAAGTTTACTTTCAAGTGCGATTTTGTTGCATTTGCTGTTGGACAATACAGCAAATGGGTAGTATTTTGCACATGTATCTTCGGGTGGATAAGCGGTGGATAGCCTCTCCTGAATCCCTGATTTTTTACGCTTGCCGAAGGAATGGTTATTGAAAAAAAAGACTTTTCCTCGTTTTGAGGTATATTTTAGTAAAAACTATCATTAGTCCACCTTAAGCGCGAGGCGAAGACCGAGCCCTGGTATGGTGCTTGCAAGTGCAGTACCGCATCGAAACGACACACGACAATACCGTGCATCGTTGATTTGATAGTTGCCACCACGGCACACGTGATAGTCGCCATTTGCAGGACCTGTAGGGTTAGTCTGTATCATATACAACTGATTTATAGTTTTTTGTCTAATCCTAAATTCTCAAATATTTTCTCCCAAATTCTCAAAGTATTATTCCCAAATTCTCAAAGTTGGCACAAAAACGACTACTTTTTGTGAGCTATGCAAGTTTTTAGGTGTATTTTTTTGAAAAAAGTTTTCGCATGCCGAAGAATCGTTTGCGATTAATCGTTCGAGCCCATTGGGCGAGATAAGACGATTGTGCCGAAGAATGGATGTTAATAATCAAATCCTACGACCCAAATTGGTAGTTTCTTACCAATAGCAGTCTCCATATCATCAGCCAAGATAAAAGAATCCGCTACATTGGCTATTTGTTGGAAATCTTTATCATCGCCTCCCACTTCAAAAGTATATTTGCTATCAACCAAGAAATCCCCATTTGTTTTTCGGAACTCTACCACATGATTGACTGATAACTGATTAGCAACGAATGTTTCTCTTATGGTTCCTATTTGAATTGGCGCTGTTGCCCATGCATTAAGCAGATTAGTATTGTCGATATAAATCTTATCAGGCTTTTGCATACGTTTGATATTCTTGAGGTCAGAGTATAACAGACGTATCAATTTAGCTTTATCCAAGTATGATAGATAATTAATGATTGTATCACGTTTTAAACCACTCTGTGTAGCTAATTTGGTTATATCCACTTGGAATGGCACACTTGCACACAAAATAGTGAGCAGAGATTTTATCTTACGAGTATTATTCAAATCAACTCCACATATACGAGGTAGCTCAATATCAATTATTTTGTTCACAACTTGCTGAATGGCAATGTGATAATCAGTTTCGTTGTTTAAGTAGTATGGATAATATCCGTATTTGAGATACTCTTTCAATAGGGCTATTGGTCTGCCATGCTTGTTCATCTCCTCAATGAGTGGAGCTGGATTTTCCAAAACTTGTTCTATAGGGTATACAGGCATTTTGATTCCTTTGTAGAAGTGTAGAAACTCACGGAAACTAAGTCCTTGTATGTCATGATTAATGCAGCGTCTTGCCAAATCGGCATCGCCTTCTGTCATACTGAGCAAACTACTTCCGCTCAACACAACACGCATTGTAGGATAGAAATCGTAAATTTCTTTTATTTCGGTGCTCCAATCATCGTATTTATGTACTTCATCCAAAAACAAGTGGCGACCGCCATTAAGATAGAATTGCTCTGCAAGAGATAGTAATGAGTGATTGCTAAAGTACTTATCCTCGCAAGAGACATATAGCACTTGCCTATCCAATAACTTGTAATTCAACTTGATATATTGCAATATCATGGTTGTTTTACCTACGCCTTTAGGACCACGAATAGCCATCAATCGTGCATCCCAATTGATTGAATTAGCCCATTGGCGAATGATTTCCGTCGAGGTAACAGCTACTAAACGGTCATGTTTTTTGAATAGACTTTCCATATACGTGATATTTTTGCCCTTATATTAAGGCTTTTATGTTGGTGTATTGCCCTGTGCGCGGGGCATTTTTGTTTTGCATTTGCCCTGCATGTAGGGCATTTTCGCTGCAAAGGTAATACTTTTTTGTGATATAGACAAATATTTTTATGACAAATAGTGTTTTTGTCAAAAATTACCTACAAGTTTCGGGACCTGAAGGAGTGCGACGGAACGCACTCCAAGCGCAGCGCCCGAAGAGTCCCCACTCTGAGGAATCAGCGCAAGCATAGAATAGAACAAGCACATCTCTAGGACTTCTATGGGCTTTCTGTGGCTATCAAATCACTCATCAAGACTCCGACAGCAATAGATATGCCCTTCCGATATATGCCCTACCGACTATTTAATTGGATTAAGAAAATGGTTTGATAACAAGGAGGATTACTGCTGCGCTCTACCTCCAGTGGGTAGACTACAGCCCTTTGCTGTACCGGCATTTGCAGAATATGGTTTGTTGAGCGAAAAAATCGAGTTTTTCGCATTTTGGTGGCTTTAAATTTGGATTTTTGGTAAAAATACACTAATTTTGCATCGACTTTCATTTTGTGAAAGAAGAAAGTTGTACTTTTGCAGCGTCAAACGAAAATCGCATTATGAACAAATCATCAACATCGTATCTTTTTGAGTGCTACATCTGGCTTGTAAACACTATCGCACGCGGTCCAATCACCCGCGCCGCCATAGATGATAAGTGGGCGCGTGCATCGGTGAATGACTACAAAACGGATTTTATTCCGGAATGTACTTTCCACCGCTGGCGCAATAATGTAGAACTGCTCTTCGACGTCACCATCAAATGCAATACGCGTGGTGAGTATTACATCGAGGATGGAAACAACTTGCATAGCGATGATTGGCGCAATCGCATGTTCCAACTCTTTGCCATGAACTCGCTTATCAAAGACAGCAAAGAGTTGCGTCATCGCATTTTGCATGAGCATGTTCCTTCCGGCGAGAAGTACCTTACGGCAGTTGTAGAAGCCATGCGAGATGGCTGCGTATTGGAAATGACCTACCAAGGCTTCGCCAAAACAGAGCCTTCAATGTTTTTGGTAGAGCCTTATTGCTTGAAGATGTTCAAGCAGCGTTGGTATATGTTGGCGCATTCCGTTGGGAAGGATAAGACGCTCATCTATTCGCTTGAACGTATTCACGCCTTGGAGCCTACCACGCAGAAATTCCAACTGCCAAAGGACTTTGATGCCGATTTCTATTTCCGCAATGTGTATGGAGTAAGCGGCATGGAAGATGAGCCGCAAGAGGTTGAAATCAAGATTGAGGCTTACCAAGCAAATTTCTTGCGCACACTACCTTTGCACGCCTCGCAGATAGAGATTGAGCGCCAAGAACAATACTCTATCTTTAGATATAACCTTGTACCGGCGTTTGAGTTCAAACAGGAACTGCGCAAGCATGGCTCGGTTTTAGAGGTCTTAAAACCTCAATGGTTGCGTGACGAGTTCCGCCAAGATCTAGAGTATCAACTTTCAAAATATCAAGACTGATGGAAGCAACAATCGAAAATAAAGTTGCGGATATTTTGCAACGAATGGAAAGCTATCAGACGAGCGACCCGACCGAAAAAGAGCTACGCTCATTGTGTAAGGACTTGCTGTCGGTTCGTCGCGCCTTGGATAAGATAGATACAGACCTCCGCAAAGGCTATTGGTATTATAACCAATTCTATGCCCGTTGGTGTGATGCGCACGAAAATGAGTGGCAGGCACGCGTTGAAGAATGGCACGCAAGCCGCCAGTTGGATATGTTTAACCCTGTAAGTAATTAAACGATATGGCAACAACTAACCAACAATTGAACGCACTTTTTGAGAAGTGGAAAGATGAGCGTCATTATAGCGGAAATGTGTTCGTGAGTGATGGGCTTGTGTATAAGAATGCTCCATGGAAGATGACGGAGGAAGAAGATATTGCGGGAACGGCAGCGGACATCGAGGTTGAGCAATTATGGAATGACTCCCCTTTGCGTGTGGCTTTTCTTCTTAAAGACACACCTGATAGCGAAGATGATGATAGTGGATGTGATGATGTCCGTCAGTGGATGATTCTTGACAAGCCTGAAAGTGAACAATCACGCAATCTCGCCGGAGGGCGCGTTGGTAAAACAGGCTTCTTGCCTAATATTGCAAGGATACTATATGGTTTGCGTTATATTAAACAATTACAAAACAAATACACTGACTTTGAAGAATTTAAAAGCAAATATAAAAGTCAGATTGTAGAAGCATGGAATAAACTTCCATTCGCGTTTGTAGAAACGAAGAAAATCGCTGGGAAAAAGAAAGTAGACGTAAATGTTATAAAGAAATTCTTAGAGTCGGATGGTTATCTGCTCAAACAGGAACTTGACTATCTGAAGCCTAATGTTATAGTTTGTACTTGTGACGATGCCCAATTTGATTTTATCACGAAGAATTATCTTGCTGGCGAAACTATTGACGAACATGATAAGATAGAATTTGCTTACCCCAAAGCTGAGTTCGTAGATTGTTGTCTCTGGTATTATAAACGGAGGAATATCGCTGTAGTAAAATCATATCATCCTACAAATCGTGGTAAAATTCAGTGGACGATTTTCGAACGAGTTATAAGTCCTTTCCGTGAACTATTAAAAAAACATCCTGAATTCTTCGAAAATTTCTAAAATAATTTTCTTTGCTTTCATCTTGTGAAAGCCGCATGTAGTAATTTTGCAGCGTGATTCGGAAAAGGAGTCACGCTGTTACTTTATTTATTGCAAAATTATTACGTGTATGGAACCACTATGTGTAGCAGTTGCACCATACCTTCCAGAAGGAAGCAACTACTTTTTTCGTCCTAGTGACAAGTTCTATTATGAGTTGGACTTGTGGGAAACTGATTTTGAAGATCCCGAGGAAACAGTACTTAAAATCGCAGACTTGCGTCTCGCGCTCGAACGTGGTTTTGACTTGAAGAAACATGTTATGGACTACATGAACTCACTTCCACTTGTTCCCGGGTATCAAGAACCCATCCGCTCTGCTTTCAGACGCTACATTAAGTTCATGCGTACTGGCATCGGCAAGTCCGAACGAGGCTATAGGGATAAGATGGTAGACGCCCTGGGCACAGATGAAATGGTAGAACTTTTCTGCAAAGAGGTACTAACTTATAAAGGTCGATAAGTATGATACATTATGATGACTACAATCTACAGTTGATTGAACGGGCAATCCGTCGCTATGACAATCGTGGTGATCGTTGGCGAATGAGAGGCTTGCTGGAGGTGCGTAAGGAAATGCTAAATGCGCAGGCTATGTCTCATCAAGAAGAATTGCTTCCGGACATAATCGCTTTCAATGACGGTTTTCGCGATGCTTTGAAAATAATGTACGACAAAGCACATTATTTGTATCGGCAAGTTAATGCGCCTCGCGAATATAGCAAATCAACGAGCCATATATAACGCTGAAATTGTCTAATCGATGTCATGGTATTGTTGTGAAGTAAATTGTTTTGGCAAAGGTACTACATTTTTTTTTGATTGAGCAAGAAAAATCGCCTTTTAGGACGATTTTTCTGGTGTAAGGTGTATTGGGTAGGGTAAAAAGTGTAAGGTGTAAAGTGTAAAGGCAGGGATTATTTTTAAGGAAATGAGTCAACCTTTTTAGGAAAGCAGTCAACTTTTTTAGGAAAGCTGGCAACTCTTTTAGGGGGACAATCTTAACAAACAGCACTTTTTTCAAGTTGGTGATCTTAGGGAGTTCTCTCGGAGTTCTCAGGGTCGTCGCTCGGTGAAATTCAGAAAAAGATAGCAAAACGAAAAGAGAAAGAATCTTAAGAAATAGCACTTTTTGAGGAAAACAGCGAATGATTTGCTATAGGGTGTATAGGGTAAGGTGTAAAGATATTTGCTGCGCCACCTGCAAATAAAAAACAAAATCACATCTGAGTAAATTCATGCGATTTTGTCTTTTCATTCAGTACAGCGAGCGGGACTTTCTACGTAAGTCCCTCCGCATCACTTACAAAAGCCAACTTGTCAGCACTTTAAGTAAACTTAAGTGCTCCCATGTTGTCTTTCAGTACCGCGAGCGGGACTTGAACCCGCACAGCCATCACTGGCCAAAGGATTTTAAGTCCTTCGTGTCTACCGATTCCACCATCGCGGCTCGAAATCGAGTGCAAAGGTACAACAAAAATTGCAAATATGCAAACAAATTGTGTAAAAAAATAATTTTAGCGACTTTTTGGCTCTTTTTACATACAAAAAGGACTGCCCTCGGGCAGCCCTTTGTCATATTGCAGGTATGTCTTTTGTTCTTTTTGTCGCCCCTATGGTTATCCTAAGTAAGTCTTTAGAATCCTACTTCGGGAACTGGATTTGAGATGACGGATAGCCTTTTCCTTGATTTGTCGAACACGCTCGCGAGTGAGGTGGAACTCAATACCTATCTCCTCCAACGTTTTCTCAGGTACACCTATACCAAAGAACTTGCGGATAATATCTGCTTCGCGTGCAGGCAAGGTGGCTAAAGCGCGGTCAATCTCACGGGAAAGCGATTCATTGATGAGCGAATGGTCGGCATTAGGAGAATCCTCATTGACCATCACATCAATCAAACTGTTGTCCTCGCCCTCAACAAAAGGAGCATCTACGCTCACTTGACGACCTGACATCTTCAATGTGTCAGCAATCTTGTCCACTGGAATATCCAGCAGTTCTGCCAACTCCTCTGCACTTGGTTTGCGCTCGTGCTCTTGCTCAAAACGCTGGTATGCCTTGTTGATTTTGTTCAGCGAGCCCACTTGGTTGAGTGGTAGGCGCACAATACGCGACTGCTCTGCTAAAGCCTGAAGGATAGACTGGCGAATCCACCAAACGGCGTAGGAGATGAACTTAAATCCACGTGTTTCGTCAAACTTTTCTGCTGCTTTGATAAGCCCAAGGTTGCCTTCATCAATGAGGTCGGGGAGGCTAAGACCTTGATTTTGATACTGTTTTGCTACCGAAACCACGAAACGCAGATTGGCTCTTACTAATTTCTCCAATGCTGCACGATCTCCATTGCGGATCATGCGTGCCAACTCTACTTCTTCATCTACGGGAATCAGCGGTTCGCGACCAATCTCCTGCAAATACTTGTCAAGCGAAGCCGATTCACGATTAGTGATAGATTTTGTGATTTTTAACTGACGCATGTGTACAGTTAACTTTAATAATTAATTAGTTAATAATGAAAAGCAACTTCTCGCCTTTAGCCTATTCGCCTTATTGCCTAATAGCCCAAAAGACTAAAATCGCTTTGTGATCCGGTCGGGATTCGAACCCGAGACCCACAGCTTAGAAGGCTGTTGCTCTATCCAGCTGAGCTACCAGACCTCGCGTTCGGCAACAAGGTCGCAATGAATGTCGCTCGGCGACATTGGGCGACTTGTGCCTCCGCTCTTAACCCAAACTCACGAAGTTTGGGTTAGTGTTTGCATTGTTTTCAATGTTTACACACGAGAAACTACCCATGCAGGCACACAAAATAGTGCCTACAAAGGCAATTTGGGCGCAAAAGTACTGCTTTTTTTTGACTTATGCAAATATTTTTGCAAAAATCTGCAATTTTCTTACAAAAGTTCTTCAAAAAGCTTTTGCAAATCAGGTTTGCGAATAGCACCTACTTGACGATGAACCAACTCTCCGCCCTTGAAGAAGAGGATAGTAGGGATGTTCATGATGCCATACGCAGCACAGGTCTCATCATTATCGTCCACATTCACTTTGCCCACGATAATGCGACCTTCGTACTCTTCTGCCAACTCATCAATGATTGGAGAAATCATCTTACATGGACCACACCAAGGTGCCCAAAAATCTACTACGAGGGGTTTACCCTCTGCCAACAACGCTTGGAAGTTAGCATCTGTAATCTCTTTTGCCATAATGTTATATTTTTATTATTTTACTTTCTATTTCACCTGCCAACATCTTGTCGGTCAGTGGATCTTCTATCTGCGTTTGTATGGCTCGCTTGAGTGGTCGTGCGCCATATTGTTTGTCGCGTGCCAAACGCAATATCTCGTCGCGTGTCTTATCGGTGATTTTCAAGGTGTACCCCATTGCCTCCAAACGAGCTTGCAGAGGGCGAACTTCAAGCCACAATATTTGTGCCAAAGCCTCATCATTGAGCGTATGAAAAACGATAATATCATCCAATCGATTCACAAACTCGGGTGGAAAAGTGCGTTGCAGTGCCTTGGTGAGCATACGCTCGGATGCTTTATCATCTATATTATCAGCACCAAAGCCAATGCCTGCACCAAAATCGCTCAGTTGGCGAGTGCCGACATTGCTCGTGAGAATGATAATGGTGTTTTTGAAGTCCACCACATGTCCCTGACGATCTGTCAGTCGTCCCTCATCCATGACTTGTAGCAGCACATTGAAGATGTCAGGGTGCGCCTTTTCAATCTCATCGAATAGCACAATAGAGTAGGGTTTACGGCGTACTGCTTCTGTCAGTTTGCCTCCGTCCTCATGCGCCACGTAACCGGGAGGGGCACCCACGAGCAGACTGACCGTGTGCTTCTCCATATACTCCGACATATCAAAGCGGATAATCGCGTTCCTACTGCCAAACATCTCCTCTGCCAAGCATTGTGCCAAGTGCGTTTTACCTACACCCGTAGGACCCAACAAAAAGAATGTGCCAATCGGTTTGCGTGGGTCACGCAGTCCCATGCGCGAACGTTGAATGGCTTTGACCACCTTTTGCACGGCGTCATCTTGACCTATCACTCGTTGCTGCAACACACTTGCCATTTGTCGCAAACGCTCACCTTCGGCTTGCGCTACGCGTTGGACGGGTACGCCTGACATCTGACTGACCACGCGTGCCACATCTGCTTCGGTAATCTCTTGCCTCATCGCCTCATCGCCTCTCGCCTGCGAGGTCCCCGAACCATCTGCTGATTGTTGGGGTGTTCTGTCGCCTACACAAGCTCCTACTTCGTCCATGGCATCGATGGCTTTGTCAGGGAATTGGCGATCGGTGATATATCTATCTGTAAGGTTTACGCACGCGCGCAAGGCTTCTTGGGTATATTGCACATGGTGGAACTGTCCGTAGGTCTCGCTCAATCGTGTGAGAATAGTGTAGGTCTCATCTACGGTGGTGGGTTGAACGGTTACTTTTTGGAAGCGGCGTTCCAATGCTCCATCTTTCTCAATGCTGGTACGATATTCGTTAATGGTCGTAGCACCGATACATTGTACCTCGCCGCGTGCGAGGGCTGGCTTGAGGATATTGGCAGCATCCAGTGAGCCTTGTGCGTTGCCTGCGCCCATGAGGGTGTGTATCTCATCAATAAAGAGGATAATCTCTGGGTGGTCGTTCAGTTCCTTAATGACGGTCTTAATGCGTTCCTCGAACTGACCGCGGTACGTGGTACCTGCCACCATCGAGGCAATATCCAGCGATATGATACGTTTCTCTGCCAAAGCAGGAATCTCCTTTGCTGCAATGCGTAATGCCAACCCTTCCACGATAGCGGACTTACCCACACCTGGTTCGCCAATCAGAATAGGGTTGTTCTTTTTGCGGCGTGAGAGAATCTGTATCACGCGGTCAATCTCTATTTGACGGCCAATGACGGGATCCAGTTCGCCGTTCTTGGCTTGTGCGGTCAAGTCGCGACCATATTTGGTGAGCGCGGGGGTGTCGGTTTTGCCTTTTTGCTTTTTGCTGCTGCCCATGTCGGAGCCGAAGATATGGATTGTTGTCTCGCGCTCACGTGGTTGCTCATCCGTCGTTAGTTCGCCTTGAGGCAGTAGGTCGGGCTTAGGGTAGATTCGCTCAATGCATTCGTAATCAATAGCGTATTGTTGCTCAAGGTACATAGCGGGGAAATTGATTCGATCGCGCAGTATGCCCATCAACAAATGCACCGAACCGCATGTTTCTGTCTGATAGTTACGTGCTTCTATCCCCGCTAAACGAATGATTCGTTCGCTGGCACGCGATAGTTTGTGCGTTTGAGTAGGTTCGGCTTGTCGCAAACGCTCATCAATCTTTTGTTTGAGAGCCACAGGGTCCATGCCTGCTTGCATCAGCAGTTCGAAGGCTTTGCCTGCTTCCAAACGCAGAATACCCAACATAAAGTGGTCAGGCATAATCTCTACGTTACCCAAGCGCCCTGCTTCGTCGTGAGCGTATCCGATGATAGTATGTAAATTAGGTGTCTGTTGCATATATTCGTTTATAGTTGAAAGTTTATAGTTTAAAGGCAAGTTATTTATAGAAATGCCATGCCAATCCTGCGCGGAACATGTCGGGCGCCATCGGATAATTAGGCATGCCATAGTATTGCTTATTCATGAATGAGGCGTTAAAGTGCTGATACTGAGCAAACAATTTTAGTCGAATATGTTTGACGTAGAAGTTGGCATATACATTCATCACGGGGTAGTTGCCTACTTGTTCTTTGTCTTGCACGCAGAACTGTCCCAATGCGGGGTTGAGCACGGGGGCATAGTATTTGGTAAAGAAACGCATGTCCACACCCATCTGCACATCCAATGCTTTCACCCAAGTGCCGTGATAGTAGAGGTTGTTGTACAAACTCAGGGTTGGCAACGGTAGGGCAACTGAAGAAGAGTGCTGATAGACAACGCTATTATCCAAGTTCACCCATGGGGTAGTGATGTTCAGTTGCAAGTCTGCTGCCAAGACCTGAATACTACCATCCATCTGTTTGGGCAATCCGTCTGTATCAAAATAGATATACTGCGAGATATTCTCAAACGATACATTCAGTTTGGGTTTTACCCATCGGGTTGGGTAGGCAATCTCGCCGCCTACGTAGAAGCGGTAGGTCTTTTTGAAATCGTTGTCCCACTGATAGTGGTTGCTGCGGTAGTGTTGCAGATAGTAGTCGGGTGTCTCGTTTTTGATATATGCTTTGGCAGCCAAGGTCATGGAGTCTTTGCCCAAACGGAAGCCTGCATCCAAGTGTCCGTTTACCTGAAACTCACCCAATTTGTATCCTAACAAACAGATATTGCCGTCAAAACCATAGTGGATATACTTACCCTGATTTTTGTATAGTGCAGCACCGATATATGTGTTATTTGTCCATCGTTGCCCATACAACGTGTCGGGTGTGGCGTACACGGTGTTTGGGATGAATAGGCTATCGGGATAACCAAAAAGCGAATTGCCTAATTCGGGCATCTCCACAGCTTGCCCGATAGGCGCAATATGGCGTTGTACCTCATTCATAGCATATACCGTCGCGCCAAATTTCAACCATGTATTAAACTCCTCTTCAAACGTAACCGACAAAGTGTTCTTGATTGTTAAGCACGCTGCGGAATCGTTAGTGGCGGTAGGATTGCGATAAATGTTGGGGTAGAAACCTTGATTGGCTTGTTTTTCCACGTAGCGTTTGGTGGCATCCACTGTCTCAAACACGTGGCGGAAGGTGGTTACAGGCACATATTCTATTTTTATAGAGTCTTTCTTCACCCATTTGCCTTCTTCATCGCGTTCGCGGTAGGTTACTTTGCGTTCGCGCTCCACACAAATGCTGTAATAGTGATTCAAGTATCCCGACAGATAGCGGAATGCCGACATGCCTTGCATCTTCACGGGCATATCTTGTGGCTTGAGGTTTCCTTGCAAGTCGTTGGAGTTCTTGAGACCTCCGTTCTCAAAGTTGCTGAGCGTGTTCCACATAAAGGCTGCCTGCAACGAGTAGTGGTCGCCGTTGTAACTGCCAAACACGGAGCCAAAGACGGTCTTTCCTTCTTGCGAAGCGAAGCGTCCGTATGAGTTCAGGTAGTCAATACTCATACCCAAGTTCGTGCGCCGTGTTACGTTGCCTGTGAACATGAAACTAATATCATTCTGATCCATGTCGGTTACAAAGCCCTTTTTGTATCCCACGGAGGAGTAGGGGGTGGTAGTATGGTAGAACTTAACGTCTTTATTTGCAATGATATAGGGCGCATATGCATCTGCAAAAATAAAGTCTGCTTTTCGCCTGCGGTCGAAATAGATACGCGATTGGGTAGGGGAGATGAGGTTAGCGTTGGTGATATTGGAGATGGAATAGTCATTGAGCACATCGCGCATAGGCAGGTGCATATAGGAGGTGTCCACGATAGCCACGGTATCGGCGATGCCTGTCCATGAATCTAACTGCCATGCGCGCATGACGGTTGGCACGGGTTTATCGGCGGCTTGCACACTGAAAAGACTGCATAAAAAGACTATGCAGAGACACAAGCGACACGATATGTATGTAATACGATGACTCATACCGACAATTCCCCAATTTACAATTGGGGTGCAAAGGTACAACAAATAATGCACAAAAACAAGAAAAACGAGCAAAAGTTTACTTTTATGTGAGTTTTTCTTATTTTTGGGCTGCATACGGGGTCCCCGACAAAGTTCACTTTGTGGGGTGTTATTGAGCGACCGTACTTTCGAGGAGGGGCCCGCGTTTGCGGGAGGTGTCCTCGAAGGTACAACCGTGTCGCTTAATGCGAGGGCGCAGAAATAAGAATGCCCCATACGCAGGCGGCGTCCGAAGGTACAACCTTGCCGTACTATGCGAGGGCGTAGCCCGCAAATAGTCCGTACTCAAACAACTATCGCCATTTATGCGCTCTTCTGCATAAATGGCGATAGAATGATTCTGCTATGAAATCTTATTTGGCTGCTTTCTTAGCGCAGGTTTTCTTTGGAGTATCTTTCTTAGCTTCCTTTTTAGCGTCTTTGAGTTGCTTTTCGAGGCGCTCAATCTCTTTCTCTTGATTTTGAATGGTCTTGAGTAGTTCGTTAAGCTCTTCGTTCTCGATGGTAGTAGGATATTGTTCCTCTACACGTTGTAGGAAGTCAGATAGGATATTCATATAGTTGATGAACGCATCGTATGCCGACTCAAACTGGGTAGCACCTTGGTCAATATGGTTCATATAGTGCAGGTAATTAACATCTTGCAATATGAGCCAATCGTGTTTCAGTTGTTTGTCTTTGCACAGGTGTACGCGTTCAGCCACGGCGTAGAGTTTTTGCAGGGCCTCTTGTTGCAGGTCATTACCGTTGTAAGTGCTGAGGTCTTTTGCCTCGCCTGCCCATGTCAATGGATACGGTACTACGACTGCATCGTTGGCAGCACATTTCTTGGCTACCTCGCTTGGGGTCATAAAGCCAATGCCTTGTTCCAGCGCGAAGTATGGCAATGCTTTGAGGAACTCAAAGATACCTGTTACAGCAGCTTGTCGCAGACCAAAGGTCTCTGCCCCCACCCAGATGTTTGCCACTTGTTCTTCTTCAGGCAACCCTGCCAGGGATATGGCATATTGCTCGCCATCCATTGGGTAGTTGTGCCATGTTGGGTCAGAGAAGTGGAATGCCAATTCATCGCTGAGATTGGTATTGCGGAGCAGCACTTTGAGTTTAGGCGCAGCACTACTGCTATATACGTAGTTAGGGCTCTTCCAACTGAGGATATGTTTTGCGCCCTCTGTCATTACGGCTTTGAAGCCCATCTTGTGCAGTTGGATAGCTATCTCATCGCTGTAGAGCAACTCCGACAGACAAGCGGTCGTGGACTCTACGCCTAATAGTTGTTTGACTTGTGCTTGTTGTGCTTGCAGTTGTTCGGCTGCTTCTGTCTCGCTATATACGCTTGCCAGCGAGTAAGAGTAAGGGGTTACCACAAACTCCACGCAACCTGTATCAGCCAGCTCTTTAAGCATATCAATCATCTCAGGGTCGTATTGCTCAAACATCTCAAGCATAGTACCTGATATGCTCAAGGCGCAGTGGAAGCGACCTTTGGACAGGCGTATCATCTCGGCAATAGTCTTGCAGAGTGGCATGTAGGAGGTGTTGATGAGCGATGTTACGTGATCTTCGGTCTGCATGTCATCATAGTAGTAATGGTCTTGACCGATCTCAAAAAAACGATAGCGCTTCAAACTGTAAGGCGCATGCATTTGAAAGCAAAAACAAATATTTTTCATGACTTTAATATTTTCTTAATTTTTAATTCTTTTAATTCCATTCGAATCCCGAGTCTCGATTCCCGAATCCCGATTCCCGATCTTTTCAATACCCATTAATCACCAAATCATAGATACGGCGCACTTTGAGTCCTGCATCATACCATTTGATGTTGTTCACTTCGTTGCGACCTAACTCGCGCAGCGATTTGTACATTGCGGGGTATTTCACGATAGCGTAGATGGCATCGGCCATAGCATCTATATCCCAATAATCGGTTTTGATAGCGTGCGAGAGTATCTCTGCGCAACCCGATTGATGCGAGATGATGGATGGACAGCCCACTTGCATGGCTTCCAATGGCGAGATACCAAATGGCTCGCTCACGCTTGGCATGATATATACATCGGAGTCTGCCAGCACTTCTTGCACTTGTCTTCCGCGCATAAAGCCAGGGAAGTGGAACTTATCCGCTATGCCGCGTTGTGCTACGAGGTCAATCATTTTGTTCATCATATCGCCGCTTCCTGCCATCACAAAGCGCACGCCGTCTGTTTTGGCCAGCACGCGTGCTGCGGCTTCCACAAAGTACTCTGGACCTTTTTGCATGGTGATACGACCGAGGAATGTAACCAACTTATCTTTGCGTTCGTGCTTCACAAACTCCTCTGGATTAGCCAATGGCTCTACGGCGTTGTGCACGGTGCTCACTTTGTGTGGTGGCTGACCGTATTTCTCTATCACGGTGCGACGTGTTAGTTCGCTCACGCACATGATATGGTCTGCCTCGTCCATGCCGCGTTTTTCTATGGCATATACTGTAGGATTGACATTGCCGCGACTGCGGTCAAAGTCTGTTGCGTGTACGTGAATCACCAGTGGCTTGCCTGATATTTGTTTGGCAAACACACCCGAGGGGTAGGTCAGCCAGTCGTGGCTGTGGATAATGTCAAAGTCCAATGCGTGTGCCAATACGCTTGCTACTGCCTCGTAGTTGCCAATCTCCTCTAAGAGGTTATCGGGGTAGCGACCCGAGAAGCCTACGCAACCCATGTCATCCGTACCAATACGCGAGTAGTCGTAGTGGATATTGTTGCGCAGGTGATAATACTCTTCGGGTGACATCTTGCCCTCCATGCGATGGCGAACATAGTCGTAGTCGTTGTCTTTCCATACGATAGGCACGCTGTTTGCGCCTATAATCTTCAGGAACGACTGATCTTCATCACCCCATGGCTTTGGAATCACGAAGGTGATTTCCATATCTTCTTGTTGCGCCATACCGCGCGTCAAACCGTAACTTGCAGTTCCCAAACCGCCCAAGATATGAGGGGGAAACTCCCAACCGAACATTAATGCTTTCATATACTCTTGCCTTTACACTTTACACCTTCAACTTTAAACTATCCAACGTATTACAAACCTCTATCACGCTTGCCACGCTTGGTGCATAACTCATGCCACCATGTCCGCGGAATGGTGGGTTGCCGTCATACAACTCGTTCAGTGTGCCAACGCATAGTTCACTCATTTCTGCCTCGTAGCCTGTCAGCAGGCGGCGGATAAAGTTCTCGCCTGAGTGTTGATATACTTTCAAATACGCGATGGCGTATGCGGCTATGGTCCATGGCCATACGGGACCGTTGTGGAAGTTTCTGTCGCGTTCCAACTGACCGCCTATGTATTCAGGACGATAGTCCCCGCTCTTTGGCGAGATAGTGCGCAAGCCTTTGGGGGTGTATAGTTCTTTCGTACAAATATCCACTACGGCTTTGCGTTGGCGTTTGTCGAGTGGTGAGTATGGCAACGATGCGGCTATGATTTGGTTTGGGCGTACTTCTTTGTTGTGGTAGTCGCCATCTACATAGTCATCGAGGTACACGCCGTTCCAGAAGGTCTTTACAAAACTATCCTTTGTAATCTCTGCTTGATACTCCATGAGGTCTGCAATCTGCTCTTTGCCCAATTGGCGTTGAATAGTTGCAGTAAATAGTCGTGCGTTGTACCACAATGCATTGATCTCCACCACATAACCTGTGCGAGGAGTGATTGGACGACCATCCTCCACGGCGTTCATCCATGTGGCAGGCTGCTCTTTGCCATCTACCCACAACAGACCATTGTTGTGCAGGAACAGGCGTGGGTGTTGTTGCCTACGGATGAATAGCATAATGTCTATCACCAGTTGCCCGTATAGTCGGGTTGCCTCTTCCAGGGAGGTGTAACCTGCGTACTCTTGTATGGCGTGGATAAACCACAGTAGCACATCGGGCTCGTCCATGCCAACCAGTTTGTGTGGTCTGCCTTCCATGAATGCTCGCACTTCCTCAACGGCAGTCTTATTCACGATGGCATCCCAGTATTCAGGACGTCCAATACCCATGGTGCATGCAGGCATTGCCAAGAACTCTTCGCGGGCAGAGGCTTTGAACCATGGGTAGCCTGCCAGCAGATAGCATTTGTCGCCTTCGCGTTTGTATAGTTGCGAGGCAGCGTTCTTCAGACAGCCGAACATGTCATTGCGTGCTACGCGGCGGTCTAATTCTTTCTTCCATAGGGTCTTCAGCGTTTTGGTGTTCACCTCGCTGATGCCTGCCGAGAAGATAACGCTCTCGCCTTTCTTCATAGGCATCTCAAAGTAGCCAGGCACCAGTTGGTCTTCTTTGTAGTCGAACCCACGTTCTTGTTCTTTGTAGTATTCGATGTTCTTGTACCAAGCAGGAGCGTGTACGTATTCTGCTTTCTTAGAGCATTGCATATAGAGCTCGGGGTATGCGCTGTACATGCGGTTTGCGCGACCGTTCTCTACTTCGCGCATATCGCTGTTGGCATTGGCGTTTTCTTTTGCCAGTTCGTGCACGCTGCGGAATGCCAAGTATGGCTTCAGCCGTAGGGTAGTAGGCGAGTGTGCCTCTACCAATGTGTAGCGTATCAGCACACGTGGCTCGAAACTCACCAACATACGCTCTTTGGTCAGTACCACACCACCCACACGATAGGTGGTCTTGCTGATTACTTCGCAGTCAAACTCGCGAATGTACTTGTGTCCGTTGGGTGAAAAGTTGTTCCAACCGTACTTGTGCAATCCCAAGTTAAACTCCGCACCATGTTGGATGACGGTCTCATCCAGACTGCCCAACAGTACATAATTATCTTCAGGCAGTTCGCCTGCGAGTGGCAGCACCAGTTGTCCGTGGTATTTGCGCGTGTTACAATCAATCAATGTGGTTGAGTTGTATGCGCCCGCACGGTTGGTGCGTATCATTTCTTTGCTCAAACTCCGCTCCAAGTTTATGAGCAAGGCTTTATCAAAATTTAGATAACTCATATATATCTTGCCTTTAAACTTTAAACTTTCAACTTTCAACTAAATTTCCCCTCAAATTTCACTTCCGCGTCCATAAAGAACTGTCGTATTTGTTGTTCTGCATCGCGTTTGCAGATCAGCAGTACGCCGTCTGATTCGGCTACGATGCAGTCTTCCAGTCCTTGTACCACTGCCAGGTGTCCTTTGGGTAGGGTAACGATATTGCCGTGGCTATCGTAGTAGGTGGCATCTGAGTGGAGGGTTACGTTTTCGTTTTCATCTTTGTCGCTCAGTTCGTATAGCGAGCCCCATGTGCCGAGGTCGCTCCAGCCGAAGTCGCTCGGGATGACATACACGTTTTGTGCTTTTTCCATTACGCCATAGTCTATGGAGATATTGGGGCAGGTGGGGAACATCGTTTGGATAAACGCATCTTCTTCGGGTGTTCCCATCACGTTTTCGCCTTCAGCGAACTTGTTGGCCATTTCGGGCAGATATGCGTGGAATGCGTTGAGGATGGAGTCCAAACTCCAGATGAATATACCCGAGTTCCACAGGAAGTCGCCGCTTTCGAGGAACACTTTCGCGAGTTCCAAGTTAGGCTTCTCTGTAAATGCTTTCACTTTGCAAATACCCTTTCCTCTCGCCTCATCGCCTTTCGCCTCATCCCCCATCTGTATATACCCATATCCTGTCTCTGGTCGGGTAGGTTTCATTCCCAAGGTGAGGAGTGCATCATTCTTGTCGATAAAGTCAAATCCTTGTTGAATGGTTTGTCTGAAGGTCTCTTCTTGTAGTATCAGGTGGTCGCTTGGTGCCACCACTATCCTTGCCTTTCGCCTCTCGCCTTTTTGCTTTATCGCCTCCATTGCTTGAATTCTCGCAGCGGCATAAGCGATACAAGGTGCGGTGTTGCGACGGGCAGGCTCGCAGAGCACTTGTTCGGCTTTCAGATCAGGGATTTGTTCCAACACTTGGTCGCGATACAGCACATTGGTTACAATCAAGATATTCTCGATTGGAACAATAGGTCGAAATCGGTCAATGGTCATTTGCAATAGACTACGTCCTGTGCCGAAGAAATCCAAGAATTGTTTTGGTTTGTGGTTTCTGCTGAATGGCCAGAAGCGGCTGCCCACCCCTCCTGCCATAATCACACAATAATTGTTTTTGTTCATGGTAGATAGTATAGTTTTTTTGTTTTTTCGGTATAGTTTTTTGTTATTTTCTGTGTGTAGTGTTGCTGTTTAGTCCGTTTTCTCTAAACAGCCTGCAAAGATACTACTTTTTTTTCATATATGCAAGCATTTTTGATTTTTTAATAATTTTGGTCTATTTTTTTATTACGGAGTACGCAGTATGCTGCAAGTCGCGTTGCAATAAAGATTGATTCAGATTTCGTGAGCGCAACCTATCCTCTCCTTATTCCCTCCGATATATTCCCGATACATACCCGATACATACCCGACACATACCCGATACATACGTATATCCCATGAATACCCCACGAATACCCCGCGAATATCCCACGAATACCCCTACCGTATGAAAAAAGGAACGATAAAAGCATTTTGTCATAAGGTAACGACCGTTTGTGTTTGCTTGTTTCAATTTTTTTTACTACCTTTGTCGCCGATTATGTGTAGATTCGTATATATATCCCTTTTTTGCCTTCTGAGCATATCGCTTTGGGCAGATACCATCACAGGTGCTTGTGGTGATTCTCTTTATTGGTCTTTTGATACCGAAACCCGCCATCTTGACATCACGGGCAAGGGTAAAATGCAACTCTACAAGTATCCTGCATGGACCAACAAAAATATCACCATCGCTTCTGTCTCTTTTCCCGATAGCATTACTTCTATTGACAGTTATGCTTTCGAGGAACAACAACTTACCGAAGTCGTTGTCCCTGCTTCTGTTAAAAAGTTTGGCAAGGATGCTTTCGCCCAAATGCCATCTCTCTTGCGCTTTGAGTACGAGGGAGAGGGCTATGCTGAATCCGAAAATGGCATACTCTATAATTGCTACAATCTTCGCTATTTCAAAGGTATCACCCGTATGATTGCCTATAACGATGCACTTGATACCATTATCGTTACGTATGGCTATGCGTCTGCTAATTTCCTCAATCGTTCCTATATCGACGACTCCCGTGCCTATGACAAACGTCTATATGGCAAATATAACGCTACGCCTAAGAGGATAAAAACCTACTTTTTCCCCGATGAATTGGAGGAAATTGGCGATTTTCTCCTCTGTTATGCTGCGGAACTCGGCGGTATTACGATTCCCGAAAAAGTGCGCATGATAGGCCCAGGGGCTTTTCTCCATTGTTCTTCGATGGATTCGCTCGTTTTTGAGGGTGATGGCATACAAACAATAGGCGATAGTGCTTTCAGTCATTGTACAGCATTGTCCTATATTTCTTTGCAGGACACCATCCCGCCTATCATCCACGAACATACTTTTGATAGTGTCAGTCGTTCTATCCCTATCTATATCCCCTCCAATTCCGCCCAACGCTACCAATCCGCGCCCTATTGGAGTGAGTTCTTTAATTTCGTAGAACCTGCGCCAACTGCGGTAGAAAATATCCCCAACCAATCTGCAAAAAACTCCGATTTCAACGGAAAAAAAGTACTAAAAAACAATCAGGTACTTATTCTTCACAACGGTAAAGAATATACGATTATGGGACAACTGTAATGTACCAAATACAGGGTACATGTTAAAAATGTATATTTTTTTGCGATAAATCTTGCAAGTTCGCGAAAAATGTAGTAACTTTGTGCCCGAATTTATATGCGATTAATTAGGTAGCATATAAACGTCCCTTTCTGTGTTACAGAAAAGGAAGGAATTAGCCTTAAAGATACAAACACAAAAAATAACTAATTTATGATGAACAAACACACAGAGAAAGGCCTTCGTGGTCTGCTCAAGACATTCACAGTCAGTGTAATGTTATTGTTTAGCATCACTACTACGGCTGCCCCAGAGGCGATTGCGGGTAAGGTGCTGGATGCTAATGGAGAACCTTTGATAGGAGCAAGTGTCTTAGAGAAAGGTACGGCCAATGGTACTATTACCGACTTTGACGGTAATTTTATCTTGAACGTAGAAAAGGACGTTTTACTGCTCGTTTCGTATGTAGGTTATCAAAATCAAGAAGTTCCTGCTGCACAAGACATGGTTGTTGTGCTTCGCGAAGATCAAGAACTACTCGAAGAAGTCGTGGTGATTGGTTATGGTACGCAGAAGCGCAAAGATGTTACTACATCCATTTCTTCGGTGGATACGGAAGATTTGGAGAAACGTCCTATCACTTCGGCTGCCCAAGCCATGCAGGGTAAGGCTGCGGGTGTAACCGTGATGAAGCCAAGCGGTCAGCCAGGTGCAGGCATGGTGGTGCGCGTGCGTGGTACAACCTCAATGAACGGTAGCAATGACCCACTCTATGTGGTCGATGGCGTGCCAATGACCGACATTGACTTCCTCGCACCTAACGACATTGAGACTATGCAAATCTTGAAGGACGCTTCGTCTGCGGCTATCTACGGTTCGCGTGCTGCCAACGGTGTTATTATGATTACGACCAAAGCAGGTACTGCCAACAAGGAGAAAATGAATGTAACGTTCTCCATGTACGGCGGTTGGACACAAGTGGCAAAACGCATGGAGAGCCTCAATTATGAGCAATATCGCGAGTATCTTGATGACCTCGGCTCCAACGTGGTGTTGCCAGACGGCTTGCAGGACGAGACCGATTGGTTCGACGAGACCTACAAGACGGGTTCCACACAAAACTACCAACTCTCTGTTAGTGGTGGTACAGACCGTGTGAACTACTATATGTCAGGTGGTTATACCAACGAGGTGGGTATTATCCCAACTACCAAGTACCAACGCTATAACTTCCGTACCTCCCTCGATGCAGAGGTGACTAAGTGGCTGAATATCGGTACCAACGTAGCATACGGTTATAGCGAGAATCAAGGTACTATCTCTTCGGGTACAGGTGCCAATCGTGGTGGTTTGGTGTTGTCTGTTATCAACACCCCTACCTACGCACCTATTTATGACCCAGAGAACCCAGACTACTATTACACCAACTTCTATGGTGTAAGCAATATCACTCACCCATTGGAGAATATTGAACGCTACAAAAATCAATATGGCAAACAACATCGTTTGTTGGCAACGGGCAAGGGTATAGTAACCTTGTATGATACCAAGAAGTTCAACCGTGGTGATGAGTACAACCACTCCTTGAAGTTCACTACTACCTTCACCGAGGATCTCAGAATGAACAACTCTACTTCGTTCCTCGACCCACACAAGACCTCTTGGGGACGTAACCAATACGGTGAGGCCAGCGATACACGCAGCACCGACCTCGTGACTGTATGGGATAATGTCTTGAACTACACCACCAACATGAATGGTCATAACTTGGACGTTATGTTGGGTAGTTCCTACACGCACTCCATGTGGACGCAGTCTTATATCGCAGGTAGCCACTTTGCAGATGGTACTATCCAAACGCTGAACGCAGCCAACAAGATTGACCCAGGAAGCACCAACACCACAGCGAGCGAGTGGGCTATCATGTCTGGCTTTGCTCGTGTAAGTTACAACTACGAGTCTCGTTATCTCATTTCTGCTAATATGCGTGCCGATGGTTCTTCTCGCTTGGCACCAGGCCACCGTTGGGCATACTTCCCATCTGTGAGTGCGGCTTGGCGTATCAGTGGCGAGCCTTGGATGCAAGATGTTGAGTGGATAGATGACTTGAAGATCCGCGGTGGTTGGGGACAAACGGGTAACCAAGGTGGTATAGGTGACTACGCATACCTCGAACGTTATAGTATCAATCGCCAAAACTGGTGGGAGACGGGCAAGGAGCATGCAGTACCTACCTTTAGTCAATCTTCGTTGCGTAATACCGACCTCACATGGGAGCGCACTACACAAACCAATGTCGGATTGGATTGGACACTGCTCAAGAACCGTTTGACCCTCAACTTCGACTGGTACTACAAATACACCACCGATATGCTCATGTGGGTATCGCTGCCAGCAGGTTCGGCTGCTGTTTCATCCATCCAGCGCAACGAAGGAGAGATGAGCAACACGGGTGTGGAGTTCACCATCACATCGCACAACTTCGTGAAGAAGAACTTCAAGTGGGATACACAACTCAATATCTCGCACAATAAGAACCGTCTCGAGAAATTGGCTACCAGCCAAGTGTATTATGATGCTAAGGTGACCGACGTATTGGCTGACTACTGTGTGCGCAACACACCGGGCATGCCATTGGGCTCATTCTACGGCTACAAGACAGGTGGCGTGGACACAGAGACGGGTGAACTCATCTATCTCGATACTAACGATGATGGCGAGGTTACAGCCAACGACCGTACATACATCGGTGATCCTAACCCAGACTTTACGTTTGGTATGACCAATACCTTCCAGTTCTATGGTGTTACCATCAGTTTCTTGCTGCAAGGTGCATATGGCAACGATATCTTCAATGCCAGCCGTATCGAAACAGAAGGTATGTACGATGCCAAGAACCAATCCACTCGCGTACTCGATAGATGGCGTCGTCCGGGTATGATTACCTCTATCCCTAAAGCGGGATTTGATATGAAGGTCAGCGACTACTTCGTAGAAGATGGTAGTTATATCCGATTGAAAGACCTGACTATTGGCTATGAGTTCTCAGGCAAATGGATGAAGAAGATAGGTATGAGTCGTCTGCAACCTTACTTCTCTGCACAAAACCTCTTTACCCTCACCAAGTATCTCGGCATGGATCCAGAGGTGAACCAATATGGTAATTCAGGAACTGTACAAGGTTTGGATTATGGTACATATCCTCAAACACGCAGTTTCGTATTAGGTGTAAACGTAGCATTTTGATGGTAGAACGTAAATTAATTGAACGAATATGAAAAAGTATATATATATAATAGGTGTAGTCTTGGGTGTTGCCCTTGTGTCTTGTGACCTGAATATGGAACCTATTTCTGATCAGTCAGAGCTTAACTTGGGTACTTCCACCAGCGATACCACACGTATCAAATTCAAAGACCGTGCAGCCATGATGGCGGTGTACGAGAACTTATACAACATTATGCGTGACCGCCAAGAGCACTGGTATCTTGACTATCTGCTTTTCGGCGAAGCGCGTACCGACAACGCATACGCTGGTACTACGGGTGCAGAGGTCGTACCTGTTGAGACCAACGCACTTGATGCTTCCAATCCCGACATCGCTCGCGATTGGGACCGCTATCTCGAAGATATCGCACAAGCCAATGTCATCATTTCTAACATTGACAAAGTGCCAGACCCAAGCTTCCAAGAAGCAGAACGCAATCAATGGAAGGCAGAGGCAAAGATTTTCCGCGGCATGATGTTATTCGATTTGGCACACTGGTTTGGCAATATTCCGCTGAACTTGACCGAAGCACCTGATATTACCGCAGATAATATCGAGGAGGTATATCCTATCTATTTCCCAATGCCTGTAACGCAAGACTCAGCTTACAAACAAGTAATCAAAGACTTGACCGAAGCCATCCCTTATGCTCCTGCACTCAATCCAAACGACAAACGCGTGCTGAGCAAGACCGTAGCCTATGCTTTGCTTGCTAAACTCTACGCTGAGTTGGGCGAATGGGATAAGGTGATTGAGTATAGCGATAAGGTCTTTGCAGATGGTATCGCATTGGCTGACAACTATGCCGACCTTTGGAAATTCGATGAGACATTGGGCGATGCTACTCGCAACAACAAAGAGACTATCCTCGAGGCACAATATACCGCTGCCTCTGGCAACTGGGTAACATGGATGTTCGGTCGCAACCTCTCGAATTGGGAAGAGTCCTTCACATGGGCGAAATGGATTACTCCAAGTCGCGACTTGATTCGCACTTTCGAGAAAGAAGGCGACACCGTGCGCTGCAACCAAACTATCGTATATTACGAGTGCGCATGGAGCAACTATTATCCTGCCAACAACTATCCATTCATGTACAAATGTCGTTCGGCATACAATAGTGTAATCAAACTGCGTGGTGCAGACATCTGGTTGCTCAAAGCAGAGGCATTGGCGCATAAGGGCGATTTGAACGGAGCTGTAGCTCTCGTGAACACCATCCGCCAACGTGCGAAATTGGCTGACCTCTCTGCATCCGCAATGAGTAGCCAAGAGGCTGTGCTGGACGCTATCTTGCACGAACGTCGCTTAGAGTTGGCACTCGAGGGACAACGCCTCTTCGACTTGATTCGTTTTGGCAAACTGCTCGAAGTGATGAACGGTATCAACTCGCGCGACGAAGGTCGTCTGCCACAAGCACGACCATTCGTAGAGGCACACAAACTCATGCCTATACCACAAACAGCATTGGACAAGAACGCTAACTTGCGCCAGAATGATGGCTATTAATATTAGTACTAATCTGCAAATAATCAATACAATATGAAACGTATATTTCAAGTCCTACTTCTTGCGGTCATCGCAATAGGCTATACCGCTTGTCAGCCCGACTCTTTCCGTGAGGTCTTTCCTGAAGGAAAACCTGTGGTAGAAGCCAAGGTGCTGAGCGAAAACGTAATCAACTACGGCGAGGATAGTATAGCATTTTCGGTAAAAATCACTGAGACAGAAACGCCATTATCTACTCTCTCCATCAAAGTGATTGTGGGTATCAATGTGATTGCTGCCGAAGAGGTGCGTACACCCGATTATCAATACACCAATACTTTCACCTATGCCGTGCCTTTTGGTCCTAACATGCCAGAGGATGAACCAATCAAGGTGTATCTGACTGCCACCAATGTGGAAGGTACTACTACCGACGTCATCTTGAGCGAGTGCACAGGTAAGCGCCCTGTTATTGAAACACTATACGTGATGCCTCCTAAACCATCTACCAAAGATAGAGGCAAACAGATGACATACGAGGGCGACCAATTCGTACTCTACAACTTGGGCTACCCTAAAACGTATGAGTGCCTGCTCGCTGTGGTAGGAACAAAGTTCGGCCGTGTGGATTGGAATTATCCTGTGTTTGGTATGCTTAATGGTAATATCTCACTCATTACGCAAGAGCAATTTGAGAGTGGCGAAGCATCTACTATCGTGCTCAGCAATGACGAGATTGAGACAATTGATACCATTCAATTCAACCCATTAACATTCGATTTGTACTTCAGTGGTAAAGTGGCACAACCAGTCTCTGCGTTGGACGTAAATGCCGATTTGGCAGAGGTAGCAGGCAAGACATATCGCTATGCTAAGGTGTTCTTCGACCCTGCTTTGGAAGTAACTATCAGTGGCGTAACCACTATGGCTACTGCATACAACTTAGATTATATGGAGGTGGTAAATGGCAATGTAGTGAAGTTCTTAGGCGAGAAAGGTATGTACGAGGTATATTATCTGCCAACTGAAGACTATATCGTAGTTGAGCCACTGAAAGATGCTGTTTATCCTAACGTAATGTGGATGACGGGTGTGGGCTTTGGACTCCCTGTTGCCGAACCTAAGACGCAAGGCGGTTGGGGCTTTGACAACCTCGGTCAATACATTGCTTGTCGCACCGTAGCACCTAAGGTATATCAATTCACCGCATATCTCAAGAATGGTGTGAATGCTGACTTCGAAACCTATGGCTCACTCAACTTCAAGTTCTTCCACCAAAAAGGTTGGGGTGGCGAAGAAGTGGGTGGCAATTACCAACAGATTGGTTTGCCAATCCAAGGCGTTAGCCCAGAAGGCTTGACCAAAGTGAATGGCGATACGGGTGCAGAGGCAGGCAACTGGATTGCTGCTACCCAAGAGGAGTTTGAGGGTATCTATCGCATCACCTTGGATCAAAACAATATGACCACTACATACGATAAAATACGATAAAATTCCACAACAATGACTAAAGTGAATAATCTGTTATTTATAGGTATTGCAGCCGCATTGCTCGGCTGCAATACCCACATTGATAATCCTGACGACAACAATGGTGATACTATTCCTGTACGCGATGTGATGACCTACGTCACCACTGCGGACGGTACAATGGGTTTTGTTGCTATAGGCAAGGATTATGCGGAGGGACTCAATATGTCGCCAGAGCGCACACTCAAACTCAATCCTAATGTGCGTTACCAAACTTTCGACGGCTTTGGTGCTGCTATCACGGGTGCTGCGGCATTCAACCTCATGCAGATGCCGGCTGAACGTCGCCAAAAACTGTTGGTGGAAACATTCTCCCCCGACAAAGGTATGGGATATGGCTACGTGCGCGTGCCAATTGGCGGTAGCGACTTCAACTCACGCAGCAATTATGACTATACATGTTGCGACACCAAGGGTATAGAGAACTTTGGCCTTACCTCCGATGAACTCGATTATATCATTCCTGTGCTCAAAGAGATTTTGGCTATCAACCCTGACCTAAAAGTAATGGGAACACCTTGGAGTTGCCCTATTTGGATGAAGGTGGATGATATACATACCAAAAAGCCATATACAGGGTCCAATAAATGGGTAGGTGGCTATCTCAATCCTGATTACTACCAAGACTACGCTATGTACTTCGTGAAGTGGATCAAAGCCTTCGAGGCTGCGGGTATCAACATCACCAGTGTTACCCCACAAAACGAACCACTCAACTGGGGTAACTCTATGTCCTTATACATGCCTTGGGATCAAGAGCGCGACTTCATCAAGTTGGCACTCGGTCCTGTGTTCAAACGCGAGGGCATTAATGCGAAAATCATCTGCTTTGACCACAACTACAATTATGACGGCAAGAAAGACCAATTGCAATACCCTATCAAGATTTACGCCGATCCTGAAGCAAGCCAATACATTGATGGTGCCGCTTACCATAGCTATGGTGGCAGTCCTGTAGAATTGGATGCTATCCATAAATTAGCACCAGAGAAGAACCTCTACTTCACCGAGCAGTCAATCGGTACATGGAACTACCAAAGTTTTGGTCAGTCCCTCATGTCTGAGATGAAGAATACCTGCATGGGTACCGTTACTCGTTGGTGCAAGGCAGTAATCGTGTGGAACTTTATGCTGGACGAGAATGGTGGCCCTCACGGTGGACCAGGCGCATGTGCTACTTGCTATGGTTCAGTGGACATTTCCTCGAAAGATTACACCACGCTCACCAAACGTAGCCACTATTACGTGATTGGTCACCTGAGCAAAGCACTCAAAGCGGGCTCTACACGTATTGCTACCTCTGGTTATCTGCCAACAGGATTGTCCGTAGTGGCTTCTGAGAACTTAGATGGTACATACGGTTTGGTACTCCTCAATGAGAATGCAGAAGGCATGTCCTTCATCATTGAGCATAATGACAAGCATTTCGAGATTCAACTACCTGCAGAAAGTATCACATCCTGCATATTGTAGGGTGGTATAGTGTGGTATAATGTAGTTTAGTATTGTAATATGAGAACGCATTTGCGAACATATCTATTCTCTGCTCTTCTGTTGGTGACTTGCTCGCTACTCAATGCGTGCCAGTCGCCTGCGGAGCAGCGAATATGCTTCTTCGGCTCCTCTGTATGCAGAGGTGTTGGAGCAGATGCCCTCAATGGATATGCTGCTCAGGTGACCGAAACCCTGCCCGCAGGTTGGGAGAGTGTGAACATTTCTATAGATGGTAATAACACCTACGACCTCTTTGCCCGATTCGACCACGATATGACACCCGTAGAGGCACGCTTTGTGGTCATCGGCATCAGTCTTGGCAACGAAGGACTACACGAGAAAGGCGCACGCGCTGTACTTGCCTACAAGGAGAATATGCCACGCTTGATTCGCATGCTGCAAGAGCAGGGGAGAGTGGTCATTGTTACCAACAACTATCCACGCGCCGACTTCAACCCTGTGGATTACGAAGACCTATGCGCTGTCAATCTCGAAGTGCAGGAGTGGGATGTGCCAACTATCAATCTATTCGGAACGATAGATGATGGACACGGTCGTTGGGCAGCACATATGTGGAATGGTACCGACATCTACCACCCTAATCAACGTGGACATCGTGCAATGGCTTCGGCATTCCCTCCATCCATGTGGGAGGCGCTGCAAGCAGGCAAACCGCTGCCAGAGTACATCTGTACGCAAGGCGATACAAATGGGGTGGAGCACGTAACTTTCGTACCAGAGGGACAAGCGGAGTCTTATACGCTCAGTTATGTGAGTGCCGACACTACATATACCGAAGTCTATTCTGCGGCGCAAAACAAACAATGGCTATACACCAACGGACAATTGCTTTCAACTACGGAAGCAGTCCATAAAACGGTAGATACCATTACGATTCATGGAAGTAATATCCACCAAGTCCTTTTCTACCGCGCAGCAATGACCGAACGCGAAGTGCGCGCATTGGCGAAAGGCAAGATGTTGCGATCCAGTTTAGAGATTTATTGTCCGCTATTGGGTGGCAACACAACAAATTATGCACAAACAATGAATTGTGTTTCAATTCACAATAAATAACTAATTATTAACCAATTTTAAATTAATGTATTATGAAAAAGATTTTCTCTCTTTTCTTGGCAATGACAGCTTTTGTGGCTGTTAATGCTACCGATTACTACTTTGCTGGTGAAGCAAGTGGTTGGAGCAACAACAACGAGTCCTTCAAGTTCGTTGAAGTGGATGGCGTTCTCACTCTTGAGGTGGCTGACCTCTATGGTGAGTTCAAAGTAACTGAAAATGGTAATTGGCACCCACAACATGGTGCAGCAGCTGCTGGCGAAGGTGTAGCTATGAACGCTCCTTACACGTTAGTAAAGTGCATCGATACTCCTGAAAAACCTGAAGCAGATGCTCCTGCTAATGCTGCAATTCTTATGCCTGAGAACTCTGGATTTGAGAAACCACGCTACAAAGATGCAAAACTGACATTGGATGTTTCCAATCCTGATGCTATTATCATCAACCTCGTTGCAGGTACTCTGTACGATTATGCTGCTGGTCCTACCACTTATCAAATCGTAGGTGGTTTCACCAACAACTGGAGTCTTGCAGATGCTATCCAATTCGAAGACGTGAATGGCGTATTGACCGCTAATGTACCTGACTTGAGTGGTACGTTCAAAATCGTTAAAGACCGCTCTTGGGACGAGCAATGGGCTACCAACCGTGAGACGAACGCAGGTCTCGCATTGGGCGTTCCTTATGTAATGAGCGGAAAATTGGATGGTGCTGACCCTGCTAACTTGGCATTGGCTAACCCATTCGGTAGCTATACCAATGCTGTTCTCACCCTTGAGGTGAAGGATAATGGTGAAATGGTATTGACACTTGTTTCTGGCGACTTCCAATTGATGCAAGCAGATTGGCATATTCCAGGTGAGTTCCTTGGTTGGAACTGCAACCTTGAGCAACGCTTCGAGAAAATAGACGACAATACCTACGAGTTGCTCGCTCCTGAGTTTGGTAACCGCTTCAAAGTGGTTTATGGTAACTGGGCAGTAGAGTTCGGTGCTCCAAATTCAGAGACCGTATGGGAGATTAACAAGGAATACACACTTGCATTCAAGGGTGGTGACTTCAATGCTATAGACAACGCTGCTGTATTTATTGATTGCATTATTACCTTGGAGGTTGATTATGAGAATGTAGAAGTTAAGATTACCATCTCTTCTGAAAGTACGGATGTAGAGGACGTAGTTGTTCCTAATACTACTACCAAGATTATTGAGAATGGTCAAATGTATATCATTCGCGATGGTGTACGCTACAACGCATTGGGTGGTGTAGTGAAATAATCTATCCATATTTTAGTGTAGAGCGGCTGACTACCGCTCTACATTTCTATTATTTATAAATAAATTACTATGAAGAAACCATCATTTTTCTTATTGCTCCTCTCCATGGTATGCCTACCTATGATGGGACAAGTGTATAAGGATGCTTCTGCTCCAATCGAAGATCGTATCGAAGATGCACTCTCTCGTATGACTCTACAAGAGAAGCTTGCCATTATTCACGCACAATCTAAATTCTCCTCACCAGGCGTAGCGCGCTTGGGTATCCCAGGTATTTGGTGCACTGACGGCCCTCACGGCATTCGCCCTGAGGTGCTTTGGGATGAGTGGAACCAAGCAGGGTGGACCAACGACTCATGCATCGCTTTCCCCGCGCTCACATGTCTTGCTGCTACGTGGAACCCTGATATGTCATACCTCTATGGTGTCAGCATTGGCGAGGAGGCACGCTATCGCAACAAGGATGTGCTACTCGGTCCGGGGGTGAACATTTACCGTACCCCGCTCAATGGTCGCAACTTTGAGTACATGGGCGAAGACCCATACTTAGCATCTAAGATGGTTGTCCCATACGTAAAGGGTGTACAGGAGCAAGGTGTGGCTACATGCGTAAAGCACTATGCACTCAACAACCAAGAGGTAGATCGCCATTGGGTAAACGTCAATCTCTCAGACCGTGCTCTCTACGAGATTTATTTACCTGCTTTCCGTGCGGCTATGCAGGAGGGCGAGTCTTGGTCTATCATGGGTGCCTACAACCTCTACAAAGGACAATATGCCTGCCACAACTCTATTCTGTTGCAAGACATCCTGCGCAAGGAATGGGGATTCGATGGGGCTGTTATCTCCGACTGGGGAGGCACGATGAACACCGACCAAGCTATCACCAACGGACTCGATCTTGAATTTGGAACATGGACCGACGGCTTGTCCGACGGTGCTTCAAGCGCATACGATATCTATCATTTGGCATTGCCATACTTGCGTAAGATTCAGAGTGGGGAAGTGGGAACCAAAGAACTTGATGATAAGGTACGCAACGTGTTGCGCCTCATCTTCCGTACCTCTATGAATCCTAACAAGGCGTTTGGTGCTATGTGCTCAGAAGCACACAGTGCTGCGGCACGCCAGATCGCAGGTGAAGGAATTGTGCTCTTGCGCAATACGAACAACACACTTCCTATCGAATTGTCTGCTGCTCAACGTCCTACTATTCTTGTGGTAGGCGAGAATGCCATCAAGATGATGACCGTTGGCGGTGGCTCATCTTCACTCAAAGCGAAATACGAGATTTCTCCTTTGCAAGGCATTCAAGAGCGTGCAGGTGATATGGCTACCGTACAATATGTACGCGGATATGTGGGTGATGTCGGTGGCGAATACAATGGCGTGACCACGGGTCAGTCATTGCAAGACAGTCGTACACCAGAGCAACTCACCGCAGAGGCAGTGGAGGCAGCCAAAAAAGCAGACTATGTCATTTTTGTAGGTGGTATGAATAAAGCGCACAACCAGGACTGCGAGGACGGCGATCGCTTGCATTATGAACTGCCTTACAATCAAGATAAACTAATCTCTGCATTGGCAGCAGTCAATAACCGCGTTATCTTCGTATCTATTTCGGGCAACGCACATGGTATGCCTTGGAACAATGAGGTAGAGGCTATCCTGCAAGCATGGTACAGTGGCTCCGAAACAGGACATGCGGTAGCAGATGTCATCTTCGGTGATGTCAATCCTTCGGGTAAACTGCCATATACTATCCAACCTACTTTAGCAGACTACCCAGCGCACCAATACGGCGAGATTGCATATCCTGGTGTGGACAAACAAGTGCATTATATGGAGGATATTTTCGTAGGCTACCGCTATGCGGATTTGTATGGTAGCCGTCGTCCTATCAAGTATGTAGCACAGGGCGTACAATACACTATCAATCCTCCTAAACGCAAACCTACATACCCATTTGGCTTTGGTTTGAGTTATACTACGTTTGCATATAGCGACGCTACTATCAATGGGGACCAAATCACTATTTCTATTACTAATACAGGCTCACGAGCAGGACAAGAAGTGGTGCAACTCTATGTTTCGGATAGTAAAGCATCAGTCGTTAGACCTGCAAAAGAGTTGAAAGGCTTTGCCAAGGTAGCATTACAACCAGGAGAAACAAAGCAGGTAACGTTTACCATCACCCCTGATATGCTTGCCTTCTTTGATGCAGATGCACATAAATGGGTGGTTGAACCAGGCAAGTTTATGATGCATATAGCAAGAAGCAGCGATGACATATACGCTTCTCTCCCTTATGTTGTCTCAACTCCAATAACTCTGTAAGAGATTACTTCGGAGTATGTATATATCTACAAAAAAATCGCCATTCGAGGCGATTTTTTTGCATATATGAGAAAAAAGCAGTACCTTTGCCTGCCAATATGTTTTTTAATGAAGTACTTCGCTTACATACTACTCTTTCTAATGAGCATAGGACTATCCGCTTGTCGTCAGCCTGCAATGCCCAAGCCATACGGATATTTCCGCATTGCTATACCTGATACTTCCTATTCTCATTATACGCCTAAAGGCTATCCCTATGCTTTCCGTCTCTCCAATAATGCAGAGGTGCAACCATTGAACAAAGAGGGCGAGACATATTGGATAGATATTCATTATCCCACCCTCAATACCACTATTCATTGTAGTTACAAACCTATCCACAATAACCTGCGTACCCTTGCTCGCGATGCACAAGAGTTCCTCTTTAGTCATACTACGATTGCTTCCGCTATCCCCGAACAAGAGTTCGCTAATCCCGCAGAGAAAGTGTATGGAGTTTATTTTGAGTTACATGGCAATACGGCTTCGCCCATACAGTTCATTCTCACCGATTCCACCGAACATTTCTTCCGTGGGTCTGTGTATTGCAACGATATACCTAATCAAGATTCATTAGCCCCTATATATGACTACATGCGCCACGATGTGCGCATGCTCATGGAATCCATGCAATGGCAGTAATTCAGCAAATACGCATAGCGCAATCCCAGTCGCGCAAACTGTTGGTTTGGCTCATTGACCCCGAGAAACAATCATCGGTGCATGCGCTCTATCCTTATCTCTCGCTGCCAGACCTTATTTTTGTAGGAGGTAGTACGGGCAACCAATGTGAGGCTATTGTAACCGAACTCAAGCAACATACATCGCTTCCAATTGTACTTTTCCCAGGGAATATAGCCCAATTCACCGCAAAAGCAGATGCCCTGCTCTTCCTTTCAGTACTAACATCTCGCCTACCACAGTTACTCATCGAACCCCATATACAGATGGCAACCACCATACTCCAATCGGGTATTGAGACCATCCCGATGGGCTATCTCCTCATTGATGGCGGGCGAAAAAGTAGCGTTGAAATCGCTACAAACACACAATCCTTACCGCAAACAGATATCGCTACTATTGTACAAACAGCGGTGGCAGGACAACTGCTCGGTAAGCAACTTATCTACCTTGAAGCAGGTAGCGGAGCTAAAATGCCCGTCTCTACTGACATTATCCGTGCAGTACGCAAACATCTGCAAATTCCTCTAATCGTAGGAGGTGGTATCTCTACTCCCGAAGCTATGATGCGTGCTTTCGATGCAGGAGCAGATATAGTTGTTATAGGTAACCATTTCGAGCAACATCCCGAAGAAATAGAGGATTTTGTGCGAGTTAAACGTAGTAAATATGGAGAATGATACTCGTTATATGCAAATTGCCTTATCTGAAGCACACAAGGCATACGCTATGGGCGAAGTACCTGTAGGTTGCGTGATTGTGGCAGATGGACAGATAGTGGGTAGGGGACACAACCTTACCGAAACGCTTGCTGATGTTACTGCTCATGCCGAGATGCAAGCCATAACAGCAGCTGCGGGTAGCCTTGGGGGTAAATATCTCTCGCAATGTACCCTATACGTGACGGTTGAGCCATGCGTCATGTGCGCAGGCGCAATAGGATGGGCGCAAATACGTCGTGTTGTATATGGTACAGCCGATGAAAAGCGCGGATTCACCGTCTTTGCTCCTAATGCCCTACACCCAAAATGTACGGTTGCATCGGGAGTGTTAGAAGCCGAATGTCGTGAACTGATGCAATCATTCTTCGCCCAAAAACGTACAAAATAACCATAGTATTACATAGTAACCAAAGTATAGTAAATAGTAAATTTGTAAATAATATGAAGTCATCTCTGAGAATATCCCTGCAAGTGTTGTCTTTTGCTTTATTGGCAGCGTTGTCTATCTATTTGGCTCCTAAGTACAGCAACCCATTCAAATACCACTTTGAGGTAGGACAGCCTTGGGCGTATGGTTTAGTAACAGCGGAATCTAATTTTGCTATCTATAAAACGGATGCGCAGTTGCTTGAAGAGCAACAACAAGTTATGCGCGACTATACCCCTTGCTATTTGGTAGATACCAATTCTCAGTACAACACACTTTATGTCATTTCTCTCGCAGAGATGGAACGCTTGCGAGCATTGGGCTGCTCCAAGGTGTCTGTATTGCACAATCGAGTGGCTACGCAGGTGCCCGTAGCGGATCTTTATACGCCAAAAACAGCATACGAATACACCCATAAGAATATCGTACCAAATCTGCAATATGATTCGATTACATCGGAAAACCTGCGCCAGAATCTCCTCTCCTCCATCTCTCTCACAGAGGGTATGGTGCAAATGGGAGAAAAGATTATTGACACGGGCGAGATAGTTTCAGAACATACCTATCAGATTCTTGAATCGCTTCGTCGTACAATAGAGGAGCAAAATATTTCCCATCGCCAGTCTTTTACATCTACAATCGGTGTGGGAATTTATATCGTGATTCTGATCTCTTTGTTTGGCTTATATTTATATACCTATCGACGCAAACTATTGGATAGCCTACGCCATGTCCTTTTCTTTACTATCCTTATGGCCATGCTAATCTGTGCTGCTTTCTTAGTGCTACGTCATTTCTCAGCCAGCTATATATTCTTGATTCCATTCGCATGGGTACCTATCATCACCCGCGTGTTCTATGATTCGCGTACTGCAATCTTTATTCATATCATCACAGTTTTTATTGTGTCTATCGCAGCACCTGCTCCCTACGTGTTTATTTTGTTGCAGGTCATTACGGGTATCGTGGCTGTGATTAGTCTGCGTGATATGACGCAACGTGCCCAACTGGCACAAACTGCTCTATTTACCTTCTTGATGTATAGTGTCGTTTATACTGCCTCTACGCTTTTGGTAACAGGTAGTATTGCGAATGTGGAATACAACTACTACATTTACTTTGCAGTCAATGCTGTATTGGTAATTTGTGCATACGGACTCATCTTCCTCTTCGAGCGCACGTTTGGACTGGTGAGCAATATTACGCTTGTCGAACTTACCAATGTCAATTCCAACCTCATGCTGGAGTTCGCGGAGAAAGCACCAGGCACGTTCCAACACTCGCTGCAAGTCAGCAACCTCGCCACCGAAGCAGCCAAACGTATCGGAGCAAAGGTGTTGCTCGTGCGTACGGGTGCGCTTTATCATGATATAGGTAAGATGGCACACCCTGAGTTCTTTATTGAGAATCAAACGGGCAATAATCCCCTTCAGTCAATGCCATATGCCGAAGCAGCCAAAGTGATTATTGAGCATGTCTCAGACGGTGAGCGCATTGCACGCAAGCACCATTTGCCTGAAGTAATCATTCACTTTATTAAGTCCCACCATGGCACTTCGGTAACACGCTATTTCTATAATTCGGCGGTCAATCAGGCAAAAGAGCAAGGCAAAACAGCACAAGCAGTGCGCAAAGAGGATTATGCTTATCCAGGTCCTAAACCCCATAGCAAGGAGGCTGCTATCCTCATGATGGCAGATGCCATAGAGGCGCGTTCGCGCACACTCAACGAACTGACCGAACAGAGTATCTCTGCTATGGTTGACCAGATGATTGATGCGCAGGTAGCAGACGGACAGTTTGCGGAAACGAAATTGTCGTTCAAGGACTTAGAGGATATCCGAGGTATCTTCAAACAAAAACTCATCGAAATCAACCACCACCGTATCACATACCCCACCATTACCCAATAACCCATATCCAATATCCAATCGCCCATATCCAATATCCGATAGCCACCATCCAATATCCAATTATGCCCCATCAATTATACCTCGCTCCCATGGAGGATGTCACCGATCCTGCCTTTCGCCTGCTCTGCAAGCGGTTTGGTGCAACGCGTGTCTATACCGAGTTTGTCAATGCCGATGCCCTCGTGCGCGATGTGGCATCTACCACACGCAAACTCCAGATCTCCGATGAGGAGCGTCCTGTGGCGATACAGATCTATGGTCGTGAGCCTGAGAGTATGGCAGATGCTGCACGCATCGTAGAGCAAGCAAAGCCTGATTTTATCGATATAAATTTTGGTTGCCCTGTTAAGAAGGTGGCGGGCAAGGGGGCTGGCGCAGGACTGCTAAAGGATATTCCAAAAATGTTGGATATCACCCGTGCTGTGGTGAAAGCGGTCAATACACCTGTCACGGTCAAAACACGTTTGGGGTGGGATGACAACAATCGTATTATCACCGATATTGCCGAACCTTTGCAAGACTGTGGTATTACCGAACTCGCTATCCACGGCCGCACACGTTCGCAGATGTATCGCGGAGATGCCGACTGGTCGCTGATTCGCGAGGTGAAGAACAACCCCCGCATCCATATCCCTATTATCGGTAATGGCGATGTCACTACGCCAGAACAGGCGAAGAAATGTTTCGATGAATTCGGCGTAGATGCTATCATGGTCGGACGGGCTACTTTCGGTTGTCCTTGGATTTTCGAGGATATGCAACACTACCTCGCAACGGGCGAACTACTTCCACCACGCAGCATGCAGTGGTGCGTGGATATACTCAAGGAGCATGTCGAGCGTAGTATTGAGTGGATAGGCGATGAACGCAAAGGCATAGTACATAGCCGTCGCCATTTTGCTGCATCGCCCGCTTTCAAATGCTTGCGTGATTTCCGCCAAACACGTATTGCGCTTCTCCGTGCAGACACCAAAGCCGAAGTATTTCAGATAATGGATGAAATTGTCGAAAAGTGGGGGATATAATCATAAAGAATGGAGTAAATTATTAATTTTTGCGGCAAAAATCATAAAAACGCACTAAAATTTTGTATATGTGCAAAAAAAATCGTACCTTTGCAGGCTAATTTTAATTTTTATATAAAGAATGATAAGAGCTATGTTTTTACGTAAGGAATTGCTACTGTTATTGTCAATTCTCATGTTGGGTTCGTGCGTGTCGCGCCAGCAATTGACATATTTCCGTTCGCTTTCAGAAAATGATGCTAAAACAATCAATGAGCAGTTGCCTGATCTGCCAGAACCTACTGTTAAGATAAATGATGCGTTGATTATCACAGTAACAGCTTTAGATCCAGAGGCAGTTCTGCCTTATAATCTGCCAAGTGTGTCCTATGCTACCCCTACTAGTAGTACAGAACCTACTGCTGCATCGTATCAATACTATACAGTGGATGCACAGGGTTGCATAGATTTCCCTGTTTTGGGAAAGCTGCGTGTGGAAGGGCTTACACAATCTGAGGTAATTAATTTGATTCAACAAAAACTTCAAGGGCAAATAGTAAATCCTATAGTTACCATGCGCTTTCTTGATGCTAAGGTAACAGTTTTAGGCGAAGTAAAATCGCCAGGCAACTATTCACTCAATAATGGACGAATGACCTTGCTCGAGGCATTAGGTGCTGCGGGTGATGTTACACAATATGGTAGAAGAGATAATGTGTTGATAATTCGAGATGTTCGTGGGCAATTAGAGTTCGCACGATTAGATCTTAGTACAAATGACTTATTTACATCACCATATTTCTATCTTCAACAGAACGATGTGGTGGTGGTTGAGCCTAACCAAGCACGTACGACCAGCAACCAGTCTATTGGTCTTTGGCTGAGTATGGTGGGTACTGTTGCCAGCGCAGCAACCGTAGTTGTTTCCGTGCTTTCGATTAGCAAGTAAATATTAGTTACTCGATAAAGATTTTTGAATTAAGATATGGCACAACAAACTCAAGAAATTGATATTCGCCTTTGGTGTAAACGTCTGCTGAAAAATTGGTATTGGTTTTTCATCAGTTGCTTCCTATTTGGTGTATGGGGAGTTTACAAATACTTTTCTACTACACCACAATATGCAGTTGATTCTCGCATCATGATTCGTTCTGGGGAATCTGAGCAGGGTATTCCTCAAATGGAGATGATGCAGATGATGGGATTAGGCGGTGGCAAGATGGTGGAAGATGAGATGGCAATATTGACCTCACGTGATATCTTGACACAGGTGGTTCAAGAGTTGGATTTGCAAAGCGAGTATCGTAAGAAACGCTATTTACGTTGGGAGGGACAATATCCTTCTCGCGATTTGACTGTGGAGTATCCTACTACTTTCTTGGATACTACCAAGCGTTATGTCAAGATTCAGCTGCGTGCGCGCAAGAATGATTATGTGGTAAAAGTGAGATATGGTCGCTGGAAGTTTAGTCATCATACGGTAACGGATATTACCCAACCATTCCAAACATGTGCGGGACAAATACGTTTTACCATCCATCGCCCCATAGAAACGGGTAACAAGTATAAGATTTTGACTTTGCCAATGTTGCCCGCTGTGGACAGATTTGCACAGACAATACAAGCGGATGTGTTGAAGAAAGAGTCCAATGTGATAGCCATCACTACGACTACCGATATGCCGCAACGTGCTATTGACTTTATGAAGAAGGAGATAGAGTTGTATAACCTCGATGCTGTGATTGACAAAAACTTAATGGCGAGTAATACTGCCACCTTTATTGAGGAACGCTTGCGCCTGATTGAGAATGAGCTTTCTGTGGCGGAAGCGGAAGTGGAGCAGTATAAAGAAGATTATGGTATCGTAGATTTGGCAAGCGAGGCGGGATTATACTTGCGTGAGAGTGCCGAATACAAAAAGCGTGTAGCTGAGATTGAAACCCAACTCAATTTGGTAAAATATGTTGCTGACTATGTGGCCGATGATACGAAGGCAGAAAACCTTATTCCTGCTAATCTTGGAATTGCAGACGGCTCTTTAGTCGCATTGATAACTGAGTACAATGGCATACTGCTCAATAAAATGCGTGTGCAGCGAACGGCTATGGACAACAACCCCGTTGTTGGTCAGATGGAGAGACAATTGGCATTGATGCGCGAAAATATTGTTACGAGCATCGCCAGCGTTAGTAATAGTCTTAAGATTTCCAAGCAGGACCTCGAGAAACGCTATGGCAATGTAGAGTCACAACGAGGAGACATCCCAAGTCAAGAACGCAAGTATAGAGAAGTGGCTCGCAATAAGCAGTTGAAGGAGAGTTTGTATCTCTATTTGTACGAGAAACGCGAGGAGAACGCACTCACTTTGGCTTCAACAATTGTGCCTGCTAAGGTGATTGCTCAACCTCAGATGAATCCTACAGCTTCTGCTCCCCGCTTGAAGATAATCGGATTGATTTGCTTGATATTAGGCTGCGGTGTCCCATTTGCGGGTATCTATTTGTACTATATGTTCAATAATCGATTGGAAGATGATTCCAAGGAATTGGAGCGTAAGACAAAACTGCCATTTGGTGGCGCATTGGTACAAAATCACCATGGCGAGCACGTAGCGGTACGTGATGGTGTCAATTCTGTATCTGCCGAGCTCTTCCGTTCGTTGCGAACGAATATTGGATTTATGGTGCCTTCTGCTCAGAAGAATCCTGTGATTTTGGTTACTTCCAGTGTTAATAGCGAGGGTAAATCGTATGTGGCTACCAACTTAGCAATATCTTTGTCTCTCCTCAACAAAAAGGTGGCATTAGTCGGTCTGGATATTCGCAAACCCATGTTGGCACAGTACTTAGGATTATCCTCTGAAGGCTGTTTGACCAGTTATTTGTCGGATGATTCTTATTCTGTAGATGACCTTGTCTTGCATTCTGAATTTAGCAACATGGATATTCTGCCTGCGGGTATTATTCCTCCTAATCCAAACGAGTTGCTTCAAAGTCCACGCTTGGATCAGCTCTTTGCAGAGTTGCGCCAGCGCTATGATTATGTGATAATTGACTCTGCTCCTGTGGCGATGGTTAGTGATACTTTCCAACTCAGCCGAGTAGCAGATATGACCGTCTATGTATGCCGTGCACGCTATACTACGTTTGATCTCATTGACTTCCTCAATCAGGTTCATGAGCAAAAGCGTTTGCCAAATATCGTGACGGTACTCAACGGCGTGAATGCTAAGAATATTGGTTATGGCTATGGCTATGGTTATGGAGTTACTACTTCTAAAAAATAACCCCCTGCCTCTAACCTCTAACCTCTCAACTATCAACTAACCGATGATCCTCTGTATAGCCGAAAAACCCTCTGTGGGTCGCGACATCGCCCGTGTTTTGGGCGCAACCACCTCGCGTGACGGCTATATGGAAGGCAATGGGTATTGTGTCTCCTGGACGTTTGGTCACCTCTGCGCATTGCTCGATCCTAACGAGTACAATGAGCAATGGAAGGGCTGGAATATGTCCTCTCTGCCTATGGTACCTGCTCGATTTGGTATCAAGGTAACGGATGACAAAGGCGCACAAAAGCAGTTCAACACCATCAAAACCCTCATCTCTCAAGCCGAAATGGTCATCAACTGTGGCGATGCGGGGCAAGAGGGAGAACTCATCCAGCGTTGGGTGTATCAGAAGGCAGGCTGCCGTGTCCCTGTCAAACGCCTCTGGATATCTTCGCTCACCGAAGATGCTATCCGCGAGGGCTTTCAGAAACTCAAAGACCAAAGCGAGTACCAACACCTCTACGAGGCAGGACTCATGCGTGCCATTGGCGACTGGCTGCTCGGTATGAATGCCACTCGCGCTTATACCCTGCGCTTTGCCAAGGGGGTGGGTAAGGACCGCCAAGTCCTCAGTATCGGTCGCGTGCAGACCCCAACCCTCGCACTCATTGTTAAACGCCAACACGAGATTGAGCACTTCGTTCCACGCACCTATTGGGAACTCAAAACCCTCTATCGCGATACACTTTTTTCTGCCCAACTGCCTGCCGAAGAAGATGAATATGCTATCACTTCGCTCGAACACGGGCAGAAACTCGTAGATAGTATCAAGGACCTTCCCCTCGAAATCACTTCGGTGGAGAAAAAGAAAGGCATGGAGTACGCTCCGCGCCTCTTCGACCTCACCTCCCTTCAGGTGGAGTGCAACAAACGCTATGGACTCACTGCCGATGATACGCTCAAGATTATCCAGAGCCTCTACGAGAAGCATGTTACTACCTACCCACGTGTGGACACCACTTTCCTCAGCGACGACATCTACCCCAAAGTGCCTGCCACCTTGCGTGGCATTCAGGATTATTTTCCACAAGTAACACCCCTGCTTCCTCTCAAGGCAGATGGCGGCAAAGGGGCGGGTAGCCTGCCCAAATCTAAGAAGGTTTTTGATAATAGCAAGGTTACTGACCACCATGCTATCATTCCTACGGGGCAACGTCCCGACAACCTCACCGAACTTGAGCGTAAGGTCTATAACATGGTGGCACTTCGTTTCATCGCGGCTTTCTATCCGCCTTGCCAGGTAGCAACGACCACCGTCCTCGCGTGCGCAGGCGATATATCTTTTAAGGTAACAGGCCGCGAAATTCTGGTGCAAGGCTGGCGCGAGGTCTTTGCCAAAGAGAAAACCGATGACGAAGCTGAAGAACAAAAGACCCTCCCTTCCTTCCGCAAGGGCGAATCGGGTCCTCACCAACCGCAACTGCAAGAGAAAACAACTACTCCGCCCAAATACTACACCGAAGCCACTCTTCTCCGTGCTATGGAAACGGCTGGCAAGACCGTCGAAGATGAAGAACTGCGCGACGCGATGAAGGAGAATGGCATTGGTCGCCCAAGTACGCGTGCAGCGATCATTGAGAAACTTTTCCAACGCAAATACATTGTTCGCGACAAGAAGAACATTAAGGCTACCGAAGTGGGTATCAACCTCATACACACCATCATATCGCCGCTCCTCAAATCTGCCGAACTCACGGGGCGTTGGGAACAAAAACTCCGTGCCATTGAGCGTGGCGACTATACGGCTCAACTCTTTTTGGACGAACTCAAACAAATGACCGCAGAGGTGGTGCGCGAGGTCAAAGCCGACAAATCGGGTATGCGTTGTCCCGTTTGTGGCAGAGGTACTATTATTCGTGGCAAAACGCGCTATGGCTGCTCGCGTTGGCGCGAAGGTTGCACCTACGCCGAATCCTTCTAACCACTCTACACAACCCTACACAACACATATTATGAAACAGATTTTTATCCTTCTGCCACTTTTGGCACTCACATTGGTAGGTTGCAATCCTACCCCTCAAAACAACGAACCTATGAACAACGAAGTCATTAACGCCATTATGGCACGCCGAAGCATCCGTCAGTACCACGCTACGCCTGTAGCACGCGACACGATGATGCAAATCATGACCTGCGGTATCAATGCCGCTAATGGTCAGAATAAACAGTCGTGGGAAGTGCGTATCATTGACAATCCTGCTACTATGCAACAAGTTCAAGACCTGATGGTTACGGGCAATCCTGCTCTCCAACCTGACATGGTACGTGGCTGTATGCGTGGAGCACCTGTGATGACTTTTATCGCCCGCGATTTGGGTTATGATTTCTCGGCTTACGACTGCGGATTGCTCGCAGGCAACATGATGCTCGCGGCTCAATCTCTGGGCGTGGGTTCTATCTGCCTCGGCAGCCCAGTCCGCTTTATCAATGATGCTCAAAACAGTGCAGAGATACTTGCTCTGTTGGGCTTCAGCGATAACTACGAACTCTGCCTCTGTGTCGGTTTTGGCTATGCCAACGAAGCACCTGCAGCCAAACCACGCGACATCAACAAAGTGCAGTTTATCGACTAATTTCCCGTTCCAATAATCTCAGCCCTCACATCATCCGTGTGAGGGCTTTTTTTGTCCCATATCCTATCCTTTCCACCTTCCACTTTCCATCATACACCCTAAAAAAATGCACTTTTCTTCAAAAAATGTGCATTTTTTTCGAGCTTCTGACAAGTTTTAGCAGTTTGTAGCAGTACCTTTGCACTCGATTTCGGGAAACTACAGCCAATTGCCAATACCCAATACCCAATTGCCTATAGCCACCCACAATGTTTAACCACTTAAAAATCGCACACGTATGAACGTATTTCTAACATTAATCATTTGCCTCATTTCGGCAACCGTAATTACTTTTTGCATTGACATGATTACGCAATTATGGCGCGAAGATGCATAAAGATATAGAAAAAAGCAATTACTATTTGCATAAATGCAAAAAAAACACTACCTTTGCACTCGCATTTAACAAACAACCCTACACAACCCTATACAATACTAAACAATACTATACAATTCTATACAATCCTATACAATACTAACCATTCTAAACAACACCACTATGGCAGAAGAAAAGAAAATGCCCTCACCAGAGAAACTAAAGGCCTTGCAACTGGCCATGGCAAAGATCGATAAAGATTTCGGCAAAGGCGCCATCATGAAATTGGGCGATGATAAGATAGAAGATGTACCTGTAATCCCTTCAGGTTCAGTAGGTTTGAATATTGCGCTTGGCGTAGGTGGCTACCCTCGCGGTCGCGTGGTAGAGATCTATGGTCCAGAGTCTTCTGGTAAGACCACCCTCGCTATCCACGCTATGGCTGAGGTGCAAAAGCAAGGCGGTATCGCTGCTATCATTGATGCCGAGCACGCTTTCGACCGTTTCTATGCGGAGAAACTGGGTGTGGATACCGATAACCTGCTTATCGCTCAACCTGACTGTGGCGAGCAAGCCCTCGACATCGCTGACGAGCTCATCCGCAGCGCAGCCGTGGACCTCGTTGTCATCGACTCTGTGGCAGCCCTCACCCCAAAAGCCGAGATCGAAGGCGACATGGGCGACAACCGCGTGGGCTTGCAAGCACGACTCATGTCGCAAGCGCTCCGCAAACTCACCGCTACTATCAACAAGACCAACACCACCTGTATCTTCATCAACCAACTCCGCGAGAAGATTGGCGTAATGTTCGGCAATCCAGAGACCACCACGGGTGGTAACGCGCTGAAGTTCTATGCTTCTGTTCGCCTCGACATCCGCAAGGCAAGTGCCATTAAGGATGGCGACGAGATTATCGGTAACCAAGTGCGCGTGAAGGTCATCAAGAACAAGGTAGCACCTCCATTCAAGAAAGCGGAGTTCGACCTCATGTTCAACGAGGGTATCTCTCGCGTAGGCGAACTTGTGGATATGGGTGTAGAGTACGGTATCTTGACCAAGTCTGGCTCATGGTATAGCTATGATGGCAACAAACTCGCTCAAGGTCGCGATGCGGCTAAGAACGTCCTTCGTGACAACCCAGACCTCGCAGATGAGATCGAAAGCAAAGTAATGGAAGCGCTCAAAAAATAATCTACAGCGCAGCGATCTACAGTGAGCAGAGCGAACGATCTACAGGCACCTTAGTGCCGACCTACAGTGAGCAAAGCGAGCGATCTATTAATGAACCAAACAACGTTCATATTATCCCCTGAGAAAGCTTACGACGCGGAGCAACGCTACCGCGTCGTAAAGCGTTCTATTGATGCCCGCCAGCGTGCGCTCAAGGTCCATCTCACCGTGCTCACCGACGAGCAGGGCAACCCTTTGCCCAAGGATGCACCTATCCCTCTCTACGAACCGCCCATTTTCCAAGATGTGCACCATGCCAAGCATAGTGCAGCGATTATTGGCGCAGGACCAGCAGGACTTTTCGCTGCTCTCACATTGCTCGAACATGGCATCAAACCTATCATTTACGAGCGTGGCAAACCCGTTAGCGAACGCAAGAAGGACATTGCTATCCTCAATCGCAATCAGGGACTGAATGCCGAATCCAACTACTGCTTCGGCGAAGGTGGTGCAGGTACGTTCTCCGATGGCAAGCTCTATTCGCGCAGCAAGAAACGTGGCAATATGCAGCGTGTGATGGAGCTCTTTCATCACTTCGGTGCCAACGATACTATTCTCTATGAGGCGCATGCCCATATCGGCAGCGACCGTCTGCCCTCTATCATCCGCGCCATGCGCGAGTGCATCATCGAGCACGGTGGCGAAGTCCATTTCGACACCTGTATCTCTAGCCTCTCGCCTTTTGCCTTATCGCCTAATAGCCCACTAATTCTGGCCATCGGTCACTCCGCGCACGACACCTACCAGATGCTTCTCAATAGCGGTGTCGCTCTTGCGAATAAGGGTTTCGCTATGGGTGTGCGCGCGGAACACCCACAGGCATTGATAAACAAACTCATGTACCACGACCCATCGCCCGAACTCATTCAGTTGATTGGCAATGCCTCGTATTCGCTTGTTACACAGGTGCAAGGTCGTGGCGTGTATTCTTTCTGTATGTGTCCAGGCGGACATATCGTTCCTGCGGGCAGCGATGCGCGCGGTTGTGTGGTCAATGGTATGTCTGCCAGCCACCGCAACTCTCCCTTTGCCAACTCGGGCATGGTCGTCGAAATCCGCCCAGAAGATCTGCATACTAATAACAATACTACACCATGCTACACAACTCTACACCATGCTACACCAGCTCTTGCTGGCTTATGCTTCCAACAGCAGTTGGAACGCCTCGCTTTCGAGCACGGCTCCGCCCCCTCTATCGCTCCTGCCCAACGCCTGCGCGACTTTGTGGAAGGGCGCAAGAGCAGCACTCTGCCTGCATGTAGCTACTTGCCAGGCGTACGTTCCAGCAGCATGCATGAGTGGCTGCCCGAACATATCGGCAAACGCTTGCAACAGGGCTTCCGCGATTTTGACCGCAAGTACCGTGGCTTCTTGACCAACGAAGCCGTTATCCTCGGCGTAGAGAGCCGCAGCAGTAGCGCAGTGCGTATCCCTCGTGACCCTGAGACATTGCAGTCTATCTCTACTCCTCATTTATATCCTTGTGGCGAAGGGGCAGGCTACGCAGGCGGTATCACCTCCTCTGCTCTCGATGGCATCAATGCCGCCCTCAAAATCGCCGAACAACTATCAACCACATTGAACAACTTTGAACCACATTGAACCATGCTCACATTCCTCCGCACCTACAACAAACCCATCTACATTGCCCTGCTATCGATACTCACCCTCTGCCTTTTGTGTGATTATATCCCCGCCTTGGCGGTATTGTCCTCATGGGTCACTCCACCTGTGGCATTGTTTCTCGGTCTCGTTTTCGCACTCACTTGCGGACAGGCATATCCTACTTTCAACAAGACGGTGTCTAAGAAACTGCTTCAGTATTCCGTCATCGGTTTGGGCTTTGGTATGAACCTGCACGCCTCGTTGGCATCGGGCAAAGAGGGTATGTTGTTTACTATCGTTTCGGTCTTCGGCACACTCCTGATTGGTATGTTCATCGGCTGCAAACTGCTGAAGATCAACCGCAATACCGCCTATCTCATCAGTTCGGGCACGGCTATCTGCGGTGGCAGTGCTATCGCAGCAGTAGGGCCTATCATCAAGGCGAAAGACAGCGATATGTCTATGGCACTCGCCACCATTTTCATCCTCAACGCTATTGCGCTCTTCCTTTTCCCTGCGTTGGGACATTGGCTGGGCATGACGCAACAGGAGTTCGGCACATGGGCTGCTATCGCTATCCACGACACCAGTTCTGTGGTAGGCGCAGGCGCAGCGTATGGCGAAGAGGCGCTGCAAGTGGCTACAACTATCAAACTCACCCGTGCCTTGTGGATTATCCCTTTGGCATTGATTACTGCGTTTATCTTCCGTAGCGAGGGCAAGAAGATTAGTATCCCATGGTTTATCTTGTTTTTTATTGTCGCTATGCTGCTGAATACCTATGTGCTTACTGATATTCCACAAGTAGGACAATTCATCTATGGTATTGCGCGTAAGGGACTTGTGATTACGATGTTTTTTATTGGCGCATCGCTTTCTATTGATACGATTAAGTCTGTCGGCATCCGTCCTCTGCTGCAAGGCATTCTCCTTTGGTTGGTCATCAGTGCAGGTTCATTGGCATATATCCTCTTGCGCTAACCGATACCTCGGCATAACCGTCCTCGCATTTAAACACTAAAAAAATGCCTAAAATTAAGATTCCTTCTCTTTTCGTTTTGCTATCTTTTTCTGAATTTCACCGAGAGACGACCCTGAGACGACCCTGAGAACTCCCTGACACCGCCAATTCGAAAAAAGTGCTATTTGTTAAGATTTCCCACTTTCCCTCTTTCTTATAAATGGGCATTTTGTCTGCTACCGTTTGAGCGCGCAATGTGTTGTTTCCCGTCTCGCGTGTCCTAATTCCCGCCATTGGTTTAGTGCTCGCGGGGTCCCCGATAACGCCTGCGTTATGGGGTACATTTCGCGGCTTTCCCCGCGAGTATCTTACGCCCGCTCATGTTTGTTTATTGTCCCGAATATTCGGGTTTACTCTCGACGCTGTTGAGAGACTCTCCTCCCCCTCTCCTCGGTGCGGCCCGTTCTACCATCTACAGCGAGCATAGCGAGCGATCTACAGGCGCAGCCGATCTAAATCTCCCTCCACCCGCCAAAGGCGCACAGCCTCACAAAGTAACACAACCTGTGCTCCGAGCACACAACCTCGGCGTATCCTACCCAATAACACCGCCATTTTTTTTAGAAAATGGCGGTGTTATTTGCATATATGCAAAAAAAGTTGTATCTTTGCGCGTTAAATCGTATCTTTATGGCAAAAAGAAAAATAACATATGAAGTTGTTGACCTATTTTGTGGCATAGGGGGGTTAAGTTATGGACTTAAATGCCAAGGCATGAAAATCATTGCAGGCTTTGATTTAGACTATACTTGTCAATATGCCTATGAAACAAATACAGGTGGCAAATTTTACTATAGAGATGTGAAAACTATCTCGGGAGACGAGATAAATAAATTATATTCCCAAAAGAAAAATACAATTAAAATTTTAGCAGGTTGCGCTCCATGTCAGCCGTTCTCTTCTTATGCCTTCAAGAATAAAGAAAAAGACTCAGAAAAATATGACTTATTATATGAATTTGGGCGGTTAGTTAGAGAGGTGCAGCCTGACATTGTAACAATGGAGAATGTGACACAAATTATAAATTTTAAACTAAAGCCAGTGCTTCAAGATTTTGTAGACGAGTTGAAGTCTCTTGGGTATTTTGTTGATGTGCAAAAGATATTTTGTCCAGATTATGGAATACCTCAAACTCGAAGAAGGATTGTTTTGGTTGCCTCTAAACTTGGGCAAATAACCATTATACCGCCTACTCATGATAAAGAAAATTATGTAACCGTTAGAGAAACTATTGGACATTTACCCTCGTTATTATCAGGGGCTTCAGATCCATTAGATCCTTTACATAGATCTATTGCATTGACTCCAATTAACATGCGTCGTATTCAGGCAACTCCATACGGCGGAAGTTGGCATGATTGGCCAGATGAGTTAGTGCTTGACTGTCACAAAAAAGTAGGTGGAAAAACATATGGTAGTGTATATGGACGTATGGAATGGGATAAACCAGCCCCAACAATGACAACGCAATGTACAGGATTGGGCAATGGAAGATTTGGTCATCCTGAACAACATAGAGCAATTTCAGCGAGAGAAGCTGCTTTAATCCAAACGTTTCCGCAGTCATATAAATTTTTTCCAGATGAACAGCAAGTATCAATTACTAAAGCTTCAAGATATATAGGAAATGCTGTCCCTCCAAAATTAGGTGAGATTTTAGCAATGAGTATCATAAATCATATAGTAAATTTTGACAAAGAATATGAGAAGAAAACATTTAACTGAAGAGCAAATCTATTCAATAGAAGAGCAAATCCGACAAGAGAGTGTACCCTATGTGTATGACACGAAAGAGTATCCCGTTGAAGTAATTATTGCCAAATATGAGAAAGAGCAAATTTTTGTTCCTCATTACCAAAGAAATTTTGTTTGGAAAGTATTAGAAAAATCACGATTTATAGAGTCGGTTTTTTTAGGCGTTCCTATTATGCCTTTTTTGGTTTCTATGTCTGGGGAAGAGGCTGAGTTAGAGATTATTGATGGTTCTCAACGTATTCGAACACTAGTAGAATATTGTAATGGTAATTTAAAATTGTCTGGTTTGCAAAAATTAACCGAGCTAAATGGCACTATTTTTTCTGATTTACCAGAATCAAGACGAAATAAATTTTTATTAAGAGATTTTAGATTTCATGTTGTGACCGAAAAAGCCACACCTGATATTCGTGCAGACATATTTAATAGGGTTAATACTAGTGCCAATCAATTAAAATCTAGTGAAATCAGAAAAGGTGCATATCAAGGACCTTTTTATGATTTTATTATTGAATGTTCTAGGTTGCCACTATTCAGGGAAGTTTGTCCTATTCCTGAGAGTAAAGCTAATAGAGGAGAGTATGAAGAATTAGCTTTGCGTTTTTTTGCATATTCTAATTCCTATCAGGAATTTGTCCATGATGTTGCACCATTTTTAGATAAATATCTTAAAGCACAAAACAAAGGCTTTGATAAAGAAGCATTAAAAAATGATTTTGATATGGTTCTAAATTTTGCTAAAGAATATTTAGAACCTCCGTATTTTGCTCGAAAAGGACGTGATAAGGCAACTCCTAGGGTTCGATTCGAGGCTCTTTCTGTTGGTATCTTGTTAGCTTTAAAACAAAATCCTCAATTACAACCCACAGATTTTTCGTGGATTGAATCCGAGGAGTTTAAAATTCACACGACATCTGATGCAAGTAACAACCAAGGGAAATTAAGAGCACGTATAGAATTTGTACGAGATTGCTTGTTGGGCCTAGTAGAAAACTTACACTATAATGAATAATACAAGAGAAAATTATAAAAATAGACTTCGTGAAGTAGATTTGTATTTTAATACATTACGGATAGTTGATAATGGAAGATGTTATATTAAAAGTATTGATATTCTTGGTAATATAGAAGAACGAGAAATAGATGTAACACTTTCAACTATGTTAAAAGCTCATGGTTTCTTATTGCTATACAATTTGATAGAAGCTACTATCCAAAATTCAATAATGGCTATTCTAAATACTATTCATGCATCTTCAATTACCTATAAGCAGCTCTCTGACAAATTGAGGAAAATGTGGATTAAACAAGAACTGAATTCTTTTAATAATGACAAAGTGTTATCTATGATTGATAAAATTTTAAATGATGAAGTTCTAAAATTTGAAGCACGTTGTTTTCATGTAAGTGGTAATATTGATGCGCAAAAAATCAGAGAAATAATGGAACAAATCGGAAGCAATAGGATTGCAGATGGTAGAGATTTGAAAACAATTAAAGATAATAGAAATCACTTAGCGCATGGTGAGTTTTCTTTCGTTGAGATAGGGCAGAAATATACGGTTAAAGATCTATTCGAATACAAAGATAGTACACAAAAATATTTAGATAAAGTTATAGATGAAATGCAAGATTACTTATCTAATCATAATTTCAAGAGACCATAATAAATTATAATATAACAAAAATAGATGACATTATATAATCATCAATGGTATGATTCTCTAATTAGATCTCTTAAATGCAATGAATCCGAACAAAACATATTATGCAGATGACAGACTAAGTGATTGCTGTGCATATTGTGGTGATTTTGCAGCGACTGAAGACCATGTACCATCTCGGTGTTTCCTTGATCGACCATATCCACAAAATTTGCCAATTGTACCTTGCTGTCATAATTGCAATTATGAGTTTTCTAAAGATGAAGAATATGTCTCTTGTTTTATTGATTGTATCAAGGAGAATACAGTAGATCCACATAAAATCCAAAGAGAAAAGACTCGCAATACCCTTTTACACTCGCCTAAACTACAAGAGCGCATAGCCTCGCAAATAAGAGATTTCGGAGGAGTTACTATATATGATTACGAAAAAGATAGATTCAAAAGAGTTATACATAAATTGGCTTGGGGGCATCTAGTATATGAGAATGATGCAATTTCATGGGATAATCAATACAATGTATCTATGTGGTTATTGCAAGAGATGTCTGATGTACAAAAACAATTATTCTTTAAGCCATATATTAGAGAAATACTGCCTCAAGTGGGAAGTCGTAGTTTGTTGAATAATCTTGTGTTGATTCCAGAGAGCAATAACGTATATTCATTTGGGAATCAATGGATTACAGTTCAAGAAAATCGATATAGTTATTGTGTATCTCCTGATAGTAATAATGTCAAGTTTGTAATTGCAGACTGCTTGGCTGTGGAGGTGGATATAATTTAAAAGAAGAAAGTCTATCTCTGGTTATTTTGAGAATGATATAAATTTTACTAGATACTGACAAGTTTTAGCAGTTTAGTGTAGTAATTTTGCCGCCGATTTCAAAAGTTACGAACTAAAAAACGCAATGATTATGGACAGAATTCAAGATGTTTGTGCTCTTGAGGAGCAAATTTATGAGTTTGTGGATGGTTATTTGCAAGAGGCAGATTGCTATGCTACTGCTCCTGTGTTAGCAGTATGGAAACGCTGTGGCAAGTTGAATGTAGCAGTTGATGTGATAACAAATCTGAAACTGACCAAGATGGCAGATGTATTCCCTATTGCGGATGTGCTTCGCCCAACCGAGGATGGTACTGCCCAAGAACCCGATAATGATAAAATCGCAGAGATTGCTTCTGTGTGGTTTGATGTGAGATAAGACTATAAAACTATGTTTTTCTTCTTTTTTGACAAAAGCAAATTAAGCGACAATAAGTCGCATAATAGACCGAGCGAGCAAATCCGTTCTGACTTTGGTTTGGAGGTAGCGCATGACCAAGTATTGCGTTCTAGTAAGCGACAACGCGCTGCGTTAACTCACTATTTAGGAGAGAAAAATTGTGCCGTAGAAGAGATTTTAGGGCGCAAGTTATTTGTTTATAGAGTTAACGGAAAGAAGTATATCCTTTTGCATAAAGCGATATCCTATTTAGGCAATCCTCATCCTATATTCAAAAAGCGTATTCAAATGCCAAGCAGTTGGCAAGAGTTCTGTAATGAAGCCATTGCTGCAAAGATTGATTATGATATTCGTTTTGTAGGAGTTTATCACTATCAAGATAATGTTATTTTCGTAGATTTTGCAAAAGATACTTATTTACAACATGGCTTGCATAATTCTTCTGCACATGTATATACCAACGACCTCTACCAAGCGGTAAGAAATGGTGTTTTCCATCGTGAGGATCAGTATGGTAATCATATCTATTCTGTACGAGCAAAAGACTTTGCTGATTATTTAGCGGGTACAAAAACTGGAGATAATGAACTCTTTGACTTGTTTGCTAAATTTAATAACGGTTTCTCTTTTGGTCAATGGCTGTATGCTGTTGATAAAATCAAAGAAATGCACGGAGATAGTTGGCGACATTGGCAACAAGCAGAGTGGGCTGGTTGGTTCTTAGAGTACAAGTTTAATAAATTTACCATAGATAATGATGTGCTCGACTTGATGAGATATGTGGGGACTGACAATAAAGGGCATAAGGATGGGGCTTTTGATTTTGATATATGGTTTGGGCGTGAACAATTCTATGGTGATCTTAAAGCAAGTGATATTAAGAAAACTTCTACTCCTGGTAATGACCAAGAAACTTTTGTAGAGTGTATCAATAAACACGACCGTTTTTGGTATGTTATTTATGAACACGAAACTATAAAAGATTCCGAAGAAACTGCATACAGAGCGACTATAGAGCGCAATCAGTATATTCGTTCGATTCTTCCTAATTACGAAAAGGACGATATGTCGTATCATGAGCGTATGAAGAATAGTGTGCGGTTTATGAAGATGACAATTCTTGAGTTGAATAGTGTAACATTCAGAGATGTTCTGACTGATTTCAACCAAGGTAAACAACCAGACGGGAAAAGCCGACAAAAGAAATTCCTTATTAAGAAGAAAGAAATGGATAAGTATGTAGTATATCGCTACACTTATAAGCAAGCATGAAAAATTTTAAATTCATAGATCTATTTTGCGGAATTGGCGGTTTTCATCAAGCAATGGAATCGCTTGGAGGAGAGTGCGTCTTTGCCTGCGATATTGATGCAGATTGCAGAAAAACATATGAAGCAAATTATGGTCTTAAACCAGATGTGGATGTTACTAAAATAGACCCTTCCAAATTGCCAGCATTTGATGTCTTGTGTGGAGGATTTCCATGTCAAGCCTTCTCAAAAGCAGGCAAAAGATTGGGCTTTGCAGATGAAACAAAGGGTACTCTGTTTTTTGATGTAGAGCGCATTATGGCATATTGTCAGCCCAAATATGCTTTGCTCGAAAATGTACGCAATTTGGCTTCGCATAACAGCGGAGATACTTGGCGAACCATTCACGAACATTTAACCAATATTGGCTATAATGTATTGGAAGAACCAGTGATTTTTAGTCCTCATTATCTTGGCATACCACAACATCGTGAGCGTGTGTTCATCATGTGCGTGCGTAAAGATATTGGTACATTGCCAGTCTTTCAGTTCAATGCAAAAGGCAAATTGCCGAAATGTAGTGTAGAAAATATTTTGCAGAATGATACTGAAATAAATGACTTGCAAAAATATCGTTTGAGCGAAGATAAAATTCAGTTGGTGGACTTGTGGAATGAGTTTATCCAAAATATCAAATGCAAGAAACTACCAGGTTTTCCTATTTGGTCAGAGTATTTGCATGAACCATCATTAAATGAAGATACTACTGGCTATCCTGCTTGGAAGATTAATTTTATCAATAAAAACAACCAATTGTATTTAGACAATCGAGAGTTTATAGATGAATGGCTGAATAGAGCAAAACAAAATCCACTTTTCTTTGGAGCAAAGGCAAAATTGGAATGGCAAGCAGGACAATATAAGAACCCAAATATTTGGGATCATATTTTACAATTCCGTCCCTCTGGTATTCGTGTCAAAACTGGCACATATTTCCCTGCTTTAGTAGCTATTACGCAAACATCTATTGTTGGCTGTCGTAAACGCGAACTAACTTTGCGTGAATGTGCAAGACTCCAAAGTTTTCCTGATACATTCCAACCTGATGTCTTGGATGCTCAAGCATATAAACAATTTGGCAATGCTGTAAATGTGGAGGTCGTCAAATTGTTTGCTAAATATCTATTTGGCGATAAAGCAACTATCAAGAAATATGCAAAACCATCCGATGGTCCTGGTATAGCTGGAACTGTGGATTTCTTGCAGTTAAAAGAGCAGTATCCCGATGAAATTGTAAACAATACTGTTGCTGAGCAATTGCCAAAAAATGCAGAACTGAAATTAGATAAAAACTTGCTCGTTTCACTAGTTAAAGCAGACAATATGGAGCAATATCTTGATCAGTCTGCAAAGATTTATTACACGGGCAAAAAGTTCCCTTCTACTGTTGCTCTTAACAAACTTTACTACTTTATGCCATACATCAAGGGCAAGGGTATAAAAGATCTGTATTTCATCAAGATTGCTCGTGTGGGTACTCGTAAAGAGGGGCAACCAGACAACGACCCAAACGATTTTAGATTGGTATTTGAAATTGAGTTTGTAAAACAACTCTTTGAAGACTACAAAAAAGTACATTTGGATATCTGGCAAACTTTCAAAGATACAACATTAGGTAATCTTGTAGACAATTAAAATTCGAATGGTTAAGAAGAAATTATCAATATATAAATTTATTAAATGGCTTTGTATAGGAGTCGCATTTTCTCTTGTGATAGCAAGTTTGTTTATACCGCCTTATTGGCATGTAGATTCTAGTGTGTGGAGAGCAGCAAGTTTGTTATTTATGTTTTCATCATTAAATGATTTTTTAGATAATGTTATAAAAGGTAAGCCTGCTAATTTCTCAACAGGTTGGAGCATCACCATTAAACCTAAAAAAAAGAATAATAAAGAAAAAAACCAAAAGCAATAAGACTTCTTATATCCTAATTAAACTTTGACCATGAATAGAATTGTACTTATAGGAAATGGCTTTGACCTCGCACATGGCTTGAAAACAAGCTATGCGGATTTTATCAATTGGTATTGGAAGCAATGGAAACGAGAATTGATTCTTTGTCATTGTTCTATATTGGAAGATCCATTGTGCAGTATTGAATTAGACACAGAAGAAACAGACTTTACTCAGTGGCATGGTTTTTTAATGCAGAATAGCATTGCTTATCAGCAAATGTCAGGAATGGAATTCTACGATGCTTTTAGCAATGGAGGATTAGCTATTATGAAAAAATCCAAACTATTAACTCGCATTTGCCAATCAATCGAAACAAAAGGTTGGGTTGATATTGAAGCCGATTACTATGCTTTATTGAAAGAATTTGTCACACAAAACAATCGAGATGAGATAGAAAAGCTACATGATCAATTTACCTATCTGCAAGAGAAGTTGGTTACATATCTAGAATATGTTCAACAGACATGCAAAGATAAAAAATTGGCTAGCATTCGACAGATAGTTAGTCAGCCGATTAACGAACGTGATATTGCAGTATCAGCCCTAAGAAATAACCCAAATGTTCCTCTTAATTGGGATGAAGACGTATATCCGTCTGACACGTTATTTCTATCTTTCAATTATACACTCATAGCAGAAGACTACGTTAATGATGTAAAGGGTACCATTAATCATATACATGGCGTCTATTATAGGCCTCAATCTGTAATTTTTGGTTATGGAGATGAAATGGACAAACATTTTGAGATACTATCTGATATAAATGATAATGAGTATTTACGAAATATTAAATCAATACGTTATCTTGAGTCAGATAATTATCGTAAGTTACTTCAGTTTATAGAAGCAGCACCTTATCAGATTTACATCATGGGTCATTCGTGCGGAAACTCGGACCGCACCTTGCTTAATACGCTATTTGAACACAAAAACTGTGTTTCCATTAAGCCATTTTATTATGTAAAACCTGACGGAACAGACAATTATAGAGAATTAGTACAAAATATTTCGCGCAATTTTAAAAATAAACAATCTTTACGCGATAAGGTTGTAAACAAGAAATATTGTGAACAATTAATATAGAGAAAAATCATATTACCATGACAAACGTAGGTAAATTAGAACGCGTTGAATTACGTGAGATTTGGAAGCACGAGGAGTACGACTTCTCTTCGTGGCTAGCACAAGAAGATAATTTGACTCTCCTAGGAGATACTGTAGGATTGGATATTTGCTTAATAGAAAGAGAATCTTCTGTAGGCGGTTATTCCGTGGATATATATGCCGAAGAACAGGGAACAGGTAAGAAAATCATAATTGAGAATCAATTGGAGTTTACTAATCATGATCATTTGGGCAAGATCATAACCTACGCAAGTGGAAAAGATGCCAAATATATCATCTGGATTGTTAAACAAGCTCGTGATGAGCATAGACAAGCTGTTGAGTGGCTGAATGCACATACAGATAGTGAGATTAACTTCTTCCTCTTGGAGATAGAATTATGGCGTATTGGCGACTCATTACCTGCGCCAAAATTTAATGTTGTAGAACGACCTAACGATTGGGTGAAGGAAGAGAAGAAATCTTCTTCTGAAATGACTGAACGTGGTAAATTCTGTGTTAATTATTGGGAGTCGTTCCGTACTCATGCTGCAGCTCATCCTATTTTTACAAAAGAATTCAAACTCCGTCGTGCGCACAAAGATTCATGGTTTGATATAGCAATAGGTAAAAGCAATTGTTATATCTCTATTAATGTGCAACCCTCCAAATCAACTGTAGATATTGGTCTTTATATCCCAGATGATAAAAAGTATTATGCAGAATTGTCAGCACAGTCAGAGGAAATCGCAGCTATGTTTGATTGTCCGTTAGAGTGGCGTGAAGCATCAAAAGCATGTCGTATCTTGACGACAAAGAATATTGACCCAACGAAGGAGGAAAACTTGCCAGTCATATTTGATTGGTACATGAGTCTAGCACCTATTTTTAAGAAGATAACTAGGTTATAATCCCCCCATTCGACGCAATTATCTTAGTGATGAACTATGAGTGATGAGTGAGGAACACACTTGCACAAAACAAATCGCATCGACTTAACATTTAACGCTTAACAGTTAATTATATGTACCAACCTAAGTCACGAGAAGAATATATTGCCAAATGTAGGTATTACAAAGGTGAACCTATGGATGAGAAAGCTTTAGGAAATGACTTTCTATTGGCTTATTATGAGCAATGCTGGGTGGAGAGTCATTATACGGCAGATGGAATACATAACCTCAAGTGCTTGATTAAAGCTTACAAAGAATTTGGACTCGGACACTTTAATCCACATGATGGCGCACCCATCGCGCTCAAAGCACTCATCTGGAGTCGATACATGCATTGGGGCAGCGGATACGAAACACCCGATACATTCAAACAATGGTGGAGAAAATATTATTTGAAAGAAGAATAATCCCCCTTCATATTCATAATTACCTATCTCCTCACACACTCACACATAGCTTGCTCCTTTTTCCTCACGAAAAAGCAGCAAACTCAACAAAAAAAGGAGCAAGTTAAAACAAAGAATAACCCCCATAAAATCACTAAAAATACAACTAATTTGCACTTTTCTCTCCATACTGACAAGATTTAGCAGTTTAATCCAATTGGGGTCCCCGCGAGCTGCGTGAGCGAGTGGGGAGAGCGGAGGCATAAGGCGCCTCAACGATGACGAGGTCATCGATCAATGCGATCTTATTGCCGAACGCGAACCTTTGCAGCGTGAATAAACAAAATAACTATATGATTTTTTCATCCTCAATACCTAAACAACATGAATAAACAACCAGAGCAAATAGAAGACCCTCATGAGTTAGATATACTCCGAGCTATTAACCGTGGTGAACAAAAGATTGCGGATGTAGACTGGCAAAGCTATTTGTCACATCTTGTTATACTAATCCATTTCATGAAAGATATTTCTCCGATTGGTATTGCATGGACATTTTTGAATGAAATAGATGACTTTACCAAACGAATGGACATTCTTGGTCGTTGGCAAGACCTGGCTCCAAAGTGTTTCCCATCAAAAGAATCTGCAGATGCATTTATTTCAGATATGGCTTGTTTGGTTAGAATAAATATTCGTCTCCGTGCACTGACAATTCAGCACGGGGCACAAATACCTAATACCTATGATAGAGTGGACATAGGAGGAGAAGGGTTGAATGAGATAGCATTAGTTTGGTCCGATAAGTTTGTACATGGCAGAGACATCGTAGCATTAGCATCGGAAATTCATGCTACGATACAATCTGGAGAAAAAGACCCGTTAATCGAATACTTTTTATATAGCAGTCGTCAATATGATCAACTATCATTCGATAATGTCTATGATTTCAGTCGTAATATATTTTTGGCAGAAAGCTTTCGACAGTATTTGGTAACTGGAAAAATGTACACATCAGATCCCATGGGCTTTGCAGATATTAAACGGAGATTGCGAAATGAGTGTTTTGATGAATATATACGCCTACGCCTAGCACAAATAAAAGAGGAAATGGATGAGGATAATACACTATTGCTTGACCCGACAATAGATGACTATTATAATCGTTTATATGAGGAAGAATATTGTATCTACAATCGAGAAACTATGTTTGAAAACTTCCGCGGCTCACGAGCGTATAATGATAGATGGTATAACGGCAGACCAGAAGTCCTTGAAATGATGAAATACTTTATGGAGTATTTGAAATGGAAGAAAGATAATATCCATACTTCTGATTCGCAACCCCACCAAAGAATCTATAATGTCCAAGGCGACCTTGTCCAAGGCAATAAACATGTAGATACACAGATTAACAATGTCGCCCAAAACGCTATCGGTGCGCAAATAAACAAAAATCAAGAATAAACAATAACCATATCAACTATGGCACAACAACTACAAATACGCAACTCTACAGCTGAATTCCTTATCTTTCAAGCAGAAGATAAGGCACAGGGCGTACAAGTGTATTATCAAGACGAAATGATCTGGGCTACACAAGAAGCCATCGCAACACTTTTCGACAAAGGACGTTCAACGATTACAGAACACCTGAAAAATATTTTTGAGACAGGCGAATTAGATCAAAATTCAGTATGTCGGAAATTCCGACGAACTGCATCTGATGGCAAAAACTACGAAACACAATTCTACAACCTTGATGCCATCATCTCTGTTGGTTACCGTGTTAATTCACGCCGTGCTACGCAATTCCGTCAATGGTGTACAGCCGTGCTTCGTCAGTTTGCTATTCGTGGTTACATCATTGATCGCAAGCGCATGGAAAATGGGGCGTTTATCAGCGAAGATTATTTTGAATATCTACTTGCCGAAATTTGTGAGATTCGCCTCTCCGAGCGCCGCTTCTATCAGAAGATAACAGACATCTATGCTACGGCTATTGATTACAATCCGAATGCGCCCACCACACAAGAGTTTTTTGCTAAAGTGCAAAACAAAATGCACTATGCCGTGCACGGACATACCGCAGCAGAACTAATCCTATCGCGTGCGAATGCTGATAAAGAACACATGGGACTAACTACATGGGAGCATGCACCAAAGGGTAAAATTCTCAAACCAGATGTGAGCATAGCGAAGAATTATCTCAAAGAAATTGAGCTGGAATCTATGGGGCGTATTGTAAACGGTTTCTTAGAAGTGGCAGAAGATATGGCCAAACGACATATCCCGATGACTATGGAGGATTGGGCAAAACGTATTGACAAATTCTTAGATACTACCGAGCGCCCTATCCTGACAGGAGCAGGAAATGTGACTGCCGAACAAGCGAAAGAGTATGCCGAAACGGAGTTCGAGAAATACCGCATTATTCAAGATCGTATTTTCGAATCAGATTTCGACCATTTCTCTTTGCCGACACTACCATTTGAAGAGGATAAATAAGTTCTATTATAATCACTTTAAACCGTAATATAATCAACTATGGAAGAAGCAAAAAACATCATCAACGTAGCAGGTGACTACGTACAGTCTAAACATGTGGACTACGAAATCAACAATGTCGAAGCAGGTGGCATCGGCATTCAAATCATTAATGAGAAACCGACTACGCCAAAACAATCTGAATTAACCTCCTCCTGCAAAGGAAAGACAGTAACTCCTAAGAAGTCCACACATTTTCTCGAAACACCAGCTCTTATCTATACTTACAATAGCGAACAGTTTAATGCTACAAAGCGTTTGACCCTCTTTTATCAGTTTCTTTGTAAAGAATACGAGCCAACCAAAACTTGGATTGATCCGCAAACAGAACCAGATGCATTCCTCTCTTTGTTTGCAGACAAACATACAAATGATGTTATCGTCTGGACAACCACAAAGCAAAAACTATATGCGCTTTTTAAACGAATGAAAGAGCGTAAAATCATCTCTACTCCTAAAGGTTATGGATTGTGGAAAATCGTAGAGAACCATTTTTCAGATTGGCATGGAAATATGTTTCATGATTTTAACAAAGAACATATGCCCGAAGGTCCTGCTTTTTCAGCCATTGAAACCTTTATTGATATACTTGATCCTGCTAAAACCACTAATGCCGATTTAGATACTTTATTGAAGAATATCGGCAAATCTTTCGGCAAAGCATAAAAAATACAAACAATTTTATTTTCTTCGGAATGCACTGATTCACAGCTGCATTCCGTTTTCTTTTTATACACTTATCTTCGCAAAGATGAGTTTTTCTTTGTTGTTTAGCACAAATGCCGAAGATACGGCAATACTTTAATAAGTGAAAGCGTTTCGCAAAAAGACGGACGCAGAAACATATTGTATCACTACTAAAACAATAAAGAATATGAAACCAAAACATTTCGTTCTCATCACCATCCCCTGCCAAAGCGCAGCCGAGATGCTCCAAGCCAAAGAGGCAGTCCTCTTTCATTTGGAAACCCTTAATCCCGAGTTCACCATCGAGGGCAGCACCCTCACAGTCAAAGTCATCCCTCTTGACCCTCAACTCTTCTACCCCGACGAGGCATGCGACATCATCCGCCAAACCCTCGCCCAGTCCCTCACCTTTAACCACAGCTGGACCTGCACCCTCCAAACAATCAATTAACCCCAGCCTTTACACCCTACACCTTAAACCTTACACCAATTAACCTTATTTATTAACCCCGCGTAAGCGTACCCGTGCCTATAACCTATTACCTATAGCCTGTGCGCTCACGCACCAACCCCCTCTCACGGCATAGAGGATTCCGAACACCAAGTAAAAAAACAATCATTTTGTTCTGCCCACTAATGCAACCCGTTGCATTCATTTGGGCAAGAACAAAAGGCAAATCTTGAATTGACAAAAATTGACGTGAATTGTCTTAAAACAAATTCTCAACCGCGAGCTGTGTTGTTGCGAGCGGAATGATTGTTGAATTAAGTTGTTGATGTTGTTGTAAATAAAATCCCCATTGTTTTTACTTTACTCCCGTTCATTGCCGAACAAACATGAGTCAAATCAAATTAGAAGCCCCTTTCACTTCTTTCCGCGGAAAGATCTGCAAGCACTCTGACATTATCTTCAAAGAGATGTACGGTAATCAGTTCACTTCACAAATTTGTAACCCACGTACCAAACCTTTCTCGGAAGCCGAGCTGGCCCGTCAAGAGAAGTTCCGTCAGGCAGCCACTGCTACTAAGACGGCATTGAACGACCCTTCCACTCGTGCTACCTACGAGGCCGAGTTCAAGGCACAAAACAAGTACAAAACCCTGTACGGCTACGTCTTTGCTAAAGAGATAACCAAACTCTAATCCCAGCCTCTACCTTTCAACATTCAACCTTAAACCTTAAACCTTAAACCCTTAACCCCCTCCCACGGCATGGAGGATAACGAACAGAAGAGTGAATTTAACGACGGGTGCAGATTAATGAACGACAATATCGACAACTTGCGCCCACATCAATATCCCTTGGGCGCTCATGGAGAACA
>SUXC01000014.1 GCA_015061165.1 Bacteroidales bacterium
GAGTCCGTTCTCGCGGTTGCGCAGCAGAGGCGACACTTGGTTGGGCGTGCCTGAAAGAAGCATAGCGATACGCGGAGAGCGAATCTCAATGAACTCGTTGTTTTGGCGACGCAGTTGGCTGACGGTTTCGTGCTCGAAGATACAGCGGACAATATCGCCAAACTGACCATAGGCAGCGCGGAGTGTTTGCGTGAGGGTGTCCATCTCTGTGGCAAAGACAATACCGCGTCCATTATACTCATCCATGACCTTAATGAGGGCTGAGGCGGACGAGTTGGCAGGGATATACACCTGCTTGCCGTTCTTGGAGCGAGGTCCCCGACGAGATGCGTGATCTCGTGGGGTGCCTCCCTCAATGGCTTGCAGGAGCAGACGTCCGTAGTTCATAATACCTTTGCCCGAGGCAGCGGGGGCAACAATCATGGTCAGCAGTTCGGGGCTGTAGGTGTGATGAGGGCGACCGTGGAGCATACGCATAGCGGGCAGGGCGTAGGCGCAGTTGGTCAGTAAGGAGAGTAGCAGCATGTCGCGTGTCTCGCCTTCAGGTGAAACGCTGAGTGCCTCAGCCAATAGGGTTGGTAACTGTCCCTCAGCCAAGTGAGGGGTGATGAGAAGGTCTTGCTTCTCTGGAGTTAAGGTGTTTTGAAGCATAAAATAAATAATGTGTTAAAAGGTTAATAAATGGCACTACCAAAATTGTTCAATTTCGTAGCGGCTTTCGAAATCGACTGCAAAGGTACTACAAAAACGCGTTTTTTCCATACTTTGCAGGCATTATCGGAAGTTAATTTTATAACCGATTGACAAACAAATAATTAGACCATATCCGATTTATGTCCGATCGGATGTGGTATTTATTAAACACAAAAATTCACTAGTGTCCTATAAAAAATAAAGAACATTAACGATGAACATGATTAAACGGCAAATTGAACAAATTATACGAATTTTTCTAGAAATTAGCGTAATTAGCCGTTGAAAGACATGGTAAAGCGGCGAATTGAACGAATAATTTGAGTAATTAGTTAAATTAGTTTAATTAGCCGTTGAAATAGTAAAATCAAATCCGTTCGGTCATTTTTTCTCGTAACTAACTAATTTTCAATAATTTCAAATGGGACTTATTAATTTTAATGGGACAACTGTGACAAAAATTATAGAAAATTAAGCCAAAAATTAACCAACATTATTTTACTTGAACCAAATTGTAAAATGAAATCGGTTCGCTCGAAAAAACATAGTAAAATTTGCATAATTCAAAAAAAAGCAGTACTTTTGCAGTCGAGCAAAACAATGAAACAATGAAACAATGGATTTTAATAGGTCTGGCTGCTATGTTGATAGCATGCCAAACAAAGACACAAACAACAATGATTAGTGAAACAACCATTCAGCAAGCAGTGAGTAGCGTGATGGCTGCACAGCCCGATGCCGACTCCAACATGGTCGAACGAGGTGCCAAACAAGTGGCTGCACTATGGCGAGAAAGCGATGGTACAGCAGAAGACTACAAGGCATTAGTGGCTAACTCATATATAAGTACCGCCGAAGAGAAAAAACTACTATACGACCGCATGGCTTTCATACTGGAGCAATGCGGACAAAGTGCTGATAGGCTGAATAATACGCTGCAAGAACCTACGACCCTATTGGGCAAAGGCGACCCCACACAAGTGGATTGGATTATCAGCGGATACAGCCCGATGGCACATTTCGCGGAAGATATGTTCGCCAACAAAATAGCCCATATCTGCGTGCTGAACTTCCCACACTATACATTAGAAGAGAAAAACACCTTGGGCAAAGAATGGACACGCCAAGAATGGGCATACGCTCGCTTGGGTGATGTGTTCAGCAGTCGTGTGCCCGGCAGCGTGGTAGCCAACTACTCGCAAGCACTCAGCGAAGCGGAGAACTATATCGCGGGCTACAATATCATGATGCATTGCCTTCGCAATGAACAAGGCGAGCAACTATGGAATGAGCCTATGGCACTGCTCTCGCACTGGAATCTGAGGGATGAGTTGAAGTCGAATTATGCTGAGGCGAAAGAGCCTACCCCCAACCCCTCCCTGAAGGGAAGGGAGTTAAGCAGGGAGAGACAAGAAATGATCTACCAAGTCATGCTGCGTATCATTCGCCAAGAGATACCCGCAGTGGTGGTGAATAATGACAAACTGCTATGGTGTCCTACTAGCAACTTTGTAGGAGGGAATCCCGATTCTGGAATCAAACTAAAAGTAGATATTAGTCGCGAGCCCGACACACGTTATCAGCAGATTATCAATATCTTCCGTGCAGGGCAACAGATTGATGCCTATAGGACAGATGCGCCTACGCATGTGCTACGCACCTTCAATGAGGATTTGGAGATACCTATGGAAGAGATAGAGGCATTGTTTACCCAACTCATATCCTCAGACGAAGTGAAGCAAGTGGCGCAAATCATTCGTGAGCGTTTGGGTCGTGAGTTGCGTCCGTATGATATTTGGTACGACGGTTTCAAGAGCCGCAGCAGTATCTCCGAAGATGTGCTGACCGCAGAAACACAAAAGCGTTACCCCAATGCCAAGGCGTTTGAGAAAGACATGCCCCGCATGCTGATGGACTTGGGCTTTGCGAGCGACAAAGCAAATGCTATTGCTTCGCATATCGTGGTAGAGGCTGCCCGCGGTTCGGGGCATGCTCGCCCATGCGTGGGCAGAGAACAACCTGCCCGCCTACGCACCCGAGTGGGGAATAAAGGTATGGATTATAAGGGGTATAACATCGCTGTACATGAGTTTGGACACAATGTAGAAGAAGTGATTTCGCTCTACGATATTGATTATTACACGCTGGCAGGTATCCCTAACACAGGTTTTACTGAGGCGAGTGCGTTCCTCTTCCAAGAGAGAGACCTGGAAATTTTGAATTATGAATTAGGAATTAAGAATGATGCAAACGAGGATAATTCAAAATTATTAATTCAAAATTCTACATTCGATATGATCTGGGGCATGTACGAGATTATGGGTGTGAGCTTAGTGGACATGCGTATGTGGCAATGGTTGTATGCTCACCCCGAAGCCGATGCTGCTGAACTGCGCGAAGCGGTATTGGCAATTGCCGCCGATGTTTGGAACGCATATTACTACCCTATTTTGGGTGAAAAAGATAGTCCACTGTTGGGCATCTACTCGCACATGGTAGGCTACGCCCTGTACCTACCTGCCTACCCTATTGGAAACTTAGTGCAATATCAGTTGGAGGAACATTTGGCGAAGTGCGCCACCCCAGAGGAATGGGCGAAAGAGTACACCCGTATCTATCAACAAGGCAGCCTTACACCCGACACATGGATGCGCGGTGCTGTAGGCAGCCCGATGAGCGTAGAGCCCATACTGAAAGCCGTTAGAGAGCAATTGTAGCGATTAGTGCGTTTGTAGAAACGTCAGTAATTCTGCCATCGAATCGAAGACTTGGTCCGCTTGGGCTAAGTCTTCGCGCGTAAGAATACCCGTATTCACCGCATAAACAGTCAGTCCTGCCGCTTTGCCCGAACGGATACCCAAGGGGGCGTTCTCAATCACCACGCATTGCTCCTTAGGAAGACCTGAACGCTCCCATGCCTTGAGATAAGGTTCGGGGTCAGGTTTGCCCTTCGTGACATCAAAAGCCGTAATCATCCTATCGGGGTGAAAAACAGGAGGCAACGCCGTATTCAGATTATCAATCAGCGTGCGCATACCGCTACCCGTTACCACCCAAATCTGGTGTCCCTGCGATTGTACATAGCGCAGCACATCAGCCACACCATCAATAACCACCGTGCCACCGACTTGATCCGCTAACACGTGAAAGCGCGCAGACTTCTCACCATAGATTTGCTCGACCTCATCGGGTGTCGCTTCGCGATGGCGTTCCTTGAGTATCGCCTCACGGATAATAGACTCGCCTGTTCGGCCTTCGTTGATATAACAATCGCGAGCAGTGAATGAAAGATTATGCGCCTTCATCACCTCTTCCCACGCCACAGCATGGTGGGGCATTGAGTCAAACAACACCCCATCCATGTCAAAGAAATATGCTTTTTCCATAGTTATTGCTTATTGATTTATTCCTTAAAGAACTTGCCAATACGCGTACCTACTTGTACGATATACATACCTGCTGGCAACGAAGCCACCGGCAATGTAGTGACAGCGCCTTCTACCGCATGGCTCATCACCGCTTTGCCATTCAGGTTATAGACCACAATGGTTTGCTTTGCATCCGCCTCGTTCATAAACACATTGAGGTATGCCTCAGCAGGATTAGGATAGAGCATGAGCGCCAAACGGTTGTCTGCTGGCAGGTTCTCTACATCCACCGTGCTTTCATCCGCAAAACTGATAGGTTGGGTGCAAGTCTCGCCAAACACGTTGGTGATGAATGCACGTACATACGAGCCTTGATAACCTGCGTAGGAGAACGTGTTGCCTATACCCACCACAGTGCTACGAGCAGATGATGCCGCGCTGGAAGTCTTGTCCGTGGCATAGATCCAATGTACCAATCCATTGGCATGGATAGTGATGGTCTTATTGGTTTCATCCACATGGATAGCACTGATACGTGGGGCTTTGCCTTCGCCCGTACCTGCTGGTTCGTAGCAGAAATAGCTCTCGCCTTTGCGCATAGCATCTTTCAGTTCGTCGGTGGTAAGATCCTCCATGAGCATGAAATTGTAGTTGCGGAAGAGTTGGTCGTTGTTGTGCGCATCATCGCATGAGTAGCCATAAACAGGGCGATGAGGCATAGTGCGCTGCAAGATTTGATCCCATAGGATACGGTCGTTAGGGCGACGATTGCCTTGGTTGTACACCTCCAAACCAATCAATGATGGGAAGGTAAGGAAGTTATTGGCATGCCAACCCGGACCATCTTTTTGGGTCTCACTATAGGTATTGTCAATACTCCAATACTGTCCTGGGTGGTTGATGATTTGCATACCGCCGAGGGCGTAGGTGTAGGCATATGACTCCTGCAAAGAAGCAAACTCCTGTCCTTGACGACCCGTGAAGAAATCGTTGTGGTGGTTGAATTGTCCGCCTGTGCGCTCGCTCCAACTGTTGGTATTATCCTTGCTGAGCTCATTGCCCGGAACAGCCAACATACCCAATGCAGCAGGGTCGCGTGCAGGTACGGTGCTCATATATTGGGGGAATAACTCCCATGGATAAGGGTTGTAGTCATGGTCGGTGAGGGAGAGAATCTTATAGCCCGCAGCATGGTATTTGTCCACAACGTAGGCGGTGGTGAAGCCATCGCTGGCGTCGTTGGATTGGGTGGTATGGGTATGGAAATTGCCCTTGAATTGGTTGATAGTAGCCCAATCAATATCGGCGTATGGATTGTTGGATATAGCAGTATTAATGGTCTGTCCTTCCACCACTTTGACATACACCGCACGGTGCGCCTTGGTGGTAGTGCCGTTGAGTTCGATGTCCAAATAGAAGCCATAGATACCACTTTCTGGCGATGAAATCGTATAAAACTCTTCGCCATTGCTACCCTTGCTGAGGGTGATAGCAGAAGAAGGTTGGTTGTTATGATTCATGCGGAAATGGACATTATAGCCATTCTTGTTGGCAATCTTAACGGACATCTTCACAGATGTACCTGGATGTACGACAGCAGGCTCTACCTTAAAGTATTCCAAATCAATATCCGAACTACCCCATGCAGTTTCTTCCACCGTGAGTTGGTTGGTCAGATAGGAGTAACGGACATTGGCTTTCAGGCAGTTAGCCGATACAGTGGTGCTGACCAATTCGCCCATGTCACTACCCGAGTTCACACTACCATAATGCACGGAAACGGTCTTGTCATCGGTGAGGGAGATAGTGGCTGTCAGTTCGTAGTTGCTGCCAATAGTCATAGTGGTGCCATTGACCTTGAAGTGCTCAGAAGAAGCAGCAGACTGCTCGTAGCTACCGTCTGCAAACACAGCCACACGCTGCCAAGAAGTAGTCTTGCGGGTGTTCTTAAAGCCGATGTCTTTGGGCGAAGTGAGTAGCAAATCGCCATCGCAGTTGCTACCACTGTTGAGGTTCCAGTAGTAGGAGTATTTCTTGCTATCCACAGGAATCTCTTTGATTAAGAGTTGTGCGGGAGTAGCAGTCTTGCCATCGCGGTAGAAATTGCCCTTTTGTGTAGGTGTGCCATCGCAGGTGAGCGAGGTGGTGCCTTCGCCCTTCATGAAATACCATGTGTGGGCTGTATAATCGGTAGTCTGATAGTTATTGGCTATTCTCGCTCCCATAGTAGGAACTACGCTTGGTGGACCTTGCACTACTTCTCCGAAGACTAATCCCCATGTACGGTCATCGTGCTCGCCCATGACATCCAAGACGTATGAGAGATAACCTCGGTTATTGAGCCACTGATTGTAGTAATCAATCTCATCGGTTGTCCAATGGGTATCAGCCGATGTTTGTACAAAAGCAAAGCGAGAGTCGGTTGGCGTAAGCCGCTCGTTCTCGATGAAACCGCGCATTTCGTATTTATTATACCAAAAAGCAGGGGAGAACATAGCGCATTTGCCAAATAGTTCGGGGTGCTTCATGGTGGCATAGAAAGCGAAGAGTCCTGCCACATCTGCACCCATGATGGTGCATGCCGATTTATCCGATGAAATCGCATATTTCTGCTCGAAGGCAGGCTTAAAGTCCTCTACGAATCCTTTGAGGAAAGCATCCGCTTGACCTGTACCCGCGAAGTCCTCGTTCGCCCAAGGAGTAAACTCAGGTAATTGGGCATAAATCACGGCTATGATGCCTACTTCAAATCCTTGCTCCTCCAATTCAGCCACCGATTTTGCTACGCCCCATGAGTCGGAATAGAGAATACGGTCGCCCATTTCGGTATCAGAACCTGCATCGCGGTAGCGTTGGTGGCGACCAAACATATAGGTAACGGGGTATTGCTTGGTATTGTCATAGTTGGTAGGCAAGAGGATTTGTACAGGATAATCCTTGCCTGCAAATGTCCAATTCTCTACGATTCCAACGGCAGTATAGGTGTTTCGCCAGCGTGCTACCACATCGGGATTGCCAACGGTCTTGCGATTGGACACCTCGCCATTGGAAGCAGTGACTTCCACATATTTCCAATCGGGTCCGCAGACGTATTTATATCCATCGGATGCACTAATATCGGCAGTCGTAATACCTGCTACCGTAACGGTGAATTGGTCTTTTCCTTCCACTTTGTTCATGGCCACACCCGCCCCCGCAGCCCAACTGCTGAGTTCGGGAAGAGCACCTACAACGTAGCAATGGGTAGTGCCAGTAGGAACATTTACGCGAAAAGTAACATCGGCTCTTATTGCCGAAGAGATTGCCAAACAAATGCCAATCAATAGAAGAGAGAATTGCTGTCTCATAGGTATAATGATTTTGTACGTTTATACTATAAAAATAGTTCTTGTGGATAGTCAATGTGTGTGAGGAAAAGGCCTTCGGCAGGGGCAGAATCTCCTGCGGCGCAGCGGTTGTGTTGTGCAATGACCTCGGCAAACTGCTCTTTGGTCATCTTACCACGACCCACCTCAAACAATGTTCCTACTACGGCACGCACCATATTGCGCAAGAAGCGGTCGGCTGCAATAGTGAACACAGCGTGTCCGTTGCCTAATTCTCGCCATTCTGCAAGCGTGAGGTCGCAAATAGTAGTTTTCACATCCGTATTCGTGCGGCAGAATGAAGCAAAATCCTGTTTGCCAATCAACCATTGCGCTGCCTCGTTCATGGCAGCAAAGTTCAGTCCTGGGCGCACGCGCGTGGCTTGTTGGCAGAGGAAAGGATCTTTGTGATCCACGATATGGTACTCGTAGGTGCGGCGCACGGCAGAGAACCGCGCATGCGCATCATCCGTTACAGGATAGATGTCAAAAATAGCGATGGAATCGGGCAAAATGCCGTTGAGGCGAAAGAGCAAATTTTGGCGATTGGCAATTGGCGATTGGCAATTGGCGAGATCGAAATGCGCATACATCTCGCGCGCATGGACACCCGCATCGGTGCGACCAGCGAAAGTGAGTGGTATCTCCTCGCGGAAAATCATAGCCAACGCCTGCTCCATCGTCTCTTGAACAGTAATGCCATTGGGCTGGCGTTGCGAGCCGTGAAAGGCAGTGCCATCGTATGCAAAGCGAATGAAATAACGCATAATTCTTGCCTTTAACCTTTAACCTTTAACCTTTAACCAAACATTTCGCACTTGCTGGTTGATTTCGGGGGAGAGGTCTTTGAACCATGCTACGGCACAACCTCCTCCGATGAGGACTATGGTGCGAATAATACTACTTAACCATATATTATTGATTGGCAAGTAGGCTTGCCACAGGAAATTCAGATTGAGTATCACCAAAATCAGAAGAAGAATCTTCAGATGTTGGCGCGTGAAAGTGGGTGCACGGAGCGTGTAACGCACTGTCAATGTGATTAATAGGAAATATATTGCGTAAGCAATGAGATTGCTAACGGCTGCTCCATTCATACCAAAATAAGGAATGAGAAGATTATTGAGCACTATGGATAGAGCCGTTAGAATAAAGGAAAACAATAATGAGAAGGCATAGAAGCGGGAATAGTTGAGTGCCGAAGAACTAAACGAGCAAACGGCAATAATGAGTTGGCTGGTGCCTAACATCAATACCACTTGGCGGGCAGTAGCGTATGTCTCGCCATTAGGCAGAATATGGAAGATGAGATCAATATTGAGCCAAATGAGGCAAAGAATCATGCCGCCTATGAGCAAGAGCGTACTGCTGACCTGCTGCATAAGGTGAGCCGTTTCACGCTGATTATTTTCCTTGATAGCCGTTGCTAATTGTGGTGAGGCAATGGCTGTCATGGAGCGATAGGGTATGCTGACCATTACGGCTATATAGGTAGCAATGGCAAAGATACCTGTATAATTTAGTCCCATCTCAGCGGTAATAAAGAAGGAAGAGAGCGTTGGTGCAAGCACGCTGGCTACTGCGGAAACGAGCAAAAACCCAGTGTAGAGCAGGTACTGGCGCACCAATGGGCGGTTCTGGCGCAAGAACTCCCAATCGGGGCGGAGCGACACTTCACCTAACGAGAATAGATAGACCATATTGCAGCACATAGCCACAGCATATACGCCACACAAGGCTACCACGAAACCATCTATATCCACCACGCGAAACGCATAGAGCAAATAAGCAAGGAGCAATCCGATACGCGTGATGAGTTCGCGCACAGCACGAGGCACTACGATATGCATACGCACATTAGCATTGGTCTCAAAAACAGTCTGATAGAGCATAAAGAACGCCATCGGGAGTACCATATAGTAGTACTCTACAAAGAGAGGGGACTTCTCCCCAAACCAATGACTAAGTGGTTCGTGGCATGCACAATAAATAGCGGTGAATAGGGCGAAACCTACGAGTGGAACAATCAGTGTCCAGAAGAAAAAACCGTGGTCGGAAGAATTTTGAATTAAGAATTTTGAATTTTGAATTACTTTATTTGAGGAGCTCTTAAAGTGCGGATAGAAGCGAATAATAGAAGATGACGTGCCGAGTTGGGCAAGTCCGATGAAGAGAGTGGCAGCATCTACCAATACGCGCGCCAGACCAATCTCCTCGGCTGTGAGGAAACGGGTGAGTACGAAGAACGTAGTAACAAAGCCCACCGCCACCCCAATATAGGTGACGATGGTGCCTTGAAAACTCTGTTTGGCGATGATGCCCATAATGCTTCGCGTTATTGGTTCGCTGCGCTCACGAAAGTGATTCGCTTCGCTCATGAAAGTGGTTCGTTCCACTCACGAAAATGGTTTCGCTTCGCTCACGTACGCTTTAGCCACTTTCGTCGCCATCGGCGACCACTTTCGCACCTATGGTGCCACTTTCGCAAACTATGTTTGCTTATTTCTCGATGCCAAGCAACTCTACCTCGAAAATGAGAGTAGAATATGGAGGGATAGAGCCAGCTGCTTGTGAGCCGTAACCCAACTCTTGTGGGATATAGAAGCGGAACTTGCTACCTACAGGCATGAGTTGTACGCCTTCGGTCCAACCTTTGATAACTTGGTTCAAACCAAACACGATAGGTTCGCCACGCTCCACGCTGCTGTCGAATACAGTACCATCGATGAGGGTACCATGATAGTGTACTTTCACGCGATCAGTAGCAGCAGGTTTCTTGCCACGACCCATCTTCAGTACCTCGTATTGAAGACCGCTATCGGTAACTTTTACGCCCTCTTTGAGTGCGTTTTCAGCCAAGAACTTCTCGCCGTCTTCTTTCACATTGCCGTACTTGATGTTGTTCATTGTGGTTTGGATATACTCGCCTGCTTGTTCGCCCGTCATGGTGGTGTCGCCGAGCAAACCATTGATAAAGCCTTGTTTGATGAGTGCGAAATCAGTAGCCAAACTTGGTTCACCAATCAAGCCTTGTGCCTCTTGGTCCTTGATGTTCTTACCAATTTGCTCACCCATGCTTACGATTTGTGGGTTCTTCACTTTGCTCTTCAAACCTTTATTGATATTGGTGATGAAGTCCTTTGTGAGCTGACCTGTAGAGTCCATGAGCAATACATAGCGAGCTACCTCGTCGCCATTGAGATAACCAAAAGCATAGTTGATACTGTCGCTTTGGTTGTTGAGGGCGATCGTTTGCACCTTGTAAACGCATTTTGCTTTTACCACTTTGCCTGGCTCGATGCTATCGTTGAGCACAGATGCAGCTTGATATTGTGCTTGGAAGTAGTTGCGTGCATCTTCTGCCTTCATCACAGTAGTGTCATGACGTAAACCGTTTACCAAACCTTGGAAGAAAATCTTTTGGTTGATAGCCCATGCTGGGTTGTCTGCCAAACCTGTCTCTTCAGCGCGCTTGATAGCCATACCGATGTTCTTACCGATATTGCCTGCCTCGCTCAACTCCTCAACTGTGCCATCGTAACCGCGTTGGAGCGCATCAATAAACTCGGTAACGGTCTCCATAGAGGTGTCATTGCGAAGTTGATACATTTTCATTTGTGCACCGTTCACTAAACCAAGTGCATAGTTCATACTGTCGTTTTGGTTGGTGAGGGCAACTGTTTTGATTTGATAGGTGTTGCCACACGAAATCATTGCCATAGCAGCAATGAGAAGAATAGATACTTTTTTCATTGTTAATTATATATTTTATTTTATTGGTTTTTATTCGATTCCGAGCAACTCTACCGTGAAGATAAGGGCTGCGTATGGAGGGATGTTGGCTCCTGCACCGCGCTCGCCATATGCCAATTGGTATGGCAAGTAGAGTTTGTATTTGCTACCGATAGACATGAGTTGCAGACCTTCTGTCCAACCTTTGATTACTTGGTTGAGCCCAAAAGTGATGCTCTCGCCACGTTTGTAGCTGCTATCAAATACGGTGCCATCGATGAGGGTACCCTCATAGTGCACGCGCACTTTGTCGGTGGCTTTAGGTTTTTGTCCGATGGTTGCCTCCAATACTTCGTATTGCAAACCGCTTTCGGTAACTTTCACACCTTCGCGCTTTGCGTTCTCTGCGAGGAATGCCTCGCCTGCTGCTTTGGCTTCGCCTGCGATTTTTGCTTCGAGTTCGCTGAAGAACTTGCCCAACACCTGTTGCGCCTCTTGATAAGAGATCTGTGGTTGGTTCTTCTCTAATACATCCTTGATACCTGCTGCCAAATCAGCATATTCGAGGGAAGTAACGCCACTTCCCATCAGGTTTTGACCCATGCTCAGGCCAATTGCATAACTAATTTTATCCATTTCGTTTATTTTGTTAGTTGATTCATACGGGTGATATATTTGCCGATAATATCGAACTCAAGGTTCACTTGTGTGCCTACCTCAATATACTTGAAATTGGTGTTGTCGTGGGTGTATGGAATGATACATACACTGACATATCCTTTTCCATCCACCACATCGGGTTCGCAGACAGTAAGGCTGACACCATTGATACTAACTGACCCTTTGTCCACGCAGAAGTAGCCACGCATAGCCATCTCACGGGTACTCTCATACTCAAAGCGGTAGTACCAACTGCCTTCCGTCTCTCTGACCTCAATACAACGAGCCGTTTGGTCCACATGTCCCTGTACGATATGTCCGTCTAATCGCTCGCCGAGCAGCATACTACGCTCGAGGTTCACCCAATCGCCCTCTTTGGCTTCGCCAAGGTTGGTTCGGTTCAGCGTTTCTTGCATGGCGGTAACGGTATATAGGTCACCGTCCATCTTTACCACCGTGAGGCATACGCCATTGTGCGCGATAGACTGGTCAATACTCAGCGGTTCACCATAAGGGTTGCGCAGCGTGAAGTGCTTATTGCCTTGTTCTTGCTCAATCTGTACGATTTGAGCCATTGTTTCTACTATTCCTGAAAACATACTTATTTTTTCTTAATGAGTGCCTTTCCATCCAAACGGTAGAAAATGACACAATATATAATAAGGAGTATAGTGCCTATACCCATTTTAATCCATTCGTTGATTGGCAATAAGTGTGCCAAAGTGTAATATCCTGCCAAAAGTGTCAGAACAAGCAGGGTGTATATGCCAATTCGGCGCAAATCGTATGGTATCTCGAGATGTTTGCGTCCCACGAAATAAGAGAGCAACATAATCACGAGGTAGCATACGGTACTGCTGGCTGCGGAAGCCATATAACCTATGCGAGGTACGAAGATGGCTTGCAGCGCAAAGGTAATGACTACTCCGATAATGGAGAAGTAGGCACCCCATTGCGTTTTGTCGGTGAGTTTGTACCAAAAACTGAGGTTGAAATATACGCCTTGGAAGATATACGTCCAGAGGACAACAGGTACGATTTTTAGTCCTTCCCAATAGGCGGGGGCGATAATAAATTTTAGTAGATCAAGGTAGAATATCATCCCCAACAAAATCATGTAGGAGAAGATAATATAGTATTTCATTGCATCAGCGTAGGCAGCCACGGATTCGCGGTCTTTGTGCTTGGCAAAGACGAATGGTTCGTAGGCATAGCGGAAAGCCTGCGTGAACATCATCATCACCATTGCCACCTTGAAACATGCGCCGTAGATGCCCAATTGCGCTTGTGCATCGGCTCCATCGTAGAAGAAGGGGAATAAGATACGGTCCAGCGTTTGGTTCATGATACCGCACACACCCAATACCAAGAGGGGCAACGAGTAGCGAAGCATCTGCTTCAGTAATTTGCCAGAAAATAGTTGTCGGGAGTCGGGAGTCGAGAGTCCGTAATCTGCGCGAAAGCCTTCAAGAATCGCTGGCAACAAACACAATGTCTGTATACCCGTAGCCATGATGTTTGCCACAAAGACATACCCTACTCCATAGTTGGGATTATACCACGAAGAGATGATTGCCCAATCCTGAATCTTCGGACAGAGTACGAGGAAGAAGAGATTGAGAATAATATTGAGGAATACGAATAGGAGTTTGAGTGCAGCAAACTGCAATGGGCGTTTCTTGTAGCGCAAGTACGCAAACGGTATGCTGGCAAAAGCATCCATTGCCACTACTATACCGAGCAGTGCAATGAACTCGCTGTGTGTAGGATAACCCAATGCGTTGGCTATAGGCATTCGCCATACCACACACGCTACCGCGAAAAGCAGTGATGTGGTAAAAAGCGCAATGAGCGAAGTACTATAAACCGTCTTGGGATTTTCTTCGGCTTTGTTGGCAAAGCGGAAGAAGCCTGTTTCCATACCATAGGTGAGGATTACCAAAAGCAGTGCCGTCCACGCATAGAGGTTGGTAACTATACCATAGTCGGACTGCTGTTGCAGCACGTATGTGTATAGCGGAACGAGCAGCCAGTTGAGAAACTTGCCGACAATGGATGACACGCCATAAATGGCGGTCTCCTTAGCGAGTATTTTCATTTGCAGGTTGCTGCTCATTCTTTCTTTCCCTCTACGATCAAAACGATTTCACCTTTCGGTTGATTTTGTTTGTAGTGTTCTGCGAGTTCCAATAGGGTGCCACGTTGGGTGTCCTCGTGCAGTTTGCTAATCTCTCGACTGACGCTTGCTCGGCGATCAGCACCCATCACCTCTGCCAATTGTTCCAATGTCTTTACCAATCGGAAGGGCGATTCGTAGATAATCATCGTATGCGTCTGCTCGGCAAGAATCTTCATGCGTGTCTGGCGACCTTTCTTCTGGGGTAGGAAGCCCTCGAAATAGAAGCGGTCGTTGGGCAAGCCCGAATCCACTAATGCGGGTACGAATGCTGTGGCACCGGGCAGACATTGTACTTCCACGCCACGCTCTACGCAGGCACGCACCAGCATAAACCCAGGGTCGGAGATACAGGGTGTACCTGCATCGGAGATCAGTGCTACGGTCATACCTGCTGCAATGCGATTAGCCATATCGTCGCTTGTCTCATGTTCGTTGAACTTATGATGGCTCTTGAGCGGGGTATGGATATCGTAGTGCTTGAGCAGCACGGATGAGGTGCGCGTATCTTCAGCAAGAATGAGGTCCACCTCCTTCAGCACGCGCAGCGCACGAAAAGTGATGTCCTCCAAATTGCCAACGGGTGTAGGTACTACATAAAGCATAATTTTGAATTATGAATTATGAGAAGCGGCGTTTGAGTACGTTCTCGAAGAGTTGCACTGCAGTGGACTCTTTGTCCCAATCGAAGTTATTGCGCACATAATCCATGGCCTCGCTTAGCGAACCGAGACCATTAATTTCATCCAAGGTCTTTTGCATCAATTCACCGTTGCCTGCAAAGAGTTCGCGTTGGAAAAGGAAACGGTCGCCTAAAGAGATGGCTTGACGGATATCCTCTACGGCTGTGCCAAAGAGCGAAGTCTGAAGAGGTTGTGTAGCGTTGTGTAGCTGTTGTGTAGCGTTGTGTAGTGGTTGTGTAGGTTCTGCCACAGGCTCTGCCTTTGCTTCTGGTTGTGGAGCAGGTGTTGGCTCTGTTACTGGTTCAACTACCTCTACTTCATCTAAAATCTCTAATGACTCTATTGGTTCTATAGATTCTAACGGTTCTATAGATTCTATAGTTTCTTGCTTCTCTAATTCTTCTTTTACTTCCTCTTGTGGTTCTTCTTCCACGATGAGTTCGATTTCCACTTCGGGCTCAGCAGTTTGTGCTGCCACAGCACCTGTAGCAGCGAGGGCTGCCACTTCGGCTTGCAAGGTGGCTATCAAGGCTTTCGCCTCATCGCCTTCTTGCCTCATCGCCTCATTACTAGCCTCTAATTGCGCTACACGCGCCTCCAGAGCAGAAAGTTTCTGCTCCAGAGTAGTCGTGTAGTCGGTTATTGCTTGAATAAGATTGTTCATAGATTACTTTGTTGCATCTTCGAGTTTCTTCATCATTGCGAACATAAAGATGGCTGCCACAGCGCAAACGCCTACGAATACGCTCCATACGCCCCACAAAGGCATATCGCCCCAAAGGTTACCACCGATAGATACGAGGTAGTTACCGATAGCGGTAGCCACGAACCAGCCACCCATCATCATACCTTTGTACTTAGGAGGAGCCACTTTCGTAACGAAAGAGATACCCATTGGACTGAGGAGCAACTCAGCGAAGGTGAGGATCAAATAGGTGTAGATGAGCACGTTGGCATTCACGAATGTTGGGTCGCCCGTTACGCGAGCCAACTCCTGTGCGTTAGGAGTGAGCAGACCTATACAAGCCACAGCCATCACGATGTAGGCGATAGTAGCCACCACCATACCCAGGGCAATCTTGCGTGGAGCAGATGGCTCTTTGCCTTTCTTAGCAAGTGCACCAAAGAGTGCCATGCTGAATGGAGTGAGTGCCACTACATAGAATGGGTTGAACTGTTGGAAGATAGGTGCGCTCAAAGTGATTCCTTCTGGAGAGATATGGAGGTACTTGTATGCCAATACGCCCAATGCAGCAACGATAGCCACGCCTGAGAAGACTTTTGCTTTTGCAGTCTTGCTTTGTACCAATGAGAAACCAGCATATACGATGATGACAATCATCACGAGATTGATGATATCAAACCACATGGTTTGTACACCAGTGCAGAGTGGTTGTACGAACTCGTTAGCGAAGTAGGTGAGTGTCAAACCGTTTTGGTGGAATGCCATCCAGAAGAAGATTACCACAGCGAACACGAGGCAGAGAGCCACAATGCGCTTTTTGGTTTGCTCTGGGGTCAGTTCTTCTACTTTTGCACCAGTAGCAGCTGCTTGCTTAGCAGAGTTCTCTACGTGCTTAAACCAAGGACGGCAAGCGTAGTATATGACAATACTGAGAATCAATGATGCGCAAGCTACCATGAATGCGAAGTGATAACTATCGTTCACGCTCACGCCAAGACTGGTTTGTGCCCAATCCATGATCTTCACGGCTGCTGTAGGAGCGAACATTGCACCAATGTTGATAGCCATGTAGAAGAGTGAGAAAGCTGCATCGCGCTTGTCTGCGTATTTAGGATCATCATAGAGATTACCTACCATTACTTGCAAGTTACCTTTGAACAAGCCAGTACCGAAACTGATGAGTACCAATGCAGCAATCATCGCACCCATAGCGGTGCCGCCTGCGCCCAATGGAATAGCCAGCAGAATGTATCCGAGGAACATCACCATAATACCGATGGTTACGCACTTGCCGTAGCCAATCTTGTCAGCCAAAATACCGCCTACGAGTGGCAAGAAATATACCAACGCGAGGAAGGTAGAATAGATTTGTCCTGCGGTGGCAGCTTCTAATCCGAAGTTCGCACGCAAGAATAGCGCAAATACGGCTAACATGGTGTAGTAGCCAAATCGTTCGCCTGTGTTGGCAAGTGCCAATGCAAACAGACCTTTAGGTTGATTTTCAAACATAATTAGTTGTTTTTTATGGTTAATAATTGTTTTTGCTATCGGTCGTGTATCTTACCCTTAATTCTATTCCGCCTATATACACAAAATTCCGTGCAAAGGTAATATTTTTTTTGCATATATGCAAATAAAATCGCACGGGAGCACAAAAAAAGTTTCTATTTACTGAAGAATGTGTGACACATACCGAGTTTTTTTGGCGACCATTTCGCGACCACCATTGGACATCTATAGGACATTGGTGGGCTTTCGGTGGCACTTTTGTGCCTCGTTTCTTCGCTAACCACCCGATTACCACTAGCCACGTCATGGTTGCCGGCGAATGGCGCTATAATTTTGCTGCATATTCGCTGCACGCTTCGTAGTCTCATCGTAGTCTCATCGTACCCGAGAAAACCTATCAAAAACACACCTCTTGTTAATACAAATGCGGAAGTGGCTGTTTTATAACCACTTCCGCATGGGTGTAATTTTTCGAAAAAAAAGTTTTCGCGCACCGAAAATTAACAGAGTTAAACATAACTCTCTAATTTCTATTCGTTTTCTACAATGTTGAGTAAATTTTCAACTTTTCTTCTGTAGTAAAGGCAGCAAAACGAGCTTTCCAATATGCCGACTTTTCGTGGTCGAATTGTCCGCGGTCGATTTCCGACTCTTTGCCTACTTGGTGCAAGATTGGGTTATTACCTTCGCCCATATGTTCTGCCCAAGTAAGTTCCGCAAAAGGAGAGTCTTGCTGCTGTCCTATATGATGCAATTCATATGGATCTCCATTAGGATCGCGCGGCGGAAAGCCTTCTCCAATAAGGTCAGCATTGTTGTACTCTGCCCAACGGTCGTAGTCTTTGAGGCGTTTTTGCGTGCTGGTTTTGAGCCAAGTATTTCTGCGAATGGAGAAATCTGCCCAATTGATATCCGTTCGGCATAATGCCCAACGTTCTCCGATTAGGCATGCTTGTAGTTTAGCGCGCATATAAATCTCCGCTTCTTCCATAGTAGCAATGTAACGGATAACATCTTCAGGCCAGTTAGTTCGCTGACTAATGAGTTGTTGCTCTTGAGATGTCATTTCTCTCCTAAATTGTTAGTAGGAATATTCAAACGGCTGTTGCAGTTTGGGCATTTTGGTAGCACCTCTTTAATGAAGCCACCTACGGTAAATACATGTTTGCATCGTAAGCAACGACGAAGTTGTAGCATAAAAGTTCGCGTTAAGAAATTAGTCTTTTTATTTTTTTAATAAATCACCAATAATCTTAACTGCAGTTTTTACTAAGTTAATCACATCATTACGTTCAACATCCGAAACTTTTCCATTAGTTTTTGGTTTCATAATTTTTTTCCTTTCTTGTCTTATTTTCCGCCTACTCTTTGTCGGATTTTCGGCACACTCCGTTGGTTAATTGTTTGAATTATTGTTTGTTATCTTGATTTCGTATATACATACAAAAAGCGTGAACTTTCGTTCGCTTCAATTTGATTGTTTGAGGTTCTGGACTACCTTAGTAATTCAAATTTACGCACGGAAAACTCACGCTGGTAACGCGAGCGTGCATAAACCGTACTTGAATTACTAAATGGTTGTTTTGAAAGTGTCCAGTTTTCAAACAATCAAGTCTGGGCTTATAACGCTATATTAAATATGTCGGGCAACGGTATCGTTGCAGTTTAGTTATGAACTATGAGTGATGAATGATAAGTAATTTTAGGGAGTTAGTTATTTAGTTAGTATCTTTTTGCTTAATACCTATTGCGTTGGTAAGTTCTACCCATCTGGTTGAAGACATAGTAAAAGCATTTAATCCTGCCTCTACTCTAATCCCCTCGAATTCGAGGGGGTTAAAATTAGGGTTATACAACGTCTCCATATACCCAAGAACTCAATCGTATACGATTTCTCATCCAATTTGCGACAACACCATTAGGATCTATGGCGTTTTTCATTCTCGCAATATCCGTCATGCAGATATAATCAACGTTACCATGTTTGATAGTTTTAACGGCAACTTCTTTTACGATAATTTCACTTTTCTTTGCCATAATCCATTGTTTTCGAAAATCGGCTGCAAAGGTAGTGAAATATTTTGAATTGTGCAAATAAAAATGCCATTCCACTTGAAAATAATATGCTCTTTTTTCGCTATTTTCTATTTGAAGTGGTTATTCCACCACTAAGCACCAGCCGTGTGTGTCTTCGGTGCGACCGTACTGGATGTCCTGCAAAGCGTGGTAGAGTTTTGTCAATACAGGACCTGGCTTGTCGCCAAAAGAATATGTAATATCATTATCTGGGTCATAGACCTTTGTCAATGGCGAAATAACACAAGCCGTACCACAAGCTGCTGCCTCCTGCATGTCTGCCAATTCCTCTACACGGATATGGCGACGAGTAACCTTCATACCCATCTCACGCGCCAAAGTCATCAACGAATCGTTGGTAATGCTGGGCAAAATAGCAGTGCTGCGAGGGGTGAGGTATTCGAAAGTTAGATCGCTTCGCTGTAGATTGGCTACGCCTGTAGATCGCTTGGCTGTAGTGGGGGCAGAGCCCTGTAGATGGCTACGCTGTTTGATTGCGATAAAATTGGAAGCGGTACACTCATCAATATACTTGTGCGTTTTGGCATCAGTGAACATGCACTCATAGCCCATAGCGTGCGCCGCTTCGCTGGCGCGGAAAGATGCCGCGTAGTTACCACCCACTTTCCAACAGCCCGTGCCTTGTGGCGCAGCACGATCGATGGTGCGGTTCACGATAGCAGGCATGCCTTTGAAACCATTGGGGAAATACGGACCAATAGGCGTAGGGACAACCACAAACTCGCAATCTTTGCCTGGCCCTACACTGATATCAGGCGTAGTAGCAACGAGCAACGGACGGAAATAGAGCGTAGCACCAGTTTCGTAAGGAGGAAGGAAAGCGATGTTCTTCTCCAGTGCCAACAATATCGCTTCGCAAAAGAGTTCTACAGGCACGGGGGTCATCAGCAGTCCTTCGGCAGAATGGTACATGCGTTTGGCGTTCTCCTCCATGCGGAAGATACGCACCTTATCGTCCACACCACGAAAGGCCTTCAGTCCCTCAAAACACTCTTGGCCATAGTGCAGGCCTGTGGCAGCGGCATGGATAGGAATCATCTTGTCGCGCGTGGCATAGGGGCGTTCCCATACGCCATTCTTGCATGCCGCACGGACAATATAGTCCGTTTCGGTATAGTGAAATGTCAGTTTACTCCAGTCTATATTCATATCTTCATAATGGTCTCAGGACCATATTCAAATAACAAGTCCAATATACTCTGTCCATTGCCAAAGCAAGGTTCTAAGTCCAATCCCTGCCAGTCGCTGGTTCGATTCTCGCCTAATAGCCTCTTTGCCTCTTCGCCTTTCGCATCGTTCGCTATCAAACGAATGATTACCTCATGGATTTTCTCGTTAAAATCGACCAAAAAGCGCGTTTCTTGTTCGTAGAAAGGACGGAAGAAATCTGCGTAGTAATCGAAATAAGGTGTGCGTTTGTAGGCACTCATAAGGGCAATCCAATGCTGGTGTTGCCAACGCTTCTGGAAACTAATCTCCACATCGCGCGTGAACTGTTTGCTATCCACACGCTTCACGGGCACGGTGAGCGTGAGGCGATTGGCAATTGGCGATTGGCAATTGGATTGAGAGTCGTGCGGCACAGTAATCGTACACCTATTGCGGTAGGTTTGCTTCGGAAAACTCTCCATCACCTCAATCTGGACTACCGATGGATTCGCCAAAAACTGGCGGTACCATTCTACAGGCCCCATATATGTTGTTGGCAATATCATATTTTTGGAATCGGGAATCGGGAGTCGAGAATTAGGATTTTTATTCAAAATTGCTGAGTCCGATACGGTTCCAACGAATATGGCCTTTGCCCCATGGGTTGTCTTTCTCAATACTGAGCCATACGAACATTGGGCGGCCTACGATATGGTCTTCTGGCACAAAGCCCCAGTAACGGCTATCGGCTGACTTATGACGGTTGTCGCCCATCATCCAATAATAATCCATCTCAAAGACGTATGGTTCGCCCACTTTCATTGGTTTGAACTCATACGCATCGGCAATACGCTTATACAGGTGGAAGTTCTCCTCAGTAATCATCACCGTATCGCCCTTGGCAGGGATATAGATTGGTCCGTAGTTATCGCGTGTCCACGAGTTGTGTCCCAAAGGATACACCTCGCCACCTTGGTCTTCGGGCTCAATCTCTATGCTGAGGACATGGCTGTTCTTCTCGAGTTCGGCTTTCATCTCGGCAGTCAGTGGCAGGCGATACAATCCGTTGCCATTGCTCTCGCGGTCTTCTTTGGAAATACCCAATTTGCTCAAGTAACTATTACCCAACACATGACCATCGGTGCGAACGATATAGTTGTATTGCAAGTATGGGTGTACGGGTTCTTTCTGACCGTCGATATAAATCACATTATCAATGATTTGCAACGTGTCGCCTGGTGTGCCTACGCAACGTTTGACATAGTTCTCTCGGCGATCCACAGGGCGAACAACAATCTCGCCAAAGACATCCTTGCGGTTCTCTACCGTGCGCTTGCCATAGTAGTGGCAGAGAGTATAGTAGTCGGGATTTTGCATCTTCGTGCAGACCGTATCGCCCGTGGGGAAGTTAAACACCACAATATCGCCTTTCTCTACTTTGTCCCAACCACGGAGGCGTTTATACTCCCATTGTGGGTTGTCGAAATAACTCTTTCCGCCCCAAGGGAAAGTGTGTTGCACGAGAGGCATAGAGAGAGGTGTATTGGGCACACGTGCTCCGTAACTCATCTTATTCACACAAAGGAAATCGCCCACACGCAGGGTTTTCTCCAACGAAGAAGTGGGGATTTGATAATTCTGGAATATATAAACATTGATGAAATACACCGCTACCAACGCAAAAACGATGGCATCTATCCACGAACATATGGTATAGAGCGTGCTATTAGCATGCGGATTCTTTTCCTTTTGATTCCCGATCCCCGATTCGCGATTCCTATTATCCACATTATCTGGTTTGTACTTCTTCCACCAGTTCCAAGGGATATACTTGGTAGTGAACATATCAGCAATAATTGGCAACAGTATGAGCCAACCGAGGCTTGCCCAATCGCCCCATGCTACCCAAACGACAAACGCGATGTAAATCGCGCACCATATGCCACAAGAAACCCACCCTTTGGTGGTTACTTCCTTGATTCTATCTTGAAAACTTTTCATACGCGTTATATGTTTATGCGAAAAATCGTGCAAAGGTAGTATATTTTTTTGAGATAAGCAAATTTTTTTTTGCCAAATGTGGGGTACACCTCACGCTGATGTGCCTTGTTGAAGAGATTAATCACTAACGAATCACTAACGAATAACTAACGAATCACTAACGATTGACTGCTGAAAAGCGGGGGAATCGGGAGTCGGGAATCGGGAATCAAGCTGGGGAATCGGGAATCAGGAATCGAGAGTCAAGTGGGGGGATCGGGAGTCGGGAGTCAAGGGTATTTTGATGCGTTATTTAGACCAAGAGCCTGCCATTTTGTCAGCATAGAGATGTGTGGCACGATATTTGTCGTGGTTTTGGTGTATGAAACGTGTAAAACTATTTATTCTATTATTCATGCTTGGCTTCGTGGCACAAGCAGCGGTGTTTACACCTACTACTTTGCCCAATCCAAAGGCACAAGATCGCAGTAATTATGTCTGCAATCCCGATGAAATCGTGGCAACCAACGAGGTAATGTTCCTCAACCGTTTGGCGCGACAGTTGGAAGACTCCACCCAAGTGGAACTATGCGTGGTAGCAGTGAATAGTATCGGTGAAATGGAGGCATTTGACTTCTGCTACGAGGTGTTTCAGCGTTGGGGCATTGGCAAAAAAGGGAAGAACACGGGTGTGCTGTTGTTCCTTGCCGTAGAATCGCGCGATATACGTATCATGACGGGCGGTGGTATTGAAGGAATATTGACGGATGCCGTTTGTAATGAAATCATACAAAAGACGATGATTTCACCGCTCCGTAATGCTGATTATTCAGATGCAATGGCGTTAGGTGCGTTGCGCATATACGAGATATGTACAGATGGTGCTGCGCCCGAAGAATTACGCCAAATGACTTCGGCTACCAATCGCTATCATTATGCCGATGAATCCGAAGAAAATGGTTGGTTGGAGTTGTTTTATTTTGTGGGTATTCCCTGCTTAATCTTTACCCTAATTATCGTTTTGCTACTGATGCCTAAGAAATGCCCAAAATGTGGCAAGCGCAGTCTAAGGAAAACGAATGAGCAGATTATCAACCGCGCCACAACACGCAAAGAAGGATTGGGTGTGCGCACATACTGCTGCAAAGATTGTGGACACCAAGAGCAGAAGACCTATATCATCCCAAAAGAAGTGCCCACAGTCATTATCACGGGCGGTGGTTCTCGTGGTGGCTTTGGCGGAGGCAGTTTTGGCGGTGGATTCGGCGGAGGTAGCACGTTCGGCGGAGGCGCAGGAGGGAAGTTTTAAGAATTTTGAATTTTGAATTTTGAATTAAGAATTAAAAAATTATATATTAGGATTATGAGTAAGAAAACTATTATTTGGATTGCAGTACTGGGCGTACTGGCAATCGCAATCATTTGGGGCGTTGGTCGCTACAACGCAATTATTACTGCCGAGGAGAACGTAAATACTGCTTGGTCGCAAGTGGAAAACCAATATCAGCGTCGTGCGGATTTGATTCCAAACCTCGTTGAAACCGTGAAAGGTTACGCAGCACACGAGAGCGAGACCCTTGAAGGAGTGATTGCAGCGCGCGCCAAAGCGACACAAGTAGTCGTTGATCCTACCAATGCAAGCGCAGAGCAGATTGCCGCTTTCCAAGCAGCACAAGGCGAACTAAGCCAAGCGTTAGGCAGACTGATGGCTATCTCGGAGAACTATCCTGACCTGAAAGCCAACCAAAACTTTGGCGCACTACAATCGCAATTGGAGGGAACAGAAAACCGTATCACCGTGGCTCGCAACAACTTCAACGAAGTGGCTCGTCAGTTCAACACTATGATTCGCCGTTTCCCAACCAACATCATTGCTAACATGATGAGTATGGAGAAACGTGCCTACTTCGAGGCAACAGAAGGTGCAGAAGTAGCACCTAAAGTAGAGTTTTAGGCGAGAGGAGAATGGATATATTTCTAATCATATTAGGCGCGATATGCCTGTTGTTGGGTCTAATCGGTTGCGTAGCACCCGTAATACCCGGCGTACCATTGTCGTATGTGGGATTGTTATTGCTGCATTTCACCGACCGTGTGCAGTTCTCGTGGCAGTTCCTGACCATATGGGCAGTTATTGTCATTGTGATTCAGGTACTTGACTACTTTATTCCTGCATGGGGAACCAAGAAGTTTGGTGGCTCTAAGTGGGGTGTTTGGGGCAGCACGATAGGTTTGTTGTTAGGCTTCTTTATGGGCCCTTGGGGCATCATTGTAGGTCCATTTGTGGGCGCAGTAGTTGGCGAATTGATTTACTTCAACCGCCATCCACAGGCTATTATTAGTGGTAGCGAGCAGCCTGCAAGCAACACACAACAAGCCAAGAACAGCAACCTAACCCGCGCTCTTCGCGCGGGCTTCGGTTCGTTCGTTGGACTACTGACAGGCACCATACTCAAGTGCATCTGCTGCGGTATGATGATTGTCTATTTTGTCCAAGAGTTGTTGTAAATAGATTACTGATGCTCTGCTCGGAGAAGGTCATTCACCGTCTTCACAGGGTTGAAGGTGGATACAGGAACCTCTACGAAAATAGTATTCCATCGGCTCATAGCACCATTCCAAAGACCTGGCAACTCCAATGCCAATAACTCCTTGCCATCCTTAGACTTGTGCGAGATGAAACCTGTTTTCTCATCCACAAAGTCAGGCAAGTAGTATGGTTTGCCCTCCGCATCGCGGGTAGCACATACCAAGTCCACAGGATTAAAGTGGGTGGCTTGTTGCATGAGTGCAGGGTCGCTGATTTGGCTGGACTCCAGAATCTGGCATGAGATACTGCCATCTTCCTCACGCACGAGGAATGGTCCACCGCCAGGCTCGCCCGTATTCTTCACCACTCCGCAGACACGCAACGGACGTGCCAAACGAGCACGTTCTTGCGATGAAAGCGAAGGATCTTGCAGTTTTTCGAATGCCTTCTTCTGCTCGGTAACCAACACACCAGCAAGCAGTTGCTTATAACGAACCGTGTCGCCCTTCAATCGGTCAGGCACCACGTTATCAATGTTCTTGATAAAGATGACATCCGCATTTTGCTCGTTGAGGTTCTCAATGAGCGCACCGTGTCCACCCGGGCGGAACAACAGTTTACCATCCGCTGTGCGGAATGGCGTGCCATCTGGATTAGCCGCCAACGTGTCGGTAGAAGGTTTTTGCTCGGAATACGACACATGGAACTTCACACCCAACTTCTCCTCGTATGCAGCCAAATGCTCCGCGATATGTGCTTGGAAAAGAGGCAAATGCTCGTGGCTAACCGTGAAATGGATATTCACTTCGCCCTTCGATGCAGCGTACATAGCACCTTCTACCAAATGTTCCAAAGCAGGAGTTCTGGCTCCATCTTCATAGGAGTGGAACAGCAGCAATCCCTTAGGCAAATTGCCATAATTCATGTCTTTGAGCAGGTGACTAACCGCCGCTTGTTCTTCCATACCTGCCAACTGAGGACCAAAAGCAAAACGGTCTTTTTCCGATAAGAATTTATCGATGAAATCGGTCTTTTTACCATCTTCCAAATACTCAAATAGATTCTTGAACATACGGCTTGCTGCACCGCTGGCAGGCACAAACTTCAGCACGGTATGTCCCTCATCAAGGTATTCTTGCCATGCCTTCACATAGGCATCAATCTCCTCTTCGGATGGGTTGAGTACTCCGTTTCCTACCGATGCAGCGGAAACAATATCTAATTCAGGAAAACCAGTAGCAAACGACTGGAGTTGTTTTTCGGCTTTCTCTACAGAAATGCCACGCGCCTCAAGTTGCGCAAGATCAGATGGTGTAAACATAGTATCAAATCATTTTGTGCTGCAAAGTTACTACTTTTTTTTAAATCATGCAAATTTATTACGAAAATATTGTATATACGAAAAAAAAATTGTACCTTTGCAGCTCTTTTTTATACTTTTGACAAAAGTATCCTATCAGTTTATGGACAAGAAACTACATATTGACACGCTATGCGTGCAAGCAGGTTACAACCCACAAAAGGGCGAACCACGTCAAGTGCCTATTATTCAGAGCACCACATTTAAGTATGAGACCAGTGAGCAAATGGGCAAACTCTTTGACCTTGAGGAGAGTGGCTATTTCTACACCCGTCTGCAAAACCCCACCAACGATACGGTAGCTGCACAGATTGCAGCCATGGAAGGTGGCGTAGCGGCTATGCTGACCTCATCGGGTCAAGCAGCCAACTTCTTCGCTTGTTTCAATATCTGCCAAGCAGGCGACCACATGATTACTACCACCAGTATCTATGGTGGTACCTATAATCTATTTGGCGTAACCTTCCCCAAAATGGGCATTGAAATCACCTTTATTGACCAAGATGCCAGCGATGAAGAGTGGGCTGCTGCTTTCCGACCCAACACGAAGTTAGTGTTTGGCGAGACACTCTCCAACCCCAATGTACGTATATTGGACATTGAGCGTATTGCGGGCTTTGCTCATCAACACGGTGTACCGTTGATTGTGGATAACACCTTCCCTACCCCCGTCAATTGTCGCCCATTCGAGTTCGGCGCAGACATCGTTACCCACTCTACCACAAAGTACATGGACGGTCATGGTGTGCAAGTAGGCGGTGTGATTGTGGATAGTGGCAACTTCGATTGGGAAGCGCAGCACGATAAGTTCACTTGCCTCACCGAGCCCGATGCTTCCTACCACGGACTGCGTTACACCGAAGCCTTTGGCAAACTGGCATATATCACCAAAGCCACTGCCCAACTCATGCGCGACTTGGGCTCGATCCAAAGTCCACAAAACGCCTTCTATCTGCACCTCGGTTTGCAGACCCTGCATGTGCGTATGTCTCGCCACTGCGAGAGTGCGCTGAAGGTGGCTCAGTGGTTGGAGCAGCACCCCGACGTGGCATGGGTGCGCTATCCCGAACTGGAGAATGACCCCGAACATGCACGCCAACAGAGGTATATGCCTAACGGCTCGTGCGGCGTGATGGCTTTCGCCGTGAAAGGCGACCGTGCTTTTGCCAATCGTTTTATGGACAACCTGCAATTAGTAACGATCGAGACACACGTAGCCGACTGCCACACCTGTATCCTGCATCCCGCTTCGCATACCCACCGCCAACTCAGCAACGAGGCGCTTCTGGCAGCAGGTATCGACCCCGACCTGATGCGACTGAGCATCGGTTTGGAAAACGCAGATGACTTAATAGCTGACATTCAACATGCACTTACACAAGCTCACAACGCATAATTTCGCTTTCGAAGCAGGCGGCAGTCTTGACCAATTAGAGATAGTTTATCACACCTCGGAGCGCGAATACCAACAGGGCGAGCGCGTGGTATGGCTGTGCCATGCTCTCACCGCTAACTCCGACCCATTGGACTGGTGGCCAGAGATGGTGGGCGACGGTTGCTGCATTGATCCGAACAAAGACTATGTAGTGTGTGTCAATATCTTCGGCTCTGCCTACGGCACCACAGGACCGAGAGATTTCGGGAATCGCGACTCGCGAATCCCGAATCAAAAAGGATATCTCGATTTTCCCAAGTTCACGGTACGCGATACAGCCCGCCTCTTCACTTTGGTGCGCGAGCATCTGGGCATAGAGCAAGTAGATTTGTTGGTGGGCAGTTCGATAGGCGGATTCCATGCGTTGGAATGGGCAATTATGGAAGGCGAACGCATTCGCCATGCCGCGTTTATTGCCACTGCGCCTCGCGTGTCGCCATGGCTGAGCGCATGGATGGAGGTGCAACGTATGGCACTGGAGGCCGACCCCACGTTCCACGCCTGCGAGTCGCTGGATGGCGGATGCAAAGGGTTGGAGGCTGCACGCGCTATTTCGCTCATCTCCTACCGCAGTTTTGATGGCTACAACCTCACGCAATACGAGACCGATGATGACTGCCTCTTTGCCTGTCGTGCAGCCAGTTACGAGCGCTATCAAGGCGAGAAACTGGTCAAACGCGGGTTTGATGCCTACTCCTACTACTACCTACTCCACTGCGTAGATAGCCAAAACGTAGGTCGCCATCGCGGTGGCATCAAAGCAGCATTGGCACAAATCAAAGCCCAAACGGTGGTGATAGCCATCACATCCGATGGACTCTTCCCACCATGCGAGAGTAGCGAGTGGGCAAAACATATCCCCCACGCCAAGTATTACGAGATAGAATCACGATTCGGACACGACGGATTCCTACTCGAAACCGAGCAAATCACACAAATAATAAATAGTTTAGAGGTTAAAGGTTAGAGGCTAAAGGCAAGAAATATGCGGCTCTGCCGCCCCGCCTTTACACCTTACACCCTACACTTTACACCACACACCATACACTAATTATATGAAAGTCCTCAAATTCGGTGGAACCTCAGTAGGTTCAGTAGATAGTATTCGTCAAATACAGCATATCATCAGTCAGCAGACCGATGACTGTATTGTAGTAGTCAGTGCATTGGGCGGCATTACCGATCAATTGCTCCGAGCAGCACACTTGGCGCTCGAAAATGGCGAAGAGTACATGGAAGTATATCAACAGATTCGCCAACGCCATCTGGATATGATTCAGACGCTGATAGAGAATACCACCGTGCGCCAAATGCTCTGCCACGAGATTGAGCGCATATTGGATGAACTGCGTTCTATCCTCTTTGGCGTGCACCTCATCAAGGACCTCAGTCCTAAATCCGAAGCAGCCATCGTTAGCTATGGCGAGCGCATGAGTAGTCGCATTGTGACGGCTGCACTACCTGGTGCCGTGCGTAAGAACTCGTTGGAGTTTATCCGCACCGAACACAAGCATGGACAAATCTTGCTCAATAGCGAGCTGACCGACCAACTCGTGCGCGAGGCATTCTCACCTATGCCACATTTGGCAGTATGCCCTGGATTTATCTCACGTGATAGCCAAACCGATGAAATAACCAACCTCGGACGTGGCGGAAGCGACTATACCGCCTCTATCTTGGCTGCCACCTTGGGCGCAGAGGTATTGGAGATCTGGACGGATGTCAATGGTTTTATGACCGCCGACCCGCGTCTTATCCCAGAGGCATATACCATTCAGAGCCTCAGTTACGTAGAAGCCACCGAGCTCTGCAACTTTGGCGCTAAAGTGGTATATCCACCTACTATATATCCCGTGTGCGCGAAGAATATCCCCATCCGTATTCTCAACACTTTCTGCCCTGACAATGCAGGCACGATTATCCAAGCTCAGACGGAGAAGGATGCACACTATGTCTGCGGTCTCAGTAGTATTCGCGATGTGGCTATGATTACCGTATCGGGTCTTTCGATGGTGGGTGTGATTGGTGTGAACCAACGCATCTTCGGTGCCTTAGCCAATGCAGGCGTGTCGGTCTTCCTCGTGAGTCAAGCCTCCTCCGAGAACTCCACCACTTTGGGCGTGCAGGAAAAAGACTGCGATGTCGCCGTTGAGGTACTCACACGCGAGTTCGCAGAGGAAATCAAAGTTGGCTCCATGTACCCCATGCTCGTGCAACAGGGATTGGCTGCCGTGAGTATCGTAGGCGAGAAAATGAAGAACATGCCTGGTATCGCAGGCAAACTCTTCGGCACATTGGGTCGCAACGGCATCAGCGTGATTGCTTTTGCGCAGGGTGCAAAGGAGACCAATATCTCGTTTGTCGTGCCTCAGCAGCAACTCAGCAAGACCATGAATGTGCTGCATGACTCTTTCTTCCTCAGCGAGAATAAGGTACTCAATATCTTCATTTGTGGTGTCGGCACAGTGGGTGCACAACTTATTGAGCAGATTCAGCAGCAACAATCCACCCTACTCCGCGAGCAGCACATGCAACTCAATGTCGTGGGTATCGCCAATAGCCGAACGGCTATCTTCAATGCCGAAGGAATCGACCTCACCAACTACCGCGACCAACTTCAAGAGGCTGAACCTCTGCGCCTTGCTACTATTAACGCGCAACTTTCCACGCTGCACAATAGCATTTTTGTGGATTGCACAGCCAGTGCCGAAGTGGCAGATACCTATCTGACATTCTTAGAGAACAACATCTCCGTTGTTACAGCCAACAAGATTGCAGCATCGGGCGCATATACTCACTACCTGCGCCTGAAACAAACGGCTCTAAAGCATGGTGTGAAGTTCCTCTTCGAAACCAATGTAGGTGCGGGTCTGCCTATTATTAGCACCATCAACGACCTCCGCAATTCGGGCGACAAGATTTTGCGCATTGAGGCCGTACTCAGTGGTACGCTCAACTTCATTTTCAACGAGTTATCCGCCAAAGTGCCTTTCTCTGAGACAATCCGTCGTGCCAAGGAGCAGGGCTATAGCGAACCTGACCCACGCATTGACCTCAGTGGCAAGGATGTGATTCGCAAACTGGTGATTTTGGCACGCGAAGCGGGCTACCCCGTGGAGCAAGAGGATGTAGAGAAACATTTGTTTGTACCAGAAGACTATTTCCAAGGCTCTGTGGATGACTTCTGGAAACGCCTTCCTGAGTTGGATGCCGACTTCGAGGCGCGCCGTCAGGAGTTGGAGAAGAATGGCTTGCGTTGGCGTTTTGTGGCTTCTCTCAACGAGGGCAAGACACGTGTCAGCCTTGAGACAGTAGATGCTACTCATCCGTTCTATCAATTAGAGGGGTCGAATAATATCGTGCTTATCACCACCGAACGCTACCACGACTATCCAATGATGATTCGCGGCTATGGTGCGGGTGCTGGTGTAACCGCAGCAGGTGTCTTCGCCAATATCATGCAAGCGAGCCACTGATTTGCTACCAATTACGGGTTCATAACGAGTTTTTGACGAGTTGATAGTGGCACATCGTTAGCCTATCGGTGGCATATCTATGTCTTATATGGAGGATAAAATGAGAAAGCATAGTCTTTCCCGTTATCACTCCGTTACCACTTGCCGAAGATAGGCTGATGCTGTTTCATGCTACAGGATATTAATTTCCTTCTCTATTCGATTTAGGTTTTCCAGATTTTCTGGGTTTTCCATGATTTGAGATAACATAGAAAACATGGAAAACACGGAAAACCTAACACACAATTTTTACTTTTAGCCAAAACGACAAATCCGCATAACCGATTCTTTTTCATTCGATTATGCGGATTTGATTATTATCTATTCACTTTCTCGCCACCATCCCACGGACTTTCCACGGACTTCTTTCACTTATGTCCTTAGCCCTCCTCCCCCGCGTCCGTGGAACATCTCCATAGTATCTCATACGCCACATACTATCCTTCCCGCGTGAGTGTATTTTTAGTTTTCGTGTGCCGAAAAATCGCTTGCGATTAATCGTTCGAGCCCATTGGGCGAGATAAGACGATTGTGCCGAAAGGTTTAATCTCTCAAACATGCCAATGGTATTACTTTGACACCATCTTCGCGAGTATAAGCAAGTTGTCCACCTGTAATAACAATCAACAAATCAGGTTCGCGCAAAGGTACCTGCTTTTCTTTTTTATTATATTCTTTGATAAGGTTTTGTACCTCAATGAGATGCTGTGCTCCTTCCTCTATTTCAGAACTACCTAACTTAAATTCTATCAAAGCAAATTGACCGTTTGCGATACGCAAAACTGCATCTGTTTCCAAATCATATCTATCATGATAATATGCCAAACTACCTCGTAGAGATTGTGAATATGCTTTCAAATCACGAATACACATAGTTTCAAAAATGAAACCAAATGTCTTCAAATCCATCTCCAGCATTTGTGGAGTTAATCCTAATGCTGCTACAGCAATAGATGGATCACAGAACTCTCGTTTCATGCCACTACGAATGGCGGATGCAGAACGAATAGCAGGACACCATGCTGGTATGTCTTGGATTACAAACAGTCGCTGAAAAGCATTTAGATAACTATCGAATGTATTCATTGCAACAGTTTCAAAGTTTGCAACGACATCTTTGAGCATGTTGCTCTTTTTTGCCAAAGTGGATATATTGCGAGCATAAGAGCGCAGGATTGCTCTTGCAAGTTCCTCATTTCGTTGCACACCATCCACGGTAGAAATATCCATTGAGCATAAACTATCTATATAGTTGCGTGCTACATTGAGTTTTGCACTATCTGTTTTAGCCAGATGTGCTGCTGGCCAACCACCACGACAAGCAGCAAAGATTAGTTCTTCTATGCTAGTCTGAGACGTGATAGCATCTATATCCATGTTAGGATTTTCAAAGAGTGCTTTCAATGAAATCTCGCCTGTTGACTCTTGTGTTTCAAACAGACTCATTGGTTGCATTCTTAGGCGAGCTATTCGTCCTGTACCAGAGTGCATAATATCTTGGTTATCTATAGAATTACTGCCTGTTAGAATGAATTGTCCCATCTCGTTTCTATCATCCACCATCACACGCACCGCATCCCAAAGCTGTGGAATAATCTGCCACTCGTCAATCAGTCGCGGCGTTTCGCCTTTGAGAAGTAAGGATGGTTTTGTTTTGGCTGTTGCTATGTATGCTTCCCTTGTGTCGGGATTTTGCAGGCGCAATATGCTCGCTGCTTGCTGAGTAGCAGTTGTAGTTTTACCGCACCATTTTGGTCCCTCTATTAACACTGCACCAGAAGACTCTAATAACTCAGTTAGTAGTCCATCCACCATTCTTTGTAAGTAAGCCATAATATATTTGCATTAAATTTGGCTGCAAAGGTATAAAAAATAAATGACACTACCAAATCATTGCGCATTTTTGTGGCATTTTATTGAGTATTTTTGTGGTATCTTGTTGAGTATTTTTGTTAATAATAAGTGAAAGTGATGCAGAATATGGAGAGAATGATAGTATATACACCACGCGGGAAGTGTAGTGTTTACTAAGCTTCCCGCGTGAGTGTGTTTTTTTGCAAAAAGTTTCTTCGCGCGAAGATTGTGCCGATGATTGTGCCGAAGGTATCACCCATTCTTCAGATGTTTATTTTCCATAACGATACCACCACGATACCACCCAGATCATGACAGGTGGTAGTTTATTGGCAATGTAGTATTCTTTTTTTACTGCTTTACTTGTTCCCGAACTACTTGGCAGATTTTCGGTGTCAGATACTTGTAGGCATCGCGGACTGCCTGTTGGTAATTATGCGTGTGTCCGCCTTTCTCGGTAAATATGTTCTCATACACACGTTGTCCTGTGGCTATCTTGGTGATGGAGATAGTAGCATCCACGTATGCAAAATAGGTATTGATATTGCTTGTTGCTACTTTATTATATTCGCGGGCTGTGGCAGAAATGTCTATTACCCAATCCGCTGTGCTTGGGTCGGTAACGAAGTTACAACCTAATTGACTCAATGCGCCTTTCAACTCCTCTTGCAAAGCGGGATAAGTACTCTCAAATGCCGTTGCATGAACTTTGATGCAGATTGTCAGGGCATTTTTGAGTTGTGCGACCATTGCCATAAGGCGTTGCTGCAATGTGCGTGTTTCGCTGAGCATAAGCGTTTCTTCGGTGGCATCGGTATCTACTTCCACCAATAGTTTCTGTGCTTCATCCACTTCCGTGAATAGGGGCAATGCTTTTTCGGCTGCGCTACGCGCTTGCAGTTTCTGTCCTGTGGCGATAAGTTGGTCCACTTGGTCGAGCGACATCTCCACCTTGGTGAGGGCTACGGTGATTTGCTTCTCTAATTGGCGGATAAGGGTGCTTTTCTTTACGTAGGCAAAGGCAGCGATAGTGCCAGTCTGTGGATTACGCCATGATTCTATTTGCAGCCCTGGGATTTTCATATCCACCGTTGTGGTGGTAGAGGAAGTAAACTCGCGCATGGATTGACGGAAAGTGCCTTCGTTGGAGCGAAGGGTTTGGCTGAGGGCGTTGTTGGTGGTATTATTCTTGACATGTATGCGGATAGTGGATAGGGCTTCCACGCGCGCTGCATCTTTCAGGCGTTGGATGGCTATTTCTGGGCGTTCATTGCCAGTAGGTGCACCTTCGGCGTAGCCCGTGAAATACTCGCTGTCGGGATAATCCAAGCGTCGCAAGTCATGGTCACACCACGTTGGAGGCAGTTGGGCGAAAGCAGCAACGGTAGCCATCGCCCAACAGACCATGGTTATCAAAAGGGGTTTCTTCATATTGTTGGTGCTTTTAGTTTTCGTGGTGGGTTCTTGGATATTGAATATTTCTTACGTTTCTCAGTCTTTTTTGCAAAATACTGCGTAATTCATTTATTTTTAGTATCTTTGCAGCATATCTTCATTGAAAATCGGAAGTACGGCAGTATAAGTTCTTACTCACAAACAGGTAATATATTTCTTCTACGATCTCTGTCTTTTGATCTCAATTCTATTCCGTTTATGCAAAAATCAAACAGCCATGCTGTTTTTGAAGTTCCATTACCATTTATTGAAGCTGTCCAATATGGACCATAATCAAGCAAAATATATGCTCCATTCGGACCGACAAGAACATATTTACCATCTTCCACCCTATCTACCTTGCAAAATTTTATTAGTTCTTGTACATCTTGATATGTTGGCATGCGCCATTTCCCTTTTCGCACCTTATAAGCCACATCATATTCCGTTTTAGCAATATTCGTTCCAATGTTAATATATTTTCCATTCCTAAGATATTTATAATCGCGCCTATAATCATTATCAGGTTTTACTTCGCCCCACATATACAAATTATCACCCTCCAAACGATATTTTGCCCACTTTAAACCACTTGGTAATCCTAAATCCACATAACTATATCCATTATGTGAACTTGTTTTAGATTCTGTAATTCTTCTTTGTTGTCTTTTTCTTTCTGCTTCACGTCTTGCCTCTTCTTCCGCTATGCGTTTTGCTTCTTCTGCTTGGCGCTTTGCTTCTTCAGCCAATCGTTTTTCCTCCTCTATACGCAGACGCTCTTGTTCCTCCTCATATGCTATTTCTTGAATAGTCTTATCTGATAGTTTTTCTGCTATTTGTTGTGCAGCAGTTATAACACTTGGAGCATTTGACAGCTGAACTCCTTCCAAATTGCATGAATTAACTACAGTGGCCGTTTCTACATCTATCAAACGAGTAGATATGAAGTAATCACCAAAGAGTTGTGATGTTTTGGCAATACAGACATAGTGTACACCAAATTGTTTTCCCAATCGTGTCAATTCTGCATCATCCACAGCACCTGTATGTTGATAATCTTGCTCTTTACTTAATTGATTCAAAAAACCTTGTGTGCGCTCTATGGCAAAATATCGACCGCTATGCGCAAATCCAGCCACCAATTGGTCACCTAAAATAATATCCACATCCTTATTGCCTGTACGACTAACATATACTGCCACTTTTTTGGCTGTTGATATTTTAGATTGTTCAAAAGAAGATAGCAAACCATCAGATAATGTGTTCAGTACAGATATAAGTTGAGAACTATTTGCAATAGCACCATTAGAACTTGAAGATACAACAACCTCTGCTCTCTCCACGTCTATCAAACGGGTGGAAATATATTTTTCACTTCCCCAAACATCAAATGCTGATGCTACACATACATAATCTACACCATATTGTTTTCCCAAACGGGAGATTTCGCTATCATCAACCGCACCTGTAGATTGGTAATTTTGCTCTTTAGACAATTCACTCAAGAAACTTGCAGTACGTTCAATAGCGATATACTTACCACTTTTAGCTATACCATCCACCAAACGACTACCCACGATATCATTGATAGGATCATTACCTGTGACATATACAGCCACTTTCTTTTGTTGTGCAAACATTGTCAGCGAAAGTAGCGAAAGTAAGATAATTAAAACCTTTTTCATAATAATCATGTTATATTGTTTATTCATTAGCATTATTGTATATCTTGTTGGCAATTTTTATCAAACTCATCTGCGAACTTTTGATAGTCCATATCCAATTGCAGTTCTTCGTCTTCTTGGATACCCTCATAAATGGGCCCTAACAAATCATCTTTGGCTACCTCTACTACCATGTAATGCTTGAATAGTTTTTCGCCATTGAGGACATAAGAGGTCGTTTTGCGACATGCTATACGGTAGCCTGTACTTTGCTCAACTGCGGTCAAAGTCATGCCCTCCATGCGTTGTTTAGACTCGCGAGTGAGGTTAATGCGCATCGTTTTCTTGTAGTTACTCACAATTGCCTGCACACTGGTATTGATTTGTGAAGCCATTTCCTCCAATGCAGCCGAGCGTGCTAATTCTACAGCCATCTGTTGGTCGTAATCTTCGCCTACACCGCGACCGCGAATAATGGTAGCAGTTGTCAAGAGATCGCTACATGGCTCGCTGACCTCTACCTCTTGCGCTGCTTGCGCTTCCGCACGGGCTTTGGCGCGGGCTGCTGCCTCGGCGGCTTTCTCTTCTTCTACGCGCTTGGCATTAGCAATACTATCCATACGGATTTGATGACGGAGGGCAGCCTCTTCAGCATCAAACTGCTGCTGTTGCTCCCATTTGGCTTTCTCGGCTGCTTTTCTCTCTTTGCGCGTTTGTGCATTCGCAGGAACGGCTACAATAGCCAACGCCATAAGGGCAAGAAAAATGGTCTTTTTCATTGTTGTAGTGTTTTAGTAAGTTTGTATTTATGTTATGATTATTCAAACCGTTATACACATACAAAAAAGCGCGGAACTTGCCTTTTGCCAGTTCCACCTTTTGAGGCTGTCGCATTGCCTTAGATATTAGAACCGACAACGCGAAGCCCACGCCGAATATAAAATATACTCTCGTGCTACATAGTTAAGGTACGCGTGTGCGCATACGCATATACGCAAACAATGTACCAAAATAGGCACAAGAGGGATAATCTATATCCCGTAGGACATCTATCGTTGCTAAGTCCTGAATATCTATTGAAAGTTGCGACATTCCAAAAGGTCAGAACAGAGCGCAATAAACGCCTTTTTAATATGTCTGCAAAACCCTCCGCCGATGCGCAGACATCCCTTCGTTGGGTTTCGCGCTGCAAAGGTAATACATTTTTTTGAATTGAGCAAATAATAATCGTTTTTTAGGGCGATTTTTCTGATGTAAAGTGTAGAGTGTAAGGTGTAAAGGCAAATAGTCAATCTTAAGAAACGGCACTTTTTGCAAGTTGACCGTCTCGGGGAGTTCTCTCGGAGTTCTCAGGGTCGTCGCTCGGTAAAATTGAGGAACGGATAGCGAAACGAAAAGAGAACGAATCTTAATAATTGATACTTTTAGCACTTTTTTAACCACGAACAACGAATGATTCACAAACTACTCGTCTGCCATTTTGGCAGGCGAATTTGGTATAAAATGGGCTTTGGTATATCTTTTGTACTTATCACATCAAACAACATCAATTAAACATAACCATTGTCTTATTTTATAACTATGAATACAATGAACAACAAAACCGAAAACCTACAGCGTTTCGCTATTAACCTCTGCGAACGTGCCCAACAGGGCAAACTCGACCCCGTGATTGGTCGTGATGATGAGATCCGTCGTGTATTGCAAATCCTCTCACGCCGTACCAAGAACAATCCTATCCTCATTGGCGAGCCTGGTGTGGGTAAGACCGCTATTGTGGAGGGCTTGGCGCATCGTATCATTCGTGGCGATGTCCCCGAGAACCTAAAAAAGAAACAGATATACTCCCTCGATATGGGTGCGCTCATTGCAGGTGCCAAGTACCAAGGCGAGTTTGAGGAACGCCTCAAAGGTGTTATTGCCGAAGTTACTAATGCAGCAGGCGAGATTATCCTTTTTATAGATGAGATACACACGCTCGTTGGCGCGGGCAAGAGCTCAGGCGCGATGGATGCTGCCAATATCCTCAAACCTGCCCTTGCGCGTGGCGACCTACGCGCTGTGGGTGCAACCACCCTCGATGAGTATCAGAAATATTTTGAGACAGACAAGGCTCTTGAACGCCGTTTCCAGATGGTCATGGTCAATGAACCCGATGAGGCTGCCACTATCTCCATATTGCGCGGACTCAAAGAGCGCTACGAGACCCACCACAAAGTGCGTATCAAGGATGATGCCCTTATCGCTGCTGTTGCCCTATCCACGCGCTATATCACCGACCGTTTTCTGCCTGATAAGGCGATAGATTTGGTGGATGAAGCAGCAGCCAAATTGCGCCTCGAAGTGGATTCCAAGCCCGAAGAATTGGATAACCTCAATCGCCAAATTATGCAATTGCAAATCGAGCGCGAGGCCATTAAGCGCGAGCACGACAAAGCCAAACTGGCTACGATTGAAGAGCAACTGAGCAAATTCCAAGCGGAGGCCAAAGACATGAACGCGCGTTGGGAACAGGAGAAGGGCTATGTAGCAACTATCCAGAACGAGAAAGCCCATATTGAGCAGATGAAACGCGAAGCAGAGATAGCCGAGCGAGAGGGCAACTACGAAAAAGTAGCCACCATCCGCTATGGCAAAATCCAACAAGCAGAAGCCAATATCCGTGCTGCACAAGAGGCGTTGCATGCCATGCAAGGTGAGAGCCTGATTAAGGAAGAGGTGGATGAGGACGATATAGCCGAAGTAGTAGCTCGTTGGACAGGTATTCCTGTCACGAAGATGATGCAGTCCGAGCGCGACAAACTGCTGCACCTTGAGGAGGAACTGCACCGTCGCGTAGTGGGGCAAGATGAAGCAATACAGGCTGTCAGCGATGCTATCCGTCGCTCTCGTGCGGGCTTGCAAGACCCCAAACGTCCTATTGGTTCGTTCATTTTCCTCGGTACAACGGGTGTAGGTAAGACGGAACTTGCCAAAGCCCTCGCCGACTATCTGTTCGATGATGAGAACATGATGACCCGTATCGACATGTCGGAGTATCAGGAGAAGTTTGCAGCCACCCGACTGATTGGTGCGCCTCCGGGATATGTGGGCTATGACGAGGGTGGACAACTCACCGAGGCAATCCGTCGCAAACCCTATAGCGTGGTGCTGTTTGATGAGATTGAGAAGGCGCACCCCGATGTGTTCAATGTGCTATTGCAGGTATTGGATGACGGCCGTCTGACCGACAATAAGGGGCGCACGGTAAATTTCAAGAACACCCTGATTATCTTCACTTCGAACCTTGGTAGCCAACTCATTCGCGAGAATGAGGAGAAGGGCATTGACCACGAGACAACGAGCCAACAGGTCATGGATTTGCTTCGCCAGACTGTCCGTCCTGAGTTCCTTAATCGTATTGATGAGACGATTATGTTCACCCCACTGGATGAGGCGCAGATTCGTGATATTGTAGGCTTGCAGATTGAGGGCGTACATAAGATGCTCTTGCAGAATGGCATTGACCTGCGCGTAACGGACGATGCGATAGATTATATTGCCCATGAGGGTTATGATCCGCAGTTTGGTGCTCGCCCTGTGAAGCGTGCGTTGCAGCGTTTGGTACTCAACGAATTGAGCAAGAGTATCATCGCAGGCAAGGTGAACCAATCCCGCCCTGTGATAGTCGAACTCTTAAACGGCGAACTCCACTTCAAGAACTGATACCTTAATCGGTCATTAGACAATCCTTTGTCTAATGACCGATTAAAGCAATTTCTGTAAACAGCAATGTATTACGGGCAGACTGGGCGCACGGATAATCCATTGCTACGGCTGCCGTTGTTGCAGTCCATGTACGCACCGCTCGTATTGAATACCATTTTGTACGCTCTGTTCGGGTTGTTCGTGTTGAGCGAACTCGACCAATAGCTTCCTGCATTGTATAGCGAAGTGCTTGCTGGAAGGAAAATGCTATTGCCGTTGCTCTTACTGGTTACACTGCAACCCTTCACACCGTTTTTAGTAGTCCATGTCCATGTACATTGTTCACATAATTCGGTTAGTTCTGCAGCGGTAGGCATACGCCAAGCACCACTCCAATTCTTATATGCAGCATCATTGCTCAATGGAAGAATAGTTGGATTAACACCATACGAATAGTTCGAAGTAGTATATGTAGTCTTTGGGGTAGTCTCGCCCCATGCAAAGTAATCTCCGTAATCTTCTGGGCTATTTGCACCTACATTGCAGGTTGCCCACTTTACACTTAACCCTAAATCTACCCATTCGTGACCATTTTCTTTATTCAGTTCAGACTCAGGCTCTGTAGTCGTCCCTGTTACGAATACGATTTTGTCATCAGCCTCGCAGGCGGAGAAGGTGGCAAGCATTAGTAGTGCTGCCACAAAGGAAAATATATGTATATATCTATTTGTCATAACTTTACGCTATTTAGTCTGTTTCATACATTAAAAGGTCCAACCTATACCAAACTCTACCTCCATATACTTGAAGCCAATGGTATTTACACCTGCCGACAGCGTGAAGCCATACACACTGCCAATCACACCCGCATCAACACTCACACCCGAATAGGAGTTAGGCATATACTTCTTCCAGCCATCAGTTACCGTCTCCAAATACCTTGTTCGTGCGCCATAACCTGCACCTAAATACATACCCAAATGATTGCGAGGGGATTTCTTCTCCCACGTGCGGAACAAGTCAAACACTATACCCGCATTCATCAACCACTCCGAAGACTTGCCACTCAAGCAATCAGGCAGCGCGTTAAAACTCTCTATCTGACCTTTGACATCCTTCATTATCGTGAAATTAGAGCGACCTTTCAGGTACCAACCTACTCCATTATACATCTGTCCGAACCTCAGACCAACACCCCACTCGGGATTCTTAGCGATACCCACCTCTGCCAACAAGAGCGTTCGCGTTCCTTCAGAAGGGGTTTTACTGCTCTTTTCCTTAACGGTACGTTTACCACTATCGGGAATAGCAGCGATATTGGTTGATTCGGCATTGGTTTTGCCCTTTCGCTTAGACACCAACATAGGCGATACGAAGATATGGTCGCCAGGCTTAATCTCCACCGTATCTGTCCATGGCAGATGTTTAGGCTTATTGATAGACAATATATAACTGCCTGGCACACAGCGCATATCCGTCAGAGGCAAAGGGTAGCTCATTCCCATAGCACCCATGCGTTGCACCTCTACCATGACCGTTGTATCCCCGTGTTCGACCGTCAAAGAGCCATACTTGCTCAGCAACGCAATAGTCGTATCACGATGCTCGGCATCTACCGTCAGCGTACCCTCTAAATCGTAGTAGTCAGGTGCGGTAATGGTATATTGGTACTCTCCCTCCAATAGATTAAGATTGGCAATGCCCTCATTGAGTATCCACTCTTGTTTCACACCGTTTGCCACCACTATCACCTGCGCATTGGCAGGGGTGACAGTCAGCTTGTATGGGTGAAGCACCACGCCCGAATGGGTGTCCGCACTGCCTTCAGAGCTTTCGGGAATGAAGCGTACCGTACAGTCGTACAGGCAGTTAGATTGCAGTTTCTGCATATTGCTCAGCAGCACCTGTTCGCAGCCATCGCCACAGTCAATATAAATCAACGGACGGCGCGCACGCACCAAAAATAGTATCTGGTTGGAATACGTAGTAACTCGCGCCTCTACGCCCGTCTGCTGACCCATATACAGGGTCAAACGCTCCTTAGCAGCACGCACAGCATGCGCATTGCCCTCTAAGTTCATACGAATAACGGCATAAGGGAATGGGTCGGACAAAGCAGGTTTCTCGAAACTACCAAACTCATTCTTATACATCGCCAACACAGATGCCATCTGCACCTGCTTAATATCCTTGACAATCATCACCGACTGCGCTACAACGGGCATAATCCCCAAACAGAAGCACAAAAGGGTTACTAATAATCTTGTCTTTCTCATATTACAATCAACACCAATATATAATGTGGACTTAACCCACGCAATATACTATTTTTAGGATACATTTAATTTCAATCTGCAAAGGTACTGCTTTTTTGTGACATATACAAGCGAAATGCTATTTATTTCTTTTTATATCCACTTTTTCGTTACTTTTCTATTATAACAATACCAGCATCGCCCATTTTGAGCGATGCTGGTGAATAATAGCCATCAATTGTGAAGAATTATACCTCCTTCTTAGGCGAAATGATTTCTCGTAAGAGCGCAAAGAGCTGCTGCACCTGTGCCCAGTCGCGTTGCACGGTCGCGAGGTCGCGCTGTAGCAGTTCGCGCTGCATAGCGGATTGGTTTTCAATGGATTGCTTCTGTTGCTTTAGTGGAGCAGGATTATCCATTACTACTTCGCTCAGGTGCTTCTCTATTGGGCGCACAAACCACAACCGTCTGCCCCAATACACCCCTAACGCTATCAATCCCATGCCACCTGCTATCACCAAATATGATGCCCACATCGGCAGCCATTGTTCGAGCCATGCAGCCAAAGCAATCGCCAAGAAAATGAGTCCAATAACCACAATGGCGGTGATAGCAACAATCGTCATTATCAGTCCTATCAGCAGGCTCATCTGCTCTATACTCTGCACTTTCAGCAGTTGGAATTGCGACTTCGTATATGACTGTATATCAGTTAGTAACTGATTGTATAAATTTCCGTTCATAGTCTTTAGGTTAGAGGTTAGAGGTTAAAGGCACAGATTATTTGGCAGCATCTTCTACTGCTGCTTCGAGATCGGCTTTGCAGTGGCAGTTGCAGAGTCCGTTTTTGATACGTTTCATCACTTTGTCCACGAGATGAGAAATCTCATCCATGTTCATGTTTTTGTACTTCTCGCGAGCGATAGCTGCGATTTCGGCGCGCAGTTCCCTGCCACTCTTTGGAGCGAGCATTAATGCTGCTGTTGCTCCCACTACGGCTCCACCTAAGAGAGCCAATAGCATTTTGGTTACATTTGTCATAGTTGGTTTGGTTTAAAAGGTTAATGATTAAGGTTTAGGTTTATTATCAATTAGGGCAAGAGCTTTTTCTGCCCTTGCCCTAATCCACGCAATTTCCGTGCCAAAGCAAATTACACCTTATCAAATGCGCCAACTTCCCAAATGAAATTCGTCCAAATTCCCCAATAGTACAAAAACTCATCCTGCAAATCTGAATCATAGCCATTAGTTTTTGAGGAACACATCATTATAAAAACTGCTGACACCTATAGGAACTCCATGGGAACTCTACGGTAACTCTACAGGAACTCTACGGGAACTCTACGGGAACTCTACGGCAGATTATAGGAAAACACTACAAAGATATATGCAAAACTATTCAATCCAATTATGACACAAAAAGTAGAATATAAAAAGAATATTAAAAAGAATATAATCACAAAAAAGACAAGTATTGGGGCAAAGATTTGGTTATAACAAAAAAAATATGTAATTTTGCACCGAAAATAGCAAAATCATTATGAAACGGTTAAATTCGAATATACTGAGCATAGGAATCACCCTACTACTCGTAATCGTAGTAGTGGTTAGTTCGCTGGTAACCAGTCATATCGTAGAACAGTTTGAACAAGAAGAGCAAAAGAAAATCGAACTATGGGCAGAAGCTACACGACAATTCATATTGGCAGGCGAGAACGAGAACATTGACCTCCTCCTCCAAGTGATGGAAGGTAACACCACTATCCCCGTCTATATGGTGGATACCAACTACAACCTACTCCTATCACGCAACGTACAAGAACCCAAACGCAACGTAGAACGATTCTACACCAAGAAAATCAACGAACTACGCGCCACACAAGAACCTATCGAAGTGCGCATCTCCGACAGCGTGATGCAATATATCTATTACGAGCAATCATCCACATTGCAATGGCTGTCGTATTTCCCTTATATTCAGTTGGTTGTTATGCTGGCTTTGGCAGCCTTGGCTGCTATAGCCCTGCTCATGGTACAACGCAGCGAGAAGAATAGCCTATGGGTAGGACTCTCCAAAGAGACGGCTCACCAACTCGGTACCCCTATCTCCTCGCTCAACGCATGGAACGAACTGCTGAAAGCCACCTACCCCAACGACCCGTTACTCCCACAAATGGACGAGGATATTCACCGTCTGCAAATGATAGCCGAGCGTTTTTCTAAGATAGGTTCGCAACCGACATTAGAGGAACGCGAAGTGCTGCCTATCGTACAATCCGCCATAGACTACATGCGCGCGCGAACATCAAATAAGATAGAATATAAATTGGCTATTGGCGATGGGCAATTGGCTATTGGCGATAGAGCAAGAGCGATGCTGTGCGCACCGCTATTTGAATGGGTGATTGAAAACCTATGCAAGAACGCCATAGATGCCATGGACGGGAAAGGAAGTATCACGATTGAAGTGAAAACAGAAAACGGAAAGGGGAAAGCGGAAAACCTATATATTGATATTACTGACACGGGCAAGGGTATTGACCGCAGGAACTTCAAACGGATATTCCAACCCGGATACACAAGCAAAAAACGCGGATGGGGATTGGGACTGAGCTTAGGCAAGCGTATCATCGAAGATTACCATCGAGGCGAACTCTTCGTGAAGCAATCGCAATTGGGTGTCGGTACGACGTTCCGAATCGTGTTGTGTAGCGTGGTGTAGAGTTGTATAGGATGGTGTAGCGAAAAGCCCAAAGACCGTTGAGCCTGAGCCCGACATAGCTGCATACACGGCGCCTGCATCTTGTAGGCGCTTTTTTATTTCTGCAATCTCGGAATGAATAGGAAAGACGGTTTGTTCAAAATCATTGATAAGCAAAGAAGACATATCGGTTAGCGTCTTACCCTCTATCAATGCTTGTTTGATTTGTCCTTCCACTTCAGGGTGGCGCACTATTCCAGCATATGCTTCTTTGGTAGAGACTCCGCAATGGGGTTTAATCATCACAAGGCGCAAGCCTCTCAAATCCAACGTAATAGGCGACAACTTATCGCCAATGCCCTCTGCATAGCAAGGGGTGTTATAGATAAAAAACGGGCAGTCTGCGCCCAAAGGGCGAACCTCTTCTGCGAGTTGCTGCTTGGTCAGTCCCAGTTGAAAAATCTCATTGAGCGCAATAGCCATATGTGCTGCATCGCTACTGCCACCGCCCAAACCTGCACCAAAAGGAATATTCTTCTTGAAAGTGATTTTGACATTTCCTATCTGCGGGAAATGTGTCTGCATGCGTTGGTACACCTTATATATAAGGTTGTCAGTAGGAGAGCAGTCCACTACTAAACCGTCTTGCAGAAAGGCAAACTCCTCTGCCTTCACGACCTCCAACTCATCATGCAAGCCATAGACAGGGTAAAAGATAGTCTCTAAGTCATGATAACCATCTTCGCGCTTGCGCACCACGCGCAGTCCGATGTTAATCTTGCAGTTGGGATAGAATTTCATTATACGGTATCCATGAAGGACTTTTGCACCTTATTAAATACGATAATGCCGACAGCCAACAACACCACCATGAAGCCAAAACTATAGCCAAGCATCCACCAATCATGATTACCCACACCCAACATACCATACTTGAAGAACTCCACAATACCCGTCAGCGGATTGAGCTGCATGACAAGGCGCAGTTTCTCGTTGGTAATAGTAGAAAGAGGATAAATAACTGGAGTAGCATACATCCACAGGCTGACAAAGAAACTCAATAGGAGTTGCAAGTCGCGGTACTTAGTGGTCATACTGGAAAACAAGATACCAAAGCCCAATGCCAAGCCTGCCAACATGACAATCAGCACAGGAAGCAGCAGGGCATACCAATTGGTATGTATCTGAACATCAGTGAATAACGCATAATAGGCATACACCACAAGGAACAAGGCGAACTGGATACCAAAGCGCACAAGGTTGCTAATCACATCGCTCAGCGGAGTCACCAAACGAGGGAAATACACCTTGCCAAAAATACCCGCGTTGCTGACAAACGTATTAGACGTCTTACCCAAGCAGTCCGCGAAATACTGCCAAAAACTGATACCCGCCAAATAGAACAATGGTTGAGGCAAACCATCGGTAGAAATCTTGGCAATACCACCGAACACCACCATATACATAACAGTAGTCATCAACGGTTGGATGACATACCACAGAGGACCGAGGACAGTCTGCTTGTACTGCGTAATGATATTACGCTTGACAAACAACATCATCAAATCGCGATAACGCCAAATTTCCTTGAAATCTACGGATAAAAGACTATCTTTTGGACGAATTTCGGTCGTCCAACCTTGTTCCATTTCTGCCATAATTATAGAATTTGGGTGCAAAGGTACACTTTTTTTTGCAAATATGCAAATTTATTTGTACCTTTGCGCGTTAATTGTATATTTATGGAAAATTATATCGTATCCGCCAGGAAATATCGCCCTACCACCTTTGAGAGTGTGGTGGGTCAGCAAGCACTGACACAAACCCTGCGTAATGCCATACGTACCAATCACTTGGCACACGCATACCTGTTCTGCGGTCCACGTGGAGTAGGCAAGACCACTTGTGCACGTATCTTTGCAAAGACCATCAACTGTTTGAACCCCACCGCCGAGCATGATGCCTGCAACCAATGCGAATCGTGCGTGGCATTCAACGAACAGCGTTCGTTTAATATCCATGAGCTGGATGCCGCATCCAATAACTCGGTAGAGGATATCCGTTCGCTGATAGACCAAGTGCGTATCCCGCCACAAATAGGCAAATACAGCGTGTACATCATAGATGAGGTACATATGCTGTCGCAAGGGGCGTTCAATGCCCTATTGAAGACATTGGAGGAGCCACCTTCGTATGCTATCTTCATCTTAGCTACCACCGAAAAGCATAAAGTATTGCCTACTATATTGAGCCGTTGTCAGGTATATGACTTCAGCCGAATCACAGTAGCCGACACGATTCACCACTTGCAATATGTGGCTCAGCAAGAGGGCGTTACAGCCAGCGAAGAAGCTCTGAACGTAGTCGCACAAAAAGCCGACGGCGGTATGCGTGATGCGCTGAGTATCTTTGACCAACTGGTATCGTTCTGCGGAACAAACATCAGTTATGAGCAAGCCATAGAGGTACTGAATGTGCTGGATACGGACTATTATTTCCGTCTAGTGAATGCAGCCCTCATGGGTAATGTGAGCGAAGCGCTATTACTGCTGAATGAGGTACTGGTCAAAGGATTTGATGCAGGACACTTCGTGACAGGCTTCGCGCAACACCTGCGTGATGTATTGGTGAGCAAGGATATAGCCACCGTGAAACTGCTGGAGACATCGGATGCTATCCGCCAACACTATCAAGAACAAGCCCAACGCTGTGCAGCCAAATGGCTATACAACGCATTGGACATTATGAATACCTGCGACATCAATTATCGCACCGCCAAGAACAAACGATTAACGGTGGAATTGGCATTGGTCAAACTATGTCGGCTGACAGAGGTGCCTGTGCAAGAGGTTCAAAAAGTGCAAAGCAATAACGTACAAACGGCTACGCCTGCTGCGCAACCAGCATCACGTCCCGCAACGGCTCCACAACCGACTGCCGTAGTGCCACCTACCGTGGCTCCCAAGCCTGCTACGCCAACAGCTCCTCCGCCACCCAAACCCACTTTAGGAGCGATGCCATCGTTGGGCAACTTAGGTAAACTGAGTGCAACGCCTCAGGCAACCACACAACCTACTGCCACAGTACCAACGGAACAACAAAAGCGTAACACCCCTTTTACACTTGACCAACTCAAAAGCGCGTGGGTTGGTCAGATAAAACACTTCGAGAACGAAGAGCGCTTCAAAGCTATGCTGACCACCTACGAACTGGCACAAGACTCGGACACAATGTTCCATATCACGGTGGATAACCAATTGCAGAAGAAAGAGTTTGCCAAATTTGGTAAAGCACTCATGGATCGAATACGCGATGTACTGCAAAACGACTATGTGCAACTGCGAGTGGAAGTGGCTGAGTATGTGGCTACACAAATAGCATACACCTCCACAGAGAAATACAAAATATTAAACCAACTAAACCCCCATTTGGAGGAACTGCGCCAACGCATGAATCTACAAATGGAGTAAGGGGGAGTTGGGAATTAGGAATTAGGAATTATGAATTTTGAATTATGAATTTTGAATTTTGAATTATGAATATTCTTTCGATTTTATTATTTTCGTTTGCATTGCTGACCGATACGCATATCAGCAGTAGTAACCCACGTCCGATGGAAGACTTGCAACGCTCGATTGCAGAGATTAATCAAAATCCCGCTATTGAGTTTGTCGTAGTCACTGGCGACCTTACTGAGAACGGAGACCGTGCTTCTATCCAAGCCATCAAAAATGCGTTAGACCAACTGAATGTACCCTATTACGCTGCTTCGGGCAACCACGAGACGACATGGTCCGAGTCGGGTGTGATGGACTTTAGTCGCGTGTTTGGCGATAGCCGATTTGCCTTCACGCACAATGGTATGTATTTTATTGGTTTCAATTCGGGTCCAGTAATTCGCATGGCAGACGGACACGTAGCACCACAAGACATAGCATGGCTCAAGCATAATCTGGATAGTGTGTCTGCCTCAGGGGACGCTCCTATCTTTGTCTTCACGCACTATCCATTGCGCAACGGCGATGTGGACAACTGGTACGATGTAACCGATGTGCTGCGAGAGCACAATGTGCAATGTATCATGGGCGGACACTATCACCGCAACCTGCTTTTTGACTGCGATGGTATAGCCGATGTACTCAATCGCTCGAACCTGCGCGACAAAGATGGTGTGAACGGCTATTCCATCATCAGCATCACAGATAGCATCCGTTTCAACGAAAAACGTATTGGCGAAGAAGCGAAACATTGGCTCAGTTTGCCTTTCGAGCAAAAAACATACGGAGCATCCGATCAAGCGTTGCGCCCTAATTTCGATGTGAACAAAGAGTACGCTAACGTGAAACGCGTTTGGCACAAAGCCCTAAAAGGCGGTATCTACTCTACCCCTGTAACCGATGGGAAGAGCCTATTTATCGGCGATGACGTAGGTGTGATGTATTCGCTTAATCTGAGGTCTGGCAAAACAAATTGGAGTTTTGACACAGGCATGCGCATTGTGGGTTCGCCCGCTGTGAGCGAAGGCGTAGTAGTCTTCGGTAGTGCCAATTATAATATCTACGGTTTAGATGCAGAGACGGGCAAAGAGTTGTGGCATATCACCACGAACCAAGCCGTAATGGGAGCAGCAACTATCCACGAGGGCATTGCATATATTGGTGGTGGCGACGGCAGAATGTTCGCCATTGACATCAAAACGGGCAAAGTGAAATGGACATTTGACGAACTGAAGAACTATGTGCTTACTCGCCCATTGGTATATAACGACAAACTCTATTTCGGATGTTGGGACACCTATATGTACGCCCTCAACCTTGCAGATGGTTCGTTGGCATGGAAGTGGAACAACGGCAATGGCAATCCTAAACTTTCACCAGCCAGCGTATGGCCAGTGGCTGCTAATGGCAAACTCTTCATTACCGCACCTGACCGCTATTTCACTTGCCTCGACGCTGAGACTGGCGAACAGGTTTGGCGCACCAAAGAGTATAAAGTACGCGAGACGGTAGGTCTGAGTGAAGACGGGCAAACCGTTTATTCTAAATGTATGTGGGACACCATAGTCGCTATGGATGCTACCACACATGAGCCTATCACACGCTGGGCTACGCATGCCGACTTTGGTTATGAACACAACCCCGCCATGCCTCTAGAGAAAGATGGTACCCTATGGGTGAGCACCAAGAATGGACTACTATTGGGTATGGATGCTCAGACAGGCAAAGTGCTTTGGCGCCATAAGATAGGCAACTCTATCCTCAATACACCACTGCCATTGGGTGCAAAAGAATGTGTCTTCACCAGTAGCGAAGGCACTATCACCTATATCCGAGTGAAATAACCCCATTATTTGAGTCACGAATCGCGAAGCCCGAATCCATGTACGATCTGAAAGCATACTTACCCACCACCAAAAAGGAGTTGCAACTCCGCGGTTGGGACGAAGTGGATGTAATCCTCTTCTCGGGCGATGCGTATATTGACCATCCTGCTTTTGGGGCAGCTGTCATAGGGCGAGTGTTAGAACATGCGGGGTATAAAGTGGCTATTGTACCTCAACCCGACTGGCGAGGCGACCATCGCGACTTTACCAAACTGGGACGACCACGCTTATTCTTTGCCGTTACCTCAGGTAGTATGGACTCCATGGTCAATCACTATACAGCTGCTAAACGGCTGCGCTCGGATGATGCCTACACCCCCGAAGGCAAGGCGGGTATGCGACCCGACTACTGTACAATCACCTACTGCAATATCCTCAAGCAACTCTACCCCGATGTACCTATCGTTATCGGCGGTATAGAGGCCTCTATGCGCCGTTTGACGCACTACGACTATTGGTCAGATCGACTAATGCCCAGCATTTTGGTGGATTCGAAGGCTGACTTATTGGTCTATGGAATGGGAGAGAAACAGATTGTAGAAATTGCGAAACAAGGCATTCAACATGATATTCCGCAAACGGCATATTTGACCCAAGTACCAGAAACCAATAAGCAGGATATAATCACATTGCAGTCTCACGAGTCTGCTGTAAAAAGCAAACAAGTGCATGCGGAGAACTTCCGTCTTATTGAGACAGAGAGCAACAAAATCAACGCTGCGACCATCATGCAGCCTGTGGGCGACCAATATGTGGTGGTCAATCCTCCCTACCCCACAATGACCACGGAGGAACTGGATGCCATATACGATTTGCCCTTCCAATATCATCCGCATCCTAAGTATAAGGACAAACACATACCTGCCTACGAGATGATTCGTTTCTCGGTGTGCATGCACCGTGGGTGCTTCGGCGGATGCAGTTTCTGTACTATCTCAGCCCACCAGGGCAAGCAAATCACTTCGCGCTCAGAGAACAGTATCCTTCGTCAAATCAACCTGCTCAAAGATTTGCCTGAGTGGAAGGGTTATCTGAGCGACTTGGGAGGTCCAAGTGCCAACATGTACGGCATGCACGGCAAGGATATGTCGCTGTGTGAGAAGTGCGCACGCCCCAGTTGCTTGCACCCTACGATATGCAAAAACCTCAATCAAGACTTTGCACCTCTCCTACATATATATAATAAGGTAGATACTCTGCCCTATATCAAGAAGTCTTTTGTCGGTAGCGGTATTCGCTACGACCTGATGAACGAGACATATGGGCGCGAACTAATCACCAAGCACGTGTCAGGACGACTCAAAGTGGCACCCGAACACACATCGGATAGCGTACTGAAGATTATGCGCAAGCCATCGTGGGAGCAGTACGAGCGTTTTCACCGTTTCTTTGAGCAAGTGAATGCCGAAGCAGGATTACGTCAGCAGTTGATACCCTACTTCATCTCCTCGCACCCTGGCTGCACCAATCAGGATATGCAGCAGTTAGCCAAGCGTTGCCGAGAATTGCACTACCGTCCAGAGCAAGTGCAGGATTTCACTCCAACCCCCATGACACTGGCAACAACGATGTTCTACACGGGCATAAACCCATACACGATGCAGCCTGTGTATGTAGCACGCACCAAAGAGGAAAAGCAAAAACAAAATAGCTATTTCTTCTGGTGGAAACCCCAAGAGTCAAAAGCAAAACACAAAAACCAAACACGGGCATCTCGTGTTAAAAAGCATACAACATAATGAATAAGAAATTTCATATCAATCCCAAGACTCTAATCTTAGAAGAAGTGGAGCATGGTATCGGTTATTGGCTACGTCAAGGTAGTTTGTATATATTGAGCGGAATAGTATTGGGAATTATCTTTCTATTTCTGTTTCTTACTTTCTTCCCCTCGCCACGCGAGAAGCAGTTATTGCGCGAAAAAGAAGCATTGCAAGCACAACTAACTACCCTCAATCAGCAGGTGGATCAGATGCAGCTGGTGATGGTGGACCTACAGCAACGAGATGACAACCTATACCGAGTACTCTTTGGCGCAGAGCCTATTCCTCTAAATATTCGTCAAGGCACACAGCGCAAAATATCCTATTACGAGGAGATTGCTCGCATGACCAACAATCAGTTGTCGGCAGACTTGTCGCTCAAAGTAGATATCTTGGAAAAGGAAATTTACGTCCAGACCAAGTCATACGACGACATTATAGAGATGGCTAAGCAGCAGGAGATTCGTATGGAGAATATACCTGCCATCCAGCCTGTGCTCAACAAAGACCTCACGCGTGTAGCATCGGGTTACGGTATGCGTATTGACCCTGTGTATCATGTGCGTAAGTTCCACCAAGGTATGGACTTTACTGCGCCTACTGGCACCGAGGTGTTTGCCACAGGTAATGCCAAAGTGAAGTTCTCGGGTTGGAAACAAGGATATGGCAATACGATTATCTTGGACCACGGCTTTGGTTACGAAACCGTGTATGCTCATCTGTATAAATCGTTAGTCAGAAAGGGACAAAAGGTGCGCCGTTCGGATATTATCGGTCTGGTAGGTAATACAGGTAAATCGACAGGTCCGCACTTGCATTATGAGGTACGCCTCAATGACCGTCCCGTTGATCCACGCAACTACTATTTCTACGACTTATCGCCAGAGGAATACGACCAGATGATTCAGCTATCCAACAACTTTGGTCTGATGTTGGATTAATTCAATATCTCATTGATGACGTGTTTTGCTCTTTCGCCCACCACTACCAAGCGATAGACTATGGTGTCACGCAAATAGTTCACCAAGTCAAACGGTGTGCTTTGGGTGAAGGAGGAAAGACGGAAATAACGATATAATTGCTGCACATACCCATTGGTCACGATATCGGCATGACCCAACGAGTCCATTTGTGCAAGCAAATCGCCTTGTAATTGCTCTTTCAGCGTATTACGAATCATGCTTGACATACCTATCAAGGCATACTTATCGCTGTCGCACATAGGCCATAGGTCTAAGAGCCCTTGCAGCTGCTCGCGCTCATCTTCATGGACATTTTGCAACTGATTATCATCCCATGGCAGCAACCAATGTGCAGCACGCTCACGGAAGAAAGGCGTTTGGTAGGTTCCTCTGAATATCAAGAAGTTTTGGTCTAAATGCATACGAGCAATGCGTTCCATATCGCTCTGATGTTTGCGAATGACATCATAGAACTCATCTGACCCCACCTTGCTCATCAGTGGCATAATCTCCTTTGTCAGCTCTTGATTGAATTTTTCCAATTGCTTGACCTGCGCGGTTCGTGCTATATTGCATAGTGCTGTGAAACAGAGTTCTGGGTCGTCGGTTAATATCTCCTGTAGTTTATCCAACAGGTCATATTTCTCACGCAGTATAGCACTATATCTCATCATGCTCATCAGCAATCCTACCACAGCACGTTCGCGTATCATATCGCAACTTGCCAATGTATATGCGTTCGTGAGTAGAAGTATGCGTTCCGTACTCCATTGCCCCTCCAATAGCGACAATGTTACTCCCGACACTGCCATAGCCCCATCTATGGGAGAAATGGCATCTTGCACGTACACCAAGAAATCGGCAGTATCCTCATCCGACAAGGCTACAGTTTCTCGATAGAGATCAAATATGTCGCAGGATTTATTCATTGTTGATTCCCGAATCGCGACTCCCGATTCCCGAGTCCTATAATTCTTCTTTAATCAGATAATTATTGCGCTCGGTGGAGTTGCGGATAATCAGTTCGCCTAAGAATCCCGCCAAGAACAGCATACAACCCAATATCATCATCAATATGCTCAAGTGGAAATAAGGATTGACCCCCACCAACATTGCAGGCACACCATGCGAGAGAGCATATAGTTTCATCGCACCTACCACCACTATCGCCACAAAGCCCAAGATAAACATCACGCTGCCCACCAGTCCAAAGAAGTGCATCGGTTGTTTGCCAAACTTATTGAGGAACCACAAGGTCATCAAATCCAGATAGCCATTTACGAAACGGCTCATACCAAACTTACTCTCACCAAATTCTCGTTTGCGGTGTTGCACCACTTTCTCGCCAATCTTGGTGAATCCTGCGTTCTTTGCCAAGTAAGGGATATAGCGGTGCATCTCAGAGAACACCTCTATATTCTTTACCACTTCTTGGCGATAAGCCTTCAGACCGCAGTTCATATCGTGCAACTGGATACCTGTTACGCGGCGCGCTGTAGCGTTGAACAATTTGCTGGGCAGGTTCTTGGTCAGTTTATTATCATAGCGTTTTTGTTTCCAACCACTGACCAAATCATAGCCCTCATCCTTAATCATGCGATATAATTCTGGTATTTCATCGGGCGAATCTTGCAGATCAGCATCCATAGTGATGACCACATCGCCTTTTACAGCTTGAAAACCGCAGTGCAATGCAGCCGACTTGCCATAGTTACGGCGAAAACATATTCCGCGCACATTGTTATCTTCCTTCCGAAGCGACTGAATGACTTGCCAAGATGAGTCTGTCGAGCCATCATTAACAAATATAATTTCGTATGTAAATGCATGTGCTTTCATCACACGCACTATCCACTCATGCAACGATGGCAGACTCTCCGCTTCATTATACAATGGAACCAAAACAGATATATCCATGATAAACAATTTTACTATAAAATTCTAATTTCGCCTGCAAAGTTACTAAAAATATTCGAAATAATCACAATAATCTCATTTTTTTTTGTTTGTTTCGTAAAAAAAGCGTATCTTTGCAGCCTAATTCAGCAAATGTATGCGTAAGTATCAAGAAGAATTTGGTAAACTCTGGGAATTAAACCCGCTCTGGAATACGCTCACTCCAGAGCAGAAAGCCTTCATTGATGCCAATTCAGAAATTAAAAAATACCGCAAGAATGAGATGATTCACCATGAGGGGGATGCTCCCACGCATATCATGATGGTTATCTATGGTACGGTCAGATTGTCTAAAGAAGGAGTTGGTCAGCGTGTACAGATTATTCGCCTTTTGAAGCCTCATGATTTATTTGGCTATCGTAGTACGATTGTGGGTGATGCACATTCATCGTGTGCAAGTACGTTGGAAACGACTGCTGTTTATCGTGTACGCAGAGAAGCCTTCCTCAAATTGGTGCAGCAGAACAATGAGTTTTGTTTTGGCGTATTAACTGCCATGGCGAAAGACTTGGCTATATCGGAGTCGCGCACTGTGAACCTCACACAAAAACATATTCGCGGTAGGTTGGCAGAATCGTTGCTTACGTTGCGTCACACCTATGGCTTTGATGAAGACGGTGCCACTATCGCTATGTATATGGCGCGTGAGGACTTGGCAAATATGTCCAATATGACAACTTCTAATGCTATACGCACCCTCTCGCAGTTTGCCAGTGAGGGATTGATTGCCATTGACGGACGCAAGATTAAGGTGCTTGATGAAGAAGAACTAACGCGCATTAGCCGTCTGGGATAATGCGCAAATCCCTGTTTATATTACTCTTTATATCCGTTGCACTACAGTTATTGGCTGTAGAGGTGGATTATCGTTTGAGTGGTCGTGCAGGTTGGATTATGCCCGATGGTAAGGTGGACAAGATGACCAACCAGCAGGGCAAGTGGATTGCTCCTGCGATGGGTGCAGATTTTTCGGCTACTTTCCACCCCCATTGGCTCGCTTTGCAACAATGGAATGGTGCAGGTGTAGGTGTAGGCTTCAGTTATTGGCATTTGCCTCACGATTTGTTAGGACAGGCATTTGCACCATATACCTATATGGATATTCCGTTGGTCAAATTACAGCATTTTGTATTGGGGCTACGCCCTGGTGTAGGAGCGGCGTTTATGACCAAGACCTATCAAAACACGGTTGCAGAGAAAGATTTATACAATAGTTTGAATAACGCTAATCAGTCTATTGGCAGTGTAACGAATCTCTATTTCCCCGAGATGTTGTACATGGACTTTCCCATAGCCAAAGGTTGGGCGGTAGGGATTTCGGGTGGTTGGTACCATATTAGCAATGGCAGCCTGCGCCAACCCAATTCGGGTTATAATCTCTTTGCGGCTGAGTTAGCCCTACGCTACTCCCCTACCCAATCACCAATCGCCAATAGCCAATCGCCAATCACCAATAGCCAATCACCAATCGCCAAACGATGGTCTTTCATTGCATCCGCCACGGCATCTGGGCGACAAGTGTATTATAGAGATCAACAGACTTTCTTTGTCGGTTCGATGCATGCAGCTGCTTATTGGCATGCTCACCCTATTTTCCATTTGGGTGGCGGTGTGGATGTTTTTTATGATGGTGCATATGTTCAGCGCGATACGTATTTCCAAAAAACGAATCTTGCAGCAGCTCAAGCGGGCGACTGTTGGCGTGTGGGTGTGAGTGTACAACCTACGTTTGTGGTAGGTGATTTCTCTTTAGGATTACATCTTGGTGCTTATATGTACGACCCTGTTAAGGAGTTAGAGCCATATAGCGAGGCTATAGTATCGCCTACAGGAGGTCGATTGGACAAGCCCATTTTCTATGCGTATGACATATTGAATGCAGGTAGCGCGGGTTATCCTGACGGATGGATGTACACTTCGGTTGTATTGCGCTATCGATTACCTTGGCATATTTTCTTGCAGGCCATGATGAAGAGCCACCTAACCAAAGTGGAGTTTGTCAGTCTCGGCATTGGATTCTACTATTAACCTATTCCTCAGGTTATTGTTTAGGTTCCCCAACAATTCCTTATCCGCACCACACAATAACCATACAATAACCATACAATAACCATACTATTCCTTACCTATATAGCACCCAGAAGTTACCTTTACACCTTATACTTTACACCTTAAACCTTAAACATTAAACCATACACCCTACACTACCAACAAAGAGGGCTGCCATTGGGCAGCCCTCAATTGTATTTAGAAATGTATTTCTAAACAATCGGATGATTACCAACCTGGGTTTTGACCGATTTCTGGGTTCAACTCGATTTGACCAGATGGGATAGGAGCAAGGTAATGTTTCTCCTCATATTTACGGTGAACACCAGTAGTGTTGCACTCGATGTAACCATGATCACCTTCAGTCAATTTCACGCTGTTGAGGTCGATTGGCCAACCAGCCTCAATCCAAGCACCCTTAGTTTGCTCAGGATAATTCTCGGTATCGAGTTTATCCAATTGGTGCCAACGGATGAGTGACCAATAACGGTCGTTGTTGTCGAACATCAACTCAACACGACGCTCACGACGAACCTCCCAAATGAGGTCAGAAACGCCCATGTTGTTATCTTTATCACCTTGCAATTTGAGTCCTGGCATACCAGCGCGAGTACGCAACATATCTACATACTTCTTAGCACCAGCCTCATCGCCCAACTCAGCGCAAGCCTCTGCTGCATTTAAAACTACCTCTGCCAACCAGAAGATAGGACCGTCGGTTACGTTACCATTGGTTGCTTGACGGAATTTACCCTCGGTCTCTGGCTCATCAAATTTCAAGATACCATAACCTGTAGAAACAGTGTTCTCAGCTACAGTTTCTTGACCAGGCATACCCTCGTAACGTTTACGACCATTACCTACGTAAGCCAAGTAACCATCGATTTGTTGTGCCAAACGTGGGTCACGAGCCTCAAGGAGGTGATAGATAACTGGTTTACCAGCATCGTAGCCATCGGTACCAAGAACACCCTTATCATCGCCTGTAGGAAGAGAACCATCAGCCATCAAGTATGCGTTGAAAGCAGCTTTGCTCAAACCGTTGGTTTGGGTAGAACCACAGCAGTAGTCTTGAGTAGCGTGAGGAAGAGTACCTGAGATGTACTTCTTGTACATAATCATCTCGGTGTTGCCTGCAAGGTCAAGAGAGTTGTAGTTTGCACGGTAACCCTCAGCACCTGGAGTCAAAGCAAATTGACCATTGTTGATGAGTGCCAAAGAAGCGGTTTGACATTCTTTCAAGTATTTCTCAGCACGAGCTTTATCGTTTTGGTGATACTTAGCGTATGTACCCTCGAACAAGCAAATGCGAGATTTGATAGCGTTAGCAACGTGTACGTTGTAAGCAGTACGTGAACTTGCGTTCTTCTCGCCCATGTTAGCAACTGCATAGTTGAGGTCTTCCAATACTTTGTCCATTACCTCATTGCGGTTTTGACGTTTGCCATAAAGGATAGTAGCATCCTCAGTGGTCAACTCTTTATCTACCCAGTAGCAGTCACCGAACTTGCGAACGAGGCAGAAGTGTTGCCAACCGCGATAGAGACGAGCAAGAGATGTATAATATGCTTTGCTTGCAGCAGGCATATCAATCTCATCGATGTGCTTGAGCAAAATGTTTGCACGACGAATCTCGGTGTAGCAAGCATTCCATGTACCATCAGAAGCAGAAACTGCTTTGAAGTTCCAACCAGAAAGACCTGTTACAGCTTGGTTGTCGTTCAAATTTGGGAAATAGAAATCACCGTAAGAACCATTGTTTCCATAACCAGACCACTCGCTGTAGAAATAGTTGGTGTACATTTCTACGTTGGTTTCGCTGGTAAAGAAGTTGTCCTCGGTAAAGTTGTCAATTGGGTTTGGGTTCAACAAGTCGCAACCTGTCAAAAGAACCATACCAGCCATCAAACTTAAAATTATCTTTTTCATAACTGTATTCAATTTAGTTAATAGTTTATAATTAATAATTAATATTTATTCATCTGTTTCCTAAACATTAATTATAGTGTTACTTGCAAACCGAATGAATACGAACGCATGAGAGGCTCTACACGACCGTATGTACCGTTGCCGAAGCTACCAGTACCACGACCTGATGATACCTCAGGATCGAAACCGTATTGAGCGGTGTGATTTACGAGGTCAGCCAAGTTGTTGAAAGAAGCGTAGATACGTACTTTCTCGATAGTAGCCTTACGTGTCAAGTGTTGTGGCAATGTGTAACCAACGGTCAAGTTCTTCAGACGGAGGTAAGCCATGTTGATCAAATACTTATCTTGTGGATAGAAGTTGTTGCGACCAGCATCAACAATTGAAGAACCTGGAACACCTTGACCAGCGTTACCTGGATAGAGACGTGGGTAACGAGCATTTTGATCAATGCTGTTGTTGTCGATCATCTCTTGGTTTACATAATCCATTTGCCAAGCGTAGATAGCATCAGCACCACGAGTCAAAGGCATAACGAATGCAGATGGGCTCCACATATCACGTTTACCTACACCTTGGAAGAACAAGTCAATATCAAAGCCCTTCCACTCAGCGCCGAGACGGAATGAGTATTGCCAACGTGGAGTGGTGTTACCAATCTTAACGAGGTCACCATGGTTGTGGATTGTACCAGGAGCATAGCCCTCTGGGTTTTTCTCAGCATCGTCAGCAGCATAACCCCAGTTGATTACGCCGTCACCGTTTTGGTCAACGAACTTGATATCACCAGGACCATATGTAAATGCTTTATCTTTCTCAAGACCTGATTGATCAGCTACACCTTCAGCGTATGTGCCGTCAGCATTGAAGTCATCAGCTGTGAAATAACGCTCAGTTTGGAAGCCCCAAATCTCGCCATACTCTTTACCAGTATATTTGGTATTGATGAGGTCGTCAGAATCCCATTGAGTAATGGTAGCCTTGTAGTCAGCCAAGTTGAAGTTAGCGTGGAGAGTCAAGTTGTCAGCATCACGGAAGGTGTGGCGCCAATCAATGTTGAACTCCCAACCACGTGTGCGGAGAGAACCAGCGTTCTCATAAGCTGCACTTGCACCGAGTACAGATGGCAACGCTTTACCTGGAGCCAACATACCCTTAGTATCACGTTGATACCAGTCGAAGTTTACGTTCAATTCGTTAGACAAGAAACCGAGGTCAATACCTACGTTGGTAGTGGTGATAGTCTCCCATGTAAGGGTTGGATCAACCATCTTAGGAGTACCAAAGTAGTCATATTTAGAGTTACCTGTACCCAACCAGTTTACACCATTAGTAGTTTTACCCATGGTCTTGATGAACATGTTGCTACCAATTTCTTGGTTACCGATAGCACCGTAAGATGCACGTACCTTCAAGTTGCTTACATATTGCTTAGCCTCTGCGAAGTAAGCCTCCTCGCTGATACGATAGCCGAGAGAACCTGATGGGAAGAATGCCCATTGTGTGTGAGATGGGAACTTGCTTGAACCGTCATAACGACCGCTCAACTCAACCAAGTAGATACCCTTGTAGTCATAGTTGATACGACCAAACACACCTGCGGAACCACTGCGGCTGTGGCTGTGGCTGTAGCTGTAATCCTCAGACAAGAGTTTCAACTCTGGCATATTTGGATCTTGCATACCGTGACGCTCGTAGTAGAGGTACTCATACTCGCTCTTATCGAGGTTAGCACCAACCATTACGTTCAAGTTGTGACCACTCCAAGAACCGTTGTAGTTCAAGAACATGTTAGCAACGTGGTTGTAGTAGTGAGTGTTCTCAGTCTCGATGAAAGTAGAGGTAGAAGTTGCACCGTGTGCAAAGTCCTCACCAAAGAGAGACCATGTATTCACGATATCCTCCATGTAACCAGTACCTTTGTAGCGACCTGCGCGATAAGTGAAGGTGTAGTCACCGTTGAAGGTCAAGCCCTTAGCAAGATTCAACTTGATGAAACCACCAGCACGCATGTTCATACGCTTGTTCCATGTATCGTTGCTTGGATCACCGTCAGGACCAAGAGCAGCCTTACGATAACCAATCATGTTACGAGCATCGTATTGTTTACCCTCAGCATCCTCGAAGTAACCATAAGGACCGAAGAATGAACCCCAGCGCCATACATATTGGTAAGAACCTTGACCACGAGTGTAAGGATATGTATAGATACGATGTTGCATATTGAAGCGAGCACCAATCTCCAACCAGTTGTTAACTTTGGTAGAGAGGTTTACAGTTGCGTTGAACTTATCCATCTTATCAGGATTGAAGTTCATCAAACCTTGTTGGTGGTTGTAACCGAGAGACATGTAGTAGTTAGTCTTACCAGAGTTACCAGAAACAGAGAGGTTGTGTTGTTGGCTTGGAGCAGCATTGTTGAACAAAATGCCCACTACGTCCCAGTCTGCATAGAAACCGTGCTCATCCCAATCCAAACCGTACTCCATTTTGCGATATGGAGACTTGCCGTTCTTCCAACCTTGCTCAGCAGCGTATTCAGCCCATTTGGTAGCACCTGCAATAAACTCATCAGAGTTGAGGTACATACCGAAGAGCTCAGATGCCAAACCTGCGCGGGTGTTAGCCTCTGTCAAAGCATTTGCTTGCTCGAGAACTGAAGGATACTCTGGCAATGCAGTAGCACGGCTCCATGCAAAGTTATTGTTGTAAGTTACGCTAACTTTCTCTGCAGTTTTAGCAGTCTTGGTGGTAATCAATACAACACCGAAAGCAGCACGAGTACCATAGATAGCGGTAGAAGAAGCATCCTTCAATACGCTGATAGACTCGATGTCGTTTGAGTTGAGGTAGCCAAGGTTCTCTACTGGAACACCGTCCACAATGTAGAGAGGAGTAGAAGTACCGCTGTTTGACAAAGTACCGATACCACGGATAACTACAGTAGGATCTGCATCCAAGTCACCCGTTGCGTTGGTGATTGTCAAACCTGGCACAGCACCTTGCAATGCTTTAGCCACATCAGACTCGGTTTTAGATTCAAGAGTTTTTGACACATCTACGGTTGTCACAGCACCTGTCAGGTTCGCCTTCTTTTGCGTACCATAACCGATGGCTACTACCTCATCAAGAACTTGTGTGTCCTCGCGAAGCATAACAACCATGTCTTTGTGAGCGCGAACTTCTTGATCCTTGTAACCTACGTAAGAAACTACGAGGGTAACGTTTGGCTCAACGCTAAGAACGAAAGCACCATCCAAGTCGGTGATTGTACCGTTGGATGTACCTGCTTCTACAACGCTGGCACCTACAAGAGGTTCACCATTAGCATCAACTACCTTACCTACTACTGAAATAGGAGCAGCCATAGCACTGATGCTAACCAACGACATTGCAAATACTGCAAATGTCATGAGGAGGCTACGAAAGCCATTCTCTTTGTGTTTGTTCATCATAACGTTTGTTTTGTTAGTTAATATTATGTGGGAATCTCACCCACGTTATTTTGTTTGTTATATTGTTTGTTGTTTGTTTGTTCATTCACTCACCCACTCAGTCATTCACTCAGTCATTCACTCACTCTCCTCGCGCGTATATATTATATAAGGTGTGCATATTTTATGTATCATAAAAACGGCCGTTTGTTTGACCCAATTAAACAATACACTAAAATCCGAGTGCAAAGTTACTACTTTTTTTTCATACTACCAACACTTAATCCAAAAAAAAATAAAAAAAAATGCGACTTTTTTCATTCTTTCCTAAATATATGTTGTACAACATATTTTCACAACCACTATTTGTTTATTATTGCATTTTTACGATAGACAGAGCTAAATACTAGTGTCAAACAAACGACCGATTTTAGGGACCCAGGTTGGGAATAATCTGAGTTAGTTAGAATACAAATTCTAAATAAAACGGAGGGTGTGTCAAGATGGGCATACCCTCTTTTTGTCCCTCAAAGTGTCCCTCAAAGGATTACGCCCAAATCACAATATCTCTTGGGCGTTATGAAGTGCTTTGAATAACATAGTAATATCATAGTTATCACATAGTAATCACATAGTAGAGATAGGGAGGAGAAACCCCCTCCCAGCCTCCCCCTAAAAGGGGAGGAGTAATTGAAAGGAATACTCGGCAAATATGCCGAGAGAGGAACAAACTATGAATTAGGTTTTTTAGGTTTTTCAGGTTTTATAGGTTTTGCAAATCCTGAAAAACCTAAAAAACCTATAAATCCTATTTACGCTGTTTTACATATTGCCTTGCGGTAACTGCCGTGCATAACTCGTTCTATATGTGACGATTGAATATATTTCTGCAACCAGACTTCTATCGTCTTCACGCTCACTCCAAGGACTTCCGCCTGCTTCACTGCCTCCCATTTTATAAAGTCCGTGGACAAGATAATAAAAGAGCGTAGCCATTGACTACGCCCTCATTATGGATTAAGCAAGTGATTGCTTAACGGTCTTAACTGATTACTTAGCAGCTTTCTTGGTAGCTTTCTTTGCAGGTTTCTCCTCAGCAGCCATAGAAGCCTTGAGGTCAGCAAGAACGCTCAAGTCACCAAGAGTGGTCTTCTCCATCTTTGGCAACTCTGGTTGTACCTCTTTCTCCTTCTTAGCCTTTACCTCTTTAGCAGGAGCCTCTTTGCGCTCCTCCCATGTGCGGAGGTGAGAGAGAAGGATACGCTTAGCATCGCGGTTGAACTCAATCACCTTGAAGTTCAATGTATCGCCTACAGCCACAGCAGACTTATCCTCTTTTTGGAGGTGGCGTGAAGTGCAGAAGCCCTCAACACCTTCTTCCAAAACAACAGTAGCACCCTTATCGGTCATCTCTACTACCTTACCCTCAACGATGGTATCTACGCCGTACTTAACAGCGAGCTCCTCCCAAGGATTGTCCTCGAGTTGCTTGTGACCCAATGAGAGACGACGGTTCTCTTTGTCGATTTCAAGAACTACAACCTCGATCTCAGCACCGATTTGAGTAAACTCGTTAGGGTGTTTAATCTTCTTGGTCCAGCTCAAGTCGCTGATGTGAATCAAGCCGTCAACACCCTCTTCAATCTCAACGAATACGCCGAAGTTGGTGAAGTTGCGAACCTTAGCAAAGTGGCGAGTACCTACAGCATACTTGGTATCGATGGTCTCCCAAGGATTGTTCTTGAGTTGCTTCAAGCCGAGAGACATCTTGCGCTCATCGCGATCGAGAGTCAAGATAACTGCCTCTACCTCTTGACCAACTTTCAAGAAGTCGTTAGCCGAACGGAGGTGTTGGCTCCAGCTCATCTCACTAACGTGGATAAGACCCTCTACGCCAGGAGCAACCTCTACGAATGCTCCGTAGTCAGCCATCACAACTACCTTACCGCTAATCTTATCGCCTACCTTGATGTCAGCATTGAGAGCCTCCCATGGATGAGGAGTGAGTTGCTTCAAGCCGAGAGCGATACGCTTCTTCTCATCGTCGAAGTCGAGGATAACCACATTGATTTTATCGCCTTCCTTCACGATCTCGCTTGGATTGCTTACGCGGCCCCAGCTGAGGTCTGTGATGTGAATCAGACCATCTACGCCACCAAGATCCATGAATACACCGTATGGCATAACTGCCTTAACAGTACCTTCGAGTACTTGACCCTTCTCAAGGTGAGAGATAATCTCTTTGCGTTGGTTCTCGAGCTCAGCCTCGATGAGTGCCTTGTGAGAAACAACTACATTGCGGAAGTCAGGATTAACCTTAACAATCTTGAACTCCATTGTTTTACCAACGAAGATGTCATAATCGTGGATAGGTTTAACGTCGATTTGGCTACCTGGCAAGAATGCCTCAGTACCCAATACATCAACGATCATACCGCCCTTAGTACGGCACTTAACATAACCCTTAACCACTTCGTTGTTATCAAGAGCCTCATTCACGCGGTCCCAGCTACGAGCAGCGCGAGCCTCTTTGTGAGAAAGTACCAATTGACCATTCTTGTCCTCTTGGCTCTCTACATATACCTCAACGGTATCACCCACCTTCAGGTCTGGGTTGTAGCGGAACTCAGCAGCAGGAACAATACCGTCTGACTTGTAACCTACATTGACAACTACCTCACGTTTGTTGATGGAAATAACAGTACCTTCTACTACCTCTTGGTCCTTAATGGCGTTGAGAGTAGCGTCGTACTTCGCAAGAATTTCTTCGTTTTGTTTGCCTTGAGCCTCTTGCTCAAATGCCTCCCAGTCGAAGTTCTGGAGTGAAAGATTTTCTGCCATAATTAGCAATTTGGGTGGATAATCGCTTTTCAGAATCGGGAGTCGCGACTCGCGAGACAAAACACTATTATCCGATTAAAAGTTAAACATTCAGTTACGCTTTTTTCTCGCGCGGGCGAACCTTAATAAACGGTCTGTCCACAAAAAAGCGCGCAAAGGTACAACTTTTTTTGTATATATGCAAATATTTTTGTACTTTTGCAGCGATTTTGTGAATTTTATATCAAAACCCTATACAATTATGTCAAAACACACTTGGAAATATGCCAACATAGGTGGCAATACGCGCGTAGTTATCAAAGACGGCAAAGATATTCAGCACTTGGCTGAATTGGATGAGAAACTATGGGCAGTACTGGCATGTCCTGTTTCGGGCTTGGAATTACCCGAAGAGAGTCTTCGTTGTATTGATATGGATAAAGACAACAAGATTCACGTAAAAGAGGTGGTGGAAACGGCGCAATGGCTTTGCAGCGTTTTGCACAAACCCGATGTACTATTGGCAGGTACACCTTCGCTGCAACTCACGGATATCAAAGATGAGAGTTTGCAAGATATAGCCACTCCTCTGGCAGTGGATGGTGTGATTACATTGGAAGCGGTGAAAGCAGCCATAGGAGCCGTAGTAGTGGAGCAGCAACCATTGCCCGAAGCGCCCTACACCGCAGAAGTGACTGCTGCCTATAAAGCATGCAAGGAGGGATATAGCCAATATTACACGACAGCCCGTCTGCAAGCATTGGGATTGGCTACCCTACCCGCTGATGCAGTGGTGCCAGGTCTCACGGAAGAGGCATTTGCCGAAATGGGTAAGAAGATTGCCGATTACGAAGCGGGCAAAGCAGCTGCTGAGGCAGCGAATGCAAGTGCATTGGCTGCTGCGCAAGCACAATACCGTCCGTTGGAGAAACTGCTGTTGCTCTGCCGCGACTTCTGTACATTGCTTCGCAACTTCGTGTCATTTCAGGACTTCTATGCCAAGCGTGGCAAAGCACTGCTCGGGCGTGGCGCAGATGATGAATCGCCATGGGCTATTTTCCAAGCAGGCACCTTGGTGATTGACCAACGCGCATGCAACCTCTGTATGAAGGTTAGCGATATGGCAAAACACAATACGCAAGCAGCCGACAGCGGCATGTTCCTCATCTACTGCAATTGCAAGCACCACGCCACAGGACAAACCATGCAGATTGTGGCAGCCATGACAGTAGGCGATATCCGCCATCTGAAAGTAGGCAAGAACGCCCTGTTCTATGACCGTCAAGGACGAGACTGGGAAGCAGAAGTGGTGAAGATTATTGATAATCCTATCTCTATCGGTCAAGCGTTTTGGAGTCCATACCGCAAGTTGGGCGACTGGGTAAGCGGATTAATCACGAAATCGGCAGCCGAGAAAGAGAAGAAATCCTTTGCCGATATGACCGCGAAACTGCAAACAACTCCTGCTGCTCCTGCCGCAGCCCAACAGCCAGCTCAACCTGCTCCATTTGATATTGCTAAGTTCGCAGGTATCTTTGCGGCCATTGGTATGGCGGTCGGATATATTGGTAGTTTCTTTACCAGTATTGCATTAGGATTGAAAGGTTTAGGTTGGTGGGGATGGTTAGTAATTCCAGGTTTGTTGCTGGTAATCAGTGGTCCATCCATGATTTTGGCATGGATGAAACTGCGCAAGCGTAACTTGGCTCCCCTATTGAATGCCAATGGTTGGGCTATCAATGCCGATGCGATAGTGAATGTGTTGTTTGGCAATACATTGACCGAACAAGCACAATACCCTATCATGAAACTGAAAGACCCATTCGCCAAAAAGGGTCTTTCGAAAGGTAGCAAATGGAGCATTGCCATTGCTGCTATCGTGTTGGGCATCGCTATTGCGGTAGTTACACTCTATCTGTGTGGCTTCCGCGTATGCGTTGGTTAATTTAAGAATTTTGAATTAGGAATTAAGAATTTTGAATTAATATAAAGGATGCTCCCCAACGGGAGCGTTTTTTATTAGTTCAAATCATATCCGTAATGACGAAGGCGGGTTTGCGATGAGCGCCAGTCTTTGTCCACCTTGACAAAGAGTTGCAGGAACACGGGTTTGCCGAAAAAGGATTCTATCTCTTTTCGCGCTTGTGTTCCTACTCTTTTGAGGGCTTTGCCACCCTTGCCTATGATAATACCCTTTTGGCTATCACGCTCCACATAGATGACCGCACCTATACGAATGATACCCTCGGGATGTTGTTCATCAGGTTCTTCATCCAAAAACGATTCTACCTCCACCTCTACGCTGTAGGGGATTTCCTTATCATAGTTGAGCAGAATCTTCTCTCGAATCATCTCATCCACAAAGAAACGCGATGATTTGTCGGTCAATTGGTCTTTTGGGAAGAATGGCGGACATTCGGGCAGTGCTTCGCGGATGGCAGCGAAGAGTTGGTCTGTACCAAACTTTTGCTGTGCCGAAATAGGGAATACCGTTGCCTCGGGTAATACGCGATGCCAGTACTCTACCAAATTTTCCAATGTCTCTTGCGTGGTGAGGTCTATCTTATTGATAATGAGAAAGACCTTCGCCTTGATGCGCTTGACCTTTTCGAGGAAGTCGGCATTCTTATCGGGGTTGTCCTGTACATCGGTTACATAGAGTAGCACATCTGCATCCACCAATGCCGAATGCGAGAACTCGAGCATCTGCTCTTGGAGTTTGTAATTGGGCTGCAATACGCCTGGGGTATCAGAATACACCATTTGGAAGTCATCGCCATTGACAATACCCATGATACGATGGCGAGTGGTTTGCGCCTTTGATGTGATAATCGACAGGCGCTCACCCACCAATACGTTCATCAGTGTGGATTTACCCACATTGGGATTACCTACTATATTTACAAAACCTGATTTGTGCATTTACTTAATAACTGAATAAGCGTGATTTAGAGAGTTTGGTAATCTTGCCATACTTGGCTTTGATTTGCTTTTGGTCAATGAGTTTTGGATCACCCATGATGAGAATAGTGATAGGTTTATCTTTTACTCGTTGCTCATAGAAAGAAAGCACATTATCAAAAGTCAAGCGTTGAATATCACGCACTTGCAGCATAGCAGGGTCCACCTTGTAGCCCAATAGCATATTGGCTGTCAGGCGTTGGCTCTTGCTGCGGAAAGTAGGTTTGTTGGACAATACCGATTGGCGCAATACGGTGCGGATATTCTCTATTGTTTCGGGATATTGTGGCATAGAATCCAAGAGGCTCATATACACGTCTATCGCATCAGCTACCTTGTCGGATTGTGTACCCACATAGCCCGTGAACTTGGTCAATTGTCCTTGTTTTGGTGTGCGTGAGAAATAGCCATATGCGGTGTATGCCATAGAGCGTTTTTCGCGTATCTCGTTCATCACCAGACCAGAGAAACCGCCACCAAAGTACTCGTTGAATGCCATATAGTTTACTGCTTCCTTCACGTTGTATGGTTCGCCATCAATGAGGAAATACACTTTGGCTTGTTGCATACTTGCATCAGGCAGGAAGTATATCTTATCCTCTGTGATAGGCACCACAGGGCGTTCTATAGGCGACTGAGATGGGCGCACATTTTGATTGAGCGACAGTTTGGAGTAAAGGATATTCTTCACATCCAATGCAGGCAGCGCACCTGCGTAGTGGATTTCCAACTCATAGTTTTGAATTTGGTGCAATACACCCTCGAGTTGCGAAGGAGTCATTTGCAATACCTCTTCCATCAACGCGGGGCGTTTGATATAGGATGAGTTGTCGCCATAGCGCACATAATCAAAGGCAGCATCTGCCACAATGTCGGTGTTGCGTTGCTCCACTTGGCGCGCTGAATATACTTGACCCTTGATATTGTTGATTAGCATATCGTTTTCGGATTCGAAGTTAGGCAACATCATATGCAGATTGACCAGCGAGATGATTTCTTCCAAGTTATCTTCGTTACCTTCTACATCCACATAGAAGTATCCCTCAGACACGGAGTAACTGCATTTACCGCCCAGTTTGGCAAGTTTGGCGCGGAACTCCGCGGGTTTGATACCCGGTGCACCTTTGATACCCGACATGTTCATCAATGCCGCAGCATACTCCAATAGTGGCAACTCGTATGTACCTACACCATATTTCAAACGCAGTGAGAAGATATGGTTTTTGGGATTAGGCGTGCAATATACGCTCACGCCCTCGTAGAAGCGGTCTTGGTCAATATCAGAGAAATCGATGAAGGTAGGAGTGAGTTTACCCGCAGGTATTGTTTCGATGTATTCTGCATACTCCGACTCGCCCTTTGGTGAATCCAGTGATTTGATTTTTGGTTTGGGCAGTTTGTCTTTTTTAGGTGTACCCTCCTCTATCTCAAACACTTTCTTTGGTGCACCAAGATACTGCTTTGCTACGCGCTTGATGTCGTCGATTGTGATAGCAGCCACCAATTCCTTCTCGCGTAGGATTTCTTCTACAGGCTGTTGGTAGGTAAAGGCACTATAGAGCAACGATACTTTCATCTGAGGATACTCCATTGTGCGGTCAAACTCTTGGTAGAAGTTCTGACGCACCATCTCCACCAATTCGGGATCAATGTCGCCATCCACCAGTTTCTGTACCTCTTTCATCACCAATTCCTCGGTTTCTTTGAGCGAAGTATAGGTTTGCGTTTGCGCATCCATGTATGGCACTGCCACCACGAGGAAGCGACCTTGGTCGCGGCGTGTGTCGTTGGCTGCTACGGCATACATGAGTTTGTTGTCCAATGTCAGTTGGTCAAGCAAACCAATCTGCATGGAGTTGGAGAGCAGATTAGCCACGAAATTCAATGTCAGTTCATCTTTATCACCCACAGCCACACCGTTGTATGCGATATTTAGCTCTGGCATATAGCCCAATTTGGCAGTATAGCGTTCATCTTGGGTGAAGGCGGTAGTGGGATACTTGGTGCGCTCAGGCAGAGGGCGTGATTGCAGTTTGCCAAAGGTCTTTTCAATCAATGGTTTGGTAGTCTCAATCTCAAAATCGCCCACCAAGATAAGTGCCATATTGTTAGGCACATACCATGTATTGTAGAAATCGATGAGTTTGCGCAGTTTAGGGTTCTTCAAATCCTCTGGGTAACCAATTATGTCGCGTGCGTAGGCATGTCCCTCGTAGAGTTTGCCAAAAATAAAGTTGCGCACGTGGGTGGAGTTATCGTCGAGGTACATATTGTACTCCTCAAACACATTCTCCAGTTCGGCTTGGAAACTGCGGAACACAGGATTGGTCAAGCGGTCGGCGTAGATAGTGAGCCAACGTTCCATTTGGTAGGCTGGGAAGGAGTTCATGTAGCAGGTTACATCGTAACTGGTAAACGCGTTCAACCCTTCGCCACCAATACCCTGAATCAGGTTGGAGAACTCATCGGTAGCAGCATATTGCGCTGCCTCGCGCGATACTTCGTTGATGCGCTGTTGCACAGCCTCGCGCGCTTTGTCATCGATAGTGAGTGCCAGCGTGTCGTAGAGGGCGATGATTTGCTCGTAAAGCGGTTTCTCTTTTGCCCAATTGAGTGCGCCAATGCGGTCGGTACCTTTGAAGAGCATATGCTCGAGGTAGTGTGCCAGACCTGTAGCATCAGCAGGCTCATCGATGGAACCCGCGCGCGTAACAGTCCAACCCTGCACATCGGGTTGGTCGTGGTCTTCCCACAAATAAACGGTCAAACCGTTGTCCAATTGATACTGAACAAAATCATCATTTTGTGCCCATGCCGCCAAAGTAAGGCAGACACAAATCAAACTGACTAATACTCTTTTCATATAACTTGGTGTGTTTAATATTGTTTTTATCGTTTTAGCGCACAAAGGTACTATATTTTTTTGAGATATGCAAATATTTTATGTAATTAGTACTACAATACCCCTTGATAGTATTGCAGGATACGCAGACGGAAGAGGTAGTTGTATTGCGCCTGGAGGCGTGTGGATTGTGCCTGCAAGTGGTTGTTGCGTGCCTCTTGGTACTCATATAGTGAGCAACGTCCTGCCTCGTATTTCTGCGTGGTGTAGCGTAGGGCTTCTGCGGTGGATTGCTCGGCTTTCTCGGATGCCGATTGCTCGATGCTGGCATTGCGAGCGTTGTAGTACGCTTGGTCAATCTCCTTGCGCAGGTCTTTCTTCTGTTGCTCTAAATCCAGACGCGCATTCTCCAATGCCAGTTTCTGTTCTTTCACGCGAGTGGAGGTTTGCATCTTGTCGTAGATAGGCACATGCAGGTTTAAGCCCACCGATGCGCTGAAGTTGTCCCTCATTTGGGTGCCGAAAGTATTATTGTCAGCCCCTTGCATATCGTAGTAGCCCGTTCCGACATTAGCCCCCGCAGAGAGCGTGGGTGAATAGGCGGACTTGGTGCCTTTGAGTGCGCTCTCGTTGGCTTGAATCGTATATTCCAATGCCTTTATCTCTGGGCGAGACTGCAGGGCGATTTGATACACTTCCTCGTTGTTTGGGAGCAAGCCCCCTGCCAATTCTTCGTGACTTGGAGTAGCAATATCGAAATGGGTAATGTCTTGCAGTTCGATGGCTTGCGCTAAGTCCAAGAGCGATAGTTGCAGGTTGTTTTGGCGTTGCGTGACTTCCAACTCCTCGCGAGCGGCTTGCGCTTGCAGCGTGTAGAGTTCGCCTGCAGGCAAACGGTTGATAGCCACCAATGCTGAATCGCGTTGCAACTTCATGCGTGTATCAGCCAGCTGGTTTTCGGCTACTGCGAGCAGTTCTTTGCTAAGCAACACTTGCAAATACATGGTGGATATATTCATCTTGATTTGCAGTTGCAATGCCTGCATATTGGCTTCGGATGCCTGCATATTGGCGCGTGCTTGGTCGATATTGTACTTCATTTGCAGTCCATCGAACAGCACAATATTAGCAGCCAGATTGAAGGTGGTTTGCGATGAGTTCTGTGCGTGATAGATATTGTCCGCTCCAATTGAGCGTCCGAATATCCAGCTCTGTCCTGCAGAACCACTGATAGATGGCGATATATCGGCTTTGGACTGCGTATATTGCAAGCGTTGCGAGGCATATTGATTGCCCTGCTTCTGCATAGTCAGACTATTGAGCAACGCCGAGTCAATACACTGTTGCAATGTAAATACTTCGGCATGCACGCCCAATGAGAGGAGGCAGAGAGAAATGATAAGTAGTTGTTTCATAGTTTATTGGGTGATTTGGTTGCCACGAATAATATCTCCTTCTTGTACGCCATCAAGCACCTCTATTTGCAGTCCATCGGATAGGCCAGTGCGTATCTCTCGGCGCTCGGTGGCTTGGGTGGCAGTATCGGTGATGAGTTGAACATATGACTTGTCGCCTTCCATCTCTACGGTGTATTCGGGGATAGTGAGCACGTTCACACGTTCTGCCAATACAATCTCGGCATTGGCACTATACCCTGCGCGGATCACTACGCTATCGGGAATGGTGGCAGCACCTTTGATTTCGAACATCATCGCACCATTTTGCTCGGTGCCTTTGGGGGCAATGTATTCGAGTGTTGCGCTGAAGCGTTGGTCGTTGAGTGCACCAATCACCAAGTCCATACGCATGCCTTCGCGCAGTTTGCCGACCTCTGTCTCATCGATACTACCGACAAAGAGTAGGTCTTGCATATCTGCCACGGTGGCGATGGTCGTACCATCGTTGAAGGTGTTGGTGAGGATGACCGAGTTGCCCACTTTGACTGGCACATCCAAGACGGTGCCTGCAATAGTGGCTTTCACGATGGTGTTGGTGAAACCCGCATCGGCTTTTTGTGCCACGCCGTCGCGTGTGATGCTGAGGTGGTCTTCGGCAGCCAAGTACTCCTCTTGGTCGGAGATGTATTGCAATCGTGATTTCTCGTATGCCTCGTTGGCAATCACGTTTTGTGCCAGTAGAACGGAATCGCGCTCAAAGACTTTGCGTGAGTTCTCCAGATTGTATTTAGCCAGGCGCACACGCGATTCGGCACTATTGAGTTGTGCCATATCGGGGATGACTTTGATTTTGGCAATGGCATCGCCTACACGCACTTTGTCGCCTGCTTGTTTGTAGAGTTCGGTGATGATACCTGATATCTGAGGTTTGATTTCTACCTCATCACGTGGCTCAATCTTACCTGTAACGATGGTGCTCTTTTGAATCGTGCTCAATGCCACTACCTGTTTCTCGTACTTCACTGGTTTTGGGCGTGATTGTTGCCATAGATACACGAATACTCCTACTACCACTGCGGCGATAACTGCCAACAGAATCCATTTCTTTGCTTTTTTCATATGCTTATTATTTTTATTTCATAATTGTGCAGCTCTGCTGCTTACCTTGCCTATCACCTATAACCTATAGCCCAAAGGGCGTCCTATATCCTGTGCGCTTGCGCACTTTTATTCTTCATTTAGTGCCTCAATGGGCTTTATGGCTAATGCTCGGCGAGCAGGCAAAAGTCCTGCTAATAGTCCGATAGCCAATAAGATGGCTAATCCGCCAATGGCTACGCCAAAACTGATTTGCATGTCTTGGCTAAACATCTCATTGCCCTGCAAGAGCTGTTGTGCCAATTGCAATACGCCAACGCCTGCCACTATGCCTAACAGTCCTGCTAACAGCGTGAGCAAGGTACTTTCCGCTAATATCTGCTTGGTAATCACCCACGGACTGGCTCCAATGGCACGACGGATACCTATCTCCTTGGTGCGTTCGCGCACAGTGACTAGCATGATATTGCTCACACCTACCGCACCCGAAATCAGTGTGCCTAAACCGATGAGCCATATCAGTGCGCTTAATCCGACAACCAGATATTGGAATGCTCTGAGCGTTTCCTCCATGTTCATGGTGTACATGGCGCGGTTGTCATCGGGAGCGATGGTATAGAGGTCTTTTAGCACAGTCTTCAGTTCTTCCTCCACGATACTGACGGGTGTGTTCGATTGGGCAATAGCCATGATGAGATGGATATTTTCGCCCAGTTGGCGAGCTTGCTGCAGCGTGGAGATTGGCCAGAAGACTTGTTGGTCGGGATGACCGCCCAAATAGACTTGCGCTTTGGTCTTTTGTTTCACGCCCACAATGCGGAACTGCATGTTGCCAATATGCAAGAGTTTGCCTACGGGGTTGCCTCCTTCGGGGAACAGTTTGTTGTACACCTCGTTGCCTATGACACATACTTTTCGTTTCTCCTGTACATCAATCTCGTTGATTTCGCGTCCGTAGAGCAATGGGACATATAGTATCTTGGGATGGTCGGGAGTGATACCCACCATATTATACTCTTCGTGCCATGTACCAAAGCGCACGGTGCTTTCTCCGCCAAAGCACATGGGTGAGATGACATCAGCGTGGGTGGCTGCATGGCAAATAGTGGGCATGTCTTGGTTGTGGATAAACCAAGTTCGTCCTTTTTGCAAGCCCTTGTAGGGTTTACTGGTGCGGTCGGGAATAACGAAGCACGAATTGATAGCAAAGCCCTCCACGTTAGCCATGATACCTTGGGTGAGCGATTGTCCCAAGCCCACCAATACCAATAGCATCATCATGCCCCAGAAGACACCAAAGCCCGTCAAGATACTGCGTGAACGGTTCTTGGTAATCGTAGCCCATATTTCTTCAAAAAAGTCCATTCCTCTAAACACTAAACTACTTATCCGCATTCATTGCCTCTATCGGTTTGATACGCATAGCGCGATAGGCAGGAATAGCGCCTGCAATCACGCCAATGATAATCAATATTAGGGTAGCCACCATCACTGCCCAGCCATCCACAGATGGATTGACCAGTACTTGCTCTTGTGCGTTGGCGGTCAGCATGCCAATCAGCGACACTACGCCGCTACCCAAGAGTACACCTATCAAGCCAAAGATGCTGGTAATCGCCAGCGACTCGCCCACTACGGACAGCATCACCGTGATAGGCGGTGCGCCTAGTGCCTTGCGGATACCCAACTCCTTGGTGCGTTCGCGAACCGATACCAACATGATATTGCTCACGCCTACTGCACCGGACACCAATGTACAAAGACCTAATATCAAGATAAATAGTCGGATAGCCCCCATCACACGTGCCTGCTCCTCCACCGACTCCTCTTGTGTCCATACGCCCACAGCACCCGGGTCGTCTTTGTCGAATTGCATTGGTCCTGCCAAGAGGGTCTTGACGCGCTTTTCAATATTGCGTGTGCCACTAGTCATGGTCATGGACATCTTTTGGAACTTGCGGCTGGTGCTGAAAATGTTTTGGTGTGTGGAGAACGGAATAAACATACTGGCACCTTGCCATCGTTCGCCTTTCTCACATACTCCCACCACGCGGAAGCGCACGTTATTTACCTTGATAAACTCCCCTAATATTTGCTCTGCGCTGACGCCCAACATCTCTATGGCACGTTCATCAAGGACACATATTTTCTCTCGCTCGGCAATATCGCGTGCGTTCACGAAGCGTCCGCATAGCAGATTCTTATTGAAGATATGCTGATAATCGCCTTCGATGCCTGTCACTTCTAAGGTGATGCTCTCTTTGCCATAGACCGTTTCCACGTCATATTTGGATGCGACGCGCGAAAATAGTTCCACCTCGGGCAGGTTGCGAATCAGTTGTGCATCGTTGTCGGTGAAGAATAGGTAGCGCGAGGAAGGCAGACCTTTGTAGGGTAGGGTGGTCCATGATGTCCAGATATCTACGGAGTTGCTGAGGCGCAAAGAGCCTTCCAATAAAAACAA
>SUXC01000003.1 GCA_015061165.1 Bacteroidales bacterium
CCTTCGGTAAGGGTTCGGTATCCCTTCGGGAAATGGGGGAGGCTCGGCGGGAAATCGCCGAGGTCAGAAAAGGTCGTTTGAGGGAGGCTATCCACCGCTTATCCACCGCTTATCCACCCGATGAGGGCTTCTGCAAGAAAATTGTAAGAAAATCATAGTTGAAAGTAAAATATTGCTCGCTTTACTTGCGTATGTGCATTTTTTGTAGTACCTTTGTACCCGATTTGGTGAAAGAACATTTGTGCGTTCTGAGCCGTAAACATTTGTAGGTTTATTAAAAAGAAAAACATGATTAAAATTACTTTTCCGGACGGAGGCGTCCGCGAGTACGAGAGCGGTATCACCGCTTACGAAGTAGCTGCAAGCATCAGCAGCCGTTTGGCACAAGACATCCTTGTTGCCAGTGTGAAAACTCCTAACCAAGAGGAGTGGCAAATAGTAGAACTAAATGCACCAATCACAGAGGATTGCGAAATCAAACTCCACAAATGGGAGGACAAGGAGGCGAAGCATGCTTTCTGGCACACCTCAAGCCACTTGATGGCAGAGGCATTGCAAGAACTCTACCCAGGCATTCAATTCGGTATCGGTCCTGCCATTGAAAACGGTTTCTACTACGACGTATATCCTGCTGAGGGACAAACCATTAAGGATAGCGACTTCGCTGCAATCGAACAAAAAATGTCAGAGCTTCGCGCTAAGAAAGAGCCATTGGTAAAAAAATCTATCGCAAAAGCCGATGCATTGGCTGAGTTTGGCGCAAAAGGTCAGACATACAAGTGCGAGCTCATCAGCGAACTCGAAGACGGACATATCTCTACCTATACACAAGGTGCGTTCACAGACCTCTGTAAAGGTCCTCACTTGGTATCTACTGAGGCCATCAAGGCTATCAAAGTGCTCAGTTGCGCTGCTGCATATTGGCGCGGTGATGACTCTCGCCCAATGATGACCCGTATCTACGGTATCACTTTCCCAAAGAAAGCGATGTTGGATGAGTATCTGACATTGCTGGAGGAGGCTAAGAAACGCGACCACCGCAAGATTGGCAAAGAATTGGAACTCTTTATGTTCTCCGACATGGTGGGTAAAGGTCTGCCAATCTGGTTGCCAAAGGGAACTGCACTCCGCTTGCGCCTTGAAGACTTTTTGAAGAAGATTCAAAAACGCTATGGCTATCAACAAGTTATAACCCCACATATCGGAAACAAGAACTTGTACATCACTTCTGGTCACTGGGATCACTATGGCAAGGACTCCTTCCAACCAATCACCACTCCTGAGGAAGGCGAGGTATATTTGCTCAAACCAATGAACTGCCCTCACCACTGTACCATCTTCAAGAATACTCCTCACTCGTACAAAGACCTGCCACTGCGTATTGCAGAGTTCGGTACCGTATATCGCTACGAGCAATCGGGTGAGTTGCACGGTTTGACACGTGTACGCAGTTTCACCCAAGATGATGCGCATATCTTCTGCCGTCCAGACCAAGTGAAGAGCGAGTTTATCCGCGTGATGGAGATTATCGAGATTATCTTCAAAGCATTGAACTTCGAGAACTTCGAGGCACAAATCTCACTGCGTGACCCTAACAACACCACTAAGTATGTAGGTTCCGATGAGGTATGGGAGAAAGCAGAGCAAGCTATCATTGAGGCATGCCAAGAGAAGGGATTGCCTGCTCGCGTAGAGACTGGCGAGGCTGCGTTCTATGGCCCAAAATTGGACTTCATGGTGAAAGATGCGCTGGGCCGTCGTTGGCAATTGGGTACAATCCAAGTGGATTACAACTTGCCCGAGCGTTTTGAACTGGAGTATGTAGGCGAAGACAACCAAAAGCACCGCCCAGTAATGATTCACCGTGCACCATTCGGAAGTATGGAGCGTTTTGTGGCTGTGCTGATTGAGCACACCGCAGGTAAGTTCCCATTGTGGCTCACACCAGACCAAGCAGTGGTATTGCCTATCTCTGAGAAGAGCAACGAGTATGCACATAAAGTGAAAGAGATGCTTGAGGCACAAGATGTACGTTGTATCGTAGATGACCGCAACGAGAAACTGGGTCGTAAGATCCGCGACAACGAACTCAAGCGTATCCCATACATGCTCATCGTAGGCGAGAAAGAGGCAGAGCAAGGCCTTGTGAGTGTTCGCCAACAAGGTGCAGAGGAGAAAGGTCAGATGACTGTGCAAGAGTTTGCTGACATGATCACTGCTACCGTGAAAGAGCAGATGAATGCGTATTAACGCTAAAGGCGTTTCGGCTATTGGCGATTGGCTATCGGCGATAGGCAAGGTATAGAAAAAGACGAGGGAGACCTCGTCTTTTTTTTGTTTGGGGGAATCGGGAGTCGCGAGTCGGGAGTCCAGCAATTGGGGAATCGGGAGTCGCGAGTCGGGAGTCCAGCAATTGGGGAATCGGGAGTCGCGAGTCGGGAGTCCAGCTGATTGGGAGTCCGATCTTTACGGGATTTCCAAATAATCGGTGGTAATAAAAGCGCAGCCACAGTCCACCAAGCGTTGGTAGGTGCTGTCGTTATTCACCGTCCATGCTGCCACCTCTACGCCCAGTTCGTTGCAGGTGTTCACCAACTCAGGGTTAATATTGGCATGTTGGATGCTAATATTCGTCTTCCAATCGTGGCACCATTGCACATCTTCATCCTTCACCGTTTGGCGGAGGTATTGGCATTGCAGTTGTGGATAGTTGGTGCGGATATACTCCAATGATTTGCGCATAGATGTGAGAATGACCGCTTCCTCTACCAACCCATGTTTTTCAATCAGTGCATACAGCGATGGGAACAATGACATATCGTTGTTATTGATGCCCGTTGCCCATTTCAGTTCCACCACAGGGAAGACTTGGTACTCCTTACAGATTTCCAAATAACGATCTACGGTGCAAATATGGGCAGAGTAGGTAACATCCTTGCGCGTTTGAGTGAGGGGGAGAGTGAGCAGACTATCCAATGTGATGTCTGGTATCAGTACCTCCTCAATACCAGCACGTTGCAGATGGTCGTCGTGCCAACAAACGCATTGTCCGTCCTTAGTGGTCTTGACATCACACTCCAAGCCTTGATAACCAAAGTGCTTGGCACCATTGATAAAGGCTTCTTCAGTGTTCTCTACGCCCAAAAGACTGCCACGGTGCCCAATGAAAATGGGCTTTTCGCAGCATGACTGTGCAATGAAACTAATCATGCACAAGATAAATAAATGCTTCTTCATGGTATAATGATTTGGTTGTTATTGTTGTACTGTATGGGTAAATATCTCCTCATTCTCTTGCACCTTAAGCCAATGGTAGAAGTCCTTATCCATGCGGACGGGTGGCGCGATGAGGGTAATCACATTCTGCTTGATGTCATCAAAGACGCGCAAGTGCAATGGCGTTTCGCCTGCATGCTTCTCGCAGTACTCCGTTAGTTCATCAATCAGCGAGGGCTGGATATTCTCAATAGGGAGGTGGATAGTAATCTGCTTGGCATGCTTGTGTGCATCGCTCATGAGGTCCACTTGCTGAATAGCCAATTCGTATTCGGCTTCGGGTACCGCCTTGGGCTTGAACCAACGCTGATTGGCGCCATATTGCTGAATGAGACCCGTCAGGAAAACATATACATTGGGTTTGAACAGGCTGGCATACTGCTTGTAGGCTTCGCCAAAAAGGGTGAATTGGAAACTACCTGAGTAATCCTCAATCGTATATCTGCCGTATGGATTGCCTTTGCGCGAAGTGGCATCTTCTGCTTCCACCACGATACCGCCGAAGAAGAGTGGGCGATTCTCATGCTGGGTAATCCATTGTGTAGGGTCTATCTTCTCTTGTTCCTCCTCGCTGTCTGTCTCCTCGTTGCTACTGTTAGGGCTGAAGGCTGCTCGTGCATCGGGTTTGCGCCAAGTATCGAACTGAGTGAGTTCGGCAGCCGTGATAGTACATACATCGCGCACCTCCCACTCCCATTCATCCAATGGGTGAGCAGAGAGGAAAATACCGATGAGGTTCTTCTCTTTGTTCAGGCGTTCCACGGCAGACCAGCGTGGCACTTGCGGCAATTCAGGCAATTGAATGTCAATACCAATGCCTCCACCCAAATCGCCAAAGAGCGACATGCTGTTGGCTGCTTGGTCTTGTTGGTATCTATTGCCGAAACGAATCAGTACGTCCAGCATGTTTTCGCCTTTGGCATTGATGCCAAATAATTGCTCGCGGTACATGTTGTCAAAGCAGTCGAATCCGCCTGCCAGTGCAAGGCTCTCAATGGTCTTCTTGTTGCATGCTTGCAGATTGACACGCTGTACGAAATCATAAATGTCTTTGTACTTACCATTCTTCTCACGCTCCTCTATGATGGCCTCTACAGCGGCTTCGCCGACACCCTTGACACCGCCCAGACCAAAGCGCACATCGCCGTTCTTGGTCACGGTGAAGTTCAGACCCGACTCATTGACATCAGGTGCGAGGACAGACATACGCATGGCTTTGCACTCGTCCATGAACTTGGTAACATCCTTAATGTCGTCCTTCGCTACGGTCAAGTTGGCCGCCATGAACTCGGCAGGGTAGTGGGCTTTGAGGTAAGCCGTTTGGTAGGCTACCCATGAATAACAAGCAGCGTGAGACTTGTTGAAGGCGTAGGATGCAAACTTCTCCCAGTCAGCCCAAATCTTTTCCAACACCTTTTCAGAATGCCCATTGGCTTTACCGCCGTTGATGAACTTGGGTTTGAGTTCAGCCAACATAGCCATAATCTTCTTACCCATCGCCTTACGCAGCTGGTCGCTCTCGCCACGAGTGAAGTTAGCCAACAGGCGGGAAAGGAGCATGACCTGCTCCTGATATACCGTCACACCATAGGTGTCCTTGAGGTACTTCTCCATGATAGGTATATCATAGGTTACTGGCTCCAAACCATGTTTGCGGCGAATGAATTGTGGAATGTAATCCATTGGTCCTGGGCGATAAAGCGCGTTCATGGCAATAAGGTCGCCCATGACGGTGGGTTTGAGCTCCTTCATATACTTGCGCATACCTGCCGACTCAAACTGGAAGACACCGATGGTGCGTCCCTCTTGGAAGAGTTTGTAGGTCTCCGCATCATCTTTAGGTACGTGGTCAATATCCACATCTATGCCGTGGCGCAGTTTAATGTTCTTAAGGCACTCTTTGATGATAGTCAGGGTCTTGAGTCCGAGGAAGTCCATCTTGATAAGACCCACGTTCTCCACCACGTGTCCATCGTACTGCGTCACGAGAATACGTTGCTTAGAGTCTTTATCCTCCACCGTACTCAGTGGCGCATATTTGGTGAGGTCATCCGCACCGATGATGACGCCGCAGGCGTGGATACCCACTTGGCGCACGGTATTCTCCAACTGCTGTGCGTAGTTGAGCATGGAGGCTATCTCGGGTTCGCCGCCATTGACAAGGTCCTTGAGTTCGGCTACGTACTTATAGCAGTTCTTGAGATTGACTTTGGGCGATTTGCCTTTCTCATCTTTGATGTTATCGGGGAATCCGCGTTCGGGGATATAGCTCTTGATTTCATTCACGCGAGCAAGAGGTACGCGCTGTACGCGTCCGACATCGGCAATAGCCGACTTGGCAGCCATAGCACCGTAGGTAATGATATGTGCTACACGTGTTTTGCCATATTTCTCGGTTACCCAATCCAGTACTTTGCCACGTCCTGCATCATCGAAATCGGTATCAATATCGGGTAGGGATATACGGTCGGGATTGAGGAAACGCTCGAACAGCAAGTCATACTCCAGTGGGTCGAGGTCGGTGATTCGCAGACAGTAGGCTACCACCGAACCTGCGGCACTACCACGGCCAGGACCTACGCTCACGCCCAACTCCTCGCGAGCTGCGCGGATAAAGTCCATCACAATGAGGAAGTAGCCTGGGAAACCCATGGTCTTCATGATATGCAACTCGAAGTTGATACGCTCCTCCTGCTCCTCCGTCAGTGTCTCGCCATAGCGTTGGTGCGCGCCTATGTAGGTGAGGTGGCGCAGGTAGTCTGCCTCCAGCTTGATACGATAAAGACGCTCGTAGCCGCCTAAAGTCTTGATTTTCTTCTCGGCTTGCTCTTGGCTCAGTACCACGTTGCCGTGTTCATCACGCGTGAACTCATCAAAGAGGTCTTGCTCGGTGAATTTGGCATGGTAGCTCTCCTCCGTGCCAAAATCCTCGGGGATAGGGAACTTAGGCATGATAGGGCCTGAGTCGATAGAATAGGTCTCTACCTTATCCACAATCTCCTGCGTATTGGCGATAGCCTCGGGCAGGTCGGAGAAGATTGCAGCCATCTCCTCGGGTGTCTTCAGCCACTCTTGCTTGGTATAGTGCATACGGTCCACATCGTCCACATAGTGGTTGGTGCTGAGGCATATCAGGCGGTCGTGTGCTTCGGCATGCTCTTCCTCAACAAAGTGTACATCGTTGGTGGCTATCAGTTTGACATTATGCTTGCGCGCCAGTGCTACCAGTACCTCATTCACCACTTTCTGCACTTGATAGGTGTGTTGGTCAGCCCCAGGCTTCTCAGTCTGGTGGCGTTGCAGTTCTATGTAGTAGTCCTCGCCAAAGAGCGCTTTGAACCATTCGATGGTCTGCTCGGCTTCTGTAAAGTCTTGGTTGCTCAATCCCTGCATGACTTTCTGGGGTAACTCGCCACCCAAGCAGGCGGAGCAGCAAATCAATCCCTCGTGGCACTCTTGCAGCAACTCTTTGTCTATACGTGCGGTGCGGTAGAAGCCATCGATGAAACTCTGGCTGGTGAGTTTGCACAGATTGAGGTAGCCCGTTTTGTTTTTTGCCAATAGGATAAGATGCCAGCCACTCATATCCACCACTTGGGCTTTGCCTTCGGCGTTGGTGACTTTGTAGTCCTTATCTTGCATGAGTCGTCCACGACGGGCGCAGTATGCCTCAATGCCCACAATGGGTTTGAAGGGGACAAACTCTTTGCCTTCTTCTTCCGCTTTGTCTTTCAGTTTGCCATTGGCTTTCTTGCAACAATCTAATAACTCTTTGATACCGTACATATTGCCATGATCGGTCAGCGCGATAGCAGGCATGCCTACGCGAATACTTTTATCCACGAGGTCTGCCACCTTGCTCATGCCGTCCAGTACAGAGTAGTGCGAGTGAACGTGTAGGTGTGTAAAATTCATAGTCCGATAATTTTTGCAAAAGTACGAAAAATAAATGAATTATACAAATATATTTGAAAAAAATATCATCAACATTTGCGTATGTCGCAATAAATCACTACCTTTGCAGCAAATTATTAAAACAATGAAACGATTAGTCTTTTTCTCTCTCTTTGTAACACTCGTTGTGTCGCTCAGTGCAGCTTCTCCTTCGGGAACGCTTCCTGTGTTGTATATTCAGACCGAAAACAATGCGCCTATCGTTAGTAAGGAGGATTATATTAATGCTACCTATTACCTTGACGCTATGGGACTTGCAGGTTATCAAAGCATAGGTTCTGCCTCCACGCCATTGACCATGGAAATCAAAGGGCGTGGTAATTATACGTGGAGGGATTTTCATAAGAAACCGTATCGCCTGAAGTTGTCGGAGAAGCAACCGCTGATGGGCATGACCAAGAGCAAACATTTTGCTCTGCTTGCGCATGCCGATGATGCGCTGAATAAAAAGGGCTTTATGCGTAATCAGGTGGGCTTTGAGTTGAGCCGTATGATTGGTATGGCTTGGACCCCTGCCACAGCCCCCGTAGAGGTGTTGCTCAATGGCGACTATATCGGACTCTATTTCCTGACGGAGACTATTCGTGTGGACAAAGACCGCGTGAATATAGTGGAGCAAGAGGATGAGGAGACCGACCCTACAGCTATCACTGGCGGTTGGCTCGTGGAGATTGATAACTACGACACCGACCCACATGTCACTATTAAAGAGGGCGATGATCGTCATGATATTTGGTTTACCTACAAAACGCCAGAAGTGTTGTCGAAGGCGCAGGAGACTTTTTTGGGCGATGAGATGAGCCGTATAGATGAATTGGTATATGGCGACAAGAACTCCGATGAACTTTGGCAGTATCTGGACATGGATGCGTTGGCTAAGTTCTATATTGTGCAGGAGATTATGGATAACTACGAGTCTTTCCACGGCAGTTGCTACCTTTATCGTGAGAAGGGTGACGGTGAGAAATGGAAGTTTGGTCCTGTATGGGATTTTGGTAGTGCTTTCTTCCGCGAGAAAACCATGTATTTGTACGAGGGCGATGTATGGCACAACCATTGGATACCAGAGATTTGCAAGTTCCCTGCATTCATGGAGCATGTCAAGGCTGTATGGAAAGAGTTTTATCCTCAAATCAACGCCATCTATACCTTCATGGGCGAGCAACTCACATTGCTGAAGTCGGCGGCGGTGGCAGATGCTAATCGTTGGCCAGATTATAGCGGCAACAGGGACTTGCAGAAACGTATCAATAATGTCAATACTTGGCTCAAAAATTCTGTAGCATGGCTCAACGAGCAATGGAAAACCAGCAGCAACCCTGGCGGCAATGACAACCCAGGTGGCAACGAGGGTGGAGGCAATAATGATGGTTCGCTCAGCGAAGTCATTAGTATGCACGTATGGGTGAATGGCCAGTCTGTAGAATATGTTGTCAATCAGGTGGATAGTATCACTTTTGCAAAGAAGGAGGGTATTGTTATTAAGGCGAAGGTACCTGATTTTTGGACAGATGTGTATGTATATTTATGGGATACGGATGGTGTGGAAAATGGTGAATATAAGGCAAGCAAAGTAGGTGATTGGTATGTATATACCTATTTTGGTAAGTCGCTGAATATCATCTTTAAAGAGGGTCAGGGCTGGAATGGTCATCCTTACCAATCTGAAGACCTCAAGACCGACCGAAGTGGCTGCTATGTCATTACTCAGGAGGGCGAAAACAAAGGTGTTTTCAACGAGGTGAATTGCGAGTAATGAGGCTATAAGGCGAAAGGATGGGAATAGAAAAAGGCGAGCGGGTGCTCGCCTTTTTTGTTTATTGGCTTCCGGCTGCCGGCTTCTGGCTTCCAGCATTTGGTTTCCAGCGGCCGGTGTTTGGCTTCCGGTTCCCGGCTGCCGGCTGCCTCTAAACAGTTTATTGCGCTAAGATGGCTTCGATCTCTGCCTCATTGAGGTTACGACCTACAATCACGCCCTCTTTATCGATGAGGATAGTGGTTGGGATAGCAGAGATGCCATACTTGTCGCTTGGGGTGTAGGGTTCTGCGCGTTGGTCGCGGATGTGTTGCCATGGCAACATGTCTTCCTCAATGGCTTTGAGCCATGCTGCTTCATCGCGGTCGCAGCTAACACCCAAGATCTCCAACTTACCTGATGGGTGGTAGGAGGTGTAGAGCTCCTTCAATGCAGGCATTAGTCGGCGGCATGGACCGCACCAAGATGCCCAGAAGTCCACCAATACATAGTCGGTTTTGCCTACTAAGTCGCTCAGTGCCAATTCGGTACCATCCGCTTTTAGCGAAACGATGTCAATGTATGGATTGCCCGCTGAGGTGAGCAACTCGATTCGGTATTCCTTGTACACGAGCTTGAGGAGAGGCTTCTCCCAACGCTCTACTGGAATGGCTGCAATGAGCTCGGCTTTCTGCTCAGGGGTGAGCATATAGAAGTGTGACAAGACGATAGAATCACTGGTCACGTCCTCTACATTCTCCATAATGAGTGTGTAACCGTCTGTGATAAAGCCCTCAATGAGTGAGTCTTTCACGGCACGGTCTTCTACGGTTTCCAACTGTGCTTCCAAATCATTGTACAATTCGGTGTATTGTTCGTATGCCGTTTTCTTGGGCGTACACGCTACCAAGCATCCTAATGCCAGTAGCGAAATAAAAATCTTTTTCATATATTCTGTGCCTTTAAACTTTACACTTTACATTTTACGCTTTTTTACTCAGCCGTAGCCAATGGGCTTGCTTGGGTGTACACGCGTGCTGCCAGCTCTTGATCCAGTTGATAGAGTCCGTAACCGTTGTCGCCAATCATACGGAGTTTGTGTACGAGGTCGGTGGCGTTCTCCTCTTCCTCTACTTGCTCATCTACGAACCAGTTGAGGCGGCTTTGGAGTGCAAAGTCTTTCTCCTCTACAGCGAGTGCCATGAGGTTGTTGATGAGAGCGGTCACTTTGCCTTCGTGCTCGAGGGTGTGTTGGAAGGCTGCCAATGGGGAAGCCCATTCGGTGTCCACAGCTGCGATAGGCTCCAGCAGTACGCGACCGCCACGACTTTGCAGGTAGTTGAATAGTATCATTGCATGGTCTTGCTCTTCTTTGAATTGAATAGCAAACCAGTTAGCCATACCAGGGTAGCCTGCATCTTGGCAGTATGCTGACATACTCAAATAGAGATACGCTGACCACATTTCAGCATTGATTTGGGCATTAATAGCCGCTTCGAGTTTCTTAGAAATCATAATCAATATAAGTTAAAAAGTTTTAATAGTATTAAAAGTTCTAAAAGATAAAGCACAAAAATCGTGCCATTACATCCTTAATTTGAATCCCGAGAGGATAGTGTCGGGCTTGAAGTGGAACACGCTGGCCATCTCGCCTGCCATGCAGAAACCACACACGCGGCATTGCTCTGTGCCGTAACCCAAACACAAACTGCGGCTACCGTCGGTGTAGATGAAGTTGGTAACAAAGCACTCTTTGCCCAATTCTATCTCGCCCAAGGCATTGCGCTTCATGAGTTTCAATCCTGAACGCGAGTTCATGATAGGGTAGCCTTTCTTCTTGTATGCCAGCACTTTATCTATGAGTTCGGCTTTCTTCTCGGGGGGTAACATTAGGTATTCGGTACCTGGGTAGGGAGTGTGGAAATTGATAGAGATCTGCTCAATGGCAGGGTTGCTTTTGGCATACTCCATGGCTGCATCCAGCGACTCATAGTTGAGTGCATTGACCACCATATTTACGCATATGTGTTTGAAGCCCGACTTGCGAATATTCTCTTCCAGTCGAGCAAACGACCCCTCGCCACGGATACGGTCGTGATATTCACCTACACCGTCCATGCTCACCCATATGGACTGTGGACGAATCCACGAGAAGTCCTGCTGTGCGTTGGTGGTTACAGTGATGGAGAAAAAGCCTATCTCCAAAGCCGCATCAATGAGGTCGTTGATGGTGTAATACTCGCCTTTCGCCTCTTCGCCTTTCGCCTCCTTCCATAAGGTAGGCTCGCCACCTTCCAGGTCGATGAAGCGGGAACCGAGTTCGTAACTGTAGCGCATGTCGGCTACAATATCTTCGAAAGTGCGTTGTTTGTAGCCTGCACTGCCATAGACGGAGCAGTGTTTGCAACGGAGGTTGCATTTGTCGGTGATGAATAGTACCGTCTGCAATGGCGCGCGACGACCCAAAAAGCGTGCGCGTACAAACCAAAATGCAAGGTAAATAAGATGTGATATATATTTAATCATAATTCATAATTCAAAATTCTTAATTCAAAATTCTTAATTCAAAATTCTTAATTCATAATTCCCAACTGCACCAAGTGCACAATCATCAACACCAAGCAGAAGAACGTGCATATATTTCGTGCCAACAGCCATCTATAGAGAAACCAATCAATGCCTGCTTTCTTGTATCCTTCCCAGTCTCCCATGGGTCCCATCCACCAGCGTGGTGTATCGTTGCGGGGCAAACCGTAGGCGAAGAGTCGGGTAGAGTGGATAAGGAAGATAGACATGGGCAGCGTGATAATGGTCAGCAGGTACCATGGACTCCACCAGCCCATAGCAATACCTAATGCCAACATGGCGAAGGGTATCAGCGCAAAGAGTCCGATGAACACAATCATAAGTCTCTTGCCTCTCGCCTCATCGCCTTTTCGCCTTTTCGCCTCAAATAGTAGTCGCGCAAAAGTCATCTTGCCCAATTCGGCATCTGCGTTCACCTCCATCACCGAATGGACATACACGATATTGGTGACCATGCAACCTATGCCTATGCTCATGCACAGCATTTGCCATGAGAATGGCGTACCCGTCAATGCGGCTTGCACGCCCAGCATATTCAGCGGACCGAACATCAGACCTATGACCAGTTCGCCTAAGCCGTGATAGCCCAATTCCAATGGCTTGCCCGAGTAGTTGATGCCTACGAATAGTCCTAATAGGGCATATATCACAATGCCGATAGTGGCTTGCCAACCGTGAACGAGCCATTGTCCGACTAACGCTATTGCGCCCATCAGTGCTGCGAAGCCCAAGAACCCCACAATTGCCCAACCCAATTCCGACAGCGTAGCTTTTTCTTGCCTTTCGCCTTTTGCCTCTTGCCTTTCGCCTAAATAGTGGCATTTCTCCATGCGTGCGCGCACGCTCGAACTACTAATATTTGCGCGCGTGCGTGGGTCGTGTTTGTAGTCGAAGTAGTCGTCTGCGAGGTTCATGCCGAGGTGTGCAGCGCATATACCCAACAATACGGGCAACGCCAACCACCATACAAAGCCCTCTTGACCGATACATAGCACAATAGCGGTCAAACAGGGCAGTGCCGACTGCGGGAGAGATATGCTGCGGGCATTCTTAATCCAAAAACCAATCTGGGACATACGTATGATTATTAAAAAACGCTACAAAGGTACGATATTTTTGGCAATCTTGCAAATTCTATTATGAAAATTCACATTTAATCTTCAAAAATCTATTTTCGTTTGCACATCTCAAAAAATAGTAGTATCTTTGCACCGAAATGGCATAGTTTTTGCTATTGTTTTTAACAAAGAGTAAAATTATTATTAACAATTAAATGAGTACGAATATGAAGAAATATGTTTGTGATGTATGCGGTTGGGAGTATGATCCTGCCGTAGGTGCAGAGGAAGCGGGTATCGCTCCTGGAACCGCTTGGGAAGATGTTCCTGCAGATTTCGTTTGCCCACTTTGTGGTGTCGGAAAAGACGAGTTCTCTGAGGCGGAATAATGAAAATCCGCTTTGTTACATTAGGTTGTAAACTGAACTTTGCTGAGAGCAGTGCTCTCGGCAAAGTGCTTTTATCGCGTGGCCATCAGCGTGCTTCGCTCAGCGAGGTGCCTGATTTGTGTGTGGTGAATACTTGCTCGGTTACCGATGCGGCGGATCATAAGGACCGTCAGGCTATCAATCAGTTACACCGCAAGTACCCAAACGCGATAATTGTGGTTACTGGCTGCTATGCCCAGTTGCAACCCGAGCAGATTAGCCATATCGAGGGCGTGGATTATGTCTTGGGGCAGAACGAGAAATATGACATCCCTGCCCTTGTTGATACATTGGAATCCCGCCTCGCGACTCCCGATTCTCAATCCCAGACTCCCGACTCCCGACTCCCGAATCCCATCCGCGTCTCTGCTATCCGCGAGGTGGATGAGTTCCATGGTGTCCGTTCGGGCGATGACCGCACGCGTTGTTTTATTAAGGTGCAGGACGGTTGCAACTATTTCTGTACGTATTGCACCATTCCGTATGCGCGTGGCAAGTCGCGTAATCCCAAGATTGAGGAGGTGGTGCAGAGTGCACAAGAGGCTATCGACCAAGGGGCTAAGGAGCTGATTCTCACGGGCGTGAATATCGGCGATTTTGGCAGAAGTACGGGCGAGAGTTTTATTGATTTGCTTCGTGCGTTGGATAATCTCCAGCCTCTCGCCTCTCGCCTTTCGCCTCTCGCCTCATCCTACCGTGTGCGTATATCTTCGTGCGAGCCTAATCTGCTGACCGATGAGATAATTGATTTTGTAGCGCAGTCGCGCCATTTTGCTCCGCATTTCCATATCCCGTTGCAATCGGGTAGTAATGAGGTACTTGCTATTATGAAACGCCGTTATACGCGCGAGTTGTTTGCCGAGCGTGTGCAGCACATTAAGTCGGTCATGCCGCATGCTTTTATCGGTGTGGACTGTATGGTCGGTGTGCGTGGCGAGACGGAGGCATGTTGGGAGGACTATTTGGCATTTATTAAAGGCTTGGATGTGAGTCAGTTGCATGTCTTTACGTATTCTGAGCGTGCCAATACGCGTATGTTGGATATGGATTTGTATGTGGTGCCTAAGGTGGAACGCCAACGGCGCAGTAAAATCCTGCACCAAGTCTCGGAAGAGAAGACGCGTGCTTTCTACGAGCAGCATGCGGGCAGACGGGCGGTTGTCTTGTGGGAATCCAAGCGCGAGGGCGACCAGATGTCGGGTTTCACCGACAACTATATCAAGGTCTATGCTCCATATCAGAAGGAGAAAGTCAATACATTCGAAGAGGTGGTCATCTAATACCGCCTCTTTTCTTTTCCTTTTCTTTTCTTTTCCCGTAGAGTTCCCGTAGAGTTCCCGCAGAGTTCCCGCAGAGTTCCCGTGGAGTTCCCGTGGAGTTCCTATAGGTTTCAGCAGGATTCACCCGGCACTGGGCCACATTTTGAACCACACTAAATCGGGGGTTGCTGAAAGCAGTCCCCATATGTCAGTTTATATCTGACGGTTTATTTATTTCTCCTTAAATCTATTTGCGCTTGCCTGTATATATCTTATGCTTATGTTCAATTTTTTCAACCATATAACCGAAAGAATCCACCATTTCATCCCAATCCACTTCATCTACTTTAGGATAGCACATACCATCTGTGTATTCATATTTCAATATATCTTTCTGTGATACATATTGCTGACAGCACAACCCACCTAACTTCATAAATCTTTCAGTTGCTGTCAAATCTTTATTATTCATCTTAAACATAATTTGATTAAGATATAGTTGCAGGTATTTTTCGCTTGTGTGTGTATGATAGCAACCGACAATGCGTTTAACCCAACTAAATCTATTCTCACATGGATTAGAGGTGTGTCCGCCTGCTGTCATAAATATATGTTTGCTGTGATTACTCTGTTCAGTAGTCACACCTTTAATACCTCTATACAACAAACTTTCATCTGATATAATATGGGTGATATTGTTCTGTTTAACCACCTGCTTTATTATATCCTTCGTTATTTGCCCTCTAATGTGTAATACTTGCGATTTACCTTCACTATTTACACCACATAGTATATGCTGCTTTTTTTCACTACTTGCTGCTAATATCTGCTGTTTTGTATAGTGATTTTCACCTTCAGGTATAAAGTGGTTCTTTCTCATATACTCCATCTTCTTGTTTAAGTGCATACCTTGCCAACCACCAATGTGTGCTTCATCTAAACAAACTACACCTGACATATCTATTGTGTCTAAACTCATATAGTATCGTATCTTCATTAACATATTATGTGCAGTTGATTTAGTTACTGATAGCAATCCTGCTAACTCCCTGTTAGATATACTCCTTTGAACTGACAAAGTATATATTGCATACAACCATTTCCATTTAGGCAATTTAGTATTCTGCATGATAGTATTAGCAGTATCACTAAATACATATCCGCAAGATTTACATTTAAACCTGCTGTCAGATGTACGGTAAAGGTCAGAACAACCACACTTACAATTAGGGGTGCTGTCAGTCCAACGGATAGATTTCCAAATGGTTTCCTCGTTCTTGATGATGTAACTAATGTCTAATTTCATACTGCTAAATATTTAATTGTTAAATTTTCTGCAAAATTACTGCTTAAGTTGCAGATTACCAAATATTTAGTCATCAAAATTCGGGTTTTCGTCACATTTTTTCAAGGATATGGTTTTTGCTGTCAAGAAATTGATAGACAGATAGTTAGGTTCAACATGTGGCCAAGTGCCATTCACCCTATTTTTTCCTAACTTCTGACCCCCTCAATCTTACCGCCCAAACCACCTCCTCCAAACAATTTCGCCAATTTTAGGCGATTTTCTTGCTCAATCCAAAATATTTCACTACCTTTGCACCGTGAATGTTAATTTTCGATAAAAGCAGTACAACAATACATGAGAAAGGCGAAATTATTAATAACACTTTTGTGCCTCTGTTTGGGGATTATGCCTGTTGCAGCGCAGTCGGTAACGATAGTTAAGGAGATGCAAAAAAATCCTTATGCCAACGTGTTGGTCATGTACAAGAACGACTTTGGCAGTTTTGAGAAACCTGATATGAGTATTACGTTTCCATACGCGCTTATTCGTATGCACTTGGAGGGTAATGCTCACGAGGTAAAGGCAGCCAAAGAGCGATTGACCTTGGATATGGGGCAGCTGACGGGCGTAGAGGCACGGGTTACTACCTACTCGAATCAGATACTATTCTTGCTGCGTGCTCCCCGTCATCCAATGATTTATATAGATGGTGGCGATGGCTGCGATCAGGTGCTATTGAGCAATATGCAGCAGTTACAACCTAATTGCTTGTATGATTGCACGGTGCAATTTACGTTAGAGGAGGATTTAGTTCCTCAAACGACCACGCAAGCCCCTAAACGCCAATTCTTTAAGTTTCGCGTTACACCTACCAATGCTGTGGTGACTATTGTGGAGAATGGCGCGCAAGAGATTCTGCCTATGCGTGAGGGAGGCATAGCGAGCAAAATGCTCAATTATGGTACATATCATTATAGTATTGCTGCGGATAAATACCACACGAAAGAGGGCAGTTTTACTGTGTCAGCCACGCAAACCGAGATGACGGTGGATTTGCTTCCGCAGTTTGGTTGGCTGACAATCACGGGGGATAATACCTCGCAAGGGGGCTATGTTTTTGCTACAAATACCGCTACTGGTGGTATGGTACAATTGGGTACTTTACCATTGAATAACAGAGAGATGAGTTCGGGCGTTTATACGCTACGTATTCAAAAAGAGAAATACAAAGACTATTCCACTACGATTACTATTGAGGATGGCAAGACTACAACTATCCGCCCTTCGTTGGAGGCGAACTTCGCGCAAGTGACTTTGACAACGAATGAGGGTGCCGATATTTATGTAGATGGCAGTCGTTTGGGTACTACTCGTTGGACGGGTACATTGGAGTTAGGCGAGCATAGTGTAGAAACGCGCCAAGCAAGCCACCATTCAGCCTATACGAATGTGCGTATCACACCACAAAGTGCAGGACAGACTGTTACGCTCAATAATCCGTTGCCTATCTATGGCTCGTTGATTGTGGACGGTTCGCCTGCGGATGTGGCTGTATATGTGGATGGAAAGAAAGTGGGCACCAGTCCATTGTTTGTTAGTGAGTTGCTGATAGGTACACATACTGTACGTTTGGAGAAAGACGGATATGACCAGCAAGAAAAGACGGTGCAGATAGCAGAAAACCAAGAGAGTATGTTGGACTTTACGCTGACAAAGACCGTTGCCAAAGCGCCAGTAGTTCCTGCCGTACCACAAGGCGGAGCAGTAGAAACTATCACCGTTAAGGGTGTGTCGTTTAATCTGATTAAGGTGCAGGGTGGCACGTTCACAATGGGTGCAACCTCTGAGCAGGGTAGTGATGCTTATAGCGATGAAAAGCCAATGCATCAAGTGACGTTGTCGGATTACTATATTGGTGAAACGGAGGTGACACAAGAGTTGTGGCAAGCAGTGATGGGCACAACCATTCAAGAGCAAGCAAAGAAAGGTTCGTATGATACTTCATTGTATGGTGTAGGCAACAGCTATCCTATGTATTATATTAGTTGGGATGATTGCCAAACATTTATCACAAAACTCAATCAATTGACGGGCAAGAACTTCCGTTTGCCTACTGAAGCGGAGTGGGAGTATGCTGCTCGCGGTGGTCAGAAGAGTAGAGGGTATAAGTATGCAGGTAGCAATACCTTGAGCGATGTGGCTTGGTACACGGGTAATAGTGGCAGCAAGACACACCCTGTGAAACAAAAACAAGCAAATGAATTGGGCTTGTATGATATGACTGGTAATGTATGGGAATGGTGTCAAGATTGGCATGGCAGTTATAGCAGCAATGCGCAGACTAACCCTACGGGTCCTTCGTCGGGGTCCACCCGCGTGTATCGGGGCGGTGGCTGGTACAACGATGCTTCCAGCTGTCGCGTTGCCTGCCGTGACTACTACTCTCCTGGCTATCGCGACAACGGCCTTGGATTCCGTGTTGTTCTTCTCCCATAGTTTATTGCAGCCCATTTTTGCCATAAGCTAATCAAAGCAATACAACGAAGGCGGAGTGGGCAAGGGACGAAGCCCAAACAAAGCCAAGAAAGTATTGCTTTGATGAATACTATGGTACATGTTCGCTGGCTTTGCTTGTAGTGTAGGGCGTAAGGGGTAAAGTGTAGAGTGGAAGGTGTAAAGGCAGGAGTAAGAGAAAGCGAAATCCAAAAATATTGCCATAAATTCGGAATACAATCCAAAAATATTGCCATAAATTCGGAATACAATCCAAAAATATTGCCATAAATTTGGAAAATACAGAAAAAATGATTACCTTTGCAGCGTTTTTCGAACTAACCATAATAAGATAATCCACAAAACTCAATCGCTATGATACAACGAACGCTGCAAAAGGTATTGACACAGTACCTTGGAAAAGGTAAAGCCATTCTGCTAATTGGTGCACGACAAGTTGGAAAGTCCACCCTGTTTCGTATGATGACACAGACTATGCCAGAGGATAATATCCTGTGGCTCAACTGCGACCTGCAAAGTGTGCGTGATATGCTATATAATCCTTCGCTTGCAGGCTTACAACTGTTGATAAATAACAAGGCTGTGGTTGTGATAGATGAGGCACAACGAGTGGAAAACATCGGATTGACACTCAAAGTAATAGTGGATAATTTCCCTAACATTCAGTTGTTAGTTACAGGTTCTTCGGTACTGGATTTGCACAGCAAAATCAACGAACCACTCACTGGACGCAAAATAGAATATCATCTTTTCCCTATTTCTACGGGCGAGTTATATGCAGCCAAAGGATTGATAACCACCAATGAAATGCTGGAGACGCGTTTGATATATGGTAGTTATCCTGATGTATTGTTTGGTAGTCTTCCACCCGAAAAGGCTTTGACGGAGTTGACGGAGAGTTATCTCTATAAAGACATCTTGGATTTGGAGGGTATGCGTAAACCTGCTGTGCTGCAAAAGTTATTAGTAGCATTGGCTTTGCAGATAGGTAGCGAGGTTTCGTACCATGAACTCAGCAAGACGGTCGAAGTGGATAGCAAGACTGTGGAGAAATATATTGATATTCTGGAGAAATGCTATATCGTATTCCGTTTGAACAGCTTCAGCAGGAATATCCGCACAGAGCTAACTAAAGGGAAAAAGATCTATTTCTATGACTTGGGCGTTCGTAATGCGGTACTACAAGCCTTTGCTCCATTAGAATTGCGACAGGATAAAGGGGCATTGTGGGAAAACTTCTTTATTGCTGAGCGCATAAAATATAATCATTATTCCGACCGTTTGGTAAAGTCCTATTTTTGGCGTACCACAGAAAAGCAAGAGATTGATTATATTGAAGAGTCAAATGGTGAATTGCATCTGTTCGAGATGAAATGGAGTGAAAAGAAACAATCAGCAAAAATACCTAACTTGTTTATCGAACAATATCACCCACAAAAAACAGATGTGATAACTACGGCAAACTACCTACCGTTTTTGATATAAATTGTTAAATGTGTGAACGTGTGAACGGGACGTTCTAAAAAGAATTATATGTACATGCAGGATAATATAATACATATAATACATTTAAAAATCACCTGTTCACATGTTCACTTGTACACAAAAACTCAACTAAAAAGAAAGGCTATCCACCGCTTATCCACCGCTTATCCACCCGATGGACCCCCCCCCTAATTTCCCCCTCAAGGGGAGGGAGTGTAAGGGTAAAGGCAAGGAATATGCTCGGCGGGAAATTTTATCCCAACTTCTCCAATGCAGTGCGAACACGGCGGAGGGTTTCCTCTTTGCCAAGTACATCAGTGATGTTCCATATATGTGGACCACGTGCAGCGCCTACCAAACAGATACGGAAAGCATTCATCACGATTCCTACACCATACTCCTTCTCGGCAATCCAAGGCATCACAAGATTATCCAAGCCCTCGGCGGACCAATCCTCATGTGCCTCCAATAAAGCCAACATCTCAGTCATGTGCTTAGGAGAGTCCTCTTTCCAACGCTTCTTCAGCGACTTCTCGTCGTACTCCGTAGGAGCCACGAAGAAGAAATTTACTTGCTCCCACAATTCGGAAACGAAGTTCACGCGGTCCTTGGTGAGACCTATCACTTTCGCTACTATATTAGGCGATGAGGCGAGAGGCGAAGAGGCGAAAGGCACGGAATACTCGCTAAGGCGAGATTTCAAGATAGGCATAAACTGCTCTGCCAAGTCCTCGTTGCTGCGGAGTTGGAGGTATTGGTGGTTGAACCACTTGCCTTTCTCATAGTCGAACTTCGCACCTGACTTGCTCACGCGCTCCAGTGAGAACTGCTCAATGAGTTCTTGCATAGTGTACATCTCTTGGTCGCCCGTAGCATGCCAACCGAGCAAAGCCAGGAAATTAATCACAGCCTCTGGATAATAGCCCTCCTCGCGGTAACCCGATGATACAGAGCCATCTTTCTGATTGTGGAACTCCAATGGGAACACAGGGAACCCAAGACGGTCGCCGTCGCGTTTAGATAGCTTACCGTTGCCGTCTGGCTTCAATAGCAGTGGCAAGTGTGCAAACTCAGGCATAGTCTCTTCCCAACCAAATGCCTTATACAATAGCACGTGGAGTGGGGCGCTCGGCAACCACTCTTCGCCACGAATCACATGGCTAATCTCCATCAGATGGTCATCCACGATATTGGCAAGGTGGTATGTAGGCAGGTCATCTGCGGACTTATAAAGCACCTTATCATCGAGGATATTGGAGTTTATCACCACTTCGCCACGAATGAGGTCGTGTACATGCACATCCATATTAGGCTCTACCTTGAAGCGAACCACATACTTCTCGCCATTGGCGATGCGTGCCCCTACTTCCTCTTGGCTGAGCGTCAATGAGTTCACCATCTGCTCGCGGGTGCGGGCATCGTATTGGAAATTGGCAATCTCAGCGCGCTTTGCCTCCAGTTGCTCTGGGGTATCGAACGCAATATAGGCATTGCCCGAAGCGAGGAGCTCATCCACATACTTGTGGTAAATCTCGCGGCGCTCACTCTGGCGGTAAGGACCGTGGTCGCCCTTGCCATTAGGAGCATCTTGGCAAATACCTTCATCAATCTCAATACCAAGCCAAGCAAGGGCTTCGGTGATATATTCTTCGGCTCCTGGCACAAAGCGTGTGGAGTCGGTATCCTCTATACGAAGTAGCATGTCGCCACCGTGTTGGCGAGCAAATAGGTAGTTAAACAAGGCAGTACGCACACCGCCGATATGCAACGCGCCTGTTGGACTGGGCGCAAAACGAACGCGAACCTTTCTATTCATTGTTAAAGGAGTTTTAAAAGTTCTAAAAGTATTAAGAGTTATTTCTTTATTTTACGATTTTTGAGGAATGGGATATTCCACGATGAACGCGGAAGGGGTTTGGTCATATCATCGGAGATATGCAGCACAAAGCGTTTGTAGTAGGATACGAGTAGGGTAGTGACAGGCAGGGCAATAATCATACCCACAAAACCGAGCAGCGATCCCCATATCGACAGACTGAGCAATATCCATGCAGGGCCCATGCCCGTGACATTGCCCATGATAGTAGGGACAAGTACCATATCTTGAATCGTTTGTACAATGATAAACACCGCTGCAATGCAGAGCATTACTACCCATACAGGGCGACCCGTCTCAGCAGACTGAATAAGTCCTAAAATAATACAAGGTGGAATACCCAATGCCTGCAAATAAGGCACCAAATTCAGCACACCGATAAACAAACCAATACCGATACCCATTGGCAAGCCAATAATCTGAAAACCAATGGCAAATAGAATACCCACAATACTCGCTACCAGTGCTTGTCCACGGAAATAGGCATTCATATTGCGATCAAGGTCACTTATCAGCATCACAATGCTATCGCGAAAACGATTAGGGATATATTTATGCCAATTCGTGGAAATCTTCTCGTAGTCAATCAGCAGGAAGATGATATACAATATACATATAAATGCCACAGCCAAACCCATAATGGCATTCACGCCACTACTAATCCAATCGCCCAAAATAGGAATAACTTTCTTAATACCTTGTTGCACCTCTTCAGAGTTGATAAGTGTCTTAATATCAATACTCTGGATAATCTCCTCTATACGCTCATTGACCTCAGGTGAGAAATATTCGTTGCCGTCCCATTGGCTCACATATGTCTTGACGCTCTGCGAGAGCGATGTGGCTTGGCGACTAATAGCAGGCACTACGGCAGCCACCGTACCCGTGAGCAGACCTATCACCAATAGAAGCGTTACAACGATTGACAACACGCGATTCTTCAATCGGCACTTATGTTGAAAGAAATTCACGATAGGTGCCAACATATATGCCACCACAAAACTAATCAAGAATGGCAATAATACTCCGCTTAATCGGCGAACTAATAGGTACAGCGCAACCAAGACTGCGATGGTAATCACACTGCGGATAATAGTTTCTCTGCTGAAAACAGAAGCGTTGCTCTCTACTGTGTTTTTGGACATACTAATTGATTTTGCTGACAAAAGCCAAATTTGGTGCAAAGTTACAAAAAAAATGTCATATATGAAAATAAAATAAAAAAATCTTATCTTTTTTGCTTTTTACTTGCCTATATGCGAAAATAATCGTACCTTTGCACGATAATTGTTAAGATATTGTTAAGTATTGATGCAATACCCATTTTTGAACCCTTAAAACTAATTACATAATATGGCAAAAAAAGAAATTCAATTCTCCCTCGTCTATCGCGACATGTGGCAGAGTAGTGGCAAGTATGTGCCACGCAAAGATCAGTTGGCAAAGATTGCTCCCGTCATCATTGATATGGGTTGCTTTGACCGCGTAGAAACCAATGGCGGTGCCAGCGAACAAGTGAACCTTCTTTATGGAGAAAACCCCAATATAGCAGTACGCACCTTCACCAAGCCCTTCAACGAGGCAGGTATTAAGACCCACATGCTGGACCGTGGTCTCAACGCATTGCGTATGAACCCTGTGCCTGCGGATGTGCGCCAACTGATGTATAAAGTGAAGCACGCGCAAGGTGTGGACATCACGCGTATCTTCTGTGGACTCAACGACCCTCGCAATATTATCCCATCCATCAAATGGGCGAAGGAAGCAGGCATGACCGCGCAAGCGACCATGTGTATTACCTATTCTAAGGTGCACAATGCGGAATACTATATCAACCTCGCAGAGGAACTCATCTCCAACGGCGCACAAGAGATCTGCCTCAAGGATATGGCGGGTATCGGTCGCCCTGCTATGCTCGGCACTATCGTGGCTGCTATCAAGGAGAAGCATCCTGACATTATCATCCAATACCACGGTCACTCAGGTCCAGGCTTCTCTGTAGCCAGTATGTTGGAGGTGGCTAAGGCAGGTGGCGACGTGTTGGACGTAGCTATGGAGCCACTCAGTTGGGGTATGGTGCACCCAGACGTGATTACCATCCAATCTATGCTCAAAGATGCAGGCTTCCTCGTGAAGGATATCAATATGAAGGCGTACATGGAGGCACGCTCGCTCACCCAATCGTTTATCGATGACTTCCTCGGCTACTGGATTGACCCACGCAACTCGAAGATGACTTCGCTGCTCGTAGGTTGCGGTCTGCCAGGTGGTATGATGGGCTCGCTCATGGCTGACCTCAAGGGTATGCATGCGGCTATCAACGCCAACCTCGTGAAACGTGGTCTAAGTGCCCTCAGCGAGGACGAATTGCTGGTTGAGCTCTTTGATGAAGTACAACGTATCTGGCCTATGCTCGGTACACCTTGCCTTGTAACCCCATTCTCGCAATATGTGAAGAATGCTGCGCTCATGAACCTCTACAGCAAGTCCATGGGCGAGAAACCATTCACCCGCATGGACCCTGCTATGTGGGGCATGATTCTTGGCAAGTCGGGTAAACTGCCTGGCGAACTCGCACCAGAGATCATCGAACTCGCCAAGGAAAAAGGTTTGGAGTTCTATACCGATGACCCACAAGCCCTCTATCCAGATGTTCTCCCACAATTCATTGCAGAGATGGAAGAGAAAGGTTGGGACCGTGGTCAAGATGACGAGGAACTCTTTGAGTTCGCAATGCACGAGAAGCAATACCGCGAGTATAAGTCGGGTCAAGCCAAAGAGCAGTTCAACAAGGACTTGCTCGAGCGTATGGAAAAAGCAGCGCAAGGTGGCAAACAAGTTACCTTTATCTCTGCTGCTGACAAACGCGCTATCTTGCATCCTAACGCTGAACCATTGGAGGCAACGCTCTCTGGTAAGGTGATGTGGGAACTTGATTTCAACGAGGACAGCAAATCTCCTGCATTGGGTACATTCTACAAACAAGGCGATGTGGTATGCTACCTGCAAACGCCTCATGGCATCGAGCCAATCCGTGCGTTTGAGCATTGCCGTGTAGTGGCTATCGACAAAGAGCAAGGTGCTACCGCGGTCAAAGGCGATGCACTCTGCTGGGTGGAGAAAGCCGACCTCGTAGAGGAGATTATCACCGATGTCAAAGGTGCTGCCAAGAAGGTTAAAGATGCCATCAAAGACGCAGTCAAGAAAGCCGACACCGAGATCATCGAAGGCACCAAAAGCAATTGGAAAATGACGAAAAACCATAAATAACCATGAAGAAATACAATTTCAACGCAGGACCAAGTATCCTGCCCGCAGAAGTGATCAAACAAACAGCAGACGCTGTTATCGATTTCCAAGGCGAAGGCCTGAGTATTCTTGAGATTTCTCACCGCGCCAAGTATTTCCAACCCGTTGTAGATGAGGCAGAAGCACTCATGAAAGAGTTGCTGAATATCCCAGAGGGCTATCGTGTGATTTTCGTGGGCGGTGGTGCCAGTATGCAATTCTGCATGGTGCCTTTCAACTGCCTGGAGCACAAAGCTGCTTACCTCAATACGGGCGTGTGGTCGAAGAAGGCCATCAAAGAGGCAAAGGCCTTTGGCGAAGTGGTAGAGGTGGCTACCTCTGCTGCGGATAACTTCACCCATATCCCTATGGATTTTGAAGTACCACAAGATGCTGATTATCTGCATATCACAACCAACAATACTATCTATGGTACCGAGATTTCCGATGAGAAACTCCAAGCTATTTACGCAAAGAAAGGCAATGTGCCATTGATTGCAGATATGTCATCCGATATCCTTGCTCGACCTATAGACGTGAGCCAATACGATATCATTTACGGTGGCGCACAGAAGAACCTCGCTCCTGCAGGTGTTACCTTCGTAATTGTGAAAGAGGCATTTTTAGGTAAAGTGAGCCGCCATATCCCAACGATGTTGGATTATCGTACCCACGTAGAGAACGGCAGTATGTTCAACACTCCTCCTGTATTGCCTATCTATACCGCTATGCTCACCCTGCGTTGGCTGAAAGCCAATGGCGGATTGGAGGCAGCATTAGAGCGCAATATGGCTAAAGCAGATTTGCTATACAAAGCCATTGATGAGAGCAAGATCTTCGAGGGTACTGCTAAGAAAGAGGATCGCTCGATGATGAATATCTGCTTTGTGTTGAAACCTGAGTATGCACACTTGCAAGACGACTTCTTCAAGTTCGCTACGGCTAAGGGTATGGTGGGTATCAAGGGACACCGCCTCGTAGGTGGCTTCCGCGCAAGTACCTACAATGCTATGACTCTCGAGGGCGTACAAGCCCTGGTGGACTGCATGAAGGAGTACGAGCAATCGCTCAATCTTTGATATCTACTTCATACAATAAGAAATGCACCTCCTATTAGGGTGCATTTCTTTCTTCTTGCCTTTCGCCTCTCGCCTCTAACCTCTCGCCTACTCATGATGATAGGGTTCACCGCGTAGGATAGTCATAGCGCGATAGATCTGCTCAATCAGGAATAATCGTACCATTTGGTGCGAGAAGGTCATCTGGCTGAGTGAGATTTTACCATTCGCACGCTCATATACCGCCTGTGAGAATCCATACGGACCACCAATAGCAAACACTACATCGCGACCAGCCGACATCTTCTTCTGCATCACTTGCGCAAACTCCATGGAGCGATACTCCTTGCCATGCTCATCCAGCAGGATGAGTTCGGTGGCAGGTGTCACGGCACGCAAAATCATTTCGCCTTCGGCTTGCTTCTGCTGTTCGGGGGTGAGGGCTTTGGTGTTGCGTAGTTCAGGAATGACCTGCACCTTCACGGGCAGGTAATGTGTCAATCGCTTTAGATATTCCTGACACAGTGCCTCAATATGTGGGTCGGTTGTCTTGCCGACAAACAGCAGGGTGGTGGTCATTGTCTTTCTTAGTTTATAGTGTAAGGTGTAAAGGCATGTGTTATGCGGCTTCGCCGCTATCCGTGCCTCATCGCCTCTTGCCTAATCACCTATTTCATCCCTCGCTGGGTCTTGATATGCTCGTAGGCATCGTTGATCATGCGGAACTTCTCGGTGGCTTGTTGGCGAATCGCTTCGCCTGCGTTGGCTACCTTGTCGGGGTGGTACTTCATCGCCATGCGGCGGTAGGCTTTCTTCACCTCCTCATCAGTGGCAGATGGCTCAATCTCCAAGGCAGTGTATGCCCAATTATTGTCTTTGTGCTTGCGATAGAGGGATAGCAACGACTGAAAATCGGCATTGGAAACACCCATATTCACGGATATGGTTTCTATCGTGCGTGTTTCTGCCTCTGCCACATCGCCATCGGCTTTGGCTACTTCCAATAGCAGGTGCACCAATTCCAATCGAACGGAGTAATTGACATGCTGACGTATCTGCTGTGCAATCTCTGTGGGATTGATGTTCTGCTCCAGCAGTTGCTTGAGCAGTTGTAGGGCTTGCTTGGCACCTTCTTCGCCGAAGTTACGTACCAAGAAAGGCTTGATATACGCAATCTCGGATTTCAGTACGCGCCCATCGGCTTTTATCACGCATGCGAGCAACACTATTATAGATACGCGCACGTCCCCCTGCGTAGCGCGTGCGCGCGAGGAACGAGGAGTATCTTGTGTATATGCTTCTGGGTGTTGGCTGCCCATATCAAAGAGCGAAGCGATACCCACACCTATCAGCGCGCCAATGGGTCCGCCTAACACGAACCCAAGGCCGCCTAATATCCATTTGCTGGCTGACATTGTTCTAGTTTATAGTTTATAGTGTAAAGTGTAAAGGCTGGTAATATGCGGCTTCGCCGCTATTTCTCGCCTTCTCGCCTTCTCGCCTCATCACCTCATCGCCTATAATCTTGCTTTGATAGCAGCAGATTCTGCCTCGTAACCAGGCTTGTCAAGCAATGCAAACATATTCTTCTTGTATGCCTCTACGCCTGGTTGGTTGAATGGGTTCACGCCCAAGATATAACCTGAGATACCGCATGCACGCTCAAAGAAGTAGAGCAACTGACCGATATAGTATTCGTTCAGACATGGCAGGGTAATCTTCATATTAGGCACACCGCCATCCACATGCGCAATCATCGTACCGAGTTCTGCCATCTTGTTTACTTCATCCACGCGCTTACCAGCGAGGAAGTTCAGTCCATCTAAGTTGGCCTCATCGTGTGGGAAAGGTACGGTGTGGTTGGCTTGCTCCACGGAGATCACGGTCTCAAACAGGTGACGCTCGCCTTCTTGTATGTATTGACCCATGGAGTGGAGATCGGTGGTCAGATCCACGCTGGCTGGGAAAATACCTTTGTTATCTTTGCCCTCTGACTCACCATAGAGCTGCTTCCACCATTCGCTGACGTTGTGCAATTTTGGGTGATAGTTCACCAGCATCTCAATCTTCTTTCCTTGCTCACCGTAGAGGTAGTTACGTGCAGCAGCATATTGTGCTGCGGGATTCTCCTCGAGTGGGGTATTGATGCCACAAACGTCCATCATACGCTCTGCACCATCAATCAGTGCGTTGATATCCAATCCTGCGCAGGCTATAGGCAGCAAGCCTACAGGCGACAATACAGAGAAGCGTCCGCCGATATTATCTTCGATGACGTATGTCTTGTAGCCCTCTTGTGTAGCCAAGGTGCGCAATGCACCACGTTTAGCATCGGTGATACAAACAATCAGTTGCTTAGCAGCCTCTTTGCCTTGTTGCTCTTCGAGTTGGGTCTTCAGCAAGCGGAATGCCAATGCTGGCTCAGTGGTAGTACCCGATTTGGAGATACTGATGATACCGAACTTCTTATTCTTCAGCAGTTGTTGCAATTCGTATAAATAATCCTCGCCGATGTTCTGTCCTGCATATACGATAGCAGGTTTCTCGCCTTCGAGCCACGCGAAGCTGCTGCTCAGCGCGTCAATCACAGCTTTCGCACCAAGATACGAACCACCGATACCAATGCACACAATCACTTCACACTCACGGCGCAGCAGTTCGGCAGTCGCTTGTATGTCTTTGAGTTGTGGACGGATGTCTGCTGGCAAGTTCATCCAGCCGAGGAAATCGTTACCCAGTCCAGTGCCATTCACCAATTGCTCTTGTGCGATGGCTACTTGTTGTTTGTACGCTTGTACGGCTTCAGCACTTACGGCTTTAGCATAGGAAAATTGAATATCTTTCATCTTGTCTATTGAAATTTTTGTGTTAGTTCTTTGATTGTATTTTTAGGCGATTTACGTCCGTATAGGATTTGATACATAGCATCTACGATAGGCAGATCCACGCCCAATGTCTTATTGACCATATAGATGGCTTTGGTACCATAGTAGCCTTCTGCCACCATTTCCATTTCTGTTTGTGCAGCTTTCACGCTGTAGCCCATACCTATCATTTGCCCGAACTGGCGGTTGCGCGAGAAGTTGGAATAGGCGGTCACTAATACATCGCCCAGATAGCCACTATTAGTGATGTCACGTGGGATAGGGGATTTGGCATTGGCAAAACGCATGATTTCGTGCATGGCATTGGTCAGCAATACGGCTTGGAAATTGTCGCCATAACGCAAACTGCTGCACATACCTGCTGCAATAGCGTAGATGTTCTTCAGTACGCTGGAGTACTCCAGTCCAATCACGTCATTGCTTCGGGTAACATGCACAAACTTGGTGGTCAGCAGTTCGCTCCATGCTTGGGTGTTCTGCTCGCTGATACCTCCTATGGTCAGGTAACTCAGTCGTTCCAAGGCTATCTCCTCCGCGTGGCAGGGACCTGCAATCACACCTATATTCTCGTGTGGCACACCAAAATGCTCGTGAATATAATCGGTAACCAAAACATGCTCATCGGGAATCATACCTTTGACCGCAGAGATAATCTTTTTGTGAGAGATATCAATATTAATCTCATCCAAACACGATTTTACATACGGCGAAGGAATAGCCACAATGATGGTGTTTGACAGGTCGAGCACCTCATTGATGTCCGATGAGAAATAGATTTTGTTGGTATCGAAATATGCCCATTCCAAGTGATTGGGATTACGGCGACTTTCGATAAACTCATCTATTGTTTCCTGTTTGCGGATATACCAGTTGATTTCATCCACATTGTTCATCACTATTTTTGCCAATGCGGTTGCCCAACTGCCCGAACCCAGTATTGCTACTTTCATATTTCCTTTAGTTTATAGTTGATAGTTTATAGTTCAAAGGCAAGGGTATGCGGCATTGTCGCCCTGCCTTTAAACTCTCGCCTCTTGCCTTTAGCCTTTAACCTCGGGCTTCATCGTAGGGAACAGCAGCACCTCTTGGATGGATGGCTGACCCGTCATCAGTATGGCAAGGCGGTCGATACCAATACCAATACCCGATGTCGGTGGCATACCATACTCCAATGCGCGCATAAAGTCGTGGTCAATCACCATAGCCTCATCGTCGCCTTTGTCTGCCAACTTCATCTGCTCTACAAAGCGGTTGTATTGGTCGATTGGGTCATTGAGCTCGCTGTAGGCATTGGCAAGTTCTTTGCCGTTTACCATCAACTCAAAGCGCTCGGTCAGTCCTGCCTTGCTGCGGTGCATCTTGGTCAGTGGCGACATCTCTACAGGATAGTCGGTGATGAAGGTAGGTTGGATGAAACTGCCCTCGCAGGTCTCACCAAATATCTCATCAATCAGTTTGCCTTTACCCATCTTGTCGGTATCTTCCACACCATATTTCTTAGCCACTTCGCGAATCTCCTCTTCGGTCATCTGGCTCAGGTCGTATCCTGTCTTCTCTTGGATAGCCTCTAAGATTGGCAGACGGCGGTATGGTGCTTTAAAGTCCACGATGTTGTCGCCTATCTTCACCTCGGTAGTGCCGTTCACGGCGATGGCTATTTTCTCCAATAGCTGTTCGGTGAAGGACATCATCCAATTGTAGTCCTTGTATTGCACATAGAGCTCCATGCAGGTGAACTCTGGGTTATGGCTGCGGTCCATACCCTCGTTGCGGAAGTTTCTGCCTATCTCATATACGCCCTCAAAACCGCCGACTATCAGTCGTTTTAGATAGAGCTCCGTAGCGATACGCATATACATATCCACGTCCAATGCGTTGTGGTGTGTGATGAATGGGCGAGCCGATGCGCCACCGGCTATGATCTGTAGCATAGGTGTCTCCACCTCGGTGTAGCCTGCCTCATCAAACACTTGTCGCATAGTACGAACAATGGTAGCACGTTTCAGGAACACATCCTTCACACCCTCGTTTACCACCAAGTCCACATAGCGTTGGCGATAGCGTTGCTCTGGGTCGTTAAAGCCATCGTATGCTACACCGTCTTTGTATTTTACGATTGGTAGGGGCTTGAGGCTCTTGGCAAGTACGGTCAGCTTCTTAGCGTGTACACTAATCTCGCCCATTTGTGTGCGGAATACAAAGCCTTCGATGCCGATAAAGTCGCCTATGTCCAGCAATTTCTTGAAGACTACATTGTACATCTGTTGCTCCACGGTGGTAGCGGTTTCGCCTTCGGGAGTAGGTGCTTGAATGTCATCGCGACTTACATACACTTGTATGCGCCCTTTGGAGTCTTGTACTTCGATAAACGATGCTTTACCCATGATTCGACGCGACATCAGTCGTCCTGCGATACGCACGGGCTTACCCGTGTACCAGCCTTCAGCCTCATCGCTTGGCTTCTCATCCACGAAGGTTGCCTTAATGTCGGTGGAATAGCCTGTTACTACATACTCATCAGCGGGATAGGGATTGATACCCATATCGCGCATGGTTTGCAGACTTTGTCTGCGCACTAATTCTTGTTCTGATAATTGTTCCATATCTTTTTTGTACGTTAATATTCTTGGTGATAGTGTCACTCATACGCGCATGCGACTGCACAATGCGCAAATTTTTTGCAAAGGTACAACAAAAAATGCACATTTGCAAGAAAATTGCACGAAAGTTTACTTTCAAGTGCGATTTTCTTGCAAATGGGCTGCATACGGAGTCCCCGACAAAGTCCACTTTGTGGGGTGTTATTGAGCGACCGTACTTTCGAGGAGGGGCCCGCATTAGCGGGAAGTGTCATCGAAGGTACAACAGTGTCGCTTAATGCGAGGGCTGAGCCCGCACATTCTCGTTTCTCGCATGAAAGTTTACTTTCAAGTGCGATTTTTTTGTATAAAACATATTTCCGTAGGCAATTTATCCTCCTACTATGCAGATTTTTACGATTTTATTTGCGTGTATAAGAAAAAAGCACTACCTTTGCAGGCTGAATAGGTTAAAGGCGAAAGGTTAAAGGCGAGAAGGCGAGAAATAGCGGCGGAGCCGCATATTACCAACCTTTACACTATACACTCTACATTTTATGCTAAAATCCTCGCCTTTACACTATACACTTTACACTAACAACAACAGAACCATGTCATTCATACAAGATCTCTTCATGGCACCCTCAGTAACGCAGTCCATCGTTCTGCTGACGATGGTCGTTTGTGTGGGCTTATGGGCAGGCGAACACCTGCGCATCAAGAGTTTCTCCTTGGGAATCACGTGGATACTATTTGTGGGTATATTGCTCTCATCTTTGGGAGTAACGATTGACCCGACGGTAGCATCGTTTGCCAAGAATTTTGGTTTGATATTGTTTGTCTATAGTATTGGTTTGCAGATGGGTCCATCTTTTGCGCCGTTGGGTAAGAGTGGTTTGCTACTCAATATCTTGGCAGCAGTGATTGTGCTATTGGGTTGTGCGTGTACGATAGGTTTGCATTATCTTACGGGGGTGGACATGGCGACTATGGCGGGTATCATGTCGGGAGCTGTGATGAATACCCCTTCATTGGGTGCTGTGCAGCAGGCAGCAGCGGATATTTATGGTTCGGTCTCGCCCGACATCGCGATGGGCTATGCGGTGGCGTATCCGTTGAGTATTGTGGGACTGATACTCTCGTTCGAGATTATTCGTATCTGTTTCCGTGTCAATCTGCGCACGGAGGATGAACGCTTGCGCATTGAGAATGCTTCGGATGATGAACCGATATGCGTGGATATCTGTTTGGCTATTGAGCAGGATATGACGCTTCGCCAGTTGCACGACCTCTGTCCTGTCCATCCCATGTTGGTTAGCCGTGTCACGCGCCATAATGGCACGGATGAACTGGTTACGCCCGATACCGTTTTTCATCCTCAAGATGTGATTCGTATTATCAGCGACAAACGCCACGAAGCGCAGTTGAATGTGTTAGGCAAGGTTACGCATTATGGTTTCCGTGGACGTGAACGTTCAGCGCATCTTATCTCTCGAAGGGTGGTTGTTACACGCACAGAGTGCAATGGTAAGCGCCTGAGTAGCTTTGATATACGCCATCGCTACCATGCCACTATCACGCGCGTCAATCGTGCGGGTGTAGAGCTTTTGGCAACACCTGATTTGGTCTTGCAATTGGGCGACCGTATTATGGTAGTGGGTGATAGAGATGATGTGCGCCATGTGGCGGATATTTTCGGCAATGAATTGAAGCGTTTGGACTTGCCCAATCTGATGCCTATTTTCTTTGGTATTTTCTTGGGTGTGTTGATTGGCTCTGTGCCTGTGGCTATCCCTGGTTTGTCGCAACCGTTTAAGTTGGGTTTGGCAGGTGGTTCGCTGATTGTGGCATTGTTGATTGGACGTTTCGGACCGTATTATAATATGGTGACTTTTGCCACGACCTCGGCGAATATGATGCTGCGTCAGGTGGGTCTGACCTTGTTTTTGGCGGCAGTGGGTCTGAGTGTGGGAGACACGTTTGTGCCTACGATTATGGATGGTGGTTATATGTGGATTCTGTATGGTTTTGCTATCACGATGATTCCGTTGGTGTTAGTGGGTTGTATAGCATATAAGGGTATGGGGATCAATTACTTTAAGGTGATTGGTATGCTGACGGGAGCCATGACAGGTGCCCCTGCGTTGGGTTATGCGCAGAGTCTGTCTAACAACAATGATCAAGCCTCGGTGACCTATGCTACGGTTTATCCACTGACGATGTTCTTGCGTGTCATGGCAGGCCAACTCTTGGTGGTCTTTTTCTGCTCGTAGGGAAACGGGGATAATTGACAACAATCAAAACAACTTAATTTAACAACTCATAGCGCTTGTAACTAATAATCGTTCGACCGTATGGGAGATTAGAACACAACGAGCGCTCACAGGGTTTCTTTCAGACCTTGCGAGCAACAGTTCGAATATATGTAAGATAAGGATTTCAAAGACAATTTAAATTAATTTTATTCCGAATTCTCTTCAAAAAATCGTGCTTCGAAAATTTTCTTAGTCATTTATTTGTGTATGTCAAAAATTTTCACTACCTTTGTCGCCGAAATGTGATAATGGCAGCAATAATTAAATTTGAGTTGTTGTTAATAAAAAAGATTGCAGAAGACAAAAAAATGTATTCAACAACACTAACAACATAATCTAACAACCATTGCGCTCGCAACAACATAGCGAGCGCTCAAGAGAAAATGATCCCTTGCCGCTGGGATGTGTTGTTTCCCAGCGGAAAAGTTGTTAAGTAAAGTTGTTTAGGTTGTTGTTGAGAATGAAACTAAATTGTATTTTTTATATATGGCTACAGCAATAGAATTTAACCACGTAGGCAAACAATACCGCCTGGGACTTGTGTCCACGGGCACCATCAGCCACGACCTCAACCGTTGGTGGCAGACCTCCATTTTGGGCAAGGAGGACCCTTACCTCAAGATCGGTTCGGTCAACGACCGCACCCAGAAAGCCGACTCCGACTACGTCTGGGCATTGCGCGACATTGACTTCAAGGTCGAGCAAGGCGATGTGGTGGGCATCATTGGCAAGAACGGTGCGGGCAAATCCACTTTGTTGAAACTCTTGAGTAAGGTCACTGGTCCTACCGTTGGCACTATCCGCGCAAGAGGTCGTATCGCCAGTCTGCTGGAGGTTGGTACAGGCTTCCACCCAGAGATGACGGGTAGGGAGAATATCTTCATGAACGGCGCTATAATGGGTATGACCAAGCAGGAGATTTCGTCTAAGTTGGATGAGATTGTAGATTTTAGTGGTTGCGAAATGTATATTGATACACCCGTAAAGCGTTACTCCAGTGGTATGACTGTCCGTTTGGGCTTCGCAGTAGCTGCTCACCTTGACCCCGAAATCTTAGTCGTGGATGAAGTCCTCGCTGTCGGTGATGCCGAGTTCCAAAAAAAAGCCATCGGCAAGATGCAAGATGTGAGCAAAGGCGAAGGTAGAACGGTCTTGTTTGTGAGTCATAACATGGCGAGTGTGAAGAGTCTTTGTAAACATGGTATCATATTGAAGGATGGCATGTTGGTAGATTCTGGTGATATCGATCCTATTGTAACGAAATACCTGCGAGGTGATAGTGCAATAGCGAATCATAAGGCATTTACTGAACCTCTACAAGGGCTTGGTGGATTCGAATTGTTAGAGATAGGTGTTCGCCCTAAAGGTGGTAGCTTTACTGATTTGACGCGTGTAAGTGATGATGTGGAGATTGTTATTCGTTATCGTCTCAAACAAGCACATAATAAGTTTTGGATTACTATGCACATGAAGAACGAGCAGGGTGATAAGATGTTTTCTACCTCGGGAGATAAAAGATGCTATGAATACCATCATGAAGCAGGTGAGTACGAACAAATTTGCCAATTGCCTAAGGATTTCTTCAATTGGGGGACATACGCCATAGACTTTATGGCCTTTTCACAACCATCAAATATAGATGATTTAATGAGTGAAAATGATATCATAACGTTTACTTTAGCTAATCGTCCAATTGAAATAGGTGGGTGGATGGGCAAAGAACCCGGTGATATCACTCCGCTGTTTGATTATACAGAAACGAAATTGAATTGATTAGATGAAAGAAAGCAATTCACAAATAACAGTTACCTCCCCATTGCTTCCTCCCTTAGAGGAATTTATGCCTTATCTTCAACAGATTTGGGATAGCAAATGGATTACTAATAATGGCTCCTTTCATCAATTGTTGGAAAAGGAACTCGCTAATTATCTTGGTGTGGAATATCTATCATTATTCACCAATGGAACTTTACCACTTATCACTGCATTTCAGGCGTTGGGTATTCATGAAGGCGAAGTAATCACCACACCTTATTCGTTTGTGGCTACCAGTCACGCGATATGGTGGAACGGATTGAAACCTGTGTTTGTTGATATAGAGGAAGAAACCTGCGGAATTGATCCAAATAAGATAGAGGCAGCCATTACCCCGAATACAGTAGCCATTATGCCAGTGCATTGCTATGGCAAACCATGTAAAACGGAAGAAATAGATGCTATTGCCCAAAAACATAACCTAAAGGTGATCTATGATGCAGCACACGCTTTTGGTGTAACTGAAAATGGTCTATCTATTTTGAAGGCAGGCGATATATCCACATTGAGTTTCCATGCTACCAAGGTGTACAACACAATTGAGGGTGGAGCATTGATTTGCCATTCTGCAGAGATGAAGTACCATGTGGACAACCTGAAGAATTTCGGATTCCGAGGTGAGACCAATGTGGTGGCACCTGGTATCAATAGTAAGATGGATGAGATGCGAGCAGCGTATGGATTGCTCAATCTTCATCAAGTGGATGCTGCTATTGAAGCGCGTAAACAAGTTGCTAAGCAATATGTGGAGGCATTGCGAAGTGTGAATGGTATATCCGTGTTTAAACCTATAGCCAATAGCCTATCGCCAATTGCCAATTGCGAAGCATCTCATCGTCTCAACTACAGCTACTTCCCAATTTTCGTGGATGAAGAACAATATGGTATGTCGCGTGATGCGTTATACGAGCAGATGAAGGCAAATAATGTGCTGGGTCGCCGCTATTTCTATCCGTTGATTACATACTTTAATCCATATAAGGATATACCAAGTGCTAATCCTGCAAATTTGCCTATAGCGAATAAGATAGCCAATCAAGTAATTTGCTTGCCAATGCACCATGCATTGAGTAAAGAGGATGTGAAACGAGTTATAGATTGTATTCAAGTATGAAAATAGCTATCATGCAACCATATTTTATGCCATATATCGGTTATTGGCAGTTGATGGCAACTGTTGATATGTATTTGGTGTATGATGATGTCAATTATATTAAGGGGGGATGGGTAAGTCGCAACAATATTCTACTCAACGGACAGAAGCATATGTTTACCATCACGCTGAATGGTGCTAGCCCGAATAAACTCTTCAACGAAATTACTATCAAGGACGATTTCAAGAAGTTCTCTCGCTTGATAGAATCTGCTTATCGCAAAGCGCCTTACTATGTAGAGATAAGTGCCTTGCTAGAGAAAATATATCAGTATGAAGACAAGTCGCTTGGCATTTTTATGCTGAATAGTTTTCAGGTTGTGCTAGACTATCTGGAGATTGATACAAAATTGGTACTCTCCTCTACGGTCACGAAAGATAATAAATTGCGTGGAAAAGACAAGGTAAAGCATATCTGCCACCTCTTGGGTGCGGATACCTACTACAACGCCATTGGTGGACGGGAGTTGTATGACAAGGAGGATTTTAAAGCAGATGGAATTGACTTGCATTTTCTGCAAACAGATTTAGTTCCATATACTCAATCAACTAATAAATTTGTATCTGGGTTATCTATTATTGATGTCCTAATGTACAATGGAAAGGAAGATACCAAGAAATTACTAAATGAATATACATTGTTATAATGAATACACCACTAGTCAGCATTTGCTGCATTACATATAACCATGCGCAGTTTATTCGGAAATGCTTGGATGGATTTTTGATGCAGCAGACGGATTTTCCTATTGAGATTCTGATTCACGATGATTGTTCTACGGATGGCACTACAGAAATTATTAAGGAGTATGAGGCGAGATATCCAAAATTGATATTTCCTATATATGAGGACGTTAATCAATATCAAAATGGCAAAAGTGCAGAGATAGATTTATATAATTATCGACGTGCCCGTGGTAAGTATATTGCCTATTGCGAAGGTGATGACTATTGGACTGATCCGCAAAAATTGCAAAAACAAGTTGATTTTATGGAGGAAAATAGTGATTATTCTGTATGCTTTCATGACTGTATGGTTTCTAATATATGGAATGGGATATGTGAAAAGAAATCAATATTGTCGACTGATGATGATTGTGATATAACAGTAGATGAATTTTTGAATGGTAAAAATAGAATTGGTCAACCTTTGACAATGCTATTTCGCAAGGAGGTGTACGATTTAAATTGGTGGAAATTACATACTCGCTATTGTGATACGATGGAAATAATGCATTTATTATTAGTGGGAAAAGGTCGATTTATGCAATTCAATGGAGGACAATATAATATGCATGATGGGGGCGTTAGTTCAACCCAGCCAGATATAGAACGTAGTTGGGAGTTGTGTGATGATTCTAAGCAAATGCTTGATTGTACAAGTCATCCTGCAGTTAAAAGGTTTTATATTGATGCTTACAAATGGAGATTGGATATTTGTAAAAAAGATGGAATGATTCTTGAGTATTGGAGTACAATAAAAGATGCTTTGCATAACAATTTCGTAACGGGTTTTGAAATTTTAAGATATGGACTAAAAAGAATGGTAAAGGATTTATTATGATTGGTTATAAACAAATATTGCTGACGCATTTGTATAATGTATTTAATCAAAATATTAATAACAATGCATTTTTGATTAACAATCAATATTACACCTACCTTCAATTTGCACAACGCATTTCTGCTATTCGTGAGGAAATTTGCAAGTTGCAATCGAATGAACAAGTATTTGCATTGGCGATTCACGATGATTTAGATACTTATGCGAGTATTTTTGCACTGTGGATGGAAGGTAAAGCTTATGTACCACTTCACCCTAACCAACCATTGGAGCGCAATCTAAATATTATTCAGCAAGTAGGATTAAGCAATGTATTGGACAGCGCAGATACTTCGGTCTTCGAAAATTATTCTTTGAATATAATGCACACGAGTCAGTACGAATATACTACTGACTATTTGGATAATTGGATAGAAACCAGTGATGATGCGTTAGCATACATATTATTCACGTCTGGTAGCACCGGTGTACCTAAAGGAGTCCAAATTACTCGTGGAAATATTGCAGCCTTTATGGATTCGTTTTGGAAAACGGGTATTAACATTACGGAAGAAGATCGTTGCCTACAAGTCTTTGACCTTACATTTGATGTGAGTGTACAAAGTTACCTTGTTGCATTGACTCGTGGTGCCTGCGTATATACTGTGCCTTATGGACAGGTAAAGTACTTATATGCTGCTTCGCTAATACAAGAGTATAAGATAACGTTCGGAGCAATGGCACCATCGATGTTGACCTATTTGCGTCCGTATTTTGACGAGTTTGATGCTACCAGTATGCGTACTACAATATTGACTGCAGAAGCATGTCCAGTGGATCTGATGGAAGATTGGTACAAATGTGCCAAAAATACAGAGATATATGATTTCTATGGTCCTACCGAAGCGACTATCTATTGTACGTACTATCATTTAAATCGCGATGGTAATAACCTATCGCAAAATGGTATTATCTCAATTGGTAGGCCGATGGCTAATGTACAGGCTATTATCATGCGCGAGGATGGGCAATTGGTAGTAGGACAAGAGAAAGGAGAATTGTGCATAGCAGGCGGACAAGTCACTCCAGGATATTGGAATAACGAAGAGAAAAATGCTTCTTCATTTTTTGCGCGAGATGGTATCCGCTATTATCATACAGGTGATTTGTGCTATTGGGATGAGTCGGGTAATATTCTCTATTGTGGCCGTATTGATCAACAAGCAAAGATACAAGGATTTCGTGTAGAGCTTGGTGAAATAGAATATCATGCTCGTGAATTTTATAACAAAGAATATCGTGTGGTAGCAATTGCCTTTGATAATGCTCAGAAACTAACTGAAATAGCGTTGTTCGTAGAGTCTACAGATCAAGAAACGCAAGACTTGTTAGTATATCTGCGCAGTAAAATGCCGCATTATATGATTCCTTCACGAATTATTTTTGAACCCAACTTCCCACTTAATAAGAGTGAGAAAATAGATAGAAATTCACTGAAACTAAAATTAAATATGTAATAGATATGGAAATACAAGAATTTATTGAAAAATTTTCGGAACAATTTTTTGATACTGATCCTACTTTGTTTAAACCAGAAACAGAGTTTCGTCAATTTGAAGAATGGAGTTCCATGACAGGGCTTTGTATTCTTACAATGATTAAGGATGAGTATGGATTTTTTATGAATCCTAAAGATTTTAAGGCATGCACTACTGTGAGAGATGTTTTTGAAGCGGTGCTATCTCATTGCTAATTAGTTAACATGTTATGAACTACAACCCTTACGCTTTAACAGGAAAGACAATACTGATAACAGGAGCATCTTCTGGTATTGGACGCGCAACAGCTATTGAGTGCGCCAAGCTGAATGCTACATGTGTTCTTTGTGGACGCAATGAGTTGCGTTTACAAGAGACTTTGCGTTTGTTAGAAGGAACAGGGCATATAGCTATTTCAGCTGATTTACTGAAGGAAGAAGGTATTCATGCTATAGTGGAGCAAACTCCTAATTTAGATGGAGTGGTTTGCAATGCGGGTGTTAATATGATGGCACCTATTTATTTTATTAGATCAGAAGAAATAGATAAGGTGCTTCGTACCAATACGATAGCTCCAATGACTTTAGTTAATGCTTTGCTCCGTAATAAGCGTATTAAGAATCAATCTTCTCTTGTATTTACCTCTTCATTGGATGCTGTTAATCCTGATGTTGGAAGTTCGGTTTATGCAGCATCGAAGGCAGCATTATCTTCTTTTATGCGAAGCTGTGCCAAAGAATTAGCTCCACGGAAGATTCGTGCAAATGCTATTCAACCAGGATTGGTAGAAACAGGAATGATGCATAATGGTTTAGTTTCAGAGGAGGATTTGGAGAGACATAAGGAGTTTTATCTCCTCAAACGCTATGCTCGACCAGAGGAGATTGCATGGTCTATTATCTATCTTCTGTCTGATGCAAGCAATTTTGTTACGGGTAGTGTGTTAACCATAGATGGCGGAGCATCAATTATATAGATTTTTTATGATTTTATGGATATGGAAAAGAAAGATGTAATACAAAAAATCGAAGTGATAGTCGCAGCTGCGGTTAATCATCATGATTTTCAGATAAGTGAGAATACTAAACCTAATGATATCCTTGGTTGGGATTCACTTTCAAATGCGATGATTCTTACCTCTATTGAACAAGAATTTTCGGTTAAGTTTAAGTTTTCTGATATGATAGCTTGGAAAACGGTAGGTGAGTTAGCAGATATAATTACTAAAAAAGTAGGATGAAACACGTATTTCACAACAAACGAATCTCAGCTATCGTTTGTGTTCTCCCAGATCAGGTTGTTCGTTATGAGGATGAACTGGAAGATTATCCTTTCCCTGTTCGACAAAGTCAGATGTTAGGTAAGATGATGGATTATAATACCCGTCGTCAATGCGCACCTACTGACTCTGTTTCTGAGTATGCGATTCAAGGTATTCAACATCTATTGGATAACGCAGTGATTCGTACTACTGAGATAGATGCTATTGTAGTTGCTTCGTCTAGTCAAGATTACATCATGCCATCTATAAGTTATTTGCTACAAGGGTATTTTAAATTACCAGAAACGACATATTGTTGTGATATAGTGCAGCAATGCGGTGGTTATCAATTTGGTTTGATGCAGAGTTTCATGTTGATGGATACATATGGCTTCCGTAAAGTGTTACTCGTAACGGGTGAGATGACTAGCAAAAAAGTTGGACTTCACGATCGCAATGCTCGACCAATTATTGGTGATGCAGTGAGTGTGAGCATTTTAGAAACCGCGGATAATGGTGCTATATATACTGAATACCGTAATTTTGGACAAATGGCGGCAGCAATCATGATTCCTGCTGGTGGATTGAAGTGCCCATCTACATCTGAAACGGCCATTGAGACTAAAGATGAACAAGGTAATTACCGTGCTCTTGACCATTTTTATATGGATGGAGAAGCCGTGTTCAATTTTGTGATGACGAAGGTACCACCGATGCTTTCTAACATAATGAAAGATTCCGGAGATACGGTGGACTCAATAGATTACTATATGTTTCATCAGCCTAATAAATATATGGTGGATCGTTTGGCAGACGAATTGGAGCTTCCAGCAGAGAAATATTTTGGCAATATCGTGGGTGTATATGGCAACGCGAGTACCGCAACCATTCCGCTGAATATTTGTCATAATATTTCTACAGAGGCTACTAATCGCAGTTTGCGGCTCTGCTTGTGCGGATTTGGTGGAGGATTGACATGTAATACTATTATTTTCTCAAATCCACCAATGGATTATTGTGAGATCGTGGATTATAAGAGATAAGATTAATATATCATGGATAAGATACAGTACAACACATACACGGCTGCAGATATCAAGGCATGGATTGAGCGAGGTGAAAATAATGGCCTTTCAGAACGCGTTATCTCACTTACTCGTGCCAATGCTCTTATGCATTCTCCATACGTGAAGGAGGATGATGTGTTGGTGATTTCTGCAATGGACGGCGATGTGGTGGTTGGCTATACTGCCATTTTTCCAGAGCATTTAGAAAGGCCTAATATATGGATTGCCACAGGTACTACTTTGTGGGTTAATCCAGATTATGCCGATGATTTTGTGGGGTATAATCTTGTACAAAGATTATGGCAATCCTACCCTCAATATTGCGTGATAGGTTCTGATGTTTCATGTCCTGCAGCTATGATTGACAAACTTTTAGGTGCATGTATTCTAAGATACGAGAGACATCGATTTGTGTTTCGTCGCAACATTCGAGTTCATTCGCTACGTAGTTTAGCCTCAAAGATAATAGAACCATATCGTAAATATCGACAACGCAAAGCCATTAGTCGTGTGTTAGCCATGATACCATCAAATATTCGGGTAATCACTCGCGATACAATTGATGCCGAAGCATATGATTTCATATCTGCCCACAGCGAATCCGATACATTTCTTCGTTCTCGTGAAATGCTCAATTGGATATTGCGTTATCCATTCTCTGTAGAGAATACATTGATGAAATATGCTATAAAAAGCAATAAGTTCTCTGATCAGGTGGCATCAAGTAAGAATCAACTATTTCAAATTTATATGGTAGATAAGTTGATAGGTATCGTGATGTTAGGTCGCCGAGATAATGATATGCATGTAAAGATGCTTTATACCGATAAAGGCTATCAGGAAGTGATATTTGCATTGATTATAGAAATAATGCTTCGTTCTAATGTTAGACAGCTATTGTCTCATTATCCGCTATTGAATCATTTTATAGGTTCAAATTATATTGCTTTACGAGATTCGGTGCATCAGTTTTTATTTACATACCCAAAACAACTTAAATCAATTGAACCATTCATTATTCAGGGAATAGATGGAGATATGTTTGTATGAATATGATAGTTAAAATATGGGCTAAGATTCAACGCAAATGGATGAAGTTGCGTTTGCAGCCTATTCGTGTTTTTTGCTTGCACCATGTGTGTGAGCAATTTGACGTAGAAACAATGTATCCATGCGATAGGATGGCTTTAAGTGAGTTTAAACAAAAAATCAATGCTTTACGTAGACAAGGATTTCAATTTATATCGCTTACAGTGGCATATAACCACATAAAAAATGATTACTTTCGTCGAAAGAAATACGCCGTATTGACCTTTGATGACGGATATAAATCGCTCTTGGAGGTGCTTCCTTGGTTAGAAAAGCAAAGTATACCCGCTACATTGTTTATTAATGGAAAATATTTGGATGGAAAGTCGTTTCGTGATAAAGATACAGAACGTTATCTAACAAAGCATGATTTATTCTCATCATCTTCATTATCATCTTCGCTTATAGAAATTGGATCGCATGGGTGGGAACATACAGATGCTGCAAGAATGAATATTGAAATGTTTATATTAAATATTAATGAAAATGTATCACTATTAAAAAAACATCCTAGATATGTACCATTTCACGCATACACTTGGGGGAGACATAATACACAAACTGATAATCATTTGCATTCTATTCAAATAATACCAGTATTTATGGATGGATTGAAAAATTATTGTGAACTAAATATTATTCATAGAGAACTATTATGACTACCCTCGCTCCTATAATTGTTTTTTGTTACAATCGTCCATGGCACGTGGAACAGACTTTAGAAGCACTATCTTGCAATGAGTTAGCGGATCAAAGCATACTCTATATCTATTGTGATGGACCCAAAGCGGATGCTTCTGCAGAACAACGCCAAAAGATTACAGATGTACGCCATGTGGTGCGAAAGCGCCAATGGTGCAAAGAGGTATCTATTGTTGAGGCAGAGCACAATAAAGGGTTAGCAAACTCCATAATAGATGGTGTTTCGGATGTGATCAACAAGCATGGAAAAGTGTTTGTACTTGAAGATGATTTGGTATCATCGCCCTATATGTTGAAATATGTGAATACAGCATTAGATTTTTACGAGGATTATGCTGGTGTGTTCTCTGTATCTGTCAACCGTCCACCATTAAGTAAGATGCAGATTCCTAAAGATTATCCATTTGATGTATTTGCGTGCCTGCGTTCATACTCTACGGGATGGGGAACTTGGAAAGATCGATGGAACAAAGTAGATTGGTCAATGGATGATTTTGACCGTTGTAAGCAGAATTCGGATATGTTGCGTGCTCTCTGTCGTTTAGGCGATGATTTCCCTCCTATGATGCAGCTGCTAGAAGATGGTAAGATTGATTCTTGGGCTGTACGCTTTAGTTTTGCTCATTTTAAATTTCATGCTGTGGCTATTTTACCCTGTAAATCCTATGTGACTAATATTGGTTTCGATGGAACTGGTACCCATAGCGGTACTGTGGCTAATGTGTATGAAAATGACTTATCGGAATCAGTGCTTAATCCAAGAATGTTGGAGATTGTATATGAAGATGACCGCATCATTAATGCATTCTATTCTGCATTCACTTTAAAACGTCGTCCGTTATGGCAAAAATTAATAAATTATATTGCTCGCAAATTTGGAAAGAAACCACCATTTGTGATTAAGAAGAAAGTATACGTATAATGAAAGTTTTATTTGTAAATACCAATGACATCCATGGTGGAGCAGCTCGGGCCGCTGTGCGGATTATGCAAGGCGTGCAGAATAGGGTAGAAAATCAAATGCTCGTTAAAGAGAAGTGTTCGGATTGCGAACGAGTAATTTCTTTGCAACAGTTCCTCCCTAAAAACAGATTGTACTGCATTGCTGATTGGGTTGTAAAAAAAATTAAAAACAAGTGGCAGCACATGCAATGGTATCCATATCGTAAGACAAAGGAGAATGTTTTTATGTCCGATTCGCGTGGCACTCGATTAGGAGGGGCATTGCAAAAATTGGATTACGATGTTTTACACTTGCATTGGATTAATCAGCGTTTTATTAAGCTACAGAATCTGCCCAAAGATAAACCAATTGTTTGGACATTGCATGATACTTGGCCTTTTTGTGGTGTATGTCATTATTTTGTGGATTGCCAGAAATACCAAATATATTGTGGAAAGTGTCCTATGTTGCATTCAAGGAAAAAGAAAGATTTGTCATATCGCATCTTTAAGGAGAAGATGCGTACATATAAAGACTTGAATCTTCATATCGTTACCCCAAGTCATTGGTTAGGCGAGTGTGCTAAGAAGAGTGCGTTGTTTGGACGTTTTCCTGTGACGGTAATACCGAATTGTTTGGAAACAGATGTATATCGTCCATTGTCAAAGCAAGAGATAGATGAACGCTTGTCTGTGGCAATACCACAGAATCCAGCATTTCGCAGTTTGATGCGCGAGGCAGGAGAAAAAGCTGCAAAGCCGTTAATCCTGTATGGAGCGATGAATGCTGCGACGGACAGGAGAAAAGGCTTTGCAAGCCTTTTATCTGCACTGCAAACGCTTGATAAGCAAGGTGTTGATGCTAATTTGGTGGTGTTTGGCGCGAGTGAGAGTGATTTGCCTATGCAGTTCGAGCGTATTAGTGTGCATTTTGTAGGGTATATATCGGATACAGATACTTTGGTAACATTGTACAATTTAGCAGATTTGATGGTTGTACCGTCCTTGACTGAAAATCTTAGTTGTGCCATCATGGAGAGCTTATCGTGTGGGACTCCAGTTTGTTGTTTTGATATTGGTGGAAATAGTGATATGGTTGAGCATCAGGTTAATGGATATTTAGCGAAAGAGAAAGATAGTGAAGATCTTGCACGGGGTATTCGCTGGTGCTTGGATAATAACAAAGATGGTTCTCTCTCTACGGCTGCTCGCCAAAAAGTCATAGATAATTATACCATTGAGCGAGTGGGAAAGCTGTATACGGAGTTGTATGAATCAATATGTAACACTCAATTTAACTAAAAAGTAAGCCATGTTTTATGCAATGACACATCCAATTTCTGCGTATCAGTCCACATGAACCCCAGCGCAACGCACGAGTTTAGTGTGGATTTCGCGGAGAGGTTAAATAGTTATGTAGATTCCGTTTGGTTGAAAAATAATGAATAATGCACAATGCTACCACCTCTAAAACATATAATCCGTTTGTCGTTATTTGTACTGCTGATAGGAAACTTAGTTTCTTGTCAGTCTTGGCATGAAACAAAAGCGGTAATAGCAGAGGCGGATAGTTTGCTTGCGAAGGGCGTGATTATGCGTGATACGGCAGCATTAGCATGTGCAATTGAGACACTGGATAAGCCCATAACTCGTAAGTTGGCACGTGAAGAACTGGTAAAAGCATATTACCTTATGGGACGAAACCTCGATGATTATCATCACAATTTCGCAGATGCAGCCGATTACTATATCAAAGCAGACCGCCTCAAAACCAAAGATCTACTCCTCCGTGGACGTATCAATTCTTGTATGGGATATCTTTGCAAACAAGATAGTTGCTTTGAAGAAGCGTTGATATTCTACGAACGCTCCAGTAATGCTTTCAAGGCCAGCGGAAACGAATGGTACTATGCACATAATTTATTGAATGTGATAGAATGTCAAATATTTTTGCGGCAGTATTCAACTGCTGATAGTCTATTGCATGTTGCAGAAGAGTATCACATGGATAGTGCGTATTGTGCGAGACTATATAGTATGCGTGGTTTTTTATACTATAATCAACAAGACTATAACTTGGCATTAACATCTTTAAAGAATATAGAATATTATCCCTGTGATATCAATGCAAGGTGTTTTTATTACCATCAAATTATTCAATGTTATACTCAAATTAATAAAATTGCGTTGACACAATATTATGCAGAATTTGTTGTAAGATATTCTCAAAATGCAGGATACAAGAGTAATGCTTATTTTGTATTAATGAAAATATCGGAGCTGGCAAATGATGTAAATAGATTGGCGCGGTATTCCTATTTGCGAGAGGATATGGATAGGAAGAATCGTTGTTGTATGGAATCGTATGCTAGTGCAACAACCAAACTAACGACATACATAGCAAATCCAGAACCTTTTCGTTGTTGGAAGTTAGCACTATTTGTTTGTTTTGTATTGATTGTCTCCGCAATTAGTGTGATAATCATCCATAGAAAGCGTAGCAAAGAAATAGCTATACAAAAAAACATAGTAGAAGCAGAATTACATAAGTGGCAAGAACGTATGCGGGAAAAATTAGCCATAGAAGAAGCAAATGTAGCAGCGAAACGTAAAATCATTAGTGATATTGTGATGATGCACTCTGAAAATTTTCTGCCCAATAAAGAAATATGGAAAGATGAACAAGAACTGTATCGATTAGCCAATAGTAGTTTCGGCTTTATTATTTACAGATTACATGATACATATCGTAACCTCAATAATCGTGAAGTAAAGATTTGTTTGATGGTATTGCTAGATTTTCCTAATAAAACGATAGCCAATATAGCATGTTGCTCCGAGGAAAGTATCTCTACTATCAAACAACGATTAGCAAAGAAATTATCTACTTCTCCACGAGAATTACGCGAGTTTTTGATGGATTTTATCATGAAAATGGCCTAAAAACCTCGTAGAAATTGTAATTGTCCATTGCTGCTATTGGTAATCAGCGACTTGCAGCGAAATTTGTCCACCATATTTACTTGGGTATGTGGATATTTTGTTGTACCTTTGCATCGTTTTTTAACCCTTAAAATTTATTATTATGAAGAAAACAATTTTACTATTCGCATTGTGCTTGATGGGCGCATGCTATCTCTTGGCTCAAACTATGCCAGGTACTCCTATCGTTTTTGTAGATGTGTATGCAGTGATGCCATTAGATGATCCGTATAATGGAGATGGTACTACTGGTCCTGATCCTACTCGTGTTATTGGTGGTATTGATGGTAATGATTTGAACATTGGTATCGTTGGTGATGATGATCGTGATGCAGGTGAGGTTATTGTGATTGATCCTGAAACGGGTGAGATTATCATTGATGAGGACTTCGTTGGTCAAACATCGGTGAATATCCCTGAAGCAGGAGCATATACTGCGTATGTGGTAGTGGATGGTACTACCTATGCAGGTGAGTTCGTAGTGCAATAACAATCGCTTTCCTCCCTCGCGCGCGTACATAAATATATTTATTTGTTGCCACGAGGGAGGACTTTTCAATGAAGATAGATTGTTGATGGATCTTCGTTCTATCCAGAATGCATTGCAGCAGATGCTATGTCCCAAACATAGTCAGATGCCTGATGTCAGTATATTAGGCGATCGCTTGCATATTCGCTGCTGCTGCGAGGAGTTTCGTGGCGATGTTATGCGTAAGTCCGAATCGTTGATGTACCATGCCCTTCGCGATGACATTGCCAAGGACGTAATGCGAATAATGAAGGGGAAAGGGTAGAGGACTATCACGGATAACGTGGATGAATACGTATTGTGAGAATATATATGCGAAGGAAATGTGCTCATAATGCTTGCCTGTGAAAATGAGTAAAAAATAGGGATATGTGCTGATGCTGATAGATGAGGAAAGACTATCAACAAACATATCCAATAATTAAGGAATATTGTAATGGTTTTTAATTCAAATTTTGTATCTACGCCATCAAATAAGTTGTTAAATATTAATAATTTACGATGGAATCATAATGAGAAGAATCAAACACATCGTAATCAGTTTGCGAAAGATAGGGATAGAATCTTATATTCCAAGTCTTTTTTAAGGTTACGTGGTAAGACGCAGATATTCATGATTCCAAAAAATGACTATATTCGTACCAGATTAACGCATACATTGGAAGTAAATCAATTGGCCAAATCTATAGCTTCTGCTTTAGGGCAGAATTTAGATTTAGTTGAGGCTATTGCACTGGGACACGATGTTGGGCATACACCTTTTGGACATGTCGGAGAACGCAAATTGGCTGAAATCATTGAAGAGGATGGTCAAACATTTTCTAATATGAAAAAGGGGTTTAAGCATAATTTGCAGGCATTACGCCTTTTTTGTGATTTAGAAAAGGGGGCTGATTATCCCCATTTTAATGGTCTTAATTTAACAAAATATACATTGTGGGGAATTGCTCATCATTCTTCAATTCCTGTAAAAGATGTAAATGGAGAACAGGTACTTAAGCATCCTGTGTACAAAGGATACTTAAATGAAATTAAAAATTATTGGTCATTTGAGGGATATATTGTTGCTCTTGCCGATGAAATTGCTCAAAGACATCATGATATAGAAGATGGATTACGCTATGGAATGATAAGTCGATCTGATTTGTTGGGTCAAATTGAAACTTTTCAACAATTATTTCATTTATCAGAAAGAAACTGCTTGAAGAGACTAAGAGACGAGGCTAATTTATTAGAGGAATCTGTGTTTAATTCGCTTTTTTCAAGATTAGTTATTAATATGTATGTGACTGATGCTGTGAAAAACACAAAAAATAATCTTAGACAATTTATAATGAACAATAATATTACCAAGCAAGAGGATTTCCAACATATGAAACTAAATCTTGCAGAAAATGAATATAAAGATTGTGTTGCGTTGTCTTCTAAATTGAAAAGTTACGATAAGAATTTTCATAACTTTCTTAAATCTAGTATTTTACAATCTTATCAAGCACAGGCTTTGGACGGAAAAGCAGCATATATAATCAGGAAATTATACAAGGCTTTTGTCGAAACACCATCATTGTTGCCAGATGCTACGATAAAATCTTATGCACGATTCCTCGGGCTACAAACAAACCAAAGAGGTGAAATTCTAAAGGATATAGAAAATGCAAGAGGCAGTATGGATAAAGATAAATTATGTGAATTTTATAGATGTATTGTTGATTATATTGGAGGAATGACAGACCAATTTGCATATGATGAATTTGATCGACTATATGGGAGTAAGTTTTAGATGAATGTGTATATGATTTATTTATTATGTATTTTTTATAAAATAGCTGCGTTGATAGGTGGCTTTGTATGACTTGTTAATTCAATGTATGGAAGTAGTAGATTTTAATAAGATTAATACTGCTCAATATGGTTGTTTAATCGATAATGTGCAGTTATATACTATGTGTGTTCAGATTAAGCGGGATGAATTAAATATAATAGCATTGAAGATGTTAGAAATGATAACTGATATTAGTTGGATTAAGGCCTTAGGGGTTATAGACCAAATAGCGTATAGGGCAAGAGCGTTACCATCAGTGGAAAAATTATCACAATCTATTACATCCGGTTATGAGGATAGTAAACTGTCATCTGATTTCGGGGAGTATTTAGTGTCGATTAATGCACAAAGGGCATTGCAAACTACTTGTGAGCATAATATAGTCCCTTTAGCTGAATTATGGAAAGAAAAGAAATCTGGTAATCCAGGTTTTGATTTTCACACAGAAAGCACTAGTATGTTATTGATCTTTGGTGAAGCTAAATATTCTAGTGGACAATCCCCTTATCAACGTGCAATAAGTCAAGTAGAGCATTTTATTATACTGAAGAAGGATGATATGGAATTGGCTGATTTACAAAGATTTGTGGCAGATTTGAGTGTGAGAAACGCAGCAGATGGTAAACGTGGGTATTGTGTGGCTTTTTCTATAATTAATGAATCTTATGAAGAAGTTATACGCAAAACAATTGAAAGTCTATGTGTTTCTAGTTTGATTCATGCTCATGAAGTGTATGCTGTAGCAATAAAAATTATATGATATTTAAACAAGATGAAGGTTGGAATACTATTCGTGAAATTTTGTACGATATAGTAAATAAGATTCATGTGGAGGGTCCTGTAGACATGAATGATCTTGAAACTTTAGCATTCGTTAAAAGATTTTTTCCCGAGAATTTTAAAGAAATCGAAAATCAATTGATCCTTTATATGGGTTTGTTCTATAAAACAGAACAACCACAGTCGATGCGGGAACTTGCATATGATATATTTAAACAAATAATATTTAGTCAATGTAATGAGTTTTTTTCTCCAATTCAGTACGATGAATATCTTAAAATTCGTAATAATGATGTTTTTACCTTTTCAGCGCCAACAAGTTCGGGAAAATCCCATTTGTTTCGTTATCTTTTAAAATATGCAGAATATGACATACTTATTATCCTGCCTTCTAGAGCATTAATTGCAGAGTATCTTTATTCTATAAAAAAAATTGTTGGTGATGAAGTCCTTGTATTGCAATTTATAGAAAATGTTAATATTATAAATACATACCGAAGAATATTTGTCGTAACTCCAGAAAGAGCAGAAGAACTATTTGCACAAATTGATAGTTTTAATATTCAGTTAATTTTATTTGATGAAGCGCAAATAATTGAGGAACCTATTCGAGGTATGAGATTTGATGCTCTTGTGAGAAAATGTGCACAACTATTACCAAATGCTAAAAAAGTTTTTGCACATCCTTTTGTTAATAATCCAGAAGCTCAGTTATCACGAAATCAAATAACTGGAAGAACGCATAGCCATGTGTATATGCAACAATGTGTCGGAAAAATATTTGTTCTGAAAGAAGATAGTAATTTTAAAGTATTTTCTCCTTTTACATTACAAAATCCATTGCAAATAAATGATTTGATATGTGAAACTTTGCTACAAGATAAAACCGTATTAATTTATGTGTCAAAAGTTTCATTATATTCTGGACAATTTATTGAGGATTATAGCAAATATCTAGATTTATGTGAAGAAATACAATGTATAGATGGAAAAAATATAATCAAGGAATTACAAGATTATTTAGGAGGAACATTTCGTGGCGAAGACAAATCATTGTTGTTGTCACTTATGAGAAAGGGAGTGGTGATTCACCATGGATCAATGCCTCTTAAAGCTAGATTGTTAGTAGAAAAATTTGTTAATCGAGGATATGCACATATTTGTTTCGCTACATCTACCCTTATTCAGGGGATTAATATGCCGTTTGATGTTGTTTGGATTGAGAATTTTAAATTTAATGGAAATGAAGAACAAAAGACTCTCGAACTAAAAAATTTAATTGGTAGGGCAGGACGATCTACGAATAAAAAAGGTTGTTTTGACTATGGGTATGTTATAATAAATGAAAAAAATAGAAAGACATTTGTGAAACGTCTCCATCAAGATGTGTTATTAAATACGATGTCTAAGTTAGACGAACCAGTGGAAAATATTGATGAAGATTTACAAGATGTATATGAAGCAATTCGTGATAATGCATATGATGAACGCTTGTTAATCACTGATTCTCAAAAAGAAAGACTTTTATCTTCTGATGTATTTGATGATATAAGAAATGTTCTTGATTGTTTATTCGTTGAAGGGGAAATAATAACGGGCGATGAGTACTATAATATTTCTGCACAACAAAGAAGTAATTTAAAACAATCCATTGCGAATATATATACTAAACATCTAAGGCGAGATATGCTAGAAGATGCAGAGAGAGCTGTTTTGAGTGCATCTATTCCCATTATCTTGTGGCGTATTCAAGGAAAATCATTTCGTGAGATAGTTGCATTGAGAAAACATTTTGTAACCAATAAAAAAGAGAAAGATAAATACTCTCGTATGTATAAAAGAGGGGTGATTAGTGCTGAAGAGTTTAAATTATACGCATCATCTATACGATTAAAATATACTCCTATAGCAGGTACATTACCTAATAAAAAAATGCGTGCAAGAGGATTGTTCAATGATAAGTTCGTGTATGATATATTAGTTTATGATACTTATGATTATATTGATAAAGTGATAAATCTTTCTTTATCAACACCAATTTGTGCTGCATTGATGTTATATTATGAGAGTTTGAATGATGTAAGGGCATTATCGTTAGTTAATTATATAAAATATGGAACAAATGATGCTAGAGAAATTCTATTATTGAGATACGGATTTTCTATGGACGATTTTCCTTGGCTATTACAATGTATAGATGAAATAGATGAGCAAAGAATCAAATTTAATGAGTATATTATTACTCTAACAGGTAGTCAATATGATTCTATTGCGAGGTATGTTAATTAATATGTTTGATTATATTTATTGGACAACTTTTTGAAAAAGTATGCTAAAAAAGTACTACATTTATTTGCTGGAATCAGATAAATATAGTACTTTTGCAAAATAAAAGCTAACTCTTATGCAAACTATCAACATTACCCACGAACTCAAGCGTTTTGAACAGCATTTAGCACAAAACTCACAAACAATACTCTCTGCCAAATTCGGAGATGGTAAGACATATTTCCTAAATGAGTATATCCATCAGCATGAGGCGGATACATTCTTTGTTGTACTGCACCCTGTTAATTATGTAGTATCACCTAACGAGGACATTTTTGAGTATATCAAGCGTGATATATTATGCTCTCTTGTGCATCGTTCTGAATTTCAGGAGATAAATTGGAATGATGCACTCAAGGAGGTACTAAACTACGATACCTTGCTTGAAACGGTAGATACAATAGCATCCAATATCCCTTTGGGCAATCTGGCGACAATCCCGTTCCATTTATTCAAGAAGGTTGATAATAAGTTTGCAATAGACAAATATTTTGACCGCTTCAAGCATACCAAAGGTGGTTTGTTTGAGTTCGACCAATTCACGTTTGCTATCCAGCGAACGATACGTGCAATTCAAAAGGCAGGTCAACGCTGCGTATTGGTGATAGAGGATTTAGATCGACTGGATCCTGGGCATCTATTTCGAATATTGAATGTACTAAGTGCACATATCGATAGTGACAAATGTACCAACAAGTTCTGCTTTGACAATATCGTAGCAGTCTTGGATTATGATACGACCAGGCATATCTTTCACCACTTCTACGGTGAAAAAGCGAATTATGAGGGCTATATGTCTAAGTTCATGAGCTCGCATCCGTTTGAATATTCGATAACGAAGGTGGCACATGAGCAGTTGGAAGCATATCTAAAGAATGATTGTAGAATAGAGTCGTTAGGTAATTTTCCTAAAAATACCTCTGGATTGTCATTAGTGGAGAAAATTAACAATATGTCAGTTCGAGATGTAGAGCATGTGTTAAATGGAATTGAACATCAAATTATACAATGCGATGTAGAAATATGTGCTTCTACGAAGATAAGACCGATAGATTACGCAACTAAACTCTTTTCTGTATTGGTTAAGATGAATTATAAAGTATCAAGCAAACTATTAGCAAATTACTTTGGCGCAAGTATTAACAATTTGAGAGTTTTAAATAATTATTTATTAACAACTCCCAATATTTCTGGTGATTTGATAAAATTTCAAAGGAGTCTTATAGGAATATATATGGCACTTGATGGTGACTACTCTATAGTCACAAATATAGGTGATGGTGGCGGGTATATGTCTAATATAGTAATTAGCGAAGTAATAGATAAGGCTATTAATATCATAAAAAAGCAGGTGAAAGATTGCGACCAAGTTGTGATCTAAATTCAAATTGATAAGTTAGAACTATTTGTGAAGTAAAATACTGAGCATTTCTCTTGGAGTTTCTGCTTGTAAGGCAGAGGGTCTATCTATTTTATTTTTCGCTATTTATATACAAAGTATATAAGAAAAAATCTTATCCGAAAAATTTGCGTATATGGTATAATTTTTGTAACTTTGCAGCGGAAACCTATCCTAACCCATAAATACGAAATATATGAAATCATCATTCAATAAGGATGTGGCATTGCAAGCTATGCTTTACGTCCTATCAAAATTAGGGACTGCAGATATGCACAAAGTCAGTAAAATCTTGTATTTTGCTGATCGTTCTCATTTATCAAAATATGCTCGTTCTATAACAGGTGATGATTATATAAAAATGTCATATGGACCTGTTCCTTCGAATGTATATGATATTATGAAAGCTATCCGAGGTGATAGTTATTTTGCCAATACTTCTGAAGCTAAATCTTTAGAGCAATATTTCAGATTTATCAACTCGAAAGACATTGTGCCATTAATGGACGCTAATTTAGATTATCTATCTGAGTCGGATGTTGAATGTCTAGATGAGGCTATTGCAATATGCAAAGACCTAAATTTTGAAGAACTTACAAGACTATCGCATGATTTTGCATGGGCTAATACGGCATTGAATGCTAAAATGTCGGTAAAAGATATTTTGTGTGAAGTCGGTGATAGCGAAGAATATATAGAATACGTAAATCAAAAACTTCAAATGGAGTCGGCTGCATATGGAATTACCATCTGATCTTTTGCAGGTTCTTGTTGAGAGAGGGCAGATTCTATATTCCAATATATTCACGAATATTGATCATCCCAAGTTCTTTGTCATTATAGGTGTGACGGAAGATGAAGTTGCTGGCTTTTTCTATATCAATTCTCGAATCAATACCAATGTGAATGCTAAAGAAGAGCAGTTGCGTCTTCAGTATCCAATATCAAAAGATGATTATGATTTTTTGAGTCACGATTCGTATATTTCAGCAACCAATGTTGTAACATTACCTAGGAATGTTATTGTGCAGAGTATGCACCAAGGGCGAACGTTGGTTAAGGGTAAGTTGTTGGACCATCACATGAATGATATCTTGAATAAAGTGCGCTCATCAAGGCTATTTAGTAAGATAACAAAGGATAGATTCTTCTATTAAGTTGACTCCTTAGACCCTCTGCCGCTTCACAGATAAGATGATCACCACCTACTTACAATATCTCGAGCGGCGCTTCGTCACCGAAGGGGGAATCAAGGAGCGTATGTACGCCGCTCGCACGGGCTACCGCCAGCAACAAGACCAGCGCATGCAGAGCATGCAGCGCGAACTGGAGCAACTGCGCCAAGCGCTGTAACAGAAAGACGCGGAGATTCAGCGCCTCCGCGCAATCATTGGGCTATCATAGTCCCTAAGGCGCCTGCCAGGTAGGTTAGTTTGCCGCCCATATCCAATAGCTAATCACCAATAGCCAATCACCAATAACCAATCGCCAATAACCCATAACCCATAACTTCAGCCCAAGGCTGTGTTTTGCTCAAGACGCGTAGCGGATTGGAGAGTTGTGCCAGCACAACGAAGCAAAACCAATATATAGTTCGATAGAACCAGTCAGTTCGAACGAAGTGAGAAAGGTTCGCAGAAAAGTTCCGAAGGACATTGTAAAATAGTGGTAGTGAGTAGCAGTATGCTACGATAGTGGATGGTAGATTGGCGATGAGTAAGTTTACTTACACAATCGACCAAGATACCATTCACAAGAGATATGAGCAACATATCTCAACTACCACTGTTATCCTTGAATTGACACAAATTGACAATAAATTGACTCCAATTGTCTTGAAAACACATTCTTTTTCAAATAATACCTGTTATTTTTTTATATTTTTGTAGCAAGCGTAGTGAGCGTATTTTTGTATTAAAAAATATTCGAGCATTGTCTATAATTGTCTATTTAATTGTCGCCAATTGTCTTCTCCACACACTTTTTTCCTAATATATTTGCTCACTTAAAAAAAATCACTACCTTCGAGGACACCTCCCACTACGTGAGCCCCACCTCGAAAGTACGTTCGCTCAATGCAGCACATACTATAGCCATTCGCACTTGTTTTGAAAAAGACGGATTACCGCTGAAGTATCTTCTTCTACATACTCTTATGTAAGCAAGCTTTCAACGAGCAGCAGAAGAACATACTTCAATAGATAAATCTATCCATTTTTCAAAAAAGTGCTTGCTTTGCTTGCGTATGTGCATTTTTTGTAGTACCTTTGCACCAAATTCAGAAAATACCCCAGATTTGATATGAAAAAAGCCCTTATCACAGGTGTTACAGGCCAAGATGGCTCATACCTCAGCGAGTTCCTACTCGACAAAGGCTACGAGGTGCATGGTATCATCCGTCGTAGCAGCGTAGATTATCGTGAGCGCATTGCGCATCTCGAAGGCAAACCCCACTTCCACCTCCACTACGGCGACCTCTCCGACTCTATGGGGCTCATACAGGTCATCGGTAAAGTGCGCCCCGATGAGATTTACAACCTGGCTGCCCAGAGCCACGTGCAGGTCAGCTTCGACTCGCCCGAGTTCACAGCCGACATCGATGCCACGGGCGTATTGCGCGTGCTGGAGGCTGTGCGTGCCTGCGGACTTGCTCATACCTGTCGTATCTATCAGGCCTCTACCTCCGAGCTCTATGGTAAGGTAGAGGAGGTGCCTCAAAACGAGAACACACCTTTCCACCCATACTCACCCTATGCCGTGGCGAAGCTCTATGGCTATTGGATTGTCAAGGAGTACCGCGAGGCATATAATATGTTCTGCTGCTCGGGTATTCTCTTCAACCACGAGTCCGAGCGCCGTGGTGAGACTTTTGTGACCCGCAAGATCACCCTCGCTGCTGCGCGTATCGCACAGGGCAAGCAAGATAAGCTCTACTTGGGTAACCTCTCTTCGCTCCGCGACTGGGGCTATGCCAAGGACTATGTGGAGTGCATGTGGCTCATCCTTCAGCATGAGATCCCCGAGGACTTTGTGATTGCCACAGGCGAGCAGCATAGTGTGCGTGAGTTCTGCGATTTGGCTTTCAAGGAAGCGGGTATCACGTTGGAGTTCCGTGGCGAAGGTGCCGAGGAGATAGGTGTCTGCGTAGAGGGACCTAAGCATTTGTTGGGCAAGACATTGGTGGAGGTGTCGCCTGATTTCTACCGTCCAACGGATGTGGTGAACTTGTGGGGCGACCCTACGAAAGCGAAGAAGGCGCTGGGTTGGAATCCTGCGAAGACCAGTTTCGAGGAGTTGGTGAAGTTGATGGTACGTCACGACATGCAGAAGGTCGCAGCGGACCATGCAGCGGAGCAAGCCCGCGTGAACCTCGCCGAGTACCTCGAACGTGGAATTGTGAAGTAAACCGATGAATACTATATTAACAACAACTATAACAACATAATCCAACAACCATTGCGCTCGCAACAACCCAGCGAGCGCTCATGGGAAAATTAGCAAATGAAAATAGACGCTTTAAAAGATCTTCTATATGCTGTGGTTGGTGCTATATACGAAACACATCGTGAGTTAGGACCTGGATTGAATGAGTATGTCTATCAAGAAGGTCTTGAAAAGGAGTTTAAAGCGCAGGATATTTTTTATGAGCGTGAAAAAGAGTTTCATCCTACCTATCGCGATGAGGTTATGGAGGCAACTTATCGTGTAGATTTCTTGTGCTTTTGTCATGTGATAGTGGAATGTAAGGCGGTAAAAAGGCTAACTTCGGAACATCGAGCTCAATTATTTAATTACATGCGTTTGACTCAGTCACGAGGTGGCGTTTTGGTTAATTTCGCGAAGAGATATGTTGAGATTGAGAGGTATTTTTATGATCCTGACACTAAAGAACTTATAACATATGAAGGTAAATCGTTTGTCATTGAAGATGATATATAAACCCTAAGCCGCGAGCTGTGTTGTTGCGAGCGGAAGAGTTGTTGAAATTAAGTTGTTTAAGTTGTTGTAAATAATAATCTTGTATGAACAAAGAATCTAAAATATACGTTGCAGGACACCGAGGGATGGTGGGCTCTGCTATCGTGCGCGAACTGCAGCGCCAAGGATACACCCACATCATCACCCGCACCCATGCCGAGCTTGACCTCTGCCGTCAAGAGGCCGTCGAACACTTTTTCGCTGAAGAAAAACCCGACTACGTCTTCCTCGCTGCTGCCAAGGTCGGTGGCATTGTCGCTAACCAATCCGCTCTCGCCGACTTCATGTACGACAACATGATCCTCGAGATGAACGTCATCCACTCCGCGTGGCAACATGGCTGCAAGAAACTGCTTTTCCTTGGCTCCAGCTGTATTTACCCACGCCTCGCACCACAACCCATGACCGAGAGTTGCCTGCTCACGGGCGAATTGGAGAAGACCAATGAGGCATATGCTCTGGCTAAGATTTCGGGTCTCAAGTACTGCGAGTTCCTCAATCGCCAATATGGCACCGATTTCATTTCGGTGATGCCAACCAACCTCTACGGTCCTAACGATAACTACCACCCCGAGCACTCGCACGTGCTACCTGCACTCATCCGCCGTTTCCATGAGGCTAAGGAGAGTGGGGCTGAGAGTGTTACCTGTTGGGGCGATGGCAGTCCACTGCGCGAGTTCTTGTATGTCGATGATTTGGCAAACTTGTGTGTGTTCTTGATGAATAATTACTCAGGTAACGAGACCGTCAATGCAGGAACAGGTAAGGAATTGACTATCAAGGAACTGACTGAGTTAGTGGCAAAGGTGGTGGGCTACGAAGGTCGCATCGAATGGGATGTTACGCGACCAAATGGCACTCCTCGCAAACTATTGGATGTCAGCAAGGCCACCAAACTTGGTTGGACATACCGCACCGAACTGGAGGATGGCATCCGCCTGGCGTATGATGATTTCCTCCACAACCCCATGCGCGCCGAGCGATAAGGAGTTTTACTAAATGCTCTTCAACTCGTTTGAATACCTCCTTTTCCTCCCAATAGTCTTTTTGCTCTATTGGTTCGTGTTTGACTATGCCATCAGCAAGTGCAAACGCCAACTGCTGTGGCAAAACCTCTTTGTCGTTGTCGTAAGCTATATCTTTTACGGCTGGTGGGACTGGCGATTCCTTATATTAATAGCTATCACCACACTTCTTTCCTTCCTAAGCGGTATAGGCATCGAATACGCCCCAACACAACGCGGAAAGAAAGCCGTCATGATAGCCAATATCATTGTCAATCTCGGCATCTTGGGCATATATAAATACTACGACTTCTTCGCCTCACAGTTTGCACGATTGTTCGGCATTGAGTCAGACTTCCTGCTGCTACATTTGATTCTGCCAGTAGGTATTAGTTTCTACACCTTCCAAGCCCTCTCATATTCCATTGATGTCTATCGCAAGCAGATACAACCGACTCATGATATTGTGGCTTTTACTGCCTTCCTCAGTTTCTTCCCACAGTTGGTAGCAGGTCCTATAGAGCGAGCAACCAACCTCCTACCACAGTTCCAAAAGAAACGCACCTTTGACTATGCCACCGCAGTGGACGGTATGCGACAAATCTTGTGGGGCTTATTCAAGAAGATTGTAGTAGCAGACAACTGTGCCACTTATGTAGATACTGTGTTTGCAGACATCAGCAACCAATCGGGTAGTACATTGCTGTTGGCTGCCGTACTCTTTACCTTCCAAATTTACGGTGACTTCTCGGGTTATTCAGATATAGCGATAGGTACGGCTAAGTTGTTTGGCATTAAACTGATGCGTAACTTCAATGTGCCTTACTTCTCTCGCGATATAGCAGAGTTCTGGCGTAGGTGGCATATCTCACTGACCACATGGTTCCGCGATTACGTATATATCCCTTTGGGCGGTTCACGCCCAGACATCTCCTGCCTCTCGCCTTTAGCCTCTCGCTTTTCGCCTACTGCATACACGAAGTGTATCGCAGTCCGCAACACCTTTATTATCTTCTTACTGAGTGGCTTTTGGCACGGAGCCAACTGGACATTTGTATTGTGGGGAGCATACCACGCATTGCTGTTTGTGCCACTATTATTGATGGGTAAGAATCGGCGTTATCGTGATGATAATCAAACATGGAGCGATATTCCGAAGATGGTGGGTACGTTTCTGCTGGTCATGGTGGGATGGGTATTGTTCCGATCACCTGATACCTTATGTTTTGTGGATTATTTGTCGGGAATATGGGATAGCAGCCTTTTATCCATGCCATTTGTGGAAAACGCCCTTCATTTGGCAGTTACGGGCATAGCCATTGCGTTGATGTTATGGATGGAATGGAAAAATCGCTTGCCTAACCGCTGGTGGATGTACTACGCACTGACCTTAGCCATTTGGTGGTTCGCTGGACAGGATATTGACTTTATTTATTTTCAGTTTTGATGCCGGACAGCATGACGATTAATATAAATTCAGGAATTGACAAAAATTGACGGTATATTGACGAAAATTGTCTTAAAAAACAAAATGACCACTTTTCTCAAGAAAATAGTACGCTACACGCTACCCATCATCTTGATGGCGGTGGCAATGGAGCTGCTGGTGGAGCAGATCCCCAACTCCTATACCTATAAGCGCAGCTATGTTGAGCAGCACGCATCATCGCTTCGCACGCTTATTTTGGGAAGTTCCATTGCATACGACGGCATAGATGCTAATGTGCTACCTCATGCCTTCAATCTGGCTAACTCCAGCCAATGTTTCGAGGACGACTATCGCCTTCTTGCCAAATACCTACCGCAGATGGACTCGCTGCAATCGGTGATATTGCCTCTATCGTATAGTTCGTTGCAGATGGTCAGTTCCAGCAATCGTCGCGTGTATTATACCATCTATATGGATATTTATCCGCGCTGGCCTATTAGCAAGTATAGTTTTGAGTGCTTCAACTTGGAGTTGATGGCCAAGAAGATTGTCAAGTATTATCTCAACGAAGATATAGTGCGTTGCGACTCATTGGGTCAGCGTGTTGGGCATACCTATGCCCAACGGCCTACTGACTGGCAAGATATACCTGCGCTTATTGCTAATGACCGCTTTGTCGGACCTGCGGCACAGCCCTATGTACAGGAGAATATCCAGTGGCTAAGGCAGTTGGCAGAATTGTGCGAGGGTAGGGGTGTGACACTCTATTTGGTGGCCATGCCCATGTTGCCTGCCTACCGTGAGGGTATGCCACTGAAGCAAATCGCGCTGATGGAGCAGGTCATGCACGATATGGCGGCGGATTATACCTCTGTAGAGGTGATGGATTACCAGGAATGGGGTACGGAAGCCGATTTTTGGAACGCCACGCACCTCAATACTGCTGGAGCGGAACGATTCACGCGCGCACTATGTGTGCACATTAGGTAACCCATGCGATAAGACCTCACCCCAGCGGTCTCCCTTCGGTCGAACTTTTGTAGCCATCGCAGATGGCGTATTTTTGTATAGTAAGACACCTTTGGTTCAGTGTTGTTCCGTGCAGTTCAGTGGTCAAAACCATAACCGCAGAATGATGTCTTTCAGTGGGCGATGATTCCAACCACTGACAAGCACTGACATGCACGGAAACTTGGATATATGCTCCTTACCTCTCGCCTCATAATCTCATCACCTACTTGCCTACTTCTCTAAGTTGTTGGGCTCGTTGGAGGGAGTCGGCGATGTGCGCTTGCTGCTCATAAGAGCACGCAATATCAGCATAAGGATACGAATCAGGGCTTTCCAATTGAATGTAGATTTCTTCATACGGATTCTGTTTTATGTAGTTTAACAAATAAGTGCGGAGTTCATTTAGACGCTTGCTGGAAGATAGTAACCTATCAGGCGAAGAGGCTAAAGGCGATGAGGCGACAAGGCTGGTTGGAGCAGCATCGCTGCCGTCCTCTGAACACGGCAGGTCGCCTACCAAAATACAACCTGTGGTATGCGCGATAGTATTGCCCGCATGGATACGGATACCACACCTACGAGCCTCTCCTAAATCCTCCCCTAAAGGGAAGGACTTTTTTATCAAGGTAGACTCCCCTCCTTTTAGGGAGGGGTTGGGGGTAGGCTTGTAGTACCCAATGACATTATCAAGAATGGGCAATACTTCCTGAAAGCGAGGCGAATAGGTCATACGCAGGCGGTAGAAGCCATCGGGGATGGCGTAGTCCAAATGTTCCAAGGTGTGCATGGAGAGTTGGTAGTGATGAACGCCTTCCTCGGTGATGATGCTGTCCACATAGAGAGTGCCCATAAGGGCGGAACCATGGGGTTGATTGCGGATTAAACGGATTAGCATAAACGGATGGGTTTTAATAACAAAAATTATAAACAATTAAACCAAAAATTATCCAAAATTTAACGGGGATGTGTTCTACCAAAATTATAGATTATTGGAGTATATTATCCAAAATTATTTATACATATATTTCGCCGATATAAATTTTGAGTAATTTTGTATAATAAATTGTAATTTTTGGAGAGTTATTATTCCTTGTAGCGGTAGTGGTAGTCAATGCCGATGAGCGAACCACTGAAGGTCAGTATCTCGCCGAAGGCGATAAGGAGCGAGGGGTGGATTTCACCCACAGGCGGAGTGAATAGCCCCGCGGTGAGCAATGCGCACCCGAAGGCGCACATTGCAGTAGCGATGATGAGTTGCAAGCGTTTCACTTAATTAAGAATTTTGAATTACGCGGTGATGATTTGACCACTGAACTGCACGGAACTACACTGAACCAAGGATATATATATATCGTGTTTCCGTGCTTGTCCGTGCTTGTCAGTGGTTGATATATCTCCCACTGTCTTTACGCAGGGGTGTAGGCGTTCCACTCTTGGTTCCAGACGTACTGGCGCAGTGTGGTGTACTTGCTTTGTGCTTTGAATGCCAATTGGTCGATTGCCATTTGATTAGGATCTGCCAGACGGGCATTGGTTGCAGCAGCCACAGCAGCGAATTTAGCGTGATGGTCTTTCTCCGCTTGAGTGATTGGGTGGTTCTTCAAATCGCGTTGTCCTGTCGCCGAGCAGCCACGACGACGGTTGCCCCAGTTGCGGGTGACTGCTACGAATTTTTCTTTCTTTCCGAAGATTTTGCCTGAGGCATTGTCCACAGGCGCAAGGTAATTAATGGTTCCTGCCATAAATGTATTCGGCAATCGAACACATGAGTTAGAAGACAAACAGCGATTAGTTTTTTCTGACGACAATAGCAACAAATTGCGCGGCAATCAACTTCCTGCCGCGCTCGAGGGAGGAGAAAGTATTTGATTATACTCCTTGCCGCTCGCAGGGATATTCTTATCTCGCCTGACGGCTCAAACGATCGCTTCGCGTACGATTCGAGCGGAATATTGTCGCCATTGTCGTTAATATAATTTTGTCAGAATTGTCGTTTATTTCTTACTCTGTGTTCGTTATCCTCTATGCCGTGAGAGGGGTTAGTGGTTAATGATTAAGGATTAGTTCTCGCCTATTTGTTTGATCACTTGTGCCACGACATAGCCGCGGAGGGTGATGTACTTCTTTTGTGCTTTGAATTTCGCCTCGTAGGTGGCGCGTTGCTCAGGGTCGGCGAGGATTGTCATTGCTTGCGCTTGCGCAGCCGTGAAAGCGTTGCGTGCTGATACTTGCGCAGGAGAGCTGCCGCCGTTGTAAGGGTGTTTCACACGCACACCAATGGTGGCGTTGTCTTTCTTGCGGTTGCGGAAGTGAATCTCATCCGAACCAGAGAACTTCTTCTGAACAGAGTCGAAGGGAGTGGAATTCTTGATAATTGCCATACTGTTTTAGTTTAAAGTAGAAAGATTAAAGTTTAAAGGCTGGGATTATTGTGCACGGATAATCACAGCGATACATTTGCGTAGCGGTTACCGAACGCGAGTGCAAAGATACTACATTTTCAGGGGCTCTTACGGGGAATTGCTGCACAAGTATGCACAACGCTGCACTAAACTACACTAAACCAGACAAACAGGAGTCTCTTTTAAGACAATTATTGACAATGCACGAGTATTTTTGTATAAGAAGGTATCGTTGACATATCCGTCGAGCGCGCAATGTGTTGTTTTGGGCGCAATTGTTGTTAGATTCGTTGTTTTAGTTGTTGTTGAAATAACCTCCCTCCCTTAAATATCTATGCAGTACTTTTCGCACAGGTACTTCACTACCACAGGTGGCAGGTACTTGGTTTTCGGTTGTACATTATTGGCACGCAGGAACTCCCTATCGGTCTTCAGCCATCGGCGGAAGGTGTCCCCGCTTACGCCCGCTGCGCGGGCTAATTCGGATTTGGTGTATGACTTCATAGTTTTTGTTAGCTCTAATCTTAGATAAAATGTTGTTGGTTTCGCATGCGGTTTTTGTATTTATGATTCAGACGTAATGGATGGATAAATTTGCGCATAAATAAAATCACGAAGACGGCGATAGGATCTGTGCAAGGGGGTATGAAGTTGTTGTGATTCGTATGCCTGCCAAAGTAGAAAATAATGCTGTTTTTGCTCTGGGTTGCGGAGAATGGTTTGTACCATTTGATTGCATTTGCGTACGCGTTGGTAATGACGGGATTGATTGGGGGTAGGCGCATGCATCCATGGACGCATGCGTATGCCTAATTGTTTGCCGTAGCGGACGGTAAAATAAACATTATCTAACTTGTGTAACTTGCCCCGAATGGAGGCAATGGGAGGTAGGGGTTTGATATGTGCCATAGATGTCTTTTTTAGGGTATGATGAGGGTATGATGGATCTTGCGGATTTATTGTATATTGGATGGTTTGAGTGGGAAAATTTCTGCCATCTTTTGAAACAGAAACTTACGCAAGGTCATTTTTTGCGCACCCGACGTATTGCGTTGTAATTGCTCGTAAGCAGCACGCTGCGTAGGATCGGACATGATGGCATTGACCAGTTTGCAGATTGTGCCAAATTGCTGCTGGTGATGGATTTCTTGTTTTGAGGGTTGACGAATTGTTCGTTGAGGTGCTTTTGCCATGTAGGTTTTGCCAGATGCCGATTTGCGAAAAACGACATCACCGAGTTTACCACTGATGGAGGCGATGCCAGCCATAAAAATAACTTTTGCCATAGGAATGATAGTTTGATAGTTGTTGTTATTGTGTGGACCATCGGGCCATCGGGACATCGCTTATGTAAAACTCACACCCGTACGTGCGTCCGTGAGTTTTATTATTTGGTTGTCCCGTTGTCCTGTTGGTCTTATTCTTTTAGTCTATTTTTAAGAGATTGCAACTCATCCACCGTTCGTTCATAGACCACCCATCCGCGTTGTCTAATACCATCTACAGTAGCTCGGTGTGATGTGTATCCTTTGTTGGATAATATATTGCCCAATTGCCGCAAGCCCATAGGTTTCTTGATGTTGCCGTAAGTCACCAGTTTTTTGCTGATCTCTGCTGTCGTCATAAACTTGCCTTTGCCTATCGCAGGAATATCAAACAGCAGCGTGAGCAATTGCTCCTCGCCCTCTTGTACACGAAACTCCTCGTTGTGCTGCTCCAGTACCTCTATCTCGTCGGGTTCGAACCAATAGATGAAGTATCCGTTTTCGACCAATTGTTTGGCTTGTGCATATAGCAGTTGGTAGGGGAGGGTAGTGTAGAATGGGTTTTGGATGCTCTCCACCTCAAAAGGCAGCCAACGGCGATTGCCCGTGATATCGGTGAGAAATTCTCGGTTATTGGTACTTGCGCAGAAACTGGCCAATCTTACGCGGCGTTCTTTGAGGCGACCGTATGCGGCGCGTTCGTTGACGTCGGTAGAGGTGAGCAGCGACTTAACGATATTCATCTCACGGCCGCAGATAGCATCCAATTCGTCAATGTTGAGCATTATGTTCTCGCATAGGCGCAGACGGTCGTCTTTGCTGATTTGCCCGGAGAGGGGCAACTTGCTGCTGTAGTCGCGTAGCTCAGGTGGGATAAGGTGGTCGAGCCAAGTGGTCTTGTATATGCCTTGACGTCCCACGAGTACCAAGACGGTATGATTGACCACCTCGTCCTTCATCCAACTTGCCACCATCGCTACAAACCATTTCTTGAAGCACTGGCGCCAGTAATGGTTGGCTTCTTCACCACCGATGACGGAGACTTGTTTGGCTATGAGATCTATCCAATCTATGTCGTTGGAGGTGGTGGGTAGCGATTGGAGATAGGCACGTGGTGGGTGTATGTCGGGGACTAAGTCTGAGCGCAGCGCAGTGATGATTTCGCTAACACCTATGCAGCAACCGGTCTCTTGTACGCACTGACAGACCATGGTGTTGATGTCTTTGTCGGTCATGTTGCGCAACAGTTTGGTGTAGGGTTGTGTAGTGGTTGTGTAGGATTGTGTAGCATTGTTTTTTCTGCGGAAGACAATTCTACACTATTCGGAACCAATCTACACGATTCTAAACTATCCAAATTTCTAATTTGGAGTCGGTCGGTCACAATATCGTGACGAATGTGTTCGAATTGTAGGTAATTGTCTTGCAGCCACTCACAAGCCTGTATTTGCCGTAATTCTTTATTCTTTTTCTTGCTCATGATTAGAGATATTTGTTACTTATGGTTTCGTTGATGTCAGTGGTTGGTAATGTATCCCACGGAGATATGTCTTTCTGCGGTGATGGTTTTGACCACTGAACTTCACTGATTTATACTGAACCGGGGGGGAGGTTTCGATAAGACAACTTAGACGTACGCGAAGCGATCGTTCGAACGAATGTGAGATAAGAACTTATAAGACAATTATAATCAATTATTTACTCGTGCATTGTCTTTATTGTCTCTGTTGTTGTCGGTATTGTCTTTCAACATATTCCGCGCATCCGTGTCAATCCGTGCTCATCTGTGGGAGGTAATCATACAAACCACTTTGTTTTTGTAATCCATATAGACTTCTTTGTATTGATCAATCATGTCGAACTGATGGTGAGTAGGGTTGTGGTATTGCTGATGAAACTTCTTGTAGCATACATTTTCGCCCAATATCATGGTCAATAGTCTTGTAAATTCTGACTGATTACTCAGCACGTCTGCCGTGGAGATGATTTTGCTTTCTTCCATAGCATGGATGTGTGCTGATAGTAGCACATATCTTCCGTATCGGTTCTTTTGGTAGTCGGTGAGTACCATTTTTTGGATGAGTTGCTCAAATAATTGTTGGTTTTGCATAGTGATTGATTTTTTAGATGATTTATGTATCTACTTATTGATTCCTTTGCACCAGCGTTTGAGGTTGTCAATATGCCTATGCGAATCACGCGACAAAATTACTACAATTGTCCGATACGGAGGGGGGATAAAAAGGGGAGATTTTTGTTGTAAGTAGCAAAAAAGTGCATTTTTTCGCGATTTTTATCAAAAATAGGGCTATTTTTGGTGAAAATTTAGCAATTTCCCACAAAAATTTGCGTATGTCGGAAAAAAAGTGTAATTTTGCGCGGAGAAATAATATGCACGTATCTATGATGAGCAAACAGAAATATCCCATCAGTGTCCAAAGTTTTGAAGTGCTTCGGGAACGTGGGTATGTATATGTGGATAAAACCGATTTGATGTACGAGTTGGCACAACATCATATTTGTTTCTTGTGTCGTCCCCGCCGATTTGGTAAATCGCTATTGCTCTCGACTTTAGAGGCATATTTCCGAGGCAAAAAGCAACTCTTTGAGGGGCTGAAGGTGATGTCGTTGGAGAATGAATGGCAGCAGTATCCGGTATTTCATTTAGATTTTAACGGAGTGAATTTTACGGATAGTGATGGATTGGATAATAAGTTGGATTACGCATTGGCTATATGGGAAAACGAGTATCATATTGCAGATAAGGCTAAGAATATAGGCGACAGATTTGTTCGTGTACTGCAACAAGCGTATGTGCAAACGGGTAAGCGATGCGTGGTGCTGATAGATGAGTATGACAAGCCATTGCTGGATGTGTTGGGCGAGGAGCAAGAACTGATAAATAGAAATGTGCTAAAGGGCTTCTATTCTGCTTTTAAGGCAGCTGATCAGTATCTACGTTTTGTGCTGCTGACGGGTGTGACCAAGTTCTCGCAGGTGAGTGTGTTCAGTGGTTTTAATCAGCCATTGGATATTAGCATGAATCCCAAGTACGAGGCTATTTGTGGTATCACAGAGCAGGAGTTGTCAGCTTATTTTGCGGGTTCGATAGATGAACTTACGGCGCAGTACGGTTTGAGTGGAGATGATATGAAGCAGTTGCTGAAGCAGCGTTACGATGGTTATCACTTTAGTCCTGCGTGTACGGATGTATATAATCCATTTAGTCTGCTGAATGTGTTCATGTCGGGCGAATTATCGGATTATTGGTTTGCATCTGGCACTCCTATGTATCTGATTCGTTTGTTGGAGAATAGAGAGGTGGATTTGTCGGTATTGCTTAGCAGAGCGTATGAGGCATCATATTTCATAGATTATCGTGCTACTGTGGTAGACCCATTGGCGATGCTGTATCAGAGTGGTTATTTGACTATTAAGAGCGTAGAGCGTCAAGTGGATGGAGAAAATCTATATTGGTTGGATTTTCCGAATGTAGAGGTGAAGCGTAGCTTCGTAACGATGTTGGGCAATAGTTATTTTGCCGTTAAGGAGGATTTTGGCGGTGTGGTGCGTGATATGTTTTATAGTCTGCGCGACTATGATATGCCTAAGCTTCAAAAATTACTGAATACCTATTTGTCATCCATTGATTATGTGATGCGAAAGGATAAGGAATATCATTTTCAATATACGCTGTATTTGTTGTTCAGTTTGATTAGTACGTATACTGTTCGTGTAGAGCAGCATAATAGTCAAGGTAGAGCAGATTTGATTGTAGAAACGAAGCAGCATGTGTATATCTTTGAATTTAAGTTGGGAGGCACAGCTCATGAGGCATTGCAACAGATAGAGGATAGGGGATATGCTGTGCCGTATGGATTAGATCCTCGTCCGATACACAAGATTGGCGTATCGTTTGGTAAAGAGAGCGGTATCATTGACCAATGGGAGGAAGAGTAGCTGTCGTAATGTTTTATCACCCAGAATTTGGGTGGCGATGATACAAATCAATCCATTGAACCATGAACCGACTATATGCAAAAAAACAGCCTTATATTGCAAAAACTGCGGAAAAGATATCGTGTATTGTCAAAACGAATCCACAGATGACGTATGAAAATTTGCTGAAACATGAGGTGTGGTATGATGAGAATATTCATTTGGAGATTAGGTGATTATAAAGAGGAAGTCTTCTTTAGTACTTCGGTGGCCGCAAAGAAGGATGTTGATAGATGATAGAATGGAGGGGGTGAGGGAATGAGAAATAGTTGTGATTGGTGTTCTAAATATCTGTAGGTTCAACGGCATACTTGCCTTGTGGTCTAGTAAAATTCAAGAGATGACAACGTGAAAACGGAAAAAATAGAAAAATAAATTATAACTCATATTAGTAATATTGCGCATATGATTAATAGTGAACATGTAATTGTTGAGCCATTTAATCCATCTCAGATTGATGTGGATATATCAGTTGTAAATCTTGGATATTTATTAGATAAATTACAATATGGAGAGATTAATTTACAACCTGAGTTTCAACGGGCTAGTGATTTGTGGAATACAACTCAAAAAAGCAGATTGATCGAGTCTGTTTTGTTGGGTCTCCCATTACCATCTTTTTATTTTAATGAATATATTGACGAAAGTGAAAAAATTAAGAAATTACAAGTCATTGATGGATTGCAGCGCTTATGTGCATTGAGGGATTTTGTAATAGAGAAAAAATTACGTTTGACGGATTTGCAATTTTTACAACAAGATTATGAGGGTAAGTATTATGATAATTTGACACGTGCTGATTTAATGAATATAAGAAGTTTAAAAATAACTATCAATACTCTTCGTAAAGATACACCATCGAAAGTTAAATATTTAATTTTTCAGCGTGTTAATACTGCTGGACTTCCTTTAACTTCACCTGAAATGCGTTATGCTCTTAATCAAGGTGTGGCAATAAAGATGCTAACTAAAATGATGGATTTAAGATCATTTAAACAAGCAACGAGTTTCTATTTTGAAAAGAAACGTCGGATGGAAGATTTTGATTATGTCAATCGCTTTGTCGCTTTTTATAGAAATGTATTTGGCTATACAGGGGAGATGGAGAAATTTTTGAGTGATGAATTAGATGCAATAAATAAGAATATGATAGATGAGGATATGTGCCAATTGGTAGATGTTTTTGATAAAACAATGAAAACATGTTACTTGATATGGGGGAGTGATAGTTTTAGAAAAAGAACGGATTTGAATCATCGGCGTAAGCCTCTATCAAAGGCTGTGTTTGAAGCATTGAGTGTAAATATAGCAGTATTAACTGATCTTAAACGTCAATTGTTGATTAAGAATAAAACAATTGTTACAAAAGAGATGATGCTATTATTTAATAATCCAGATTTTAACAAATCAATTTCTGCTGGTTCGGATAAGAAAGGGATGGTGTTGAAACGTTTTGAGGATATCAAAAATTTATTAGACAATATATTAGATGTATGTTAAAACAATTAAGTATTAAAAACTTTAAATTTCATCGTGATTTGGATTTGATGATTAAACCTGTAACAGTAATGACAGGTATGAACGGAATGGGAAAATCTTCTGTTATTCAGTCGTTATTGTTGTTACGTCAATCTGGTCGTGATCTAAAAACTGGACTAAATTTAAAGGGTGATTTATGTGATGTGGGAACTTTTGGGGAAGTGTTTTGCCAAGATGCAAGGGGCAATAATATTGAATTTACTCTTGAGTTTGCTGATAAAGATAAATTGAATTTTAACTTTTCTACAGAAAATGAATTAGATACATTCATAAAAAAGGTACCAGAGCTGGAGGATATAATCCTTCCTGATGACGAGGCATTATTTAACGATAAGTTCCAATATATAAGTGCTTTTCGTTTTGGTCCACAGAAAAACTATAATCGAGATACTTCTATCGTAGTACAGCATCACCAAGTTTCTAAAGAAAAAGGACAATGTGAATATGCAGTGCATTATTTGTATGAGTATTCGAAGGAAACTATTTTGTCTCAATTGCGATATAAAGATACACAAGAAACTCAATTAGAGGATCAGATGGAGTATTGGATGAGTGCTATTGCTTCGAAAATACGTGTTAATGTAGATATACAAGGGACAGACCTTACGCTATCGTATGGCTATCGAGGAAAAACTAAAGAGTCAAGAGTATCTGCGGTAAATACAGGTTTTGGTATTACGTATGTACTACCAATATTAGTATCGTTATTGACTGCAAAGCCAGGGCATTTAATTATAATTGAAAACCCTGAGGCACATATTCATCCGAAGGGGCAATCTGTATTGATGCAATTAGTCGCGCAGGCTGTTGCATGTGGAATTCAAGTTATTATAGAAACACATTCTGATCATATTATTAATGGTTTGATGGTTGCAGTTCATAATAGAATACTTACATCGGAAGATGTAGCATTATATTATTTACAATCGGAAGATGAAAATCATGTTTCAGATATTTGCTCTATAACGGTTAAAAAAGATGGACGAATATCAGATGCTCCTCAAGGTTTCTTTGATCAAATAGATATTGATATGCAAACTATTGTCGGATTTTAGAATGAGTGAATTGTTGTATTTGATATTACCAGAGTCATCTTCTTGCTCTACCCCAACTATTTCGTTAGCAAAAAAAGATGTGTTAGATAGTAATTATGTTGGTTCTTTCATCACGGAAATAAAGAATATTATGTGGATATATGATATTGAAGATTTCTGTATACTGTATGATTCCAAAAATGTTAACGCTTTTTTGTCTTTTTTTGACATAGAAGAAAAAGGTGAGTTCTATAATACTAGGAATCGTTTGCGTCGTTTGTTTAGCAATAGTATATACAAACAATGTGCATTAGATATTTCTGAAGTAGATCGCATGACAATAACAGTGCTTGATGAAGAGCAAAGGGTCTGCAATATCTTTTATGATGTCATAAAAGAAAAATGTAAGGGTAGAGTTGTTGGAATACTGCATAAACAATCCTTCAAAGAACAAACAACTGATATTCAATTATGTTATCAGAATAAATCGGAAAAAATATCAGTACTACCATTATCTATCTCAATAATCAATAGTTGGTTTGCAGAGAATCGGACTCCAAAGCGTTTATATGAATGGAATCCCAAACATGGCGAAAAAGGGAAAGGACAACATTCTCCACAGAAGGGACGTGGGGCGGTTTCTGTATTGCTCTCAGATCGTAACTTTCCTAAGGAACTAGTAGGGAAAGCTTATGGCCAAACAAAATATGCAAAATCAGATCCAAAAAACAATTTATATTTTTATGACTCCAAACATGGGGCTTATTTGCGCTTTGTCCCTGGAAGAGCACAACCACATACATATCATGCATTCCATATAGAATGTAAAGAATTACCAAATGAAATAAAAAGCAAATATATGATTATCAATCAAGAAATATTGTAGACTAGAAATACAAAATAAATGGGAAAACATAAAAACACGACAAACTTTCGGGGGATATGCAGAGCGATAACTATGAAAAATAATATAGCCTAAAGGAAATATTGGTAGTAATGATGCACAATGGTGCAGCATAAGTGGGTAAAGTAAATGTCTGCAGCCAAGCATTGCTTGAACTGCAGGCAGGTAGTTTAGCCATGATAGGTGGAGTGCAGCGACATTGGACTACCAATATAACACCATAAAATATTTTTGAGTATTTTTGTAGTTCGCATGCGAGCGTATTTTTGTATAAAGAAAAGAGACTGTTTGAGTCAAAAATACGGCACTGTGTGCCTACAAAAATAAATAAAAATACTATGAAGATATTTTATTGTGCTTGTTACTCACGATGTTCGCAACTATGATAGCAGTATGTAATTAGGCTCCTAAAGCAAGCTTTGTAGCCCAATATCATCCTACTATCATTCGACTATAAATAGTCTCTAAGCATAATAAAATAATTTACTAATGATCATAGCCATAGGCTACTCTCAGGTTTATTACGCACAGCGTAAAAAAACGGAGGATATGGTTTCGACAATTTGTGTAACTTTGCATACAAATTTGTGCTTCTGCCTTTGGCATAAGCATCAAAACCTAACCTGTGAGTTCAGTAGGCTACGCCCGACTGTATCTCATGTATATCAGCCAGACAAAGTAGGGCTGTCAACATATATATCAGCCTTTGGCTGTGAACATAGTATTTGTTCGAAGAACATTTGTAATTATTGGTAGTAATGATGCACGATACTGCAGCATAAGTGGGTAAAGTAAATGTCTGCAGCCAAGCATTGCTTGAGCTGCAGGCAGGTAGTTTAGCCACGATAGGTGGAGTGCAGCGACACTGGACTACCAATATAACACCATAAAATATTTTTGAGTATTTTTGTAGCTCGCATTTGCGAGCGTATTTTTGTATAAAGAAAAAATTCGGATAACATACTACAGTATTCGATAATTTTGGTCGCGTAAATACTTTGATTACGCAAGAGGTTTGCGAGAAAAGTGATCATTTTGGGTGTTTTTTTGTGAAAATTTGATAAAATAAGCCAAAAAATCACAAAAAAGTGCCTAAAACAACGGAAAATTTGCGTATCTCAAAAAAAATCCGTACCTTTGCGCGGAAAAGGAATAAGTATTAAATGACCAAAAATATCAAAATATCAATCGTATCCCCCGTCTATCGAGCGGAGAAGATGGTGCACATGTTAGTGGAACGCGTCATTCAAAGCATAACCACTATCACCGAGGACTACGAAATCATTCTCGTGAATGATGCTTCGCCTGATGCTTCTTGGCAGATGATAGAACAAGAGTGTGCCAAAGACAAACGCGTAAAGGGTATTAACCTTAGTCGTAATTTCGGACAACATTATGCTATTACTGCGGGATTAAACTATGCCAAAGGCGAATGGGTGGTGGTGATGGACTGTGACTTACAGGACCGCCCAGAAGAGATTCCTGCATTGTACAATAAAGCGATGGAGGGGTATGATTCGGTATTTGCACAACGTGTTCAGCGTGAGGATGCTTGGCTGAAGCGTTTATCCTCCAAGGCATTTTATGCTGTTTTAGGGTATCTGACAGATACCAAACAAGATCCATCGGTAGCGAATTATGGTATATATCATCGTTGTGTCATCCAATCTATTTTGCAGATGGGGGATCGTTTTCGTTATTTCCCAACAATGGTGCAATGGGTAGGATTCAAGAAAGCGTATTTACCAGTGGAGCATTGTGAACGAATGGAAGGCAAATCCACTTATAACTGGTCTCGTTTAATGCGTCTGGCCTTTGATACTATAATTGCATTCTCGGACAAACCTATGCGACTGATGGTGAAGTTTGGAGCGATAGTTACATTCGTAGCAATCATTATTGGATTGATATTTTTCGTAAAATATTTGTTGGGTGATATAGAGGTAGCAGGTTTCACGACCTTGATCCTCTCCTTGTGGATAATTGCAGGTATTATTATTTCGCTGTTAGGTGTCTTAGGATTATATGTGGGCAAGATGTTCGATACAGTCAAACAACGTCCCACATTCATTGTGGACAAAGTATTAAATGTGGATTGATATGGTAAATCGTTTGCAATGGGATTCGGATTTTCTTGGATTACGTATTGGTAGGTCTGATATTGCATTTAATGAGAGATGGAATATGCTTCTCCAAGAAGCATCTTCATTGCGAATGTGTTACGATTTAATTTATGTTTTTTCGGAGCAGGAGTTACCAACTGATAGTAATAAAGTGCGCTTGATAGATACAAAAACAATTTATGCTAAATCAATAGACTCTGCTGTTATTATGCCTACTACTATTGAGCGTTATCAAGAGCCTATACCAAATGCTGATTTGTATAGATTGGCTTTGGTTAGTGGTGTATATTCGCGTTTTCGATTAGATGATAGTTTGCCTACAGACTCCTATGAACGTATGTATCGTTGTTGGATAGAAAGGAGTGTAGAGGGTTCTATGGCAGATTTTGTGTTTGTTCATCGTACTGATAATCAGATTGATGGAATGATTACGTTGAAGATACATGATGATATTGCGCATATCGGTTTGGTGGCTGTAGATGAAGGAGCACAGGGGAAGGGAATAGGAACTATGCTCATCAAGTCGGTGGAAGCGTACTTGCAAGGCAATACAATGGTGCGACACCTGAAAGTGGCTACGCAATGGGCGAATAAACCTGCTTGTCATTTATACGAAAAGAATGGTTTTGTTGTAGAAGAAAAAACGAATATCTATCATTGGTGGTTATGAGAAACTGGATGATATACATCGTGCTGATAGGTATCAATATGTTGTATGCATGCGTTTCGTTGTTTACCAAATACGCATCGCAGCAGGAGTTTATGTCATGGAACTATACGGTAGGACTAATAGGTGCGATTGGTGTGATGGGATTGTATGCAATACTGTGGCAGCAGGTGTTGAAACGAGTTGAATTGTCCATGGCGTATATGTTTAAAGGCACGAGTTTGGTATTTGTGATGCTATTGGCTTATGTCTTTTTCGGTGAGCAAATCACATGGAATAATATTATTGGTGCAATAATAATTATTAGTGGAATTGTACTTTTTGCACATTCTTCCGAACCAATAGCCAATAGCCAATAGCCAATTACCAAATGATGTACATAATTGTCATATCATCCGTCTTCCTCGCCGCTTGCGCACAAATGTTGCTCAAGCAAGGTGCGCGTCAACAATATGATACTTGGTGGCGACAATATGTGAATGGTTGGGTTATCGGAGGATATGCGATTATGTTGGGGACGATGCTGATGAACATTTTCGCAATGAGTAGAGGAGTCGAGGTAAAAGAAGTGAGTATTATTGAATCAATGAGTTATCTATTTGTACCAATATTATCTTGTGTCATCTTTAAAGAGCGATTAACATGGCGCAGAGTGAGTGCAGTAGGAGTAATAATAATTGGAATAATTGTATTTTTTTTGTGAAAATTATGGATGTTTTAAGTATGAAAAAAAATATTTTCAATAATAATCTAAATTCAGTTTTACTGATTATATCATTAGTCATTTTTGGAATCAATCAGCTGCCCTTTTTGTTGGACATGCGTCCAGTAATGTACGATGAACCATGGTATATGAATCCTGCATTCAATTTACTTCATGGTAATGGATTACAGAATACATTAGTTGGATCAGGTGGTAATGTAAATTATGTTGCTCCGTTGATTATGGCAGGTGGTATGGCTATTTTTGGAGAAACATTATTGGTAGCGAGAATGATGGCCGTATTATGTGGTTTTATAAGCCTTTTGATATTGCATTTGGTAATGAATGAATTAAAGTGCAATCAATGGAATAGGTTTATTGGATTTGGTTTGTTTCTATCTATCTCGATTCTTAATTCTACTTTTCGATATGTTCGTCCCGAGTTTGCTGTGTCATTATTTGTTTTATTAGGATTGTTATTTGTTGTCCGCTATGAAAGAAATCATAATTGGTATGATATAATTGGTCTAGCAATATCTATATATTTTGCATCATGTTCGCATCCATATTCGTTATATTTATTTGCTTTGATAGGATGCTCGTTGCTGTGGAATGTCATAGAAAAAAAAGATTGGAAACGAATTTGGCATATGCTATTATTAGTTGTTTCTGCTATAGGTGTTGTTATATCAATGATTTATTTGAATAACATTCTGAATAATAGTTTAGGTTCAAGTGGCATTATGAATAGATTTTCAATGATGAATGCTATTGAAGCTATGAAGGTAAGCATGAAACATGTATTTATTAAACATGGCATCTATACAATACCATTTTTAGCACTTAATTTATATACCATAGTTAAAATTAAAAATGTTCGTTGGATTGCGATACCAAATGTTGTATTTGTGTTTACCTTTCCAATCCTCTTTTCGACTGATTTGGCGATGGTTGGAAATAGTGCGTTATACTATTCGTTGGTGTCCATCATTGTATGTTGTTATGTTCTTGACCAATTGTTTGATGAGAAAATCCATAATCGAAAGCAAGTAGGAATACTAATTGTTATGTTATTGTTTTGTGTCCTTAATTGGGGCGTCTCAACTGCATTTAATTATTTTAAGCGTTACGAAAAATGTAATACTATATTGGCAAAAGATATAGATTCTATTGTACCAGATAATTCCTTAGTTTATGGGGCAATACGCTTTTGGCCCTTTAAAATGAAAAGTACATACTTTTGTGATCATAACGGCAAAGAAAATAATCCTTCTGAATTTGACTATTTGATTTTAAATTCACAAGATGAATATTATTATAAAGATGTTGCAATTGTGCAGCATGTTGTAGCAACTAAAGATAGATATGAATTAATATATACAAGAAATACAAAACAATATGGTGTAGTAACAATATGGAAGCATCTATAAAGGACATGAACATCCCCTTCAATAAACCTCATCTTACGGGCAAAGAGGCCCATTATATGTACCAAGCAGTTGCAGAGGGTAAACTCTCTGGTAATGGCGCATTTACAAAGAAATGCCAGCACTTCTTTGAAGAACGTTATGGCTTCAAGAAGTGTCTACTAACTACCTCCTGCACCGATGCATTAGAGATGGCAGCTATTCTTTGTGACATCCAATATGGTGATGAGGTGATTGTACCAAGTTATACCTTCGTTTCATCTGCATTGGCTTTTGTGCGTGCAGGAGCTAAAATCATCTTTGCTGATTCTATGAAAGAGAATCCCAATATAGATGCAGAGCAGATAGAAGCACTTATCACACCTCGTACCAAAGTAATTGTGCCAGTACACTATGCGGGTGTAGCATGTGATATGGATCGTATCATGGAGATAGCTGAAAAACATCATTTGATTGTCGTGGAAGATGCGGCGCAAGCTATTGACTCTTACTACAAAGGTCGTCCGTTAGGTAGTATCGGTCATTTGTCAGCATTCTCTTTTCACGAAACGAAGAATATTATATCTGGTGAGGGTGGTCTGTTGTGCATCAATGACGAACACTTTATTCGCCGTGCAGAGATTATTTGGGAGAAAGGTACCAATCGCGCAGAGTTTTTCCGCGGAGAGGTGAATAAATACGGTTGGGTAGATACGGGTAGTAGTTTCCTTCCAAGTGAAGTGATTGCCGCTTTCTTATGGGCTCAGTTGGAGCAATTAGATGATATCCAATCTCGTCGAAAACATTTATGGAATTTATATCATACTAACCTATTGCCAATTGCCAATAGCCAATCGCCCAAATTCGCACTTGCGAATATTCCTGATTACGCCACCAACAATTCGCACATGTTTTATATAGTGTGCAACAATTTGGAAGAGCGAACTACATTAATCAAACATTTGAAAGATAATGGTATTTTAGCAGTATTCCACTATCTAAGTTTGCATAGTAGCCCATATTATCAAGACAAACACGATGGTCGTGCTTTGCCAGAATGCGACCGCTATGCTGATTGCTTAGTACGTTTACCAATGTACTACGATTTGAAAGATGAGGAAGTGATAAAGGTATGTAACATAATAAAAGATTTTGTATACAATAAATGACTTTATCTATCATTACCATAAATTTTAATAACGCCGAAGGCTTGCGCAAAACGCTTGCCTCAGTAGCCTCGCAGACTTATCCGCATATCGAGCATATCATTGTGGATGGCGGTAGCTCTGATAATAGCGTAGAAGTAATTCGTGAATACGAATCTTCCCTTGCCTCATCGCCTAATAGCCTCATTGCCTCTCACCTAAAGTGGATTTCGGAGAAAGACACTGGAATATACAACGCCATGAATAAAGGTCTGGAAATTGCACATGGTCGTAGGATTGTGAACGAAGATCACACCTCTTGCCTTATCGCCTCATCGCCTCATCGCCTCATCGCCTTAGATTATATCCAAATCCTCAATTCTGGTGATATCCTCGCTGCACCAGATGTGACCGAGCGGATGATGGCTGCATTGCAAGATAAAATTAAACAACAACATCAACAACATAATATCAATAACCCTTCCGTGGTGGCACAACACACCACCACGGCAACTGAAAACAACACCTCATCGCCTAATTGCCAAACAAGCGATAGCGTCCAAGCCTCATCGTCTCATCGCCTCATCGCCTCATCGCCTTACCAAAATCGCCCTGCGATTTTCTACGGTAACATGATTAAGGAATATCCAGATGGTCGTCGGGTGAAAGATACTTGTGGCGGAGGCGATTATACACCAGAATCCTTCTTGTATTTCTACAAAGGTACACTCAATCACGATTGTGCCTATATCCGCCGAGATTTGTTTGAGAAGTATGGTTTGTACAACGAGCAAATGAAGATATGCTCCGATTGGGAGTGGTATGTGCGAGCAATAGTGCTAGGGGGAGAAATAACGGTATATACCAATATTGATATGACAGTCTTTGATATGATGGGCGTTTCGGAATCGGGGGGTAAGAACAGAACTTTGATTCAACAAGAGCGCCGAGAGTATTTAGAATCTATACTACCTGCTTCAGTTCTTCGTGACTATGATAAATATGCTTTCCCGATTGAGCAATATCAGCGGTTGAAGAAATATCATCTATGGGGATTGGTGTATTTCATGGAGCGAGTGCTGTTTAAATTAGAAAAATGGAGGATGTTGAAATGAAGTTAAGTATCATAGTCCCTATCTATAATGTAGCCCCTTATTTACGTAAGTGTGTTGATTCGCTGCTCGCGCAAGATATCACAGATTACGAAATCATTCTGGTAGATGATGGCTCAACTGACGATTCAGGTGCTATAGCGGATGAAATAGTAAGGGAGGTGATGGGTGATGAATCCAATTGCCAATCGCCAATCGCCAATAACCCAACCCTAAGCGTTATCCACCAAGAGAATGCGGGTCTTTCCGTTGCTCGTAACGCAGGTATAGCTAAAGCGCAAGGTGAGTATATTTGGTTCGTGGATTCGGATGATTATTTGGAACCCAATGTGCTTGGGAAGCTGATGGAGCAGATAGAACGTGATAACTTAGACGTGCTTCGTTTTCGCTATCAGAATGTGAAAGAGAGTGGAGAAGCCTTTGCTCCATACAAGGATATGACGAACTACAATGATTATTCGGCTACTCCTACAGATGGACTCACTTTCCTTAATGAGCGAATGGGAAATCAATGCTACGCTTGGCAGTTTATCCTTCGTGCTGAATTATGTCTGGAAGAAACTTTTACACCAGGTATCTATTTTGAAGACACAGATTGGACGCCACGAATGCTTTTACGCGCAACACGTGTTGCATCTACAGAATTGGTAGTGTATAATTATCTTTGGAGAGAAGGTAGCATTACGTTGAGTCAGAAAGATATTCAGAAACAACGCAAACAATTACAAGATAAGATAGACTTATTAGGAAAACTCAATGATTGGGGTAGTCAAGTAGCAGATCGACGTTGGTTTGATGGTATGATTAGTGGACTAATGATGAATATCGTCGGCATTATTTCTTATACGTTTTATGCAGAGCGAAAAGAATATGTGAAACAAATTAAAGCGATGCAGTTGTTGACACTTTCTACGTACCACATTGCACCGCGCGCACAATGGAAGGTTAAACTAATTAATTTTTCAATTGATTTGGCGGTAATGCTGATGCATCTAAAGAGATAGGCAATAGGTTATAGACAATGGGCAATAGACAATAGCAAAACCAATAACAGCCCAATAGGCAAGAATTATGAAAAAAATATTACTTGTGTTTGGCACTCGCCCAGAGGCGATAAAGATGGCACCATTAGTGAAGAAACTGCAAGAATATCCAGAGCAGTTTCAAACCATTGTATGCGTGACAGGTCAGCATCGTGAGATGTTGGATCAGGTGCTACGACTATTTGATATCACGCCTGATTACGATCTAAACATTATGAAACCTAATCAAGACCTCTTTGATATTACCTCGCGTATCTTACTCGGTATGCGCGATGTACTGCGTGAAGTGCAGCCCGATATAGTCCTTGTGCATGGTGATACGACAACTTCAATGGCAGCTGCATTAGCAGCGTTTTACCAACAGATACCTGTTGGACATGTGGAGGCTGGTTTGCGTACAGGTAATATCTATAGCCCTTGGCCAGAGGAGATGAATCGACTTATTACAGGGCGCATTACTACACATCATTTTTCGCCAACGCCCTTGGCAAAGGAGAACCTTTTGAAGGAAAATGAGAATGAGAAGCAAATCATTATTACTGGCAATACCGTGATTGATGCACTTCAGATGGTGGTGAATAAGTTGAGCGAAGACACTGAATTAGCAACCGAAGTAGCTAACCATATTGCTCAAATGGGGTATGATACAAAACGATTGAATGGAGACAAGCGCATGGTACTCATCACTGGTCATCGCCGTGAGAACTTCGGCGAAGGATTTTTGAATATCTGCCATGCAATCAAGAACCTGTCTGCGAAGTATCCAGATGTGGACTTTGTATATCCTATGCACTTGAATCCGAATGTGCGCAAGCCCGTGTTGGAGATTTTGGGCGAGGGCGCAGAGAATGTATTCCTCATTGAGCCCTTAGACTATCTGCCATTCGTATATATGATGCAGCATAGCACTATGATTCTCACTGACTCGGGTGGGGTGCAGGAGGAAGCACCAGGATTAGGTAAACCCGTATTAGTGATGCGTGATACCACCGAGCGCCCAGAGGCAGTAGAAGCAGGTACGGTACTGTTAGTAGGTACTAATCGCGAGAAGATAGAGCAAGGTGTAAGTATGCTCCTTGATGATGCTGACACCTATCGATGTATGTGCGAAGCCGTGAATCCGTATGGCGATGGTCGCGCATGTGAGCGCATTGTGGGAAAGTTACTTAATAGTATTTGATTGTAATTGACGACAGATTGGCGTAAATTGTTGAAAAAAATAACGATTTTTATGATTCCTAAGATAATACACTACTGCTGGTTTGGTGGCAAGCCGATGCCCGAACTTGCCCTGAAATGTATTGAGAGTTGGAAGAAATATCTTCCTGAATACGAACTTCGTCTATGGAACGAAGAGACATTCGACATCAAAAGTGTGCCTTATGTGAAAGAGGCATATGAAGCGCGTAAGTTCGCCTTCGTGACAGACTATATCCGTCTGTGGGCATTGGAGCGTGAAGGGGGCATATATATGGATACGGATGTGGAGGTTTTGCGTCCGTTAGATGATTTTATGCATTTGCCTGCTTTTACGGGGTACGAAGCGAGCATGAGTAATGCCCCCGTAACTGGATTGATGGCAAGTGCACCTCATGGTGTATGGGTTACTGAACAATTGGCTTACTACGATGATAATCGCCATTTCCGTATGGAGGATGGTTCGTTGGATATGACACCTAATACCATTACTATCGCTGATATAATGGTGAAGGGTGGATTTGTGATTGATGGAAAGTATAGGGTGTATAAGAATGATTTGCATGTGTTCCCAGTGGACTATTTCTGCCCACTAACAAGCACACGTGTGTTGAAGTTAACAAAGAATACCTATTGTATCCATCACTTTGCAGGCAGTTGGGTAGAGCGTACTGCGTGGCAGAAACTGAAGCAGTTTATTACGCAAAAAGTGTTGGGAACGAAATTGTCAGATAAGTTGGTGCAGTTGAAAAGATTGTTAAAGAATAGTTAAGTGATGGAAAAATAGAATTTTAAAGTACGATAAAAATGCCACATTTGAGATATGGTTAGTAAGAATGATCCATTGCGCCAGAAAACATGGCGTGAACGCACAATTCAGAAATATGGTATAGGTACATATATGCCTTATCAAGCAGATGCAATAATACCTAAATGGTTATTAGAGTGTATTGCTTTCTTTTTTATCACTATGTTTGCTTGTTGGGTTATTTTCGGACATGTACCAAATTGGAATTTAGTATTTGTGGCGGGTGTGTCAGTATCCTTATTCTTCTATGCTGGATATGCACTTTCACGCAATTGGCATAAAGTATCGGAGAAACGGTTTTTAAAGAACATTTTCAATTTTGGATTTTTCGTTCGAATGGTATGGGTGGCATATATATATTACGTTTTTAATCCTAGTTATTTTGGCGATGTAGTTGGTGCTAAAGGGGATATAGAATGGTATATGCCTTTTGCGAAAGATATAGCAGCTTGGATTACGGGTAGTTCGTATTTGACGTTGTCTCAGGTTTTTGAATATAATATGTCTGCGATAGATGATGTGGGATATCCAATGATATTGGCGATAGAATATGTGTTAACATTTGGTGTGAGCGATGTGTTTGTTCCTATGGTAGTTAAATCTATCATGGGCGCTTGCTGTGCAATCATGATATATCATGTGGCGAAGCGACATTTTGGTGTAAGTACAGCGCGAATAGCAGCCTTGTTTATTTGTCTAAATCCTAATATGATTTATTGGTGCGGTAGTATGATGAAGGAGGCAGAGATGGTATTCTTTTGTTGCTTGGCAGTAGACAAGTTAGACCAAGGTTTATCATCAGGTAACAAATTAACCTTGCGTGCCTTATGGCCAGGTCTACTGGCCGGTTTGATCTTGTTCTTTATGCGTACGGTCTTAGGATTAGCTTTATTTATGGGTGTATTAGCACATGTTGTATTAGCCTCCAATAAGATTATTAGTTTAGCCAAAAAAATTATAGTGGGTATATTGGTTGTTACAACATTGTTCATAGGCGTAGGTAATCGACTAATTGAGCAATCGAAAGAATATTTAGAAGAGATTCAATCGGATGCGCAACGAATAAATATGGAGATGCGAAGTAATCGTGATGGTGGAAATAGTTTTGCTAAATATGCCAGTGCCTCAGTATTTGCACCTTTGATTTTCACCATTCCATTTCCTACATTGAATGTTGCTAATGAATGGCAATTGACACAAGTACAATTGGCGGGTGGTAATTATATTAAGAATCTATTTTCTTTTTTTGTTATTACGGTTCTTTTTTTGATGCTTATCAGCGGTGATTGGCGACGGCATGTGTTTATATTGGCATATACATGTGGCTATTTGGTAGTATTGGTGTTTAGTGGTTATGCCCAGTCAGGGCGTTTTCATATGCCTATTTGGCCGATGTTGATGCTCTTTGCTGCTTATGGAGTACAGGTGGCAAAAGGGAATAAATATATTCGAAATGGTTTTCATCAGGTGGTGCTATTAGAAGTATTAGCTTGTCTTGCATGGAACTGGTTTAAACTTGCCGGACGAGGGTTGATTTAAGTGCGGCGGAGCCGCTGATTAGGCTAAAGGAAAGATTATTAAAGAATAAAAGATTAGATAGTATTAAACTAAACAAATGAAAGTATTATTAGTACATAGTGGTAATGCCGTAAATGGTGATAGCGAACGTTATACATTTGTGCGTGAGCAAGGTGAAAGTTTGCATGCATTGGGAATAGATGTAGAATATTTTGCAATTGTAGGGAAAGGAGTAAAAGGTTACTTGAGTAACTATAGGCGCTTGCAGAAGGCTATTGAGGAGTTCCAGCCCCATTTAATCCATGCTCATTTTGGACTATGTGGCGCTTTGTGTGTGATGCAATCAAGAGTACCCGTAGTCATTACCTGTCATAATGGCGAAACACTTTCAAGGTATGGTAATATTATCACGTCGTTAGCGATACAGCGCGCAGCGCATACTATCTGTGTTGCACAGCATATCTATGATAAATTATATCTCAAACCTAAGAAATACACCATCAAACCTTGTGGTATAGAGATTACAGATGTAATGGATAAAACTATCGCACAGCAAGCTATGAATCTACCAAAGGATAAAATTAATATCCTTTTTGGTGGATCATTTAGCAACCTCAGAAAGAATGTAGCATTGGCGAATGCTGCGTTGCATATTCTCAATAGAGATGATATCAATATGATAGAGATGAAGGGATTTTCGCGCGAGCAAGTAACATGGCTCTACAACGCTTGTGATATGCTATTATTACCTACTAAGAGTGAGGGATCGCCTCAGGTGCTGAAAGAGGCAATGGCATATAACTGCCCCATAGTAGCTACAGATGTGGCGGATATTACCTATCTGCTGGATGGGGTGAGCAACTCATATGTAACTACCTTTGAACCGTCGGATGTAGCGGATAAGATTCAAAAAGTTATAGCATTAGGGGAACGAACGAATGGTCGAGAGCGTATCATGCAGTTGCGATTAACAAATAGAGAAGTAGCAAAAGCGATTAAAACGATATACGAAAACATATTGTCATGAAAAACACCAAAGTAATAGCATTCTATCTTCCTCAGTATCATCCCGTACCAGAAAATAATGAATGGTATGGACCTGGGTTCACCGAGTGGACCAATGTCGGCAAAGCGCAGCCATTATTCCAAGGACATTACCAACCACTTGTTCCTGCGGATTTGGGATATTATGATTTGCGTTTACCCCAAGTGCGTGAAACCCAAGCTGAGTTAGCAAAGAACGCAGGTATATCTGCATTTTGCTACTATCATTATTGGTTTGGCAATGGCAAGCAATTGTTGGAGATGCCTTTGCAAGAGGTTGTAAAACATGGTACACCCGATTTGCCATTTTGCATGTGTTGGGCAAACCATACATGGTATAAGAAGATGTGGAGTAGTGAGCATAATATGCTGGATATGCAAGCAATAATGCCACAGGAATACCCTGGCGAGAAAGATTGGGACTTACATTTCTACACATTGTTGGACACCTTTAAAGATGCGCGATATTACAAGATTGATGGTCGATTGGTATTCGTATTGTACCATGCAGCAGATATACCCAATGTAGAGCAGTATATGCAGCGTTGGCAAGAATTGGCAAGACAGGAGGGATTATCAGGATTCTATTTTATGTCGTATGTAGATGATATAGCAGATGTCAATAATCCTGTGCATGATTTGTGCGAACAAAAAGTAGTGTGTTGTAAGAGCAACATTGAATCTATCGGCAGTACATCATTTATGCGTAAGTTGTACCGTTTCTCTAAAACGCTATTGTCGCGTGTGTTGCATATCCCATTAGGTGTGTATAATTATGACAAAATACGTCCTAAATTATTGGACGATTGCTTCAAAGATGAGAACGTGGCGCCAGTACTGATACCTAATTGGGATAATACCGCTCGCCGAGGTATGGGGGCTATGGTATTGCATAAGGCAACTCCAGAAGCGTTTTATAGGCATTGCAAAGATGTGTTCTCAATGATTGCGCATAAACAGAACAAAGTAGTATTCCTGAAATCTTGGAACGAATGGGGCGAGGGTAATTATATGGAGCCTTGTTTGAAATATGGGCATGGATATCTTGATGCATTTAAGCGTGCTTTAGATGAGGATATATAAAAAGAGTTTAAAAGAAAATATCAGCAACGAAAAAGTCGCGAAGCGACTGGAGAGCATCTACGAAAACGTGCTTGGTAAACGAAAATAGCCTACAAACAGAACTCTTTTTATACAAAAATACGCCATCTGCGATGGCTACAAAAATAATTAAAAATATTTCAGCGAATATTTGGTGGCTATGCAGAACTGTCGTCCATCATTTGAGTGCTGGTCTGGATAGCCCTCACTCATGCAAGCATGGATTTGGACTATCACCCCATCACTCTTTGTCTGCTGTGCAGCCAAAAGCCACCAAAGGCTTATAATATTCTTCGAACTTTTCAAAGTCCTTCGGAGTATATCAACCCTATGGGCGTTAGGTTTTGCTTCGTTGTGCAGCATAACTCCCCAATCCGCTGCGCGTATTGAGCAAAACACAGCCTTTAGCTGGAGCTATGGGTTATTGGTTATGGCTATTGGTTATTGGCGATTGGGTATGGTCTATGGGTTGGAGCATGTGGCGTTGCCACTATTCATACCTCTAACCTTTCGCCTTATCGCCCATTCCCTGCCAAAGGCAGATGCAGGATCGATATGAAGTAGCGCGGGTCAAAACCACAGAAGAGTTCGGAGAACATCACTATTCGACCGAAGGGAGAAATGTTCGGTAAATGGTTCGAAGAACATTGTAATACTATTTGGTGCGACGTCATGCTATAGCAGGACATAAGATAAGTGGACAAAAAAGAGCCGTCAAATCACATTTGAGCGGCTATGTTTTGGACAATTATCTGCCAATGCGCAGCGATAGCAAGCATAGCACCAAAGTAATATTCTTTTTAATCTAATCGCCAAATTTTTACCCATTAATTTGCATATATCAATGATTTTTACTATCTTTGCACCGATTTTGCTATATGACGTTATACTTTACACCTTACACAAAAATGAGAATACTCACATACTCCGACATAGACCCTGCCGCATGGCAATCCCTCGTTGCGCAATCGCCCTATGCCACGTGGTTTCAAACGTCTGAGGCGTATCAGTTTTATGCGTCCAATCCCAAGGAGATGATACCCTTTGCCTATGGCATAGAACGCGATGGTGAACTACGTGCTGTGGTGGTAGGCTATGTTACAAAAGAAAAAAGCGCGCTGAAACAGTTCTTTACACGTCGTGCGATTATCATAGGTGGACCATTGATTGGTGAGTATACTACAGAGTCGGATGTGGAACAACTATTGCGTGTGACTGCCTCTGAATTAAAATCGCAAACGATTTACATAGAGACACGCAATTTTCATGATTACTCGAAATGGCGCCATGTGTTTGAACAATTCGGATTTGAGTATCAACCGCATTTGAACATACAAGTGGCTTGCAATGCTAATCATACGATGAGTGAGCAACGCAATCGCCAAGTGAAAAAGGCTATAAAGAATGGTGCAAAAATAGTTGAGGCTCAATCCGAGCAAGAGATACGCGAATGGTATCGCATTCTCAAGCAACTCTATCGCCAGAAAGTCCGTACTCCGCTATGGAGCGAAGAGTTCTTCTTACAGTTCCATCGTAACGGAGTAGGGAAGTACCTTTTAGTGAAGTACGAGGGCAAAGTGATTGGCGGTATGATGTGTCCCGTTTTTGCGGGTAAAGCAATCTACGAATGGTATGTCTGTGGATTGGATGATGAATATCGTGAACAATACCCATCGGTGATGGCTACGTATGCAACCATAGAGTATGCGAAGAAGAATGGTTTGCCAATCTTTGATTTCATGGGAGCTGGTGTACCCAATCAATCCTATGGTGTGCGCGACTTCAAGATGGAGTTCGGTGGCGAAGTGGTAGAGTATGGGCGATATTTGTATATTCGCAAGCCGTTGCTATATAAGATAGGCAAATGGGGGGTGAAAATACTAAAATCAGGAAAAATTTGGTAGTGTCAAAAAAAAGTAGTACCTTTGTGGCGAAAATATTAATAACTAAAAAATATATAGTATGGAAATTCAAGAATTTGTAGTAAACTTTGCTAATCAGTTTGATGATACTGAGTTGGAAGTATTCACACCAGAAACACGCTTTCGTGACTTGGAAGAATGGAGTAGTCTCACGGGCTTGGCCGTGATGAATATGGTTGCTAAGAAATACGAGGTGAAGATTACCCCTGCAGAGCTAAAGTCTGTAGAGACTATAGAAGCTTTGTATAACTTGGTAGCAGGTAAGAAATAATGAATAATCCCTTTACCTTATCGGGTAAAACCATCTTAGTGACGGGTGCTTCGGCTGGTATAGGTCGTGGCATAGCTGTAGCGTGTGCTGGTATGGGTGCGCAAGTAATCTTGACAGCTCGCAATACAGAACGCTTGCAAGAGACCCTCTCTCAACTTGAAGGGGATGGACATTCATATATTGCTGCAGACTTAACCAATGAAGCAGAACGCAGAGTATTGGTAGAGCAATTGCCAATGCTTGATGGGGTGGTACAGTGTGCGGGAGTAGGTAATCGTGTACCATGCAAGATGCTAATGCAAGAGGATCTTGACCGCGTGATGAAGCCCAATACAGAAGCACCTATGCTACTGCAGTCACTGTTACTCAGCGAAAAGAAACTCAAGAAACAGGCATCAGTGGTATTCATTGCTTCTGCTGCAGCCACCATGCCTGTTGCAGGAAATGCTGTATATAGTGCATCAAAAGCAGCTTTGGTGGCATATGCTAAGTGTTTGGCACAGGAGTTGGCTTCACGTCAAATACGTGTGAATTGTATTAGTCCTGCAATGGTTTGGACAAATCTCATAAAAGAAGATTTATCAATGGAACAATTAAAAAGGGCAGAGAGCACTTATCCATTAGGAAGATTTGGTAAATCAGAGGATATCGCATATTTATCAATCTATTTACTTAGCAATGCAAGTGAATGGATGACGGGAAACGATATAGAAATAACGGGAGGTTCTCTCATTGGATAATCATGACATCAGAAAAATATCCTAATATACAGGCACCACATGCTGTGCCTTATTACGAGGAAACGCAGAAGCGAACCTTTGTGCAAAAACTTCGTAAAATACGCAATACGATATATATGCTATTGGCCTATGCTTGTCCCAATAATAAGTTACGCCAATGGTTCCATCGCCGTCGTGGTGTGCATATTGGAAGCAACGTATATCTGGGTATGTTCTGCTTTTTAGACAATCTTTATCCAGAGTACATTTAGTTGGAGGACAATGTGGCAATCAATGCAGGTACGATGATATTGACACATTTCAATCCCATGCAACATTTATCGGTGCTTTTTCAATCCCGAGTGGCGCCAGTGTTGATTAAGAGCGGCACGATGATTGCTGTGCGCAGCACCATATTACCAGGTGTATGTGTTGGGAAGAATGCTGTGGTGAGTGCAGGATCGGTGGTGGAAAAAGATGTGGCTGATTTTACCATTGTAAAGGGTGTTCCTGCCAAGCCTATAGGAGAATTTAGTGCGCTGATATAATATTAATCATTATGATAAAAGCATATATCTATGATATTGCCTACTACTTACCTGAGGCTATCTTAACAAATGAGCAGATTGCTCAAGAGTTTCCTGAGTGGTCTGCGGAGAAAGTAGCAAATAAAGTGGGAATCACAGAGCGACATATAGCTGCTGAAGGCGAAACTGCTACAGATATGGCCTATAAGGCAGCAGAGCTGTTATTCGCTCAAGGAGTAGATAAATCAGAAATCGATTTTGTATTACTTTGTACACAAAGTCCAGATTATTTTTTGCCTTCCTCTGCATGTATCTTGCAAGATAGATTGGGGCTGAGCAAGAATTGTGGTGCATTTGACTTTAATCTCGGATGTTCTGGATATGAGTATGGATTGGCAGTTGCAAAGGGATTAATAGTTGCTGGTATAGCTCGTAACATCCTTTTATTAACCTCTGAGACATATACTAAATATCTGCATGCACAAGACAAAGGTAATCGTACTATTTTCGGAGACGGGGCATCTGCCACATTTGTATCTACCGATGGTTTCGCTGAGATTGGCGAGGTAGTAGTAGGTACCGATGGTAGTGGCGCAGAAAATCTTATTGTGCGCTCGTTAGGAGCACGTAACAAAGCAATGCTACATGATCAACTTTTAGATGAAGACGGTAATGTCATCAGTGGTGATCACCTGTACATGCATGGTGGTAATGTGTTTAATTTCACAGCAGATGTTGTGCCTGATATGGTGGAGAAATTGTTGCAGAAGAGCAGATTACAGCATGATGATATAGATCTCTGGGTGTTCCACCAAGCCAATAAATATATGATTAACTATCTCCGTAAGTTATTGGATATTGACAAAGAGAAGTTCTATATCTATATGGAGAAGGTTGGCAATACCGTTTCTTCTACTATCCCTATTGCACTATGCGAAGCACGCAAAGAAGATAAACTGCATGGGAATGTATTATTAGCCGGTTTTGGCGTTGGATTGAGTTGGGGGGGAGTAATGTTGCATTGTTAATGGATTATAAATTATGAATATACTCGTACAATTAAGTCACCCAGCGCATTTCCATCTCTATAAAAATGCCGTTAAAAATTGGCAAGAGCATGGGAATAATGTGTACGTACTCATCAAAACAAAAGATATATTAGAGGAACTTTTGCAGAATAGCGAGATACCATATTACAATATACTCCCTATTGCACATCGCAAAAACAAATTAGGCATTCTATGGGACATGTTTGTGCGCGATTGGAAGATACTATTCTTCAGCCGCAAATATGAAATAGACTTATTAACAGGTTCTACACCTGAGGTAGCACATGTATCGAAGTTATTGAGAGCGCATTCGCTTAATACAAGTGAAGATGACATGGCTGTGGTGCCTATATATGCGAAAGTTATCGGTCCATTTGTACAGACATTGTTATCGCCTATTGTATGCGATAATACTCCCCTTGAAAAGCGTTCTGTACATTATCCATCCTACCACGAACTTGCATATCTTCATCCAAATCATTTTTCATCAGACAAAAACGTTGTAGAAGGCTATGGCATAGATACCAGCAAACCATATTTCATTTTGCGTTTTGCTTCACTCAATGCTCATCACGATGATGGAATACGTGGCATCAATACTGAAATAGCACAACGACTTATTGATATCCTGTCGCCTTATGGAAAGATATATATTACCTCTGAACGTGAATTAGAACCTCAGTTTGAAAAATATCGCATTCGCATCAACCCGCTTGACATGCACCATGTTATGGCATTTGCTTCTCTTTACATAGGCGATAGTCAAACTATGGCTGCAGAGGCTGGTGTATTGGGTACACCATTTGTGCGATTTAATGACTTTGTGGGCAGGATAGGGTATCTGCGCGAACTAGAAGATGTGTATCAACTCGGTTATGGCATTCATGCTACGCCACTAACCGAAGAATCAACGATTCGTCGCAACGATGGCTCACTACAACCAAGTGGAGTAGATGCTCTATATAATGCAGTTGAGACATTAGTGGCTATGCCTGCAGAAGAGCGTCGTGCCCTATATGCAGCACGTCGCGAGAAGATGCTAAACGAAAAGATTGACTATGCTAAGTTCCTCACATGGTTTATTGAGAATTATCCTGATAGTCAAAAACTAACCAAGTCGAATCAAAACAATGATGCCTTTTGGGCTCAATTTAAGTAAGATATTATCCTGGCAAAATATAATTGTAGTTATATTTAACTGCCAAAAACGCCGATAAATATCATTGGAATTATATTTTTACCCTCCTTTAAACTATAAATTTTTAACTTTAAACTAAACAAAATATGCTAATCACACTTATCGCGGGAGCAAGACCCAACTTTATGAAGATTGCTCCACTCATCAAAGCCATACAGAAGGCTCACAGCGAAGGCAAAGACATCCACTACCGTCTCGTGCATACTGGTCAGCACTACGATAAGAATATGTCCGACACCTTCTTCGAGGAACTTGGCATACCTATGCCCGACATAAACCTTGGTTGTGGTGGCGGTACGCAAGCCGAGCAGACTGCCAATATCATGGTCGCCTTCGAGCGTGACCTGATGGCTAATCCTACTGACCTCGTTCTTGTAGTTGGCGATGTTACCAGCACCATGGCTTGCTCCATCGTTGCCAAGAAACTCAATACCCGCGTATGCCACGTAGAAGCAGGTATCCGCAGTTGGGATCTCAGTATGCCTGAGGAAATCAATCGCATGGTTACCGACTCCCTCGCTGATTATATGTTCACTACCAGCGAAGTAGCGAATAAGAACCTGATTTTGCAGGGAGCATCGTTTGAGGTTAAAGGTGAAAGGTTAGAGGCTAAAGGCACGATGGATGAGGCTAAAGGCGAGAGGTTAGAGGCTAAAGGCACGGAAAACAGTGAAACCGATATACCTGCCTCACGCCTCATCGCCTCATCGCCTTATAACCTACCTGTTCTTGAAGAAGAACAGTACGCTTTTAAGCGCAATGTACAACGTGTGTGGTGGGTCGGTAACGTGATGATTGACACGCTACTTGCCAATCGCGCACGATTTACCAAACCTGCGATATATGATGAACTATGCCTGCAAGAGAAAAACTATGTGGTCATGACTATGCACCGTCCTGCCAACGTGGATGAAGAGCAACACCTCAAAGCCCTCATGGAGCAGATCATCACTAATGTCCATGGTCTGCCAATCATCTTCCCTATCCACCCACGTACAGCAAAGATATTTTACAATTTGTGGGGCGATGAAGAGCAACTTCGTGTCCTCTTCCCTAACCTGCATATCGTAGATCCAATGGGGTACTTGGCGTTCAATTACTTGGTAGAGCATGCCAAGGTGGTTGTAACCGACTCGGGCGGAATCACAGAGGAAACTACTGTTATGGGTGTGCCATGTATTACTCTGCGTGATAATACCGAGCGACCAGAGACATGCACCATCGGTACGAACCGTCTTATTGGTACCAATCCTGATGCTATCAAGCCTGCATTGGATGCTCTGTTCGCAGGACAATGGCAGCAAGGTGCTATCCCACCGCTATGGGACGGACACACCGCCGAACGCATAGTGGAGATATTGTATAGTCTAAAGTTTAAAGATTAACGTTTAAAGGCGCGGAGTATGCGGCTATGCCGCACAGACTTTAAACTATAAATAAACATAATATGAAACGAAGTGCAATTGACATAACGCCACAGGCGACGTCTTACGAGATGGGACTGAAGCGTGTGCTGCTCTCGGCTAACGAGAGTGGATGCAGCATCACACAAGTCGCTATACTCGAACTCAAAGCCGGCGACCGCAGTGCCAAACACATACACCCCGATCTGCAAGATATATTCTTTGTCCTCGAAGGAGAAATAGATATTACCATTGATGGCAAAATAAACCACTGCACCAAAGAAGACTTTATCTTCGTAGAGCACCTCAAATCCTACGAACTACATGCCATTACCGATGTGCGCATGCTGGCCATGGGTTGCGTGATTGAGACACAACGCACCAAACTGTATCCTATGCTATTCGAACCTAACCTACATACCAAAGTGTGGGGTAGTACCGATCTAACGGCATGGAAAGAGTTGCCTCTGCAAAATCATATAGGCGAGAGTTGGGAAGTGTCAGCCATACCTACCTCGCCATCCGTGATTGCCAATGGCACTTGGGCAGGCTACACCCTGACAGAAGTGATTCGCAAGATGCCAGAGGCTATGCTGGGCAAAACAGTGGCACAGCAACACAATAACCAATTGCCTATTCTGGTGAAGTTCATTGACACCGATGATGACCTAAGCGTACAGGTGCATCCCGATGATGCTATGGCACACCGCATGCATAGCCAACATGGCAAGACAGAGATGTGGTATGTCATCAATGCGCAACCCGAATCATATATATACGCAGGCTTCAAAGAGGAACTGACCCCCGAAGAGTATGCCCGCAAAGTGGCAGACGGCACTATCATGGATGCACTTGCCAAACACGAAGTACACGCAGGCGATGTGTTCTATCTGCCCGCAGGACGTATCCATGCTATCGGCAAAGGTGTACTATTGGCAGAGGTGCAACAGACATCCGATATCACCTATCGCATATACGATTACGACCGTCTGGGACTGGATGGTAAGCCGCGCGAGCTTCATACCGACCTGGCTGCGCAGGCATTAGACTACACGGTGCATAAGGAGTATCGCAATGCCTACAAGGAAAACATAGACATGGCAAATATATGTCTGGATACCGAGCACTTTAGCGTGCGAGTACTGCCTCTCAATCGCCCTATGCACCGCAATATGGTGTTATACGACTCGTTTATTATTATCACTTGTGTGAGTGGTGAGTGCGCTATTCAAATACGCAGTACCAAAGAGGAAATAGCACTGCAAGAGGGCTTTACCTGCTTCATCCCCGCTGCTATTGCAGATTATGATATAGTGCCTATACAGGGCGAAGCCAAGCTACTGGAAGCGTATATCAACAACAAACCACGCACTACATGGCAACGTATCGTGTCGCAGTTCATGCACCTGTCGGGATATGATATATAGGGATTAGGCTAAAGGCGATGAGGCGAAAGGCGAGAGGTTAGAGGTTAAAGGCGCGGAATATGCGGCTTCGCCGCCCAGCCTTTAAACTATCAACTATAAACTACAAACTACAAACTATAAATATAAACTACAAGATATGTTATCACTTATAGTAGCAATAGCCGAGAATAATGCTATCGGCAAAGCGGGCGATTTGCTTTGTCATTTGCCCAATGATTTGCAGTATTTCAAACGTCAGACCAGCGGTTGCACCGTCATCATGGGCGAGCGTACATTCTTCTCTCTGCCCAAGCACCCACTACCTAATCGCAGGAATATTGTGCTGTCTGACCGTGCTGATTTTACCTTCGAGCAAACAGAAGTGGCACACTCTATCCCTGAAGTGATGGAAATGATAGCTCCCGAAGAGCAAGCTTTCATCATAGGTGGAGGTATGGTGTATCGCCAATTCTTGCCATTGGTGGATAAACTCTATATCACGCATATTCATCATATATGGGAAGATGCTGATACTTTCTTCCCTGAGATAGACCCTACTATTTGGCAATGTATTAGCGAAGAACGTCACGAGGCGGACGAAAAGAACCCATACGCCCACACCTTTGCGGTATATACCAAAAGAGAGAAATAATTGCGCGACTAAGGGATATATTATAAGACACTAACGACCACGGAGAAGACAATTTAAATCTACTCTTCATAGGATATAATTCCAACCACAGACGAGCACAGATTGACACGGAAACACGAATATAGTTCCTTTGTTCAGTGTAATTCAGTGATATTCAGTGGTCAGGACATAACCGCGGAAAGAAGTCCTTTCGTGGGAGATGTACCAACCACGGATGAGCACGGACAGGCACGGAAACACGAAATATAATCCTCGGTTCAGTGTAGTTCCGTGATGTTCAGTGGTTATAAAAACAACAATTATGACAGAAAAAGAGATTACATACCAAATACGTGGTGCTATATATGATACATATAGAGCTCTTGGCCCAGGATTACTTGAGTCGGTATATGAAGAAGTACTTGTTTACTTCCTACAAAAGAGAGGGTTGTTAGTACAGAGACAAGTCGAAGTACCTATTGAAGTGGATGGGATTGTATTGAGTTCTCCTTTACGTATAGATGTACTGGTAGAGAGGTGTGTCATTGTTGAAATCAAAGCTGTTCTGGAGATGCATGGTATATTTTTTCAACAGATATTGACCTATCTCAAACTGGCAAAGTTACACCGTGGTATATTAGTGAATTTCAATACGGATGATATCAATGATTCCATCTGGAATAAAGTGAATGGATATTCTGATGACGAATAAAAGTGAGAATAATACCAACCACGGACGAGCACGGACAAGCACGGAAAAACGAACAATGCTCCTTGGTTCAGTGTGGTTCCGTGTAGTTCAGTGGTTAATATAAAACTCACGATATGTGATTGAGCAGGAAGACCTGTTGTCCCACTTCGCAGTGGATACAACGTTCGTTTTGACAATAGTGCTGATACAAATGTATCAGCGCTTGTGTATCAGCAGCAGAGGTAACTTGCTGTCCTAATAATCGCCATTGGCGAATAATCGTATTATCTTCCGCAGGAATCTGCTGCATAAGCGTGAGTGCCATTTGCGCTGCTGTCGTATCGCTATGTGCCAACGCATACGCATAGCGATAGGGTAGTAGGGTGTTGATGAGCAATATATCTATAGATTTTTTTCCTATAGCGGGAGGTGGTGATATGATTGACTGCGTATCTTCTGCTAATGTTATAGGCGATTGCAGGCACAGCAATTGGCGCAAGTCATTCACAGTGGATTGCACCAACATTTGAGAGAAGAGCCACTCGGATTGGCAAATCAGTTGTGCGAATTGGCGTATTCTTATCTGAGGGACATTTTGCGGGCGCAATCGTGCACGCTTCCATAATGATGCAGCCATAGACTGCAAACTAAACTTCTGTTTGAGGAACTGGTATTCACGCAGCAAGGCTGCCTCTTCTTCGTTCTTGATGGTCTGCTCATTGAGCAGACCTGACTGCCCTAAAAGGATAGCCGTTACCTGAAACAGACTATTGCGGTGCTTGAGCAAGTAGGCAAGTGGTGTGCACAGCGCCAATGTCTCAAAAGGCAGACTATTGGTATGAAAGCCAAAATTATGTGCTAATGTGATATAAAATGCCTCTGCCCAATTGTGGTGAGTGATTTGCAGTAACTGCATGATTGCTTCTTGTCGGCATTGTAGGCGTTGTAGCAACAGTGTGTCGCGCCAACCTTGTGTGAGCAGCGAGGGTTGTAGCAGCAAGGAAGAATGGCAGGGTACGTTTGCCCATACAGAATCCATTTGTTGGGCATGGGCGAAGAGTTGGGTAAGGTAGTCTTGGTTGTGCGGATAACGCAATACACATTGGGGAATACACTCACCACGGGTGTTGTAGGTCGGTTCGTCGGCTTCGCAGACCACATGCAGCACTACATTATCGTAGGCAGGATTGGTGTGATGGCGATGACGTCGCCAATCAGAAGCACGCACGTGCATCTCTACATTGCCTACCCACTCATGTGTACCGATACGCACACGGGCATGGCTGAAATCAGGACCTGCATCACGATTGTGCTGCCCCACCGACAATATCTCCACTGGTTGATTATCGGTCGTTGCCTGTGGCATCTCTGCCCATAGGCGTTGCTGCCAAATATAGTGGAGAAGAATCTCGGGCATATTTTTCGTTTGTGTAATTGGCGATTGGCTATTGGCGATTGGCTATTGGTGATTGGAAATTGGCTATTGGTGATTGCCTATTGGCAATTGGGCTCTACACCGCTACTACGCCTGCGATATGAGGATGTGGGTCGTAATTAACCAACGTGAAGTCCTCAAACTTAAAGTCGAAGAGATTCGTTACCTCAGGATTGATAAGCATTTGTGGCAGCAGACGTGTATCACGTGTGAGTTGCAACTTAACTTGCTCAATATGATTGAGATAGATATGCGCATCGCCAAAAGTATGTACGAAATCACCAGCCTTTAACCCCGTTACCTGCGCCATCATTTGCAGGAGCAGGGCATATGAAGCAATATTGAATGGTACACCCAAGAAGATGTCTGCTGAACGTTGGTAGAGTTGCAGCGACAATCTGCCATCTGCCACGTAGAACTGAAACAATGTGTGGCATGGTGGCAATGCCATACTATTGACCTCTGCCACATTCCATGCGCTGACAATATGACGGCGCGAATCGGGATTATGCTTGATTTGCTCTACCAACTGCGCTATCTGGTCGATATGTCCCCCTTGGTAATCAGGCCATGAACGCCATTGATGACCATACACAGGACCTAACTCACCCTGCTCATCAGCCCATTCGTTCCAAATACGCACGCCATGCTCTTGCAAGTACTTCACATTGGTATCGCCACGAAGGAACCACAACAATTCATAAATGATAGACTTGAGGTGCAGTTTCTTGGTAGTTAGCAATGGAAAACCCTCCTCTAAGTTAAAACGCATCTGGTGACCAAAGACAGAAATGGTGCCAGTGCCAGTACGATCATGTTTTTCGGTTCCCTCGCGAAGCACGCGCTCGCATAAATCCAAATACTGTTTCATATGTTCTAATATAAATTATACGTTGTTTTTAGTACGCGGAACTCGGTGCGACGGTTCAGCGAGTTGCAAACCTCCTGCTGGTCAGCAGGTAGGGTAGTGATAAATGCTTCGTCTAACACTTGGTCTTTGGGCAGGAATGTGTATTGCTTGTGCAATACCTCATCTACCACCACAGGTTTCTCCTCGCCATAGCCCACAGGTGTTAGGCGGGCTTTCTCTATACCATGTTTGATGAGGTAGTCCACCACCGATTGGGCACGCTTGAGCGACAACTCTTGGTTGGCAGCATTATTGCCAATCATATCCGTATGCGCAGCCATCTCAATTGTGATATTAGGATTGTCATTCAGCAGTTTAACCAATGCTTGCATACCATCTTCAGAGTCCGCAGTGAGTTCCCAACTACCAAACTTAAAGAAGATATTACCCATTTTCACAGGCTTGGAGATAGGTGCCAAAGCAAAGTCTTGTTGGTAGGTATGGCTGTCGTTGAGCCCTAAGGTGGATAGTTGCTGCTTCTGATTCAGGTAGCCACGCGAAGTAACCAACATGACATAGCGCGTGTCCTTATTCAGTTTGAGGCGATACGTACCATCGCGGCGAATCTGGGCTTTCACGTTGGTGCCATCGTCACCAATCAAACGGATATTGGCATCACTGAGGTGTTCGCCATTATTGTCCAATACCGTTCCCTCCACAATAAACTCCATCTCGGGCAGATAGAACGAATATATCTGGTCGTATCCGCGTTTCTGTCCACGATTGGAAGAGAAGAATCCCTTTTCCGTTACACCTGCGAAAGTGATACCAAAATCATCGTTTTGGGAATTGAAAGGCGCACCCATATTAAACAAATCCCATACCGAGTCGCGACGTACCGCATAGAACAAGTCCAAACCACCATAGCCAGGGTGTCCCTTCGATGCGAAATAGAGTCTGCCGTCCGCACGGAAATGTGGGTAGAGTTCATCATCTACGGTATTGATTTGTGGACCTAAATTCTGAATATCCGTCCACTCGCTACCGTCCAAGATAGCCATATAAATATCCTTACCACCATATCCACCCGGTGCATCGCTCACAAAATAAAGCGTATCGCCCGAGGCATTGAGCGAAGGGTGTCCCACAGTGATACTGCTGTCGCTGAATAACTTGAGTTCTTGTCCTTCTCCCCACTCGCCACTGGCGCGTGTAGAGGTGTAGATTTTTGCACCTAAGTCTTGTCCGTTCACGGGGCAAGAGTAGGTGAAATACATCGTCTTGCCATCGGGCGAGAAACAACAAACACCCAACTCGGCAGAGGTGGTCTTGGTACTTGCACCCTCTTCTTCGCCCTCGCTCTCAGGTTCTTGATACAGTCCTTCGCAAAGCATAATGTCCTCCCACTCGCCCGCCGCATTCTGTCGGGTAGAGTAGAGATTGAAAGTAGCAGCACCCGTTACAGGAGAAGTGCGCAATTTCTTCTTTTTGCTGTTGGTGCTTTTCTCCTGACGATTAGAGGTGAAGACCAACGCATCGCCATCTTCGGATAGGAAGGCAGGCGCGAAATTGGAGGTACGTTTCTCATTGAACTCCTTAGCAAGGGCTACCTTGTAACGCGAGGGTTGCTTCTTCCATTGCTCCACTTGCATACAACCATATTTGCCCGCTTGCGCCACATAATCGTTGGGATAAGTAGCCAAATAAATGTCGTACTGCTTAATGGCATCTTTGTATTTGCCTTGATACTGCAATACCTGAGCATAGTGCAAGTACACGATAGAATCGGGATAATGGTATTTGATAGCATTCTTGTATGCCGAAGCAGCACGCGAGTTATTGAGAATACGCTGACTCTCTGCTTGATGAAAAGCCACGTGCGCGCGCAGAGCCTTTTCCTTGGTAGGAATACGGCGATATATTTGGCGGTACATCTCGCCCGCTTCGTAGTATTCGCCAATGGCATACTTGCGATCCGCCTTCTTGATTCGCGCGCTGATACTGCATGAACTGATACCCACCGACAATATCAATAAGGATAATATGTGCAGAAATAATCTTCTATTCATAATCAATATTTATAATTCTTACTTTATAACTCGCTCACATTGAGTTTCTTGTTTGCTTTTCTTCTGGTTTCTCTATCTTGTGAATTGGCGCAATGTATGCCATCTTGCCTCATTCGCTTATTCTCGGAGATATGCTCACTACTGAACTTACCATTTTTCTGCATAATAATACGTACACACAGCAGCAATAGACTAATTGCCACAGCTCCGACAGCGATTAAAATACCCTTTAGCATACTATTTAGATAAAATAACCCGCAAAGGTACAAAAAATAATACATATTTGCAAGAAATCGAGCGAAAAGTTTAATAAAATTAGCCTGAAGATATGTTGAAGTGTTCTCAAAGATAGAGGAATCACATACTAATCACATAGTAATCTCATAGTAATCACATAGTATTTGTGAGGAAAATTCAAGAAAAATGACAGAAACAAAAATGCATCCAAAAAATAAAAGTGCACATACACTTGTGTATGTCAAAAATTTTTACTACCTTTGCACGCTAATTTTATATAGATAGATATGAAAGTACTTGTTGCAACAGAAAAACCCTTCGCCAAAGTGGCAGTAGATGGGATTCGTAAAGTAGTAGAGCATGCTGGTTATGAACTGGTATTGCTGGAGAAATACACCGCTAAACAGCAGTTGTTAGATGCTGTGGCAGATGCTGATGCACTCATTATTCGCTCGGATAATGTGGATGCTGAAGTGCTGGAGGCAGCCAAACAACTGAAGATAGTAGTTCGTGCAGGTGCAGGATACGACAATATAGACCTGGCAGCAGCCACCGCACACAACGTAGTAGCCATGAACACCCCCGGTCAGAACTCGAACGCTGTGGCCGAGTTGGCATTGGGACTCATGGTGATGGCCGTGCGCAATATGTACAACGGCACAAGCGGTACTGAACTCAAAGGCAAGAAGTTGGGTATCCACGCCTACGGCAATGTGGGTCGTAACGTAGCGCGTATTGCCAAAGGATTTGGCATGGAGATTTATGCCTACGATGCCTATTGCCCAGATGAGGCAATGGTGGCTGACGGCGTAACTCCTTTGCACTCGGCAGAAGAACTGTACGCTACTTGCCATGTGGTGAGCCTGCATATCCCTGCAACAGCAGAGACAAAAGGCAGTATCAACTATGCCCTGCTGGCGCATATGCCGAAAGGCGGATTGCTGGTCAATACCGCTCGCAAAGAAGTAATCAACGAAGATGAGTTGATACAATTCATGCAAGAACGTCAGGACTTCCGCTATGTAACCGACATTATGCCTGCAGCGGATCAAAAGATGAACGAACTATTTGCAGGTCGCTACTTCTCTACTCCAAAGAAAATGGGTGCACAGACTGCTGAAGCGAATATCAATGCTGGTATTGCAGCCGCTAAACAGATTGTGGACTTTGTGGAGAACGGCGTCAGAAGATTCCAAGTGAATAAATGAAAAAGTCAATCCTACTGCTGATATTAACCGTATTCTCCGTTGTGTCGTACGCACTGCACGTAGAGTGTGTGGGCAAAGCGACATTGTTGACCCATGATGGCGACACGCTGTTGGTGTTCGCTTCGGCTCCCGAACTGAAGACACTGAATAGTGTGGGGGAAGTGGATTGGTATCGTTTGCCCGATACGATTACGCCTGTGCAGACAGGTACCGACTATTTCTATCCTGAACATGGCGAGGGATATATGGTCAAAGTAGGTGCGAAGCGCGATGTGTTTTGGGTGTTTGATTACGAGCAATTGCGCCCCACTATCTCGCTGATAGAAGCAGAGTTAGACTGCGAGAGGACAATGCTACACCTCGAAGGCGAACTGCCAAAAATAAGCTATACCCGCCTGAGTGGCAAGCAAATGACATACCCTCGCAACTGCTATGTGGAGTATATGAGCGCTGCATGGAGCGAGGATACAGAAATGTGGATGGACTCAGTGGCAATAGAAGAATTGACATTGGAACAGGAAATGACAGTGGCAGCATCGCCTGTGGCTACCGATTATGCTATCAGCGATATGTTGGCAGAGCAGTTGGGCGTAGCAGCAGATACGCTTCGTTCGCCTGTTTATCAGCCTGTTGCGTTGAAAGCACATCCCGTTACTGTCACTACAACTCGTGGAAAGCAAGGCGAAATGAGCAACGAGGTGAATCGCCCTTATTCGCCCGATGATGTGCTGAATATGTCGGCTCCGCTGGAGGTGCTATTCAAAGCCAATGGACTGAACGCAGAGTATTACCAATGGAAACTCTACAAAGGTAGTAGCCTCATGCTCACACGCAGCGATGCAGAACATAGATATACCTTTACGGATAAAGGCAACTACAGAGCAGTAGTGGCTATCAGCAATAGCCATTGTCAGCTGGATTCGGTGGAGTTCACCATCTCCGTCAGCGAGTCAATGGTGGTAGTGCCCAATGTGTTTACACCCAACGGCGATGGCACGAATGATGAGTTTCGCGTGGTGTATCGCTCGCTCAAAGAGTTCCATTGTTGGGTATATAACCGTTGGGGACACTTAGTATATGAATGGAGCGACCCCGCCAAAGGTTGGGACGGTACAATAGGTGGACGACCAGCCGCAGAAGGTGCATACTTCTATGTGATTCGCGCATTGGGAACCGATGCGGATGAAAATGCGAAATATACTATCAAACCCGTATATAACAGCAAACTGAAGAAACAAGACGAAGCATTGATAGGCGTATATCAACTGTCAGGTTCAATCAATCTGCTTCGTGGAGGGAAGTGATTGAAGGTTGAAGGAATGAAGAGAATAAAATCAACATATCAAGCGGATTGGCAAGGGCTATCGTTGGCGAAGATTGACCAACAGATGGCCGCTATGCCTGTGGCAGGTAAGATAGATACGCTGAATTGGAACGAACAATATCCTACCGCACCCGAAACAATCTTCACGGTGGCGCATACGGATGAGATGCTGTTGGTGCGCTTTGAGGTGAAAGGCGAAGTGCCGTTGGCAACAAAAACCGAAGATCTGGAGCATGTGAACGAAGATGCGTGCGTGGAGATATTTATCGCCAATGCCGATAATACACGCTACTGGAACTTTGAGTTTAACGCCGCAGGTGTGTGCAACGCTTCGCATCGCAAGTCGCGCAAAGAAGATGTGGTGCGCCTCAATACAGAGCAACTACAGAGTATCAAGCGTTTCCCTGTGCAACTGTGCGCGGCTCATTGGTCATTGCTGGTAGCGATACCATTGGCGTTGATAGAGTTGGACCTCGCACGCGAGCACGCGCGTCGCGCGAACCTATATAAATGTGGTGATAAAACACCGATGAAGCATTACGCATCGTGGAACCCAATCCAGGCAGAAGCACCTGCGTTCCACTTGCCTGAGTACTTTGGGGAAATACAATTTGGGACTCCCGAATCGCGAATCCTGAATCCTGAATCGCGAATCCCGAATCGCGACTCCTATATAATGAATAAAAAATGAATAACAATATGAAAAAATCAATTCTTACTATGGCTGCATTGGCAGTAACCGTGTTGGCAAGCGCCAACCCATTCTTCCAGTACAAAGAGTGGAAGACCCCACACAAGACCTATCCATTCAACGACATCAAGCCAGAACACTACATGCCCGCTTTTGAAGAAGGTATGAAACAAGGTCTGGCTGAGATTGATGCAATCGTCAATAACCCCGCTGCTCCTACCTTCAAGAACACCATTGAAGCGTATGAGAAATCAGGCGAGTTGCTGAACATTGTAGCAGGCTGCTTCTACAACCTGACATCCGCAGAAACCAACGATGAACTACAAGCCATCGCTATGGAACTCTCGCCAAAAATGTCGGAGTACTCGGCTACTATTCGCCTCAACGAGGGACTATTCAAACGTATCAAAGCCGTATATGACCAAAAAGATAACCTCAAACTCAATGCTGCGCAAATGAAGTTGCTCGAAGATATTTACGAGTCATTTGCCAACAACGGTGCTAATCTCAATGCCGAGCAAAAGCAAGTATATAAAGAGTTGAGCGCAAAACTGTCGCAACTCACATTGGTATATGGACAGAACGTATTGAAAGCGACCAACGCTTGGACTATGCTCGTAACCAACGAGGCTGACTTGGCAGGATTGAACGATGATACCAAAGCCATGCTGAAGGCTAACGCAGAGAAAAAAGGTATGGAAGGCTGGTTGCTCGACCTGAAGCCAACCACCTATCTCCCAATCATGGAAGACTGCCAAAACCGCGACTTGCGCCGTGAGATTTACACTGCATACAACAGCCGTTGCATCGGTGGTGAGTTTGATAACACACAGGTAATCATAGACATCGTGAACACACGTTTGGCATTGGCACAACTCTTCGAGAAGGCTTGCCACGCTGATAAGTCCCTCACAAAGACCTGCGCCGAGAGCAAGGAGAACGTGATGAACTTCCTCGACCAACTGCGCGATAGCTATATGCCTGTAGCCAAACAAGAAGTAGCTGAACTACAAGAGTTTGCTACCGCTAAAGGCTTCTATGCTACCCTCCAACCATGGGATTGGAGTTTCTATAGCAAACAACTCAAAGAGGAGAAATATGCTATTTCTGATGACCTGCTTCGCCCTTACTTCAAGAAAGAGAATGTGGTAGAAGGTGTGTTTGGTTTGGCAAAACGCCTCTATGGTATTACCTTCAAAGAGAATAAGAATATCCAAGTATATCACCCCGAAGTGACTGCATATGAGGTGTTTGACGCCAAGGGTAACTTCTTGGCAGTATATTACGCAGATTTCCACCCACGAGAGGGCAAACGCGGTGGCGCATGGATGAACTCATTCAAAGATCAATATGGCTTAGGCAAGAATGATCATCGTCCACATATCGTGAATGTCATGAACTTCACTCGCGCTACAGACACGAAGCCTGCACTGTTCTCATACGATGAGGTGGAGACATTCTTGCATGAGTTTGGTCATGGTCTGCACGGTATGCTCACCAAATGCCAATATGCTGCGCAATCGGGTACTGCTGTGCCACGAGACTTCGTAGAGCTGCCAAGCCAATTCAATGAGAACTTCCTCGGTGAGAAAGAGTTTTTGGACACTTTCGCTAAGCACTATGAGACAGGCGAAGTGATTCCACAAGACTTGGTGGACAAGATTCAAAAAGCAGCTACCTATCATGCAGCCTACGCATGTGTGCGCCAACTCAGTTTTGGCTACTTGGATATGGCATGGCACACCTTGACAGAGCCATTTGCAGTACCAGAGGCATTGACTGCTCAAGAGGCAGTGATTAAGTTCGGCAACGATGCGATGGCTTCGGTACAAGTATTGCCAAACGTAGCAGGTACACAAATGGAGTTTGCATTTACCCATATCTTCTCAGGTGGCTATGCTGCTGGTTACTACAGCTATAAGTGGTCTGAACTGTTGGATGCAGATGCTTACTCCGTATTCAAAGCTGCTAAAGCAAAGACGGGCACTATCTTCGATAAGAAGTCGGCAGATTTGTTCCGCAAAAATATCTTGGAGCGTGGCGGTACTGCTAAACCAATGGAACTCTACCGTGCTTTCCGTGGTGGCGAGCCATCGATTGATGCTTTGTTAGAACGTGATGGAATAACCAAGAAATAAGCTATGCAAGAGAGAAAGAACTTTGCGCTGATAGGTGCAGCAGGATATATTGCACCACGCCATATCAAAGCGATTGCTGATACAGGTAACAATCTGATGGTGGCGTATGACAAGTTTGACTCGGTAGGTCGTTTGGATTCGAGTTTCCCTGACTGCTCATTTTACACGGAGCACGAACAGTTTGACCGTTTTTGCTCGAAACAGATGCGCACGAATGACCCATTGTCATGGGTGAGTATCTGTACGCCTAACTATACGCACGATGCGTTTATTCGTTACGGTTTGCGTTTGGGCTGCAATGTGATTTGCGAGAAGCCATTGGTGCTCAATCCATACAACATTGACAACCTATTGGAACTGGAGCAAGAGACTGGGCACAAGGCCTATACCATATTGCAACTGCGTTTGCATGACCGCATTGTTGCCCTCAAAAAGAAGATAGAAGAAGGTCCCAAAGACAAGATTTATGATGTGGACTTGACCTATATCACCAGTCGCGGCAAATGGTACTACAGTTCGTGGAAGGGCGATGTGCACAAAGCAGGTGGCATAGCTACGAATATAGGTGTACACTTCTATGACATGCTGCAATGGCTGTTTGGCGAAGTGGAGCAGAACATTGTGCATGTGATGTCGTTTGACCGTGTAGCAGGTTATTTGCAACTGAAGCGTGCTCGCGTTCGCTATTTCCTGAGTATCAACGCATTGTGCTTGCCTAAGAATGCGGTGGAAGGTGAGAAGAAGACGTATCGTACTTTGTCTATTGATGGCGAGGAGTTTGAGTTCAGCCAAGGTTTCACGGAGTTGCATACTGAGAGTTATCGTCAGATATTAGCAGGCAATGGTTTCCGTATCTCAGAGGCACGCCCAAGTATTGAGATTGTGAGTGCAATACGCCATGCCAATCCTATTGGTTTGGTGGGTGATTACCACCCATTGGCAAGACTGCCGTTGGCACCACACCCATTTGGTTGGGATGAGAAGAGATAAGGGATTTTGAATTATGAATTTAGGATTTTGAATTATGAGTTATAAAAGAATATTGATTCTTCTGCTGCCTCTGCTGATGGCTTCATGCGTGACAAGCAAACGCGTGAATCTCATGCAAGAGCCTGGGAAAAATGGTATTCCTCAGTATGCCGATACAATGTCGTATGAGGATTACGAGTTGCGAATAGGCGACCGATTGTATATCTATGTCTATTCGGTGGATGAGCGCGTGGATAAGATGTTCAATTCGTCAAGCGGAACGATTGGCATACAAATGCTGCAAGGCGGTGGTGGCGTAGGTGGTAGCTATGATCTCTATACCTATTTGGTACAAGAGGACGGATGTATAGACTTCCCTATGGTAGGTCGTGTACCTGTACGCGGTATGACTACTCGTGGCGTGAAACGTGTGTTGGAAGATGAGTTGAGCAGCTTCATCAAGAGTTATGGCGACTATCAGATGATGTCTGTAGAGGTGAAGATTGTACGCCGTTCGTTCAGCGTGATTAGCGATAGAGGTAGTGGTACGTTCAATATTCAGAAAGAGAAAGTAACTATCTTTGAGGCACTGGCGATGGCAGGCGACATAGGTGACTTTGGCGATAGAAGCAAAGTACGTATCGTGCGTGAGAAAGAAGGACTGACACAGGTTAAAGAGTTTGATGTGCGCTCTGAAGATATTATCAATTCGGAGTTCTACTATATCGAACCGAATGATGTGATTTATATTCAGCGCATTAAGGGACAAAGTTTTGGTATCAACTCGGTGACAACATCTATTAGTGTGGTGGCTACTACGCTTGCGTTTGGTGGTTTTGTATATGGATTGGTAGTGCGAACAATCAATGCGGTGGAAAATGCCAATGCAAAATAGTATGTAGGTTAATGTTAATTGGTTAAAAGCATGAAATACAAGATATTAAATATACTTTTGATAGCGAGCATGGCGGTGGCATTGACAGGCTGCTATGGCTATCGTCAAGTAGGTTTGTTGCAAGAGCGTGAAGACCTGCCACAATACGACTCGGTGGCATACGAACCCTATCGTTTGCAGGTAAACGATGAGGTTATTTATCGCGTTATCACTATGGATGAGACCATTGCCAAAACGATGTCGGCTAACTCTTCTGCGGGCGGACAGTATGCCAACTCCTACCGTATCTATTCGGATGGAACGGTGGATATTCCGTTCTTGAAACCGATTAAATTGGAGGGTCTGACTGAGCTGGAGGCGCAAGACACATTGCGCAAAGCCATGCGCGAGATTATTCCTGATGCGGATGTGAAATTGGCAATGTATAATAAGCAGTTCACAGTATTGGGTGATGCTAATTCGGGTACATATACCATTTACAAAGAGCGACTTACCATTTTCCAAGCCTTGGCAATGACAGGCGATCTGATGAACTCGGGAGATAGACGTCATGTGCGTATCATTCGCCCACATGGCAACAATGAACCAGAAGTGTTGGAGTTTGATATTCGTACCAACTCAATCATTGATTCCAAGTATTATTATGTATATCCTAACGACTTGATTTACGTAAGCCGTGATAGCGGAAGTTTCTATAAACAACCCAGTTACAGTGGCTTCCTTGGGCTGATTACCAGTTCGGTATCGTTGCTCATCACGGTACTGAATTATATTCCAGGCGTATTATATTAATCACGAAAATTTAGATATATTTCAATATGACACAAGAAGAACAAGTCCTGCAACAACAGCAACAGGCAGCACAACAACAGCAACCCGTTCAGCAAGTTCCTCTAATCGAGGAGGAGAGCTCGGGTATTGATATCCTGGAGTGGGTGTTCCGAATTCTCCACCATTGGTATCTCTTTGCTATTGCAGCAATCATTGCATTCTCGTTAGCGTATTTGAAAAACCGAAAAGTGATGGAGACCTACCTCACCACAGGTACGATGATTATTCAGGAATCATCGGGCGGTGGCTATGGCAATTCGGCTCTGATGCAAGGTTTTGGTATGGAGGCGGGTTATCGCAATGTGAATAACCAATTGATTATTTTGGGTAGTTACGACCTCATTTCGCGAACAGTGGATTCCTTGCCATTCCTCAATGTGGAGTACATCACCAAAGGACGATTCAAAACGCGTAATATCTATCGCAATACACCGATTATTGTAGAATATACGCACTTGGATCCAATGGCGTATAACTATCTGTATAAGTGCGAGGTACAGGAAGATGGCTCGTTGCATATCACCATACCCGAGGCAGAGGATCTTGACTTCAGCCACACGGCGCAATATGGCGTGCCATTCAGAACGAAGTTCTTTGAGGCAACTATCTATCCTACGGATATTATGATGCGCCCTGGACAACATATCTATTTCCGTTTCCGCACGCGCGACGGATTGACCAATGAGTTCTCCAGCCGTTTGCAATTGAACTTCGTGACGGATAGAAGTACTATTTTGGGTATTCAGTTGGTAGGTGTAACACCCGAACGCGACCGTGATTTTATCAACAAATTGTCGGATATCTACCTCCTTCACAGCGTGGAGCGCAAGAATATGGTGGCGGATAAAACGATTGAGTTTATCAACCAACAGTTGGGCGTACTGCAACTTAGCCTCAGCCAAAGCGAAAGTGCCATGACGGATTTCCGCCAAGAAAATAAATTCGTGGACGTATCGTCGTATGCAGGTGGTTTGATGGCTAAGATTAACCAATACGACCAACAAAAAATGGCTCTTCGCCTCAAGGAGACCTATCTCAACTACCTCACCAATTACCTTGAGCAAAAGATAGAGCAGGGTACGGTGGTAGCACCTGTATCTGTGGGTGTGAACGAACCTATGTTGATGACCTTGGTGCAACAGTTGAATGATTTGCATATCCAACGCGACGAACTCAGCGAGCGTAATGTGTATTACGCTAAATACACCAATGACATTAACAATGTCAAGACGGCTATCGCCGAATTGGTGGAGTCTATGAAGGCATCGCTCAATATCGAGAAACAAGATTTGGCTAATCGCCAAAGAGAGGTTGAGAAGGATATTCAATTGCTCCCAGAGAAGGAATTGCAGATGGTGGCCATCGAGCGTAACTACCGTATTGATGACAACTATTATACCTTCTTCTTGCAGAAACGTGCAGAAGCCGAGATTCAGAAAGCACGCAACACGCCTGATAGCGAGATTATGGACCGTGCGCGTACCACACGCTCTATGAATAGCAAGGAGAAACGCAAAAACATGGTGGCATACATGGCTATCGGTTTGGTGATTCCATTGTTGATTTTGATTCTATCAGAGTTGCTCAACAACAAGGTGCGCAATCCTAAGGAGGCCGAGAAACTCGGTGACTTCCAAGTGATAGGTACTTTGCGCCGTGTGAAATCGCAAAACCCATTACACGCGAAGAAGCATCCGCGATCGGGATACGCTGAGATGATGCGTAGTATCCGCTTGCGTATCGAATTTATTGTACAACGCAAGAGCAATATTGCTATCACGATTACTTCTACTCAATCTGGTGATGGTAAGACATTTATTTCGACCAATATGGCAGCGCAATATGCTATGACGGGTCACCCAACCGTATTGCTTGATATGGATATTCGCAAACCAAACGTTCACGACAAGCTGGGTCTGGATGCCAAAGTCGGCGTAACCAACTATCTGATTGGCGATTGCGAGTTGGAAGATATCATTCTTACACACGAAGAGTTGGGCTTTGATGTTATTCCTGCGGGTACTATTCCTCCTAACCCAGGTGAGTTGGTGCGTAGCGATAAGTTGGCAGAACTCATGCAGATCCTGCGTGAGCGTTACGAGTATATCATTGTGGACTCTTCGCCTGTAGGTATGGTGCCTGATGCGTTGTCCTTGATTGAGAAGACAGATTTGACGCTGTTTGTCATCCGTTGTATGACTACTAATAAACATTTTGCTCAACAGACACTGCAAGCCTTGTCGCTCAACCATAAGGACAAGATTCACTTGGTATTGTCCGATATTCAAGTGGGTAAATCAGGTGGTTACGGTTATGGCTACGGTTACGGTTATGGCTACGGTTACGGCTATGGCGGTTATGGCTACGGTCACGGTTATGGTTACGGCTATGGACATGGCTATGGCAAGAGCAAACGCTATGGTGGTAAATATGGCTATGGCAGATATGGCAAATACGGTAAATACGTGGACTATTATCGCCAAAAATTCACCAAAAAGAAGGCCGAAGAACCACATTATTACATTGATGATAGCGATGATGAGTAAATCTTCTGATGTAATAAAAACAACTGACATCCAATAGGGTGTCAGTTGTTTTTTTATTGCTTATTGCAAAATACAGAAGCGGTTAGGCGACCATTACGCGACCACTATATCACATCACTATGCTATCGGTATGAAATCTATGCCTTACACAATTTTTGCAGGAATCAGTTTCTCGCGAATCTTCACGTAGATAATGGTCTCTTTCTTGGCAAAGGCTGTTTGCACATAGCCCATACCGATGCCCACCTTGGTAGTTGGCAGCATGATTCCGCTGGTCACATTACCAATGGTGTTGCCCTCTGCATCGCAAAGCTCGTAGCCACAACGTGGTATGGCACGCTCTTGACATTCGAAATGTACCAATTTGCGTTTTACGCCTTCGGCTTTCTGCTTGAGTAGGTACTCTTTGTCGATGAAGTCTTTGGCATCAAACTTGGTAATCCAACCCAAACCTGCCTCCAATGGCGAAGTGGTATCATCTATATCATGACCATAGAGGCAGTACCATTTTTCCAGACGCAAACTATCGCGTGCGCCCAATCCGATAGGTGCCAAACCAAAGTCTTTGCCTACTTCGAAGAGTGCATCCCAGATTTGTTTGCTATGCTCTTTTGGGAAATACAACTCAAATCCGCCTGCACCTGTATAGCCTGTGTTACTGAGAATTACGCCTTGTACACCTGCGAATGACCATTCGCGGAAAGCGTAATAAGGTATCGCACTCAGATCAGCATCCGTAAGCAGTTGCAACATCTCAGTGGCTTTAGGACCTTGCACAGCCAATTGACCATAGCGATCGCTGGCGTTCTCCAGTTGTACACCAAAGGTGTTGTGCTCATTCACCCAAGCCCAGTCTTTATCGATATTGCCTGCGTTTACCACGAGCAGGTATTTGGTGGTGGAGTACTTGTAGATAATCAGGTCGTCCACGATACCGCCTTTGCCGTTAGGGAAACAGGTGTATTGTGCTTTGCCTGCTTCCAGTTTGCTCACGTCGTTGGTGGTGATATATTGCAGGAAGTCCAATGCTTTCTCGCCTTTCACCCAAAACTCGCCCATGTGGCTCACGTCGAACACACCCACGCCTTCGCGCACGATGATATGTTCTTGATTGATACCCGTAGGGTATTGAATAGGCATATTAAAGCCCGCAAAATCTGCCATCTTCGCTCCTAAAGCGATATGGATGTCTGTAAATGGAGTAGTTTTCATATATTCTTGCCTTTATACTTTAAACATATTCGCCGAGCGCGGCAGGAAGTTGATTGCCGCGCAATGTTGTCTATGTTGTCGTTAATAAATAATAAGCATCGTTGTTGACTATGCTTTCTCAACAATTTTCAAAATCACTTGCATTGCTTTTTCCATGGATGGAATAGGCAAATACTCAAATCGGCTGTGGAAGTTCACACCGCCTGCGAAGATGTTAGGGCAGGGTAGTCCTTCAAACGATAGGCGTGCGCCGTCTGTTCCGCCACGGATAGGTTGCACTTTGGGTGTTACGCCTACCTCTTTCATAGCTTCCTCCACGAGTGTTACGATATGCATTACGGGTTCCACTTTCTCGCGCATGTTATAGTATTGGTCGCGCAGCTCTACCTCAATGGTGCCTTCGCCATATTCTTGGTTGATCTTGCGTGCCAGGTGCTCAATCTCGCGTTTGCGACTCTCGAAGCGGGCACGGTCATGGTCGCGGATGATGTATTGCAAGGTGGTCTCCTCCACGCTGCCGTTCATGGCAATGAGGTGATAGAAGCCCTCGTAGCCTTGTGTATGCTCTGGAGTCTCCCAACGAGGTAACATGCTGGCAAACTGATTGGCAATACGCATAGAGTTAATCATTTTGTGATAGCCATAACCTGGGTGTACATTCACGCCATGCACTTTCACCTTGCAGCCTGCAGCATTGAAGTTCTCGTATTCCAGTTCGCCCACAGCGCCACCGTCCATGGTGTAGGCAAAGTCGCAGCCGAATTTTGCTACATCAAAGTGGTCAGCACCTTGACCAATCTCCTCATCGGGCGTAAAACCTACGCGAATCTTGCCGTGCTGAATCTCAGGGTGTTGAATCAAGTATTCGCAGGCGGTTACTATTTCTGCCAAGCCCGCTTTGTCATCTGCACCGAGCAGGGTGGTACCGTCGGTAACGATGATATCTTGACCTTTGTAGTCAAGTATCTCAGGGTATTTGGCTACTTCGAAGACGATGTTTTTCTCTTCGTTGAGCACGATGTCATTGCCGTCATAGTGGGTGACGATGCGTGCTTTCACATTCTTGCCGCTGGCGTCGGGCGCTGTGTCCATGTGAGCGATAAAACCGATAACGGGTTTACCTTCCGCGTTGGCGGGTAGTGTAGCCATCACGTAGCCGTTGTCATCAAGTGTAACCTCTTGCATACCAATCTCTTTGAGCTCAGCAGCGAGGTACTTCGCAAACTCCATCTGTCCTGGGGTAGATGGGGTCATATTGGTTTCTTCATCCGATGTGGTGCAGAAACTCACATACTTCAAAAATCTTTCGGTAAGTGTCATAGTATTATGTATTATTTGGATTTCGCCTATGGTTTCAAAATTCTTGATTTATAATTCAAAATTCGTACCGCCTGCAAAATTACTAATTTTTTCTTACATGACCAAATATCTGTTGATTTTTATCCAAAATTTATCCTCTTACTCCTCAAAATAAAATAGACAAAAAATAATATACAACAAGCAATGCTCAATATCCTACTTACACACTATCATTAACTGGTAATGTTCAATAGTTCTTTCAAAAAATACAAGCAATATTTGCATAACCCAAAATTTATTACTACCTTTGCAGTGCAAAAAAATAGCCAAATACTATCTACTCGTATAACCGATACAACCGCCGATGAACGCCTACGAATTGGCATACGAATATGTGCAGCATACCAATCGCTGCATCTTCCTCACAGGCAAAGCAGGCACAGGAAAAACCACATTCCTGCGCCGACTCAAACAGGAATGTCCTAAGCAAATGGCTGTGGTGGCTCCTACAGGAGTGGCTGCTATCAATGCCGAAGGCGTGACTATTCATTCGCTTTTTCAGTTGCCCCCACAACTCTTTATCCCTACACCTGAGGCGCGACACAAACTCTTCTCCGAGATGCAAATGCGCTCCGCCAAACAGCGCGTGTTGCGTAATATAGAGCTACTGGTCATTGATGAGGTCAGTATGGTGAGAGCGGACTTGTTGGACACGATTGACGCGGTACTTCGACACTTCAAACATCGTGCGAACTTGCCCTTCGGAGGGGTACAAGTGCTATTCATAGGCGACCTGTTTCAACTCTCACCCGTCGCACGCGAGGAAGAATGGCGATTGCTCAGAGATTACTACGAAGGCGCATATTTCTTTCAAGCACAAGTCTTTCGAGAATTGCAACCCGTATATATTGAATTGGACCATGTCTTCCGCCAAACCAATATTGATTTTATAGAGATACTGAACCAAGTGCGAAACAATGCACTCACACCCGAATCACGCAAAATACTCAATAGTCGCTATAATCCATATTTTCAAACAGACAAAAACGGCGAATATTACATTACGCTCTCTACCCACAATAGCAAAGTAGATGCCATTAACCAGCGCGAATTAGATGCGCTGAAAGCAGATACATACACCTATCAAGCGCGTGTGAAGGATACTTTCCCCGAATCAATGTACCCGATTGATAAGACCCTGACACTCAAGGTCGGAGCTAAAGTGATGTTTGTGAAAAACGATTCCTCGCAAGAGAAACTGTACTACAATGGCAAGTTAGGCACTGTCACAGCCCTGTCGAAAAACGAGATACAAGTCCTCTGCGAAGATGGCACTGAGGTGGAGGTGCATACCGAGACATGGGAGAACCTGCGCTATACCTCTGAAACAGGCTCTGATGAGGTGCAAGTGGAGGTGATAGGCTCGTTTACGCATTTCCCCTTGCGGTTGGCATGGGCTATCACCATTCACAAAGCACAGGGGCTGACCTTCGACCATGTGGTGATTGATGCCGAAGATGCTTTTGCAGCAGGGCAGGTGTATGTGGCACTCTCGCGGTGCCGCTCGTTGGAGGGTATAGTGCTGCTGACACCTATACCCATGCGCGCATTGACCAACGCAAGAGAAGTACTGTACTTTACTCAAAATCAATTGGATATTACTACTACCGAACTGCGCTTGGCAGGTGCCCAACAGGAGTATATGACCATACTGCTCTGCTCGCTCTACGATTTTCGTTCTATCATCAATCGGTTGTCGTCGCTCTCGCGCAACATGAAGACAATGGGATCCGTGCAAGGGGATATTTCATCCTTCTTCATTGCTTGCATAGGTGGCTTGGAGGGCTTGCAGATAATAGCCGAGCGATTTCAGCAACAGATACGCCAAATCGTATATAACCCCGCCTCATTGCCTCATCGCCCTATCGCCTCATCGCCCAATCTGGCAGACCGCCTGCAAGCTGCATATGGCTATTTTGCTCCGAAGATTCAGCAACTGCTCGAAACGATAGCGAAATGTCCGTTACGAACCAATGACCGCAATGATGCTGCATTTATTAAGCAACATCTATTGGATATTCATGCCGAATTATCACGGTTTGAGTATATCCAACAACACATCTCCAAATCGCCATCGCTCGATGGATTCTTCCGGGCACGCCAATCATTCCGTTGGGTAGAACCATCATTGGTCATTTATTCGCAACATCGCAAAACACGAAGCGATGCATCTGCATTCAAGACCTTGGGGTATTTCTACGCTGGGCTCACTATCCCACAAATCGCCAAAGAGCGCAATGTAACAGTCAAAACAATTGTCAAACATCTGCTCCATTTCATAGAGGAAGACCTTATCCACATATCCAACTTTTCACCCGAAGACCAACACCTATTGGGAGGATAAATGTCATTTCTTTGGAAAAACAGTCCATTAATTAATAAAAATTTGTTTGTTCGATTAACTATTATTACTTTTGCCTGAGATTAAATGAGTAATCCCTATAGAGTAAAATAAGTATAATCGAATATTATGGAATCAAAAACTTGTCCTTTTGTACCTAACTTCTTGTTAGGAATTGCTGGCGGAATCCAGTATTTATCGCTGAAGCGTGCATCAAAGAATCCACGCAAAGCACAAGAGAAAACACTTCGAGAAATCCTTACATACGCACGGGATACAGAATATGGTAAGGAGCATCATTTCGCTGAAATCTTAGAAGCAAAAACTGATACCGAACTCTATGCTCGCTATCAAAAGTATGTACAACTGAATGATTACGAGGATCTTCGTCCATATGTGGAGAAACACAAGCATGGTGCATCGAATATCCTGTTCCCAGGCAAACCAGTATTGTATGCTACTACTTCGGGAACGACTAAAGAGCCAAAATGGGTGCCAATTACCAATGAATATTTGCATAATATCTATGGTAAGATGACCAAAGTCTGGCTCTTTAACTTTATCAAAAACCGTCCAGAAGTGTTTACGGGTAAGATTGTTTCTATCGTGGGTAAAGTGAAAGAAGGCGAAGCACCCGATGGCACTATGTTTGGTTCGGTGAGTGGTGTTACACAGCGCGACTGCCCTGGTTTTGTCAAGAAACTCTACGCTTCGCCTGCCTCGGTCTTCTCCATTGAGGATTATACCGCCCGCTATTATACCTTGATGCGTATGGGTATTGAGCGTAATATCACCCTTGTGGTAACAGCCAACCCCTCAACTATCGTGGAGATGCAAAACAATGTCAATGAGTATTTTGATGACTATTGCACCGATATTGAACATGGTACGCTGAATGCGAAACTCAATATCCCACAATGGATACGCGAGGATATTCAGCCATATCTGAAACCCAATCCAGAGCGTGCGGCTGAATTGCGCGCGCTGAAAGCAAAATTTGGCACTGTGCTGCCTAAGCACTATTGGCCTAACATGCAGATTCTCAATACATGGAAGTGCGGTAATACGGCTGTGTATTTGGACAAAATAAATGGCTCTTTCCCCGAGCATATGTTGCACCAAGAGTTTGGTTATTTCGCATCGGAGTGCCGCTTCGGCTTGGTGCTCGATGATACAGTGAATACCGTACTCTTCCCACACTTCCACTACTATGAGTTCGTGGCAGAGGATGAACTGGAGAGCGAGAACAAACATTTTCTACAGCTCCATGAGCTGCAAGCAGGCAAACGCTATTGCTCATATGTAACTACATTTGCGGGCTTGTATCGCTACAACATGAATGACCTATTGGAGGTTGGACCGTCCTTCTGCAACACGCCTACTGTACATATGATTCAGAAGGTGAATGGTATTGTTACCATGACGGGCGAGAAACTGCATGAGCGTCAATTCATTGAGGCTGTGCATGCTGCGGAGGAGAAGAGTGGGTTAATGACCAAGTTCTTTGTTGGTTTTGCCGATATGGATAAGTCAGCCTATCATTTCTACTTAGAGTTTGCCGACCAATCCACTACTCAGGAGCAAGCGGAGAACTTTACCAAGTTGGTAGATGAGGAGTTGAAGCAGACGAATATAGAGTACGAGGCTAAACGTGCCTCCTTCCGCGTGAAAGACCCTATCACGCATCGTTTGGTGGAGCAATCATTCGAGAAATTCAAGGCACAATGTATCGCCGAAGGCGCTCGTGATGGACAATTCAAGATGAATCTGCTCATGCAAGATGAGAAACGCCACGCCAAGTTCAAACAATTGGTGATAGAGTAATATACATTAATAAAGCATTACACAACACAAATTTTACAAATTAGCCAACAAAGTCATTGACTGCTGTTGGCTAATTGATTTATTGGGGATGCCGACTTACTTCATGCCACCGCCGAGAGCGTGATATAGCGCTACTACGGCTTGCAGTTCTTGCATGTTATTAGCAATCTGCGTGAACTGAGCATTGAGCAAAGTGTTCTGCGCCGTCAGCACCTCCAGATAGGTGGTGTTGCCATGCTGCATGAGCAGTTGGGTGGCGCGGTGCGCTTTTTCCAAAGCCAAAACTTGCTGTGCATAGAGCGACTGTTTGGCGTGGCAAGTCTGATAGTGTGTCAGTGCTTCGTTCACCTCATTGCCTGCTGCTAAGACAGTCTTGGCAAACAGCAAACGTGCTTCCTCTTGTTGCGATTTGGCCATCTTCACTTGTGCGATGTTTCTGCCCGAATTGAATAGCGGTACAAATAGACTTGCTGCCAAACTACTAATCATAGTCATTGGGTCGAGAATCACACCATACGAGTGATTGGTCCAGCCAAAAGTGCCACTGAGGTTAAGCGATGGCAAGCAGTTGCTACGCGATAAGTTGAGCGCGTAATGCGCTTGCGCCATGTTCATTTGCGCCGCACGCACATCGGGACGGTGATAGAGCATCTGCACAGGTATGCCGACAGACAATGTTGAATTATGAATTAAGAATTTGGAATTGTGCGCATCCATGGCTTCTGCCAATGTGCTGCGTATGATGGTTTGGCGGGTTGTGCCCATCATTAGGTAGAGGGCGTTCTCCACTTCGCGAATCTGCTGCTGGCAATCAAGCACGGTGGTTTGGATTGCATAATAGGTGGCCTCCAACTGTGCTACGGCTGCCTCGTTAGCCATACCTGCGGTTTTCATACGCTGGATAGCATTAACGGTGCTCTTCCATGTCTGCTCCGTTTCTATTGCCACAGCCAATTGTGCATCCAACATAAGCAGGGTGTAATAGGTATTGGCTATGCCTGCGATAAGTCCGCAACGGGCTGCTTGCTCGTAGTCCAACACTTGCTGCTTGGCCGCTTTGGCACGGCGTAGCGAGTTGAGTGTGCGACCAAAAATATCAATCTCCCACGAGGCAGATGCCACAAGGTCGTAGGTGCCATTGTTAATGCCATATTGAGGGGAGAAGCCTGCGGCAGGCGCCAATCCTATGGATGGCAAGTATGCCAACTGCGCTCCGCGCAATGCTGCTTCCGCCTGATTCACGCGCTCGTGAGCAATGCGCAAGTCGTGGTTGTTGACCAATGCTGAATCGATGAGCGTTTGCAAGTGCGCATCGGTAAAGAGTTCGCGCCATGATAGATTGCCTAATTGTTGCGCCGTATCGCCTAATGCTATATCGCCATAGAGGTCATCCGCCACGCTGGTAGTGGGTTGGTATTTTCCATATATTCCACACGATGCCAAAGCGAGGCAGAGAGCGAGTGTTACTCCTATAAGCTTTAATCTTTTAACTATATACATAATCATTATTTTTTATATTTTTGAAACTTCTCTTGCAATTTTTGGAACACCACAAAGAACGCAGGTACCAATAGCAGCAATGCCAATGTACCAATCACACTACCGCCTACCACACCTGTACCCAGACTGCGGTTACCGTTGGCTCCTACACCTGTGGCTACTACCAATGGCAACATACCAAAGATCATAGTCAATACCGTCATCAAGATAGCACGCAGACGCGCACCTGCCGCCTCCACAGCGGCTTCCACGATGTTCATACCTTGTTTGCGGCGTTCTACGGCATACTCCGTAATCAGAATAGCCGTCTTGCTCAGCAGACCAATCAGCATGATCACACCCGTCTGCAGGTAGATGTTATTCTCCAATCCTGCTATTTTGGTCAGCAAGAACGATCCCATCAAGCCCACAGGCACAGCAATAATAATCGCCAGTGGCAACCAGAAGGATTCGTACAATGCTGCCAAAATCAGATAGATAAGCACAATACAGATGAGGAAGATCATCGTTGTGCCACCACTCGTTTGTTGGCTCTCTTCGCGTGTGATACCACCAAAGTCCACAGCGTATTGTTGAGGCAGTGTTTGCTTGGCCACCTCTTGTACGGCGCGGATGGCATCACCCGACGAATACCCTTCAGCAGGCATGGCACTGACCGCGATCGAGTTGTACATATTGAAGCGCGTGAGTTTGTCCGCACCATAGATACGGCGTAGCGTGACGAACTGGCTGAGTGGCGCCATCTTTCCATTGTGCAAACGCACGTAGGTATTGTCCAGGCTGCGCTCATCAAGTCGCTGTTGTGGGTCGCCCATGATTTGTACCTTATACACTTTACCAAAGCGGTTGAAATCGCTGATATATTGTCCGCCATAGTAACCGCTGAGGCAACCCAACACTTCGTTGGTAGTGATGCCCGAACGTTGACATTTCACGGCATCTACACTCACTTCCCATTGTGGGAAATTGAGATTAAAAGATGTAAACGCCATACCAATCTCTTCGCGCTGGTTGAGCACACCGATGAACTGCTGCGCGTAGCCATAGAATAGGTGGAGGTCGCCACCCATCTTGTCTTGCAGGTTGATGTCAAGGGCATTACCCGTACCATAACCCGTTATTTGGGCAGGTGCCATAGCAAAGATTTTGGCATCCTTGATGTCAGCGGTCATAGCATATACCTTGCCAATCACGGCATTTACGGATTCTTCTTTCTTGGTTCGCTCGTCCCATGGGCGGAGTTTGAGGATGATATTTGCTGCCGCAGCCGACTCGCCAGAGATCAGTCCATAACCGCTGGTACGGTTGAGTTCGGCTACCTCTGGGATAGTCATGAGGCGTTGCTCAATCTCCGCTACAATCTCGTTGGTAGTAGCCAACGAACTGCCTGGAGGAGTGTCGATATTTATCATCACTGTACCTAAGTCCTCTTCGGGCACCAGACTGGTCTTGGTCACACGCATCAGCAGTATCATCAGTCCCACGCTCGCAATGGCAATCACAAAACTCAGCCAAGGGCGCAGGATAAACCACTTAGCTATACCCCGATACCATGTAATCAACTTGCCGAAGCCATTGTTCCATTTCTCGGAGAAAAGGTATTTCCAATGTTCGTAGCGCGTGAGACTCTTGCCTGTAGTGGATTTTGGGCGCAACATCAGCGCGCACATAGCAGGGCAGAGCGTGAGGGCATTCACGGTGGATATACCTACTGCCACTGCCATAGTCAGACCGAACTGACGGTAGAACACACCACTTGTTCCGCCCATGAAGCTCACAGGGATAAACACCGCCATGAACACCAGTGACGAGGTAATAATCGCAATCGCCACATCTTTCGTACCATATGCAGCTGCTTGGAACGGACTCTTATACCCATACTCAAAGCGCGAGTGTACAGCCTCTACAATCACAATGGAGTTGTCCACCACCGTACCAATCACCAGCACCAAAGCAAAGAGCGTGATGAGGTTGATGGAGAAGCCAGCCACAATCATAAAGGCAAATGTGCCCACCAGCGAGACGATGATGCTCACAAACGGAATCATCGTGCTGCGCCAGTCTTGCAGAAAGAGCAGTATGACCAAGATGACCAACAATATCGCTTCCAAAAGGGTGATAATCACATTCTTGATAGAGGCAAAGAGGAAATCATTAGTGGACATCATCTGCGTGATTTTCACGCCTTTGGGCGCGTTGGCTTGCACATCAGCCAGCAGGTCATCAATCTGTTGGTTCACTTCGGTAGCATTCGAACCAGCGGTTTGGAATACCATACATTGTACGCCAGGGTGACCGTTTTGCATACCTTGGTAACCATAACTCTCTATACCGAGTTGGATGTCTGCAATATCTTTCAGTTTCAGTACTTCGCCATTCGGAGTGGCACGAATCACAATCTCACCAAACTCCTCAGGCGTTTGCAGACGACCCTTGTACTTCATAGTGTATTGGAAGGCTTCATTTGCGTTCTCACCAATAGCACCCGTAGCCGACTCAATATTCTGTTGCGCCAAAGCAGCAGTGACATCGCCAGGCACCAATCCATGTTGCGCCATCACATCGGGCTTCATCCACACACGCATAGAGTAGGTTCCGCCTAATACAACCAACTGTCCCACGCCCTGAATACGCAACATCTCGGGCTTGATATTGATAAGGATATAGTTGCTCAGGAACTCCTCGTCATAACTGTCGTCGGGCGATGATACGGTGAAGATTTGCAGCATACTGGTCTGTCGCTTAAACGCCTGTACACCAATCAGTTTTACTTCGGCAGGCAACTGCGCCATCGCGGCAGAAATCTTGTTCTGCACGTTTACGGCAGCCATATCGGGGTCGGTGCCTTGCTTGAAATATACGAATATCTCTGCCGTACCTGTATTGGATGCGGTGGAGGTCATATAGGTCATGTTCTCCACACCATTGATGGCTTCCTCCAGAGGAGCAATCACGGATTTCTGTACCGTCTCGGCAGAAGCACCGAAATACTGTGTCATCACCATCACCGTAGGAGGTGCAATATCGGGATATTGTTCGATAGGCAAGACTTTCAAGCCTATCACGCCAAGCAGTGCAATCACCACAGAAATCACTGTGGACAACACTGGGCGTTCGATAAATGTCTTCAGTGTCATAGCGCAGCTCCGTCTTTTAGCATAGCCACACCTTCGGTGACGATTACTTCACCAGCCTTGAGTCCGCTATGCACGATATATTCTTTTCCGCCATTCAAGCGCTCCACTGTGACCATAGTGGCTACAGCCTTATTGTCAATGGCACGATAGACAAACACTTTGTCTTGTATCTCAAAGGTGGCTGTGCGTGGCACCACTATTGCTTGTGGACGTTGCTTGTGCAATACGATATTGCCTGCGCCACCCGATGTCAGCAGTCCCTCGCGGTTGGGGAACACGGCACGCACACTCACTGTGCCTGTGGCTGCATCAATCACGCCCGATACCGATTCAATCCTTCCGCTGTGCTCGTACTGCGAGCCATCGTTGAGCATAAGACTCACGGCTGGCATCTCTGCCAATGCTTTGGTTTTGCTACCGTAATGGCGCACAAGACTGAGCCATTGGCTCTCGGTCATAGAGAAATAGACATACATATCCGAGTTGTCACTCACTGTAGTGAGTGGCATAGGCATCTGTGGCGATACCAATGCACCCACGCGCAAAGGCAATGTACCTACTACGCCGTGGCTGGGGCTTTTCACTTCGGTGTAACTGAGGTTGTTCTTGGCTATAACCAATGCTGCATTGGCTTGTGCCAAACCTGCTTTGGCTGTGAGATAGTTGTTTTCAGCCAACTGACGTTCGTAGTCAGAGATGACAGAGTCGGCATAGAGTTGTTTCTTGGCATTGTACACCAATTCGGCTGTTGCCACGCCTGCCTTTGCTACTTCTACATTCGCTTCCGCAGTCTCCAGTGCTGCCAAGAAAGGCACTTGGTCAATGATAAACAGCACTTGCCCTTTGCTCACTTGCTCGCCTTCTTGCACACATAGTTTGGTCAGTGTGCCTGCCACTTGTGGCATGATTGCGATGTCTTGTCGTCCGCGGATAGAAGCGGAATAGACTTCTTCCACCACGCAGTCGTGTCGTTCTACTACCGCAGTCGGATGCTGCGAACCGTGGGCTTGTTGCCCATCTTGACTATTGCCACATGCTGAAAGCAGACACCCCATGCAGCACAATAGCCCAATAAATACTTTCTTTTTCATACCTTTAATTATAATATTTAGTTTATAGTTTGAAGTTTATAGGCGAGGCACACAAAAAGAGTCTCATCTCATAAAGACAAGGCTCTGTACGTGTTCTATATCGACTGTTCCGATTATTGGAATCAACTCCTATAAAGCAGGAGTCACCTCTATACACCTTTGTTAGTTGATAGTTACCACTTTCAATGGTTGTTAACTATCTATAGTACCTCAAAAAATCGTGCAAAGGTACTCAATTTTTTCCGATTTGGCAAAATTTACTATCATGAGAAAATGCCTAAAATTTGTAAATTGTCAAATGGATTTTGCAAAATGGGTTACATGCTCCATTTCCTCTGGAAAGTGGGATACCTTTACTTTTTCAGTTGATAGTATGGCAACAGATATTGTTCAAATGGCAATAATTCTACTAACAGAAGAAGAGCGTACAGCGTACGGCACGGGTTTTGTACTGCAATGGGTAGTACCATTCATTATTAACTATGAAAATTTTAATTCTTTCATGCAACACGGGCGAAGGACATAACTCCTGCGCTAAAGCCCTAAAACTTGCTATGGATCGGCGCGGTATAGTGTGCGATATCCAAGATACTTTGGCATTGGTCAGTGATGAACTATCGCAGCGTGTGGAAAATGCATACGTCTCTTCTACACAAGGTGCATTATTTGAAACAGTGTATAAGATTGGTGGTTTCGTGAGCGATAATATCGATTTCCATCAATCGCTCGTTTATGGTGTCAATCGTTTGTATGCTAATACCTTGTACGAACATATTCGTGATGGTGCGTATGATGTGGTAGTGTGCGTACACCTCTTTCCTGCTGAGGCGATGACTGCTCTGCGTCGCAACGCCATGTTGCAGATTCCTACTTATTTCGTAATGACCGATTACACTTGTATCCCTTTCTTATCAGAAACAGACTTGGACTACTACATTATTCCGCACGAGCATTTGGTGGAGGAGTTTGTGGAGAAAGGTGTGCCTCGCGAGAAGTTGGTACCGATAGGTATTCCTGTAGATGAGCAGAAATTCACCACTCGGAAGCCTAAACGTCAAGCACGCCAACTGTTGGCAGATACGCTCGGACTGCATGATTGGACTCCGAATAGTGGACATTGGTATTTAATTATGTCGGGCTCTATGGGATATGGCAATCTTGACACGCTGATGCATCAGTTGTTGATGCATATCCGTAAGGAAGATAAGGTGGTTTGTGTTTGTGGGCGCAACCAACAGATGTATGATAACCTGCAAACAACCTTTGCCAACAATAAACAACTCTGTTTGTTGGGCTTTACCGATCAAGTGTCGCTATTGATGGACGCTTCGGATGTGATCTTTACTAAGCCAGGCGGCATCACTTCCACCGAGGCAATAGTCAAGAATATTCCTATAGTTCACACCGCTCCAATTCCCGGTTTAGAGAACTATAATGCACGATTTTTTCATAATCATGGCTTGTCGTATCATACTAACGACACCAATCAACAAGTAGCAATAGCCATGCGATTATCTGAAGATAAAGCATTTAGAAATAGGATGTTGCAGCAGCAACGCTTGAATAGCAATCCGCACACTTCGGATGATGTGATAGATTTGATATTAAACAAACAAGAGATAGTATATGAAGAACAAGAAACAACGCACATTGCAAGATAGTCTGAAGCGCATTTATGCGGTACTATTTGTCTTGACTATTGGTTTTGGCGCGGGCAATATCGTATATCTATGGCATCAACCAGATGTTACGGCTAATGCATTGTTTTTCTGCGCGATACAGTATATTGTGATATTGGCTATTCTCACAATCCCTGTGCTACTGCGCAAGCGATTTATGATTCAAATCCCGCTGTTGATTACTGTAGTATGTGCGCTCTTTGGCTTTGTAACGATGATTATGGGCGACGGACTGAACTTCTATGGTCGCTTCAGTTGGTGGGACTCTGTACTGCATCTGTTTTCTGGCAGTGTCTTGGCGTTTGTGGGATTGTGGATTATCAGTATAATGTTTGAAAACAGTAGTCAGGTGGTGCTGAGAAACAAGGCATTTCTCGCGTTTTATGTGTTGCTCTTTGGCTTGAGTTGTGGCGCTGTGTGGGAGGTGTGCGAGTATGCGTATGATGCCATTGCTGGCACGAATACGCAGCAGTTTATGGCCACCACTACTGCCTCTATTGTTTCGGAGGAAGACGTACCACTATGCGGTCATGAGGCACTGCGCGACACGATGGGCGACATGATACTAAACTTGGTGGGCAGTCTGTTGGTGGCTATTCTTGTCTTTCTTCGCTATGATAAACTGATGGACATGCACCAGTCGGCAATAGAGAGCAAATGAGGTGTAGTTGGCATTATTTTTCCTACATTACTCATGCTTCTTTAGTGGGTCAATATTGGCAAAATAGCGTGCGTCTTTGATAAAGCAGAATAGATACATTACGAACATAATCGCTGCTACAATGCAACCCACATAGTCCATAAAACGGCAGGTGGTTTTTACGCCAAGAATAACATGTGAACGGTTAAATGCTTGCAAATGAGGTGAGCAAATAATAATGGTATTGAGAATGATTACCAATAGTCGGAACTCAGTAGGACCCATCTTGGCGTATGTCAATCGGAACTCACTCTTTAGGTGCGCATTGATAGAGACATACACTTCCAGCATCAAATACATCACCAACACCAACATCGCTACGCCCATATTCATCATTGGCGATAATCCGATGCCGCCGAAGATGGCTAATTGGCAGAGTAGGTCGGTGTTATGGTCGAGGTAATAGCCATAAACGGGGCGTTGCGTGTTGCGTACACGAGCCAGAGTGCCGTCCAAAGAGTCACCAAACCAATTGACTATCAGTCCAAACGAGGACAACCATAGCCATTGGTAACTAAAATAGGTTAGTACGAACCCTGCGCCAGTAAGTAAAGCACCGAATACGCCTATCAAGGTGAGCATGTCCGAAGTGACCCAAGAGGGGAGATGATTGGCCATTTTGACGAGCACTTTCTTTTCTATGCCATTGAGCACAGATGTTTGAATACGATGTGCCTGCTTGATTTCAGGCTGAGAGGTAGGAGTTTTCATAGTCTTGATATTTATAAGTTTATTTTATAATTCCCTCTAAGAATATTTTCAATCCAATTAGTATGAGGTCTATGCCACCTATTAATTTGGCATTAAAATGAAAGCGGTCGCCTGCAAGTTTCCCTATAACGAATCCCACAATAGAAAACAGATAGCCAGTCAGTGCAATAATACCAATGGCTCGCCAAATAATCTCAGGATAAGGCACAAATACTACACCTGTGACCAACGCATCTATTGATGTTGCGAATGCTAATGCAAGCAACATGCGCAGAGATAATCCGTTATGTGTATCAAGTTTTTCGGGCTTGAACGATTCGTAAATCATTTTGCTACCAATACATCCAAGCAGTATCAACGCAATCCATGGTGCAAAGCGTTCTGTAAAGGATGTAAACAAGGAACCCGCAAAATATCCTATTAGTGGCATCATTCCTTGAAATAGCCCAAAGATGATAGCCATCAGGAGCGGCGTTGTAGTTTGTCGGTTAGAGTGGCGCGGCAAAGGTGAGCGCGTAGCTAATCCCTCGCAAGCAGCGACCGAGAAGCAGTCCATTGATATACCAATGGCTATAAGAAAAATATTGAGTATTGACATATTGTTTATAAGGTTATTATTCGATAGGTGAGATAAGCAGCGTAGGTGAGAAGGAGGATGGCTCCGTGCCAACGTTTAATCTGGTGTTTCTTGGTGAGATAGACAAAGAGCATCACCAAGACACTACCCAATGCAGCCATCAACGCATCAATCTCCAGTCCGTGGTAGCCAGGCAATGCTTTAACACATGCGCTCGTACCAAGAATAAAGAAGATGTTAAAGATATTGCTACCTATCACATTACCCAACGCAATATCGCAGTTCTTTTTGAATGCAGCCATGCAGGAGGTTGCCAGTTCGGGCAATGATGTACCCAACGCCACCACAGTCAGACCGATAATCGCATCGCTCACACCTAAAGAGTGTGCAATAGAAGTAGCACTCTTGACTATCAACTCACCTCCGACAACCAAGCCCACCAGTCCGCCGAGAATCAATGCCAATGCACGTTTGGCAGACATGGGTTTGTAGTCCTCGTTGCTCTCTGTTTGTGCGGCACTACCAATACCTTTGAAATTATGCCAAAGGAAGATAAGGAAGAAGATGAGCAGGATACTGCCTCCGATACCTGAGATGAAGCCCGCTTTACCTTGTCCAACGTTGATTGACCCTAAATCGCTGATAGATGGTTGGTTGATGCTCATATTGAATAAATGCTCAATTTGCAACCATGATGGGCTATTATATACCGCAAATAGCAACACCAATAGTGCTGCCAAAAGACTCCAAGGGATATCAAAATGGCGCGTAGCTTTTTGCGATGAAATCGGGAATATTAGTGCAGTAAAGCCCAATATCACGAAGATATTGATGATATTACTGCCCAGTACGTTGGTGATAGCAATCTCTGTACTACCTTGTCCTACTGCCACCATGTTTACCACGAACTCGGGCATACTGGTACCGAAAGCCACTACGGTCAGTCCAATCACAATATCGCTCACGCCATATTTCTTTGCCAGACCCGAAGCACCGTCCACGAGGAAGTCAGCCCCCTTGATAAGGGCTGCACAACCCACAATAATCAGTGGTACTGCTACCCAAAAGCCGCCAGTGGCGAGCCTGTTATCTAAAAAATCAAACATTTTATAATAAGTGTGCAAAAGGTTTAACAATCACTTGCAGCAATCGCTCTTTGATGGAGCGTTGTTGCCACCAGTCTTGTGGGATAAGGTAGCAGTGCTGCATGTCTTGTTCGAAGATCTGCCGCATTTGTTGAGCAAAGATTGTGTCATAGACAAACGCATTCACTTCGGAACTTTGAGTGAAACTGCGAAAATCGATGTTTGAAGAACCTACCGTGGCTATCTTATCATCGGCCACCCACGCTTTAGCGTGGATAAAACCAAAGGTATGGAAATAGACTTTCACTCCTGCTGCCAATAGTGGTTTGAGATACGAGCGCGAAGCGTAAGAGATAAAGATAGATCGGTCACCTCGCTTAGGAATCATCAGTCGCACATCTACTCCGCGTTTGGCTGCTTGACACAATGCCGCTTGTAGCGGTTTGGGTGGCAAGAAATAGGGAGATTGGATATATAGATACTGCTCCGCAGAGTCCGCCATTTGTATCATGGCTTGCAGAATAGGTGGTATGCTATCCTCTGGGTCTGATGCGATGATTTGGATGGGGCATGGTGCTTGGTGTATAGTGTAGTGTGGTGTAGTATGGTGTAGAGTAGTGTAGTGTGGTGTAGTTGTGGATTGCTTGCGCCAATCATCCATGAATACTTGTTGCAATTGTTGGCACGCCGCGCCCTCAATGCGCAGGTGTGTATCGCGCCAATCGCCATTGTGTACGCCCTTTAGGTAACGCTCGGCGATATTCATTCCGCCCATATAACCAATATGCCCGTCAATGACTACAATCTTGCGATGGTTGCGGTTGTTGGAGTAGGGAGACGGAATAGGCAATACGGGATTGTAACGATGCACTTCTACACCGTATAGTTTCATCTCGCGAAAGAAGGAGTGATTAACTATGCAACCAGGAAACGCATCATAGATAACATATACAGGCACACCCTCGTTGGCCTTTTTTATTAATGCCTCTCGCACCACCATACCCAATGAATCCTTCTCAAACTTAAAGAACTGAAACAGCACATATTCTTTCGCACGGTCAATATCGCGCAAGAGGGAAGGAATGAGTTGGGATATATTGGTGTATGTTTCTATGATGTTACCATGTGTAGCATGTTCAATAGATAGTGGTTGTTTGAGTTCGTTGAGTTGCGCAGAAGGTTTGTATTGCCTTCTCCGAACAATATCACACACCATTGCACCAATGATAACAATGGCGAGAGCGACAATGATAATTATTTGATTGATTTTCATCGATTTTTATTTCGTTTTCGTTCTTCGCGGCGCAGTTGGCGTTGGTATGCACGGCGTTGACGATTGAGGGAACGCTCTTGCTGTTGTTCCCAAAGGCGTTGTTGCTGGGCTGCGATCTCCTCTTTATGCTTCTCCATATACCGCTGTAGCCATGTCTTGCGCGGACGGACTACGGCAGGTGCTTCTTGCGTATTAGTGACCGTCACATCATAGTAATTCTTTCGTTTGAAGATACGGTATATCCACCATAGCCACGAGCGAGAGAAGGTGATATGCGTATAGGCATTGTCTTCCGATAGGAAAGTGGTACTGGTGGAAACAGTAAAATCGAGTGTCTTGCCCTGTTTGCCTATTGGCAGGTATTTGCCGCTACGAATAGTCAGGAAATACGCACCATGAGGGAGCGTAAAGCGCGCTTGCGGTGTTGACATCATGCCTACCAACCGTCCATTAACCACAATTTCATAGCGACGCCCTACGCTCAGCCCTTGGTGCGTGATAACAATATTGCGTTCCATAGTTAATAATTACTTTATGTTTCGTTGTTGTTTGATATGTTCGTATGCTTTGTTGGCAGCTCGGAACTTCTCAGCAGCTGCTTGTTTTTCTTGCTCGGAAGCATTGACCTGTTTGTCGGGATGATACTCCATCGCCATTCTTCGATATGCCTTTTTCACTTCGTCATCGGTGGCATTGGGCGATATGCCCAAAGTAGTATAAGCGGTAGGCATATCGTAAGCAGGTTCCCGTTTTGGTGGAGTATATTGTTCGTAGAATGATTCGGCGTGCTGAAAGGTGCTTTGTGCACCTGCCAAACGCTTCATGAGGCGTTGGAAGAAATAAATCACACAGCCCAATTGCAACCCCATAAACAAGCCCACTGGACCTGCCCATAGCCAACCTAATAATACACAGATGATAATTGCCATTTGTTTTATATTTATCTTATTTCTCTAAGCTGTAGCCCGCAGGGCGTTCTCTAAACTCTAAACAACGCTTTGTGTTCTTTTTTCGTAGTTCCCGCTGTTTGACCGAATATTGCATATTTTGCTATAGCGGTCCACCTGCAATACTCGCAGCGGGAGATTACGAAAAAGAGATTGTTACTAACATATAGGCGAAAACTGTGCCAAAAGGTCATATAAAAGCCCCATGACAGTTGTTTTCGGTCAAAGGGCAAATGCCTATATCCATTTGGACAATTGTCTCTGTTCGCGAAAGGACAATGCTGACATGCCTGTCAGTATTGTCCCGTTTTTAGATGTGCCTCTATATATTATAGGAGTGCTGAATACTCAGCGTTTTGGTGCTTTTGTGTCTAATATTGGAGAATGTGGAGGGTAAAATGGTATATACAACACACGGGAAGTGTAGTGTTTACAGGACTTCCCGTGTGAGCGCATTTTTTTGAAAAAAGTTTTCGTGTGCTGAGTATAATGCTGAAGATTGTACCGAAAGTTGTAATGGAGATAGTGAAATTACTTGCAGTTCCTTTTGAATCATTCCATATGTTATATGGCTTTGTCGTTAATAGTAAAATAGGCGTGCATAAACTCCTCTGGATAATGCGCTTTTAGATATGCCATCTTATACGCAAGCCATGTATAGCAAACTGCATGAGATTTGTTGAAGAGATAATTACCACATCTCATCCAATCTCTCCAAATTTTCTCAAGAAATTCTTCCGTATATCCATTTTCCATACCACCTCTAATAAATTTTTCTTTCCAAGCAGTTTCTGATTGAGTTATTTTATGATGGCAAATAGCCCTTGCCAATAAATCACTTTCCTCTGGCGTGAAGTTAGCAATCTCCTGACTGAGCAACATTACTTGTTCTTGATAGATGGTAACACCGTAGGTGTCTTTTAAGTACTTCTCCATCATTGGGTGATAATAAGTAATTGGTTCCAAACCACGCTTCCGCTTTGTATATCCGTCAATGCAATCTATTATTCTTGGACGATACATGGTATTTAGTGCAATAAGTTCTTCAAATGTAGATGGTTGCAATCTCTTTAGATACCTGCGCATTTCATCCGATTCAAAGTAGAACACACCAACAGTATTAGCCTCTTGAAATAGGCGGAATGTCTGCTCATCATCTTTCGGAGGATTCATTGCAGATTTCGTGATCTCACGACCATACTTGTGCTCAATATTTTTTAAGCACTCTTTCATTATGCTTAATATTCGAAGCCCTATTATATCCAATGTTAAAATTTTACCTACCTGTATAACAGCGGACTTTTGAGCAAGATGCTCCAAGTCAATTAACTGAGTTACTTGATCATCTCCATAGTTTTGTTTTAGATAATCTATAATGCGCAACCTCTCATCATATTCCACATCAATATCTATTTGGACTTTAGATACTCCTATGGGATTTATAAAGCGTTCAAACAGGAGCCCATATTTCAGAGGGTCAATATCTGTTATCCCTAAACAATATGCAACCACCGAACCTGCCACAGAACTTCTACCTGGCCCATGATAGATGTTCATATTTTCCAATGTCTCATGCAGAAGATCTGCAATAAAGAGAAAATAGGATTCAAACCTCAAATCACAGATTTGTTTTACTTCATGTTCGATACGGTCATGTAATGCATTGTCACATGACATCCTTTCTAATCCATATCGCAACTCCGCACCAGCGTTCACTCTGGCGATAAAGTATTGCGATAAAGACTCAAAGCCTTCGGGGATTTTAATAAGATCATTAAACATTGAACTTTGAGATTGGATTTGCAGAGGTGACATACTCAGATAATTGATAATTTGTTGTGCTTTGATGTAACCAACCTCAAATTGTCTTTGAATTTGTGAACAAGCGCTTTGAGTGCTTTTAGATGTTCGGATGATATGCATAATCTCATCTCGATTCTGTGCAATTATTCTTTCCATATTATGCGTGATTAGTAAGTATGTATTTGTTATCAAGGTATTCGGCAAGTCCGTTTGGCATTTGCGATTGTATCTCTGCAAAGAGTTCTGGATAAGTTGTGATGAATCGAGACAAGAGCAAAGGTTCGTCCAAATTATTTTGCAGATGGTCAAATAGAAATTCTGCGAGAAGGTATGGGTAAGTTTTCTCTTCTGCATGGATATCACCATAGATGTCTGTTCCTATTTCGGGGCAGTAATATAGCAGATTGGTGAAGATTATCTCGGTATTCTGATTAATTTGCGCTAACACTTCGGACTCAATAAATGGATTATTTGCTTTGAACCAAGCCAACGCATCAGCGTCGTGCAAGATGTTGGTAATACCAATAATATGGCTGATATTCTGCTTGATACCAGCAAAATAGCCATTCTTCTTTTCATTGTAACGGAGTGCCCATTTGATAAAAGAAGTTCGGTATGGATTATCCTTGTAGTAACAAGAGGGCTTGAAATAAGCATCCCTAAATATAGCTGCTTGGTGGTGAGTGTGCTCGGTGTATTTACTCTCAATGCAAAACATAGTTTGGCAATCATCGCTAATGAGCAGTATATCCATGTTTGATGGACGATTATTGCGACTACCGTTAGAGTTTTTGGCTAGAACGGGGAATTTTACCTCAAAGTACACTTTGTCATAGGTAGTACCATTAAGTATTAGAGGACTTTCTGGACTCACCCAGTAGAAGAAGTTGTATGCCAACATGGATGATGAATAGATTGACTTGGCATGAGCAAGGTGCAGTACACCATTCTTGTCGGTATAGTCCTCAAGTTCATGACCGTCACCAGCCATAAACATGTCATGAAACTTGCCTTCCGTCAATGCCTTGCGACCGCCGACATAAACATTTTCAGCGTAGGTGGAAAAATAATTACCTTTGCTTTCTTCAGGAAAAGAGAATACTTTCTTGAGGTGGTTAGTGGACTCTTTTGCCTTGTTTGTGATAGAAATTTTTCTTTTCATAATGCAGTAATTTTGAAATTTTCTGCAAAATTACAACACGAGAGTGCCAACTTGTGGCACTCTCGTAAAGAAAATCACTTTATTGTTATTTTTTAGAATTATTACTATTATGATTAAACTCTACAATATTGGGTTCTCCCTTAGGTGGCTCAAGCGCATAACAATATAGATTAGTATTAGTATCCTTGTAATTTATTTTATCATCATCGGTCGCTTTAAAAATCTTATCATATAAATTGTCTTTAGTCTTAGAATCGTATGATTTGATATACATAATGAAATATGTAAGTATTTCTTTTCCCTCTTCTCTCAACTTTAGGAAATCTTTTGTGAAGCATGATTCATTAGGGTTTAGCGCTTTAAATTCAATTAAAGCGATTCGTTTGAAATATTCATCATGTATCGTTAAATCAAACTCCCCAGATCTTCCGCCTTCGTCTCTTTTTGGCTTTTTTTGTTCCTTAAATAAGTACCTATTTTCGGTTGGAGTTTCTACAGAATAATACCAATGCAGTTCATTTTCTCTACAATACTCATTAAATTGTTCAACAAAAATAAATCGTAACTCTTGCTCACTTAAACGAATCTCAGCATTACGATAAGTTTTACTATACTTAGGGAATATAAGTCGAGACCCCACATGTTCTAAATGAGGTGTGCCAGCAATATCTGATTTTGGCTCAAATTGTTCCTTATATACAGCTTCCAGCACTTCGAACGATTTCGCAATGATTTTATCAATATGCTCTTTATAATCACGTATTGTTTCCAAGTGATTTTGGGATTGTTCTACTATGTTAGTAATCTTGATGTTTCTCATACTGTTGTATTTTATAGTTATCCAATATATTTTTTGCTTCATTAATAAATTTCTCACGCAACCATAATGGGCGAAGAACAATTATGTCAGGAAGAAACGAGCGGAGTTCTTGTATGAAATCTGCTGTCGGAGCAATCCAATACTCAAATAGTGAATATTCATCTGTTCGCTCTACTTCATTCTGTGAGTGGTGTAGCGGAAGTGAACGCAGATAGTTAGCACGGAAGGGTGTTACACGGAGTAGAACGGACTCCGCTGGCATAGTACCAGCCATTACACCATAATAGTTGTGTAGAAAAGCAGCTGCGTTAAAACTCTTAGGAACCTTAAAAGCATTTTCGGTTATTTCCATGGATAACACACGGTCCAACGAATAGAAATGCACCTCATTATTGCCCTCTCGATGACCAATGATATACCATCGTTGTTTGAACACTTTGATACAATAGGGAGCAATCTCAAAGATTCGTGGATTACTCATCTTAAAACTTTGATACTCAACTTGTAGTGTTAGATTGCGTCGCATGGCATCTATCACTTGTGTCAAGTATTTATTGCCAGAAGGTATGTCTTCTAAAAGTAATCTATCTCGTAATCGTTGCCCTTCCATCAAAAGATTACTGACAGAAAAGGAATTCAGTAACCAATGTTGGACATCATCACTCTTTATGTCATCACGGTTAGCTATTGTGTATTTATTGCCTACACATTTTATCTCAATACCAAACAGAATAAGAATATCATCTTTCATGCGGAAGAATGTACGCCGTGGAATAGCTGCTTCATCATCATCGTTGAGCGATGCGTTTTGCCAATAATCATTGATTTGCTGGCGAGTTAATGCGCCTCGCGAATATAGCAAATCTACGAGCCATATATAACGCTGAAATTGTCTAATCGATGTCATGGTATTATTGTGAAGTAAATTGTTGTGGCAAAGGTACACTTTTTTTTTGAGATGTGCAAGAAATGAGTGATTTTTGAGTGATTTTTCTGGTGTGGGGTGGAGAGTGTAAAGACAAGGAAGACCCGAATGACATTCGGGGGAATGAACATAGAAGGCAAGGATTACTCGGCGAATTAACGCCGAGCACTAAACCTGTGGCAGTAACACAAAGAAGACCCGAACCAATGGAGAGGGAATCTTAACAAAACGCACTTTTTTCAAGTTGGCGATCTCAGGGAGTTCTCTCGGTGTTCTCAGGGTTGTCTCTCGGTAAAATTCAGAAAAAGATAGAGAAACGAAAAGAGAAAGAATCTTAATAATTGCTACAAAATCAAAATATAAATACTTCCAATTTTAGGTATAAACTATGAGGGATAAGTTTAATCCATCATCTCTGTTCGCGAAAGGACAATGCTGACATGCCTGTCAGACGATGAAAGTACTTACAGAAACTGCTGGCAGAGGAGAAGTGCAGCTCGGCAGCTATCTCCTTGACACTCTTATTGGTATTGGATAGCATAGCTTTGATTTCTGCTACTGCTACCTTATCAATAATCTCTGTTGGGGTGGCTTGGACGGTGGTACGGCAGATAGATTGCAGATACTTGGTTGTGATACACATCTGTTCGGCATACCAACCCACATTGCGCTCTTTGCCTTTGGTGTCCTTCAGCAGGCGCATGAACTCAAGCATTAGTTGTTGCTTGCGGTCGCTGGTGGGCGTGTCCGCAGGGGCACAACGCATCTGCTCATCTATCCACGAAAGCAATTCAAAGATAGCCGATTGGCACAATAGGTATTGAATACGCTGGTGGTAGATATTATCGGGGTCGGTGTGCGACAACAGTATATTATAGTACTGCTGCATGTGTTCGCGCACAGATGAGGAAATAGTCAGCACGGGATGGGCGTGAAGGAACTGAATCTTCTTGTGCCACTCTTTCTCTATTTGCAGGCAGGAATAGATGGTTTCATCCATCTGCGAAGTAGGATTGATGATGATATTACACTGCCAATCGGGCGAAAGAGCAAGTATCGTGAGCTCTATTGCAAAATTACCAAACAGCACCATTTGCGAAGTGAGGTGGTAGTGGACATGATTAAACTCAATATCTGCCCAACCTTTTGTAACCAATAGGGTGTAGTTGGCAGTAGCAGGAAGATACTGTTTGTTGCAGAGCAAATGAATGTCGTTGCTGGTTGCAATGTGTTGGAATAGGTTTGTTGGCATGGTAGTTCAATTTTGGAATGAAAGAGGGTAGTCATTTTGCTAACTACCCTCATTTTGTGTTATGTATTTAGAGGATTATTTTACCTCTTCGAAGTCCACGTCCTCGGCTGCACCTTGGTTGTTGTTGCCACCTTGAGCGCCACCTTGTGCACCGCCTTGGAAGTCAGCACCAGGTTGAGGACCTGCTTGACCTTGAGTAGCGTTGTACATCTCTGCGCTGGCTGCTTGGAAGGCTGTCATCAATGCTTGGTTAGCTGCCTCGCATGCATCCGCATCCTTCTTCTCGTAAGCATCCTTGAGGTTCTTCAATGCCTCCTCAATTGGAGCTTTCTTGTCAGCAGGAATCTTGTCGCCAAGTTCAGCCAACTGCTTCTCGGTTTGGAAGATAGTAGCATCTGCACGGTTGAGTTTCTCAATACGCTCTTTCTCCTTCTTATCTGCCTCAGCATTAGCCTCTGCCTCTGCCTTCATGCGCTTGATCTCTTCGTCGCTCAAGCCGCTGGATGCCTCAATGCGAATCTTTTGCTCTTTGCCAGTAGCTTTGTCCTTAGCGGTAACGTTGAGGATACCGTTGGCATCAATATCAAAGGTTACTTCGATTTGTGGCTCGCCACGGCGTGCAGGCATGATACCATCGAGGTGGAAGATACCGATTTGCTTGTTTTGTGCAGCCATTGGGCGCTCACCTTGCAATACCTTAATCTCTACAGATGGTTGGTTGTCCACTGCTGTGGTAAAGGTCTCAGTCTTCTTGGTTGGGATAGTAGTGTTGGCCTCAATCATCTTGGTCATCACGCCACCCATAGTCTCGATACCGAGAGAGAGTGGGGTAACATCGAGGAGGAGGACATCCTTTACATCACCAGTCAATACACCACCTTGGATAGCTGCGCCAAGAGCTACAACCTCGTCTGGGTTAACACCCTTAGATGGAGCTTTGCCGAAGAATTTCTCAACTGCTTGTTGGATAGCAGGGATACGAGTTGAACCACCTACGAGAATGATCTCGTTAATATCGCTAATGCTTAAACCTGCGTTTTGCAAAGCGGTGCGGCATGGAGCGATAGTGCGTTGTACGAGGTCATCAATGAGTTGCTCAAACTTAGCACGGGTGAGGGTCTTTACCAAGTGTGCTGGCACACCGTTTACAGGCATAATGTATGGCAAGTTAATCTCAGTAGAGGTAGTGTTAGAAAGCTCGATTTTTGCTTTCTCAGCTGCCTCTTTGAGTCGTTGCATAGCCATAGCATCTTTGCTAAGGTCTGCACCACCGTTCTCGTTCTTGAACTCTTGTACGAGCCAGTCGATAATGCGGTGATCGAAGTCATCACCACCCAAGTGAGTATCACCATCGGTAGCTTTTACCTCAAATACGCCGTCGCCCAATTCGAGCACACTGACGTCGTGTGTACCACCACCGCAGTCGAATACTACGATCTTCATATCTTTGTCGCTCTTGTCAAGACCGTATGCCAAAGCAGCAGCTGTTGGCTCGTTCACGATACGGCGAACATTCAGACCTGCGATCTCGCCTGCCTCTTTGGTAGCTTGACGTTGGCTGTCGTTGAAGTATGCAGGTACAGTAATCACTGCCTCTGTTACCTCTTGACCAAGATAATCTTCAGCGGTCTTCTTCATCTTTTGGAGGATGATAGCTGAGATCTCTTGTGGCGTGTACAAACGACCATCGATATCTACGCGTGGGGTATTGTTGTCGCCCTTTACAACTTTATAAGGTACGCGTGATACCTCGTTAGCAAGACGGTCATAGGTCTCACCCATGAAACGTTTGATTGAATATACGGTACGTGTAGGGTTGGTGATTGCTTGACGCTTAGCAGGGTCGCCCACTTTGCGCTCGCCACCATCTACGAAACCAACCACAGATGGGGTAGTACGTTTACCCTCAGAGTTGGTGATAACTACAGGCTCATTGCCTTCCATAACTGCGACACAGGAGTTTGTTGTTCCTAAGTCAATTCCAATAATTTTTCCCATTGTATTTACGTTTTTTTAGTTAATATTCTTGTTTGAGTCCGGAGTCGCGTATCGGGAGTCCGTTGTTTTGGAGCCGCATATCGGGAGTCCGGGTTTATTTCCTATCCTAACATAGACAAATGCTGTGCCAAAGTAATTTTTGTACAAAAAACTGACACGTTACTGACAAAATGGCAGAATAATTACGAAAAAATGGCTTTCTCTTGCATAATTACATTTTTTTTTGTACCTTTGCATGCGAAATTAGTGTATATTATGAAAGTATTACTTATCAACGGTAGTCCGCGTGCGAACGGAAATACCAGTATAGCATTGGCTGAGGTGGCAAAGACCTTAGAGGCAGAAGGTATTGAGACAATCACAGTGGGAATTGGTAATCAGCCAGTTCGTGGTTGTGTGGCATGTGGTGCATGCCATACCAAGAAAGGCAAATGTGCTTTCTCGGATGTGCTTTACGACAAGTTGTATGCTATCCTCGCAGATGGTGTAGATGGCTTGGTGGTGGGGTCGCCAGTGTATTATGCAGGACCCAATGGCTCGCTCTGCGCATTGCTGGACCGATTATTCTATTCGGCAGGTATGTTGCTGAGTTACAAGCCTGCTGCTGCGGTGGCAGTATGTCGCAGGGGTGGGGCAAGTGCGTGCTTTGATAGGCTGAATAAGTACTTTACAATCAACAATATGCCTGTTGTGTCGTCGCAGTATTGGAATAGTGTCCACGGTTGGGAGAAAGGTGAGGCAGAGCAGGATGCCGAAGGACTACAGACTATGCGCACTTTGGCACGCAATATGGCATGGATGATGCGTAACCTTGCCAAAGAGCAACGCCCCGAGAGCGAGAAACCGAAGATGCGTACCAATTTTATATAGGCGATAAAAAAGCGAGATGAAAGCAGTATATATTCATGGATTCACGGGTTCGATTTATTCTCCTATTGTGGAGAAGTTTCGTATGTATTATCCCGAATTGGAATGGTGTTTTATCGAGGTGAATCAGAACCCCGATGAAGCATTGCCTAAAATCAGGCAGTTCCTCAACGATAATCCCGATGTGAAGTATCTGATTGGCAGCTCAATGGGCGGTTTTTATGTGCTCTGTACGGAGTTTGCAGGGCGAAAAATAGTTATCAATCCTTTATTGCAAGCGGGCAAAGTGATGAAATATGCGATCGGCACGCACAAATGGCGTGGCAAACGCACCGATGGAGCTACCGAATTTACTTTTACCCTTGAAGATGCGGAGCGATTTAATCATTATACTCCTCAGGACTCGCCACAAACTGTATGTCATTATACTGAACACGACCAAGTTTTGGGCGAATGGACAAAAGAATATTATCCTACATTTTTTGCCAACTGCAAGATGGTGCCTGAACTGACGGGGCATTTCCTCAGCGAGGAATACATACAACTGCGGTTGAAAGAAGCGATGTTATAACATAATATAAATAATGTGTACGCAATGACTAATCAGGAAATAGAAAAGCGCGCAGAACGCGCCAAAGAGCTTTTTCACCAAGGATTCAACTGTAGCCAATCTGTGTTTGCTGCATGTGCCGACCTCTATGGTATTCATGATGAGGCACTTGCCTTACGTTTATCTGCCTCTTTTGGTGGTGGTATAGGGCGTATGCGCCAAACATGTGGTGCTGCATGTGGTATGTTCATGTTGGCAGGATTGGAGAATGGCAGTGCTACACCTCATGATGCCAAAGGTAAGATGCAAAATTATTCGCTCGTACAGGATTTGGCAGCGCAATTTAAGGTGGAACATGGCAGCCTTATCTGCTCTGAACTGCTTGGCATTGCGCCAAAACCGCAAAATCCTATGCCCGAAGCCCGTACTGATGCATATTATCAGAAACGTCCTTGTGCCGAAATGGTGGCAAGTGCCGTGCGCATATTTCTAACAAACAAGTCATAGCAACTCAAGAATAGCATTATGAAGAAGATATATCTATTTGTTGTTACTCTTTTTGTTTTAGGTCGATTGTATGCTTTCAATTGTCCTATTACGCCTGCCAATAGTTTGCCCGAATACTACCAATCCATAGATGGTACCAGTGGGAAAGTACTACTCGATTCCATTCAGCAAGTAGCCAAATTGGGTTATAGAACCACCGATTTTCGCTACGACAGTGTGTGGCTCGCCTTTAAGTACACTGATTTGCGTCCAGATGGACTGGTGTGGGAGATATATAGCGATTGCCAATTTGAATACGAAAAAGACCGCACCTCCAACACCGAACAGACAGGCGAGTGCAAAGGATACAACCGTGAACACGCGATGTGTCAGTCATGGTTTAGCGAGTATGACCTGCAAGGCAACAAGATGAGCTCGAGCAAGAAGAATTCACCAGGTTCGGATATTTTTCACATATACCCCACCAGTTATGGTATGAATAGTCGCCGTGGTAATCGTCCGTATGGTGAGGTGGCAAAGGCTGATTTTACATCGGGTAATGGCACTCAGTATGGTGCACCTGTTGCCACATTATCTGTAGAAAACAGTGTGGCTGGTGTGTATGTGGAAGGCACAATCAATATGAGCACCAATGTGCTTGAACCTGCTAATGAATACAAAGGCGATATTGCTCGTAGTTATTTTGGTACTATGGTCAAGTGGGCAGGCGAATGGACTTTCAATCGCGTGGATTTAGGGCGCGTAATCTTTGATGCTACTATTGATAAGGACACGCATTACGGACCAGAGAATAACTACGGTCTCACTGACTATGGGTTGGCAATGTTGCTGAAGTGGCATCGCCAGGATCCCGTGTCGCAAAAGGAGGTGGACAGAAACAATGGCATACAAATGACACAGGGCAATCGTAATCCGTTTATTGATTACCCCTATTTGGTGGAATATATTTGGGGTGAGATGTCTGGAGAGGTACTAAACTTGGATGAATTGTTGTGCTCTGCTGATGAACAATTTGAATTGGGAGTAAGCAATGGATATTTAGGTAATGTTGTTGATAAACAAGTAGATACTGTATTTTGGATGGTGGGTGATGTGCTGCATGCTATGTCATTAGTCAATCATGGTACTCAGCTGAAGTCTCTGCCTTCTACACCTGTTTCGTGCAGCGATGTGAGTACGCGATTTATGGGGTGGACTGAGGCACCAATCATAGGTATTAGTGCTACCGCTCCTGCTTTGCTATATACCAATCTCTCTGATTTTCCTGCGGTCAATGCCCATACTACTTACTATGCTGTCTTTGCACAAGAGGTACAATCGGAATTGACGGGTGAGACTATCACTATCAACAAAAACGATTCTGCCGATTGGACACTTACTAATCTCAAGCATAAGCAGAATAAAACAGATGGCGCTTATTGGATATTGGCAAAAGATGCCAGTATCATTTCGCCTGTGATTGACCTGCAAGCATTAGATTCGGTGTCTATGAATATCCGCAGTTATCAAGGCAAGAAAACGGTAGCCATTTCGGTTGATGGAACGGAGGTCGGACAACTGACTGCTTCTACCAATACCATTCAACGCTATGTATGGACTGCTCCCGAACTCAGTGGTAATCATTCATTGACTTTCACGGGTATAGATGTCACAGCAAGTTACGGAGTGGGAGTCAATGAAATTTCCATTTATATGGGCGGTGAGCAGGCTACCTATGTCAATTATCTTACTCATTGCGACAAAACCTCTTTGGATGATTTATCCATTCAGGTGCCTAATAGGCAGATGCGCAAGATATTACGTGATGGACAACTATATATTCAGGTCAATCAACAGACATACGATAGTATGGGTAGAGTAGTAAACCGATAAAAATCAAATAGATATGAAATACTTTTTAGCAATCATTGGTGGTGGTCCTGCGGGGTACACTGCCGCAGAGATTGCCTCCAAAGCAGGCAAAGATGTGGTCATTTTCGAGCAAACCGCATTAGGCGGTACTTGCCTCAATGTAGGATGTATTCCTACTAAGACCTTATTATATAGTGCAAAACAGTACTATAATGCTACCCACTCAGACAAGTATGGGGTGAAAGCTGAAAGTGTAACCTTTGACTATACCAAGATCGTGCAACGCAAAACCAAAGTGGTGCGCAAGTTGGTGGCAGGCATTAAGCAGAAGCTCAACAACGAGCACTGCACTACTGTCATGGGGGCTGCATCTATCGTGAGCCGTACAGATGAGCAGGTGGTGATAGCATGTGGTGAGGAGCAATACGAGGCAGAGAACTTGTTGATTTGTACGGGTTCTACCAATTTCGTGCCGCCTATTCCTGGCATTAAGGACAACCCTGCTGTATGGGATTCAACTGATGCGTTAGATACGAAAGAGTTGCCCCAATCTATGATTATCGTGGGTGGTGGCGTGATAGGTATGGAGTTTGCTACTTTGTACCACGAGTTGGGTGTGCCAGTCACGGTTATTGAGGCGATGCCAACTATCTTGCCTAACCTTGACCAAGAGGTGGTAACTATCTTGTTGGAGAAATACCGCAAAGCGGGTATTCAAATCCTAACGGATACAAAAGTGACTGAAATACAGGGTAATAAGGTGCTGACCACCAATGGTGAATACGAGGCAGAGCATATCCTTGTGTCGGTAGGTCGCCGTGCGAATATGCAGGGATTGGAGGCTTTGACTGACCTTGAGATGTACCGTGGTGGTATTGTGGTGGATGAGTTTATGAAGACCAACCTCCAGAATGTCTATGCCGCAGGCGATGTGACGGGCAAGATTATGTTGGCACATGTGGCAAGTCGCCAAGCCGAAGTAGCAGTGGGGCGTATGCTCAAGCAACTGCCATTGCAGCGCATTGCCTACAATGCAATCCCGAGTGTTGTTTATACCAATCCTGAGATAGCATGTATCGGATTGACTGAGAAGGACTTAAACGATATTCGTGAAGGCGATTTTGCACCTACAATGTCGCTTGACAAACCATTTGTGGAGTATGAGGTACACCAGTTGCCGATGACCTATTCAGGTCGTTTTGTGGCTGAAAACGAGGGAGAGACGGGCTTGTGCAAAGTGATTGTGGACAAGAAGAACAAAACCATTATTGGTGTCCACATGATTGGTAATCCATGTTCGGAGTTCGTGGCTGCTGCCAGTTTTGCGGTGCGTATGGGCTATACGGTGGGCGAGTTCAAACAGGTGGTCTTCCCGCACCCTACGGTAGGCGAGGTGTTACGTGAGACAATTATGGAGGCATGAGCATGGAACGCCAACAAAAAGTATTAACTTATCTATCTGAGCATCAGATACCTTATGAGTGTTACAACCACCCAGAGGGTAAGACTATTGAAGAGGCGAAGCGTTGGTGGCGAGAGGATGGCAGTGTGCATTGCAAGAATATTTTTATGCGCAATCACAAGGGCACGCAGCATTATCTGATTTGTTTCCATTGCGATCATGACTTAGCTATTCACGATTTGGAGCAGCGTCTTAAGGCATCCTTGTTGGCTGCGGGTCAGAACTCCCCGGGTAAGTTATCCTTTGCCAGTCCCGAGCGCATGCTCAAGTACCTTGGGCTCGAACCGGGTAGTGTCAGTCCTTTCGGGCTTATCAACGATGAGCAGCACCATGTGATACTGTTCCTTGATAAACATTTGCAAGAGGCGGATACTCTGAGTTTTCACCCAAATGACTGCCGTGGTACGGTGGTTATCAAGCGAACTGATTTCTGCCGTTACCTGGAATTGGTGGGCAATACGGTGGAGTGGATTGAGTTGTATTAGTTTATAGTTTTAAGACACGGGATATGAAAAAATCTACACAAGAATGGGTAAGAGTTTTTAAGTTTGTGTTGTTTTCTGCCAGTGCGGGCATTATTCAAATCGGCTCTTTTACCTTGTTGAATGAATTTACAGGTTGGCGATACTGGCCATGTTATCTTATTTCGCTATTGTTGAGTATTTTTTGGAATTTCACGTTCAATCGTCGATTTACCTTCAAGTCCAATGCGAATATCACTCGTGCTATGTTGTTAGTGCTTGCGTTTTATGCGGTTTTCACCCCTGCAACTACTATTTTGGGCGACTGGTTGGCTGAGGATTTGCTTTGGAACGAATACCTTGTAACGGGTATTAATATGCTGCTCAACTTATCGTTGGAGTATCTTTATCAACGTTATGTTGTATATCGCAATAGGGTAGATAATAGAGAATAATAACCATTTGATTAATAATAATATGAAACGATTACTTACACTTTACTTTATGCTTTTGGCTATTGTGCCAAGTATGCACCAATTATATGCTTGGGGGCAAAAGGGGCACCGTATTGTAGCGCAGGTGGCATACGATAATTTGACCAATAGGGCGCGCAGGCAGATTGATGCAGTTTTGGGCAAGCATGGTATGATTTACTTATCCACTTGGGCGGATGAGATCAAGAGTGATACTATTTATCCTAAGAGTCATACTTGTCATTACCAAGATTTGGATGGTGGTTTATCGGATGCTCAGGTGGTGGCTATGCTGACGGATTATCCTGAGGTGGGTGGAGATTTGTTTATGGCGTTGGATAGTTTGGAGGCGGTACTTATGCGCGATAAACGTTGCCACGATGCGTTGGTTTTCTATGTGCATTTGTATGCGGACCGTTTTTGTCCTATGCATGTGGCGCATTTGGATGATAAGGGAGGTAATGCTGTGAAAATGAAGTGGTTCGGTCAAAACACCAACCTGCACTCTGTATGGGACGGCAAGATTATCGATAGCAAGGGCTTTAGCTATAGCGAGTATGCTGCTTATCTACACAATGTATATGGTAGCAAAAAGCGTGAGGTGATGCAACTTACCGATGAACAGACACTGCTCCAGACTTATCATATCACCGATGATATTTACCAATATCACACTACATGGAATGGCAATGCCTACCACTATACCTACCACTGGACAGCTCCTATGGAGTGGCAAATGTATGTGGCAGGTGTGAAACTGGCACAAAGTCTAAATATGATATATAAGTAGGTGCGAATGTATGTTCTGGATTTTATTGACAATATTCTTCGCGACGCGTAACCAAATGATAGACTTTACATTACGAAAATATCGCGAGTTGCTCGTGGCTTTGCAGAAAAAAGGGTATAAATTTATCACTTTTGAGCAATATTGTGAGCAAAAACAGCTTGCCTTATCACCTCATCACCTTATCGCCTCATCGCCTAAATGGATTATCCTCCGCCACGATGTCGATCTCAAGGCACCGAACAGTTTGGCTACTGCCCAGATTGAACACGAGTTAGGGATTAATGCCAGTTATTATTTTCGGGTAGTGCCTCAGAGCAATCAGCCCGAGGTGATTCGTGCTATTGCTGCGTTGGGGCATGAGATTGGCTATCACTACGAGGATATGGCTTTGGCTGATGGTGATGTGGATGCGGCGTATGTGCATTTTCAGAAGCAGTTAGCCTATTTCCGTTCGTTTTATCCTGTGCGTACTATTTGTATGCACGGTGCTCCTACCAGCAAGTGGGATGGCAAAGATTTGTGGAAAAAGTACGATTATCGTGCTTTAGGTGTGATTGGCGAGCCATATTTTGATGTTGATTTTGGTCAAGTCTTTTATCTCACGGATACGGGTCGTTGTTGGGATGGCTATAAAGTTTCGGTGCGTGATAAGATACCCAAATATCAAGATGAATGGGTAAAAAGTGGTTTAGTTTATCATCGAACGAACGATATTATCCGTGCTGCTGAGGGTGGTACGTTGCCTGCTTGTATAATGATTACCACGCATCCTCAGCGTTGGACGGACAAGCGCGTTGAGTGGGTTAGGGAGATCTTCACGCAAACTATCAAGAACGTAATTAAACGATTGATAATCAAATTAAAAGGTCACTAACTTCAGTGACCTTTTAATTACTCCTCTTCTTGATAATATCCTTTTTCGATACCGTATTGCAGTTCGCCATCCATGATGAGTTGGATTTGTGTGCTGCTGAGAGTATGTCCCTGTTCTTTGGTGGTTTTAATCAGGTATTCTAATTGTTCTGTTTCGTCGATTTCGCCATCGAGATAGGTCATTTCACCTGCTTGTTCATCTTCTTCTATGAGACCGTTTTCTACCAGATAGTCATCCATGAGGTCGAGTACGAGCAGTACGTCTGACTGTGTCATACCTTGGCGATCCGCTTCAGGGATATGGTTCCAGATGTAGTTCAAAAGTTCTTTTTCCTCTGCATCAAGCAGGCTTAATTCAATGTTTGTATTCATAATTTCTGATATTTTAGTGAATTTGCTTGCAAAATTACAAAATTATTCTTACCTTTGCAAATTATTTTAGAAATAATTTACGATTATGAATAATTTTGTCAAACGAACCCTCTCTGCGATTGTGTATGCAGGTCTGGTGCTTACATCTATTTTGGTGCAACCTCAGTGTTTTGGCACGCACCCATTGTTGTTTGGTGCGTTGTTCTTGATAGTTAGTACTTTGGCGGTACGTGAGTTCCACGTGTTGGTGGGTTCTGATATTCGCCTCCAGTCGTATGCGATGATTGCTAATGTGCTCTTGTTCACGACCTTGTATTTCCTCTTTTATGGCGATGGTATATGGTCTGTCTTATTGGTGGCATATGTGGCAATCATGCTATTGGCATTGATTACGCAGCTTTTCCGTGAAAATAGCCATGCAATAGAGTCTTGGGGTAATCTGTGTGCCAGCCAGATTATGGTGGCATTGCCTTTTGCGCTGATGAATGGCGTGCTAATGCACAATCGATATTTGCTCTTGGCGTTGTTTATCCTCTTGTGGGTGAATGATAGCGGTGCCTATATCATTGGCAGTTTGACTGCCAAACTACCAAAAGGTAACCACAAGATGTTTCCACGCGTTAGCCCTGCCAAATCGTGGGAGGGGCTGATAGGGGGTATGCTATTCTCTCTGTTAGCGGGCTATGTGTTCTACCTAATAGGTTGGACGGCAGATTTGGGACTGGCAAATAGTTTGTGGTTTGCAGCTTTTGGTTCGGTATTTGGTACGTTGGGCGACCTAATGGAGAGTTTGCTCAAACGTACATTGGGCGTGAAAGATTCGGGCAAGTTCATGCCTGGACACGGTGGTGTGTTGGATCGTTTTGACAGTTTGTTATTGGCAACCCCTGTGGTGTATTTCTTGTTTGTTTACCTTGTAACCTACGTAATATAATCCCTTCCTTTACACTTTTACACTTTATACTTTTACACTTTACACTCTAAACTCCATGCATTTTTTGATTCGCATATTCAGCCTGTTACCTTTATCCGTCTTATATATGATTTCGGATGTAATACTCTATCCATTAGTGTATTATGTGGCTCGTTATCGCCTGAAGGTAGTGCGTAAGAATTTGCGTAATTCCTTTCCAAATAAGAGTAGTATCGAGTTGAAAGCCATAGAAAAGAGGTTCTATCATCATTTCTCCGACCTATTGCTTGAGGTGGTGTATGGCTATCGTGCGAGTGCAGAGGAGATGTGCGAACGGGTAGTATTTGAAAATGTGGATTTGGTAGAGGATTTAGCAGCACAAACGCATGGTGTGATTGCTTATTTGGGGCATATTGGTAATTGGGAATGGATAGCTGATCTCAATAATCGCTTTGCCAACCCAGATATGGTTGAATATAATGTTTATCGCCGATTAAAGAACCCTCGTTCCGATAAAATGATGTTAGAATTGCGTAGTAAACGTGGTGGTGAATGTATTGAAAAGAGTCAATTATTGCGCAAATTGGTTTTATTACGCCGTGCAGCACATCCTTTTGTGGTAGGTATGTTGGCGGATCAGAAACCATCGAAGCGCAGTTCGTATATTTGGACGGAGTTCTTACACCAAGAAACAGCGTTTTTGGACGGCAGCGAAGTCATAGCCCAGAAATTCGGGTTTGCAGCCGTCTATGCACATATTTCTTCGCCAAATCGAGGATATTATCGTGTTCGTTTCGAACTGATTACAGATAATCCTTCGGCAATGCCACCTCAAACGATGACCAATCGCTATGCTGAACTTTTAGAGCAGAACATTTGTGCTCAGCCTGAACAGTGGCTTTGGACACACAACCGATGGAAATGGGGCAGAGCGGAATTAGAGGGGTAACACCCTCTTTTTTTTGCCCATTTGTTGAGAAAATATCCAAAATAATATTCAATTCTCGACATTCTACTACAATCTATTACATGCTACTATAATTTTACGCCAATCAACGAGAATGGCATATTTCGTACAAAAGTGCAGCATGCTGACAAATATGCAATTCTCATGAATTTGCTATATCATACACAATTTCTGTGAAAAAAGGGTAGGTATGTGAATTTTCTTGAATAATATTATTCTGTGCAGAAATGTAAATTTCTAAATAAATAACAACAGGAAGGATACATAATTCACAAATATATTTTACATACACATGTATCACATATGCAAAATGAAAACTATTTCAAATTGAAATGTCCACCGATTAATGCGATTAATATTAGTGTGCTTTTATTATTTATAAATACTATAAAATCAATGAAATACACAAAATACATAAATTAAATATATAAGTGTTTTTACGCATACACACCATAACTATCGTGTTTTATTTATATTTTGCTATTCATTTTCAATAATTAACTGATTATCAGTAATAATATGCTATTTACTTGAATTTTATAGCAGTAGTAAAATAAACCTAATAATCAATAATATACTTCAATGATCTATATTTGTGAAATATTCACCAATATTCACAAGTGTGAAAATAATTTATTTTTGAAAAGTGAATTGTAAAATTTGCACATGTGAAATATTTTTCATATCTTTGCACCCGATTTCCGTGTTAGTATTGTATAACAGAAATGTAATTTGTCAAATAGTAAATAATATGAATGAGCGTGATCGGGTATTGCAGGTAATGCAATCGGAAGGCATGAATGCCAAGCAGTTTTGTCGTGAGGTAGGCATTAGTCAAGGAACACTATCTAATATCATGGGTGGAAGGAATAAGCCCAGTTTGGATGTATTACAGGCTATTTTGCATCGTTTTCGTGCGGTGAGTTGCGATTGGTTGATTATGGGTGTGGGTACTATGTATATTGCAGGCGCCCGTGAAGAAGGAGTCTTGCCGCTCTTTGGTGATGATAGGCGTGAGGCAGTAACTCCTGTTGCAGCAGGGCAGAATGAGCCAATTGAGGAGAAACAACCAATATTGGCTGCTTCTCCTTTACAGGCTATTGCTTCTCCCCAACGGACTGTGTCAAAGATATTGGTGTTTTATTCCGACGGTACCTTTGAGGAGCGATAGTATTGCCCCATGATGCTGTAGGTCTTGCCATTGCGGAAGATAAGCAGTTGTCCATTATGAAGGACTTTACGGCTATTAGGGAATGAGGTGGTAGGGCTGTTAAATAATGCTGTTTGGTCGTTCTTGTCGAAGCGGACAGCTATGTCATCGTAGGCAAAATAGGCAGGTGCATTCAATCCCCAATCGCCATATAAATCAGCCGAACCAACAAGGTTAAAGGCAATAGACACCACTTCGCCCAATACCGACAAATCCCATTTTTGCCAAGTTGTGACTACGCTATCTCTGCCTTTTTTTTGTGATATGTGCAAAAATATTGGTATTTTTTTTGTGTTTTTGAAAAAGAAGAGGGGGATGGCATGAGGCTAAAATGACGAAAAATTGATACATATAGGTGGCAGAAAGTAAATAAAAGAATAATTTTCAATTATTATTTGTGTATGTCAAAAAAAAGCAGTACCTTTGCAAAGTTTGTAAAATATCAAAATAAATTTAATGAAAATAGAGTTTTTGTTTCAAATAAAATGTGATTTTTTTGAGAAGATTGTTCTCTGGGTGTTTTTGGTGGTATTCTCATCAATGACTTTTGCGCAAGAACGAGTGATGGTAATAGCTGACCCACATGTATTGGCAAGTTCGCTTGTGGAAGAGGGGGCTGCCATGGATGAAATGATGGCAGGGCAACGCAAGATGCTTGACCTGAGCGAAGCTGCCTTCTGCGCACTCGTAGATACAGCCCTCGTGCATAAGCCTAGTCTCGTTCTCATTCCTGGCGACCTCACCAAAGACGGCGAGATAGCTAGTCATGAGGTAGTCGTAGCGCAAATCAACAAACTCCTGGCTGCCGGTATCAATGTGCTGGCAATCCCTGGCAACCACGATATAGGTGGCACAGCCTATGCCTATCGTGGCGCAGAGACCGTAGTCGTAGAGACATTGGCCGACAACGCTTGGGAAAGCACATACGATATGATCTACAGCCAAGTCTTGGCTAAAGACCCTGCTTCGCATAGTTATGTGGCTGAACCACTTCGCGGCGTGACCGTCATAGGTATTGACGCTTCGCACAACGACGGCGAAGGTTATCTCTCTAACGAGACCCTGGCGTGGGTTCTTGCCCAAGCCGATGCAGCCAAAGAGAAATGCAATATGGTATTGGCTATGTGTCACTGGCAAGTGTTAGAGCATGTGGATGATGGTGGTATGATTACGGACATTTCCGCACGATTGCAAGCAGCAGATACGATACGTGATGAACTGATGGCACATGGCGTGCATATGCTGCTGACTGGACACGTGCATGTGAACAGTATATCGACATACCGCGATACAATCGCTGTGATAGGAGACAGTATTGTGGAAATTAGTACGGGTTCGCCTATCACCTATCCATGTCCTTATCGCTGGCTGACTATTGCAAGTGATAGAAGTACTGTTGAGGTTAGTACAGCGATGTTATCAGCATTACCTGAGCAAGATAATCTGACAACCTATAGCCGCGAATGGATGAAAGAGCATATTGAGATAATGATGCCATCGCTATCAGTACGTTTGTACGACAAAGCGGCAGGCGTAATGGAGAAAAGAGTGGAAGATATGCTGAAAAACGTACCCATGGGCTCAATGCTTATTTCTGCATTCAAAAAGAGTTTGCCAGAAACCGATGAAGAGAAATATGCATTGGTAAATAAACATTTGGCGAGTACAATTGTAGATTTATATTTGTTGCATAGCATAGCTAATGAACCACAACATGCAGAAGCCGACTCGTTGGCGCAAGCTATGTACACTGGTATAGGAGCTATGATTCATGAATTGACAGATGCAGTGTTGAAATCGTTTGTCGCCTTGCAAGAGGAAATGATAACGAATATACAAAATGCGAACAGACCAGCTATTCAGTCCTTGGTGGAAGATCGCACGCATTGGGCTACACTTTATAGCGACCTTACCGATGACCTTATGGGTCAATGGGTGATCAACGAGGCCATCCCATACAGCTCTGTGGAGAACGTGACGAACGCCGCTGCCGATGGCGTGATATACGACATCTTGGGTCGTCGTGTGACGGATAAAGCAAAGCATGGTATTTATATTGAAAACGGAAAGAAAATTATAAAATAATATACAAAATGAATCTATCAGAATTGACTAACAAAATCTACGCGGAAGGCGTAGAGAAAGGTAATGCCGAGGCAGCTGCTATCGTGAAGAAAGCACAAGATGAAGCTGCTGCTATCGTGGCTAAAGCCGAGAAAGAGGCAGCGGAGAAATTGGCTGCTGCAGAAGCAAAATTGGCAGAGATGGACAAGAACACTCGTGCCGAGTTGAAACTCTTCGCTGAGCAAAGCGTAAGCGCACTCAAGACAGAAGTAACAAACCTGCTCACCGAGCAAGTGGCTGCTGACAGCGTGAAAGCTGCTACAGCTGACGCTAAATTCATGCAAGGCGTGATTGCTAAGCTCGCTGAGCAAATGGCGAAGGATGGCGATGTAACTATCGAGGCAAAAGATGCAGAGGCATTGAAGGCATATTTCGCTGCTAATGCTAAAGGTTTGCTCGAAAAAGGCGTGAAGATTAACGAAGTAAAAGGTATCAAGACCGACTTCGCTATCGTACCAGAGAAAGGTGGCTACAAATTGAACTTCGGCGAGAAGGAGTTTGTAGAGTACTTCAAAGAGTTCTTGCGTCCACAGTTAATTGATTTGCTGTTCTAATGGGATACGAATGTTTACTGGCTGGTTTGCCTGACTTGAAAGCAGGGGGAGAAGCGCCCATGACAATGGACGCTCTGCTGGAGCTTTTTGGTGAGACACTCACCGAGAAGGACCTCGCGCTGCTTTCCGTGTTGCGTCTGCCATCTGATGCGCAGGAAGTGCTGGATAAGATTGCCGAGTATGACGAGACAATCTTGAATCAGCCAAGCTGGTGGGAAGACGCACGCGAAGTGCTGTCTGAAACCGACTTGCGCACACAGGTGCTATACGAAATGGGTCTTGCGAGCAAAAACGCGTTTGTTCGCAAATGGTTTGCGTTCAACCAAGACATGAACAATGTGTTGGCAGCAACTATTTGTCGTCGTCACGGTTTTGATGTGCGTAAGGCAATCGTTGGGCATAACCCTGTGGCAGAGATCTTGCGAAAGGATTTGCCACAAAAGGATTTTGGCTTGGCAGGCGTGATGGATAATCTGTCGGAAGTGATGGCGCTCGTGGAGATTGATAACCTCATGGAGCGTGAGAAACAGATGGATGCAATCCGCTTTGCATGGTTGGAGGAGAAGACACTATTCGTGAACTTCTCCATTGAGAATGTATTGGCTTACTACTTGCAAGCAGAAATGCTGAATCGTTGGGCTCTCCTCACAGTAGAACAGGGTGAGAAGGTCTTTAGAGAGTTGGTGAGTGATATGAAAAAAGGAATAAATTTACAATAAAGATATGACAACAGGAAAAGTAAAAGGTATCATCGCCAACCTCGTGACTGTGGTGGTAGATGGACCTGTATCACAAAACGAAATCTGCTACATCAAGCTCGGCGAGACCCGATTGATGGCAGAGGTCATTAAGGTGATTGGCGACAATGTCTTTGTGCAAGTGTTTGAAAGCACTCGTGGACTGAAAGTCGGCAATACCGTAGAGTTTACAGGACACATGCTCGAGGTAACCCTCGGTCCTGGTCTTTTGAGCCGTAACTACGATGGTCTGCAAAACGACCTCGATAAGTTGACTGGCGTTTTCCTCCAACGTGGTGAGTACAACTTCCCACTTGATGAGGAGAAGCTATGGAAGTTCGAGCCACTTGCCAAAGTGGGTGACAAAGTGGAAGCTGCTGCATGGTTGGGTGAGGTAGATGAGAATTACCAACCACACAAGATCATGGTGCCATTCGTATTCGAAGGCACATACACCGTGAAGAGCATCGTGGCTGCTGGCGAGTACAAGATTCACGACACCATCGCTGTCTTGACCGACGCTGAGGGTAATGACCACAATGTGACCATGGTACAAAAATGGCCAGTGAAGAAGCCAGTATTGGCATACAAGAGCAAACCACGTCCATTCAAGTTGCTTGAGACAGGTGTGCGTACTATCGACACCGCTAACCCAATCTGCGAGGGCGGTACAGGATTTATCCCTGGTCCTTTCGGTACAGGTAAGACCGTGCTCCAACACGCTATCTCTAAGCAAGCAGAAGCAGATATCGTGATCATCGCTGCCTGCGGTGAGCGTGCAAACGAGGTAGTGGAGACCTTTACCGAGTTCCCAGAGTTGGAAGACCCACATACAGGTCGCAAGTTGATGGAGCGTACCATCATTATCGCCAACACATCTAACATGCCTGTGGCATCTCGTGAGGCATCTGTATATACCTCAATGGCTATTGCAGAGTACTACCGTTCGATGGGATTGCGCGTGCTCTTGATGGCTGACTCTACTTCTCGTTGGGCACAAGCATTGCGTGAGATGTCTAACCGTTTGGAGGAGTTGCCAGGTCAAGATGCGTTCCCAATGGACTTGTCGGCAATTATCGGTGCGTTCTATGCGCGTGCAGGTTACGTGTACCTTAATAATGGTAAGACTGGTTCAGTAACCTTCTTGGGTACTGTATCACCTGCAGGTGGTAACTTGAAGGAGCCAGTGACTGAGGGTACAAAGAAAGTGGCACGTTGCTTCTATGCACTGGAGCAAGCACGTGCTGACCGTAAGCGTTACCCTGCTGTGAACCCAATCGACTCATACTCAAAGTACATCGAATATCCTGAGTTTGAGGAGTATATCGCTGGTATCATCGACGATAAGTGGCTCGGCAAAGTGAACGATATGAAGACCTACTTGCAACGCGGTAAGGAGATTCAAGAACAAATCAATATCTTGGGTGACGACGGTGTGCCAGTAGATTATCACGAGGAGTTCTGGAAATCAGAGGTAATCGACTTCGTGGTACTGCAACAAGATGCATTCGATAAGATCGATGCTGTGTGCCCATTGGAGCGTCAACAATATATCCTCAACCTCGTGATGGATATCTGCAAACACGACTATAACTTCACCAACTTCCTTGACGTAAGCGAATACTTCAAGCGCGTGATTAACCTCTGCAAGCAGATGAACTATAGCGAGTTCAAGAGCGAAGAATTTAATAAGTATCAACAACAACTCAACGACTTGCTCGCTGAGCGTCAAATAAAAGCATAACGACTATGGCAAAAGCATTTCAAAAGATTTATACTCAAATCACGGCTATCACCAAAGCAACTTGCTCGCTGAAAGCCGAAGGAGTAGGTAACGACGAGCTCGCTACCGTGAATGGTAAGTTGGCACAGGTCGTTAAGATTATGGGCGACGATGTGACATTGCAGGTGTTTGAGGGTACAGAGGGTATCCCAACCAATGCAGAAGTAGTGTTCCTCGGCAAAGCTCCATCACTGAAGGTGAGCGAGCAATTGGCAGGTCGCTTCTTCAACGCCTATGGTGATCCAATCGATGGCGGACCTGCTATCGAGGGTCAAGAGGTGGAGATTGGTGGTCCAAGTGTGAACCCAGTTCGCCGTAAACAACCATCTGAGCTTATCGCAACTGGTATCGCAGGTATCGACTTGAACAATACCTTGGTATCTGGACAAAAGATTCCATTCTTTGCTGACCCAGACCAACCATACAACCAAGTGATGGCTAACGTGGCTCTGCGTGCAGAGGCAGATAAGATTATCTTGGGTGGTATGGGATTGACCAACGACGACTATTTGTACTTCAAGAATGTGTTCTCTAACGCGGGTGTATTGGACCGTATCGTGTCTTTCGTAAACACCACTGAGAACCCACCAGTAGAACGTCTGTTGATTCCAGATATGGCATTGTGCGCAGCTGAGTACTTCGCTGTACAAAAGCACGAGAAAGTGTTGGTGCTCTTGACCGACATGACCTTGTACGCCGATGCATTGGCTATCGTAAGTAACCGTATGGATCAGATTCCATCTAAGGACTCTATGCCTGGTTCTCTCTATTCTGACCTTGCAAAGATCTACGAGAAGGCCGTACAATTCCCAGAGGAAGCAGGTGGTGGCTCAATCACCATTATCGCTGTGACCACCTTGTCTGGTGGCGATATTACCCACGCTATTCCAGATAATACGGGTTATATCACCGAGGGTCAGTTGTACTTGCGTCGTGATAGTGATATCGGTAAAGTTATTGTGGACCCATTCCGTTCACTCTCTCGTTTGAAACAATTGGTGGCTGGTAAGAAGACTCGCGAAGATCACCCACAAGTGATGAACGCTGCTGTTCGCCTCTATGCTGATGCTGCAAACGCAAAAACCAAGCAAGAGAACGGTTTCGACCTCACCAATTATGACGAGCGTTGCCTTGAGTTTGCAAAGGACTACTCCAGCCAAATTTTGGCTATTGATGTGAATATCAACACCACACAGATGTTGGATGTAGCTTGGACTTTGTTTGCTAAGTACTTCAAACCAGAAGAGGCAAACATCAAGCAAGCATTGGTGGATAAATATTGGCCAAAAGCATAATATAAATTATGGCAATTCAATATCAATTTAATAAAACATCGTTGCAGGCACTTGAGAAGGACCTCAAGATGCGCCAACGTACTCTGCCTACGCTTCAGAGCAAGGAGTCGGCTCTCCGACTTGAAGTGAAGCGTGCAAAGGACGAGATCAAGGCGCTGGATGAGGAAGTGGACCGCCGAATCAAGGACTACGACCAGATGTTGGCTCTATGGGGCGAGTTCGACACCTCGCTCATCCATGTGGACGACGTGCGCATGTCTATTAAGAAGATCGCAGGCGTGCGCGTACCCGTATTGGAAGAGGTGGTGTATTCAACCAAAGAGTTTAGCATCTTCTCAAGTCCTAAATGGTTTGCAGACGGCTTCAACCAACTCAAAGCCATTGCCGATGTAGGTATTCGTCAGGAGTTTGTGCGCCGTAAGGTAGAGCTCCTTGACTATGCACGTAAGAAGACTACCCAAAAGGTGAACCTCTTTGAGAAAGTGCAGATACCTGGTTATCAAGACGCTATTCGTAAGATTAAGCGTTTTATGGAAGATGAAGAGAACCTCAGCAAGTCATCGCAAAAGATTGTAAAATCCAAACGCGAAGCAGAAGCACGTATGGCTGAGGAATTAGAAAGAAAGGGGGCACAAGCATGATTACGCAAATGAAGAAATACACCTTCTTGGTGTTCCATCGCGAGTATGAGGCCTTCCTCGAGCAGTTGCGCGATGTGGGAGTAGTGCATGTGACAGAGAAAGCAGCTGGCTTGGCAGAAGATGCTCATTTGCAAGAACTGCTGGCTAAAGCCGACAACGCTCGCAAACTCATCGCGCAGGGTGCTCCTGATCAGTTGCTGCAAGAGAAAGCTGCGCTCGAAAGCCGTATTGCTGCTACTCAAAAAGAGGTCAATAAGATGGCTATCTGGGGCGATTTCTCGGCTGAACGCATTGCTCAACTCAAAGAAGCAGGTTATACACTTCGCTATTTCACATGCCCAAAGAAACTCTTCCAAGAGGAGTGGGGTATCGTAGTAGCAGAGCAAGGAGCGATGGTGTACTTTGTACAGGTAAACAATGCTGACGATGCACCAGAAGGTTGCCAAGAGCAATACTTGAACGAGAAGTCTGCTGCTGACTTGCAGAAGGATGTAGAGGGCTTGAATGGCTTGCTCGTAGCACAAAATGCACGCATTGAACTCTGGGCAAAAGAGAATATTCCTGCATTGGAGAACGAACTCAACGAACTGCAACAACAGATTGACTGGAAGCGAGTTACACTCAACACTGCATCTGAAGCAGATGGTAGCTTGAAGGTTTTGGAGGGTTTCTGCCCAATCGACCAAGTGGCTGCATTGGATGCTATGCTCCAAAAGCAAGAGGTATATTACCAAGCCGAAGATCCTACAGCAGAGGACAATACGCCTATCAAACTGCGCAATAACAAGTTCACCCAACTCTTTGAGAGTCTGACAGGTATGTATGGTTGGCCTAACTATGGTGAGTTTGATCCTACACCTATCTTGGCACCATTCTTCCTCTTGTTCTTCGCGATGTGTATGGGCGACTGTGGATATGGTATCTTGCTCATTATCATCGGTTGGCTGATTGCAAAGAAGAAACTCAATATCGCTATGTTTGAGGGTCTTGGTCCTATCATAACTGTGCTGGGTGTGGGTACTACGGTAGTAGGATTCTTCCTTGGCACATTCATGGGTATTGACCTCTACAACGCGGAGTGGGTACCCCAAGCGTTGAAGAATGTGATGATTAAGGGCAATGTGATGGGCTACGATATTCAGATGGTATTGGCAATATGCATAGGTGTGTTCCATATCTGTCTGGCGATGGTGGTGAAAGCTATCTGCTACACCAAGCAATTTGGCTTCAAGGAGAATATCGCTACTTGGGGTTGGTTGTTGCTCGTCGTAGGTGGTCTGATTGTGGCTATATTGGGCTTGACCATATTGCCAGAGAACGTCTTTAAGTGGGCGTTGATAACGGTAGGTGCAGTATCTGCATTGGCTATCTATATCTTCAACACTCCAGGTCGTAACCCATTGATTAACATCGGTGCAGGTTTGTGGGATACCTACAATATGGCCACTGGTATCTTGGGTGACGTGCTCTCTTATATCCGTCTGTATGCCCTTGGCTTGGCAGGTGGTATGTTGGGTGCAGCGTTCAACAACTTGGGCTTGATGGTAATGGGTGGCACTACCGAAGGTGCCACATGGCAATGGTTGCCATTCGTGCTGATTCTTGTCTTGGGCCACGTATTGAACTTGGCGATGTCAGCGTTGGGTGCGTTTGTTCACCCATTGCGTTTGAGTTTCGTAGAGTATTTCAAGAACGCAGGTTACGAAGGCAAAGGTACATTGTATCAACCATTTAAGAAATAATAAGAATAAAGATAAGGAGTCCCGATTCCTAAATCTTGACTCCCGAATCCCGAATCAAAAAATAATAACAAAATAAAACATTAAACAATTATGAATGAAATTTTAGGTTATCTCGGCTGGGGCTTGATGTTGGGTCTCGCTGGTGTAGGTTCTGCTTATGGTACCACTATTGCAGGTAATGCTGCTGAAGGTGCATTGAAGAAGAACAAAGAAAAAGGTAGTAGCTACATGATCTTGTCTGCTCTTCCTGCTACTCAAGGTTTGTACGGTTTCGTTGCATTCTTGATGTGGATGGGTAAAGATTTTGCAGCTCAAGGTCCTATGCTCTTTGCAGTTGGTTTGGCAGTAGGTTTGGTTTGCTTGTTCTCTGCTATCCGTCAAGGTCAAGTTTGTGCTAATGGTATCGCAGGTATCGCTGCTGGTCACGATGTACAAACCAACACCATGATCTACGCTGCGCTCCCTGAGTTCTACGCTATTTTGGCACTCGTAGGTGCGTTGATGTTGCCATAAGCGTAACAATAACAAATCTTTTTACGAAGAAAAATGGAAGGATATAACGTATCCTTCCATTTTTTATTTCCATGATGCAAATGTACAAAAAATGCCCTCTTAAAATGTTCTACAACATAAATTGCACCAAAATGTGCTGCTGCGTTTGCACAAGTGCAATATTTTTTGTATCTTTGCCCAGTTAAACTAATTGAATGAACCATGAAACACCTTCTTTTAGGCGATGAAGCCATAGCGCAGGGCGCTATTGATGCGGGACTGAGTGGTGTATATGCTTATCCAGGTACACCATCTACTGAAATCACTGAGTATATTCAGAAAACGAGAGTCGGGAATCGGGAGTCGGGAATAAACGGCAATATCTTTTGCCAATGGGCTACTAATGAGAAGACTGCTATGGAAGGCGCTCTCGGTATGTCGTACATGGGCAAACGTGCACTGGTCTGCATGAAGCATGTGGGTATGAATGTATGCGCTGATGCGTTTATGAATGCTGCTATCACGGGCGTGAATGGTGGATTGGTAGTAGTGGCTGCTGATGATCCATCCATGCACTCCTCGCAAAATGAACAAGACTCGCGCTTTTATGCGAAATTCGCTATGATTCCATGCCTCGAGCCAAGCAACCAACAAGAGGCATACGACATGATGCACTATGCTTTCGACCTCTCCGAATCGCTGCGCACACCTATCTTATTACGCGTAACCACGCGCATGGCGCATTCGCGCGCGGTGGTGGAGACAATGGATACTCCTCGTGAACAAAATACTCTGTCTGCCCCTGAGAACACCAATCATTTTATTCTATTGCCTGCATTCGCGCGCAAAAACTACGCAGAACTCGTAGAAGCACAAGCCGATTTTGTGCAAACCAGCGAGGAATCGCTATACAATACCTATACCAAGGGTACACAACCTCAGAAAGCGATTGTAACCACAGGTATTGCGTATAACTACCTGATGGAGGCATTATCAGGACTCCAGACTCCAGACTCAAGGATAGAAGCCTACACCATTCTCAAGATTACCCAATACCCATTGCCAAAGGCATTGATTGACCAGATGGTTGCAGATGGTGCAGAGGAGATATTGGTGATGGAGGAGGGACAACCCGTAGTGGAAGAACTATTGCGCGGTATGGTGCCATCTTCTGTGGCTGTCAAAGGCCGACTGACGGGCGACCTCCCTCGCATGGGCGAACTCACACCTGACTGCGTAGCTCAAGCGTTAGTGGGTGACCAGCTGCCGGCTCCCGGATGCCAGATTCCTGAAATAGTCGTCAGTCGTCCACCTGCACTATGCCAAGGTTGTGGTCACCGCGATATGTATGCTGCGCTCAATGAGGTGGCACGCGAACATGAGAATGCCAAGATTTTCGGCGATATAGGTTGTTACACCTTAGGTGCCTTGTCGCCGTTTCACGCTATCCACGCTTGTGTGGAGATGGGTGCGAGTATCACCATGGCGAAAGGTGCTGCTGATGCAGGACAGTTCCCTTCGTTTGCGGTGATTGGCGATAGTACGTTCACGCACTCGGGCATGACGGGATTGCTGGACTGCGTGAATAGCAAAGCGAATGTGGTAGTGCTTATCTCCGATAACCTCACCACAGGTATGACTGGCGGACAAGACTCTGCGGGTACAGGCCGACTGGAAGCTATCTGCGAAGGATTGGGCGTAGAGAAAGAGCATGTGCGCGTGGTAGTGCCATTGCCAAAGAATATGGAAGAAATCAAACAGGTGCTCCGCGAGGAGGTAGCATACAACGGCACCAGTGTTGTTATCGCTCGCCGCGAGTGTATCCAAACCCTCAAACGCCACCTCAAGCAAAAACAACACTAAACAACCCTATACAATCCTACACAACCCTATACAATCCTACACAACCCTATACAATACTCTTATGAAACGCGATATAATTTTAGCAGGCGTAGGCGGACAAGGTATCCTATCTATTGCCACAGTGATTGGCGAGGCAGCCCTCAAAGAAGGCCTCTATTTGAAGCAAGCCGAAGTGCATGGCATGAGCCAGCGAGGCGGTGATGTGCAATCCAATCTCCGTTTATCCAGCGAACCCATTTATTCGGATTTGATAGCCAAGGGTGGGGCAGATATCATCATCTCGCTCGAACCAATGGAAGCATTGCGCTATTTGCCATACCTCAAACCCGAAGGATGGATTGTCTCCTCGTGCAAACCTTTTGTGAATATCCCTAATTATCCTGATATTGAGCAGGTGCTGGAGCATATTAAAGCAGTCAAGAACCACGTGCTATTGGATGTAGAGGTGCTTGCCAAAGAGGCGGGTGCTCCTTTGCAAGCAGCGAATATGGTGCTCTTGGGTGCAGCTATCCCTATGTTGGGCATTGAACATGATAAGATTGTCGCAGGCGTGGAGCGCATTTTCGCCCGCAAAGGCGAAACCGTTGTAGCAGCCAACCTCGCTGCCATCGAAGCAGGGTACCGTGCCTCTCGCCTTTAACCATTCACCTCTAACCTCATAAATATGTCTTTTCCTCTCAACAAACAACTCGTTGACCAAACCTGTATTGATTTTGGTCTGCGTAACGCCAAGGAACTGGGCGGTGCCTCTATCCGCCAACTCGTGGGCGTAGTCAAAGATATCGAACGTGCTACTGGTCAGGAGTTTATCCATATGGAATTGGGTGAACCTGGCTTGCCTGCCGAACAAGTGGGTATAGCTGCTGAGCATGCAGCCTTGAAGGCGGGTTACGGTTCGCGTTATCCTATTATCACGGGTATTCCCGAAGTCAAGCACTGGGGCAGTGAGTTCGTGCGCGCTTTCCTCGGACTGGATATCCCTACCGATTGTATTGTGCCTACAGTGGGTAGTATGCAAGCCGCTTTTGCGCTCAATTTGACGATGGCGCAACTGGATAGCCAGCGCGATACGGTCCTCTTTCTTGACCCCTGTTTCCCTGTGCAGAAACAGCAATGTAAGGTGATTGGTGTGCGCGTGGATGCGTTTGATGTGGCGAATTTCCGTGGCGAAGCATTGGAGAAAGAGTTGGAACGCCATTTCCAGTCGGGTAGGATAGCAGCCATGCTTTTCTCCAATCCGAATAACCCATCCTGGATGTGCCTCACCGAACGCGAGTTGGAGATTATCGGCCGATTGGCTACGTTGTATAATGTGCTGGTAATCGAAGACTTAGCATACCTAAATATGGACTTCCGCGATAAAGACCGTGGCACGCCATACGAACCACCATACCAACCCTCTGTGGGCAGATATACCAACAATTGCGTGCATATGATTTCGTGCTCCAAGATGTTCTCGTATGCAGGTCAGCGCGGTGCTATTGTGGCGATGAATCCATATTTGGCACACCGTCGTTTCCCTTCGTTGGCAGAACGCTATGGCAACGATGGTGAGTTTATACGCAATTTTGTGTATATTGTGCTCTATAGTCTGTCTTCGGGTGTAACGCACTCGGTGCAACATGCTATGGCTGCTATGTTCAAAGCGGCTTGCCAAGGCAAGATTGATTTCGTAAACAATACCCGCGAGTATGCTCGCCGTGCAAAGATTGTCAAGGAGATCATGATTAAGAACGGCTTCCATATAGTCTATGACCAAGATGCCGATGAGCAGGAGGTAGGCGATGGTTTCTTCTTTACGTTTGGTTATAAAGATTGGACGGGCGAAAAGATGCTTAACAAACTGATTTACTACGGTATTTCGGCTATTTCGCTGACCAGTACAGGTGCGAAACGCGAGGGTATGCGTGGCTGTGTGTCTTGCATCCGCGATGACCAATACGAACTCCTTGATGAGCGCCTTGCGCTCTTCAACCGTGACTATCACGATAAATGATTTGTTGTGCTGTTTGTTATATTTTTTTGTTTAATTCGACTTATTCGCCGTTCTCAAACTTCCCACCAATCCCCTATCTATACTATGACATTACTATGTGATTACTATGCTATTACTATGTGATTCCAATCCCTTCATAATAGCATTATAAACTCCTACACTCTACACTGACACTAAAAAATCGCCTTAAAAGCGATTTTTATTTGCTCAATCCAAAAAAATGTAGTATTTTTGCAAATAAAATCAATATAACTCCCTCTATCATGCCCAGAACACGATTAGCAACTATCCGTTATCAAGCATTAGACAAATGCTTTAGCGACCGAACTCGCTATTGCTTTGCTGAGGATTTGCTTGCCGCGATTAATCGTGAGTTAGATGCCAACGGAGCACCTGCAATTAGTCGTCGCACATTGTTTAATGACATCAACGATATGCAATATAACAATGGTTGGGATATTCTGTTCGAGGAGCCAGCACGTGTCAATGGTCGGCGATATTATCGCTATGCAGACCCTAATTATTCTATTTGGCGTAGAGATTTGAACGAGCATCAACTCTCACAACTCAAATCTATGTTGCTCATGTTGCAACAATTTCGCGGATTGCCTCAGTTTGAACGAATTGAAGAGATGATGCAACAATTGGAAGAACATTATCATTTTGAGTTAGAGGACACGCAAGATATTATAGCTTTTGACACCAACAACTATGTTGATGGATTGCAACACCTCAGCCCATTGTTTGAGGCAATTATCAACAAGCAAGCGCTCAAAATCACTTATTGTCCTTTTAACAAGTTACCTTATACCACTATCGTGCACCCTTATTATATAAAGCAATATAATGGTCGTTGGTTTTTGTTTGGATTAACAACGAATGGTGTATGTCAAAATATCTCAAATCTGGCATTAGATCGTATTCAAGAGATTGAGCATACAACTGAAACATATATTCCTAATACGACCCTTGACTTCGCAGAATATTTTGAAGATCTTATAGGTGTAACCAAATCAGCAAATGATATACCTGTAAAAATTTCACTTCGTTTCTCTTCACACCGCTTACCTTATGTCTTGTCAAAACCAATGCACGAAAGCCAGCGGAATAGTAGAGCAGATGAAGGTATAATAGAATTAGAAGTTGTTCCTAATAAAGAATTTTATCAACGCCTCTTGTCTTTTGGAAGTGATGTAGAGGTACTTGAACCGCAATTCGTTCGAGAAGAAATGACTAAAAACGCACAAAAATTATACGAATTATACAAAAAATAATAATCCCTTACCACTTGTGCAAATAGACTGCACAAACATGCACTACCTTTGCACCGTCAAACGAAAAATAAACACAAAATATCCTTATTAATTATGGCAGCTATCACTTCTCTTAAAATCCAAAACTTCCGCATTTTTGATCAAGAAGGTTCAACTTTTGACCTTGCACCTCTCACATTCCTTACTGGCTGCAATAGTTCTGGAAAGAGCTCAATGACCAAAGCTTTGCTATTACTTTATAATTTTATTGATCGTCTTCGTACTCAAGGACAAAATTTTGATATTAGAAGCGAATCGTTGGGGTTACACAAATACAATTTAAAATTAGGTGATTTTACATCTGTTTTAAATCATAATGAAAAGAATGATGGATGTATTCATTTTACCTATACATGCAATAGTAAAGGTTTCATAAGAAAAACTTCTAAACCGTTAGAAGTTGAATATGTATTTGGGAATGACTCAAATGACAGTAGCAATGATGCTTGGCTAAAAATAGTTCGAATAACCACTTCTGGTAATACCATTCTAGAATTAGATTTTACAAAATTGCCCAAAGGAGGAGATAATCCATATAAATCTGTACTAACTGAAAATATTACAACATTTAATCCATCATATTTATTTGAAGACTATATTACTTGGGTAAAAAAAGGTCATCGTCCTTGCCCTGCTCCAGAGAAAAATATTCATAGACCAACTATAAGCTATGATAAGAAAAAACATCTCCCTTTTTTGCAAAAACATATTCAAAGTGGGATTATACATTATTGTCCTATTTTATTGCTTATTGGAGATGTTGCAAAATCAGAAGTTCGTAGTCTTTTAGACGAACAAATTAATAAAGATCCAGAAATAGATTTAATCATTAGAGACTTTGAGAAATCAAATTTTCCAACCTTTAATGAATATTATAAACAGTTAGAATCACAGTCTGATTCGCATGTGCAAAAATGTTTACTGCAGGATGAAATATTCTTAGACGGCGAACGTTTCTCTACGTTAAAACATATTTCACAAATTGCGTCTGATGGAGATTTTTTAGATAAGGCAAAGGCTATAGAAAGCTTATTACAGAATAAGGATTTTGCAAAAAAATACGCACACAAAATAGCCAATAAAAAACAAACTATTAATTTCCATTTTGTGGCTTATAAATTAATGCAACTTTCATATCAGAAAGAAGACTTAGCATTGTCCGCAATACTTCAATATCCAACTTTGGGTGAAGATTATTCTTATGCAAAGCTTACGAATCCATTTTACGATTGGTTCATAATGTATGTTATGTATATCATTGAACATACTCTATTGCCAAAATGTCCTATCAATCAACCCAAACAATGTCATTACATTTCTTCGGACACTTGTACCGTACAACGTTTATATACACTCGAAAACCTATCCGATAAATTTGGAAACATCTTACAAGAATACAACTACTACTCTACAAAAAGCAGCTATTGGGAAAAGAATGATAAAGAGGAATTTCTAAACAAATGGCTTCGAGAATTTGACATTGCTCATCATATTAGGCTGGAAAGTGTTAATGATGGATTGGGCATTACGTTACGGCTCTATAAGTCAGAAGAAGATACTACGGGTCAGTTGTTAGCAGACATGGGGTTTGGCATAACACAATTAGTATCAATATTACTCTCTATTGTAACGCATGGTATGCCAGTCATTGAAGAAGCAGCTCCTCCTTACACGATTATTGCAATAGAAGAACCTGAAAATCATTTGCACCCTGCATATCAATCTTTATTAGCTGACATGTTCTATGACGCATGGGAGAGATATGGAGTCATGTTTGTCATAGAAACACATAGTGAATATTTGATACGTAAAACGCAAGTTATCCTAGCAGGAGCATACGCTTGGAATAAAGCAAAACGTGAATCGTGTGAGTATTATGTTCCTCCATTTTATAATCCTTTTAAGGTATATTATATTCCAAAAAATGACAAACCTTATGAAATGATATATCGTAAGGATGGTAATTTTGAGAATGATTTTGGTACTGGTTTTTACGATGAAGCCACCAACCTCGCTTTCCAAACAATGTAGTTCAATATTATGAAAATATACATTGATTTAGAACATTATATATCTTTTTTATCAAGAGAGAGCGATGAACACTATATGAATTGTGTTCATATGTTACAATGTGATTTAGATATACATTTTACATTCGCTAAAGATGAACTGCTTAAACTTAAAAAAGATATTAAAGCAAAATCAGATAGATTATTCAATAAACTACAAACAAATAGAGGAAAATCGTCCCAAATTCAATGGAATGCACAAACACCAACAATACAATTTGATGGAACTACTATACCAGATCAATTCTCAACAATCTATTTTCTATCGAAGAATGATGATGAATATTCAGAATTAAATGTCCTATTTACAGAAAAAGGTGATGAAATAAAAAGATTAACCAATTTGTATATAGAAAAGAGATATATTCCGTCAAAACAATATTCTATTCGGGACATGCAAGATTGGAGTGTTATTCAACAAAACTCATCTCCATGTACAGATATAATCATTGTAGATAGATATTTATTTGCAATACCTGAAGCATTCTATGATGAAAATATTTTTAGTATATTAGAAAGTCTAAGTCACCCAGTTGTTAATATTCAAAACATTGTTGTTTTCACACTGCCTTACTTGTATAATGATAAAACTATCAGAATTCGTTTTGATTACATCGAGCAAGAAATCAAACAATTAATTTTTAATAGGACAGGAAGAACACCTAATGTTACTTTTGTAGAATTAAAAAAAGGGACACCATATGACAAGCACGATCGATACATAATAACGAACTATAAATGTTTCGCGAGCGGAGATTCTTTCAATTATTTTGAAGGAAAAAATCTCAAAACAAAAGGTGATTGGCTTATGATTCATTCGCTACTTGATCGCGATAATTTAGGTATTATCATGGAATATTTAGGCACCTTACAAGAGATTATAAAAAGTTGTAGTATCAGGGGCGATAAAAAGAGTAATTATTTACAATTTTAAAAAATATCACATTTTCTTGCATATCTCAAAAAATAATTGTAATTTTGCACGCGGTTTGTAATGCTAAAGAAAAAACTTAAATTATGGGAGTAATATATACAATAGGGCATGGGAATAAGTCAGTTGAAGAGTTTCTTTTAGAATTAAACTCTCTTGGCATCAAGTACCTAATTGATATTCGTAGTAAACCATATTCTAAATGGAGCACGCATTTTAATCAAGAACCTCTAAAGGCGCTCTTGCAAAGAAATGGTATTACTTATGTTTATATGGGAGATGTACTTGGAGGATTGCCTAGTGATCCTACTTGCTATACAAACGGTAAAGTGGATTATAGCAAAGTAGAACAAAAGGATTTTTTCATTGCAGGAATAAACCGCCTAATTAAAGCTTCACAGAGTGATATACCCATTTCGATTATGTGTAGCGAGGCAGATCCTAAAATGTGCCATCGCTATAAACTTATAGGTAAAGTATTAACTGATAACCATATTCCTGTTCTACATAGAGTAAACAATGTCTCTAAATCACAGGCCGATTTAGACATAGAAGCCACTGGAGGCTGGGGAACGATGGATTTATTTGGAGTTGCGCCAACTGCTTCTCGGAAGACATACTTAATCCCGACCGAACACAGTAGTTTTTCTCAGTTTGACTAATTACCCCGAACACTATGTTGGAAATTTATACTATAGGGGTTTATAACTCTACTGAAAATGTGTTTTTTGATAAATTAACGAATAATAATGTTGATTTATTTTTAGATATACGACAACGTCGTGGAGTGCGTGGAAGTCAATATAAATTCGTAAATAGTTCGTATTTGCAAGAAAAATTAGCGAAATTAGATATTAAATATAAACATATTATAGAACTTGCGCCGACGAAAGAAATTCGAACCGCTCAAAAGGAAGAAGATATACGCAGTGGCAATAGTAAGAAAACACGTAAAACATTAGGGAATACTTTTACAAGATTGTATATATCCGATGTCTTAGACAAGTACAATTTGGATGATTTAGTGCAAGAACTACATAATTTAAATGTTTGTAGAGTCGTTCTATTTTGTGTTGAAGAATCACCATATGCCTGCCATCGTTCTATCGTCGCAAATAGACTTAACCAAAAATATAATCTTACTGTCAAACACTTGTAGTCATGGGAAGAGTTTTAATTGTATCTAAAACCAAAATGCAGCATAATCATGTTTGCGTTGGGGCGATAGATTTAGATAAGAAGAAATCTATACGTTTGTTAAACGAGGACGGATTTCATGAAACACTTCAAGATTGTCCATATGAGTTACTACAGATTTGGGATCTTGAGTATGAATATACTAATTATCGTCCTTTGCCTCACTCTGAAGATGTTGCTGTATTGTCTCGCACATTTACGGGTGAAACAATTAATAATCAGGATTTGATAAAGGTATTGCACGAGAGTAATGTTCCTCTGTACCAAGGGTCGCTCATGAGTGTTTTTGAAGATAAGTTGCGTTTCACATCTGCTGGCAAACTCTATATAAGTGAAGATTCATGTCCTTCATTTAGTACTTGTTTTTGGATTTCGGATAGTTTGATACTCAAGAATGAAATCAAGGGCAAAGTATATTATCACTACACTGCAACAAGGTTCCCTTCTGGTTTTCAAATGCCATATGTTGGTTTAGAAGACGCCACAGCACAAGAGATTCCACAAGGGACATTACTACGTTTATCTTTAGCAAATTGGTGGGCACCAGAAGATTCGGATTGTGAAGAACGTTGTTATCTTCAATTATCAGGAGGATTCAAAATATAATCAAGATATTTGATATTTAATTGCATTAGTAAGAAACATTGCTACTCGTCTATACTGCAAAACAGAAGAGAGTCTTAGTGTTATCAGTATAATCAAAGATTTTTTTACTAATTATTTGCGCAATATGAAGCACTTATTTATCTTTCCTCTTGTATTTCTTTTCAGCCTCTCTTCTTGTACCAAACAAGTAACCTCTTCAGAGCAAGACAACATAACCGACTCCACGCTAACTCATATCTTCCATGCCACATTAGATAGTACGCGCACAATCATGGAAGTGAAAGATGATATCCTCCAGTTGATTGACACGATGCAATGCCATGTGGAACATCATCCAGATATAAACATTCGCATTGGCGCAAAGAGTTTGGCAGGCACCTTATTGCAATTGATGATGGATGAAACTATCAATACTCCAGAAGAAGTGACATTTACTATCGACACACTACTAATGCCATTTACCAATGTAATAACTACTTGGTATTACGATACAACAGCATTAGAAACATTTGGTTATTCATGCTTGAATCAAGCCGTAATAAAGTATGAAGAGTATGACAACGCGAACCATGTTAGCATTCTTGATGTCGTCTTATCGCCCGAAAATGATTTTTTGACACTTACACTGCCTAATGATCCTGTTGTATTTGTAGCTATTGCTTTTTCAAAAGGCATAGACGATATTAATGGTGCATCGTTTGGAAGGGAGGATGCTTTGGAGATTCAATCTGAAGAATCTATCAGCGAAAAAGTGTATTTTGGGCAAAATATGGTAGATGCTATGTTGTCACATGATGTGATGTATATTGCATATACAGAAACCGACCCTGCAAAAACCAAGAATGAAAATTTCCACTCTTGTATGGTGTTGTTAGATAAATTTCAACAACAATACAAATCTGTTAAGCGTTAAGAGCAAAACCTATTAAATAATAGGTTTAGATATACAAGCAGAAACAATACCTTCCACACAATCTTCGACACACGGAAACGTTTTTAATACACCCACGCGGGAAGGATAGTAAACACTGCACTTCCCGCGTGTTGTAAGATCTTTGTACCCAACTACCTCCGTCGTGCCATGAGCGAGGGGGGGGCATATTGGTTACAAGCGATTGACCTCTTCAATGGCGCGTTTGAGTTCTTTGTCGTAGCGTAGCATATAAGCATAGTAGCCACGGTGGTAGTAGTAGCGTTTGATAATCTCGCCACCAAGCAACTCTTCTACTTCCTCGCGATTACGCTGAATGGCAGTATGAAAGTCTTCCGTCAAGCGAGGCTTAAACGCCTCCAAATCAGCGAGTAGAGTAGAATCTATATCCTCTTGCTTGGCCATCTTGATAAGTTCGCCTAAGTAGCGTCCTGTTTCGGTTTCGTAGGAAAACTTCTTCTCTTCCAGGAATTGGCAAAAATCCTCTAAGTCGCTGTCTGTCAGTTGAAACTCTGTGGCAGGCGCAATAGTCGGGTGTTGATTGTAGTAGCGATTGGCATAGTCGAAGAATAGATGGTCGCGGTAGAGGTTGTAGGTGATATCCAGTTTGGCAGAGTCATTCAGCACTACATCAGGTAAGATACCACCTGCGGTGTCGCGGTGCAATTGATGTCCACGTTGGCGCTCGGCATAGTCAATGGCTTGAATACAACGACCCGAAGGCAAATAGTATTTGGATGTAGTTACTTTCAAGTGTCCGCCGTAGGCGATAGGGCGGATGTTCTGCACGAGTCCTTTGCCGAACGTGCGTTCGCCCACAATAGTGGCACGTTTGAGGTCTTGCAAAGCCCCTGCCACAATCTCGCTGGCAGATGCCGATTGCCCATTCACCAATACAACCAAAGGCATATCGGGGAAGATAGGCGATGTTTGGGTTTTGTAGGTGCTATTGCTGCGTTCGGTCTTGCCCTTGGTAGAAACGACCTCTGTGTCTTTGGGTACGAAGAATCCGACAATCTGTATGGCTTCGTCAATGATACCACCACCATTGCCACGCAGGTCAATGATAAGTCGCTTAATACCATTGGATTGCACCATTTTATCCAAAGCAGTAAGCAGTTCTTGGGCAGAGTTGGAGGTGAAGTCATTGAAGAGGATATATCCGATAGAGTCTTGTAGTACAGTGGCATATCCCACGGCAGGGAGGTGGATATCACGGCGCGTAACCTGCTTGGTCAGGAGTTGGCTATCGCGCTCAAGGACAATCTCAATGGTAGTGCCTGGTTTGCCACGTAACTTATCGGATACATCTTTGGTGTTCTTGCCTTCGCAGTCCATTCCGTCCACTTTGACAAAGCGATCGCCAGGTAGCAGTCCGCTTTGCTGTGCAGGCATACCTTCGTATAACTCATTGATATACACATTACTATCGCGGTACATAATGAGCGAGCCCACGCCACCGTACTTGCCTTGTGTCATGCGGCGCAGTTCATCATCTTCGCGCTTGGGGATATACATGGTGTAGGGATCCACCTTGTGGAGCATGTAGTTGATACTCGTTTCGATAAGGTCGTCGTAGTTGAGCGTGTCCACATAGTTGATATCCAACTGACGCATGACATCGGTGTAGATAGTCAGGTTCTTGTCAATGCGTGTAGTCTGTGTCTCTGCCAATAGGACTGCACTGGCGAAACAGCAAATGATATAAAGTGCTAATTTTTTCATTTCTCAATACGTGCCGCAGACAATGTTGGTCTGCGGAATTGTTGTTTATGTTGTTTTTTTTATATGTTATTTCGTGTCGGGTATATATGCCGCAATATCTTTTCCGTGGGAGTGCAAGTCGCGCACGAGGGTGGAGGAGATATGTGCATACTCGGGACGGGTGTAGAGTAGTACGGTCTCGATGCCCGACAGTTGTTTGTTGGCTTCGGCTATATTGCGCTCATACTCGAAGTCCAGCGTCGAGCGCACGCCACGCAGAATAAACTGAGCCTGGTGCTCTGCTGCAAAATCTACGGTCAATCCGTCGTACACCTCCACGCGTACGCGCGATTCCTTATTATACGCGCGTTGTATGGCAGCCAAACGGTCGGCTATGGGAAAAACCTCGCGTTTGTTGTAGTTGTGACCAATGCCAATGATAATCTCATCAAAGATTTCCAGTCCGCGCATCACGATGTCGTGATGTCCTATGGTAAAGGGATCAAAACTCCCTGGGAATATCGCTCTTTTCATATCCTTTCCTTAAACCTTAATTCCTTAAACCTTAATTCCTTAATCCCTAAACTATTTCCGCATTCTTCAGTGCCTCTTTGGTGGCTTCGCGGTAGGCGACCATCAGTCCACCAGTGCCGAGCAGTGTGCCACCGAAATAGCGGACTACTACTACGAGGATATTGTCGAGCTTTTGGGCATCAATGCTGCGAAGAATGGGCATTCCTGCCGTTCCGTGGGGTTCGCCGTCATCTTTGGTGCGCCATAGGTTCTCGCCCAAGCGGTAGGCATAGCACACGTGGCGTGCATCGTGGTATTTCTTTTTGTACCACGCTATGCGGGCTTTGGCTTCATCCTCGTTAGCAATAGGTTCGGCAAAGGCGAGGAATTTGCTTCCTCTATCTTTGAAGATACCTTTTGCCAGACCTGTTATAGTAGATTTTGTTTCGGACATAATCAGTCAAAATACAATTTGCATGCAAAGGTACAAAAAATAATGTTTATATGCAAATAAAAGTTCACTTTTATTAAGTTATGAACATATAATTGAGTGATTATTCTAACAAAATTATGCTAATAGAATAATTTTATTTGCATAATTCAAAAAAATGTCGTAACTTTGCAGCGAAATTATAAATGTATATGCTATGGCAACGATTAACAACCCATTCATTATCAAAGGAGCAATCCCTGCGGAGTACTTTTGCGACCGTGTGAAAGAAACAGAGATTTTGACTAATCATATTCATAATGGTAGGAATGTAGTACTGACTGCACCACGCCGCATTGGCAAAACAGGATTGATTGCACATTGCTTTCAAACGCCCAAATGGGAAGAAGAATATTATGTATTTTTCATTGACATTTTAGAGACATCTTCGTTGCGCGACCTGACTTTTGCCTTGGGACGACAGATATTTGAAACATTAAAGCCCAAAAGCAAACAGATGGTGGATTTGTTTGTGCAAACAGTACGGTCGATAAGTGGAGAGTTCGGGTATGACATACTAACAGGAATGCCTAAATTCACATTGTCGTTGGGGGCAATACGCAATCCTGAATACACACTTGCCGAGATATTTGAATATATCAATCAAGCCGATAAACGCTGCTTGATAGCCATTGATGAGTTTCAACAGATAGTACATTATCCCGAAAAAAATATCGAAGCTATTTTACGTACCCATATCCAACATTGCACGAATGCAGATTTTATTTTCGCAGGGTCGGAGCGACATATTTTGGAAGAGATGTTTAATCTGCCTTCTCGCCCATTCTATGCAAGTACAGCCAATATGAATCTGGAGGCTATTTCACAAGACATTTATACCGAATTTGTATTGGCTCATTTTCAGGAATTTAACAAGCATATAGAGGCAACCAGTGTGGAGTATGTGTATCGCATGTTTGATGGCAATACCTACTGCATGCAAAAGGTGATGAACGTGGCATTTGCGATGACAGAAGAAAATGAACTATGCACGCAAGCAATTGTGGAACAGGCAATTAATGATATTCTTAGCGAGAATGAACGCAACTACAAAAATCGACTATCATTGCTAACTCCAAAGCCTAAAGAACTATTGATAGCCATAGCCAAAGAAGGAAAAGCATCTCGGGTTACTTCGGGTGATTTTGTGCGTAGGTATCACTTGACGTCTTCGAGTTCTGTGCAATCTGCATTGAAACAACTTCTTGCAGATGATTGGATTACCTATACCGCCAACGAACAAGGGCAAAAGCAATATCTGCTTTCAGATCCTTTCCTCAGTCGATGGGTACAGCAGAATTTCTAATAATGGCAAGTAAAAACGGTATTTTTACTTAAAATTTAATATACACTTGTGTATATTCAAAAAAATTAGTAACTTTGCAGCCTGAAATAAGTATAAACATTAAAAACAATATATTGTGAAAACTAACTACTTGAAAAGCAGACATATTGGTCTGACAGAGCAAGACCAACAGCAGATGTTGGAAGTAATCGGAGTGAAAAGCGTGGATGAACTCATCGCACAAACCATGCCAGCGGATATCCTCTTAGAGGAGCCACTTGACCTCGATGAGCCACTCACGGAGCAAGAACACCTCAACACCATGCACCAGATGGCAGCGAAGAACCAACTCTATCGCTCGTACATTGGTCGTGGATGGTATGGCACCAATACGCCTGCTGTGATTCAACGCAATATATTGGAGAACCCCGTTTGGTACACCTCTTACACTCCATACCAAGCCGAAGTGAGCCAAGGTCGTTTGGAGGCATTGTTTGTATATCAAACGATGATTAGTGACCTCACGGGTCTGCCACTCGCTAACTGCTCGCTTCTTGATGAAGCGACAGCAGCAGCCGAAGCCGTAACGATGATGCGTAACCTGCGCAGCCGTGATATGGTGAAAGCAGGCGTGAAGAAAGTATTGGTGGACAAGAAAATCTTTGCCAACACCTTGAACGTAATGCGCACACGTGCGAAAGGACAAGATATTGAACTCGTGCTGGTGGATTATGCGATGGTGAATAGCGACTGGCTCGCAGAGAACGGACCATTCTTCGGTGCTATTGTGCAATGGCCTAATGCGGATGGCTCGATAGAGGACTATGCTGCATTTATTGATGACTGTCACGCTGCTGGCTTGAAGGTGGCAGTGATTGCCGATCTTATGGCATTGGCATTGCTCAAACCCCTGAATGCAGACATCATGTGCGGTACGGCACAACGCTTTGGTTTGCCAATGGGCTTTGGTGGTCCTACCGCAGGCTATATGGCGACCCGCGAGGAGTACAAACGTGATATGCCTGGTCGTATCATCGGTCTGAGCAAAGACACCTACGAGAAGCCTGCTTTCCGTCTTGCTTTGCAAACACGCGAGCAACATATCAAACGCGAGAAAGCAACATCGAACATTTGTACCGCAGAAGCCCTGTCGGCTGTGATGGCAGGTATGTACGGTGTATATCACGGCGCAGAGGGCATACGTGAGATAGCTGAGGGTATTCATGGTAAGGCAGTCTATCTGAGCGAGATGTTGCAAGCATATGGCTACGAGCAAGAGAACACCGAATTCTTTGATACGCTGAAGATACGCCATGAGAATGGGGTAGAGGCAGTGCGCGAAGCAGCTGAGCAGTTAGGCATTAACCTCTATTACGATGAGGAAGGTTGGATAGGTATCTCTCTGGATGAGAGCGTAACAGTGGATGATATGAACGACCTCATAGAGCTCTTTGCCAATGCATCCGGCAATATGGCACAATACGAAGATAGTGAAGAAGCGTTCGAAGGGCTTTGGGCGATCAGCGAAGAGCGCGTTCGCGAGGTGGATTACCTGCAAGAAGAGGTGTTTAAGAAATATCGTACCGAGACCGAGATGATGCGCTATATCAAACGCCTTGACCGCAAAGATATAAGTTTGACGCATACGATGATTCCATTGGGTTCGTGCACGATGAAACTCAACCCTGCGGCTGCGATGATTCCAGTTACTTATCCTGGATACATGGGCATTCACCCATTGGCACCTGCTGAGCAAGTGGCTGGATATATGGAGGTGATGGAAGACTTGGAGCAACAGTTGGCTACTATCACGGGCTTTGCAGCATGCAACCTGCAACCTACTTCGGGTGCAGCAGGCGAGTATGCAGGTCTGGTAACCATACGCGAGTATCTGCACCAAAAAGGTCAAGACCATCGCAATATCCTGTTGATTCCTGCATCAGCTCATGGTACTAACCCTGCGTCTTGCGCACAAGCGGGCATGGTGCCTGTGGTGGTGAAGTGCGATGAGAATGGCAACACCGACCTAAATGACTGGCGCGAGAAAGCTGAGCAACACAAGGAGAACTTGGCTGGCTGTATGATTACTTATCCATCAACGCACGGTATCTTCGAGATGGCTATCCGCGAGATGTGCCAGATCGTACACGACTGCGGTGGACAAGTATATATGGACGGTGCAAACATGAACGCGCAGATTGGTTATACCAATCCTGGTTTTATCGGTGCAGATGTCTGCCACCTCAACTTGCACAAGTCCTTTGCCAGCCCTCACGGCGGTGGCGGACCTGGCGTAGGTGCAATATGCTGCGCTGCGCACTTGGTGGACGCTATGCCACAAGCGGAGAATAACCGCGTATCGAGTGCGCTCTATGGCAATGCGAATATGGCACTCATCTCCTACGGCTATATCCGTATGATGGGCGAAGAGGGTTTGCGCGAATCGACAGCAGCCGCTATCGTGAGTGCGAACTACATGGCTGAGAAGCTGAAAGACGCATTCGGCATTGTTTATACAGGCGTGAACGGTAGAGTAGGTCATGAGTTGATTTTGGACTGCCGTCAGTTCCACAGTATCGGTATCACCGAATCGGATATTGCGAAACGATTGATGGACTTTGGCTATCACGCACCTACACTGAGTTTCCCTGTGCATGGCACGCTGATGGTGGAGCCTACCGAGAGCGAGAGTTTGCACGAGTTGGATCAGTTCATCGACGCCTTGCTCATCATCCGCGAGGAGATTGCCGAGGTGGAGCGCGGTGAGGTGGATAAGAAGGATAATGTATTGGTAAACGCTCCACACCCTGAGTATGAGGTAGTAGCAGACGAGTGGAACCACCCATATAGCCGTCAGAAAGCCGCTTATCCAGCCGAGTGGGTGAAAGCCAACAAGTTCTGGATACCAGTATCGCGCGTGGATAATGGTTGGGGCGATAGAAACCTTGTGGCGAGATTCTAATTATGAATTAAGAATTTTGAATTAAGAATTTTGAAGAAAGGATTATGTCGAAAGGGAAACTTCGTGAACAACTCAAGGGCTATCAGCGTATGAAACCGCTGATTGCCATGAAAGAATATTTGATGATTATTCTTTGTACCATTCCATATGCGATTGCAGTGAATTGGATTTTGGTGCCTCACACCATTGTCGGTGGTGGACTGACAGGTCTTTGTGAGATTATTTATTTTGCTACAGACACGTTTGTTCCGATATGGTTGAGTTCGTTTGTATGCAACTTAGCACTATTGATAGCAGCGTTCTTCACCGTAGGATGGCGCTACTGTGTGCGCACGTTGTGGGGCGTATTGTGGTACACTATTTGGCTGAAAGTCATAGAGATACCAGCTGAACCAGTGGTGAGCGACCCATTTATGGCAGTGATATTGGGCGGACTATTCATGGGATGTTTCTTAGGAATAGTGTTCCTTAATAACGGTAGCACGGGTGGCGTGGATATTGTGGCAATGATTGTGAATAAATACAAGCATCTGCCTATGGGACGCGTATTGATGGCATGCGACATTGTCATTATCCTGTGTGCTTATTTCTTGCCTGAGATTCACGAACTGCCATTTGGTAGAGGATTGGAGAAGATACTCTTTGGTTTGTGCTATACCTTTATGGCAGGCACGGCTGTGGATTGGGTGCTGAATCGCACACGTCAGTCGGTGCAGTTCTTCATCTTCAGTAGCAAGTATGAGGAGATAGCCGAGGCTATCATGACACAAGTGCCACGCGGTGTTACCTTCTTAGAAGCGCAAGGTGGCTACACCAAGAATCCAGGCAAAGTGATCACAGTGATTGCTCGCCAATATGAGTCGTCAAAGATCTTCCGTCTGGTGAACGCCATTGACCCTAACGCATTTGTGAGCCAAAGCCAAGTACGAGGCGTGTTTGGACAAGGCTTTGACCCAATGGGTAAATAGGTGGGTATTGGCGATTGGTTATTGGGTATTGGCTATTGGTAATAAAATGAAAGTAGTTAAAGAGTACATATTTATCTTTTTAGGGCTGTTTCCGTTTGCCTTGATGGTCAATTGGATTTTTGTGCCGCATAATGTAGTGGGTGCAGGATTGACGGGTATCTGCTCGATTATCTACTATGCTACGCAAGGATTGTTTCCTAATCTGTTTGCGGAGTATGGAGGTGCTATACCATTGTGGCTCAGTTCGCTGAGTATCAATGCTTTGTTGCTCATTGTGGCTATGCTCACTGTGGGGTGGCGTTTCTGCGTGCGCACCTTGGTGGGAGCATTGGCATTGGCTTTTTGGTACAGGGTAATACCCATGCGCGTGGAGCCACTGATTGCTGACCCTGTAACGGCATGTATTGTAGGCGGTGTGGTGTTTGGTATGAGTTTGGGTATCGTGATGCTCAACAATGGCTCATCGGGCGGTACGGACATCGTGGCAATGATTGTCAATCATTATAAAGATGTGTCGTTGGGCAGAGTGATGATTATCTGCGATGCCGTGATTATCGCCAGCAGTTATTTCCTGCCTATTCCCGAGCAATTCTATGTGGAGGGAATGGACATTGTGGACTTCAAGATTAAGCGTATTCTCTATGGTCTATGTATGACGGTCAGCTATACGGCAGCGTTGGACTGGATTATGTCGCGCATGCGCCAATCGGTGCAGTTTTTTATCTTCAGTAGCAAGTATGCGGAGATAGCCACAGCTATTAATCAAACGGTGCACCGTGGTGTGACAGTATTAGATGGAAAAGGATGGTATAGCCAACAATCTATTCATATTGTCACTGTCTTGGCTCGTAAACAAGAGAGTCAATTGATTTTCCATATAATAAAATCAATTGACCCTAATGCTTTTGTCAGTCAAGCCAATGTGAATGGCGTGTTTGGACAAGGATTTGATAAGATAAAGGGGAAGTAGTGTTTAGCGTTCGCGATTGATACCATCGTAGATGGATTGGCGAGTGGGGTCAAGGTCCATAAGCAATTCATAGACAGTCTTTTTCTCTTCGGATGTACCACCTGCAAAGATATTGACCAACTCATCATTCTTGGCATCAAGGAAAGTTGTTACTACATAGGTAGCAGGGCGTGCGCTATTGGCTTCTTTCAACACAGGCAGCCCCTCCGCAATACGGGCGCGAGCATTAGCCACATTATTCACCATCTCATCTAAGCCCAAACGGTGGTACTCGTAGTAGAAAGTACGATAAGGTTTGAACGCCTCGTCCATGAGATTGTTGATTAGGGCGTAGCGGTTGCGATTGCTGTCAAACGCCTTCCAACCCTTAGCCTCATCCTCCTCCAATGAAGCGGATTGTGCAGCAGAAACTATATTTTCGCATATCTGAAAATATGGTGTACCGCCTAAACGAGAGAAGGAGTCCATGTCATAGCCGATAATCAGATAGCAATAGTAGGCAATAAGGGCTGTGAGATTGGTGGTGAAAGTGCTTTGCTGAAAATCCATACGGTCGTATTCCTGATAGGCAAAAGCAAACGTGTTGTCTTGGAAGTTCAACAGCGGTGTAGAGTAGGTGGTGCCAAACACAGGACGACGGCTTTGGCAAGTGAAATCGCACTTCAATATATTGTTCTCCACACTCTTTACGATTAACATCATGCTACACTCGATACGTTCTTTGTCCTGGAACGTAAGGTTGGTCCATTTGGAGGTGTTGATAAACTCCTCGATGGATCGTTGGAGGGTGTTGAACATCTCTTTGTTGGACCCTTGTACTTGGTCGGAATTGATGGTGACGGTGCATCGCAATTCCTGTGCAGGGAGTGCTAATGCTACTCCCAAACTAACAACTATGATTAGAGAACGAAGGATTTTCATTATTGCTTGATAGATAAGATATTACCTGTTTGTGTATTAAAATAGATTTGTGGTGTGGTCTTATTGAGCAACAAACTTTTTGCCAATGGAACTGCTACTCCAAATTGTGCGATTGGCAATGTGGCAGATGCGCGGAGGTCTTCTCCAAACTCTACCACCACTTTGGCTGAACCTGGCAGATTGTAGTAGAGTTGCGATGGCACAGCCTTGCTCTGTTTGGAAGACTTGTCGTTCATTGGAGAATATGTTTGGCGTTTGCCTGCCAACGTCAAGCGGATAGGTTCGCCACTCAAATCATCGGCAGGTACCACACCTGCATATTGCGATATGCGACCGATAATACGCTCAGTGACATCCTTGCTTGGGACATAGTATATGGTATGTGAATGGTGTTCTACTACCCGTGAGCCGATAAACAACTCAGCCAACATCTGCTCGCGTTTGTCTAATTCATTCAGAACCAACTGCATGGCTTGTCCATCTGCAGGTGTATGCTCTACATCTCCAGCCAACAGATTCATACGCATTTCGCGGATATGGTAGATTTGCTTAGCTGCACCCTCAGCCATCTTGGCAATCGAACTGGCTACCATTTGCTCCTCCATGAGTGGCATGAGTTTTGTGGCAGCTTCTGCTTTGTGGGGTTGGGTAGAGGAATGGGTAGGCTGCGCCTCGCAGGTGTATGCGGGGACATTATAGCCATGTAGCAATCCTTCTGGGGTTAGGGATATGTATTGAGTCTCATTGACTACTTTGTAAGCACGATGGAGATCGGCAACTGTATGGGTACCTAATGTCACGTTGGTGGCTTCGTAGCGTGTGGAGGCTTCGGTAACTACGTCTTTGACTCCGAGATAGCGTTCTGCGTATAGGTAAAACGGACCAGGCTCCACGGTGATTATGTCATAATCAATGGTAATAGCCAACTGGGTTTGTGGCATATAATATACCACAGCCATTTCGTTTTCTTGTACAGTTTGTGCAAAGGTCATTGCACTTGCGCATATTGCCAAAATAGCAATGCTAAAAATTCGTTGTCTCATATTCTATAATGTTTATTTGTTTTTCCATATTTCCCATGCTGCATCTGCTTGTGCGTGCAACATTGCTAAGCCATTTATCGTGCGTGCTCCTTTTTTCTTCCCTTCACGCAGGAAGGCGGTGCAAGCGGGATTATACACGCAATCATACAATAAGTGCTGCTGTGTCAGATACTGATAGGGTATCGGTGGCAATGACTCTACAGCAGGCAACATACCCAATGGGGTACAATTGATGATGATTGTATGTGCTTGTATCACCTCTTGTGATAATTGTTCGTAGCCCAATATGTGTTCGTTGGCGTGGCGACTGACCAATGTGTACGGGATTCCCATTTGTCGGAGAGCATATTGTACTGCTTTGCTCACTCCGCCAGTGCCTAATAGCAATGCCTTTGTGTCGTGGGCAAGCAGGTGAGGCTGGATACTCTGCTGAAAACCAATCCAGTCGGTGTTGTATCCCTTGCCCTGACACACCACGTTCACAGCCCCAATCTCATGGGCAATGGAATCTATGTCGCGAAGCAGAGGCATGATGGCTTGCTTGTAAGGGTAGGTTACGTTGAAGCCATGCAGGTCATGTAGTAGCGTAGGGATATATGTCAAATCATCTACTTCATACAATTGGTACTCGGCATTAATACCCTCACGCATAAACTTCTCTGTGAAGTATCGCGCTGAGTATGAATGTTCCAGCGGTTTGCCTATTATCCCATATCTTTTCATTTGTGCTTTTAGCTTCTCTATCACCACTTTTCCTTTTTTTATGGTTGCTTTGTGATGAGGTGCGTAGAAGGTCTTGCCTCCTTCACCTTTTTGCAGTGCGTTGTAGATCTTTTCCACTTCGGGAAAATGATATTCGCGCAGTTGCTCGTATAGTTTGACTTTGCCTGCGGCTGGTGTGTCTTGTTGCTCCAACCAATCAACGTAGCCTTGCAGATGTTCTGCGGTGGCTGCTATGTGCTCAATTTCTGCCTTGGAGTAGGTAGCCAACTGCTGGCGCAGGGCATTGCGCGTGATGGTGGTGTCTGTATTGGTGGAGTCATCTACCCATGCTATATGGCGTATATCGCGCAGGTAATGCTCTATATAGTCGCGTGTGGTGCAGAGCAATGGTCGAATGACGGGCACTGTACCACCCATAGGGTTGTCGCTCTTGGGACGCATGCCGCATAGTCCTCGCAGTCCTGTACCGCGTTTGAGGTTGAGCAGTACGGTCTCGGCTTGGTCGTTCTGGTGATGCGCTACGGCAATGGCTTGACAGCCTTGCTCTTCTGCCAACTGGGCAAACCATTGGTAGCGCAACTCGCGTGCTGCCATCTCAATGCTGATACCCCTCTCCTTTGCATATCCCTGCGTATCAAAATCCTTGACAAATATATCTCTTGCCTCTCGCCTTTCGCCTTTCGCCTCTCGCCTTTCGCCCATTGCCAATTGCCCATTGCCAATCGCCGCACTTCTCACAAATGCCTCATCTCTATCGCTCTCCTCACCACGGAGGTGAAAATTACAATGCGCCACGATACACTCGTATCCTGCGCGCCTTAGTACATCCCACAAAGCGATACTATCTGCTCCACCACTAACGCATACCAACACACGAGCACCTGGCTCCAAGAGAGCATTGTCACGGATATATTTTTGTACTCGACGAAGCATTTTCACACTTTAGCCCGCAAAATTACTATTTTTTTTTGATATGTGCAAAAAAAAGTGTACCTTTGCGCAGTTTTTTATAACCCTTGCCTTTAAACTTTACACTTTCAACTATAAACGAAACAACAATATGTACGCACTCATCACAGGAGCCAGTTCGGGTTGTGGCTATGAATATGCCCGCATAATGGCACAGAAAGGATATAACTTGCTTATCGTGAGCAACGAAGAGACTATTCACGAAAAAGCTGCGCTTCTTCGCGCAGATTTTCCCATAGAGGTTGTGTCATTGGTACGCGATCTTGGCACGCAAGAGGCAGCCAAAGAACTGCATACCTATTGCCACGATAACCAAATAGAAGTAGAGGTGCTCATCAATAATGCAGGTGTATACCATGACCGTGATTTCTTGGACGACTCCGAAGGCTTCAATCAACTGATTCTCAATCTGCATATGTTCACACCTGCCATGCTCATTTATTATTTTGGGCACGATATGGCAGAGCGTGGCAAGGGCTATGTGCTCAATATGTGCAGCATCACGGCGAGCATCGCGGTGCAACGCTTGAGTACGTATGGGGCTACGAAAGCATTCTTGCAGAATTTCACGCGTTCGGTGTATGTAGAACTGAAGGACAAAGGTGTGATTGTAACCAATGTGAGCCCGGGTGCTATCAATACGGGTTTGTTCAATCTCAAACCTTGGGCCACTAAGTTAGGCTTGTTGTTGGGCTATATCGTGGAGCCAGACTATTTGGCTCGCCGAGGTGTGAATGCGATGTTTCGTGGCAGAGCCAAGGTTACTGTACCATGTGTGTGGAATCATTTATTGCTATTTTTGGTGGCTCTTGTCCCCACCTGCCTCCTGCGCCTCATCCGCAAGTTGAGGATATTTTAATTGAAGACAACTTAGACAACTTCTGCGCGCACCCAACATTGGTGCTTGCCAAGGAATTGTTTTTATTGTTGCTTCCTCATTGTTGGTATTGTTGATAAATATACTCCCAGCCGCTGAGCAATGTTGGCGAAGCGGAATGGTTGTTTGTGTTGTCTTTAAATCATAATTTTTGCATTGGTTGGAGTTGTCGTTTTTATATTCACACCTGCGACAAGGCGTACTCGGCTTTGATCTTATCCAGTATGCGTTTCACAATCTCCATCATCTCGCCTTGGTCAGTGTAGTCTGCGTTGCAAGCGAAGTTCACACGGCCTTCGGATAGCAGTTGTTGTGCCACAACGCGTTTTTTGTCATTGCCATAGACGGCAAAACTATATCCGCCATTCGACTTAACGGTACGCATACAGGGTACATCCGTCTCGCCATCACCGAAGTATATCATGCGTTCGAAGGGTACGGGTCGCTCTTCGGTGGGGACAAACTCATTGACACGTACTCTGTCGCTCACTTCGCGGATACCTTTGTTTATCTTGAAGAGGAACTGTGTCTTCTTGGTGTAATCCACCACCACGGATGGCCAACAGGCATCTCCATTGCTGTCGTAGAGGTAACTGCACGCGTATATTTGCTCGAACTCTTTGGCAATGGCACAGCCTTCTATCATCTCTTTGATGCCAGAGCTGTTGATATAGTGCTTCACTTGCACGCCTATTTGTGCGGCATATTCGTTGATGGTGTCAAACCACTGCTGCACGCCGGGGAAGAACTGCACGTTTTTGCCATATTGTCGTAGCATTTCGCGTGTGCAGCGTATGCCGTGGCGTTGTGCTTCGGCTTGGATGGCATACATGACTACGGATATACCGCCTGCATCGTTGGTTTTGGCGATTTGGTCGCAGAGGTTCCAGAAGTCATTAGGGTTTTCATAACCAATGTCTTGCAGCAGTCCGAACTCTTGCATGTTGCCTGGTGCTAATGTACCGTCAAAGTCATACACCAAGGCTATAGTGGGTAGGGTAGGTGTCATAGTATATGTAATGTGTAATTTTGTGCAAAGGTACTACAAATAATGCACATTTGCAATAAAATTGCGCGAAAGTTTACTTTCAAGTGCGATTTTGTTGCAAATGGGCTGCATAGGTTGTAACGGAAAATGATACCAAAATGTTACTAAAAATGTTACTAAAAATTTTTCCGTTTTAACCGTTTACCTTTTACCTTTTCCGTTTTTCTGTACGTCTCTATAATCAAGTAGATATTATTCGCCCTCAACTTGAGGGTGAATTGGATTTCGTTCTTGATACAATAATGTTGCTCGACACATTTTTTTATGTGGTAGTGTGGTAGTGTGGAAGTGTGTGTATCTATTATGATATTTTCTGTATTTTTTTTGTTGATTTATTTGCATATATGCTATATTTTTTGTACCTTTGCCACGATTTAGGTTACCTAAAATGTTGCGATAGCCCCGATTAGATGATATGCAAATAATTCGTACAAAAAATCGTATGATTACCACCAGTAAAAAAGCATCGGAAAAAGTTACCGATGCTTTACAACAGATAAAGGAATATTGTCACTACGAGAACAAAGAGCAATTTGTTCAAATTGTCATGGATGGTATTCGTGATTTTCTTCTTGACTTCGCAGAAGAAAACGATATTGAAAACCCTTTGCAATTTATCAATGAGGCACTTGAGCAATCTTTTGATAGATTGGAAAATCCAATTGAAGTCCATGAAGTTTTCAAAATTCGTACTGCTGATTTGGATTTATCCATTAGATGTGTTAATCTTTTGCGTTATTATGGCTTTTGTCATAACATTGAAACCATAGAAGATTTGGTGCGATGTCATGCTAAGGATTTACTATCAGAGCGCAATTTTGGTCGCAAGTCTCTTGCAGAAATTGAGCAATGGCTTGCAAGTAAAGGCTTATTCCTTGGTATGACTGATGATGATATTTTGAATTACAAGGCAATGTAACACCAAAACGGTCGTTTTTTTGATACATAAATTTACCCTTCGCTTTATCCCGAAGATACCCCGAAGATACCCCGAAGATAGAACATGAAAAGACCATCGCTAACATACGCTTTAATCTCCATTTTGCTGACTGCAATTTATGCCCTTATTTATGGTGTTATTCAGTTAGTCAAGTGGATGATTGGTTGTTAATATATTTTTACATTTCGCACTACCACACTACCACACTACCACATATTTTTATGAGTGAATTTTCTCAACATATTGCCAAACTGCCCGAAATATACTTTTCTAAAAATCGCCGATTTTTAGGGGATACAGGGGTAGTATATAATTATATACATAGTATATATTATATTTTTTTCGACCGATACGCCATTCGACACATTTTTTTGTGTGGTAGTGTGGTAGTGTGGAAGTAGCCCAATCGACATTCTAATTTCTAATTTTTATTAATATGAAAACGCAAATCACCCCCCCAGCCTGCGAAAATTAACTACGGCGATGTAATCGCTTCTTTTCGCAGCTCTCTCGCGCAGGCGCAATGCGCGCTTAGCCAATTACAACACATTAGCGCGCAAGCGCAATTTTTCCCTGCCAACGACTATCGTCGCATTTATATCGAAGTCAAGGCATATGCCCAAATCGGGCAAACGTTCCCCGCTCCTTATTCCTCTTATTCTGAACTTGCCGACCTGCTGACACCCATTGTTGGATGGGTGGTAGATTCCGCTTGTCTGCAATCATATTTTTATCGCCAAGCGCAAAAAAGCACCCTAAATAGCGACATTTTTCGCCGTGCTAATCAGTTAAAATAGCGCATTTCAAGCGTTTGCCTGCATTTTATTATTTTTCGCAGGCAAACGCTTTCATACACCCCGTAAAATCCCACTACCTTTGCACTCGATTTCAGCGCGCTACGAAATCAGCAATGTTTAACTACTAATTTTTACAACATGGATTTTACAGGATTTATCAAACACATCGGGGATGCCGAGCAGTTTCACACTAAAGAAGGCAAGCTTATGACTACCCGCGACATCGTCCTCGAAACGGACGAGCAGTACCCACGTTCGGCATGCGTTACGCTTCGTAACGACCTTGCCCTGTCTTTCAACCTCAATATTGGGCAACGCGCGAATGTGAGTTTCGACCTCTACGCACGCCCTAACAAAGAGGGTACACGCTATTTCAATCAACTAACCGCTTGGCGCGTAACGCCTTGCTAATTTTCACACAACTATGGCACAGAAGAAAAAACACGTGGAACTTCCACAATCACAAATGATGGGTGCGACCACCCATTTCGCGCAAATCGACA
>SUXC01000015.1 GCA_015061165.1 Bacteroidales bacterium
GCAGCTTAAGGAATATATTGCTTACTATAATAAAGATCGCATCAAGTTACGATTAGGTATGAGTCCGATGCAATATCGATCTAAATATCAATTTTAATAATCCGTCCAACTTTTTGGGGTCACATCATAAGAGGTGTCCCGTTCGCATAATTCCAAGATTGTCAACAGAATAATAAAAAATTGAAGATATATATTTTACATATCGCCTTATTCTTCTGTGGATTATTGCTAATCAATAGTCCTATCGCTGCACAGGTCTTGCTGCCACAGTATTCCGTGTGGGAGGGATTTGCGTTTGGCAGCCAACAAGCAGTAGAATCCCGCGAGGCGGAAGAACGCTTTGCACGTTTCTTGTTGGGATTGGAGCAATAAACTCCCACTCAACAAGCATAGCAGATAGGCGCGTTGCTTTTTCGTTCTTCGGCAAGGGTTCGGTATCCCTTCGGAAAACGGAAAAGTGAAAAGTGAAAACGGAAAACTTAATTTCACCACACAACCACCCGTGAACATCACTGTGGTAATCAAGTGGTATGCGAGGGTATCGCTTACTAATGTTTTCCCACAAATTGGATATAAATGGGATACAGATGGGATATAGTGGTCGCGAAATGGTCGCGATGCAGGTGGGGAAACACGTGGTTATTTCCTACGCAACTCTCTGAATAAAACGCCTTTTTGATGCGATTTAGAATACTCAACCCTTCTTGGCACGGATTTTGTGCGAAAATTAAAAACAAAATTCTATATCATGTTAATACAATTCTTAGGTGCCGCAGGCGAAGTAACTGGCAGCAAGCACCTCATTACGACCGATTCGGGAAAAACAATTCTGTTGGATTGTGGTATGTATCAAGGCAAAGGCATGGAGACCGATGCCGCTAACCGTGCGTTGGGATTTGACCCAAAAGATATCCACTACCTACTGCTCTCGCATGCACATATCGACCACTCGGGACTGATACCCTATATCTATAGTCTCGGCTTTCGTGGCAAAATCTACTGCACTCCTGCCACACGCGACCTATGCGAATTGCTGCTGCAGGACACCGCTTTCATACAAGAACAGGACGTGCGTTGGTACAACAAGAAAATGCACCGCCAACATAAACCCACCATCAAGCCACTATTTGACAGCAATCATGCCCAACAGGTGATGAAACTTTTTCGCACCATAGACTATGACACACCATACCGCATAGACAATGAGATAGAGATACAATTCACCAATTCTGGACACATGCTTGGTTCGGCTATTATCAGCATCAATATCCACGAACATGGCGAAGTCAAGCGCATTGCATATACAGGCGATGTAGGACGTTTGCATAGCCATATCCTGAGTACCCCACAGGCCTTTCCACAATGCGATTACCTGATATGCGAATCCACCTACGGCAATCGCCTACACGATGATGAACTCGTATCGGAAGAACAACTCTTAGGCATCGTGGAGGAAACATGTATGTACAAGAAAGGCAAACTGCTCATCCCCTCCTTCTCCGTAGGTAGAACCCAAGAGATAGTGTATGTACTCAACCAACTATACAACGACGGTCGCCTGGAGCGTGTGCCTGTCTATGTGGACTCACCTCTATCTGCAAATGCTACGGAGATATTTCGCCGTTATGCCGACACACTAAATGCCGAAGTGCGCGATACTATGCGCTTTGACCCCGACCCATTTGGCTTTAACACCCTGCGCTATATCACCGACGTACAACAATCCAAAGCCCTCAACCGCAGTGAGCAGCCATGTATTGTCATCTCATCCTCGGGTATGTTGGAGGCAGGACGCATCAAGCACCACGTTTCCAACCATATTGATGACCCCACAACCACGATTCTGATTGTAGGCTATTGCACCCCCACCTCGTTGGGCGCACGCATACAAGACCCTACCCTACGCTTTGTCAGCATTTTCGGTTACGACCATCGTATCCGTGCACAAGTAACTAAGATAGAGGGATTTAGTGGACATGGCGACTATAAGGAGATGATACAGTATTTCACAGCCTGCCAAGATGTGAAGCAGATACAAAAGACCTTTATTGTGCATGGAGAATCCGAGGCACAAGAAACGTTCAAGGACCACCTCTACGAAGCTGGTTTCCGACATATATCTATCCCACAACGTGGCGATAGTGTAGTGCTATAATTCCAGCCCTTCGCCAGCGGGGTCCCCGAAAAATCGGCTGATTTTTGGGGTGCTCTATCGCTCTATAAGAAAAGAGAGTAGCCAATTTGACTACTCTCTTCTCTTATATTCTGCTTTCGCGATTATTTCTTGAAATAGCGGTTGTACAAGCCCTCGAAGCCTTTGCCGTGACGAGCCTCGTCCTTAGCCATCTCATGAACGGTGTCATGGATAGCATCCCAGTCCATTGCTTTAGCGCGTTTAGCAATACGGAGTTTATCATCGCAAGCGCCAGCCTCAGCCATCATGCGCTTTTCGAGGTTCTCCTTGGTGCTCCAAACAACCTCACCAAGCAACTCTGCAAACTTAGAGCAGTGCTCAGCCTCTTCCCAAGCGTAGCGCTTGAATGCCTCTGCAATCTCAGGATAGCCCTCGCGGTCTGCTTGACGCGACATAGCCAAATACATACCTACCTCAGTAGCCTCACCCATAAAGTGAGCATTGAGATCCTTGATCATCTCCTCGTCGGTATCTTTAGCTACACCGATGATGTGCTCGCAAGCAAATGCAATACCTGCACTCTCATCTACTTCTTTCCATGTTACTACTTGTTTGCATTGTGGGCAACGCTCTGGTGCTGGTGCGCCCTCGTGTACATAACCACAGATTGGGCAAATAAATTTCTTGTTCATATTCTTTCTTTGTTTTTACAGGTTAATAATTTGTTTTAACAATTGATTAATCACAAATACCGTGCCAAAATATTAACATTTCACACAAAAAACTTAAAAAAATTACTTTTTTATCCACCACAACGGCTATATCCACACTCACGGCAGTGCATACAACCCTCTTCAAAAATCAGTGGATTACCGCAATTAGGACATACCTGACCTTGTACCACGGTGCCGTCTTGGATATACTTCTTGAGTGCACGCTCTACGCCAACCTTCCATGAGTTGATGGTCTCAGAATCCATCTGGAGCGAGCTAATCATCTTGATGACTTGGTCAATAGGCATGCCGTAGCGCAAGACACCCGAGATGAGTTTAGCATAGTTCCAGAACTCCTTGTCAAACTTGTAGCTCAAGCCCTCCATAGTGGTCTTGAAGCCACGAGAGTTGACAAACTGGAAGTCATAGCGCTTGGTGCCATCCTCCTGTACCACGCGGATGATCTTACCCTTCGTTACTGACTTAGGCAGCAAGATACCCTCCTCATCATCCGCAAGACCGGTAAAAATCTCGTAAGGTACACCATCCTTCAGACCCACGAAGGCGATCCACTTGTCTTTGTTATTCTGGAAGCGCACCACATCGCACTCCAGTTCAGCAGGACGGATACGTACTTTATTATCAAAGCAAACGCATGTCTTATCCTCCTTTTTCTCCTCTTTTTTCTTCTCCTTAATACCTTCCAGTACGCCTGTGCGTGAGCCATCACGATAAACGGTACAGCCCTTGCAACCACAACGCCATGCCTCTTCATAGAGTTGCCCTACAAGTTCCTCGCTCACATCATTAGGCAGGTTGATCGTTACAGAGATAGAGTGATCCACCCACTTCTGAATAGCACCTTGCATATGCACTTTCTCCAACCAGTTCACATCATTTGCAGTCGCTTTATAATAAGGGGACTTAGCCACTAACTCATCTATCTCAGCTGGTGTATAGCGGTGGGTAGCATCATAGGTGTAGCCGTTGGCGTTCATCCAAGTGATGAACTTGTGGTGGAAGACTACATACTCCTCAAAACTGTCGCCTACCTCATCCACGAGATCCACATGCACATTCTTGTCGTTTGGATTCACTTTGCGACGACGGCGATATACAGGTTGGAACACGGGCTCGATACCAGAGGTAGTCTGGGTCATGATGCTGGTCGTACCTGTAGGTGCGATGGTCAAGCAGGCTATATTGCGACGACCATGTTGTACCATCAGTTCGTACAACTCTGGGTCTGCCTCTTTGATGCGTTGGATATATGGGTTATTCTCCTCGCGCTTAGCATCATATACCTTGAATGCACCACGCTCCTTAGCCATCATCACACTACTGCGGTATGCAGCCAATGCCAATGTCTTGTGTACTTCCACCGAGAATGCAGTAGCTTCTGGTGTGCCATAGCGCAAACCCATAGCAGCCAGCATATCACCTTCTGCTGTAGTACCCACACCTGTACGGCGACCTTGGGTTGTTTTCGCCAAAATTTTCTCCCACAATTCGCGCTCTGTACGTTTGATGGTCTCTGCCTCTGGGTCAGAACCTACCTTGGCAAGAATCTTCTCAATCTTCTCAACCTCCAGGTCAATGATGTCGTCCATCATACGTTGAGCCACTGCCACATGCTTCTTGAAAAGGTCGAAATCAAACTCCGCTTGCGGTGTAAATGGGTTCTTCACATAACTATATAGGTTGATAGCCAACAGACGGCAACTGTCGTATGGACACAACGGAATCTCACCACAAGGATTGGTACTAACCGTCTTATAGCCAAGATCAGCATAGCAGTCAGGCACTGACTCGCGGGTGATGGTATCCCAGAACAATACGCCTGGCTCGGCTGACTTCCACGCATTGTGGATAATCTTCTTCCACAGTTTGTGGGCATCTATTTCCTTTGAGAATGAAGGCTCTGCTGCATCAATAGGATACTGCTGCTGATACATTTGTTTGTTGATAGCAGCCTGCATAAAGTCATCGTGTACCTTCACCGACACATTCGCACCAGTCACCTTGCCTTGCTCCATCTTAGCATCAATAAACGCTTCGCTATCAGGGTGCTTGATACTCACGCTGAGCATCAATGCGCCACGGCGACCATCTTGCGCCACCTCGCGCGTAGAGTTGCTATAGCGCTCCATGAATGGCACCAGACCAGTGGATGTCAAAGCAGAGTTCTTCACAGGACTACCGTGAGGACGGATATGACTCAGGTCATGACCTACTCCACCGCGACGCTTCATCAGTTGCACTTGCTCCTCATCGATCTGAATAATTGCGCCATAACTATCGGCACTACCATCTTGACCAATCACAAAGCAGTTACTCAGACTGGCTACCTGAAAATCATTGCCAATACCTGTCATTGGGCTACCAGCAGGTACAATGTACTTAAAATCGCGCAGCAGTTCAAACAACTCTGTCTCCGACATAGGATTCGCGTACCTATTCTCTACGCGCGCGATTTCACTTGCCAAACGATGGTGCATATCGTCTGGGGTCAGTTCGTAAAGATTACCAAACGAGTCTTTCAATGCATACTTGGTACTCCAAACACGAGCAGCCAACTCATCGCCACCAAAATAACTGACGGATGCCTGCTCTGCTTCTTTTTGAGTGTAAATCTTTTTCTCCATGATATATAAATAGTTACATTTTTTCAACCTCTATAGCGCAAAGGGTCTATCTCCAACAATGCGCGAAATCGGGTGCAAAGGTAGTATATATTTATGATATATGCAAATTTTTTGAAGAAAAAAGTTTTCAACAACCTAACAAAGTTTTCCAAAACAAAAATGCAAATTACTAATAATAAGTAACTTGCATTTTTTATAAACTCGAAAAGTTTTCCAAAAAGAAAAAGTTATCAACAACTCACATTTTTTATTTCCGAAATTTTAGCACTACAACAAGTTGTTCCGTTTTCATCCACTTGTTGATATTGTACAGCGTTATTGGTTTTCAAGAATCGTGTCCACATCTTATCGCCTTGATATAGTTCTTTGACGTAGTTAATATCCAATCGAAATGGCTTTTGATTGTCAAATGCATGCAGTGCATTGACCATCCATTCCAGGTATTTGCAGGAATTGCAATGGCGATTATAGTCCACGTCGGAATACTGTATCTCGTGCAGTACCTCGCCTGCCTGCAATGCTTCTGTATCGTCTTCCAGATTATCCAATTGAATAGAGCGAAGACGAGCTGCACGCGCCATGTTTAGCACTTCGCCATCTACAGAACCATCAAACATTTCATGGTCGAAGATATTGACAATTTCTCGTGTTGTCAGGTCTAATACCGCCCAAACTGTTTTTGCACAGCCGATAAGTTGCTGTGAGCCATCTTGCTGTGATTGATAGATTCGGAAATCGCGTACAGAGAGCATATGTGCATTGCGCTCAATCCATGTCTCAACTATAATTTCCTCGTTATGTTTAGGTAGATAGAGCATTTCCAGATTGAGATGGGTAATAATCCATGTATAGTTCATAGGTAGTAGTGTCGGAATGCCAATACCCATTTGGTCAGCTGTTTTGCCTGCCACATTGAGCAGGTAGTTCTCCATTGTGTATAGGCGTATGCGGCGCGAAGCGTCCACGTCTTGATAAGGAATTGTAAGGTGGTATGTATATTTCATATAGTGGATTATTTTGAGTTTACATTTTCGGGGCAAAGGTACAACATTTTTTTGAATTAAGCAACAAAATCGCACTTGAGCGTAAACTTTCGCGCGATTTTCTTGCATATTTGCAAATTTTGTTGTAATTTTGCAGGTTGAATAATTATTTTTAATAAATTGGTCATTAGACTGCAACAATCATCGCGTATGAAAAGATGTATTTATCTTCTTGTAGCCATCCTATTGGTGAGTGGGGCTTCGGCACAAACTCGCTCGTTTGACGAGTTCAAAAAGCAACAACAATCACGCTTCAGTAAGTTCAAAGCCGATAAACAAGCTGAATTGGAAGCCTTCCGTAAACAACAAAACGAACGCTACGCACAATTCATGGAGGAAAGTTGGCAACGCTTTCGCGCACATCCCGCTATCCTACCCAAACAAGAAAAACGAGTAAAACCCGTCATATATCAAGAACCTACACCTGAACCAGTGCCAGTTGTAGAACCAGTAGATACTACCCCTGCACCTGCACCAGTAGTAGAACCAGAACCTGTAGTTGAGCCTGTGGATACTACCCCTGCACCTGCACCAGTAGTAGAACCAGAACCTGTAGTTGAGCCTGTGGATACTACCCCTGCACCTGCACCAGTAGTTGAGCCTGAGCCTGTAGTGGGGCCAGAACCTGTAGTTGAGCCTGTGGATACTATTCCTGTACCTGCACCAGTAATAGAGCCAACTCCTATAGTAGAACCAGAGCCTGTGGACACTACTCCTGCACCTGCACCAGTAGTAGAGCCAGAGCCTGTAGTAGAGCCAACTCCAGTACCTCAACCCAAAGAGGAACCAAAGGTAGAACCCAAACCAGTAGTGGAGCCAAAACCAGCACCAACACCTGTTCCTGCCCCTGCGCCAGAACCAAAAGTGGAAGAAAAGCCTATCTTGGTCAAAAAAGAGGTTATCAAAGTACCTCAACCAACACCAGAACCAGAACCCCTTGCACCTGTAGAACCCAAAGAGGAAATACCATACGAGAAATATCATGTTACCTTCTACGGCACAAAAGTATCTGTGGGATTCCCAACTAATGAGACACTAAAACTGCCTGGACTCTCTGAAAAGCAACTCGCCAAAGCATGGAAACAACTCTCCAGCGAAGCATACGACGTAACACTCAATAACGTATTGGCTGTTCGCAAGAAACTGGCTCTCTGCGACTGGGGATACGTAGAAATGCTACAGGCTATCAGCGAAAAGAAATACGGCAAAACCAACGAAGCCGTATTCATGCAAGCATACCTACTCTCGCAATCAGGATACAAAATTCGTTTGGCTACCGATGATGAAAAACTATACATGCTCATTGCTACACAGCAAAACATGTTCTCGCTGCCATTCTTTATCATTGACAACACGAAGTTCTATGCCCTTAATTGCAAGAGCCAAGAACTGAGTATATGCAAGGCTAAGTTTGACAAAGAAAAAGTGGTTTCTCTGCAATTACGTCAAGAGCAAAAATTGGCTGCGCAATACACTGACCCACGCAAATTGACCTCTAAGTACGGTGTTGTAGCACAAGTATCAGTCAATAAGAATACGATTGACTTCTTCAACGATTACCCATCTGCCTATATCGGCAATGATGCTACCACACGTTGGGCTGTATATGCCAATACCCCACTCGAGAAATCTATCCAAGAGACACTCTATCCTACTCTGAAAAAAGCCGTAGCAGGATTGAGCGAGCGCGATGCAGTCAATAAGATATTAAACTTCGTACAGACCGCATTCGTATATGAATACGATGATAAAATTTGGGGTGGTGACCGCGCTTTCTTTGCTGCCGAGACATTGCACTATCCATACGCAGACTGCGAAGACCGTTCTATACTCTTCTCACGATTGGTTCGCGATATTTTGGGACTGGATGTAGTACTCATCTACTACCCTGGACACTTGGCCACAGCGGTAGCATTTACCCAAGATGTTCATGGAGATTATCTCACACACAACAATCGCAAATACATTGTCTGCGACCCAACCTATATCAACGCACCACTCGGTCGCACCATGCCAGGCATGAATAACCAAGAAGCACGAATCATAGAACTATAAACGATATGCAAACTAAAACAAAATGGTGGATAATAGCAGGCATAACAATAGCATTGGCTAATTTGGCATTTTGCTGTTATCGTTATTTTACCCGTTCGCAAAGCGTAGAGGCATCTATTGAAGAACTGGATGACACACAGCAGACACATGGTGTAGTCTTCTTTGAACCTGAAGTAGATCCGCTTATGTTGGGCAAATGGCAACATAGCACTGATACACTATGGTTCCGCGTTTATACTACCGAACCCGCAGAGGACGACTTCTGCTGGGGAAGAGAGTGGAACGAGGCGGAAGACATACACGAGGAAGACCTTACGCCCTACGGCAACGGATGGTTTAAATGGAAAAAGACAGACAACGAAGTGATAGAATGGCATTGCACGGATAACAATAGTGCTGCCATACCCTATCAGTACAAGATACTGCAACTCAACGAAACAGAATTATATTACAAAGAACTGCGCGATGCACAAAAAATGCGCTTCCGCAAATGCGATTAACTCATACGTTGAAAACAAATCAATATAACACATATAATATGAAACACATTCTTTTTATTCTCTTGGCTACAATAGGGTTAGCATCCTGCTGTAACCAGTCGCGTTGTGCTCAGCAAGAAGCAAATGCGAACACCCAAAATCCTATCATGCCTATCACATTCGTAGGCGAAAACACTGAGGTTATCCTCACAGACTACCTGCCTGCACTTAGTGCAGAAGATGAAGTGGTATTCACTACCGAGCCATCGTATCAGGTGAGCAATGTGACCGCTGAAGGCTTTACCCTCAATGGCGATCATACCCTCTCCGTACTCGGTGTGGATGTACCTGCCAAAGGATTGCACTACGATATTCCTATCGTACCACAATCGCAATACGAAGTAGGTCTGGTGACCAAATCCTTTAGCGACTCTACTATCACGTTGGCAGTGCTCAATGAGTATGAGCACCTGCAATTCCGCGTGTTCTGGCAAGACACACGTGCGAAAGAATTAGTAGAGTATGGTCAATACGATACCGAAGCAATCATCGCTATCGAACCAGCATGGCGCGAAAGCAAAGGTCGCAGTTTTATCCGTGTATATGCGTATGCTGATGGCAAACACCTGAACGACTTGCTCATTCCTATGCAAGACGGCAAAGTGGTAAATGACGTGGCTGAACTCACTCGCTTTGACGACCATGCACAAATCCTCTACTCACTGATGATTGACCGCTTCTACAACGGCAACAAGAAGAACGACTGGAAGATGAATAGCCCCGAAGTGTTGGACATTGTGGATTATCAAGGTGGCGACATCAAGGGTATCGAAAAAAAAATCAAGGAGGGCTTCTTCGAGGAATTGGGTATTACCACTATCTGGATTTCCCCTATCACCCAAAACCCATGGGATGCGTGGGGTATGTATCCATTCCCTAATGGCAACAAGTATGATAGCACCAAGACCTATACCAAGTTCTCTGGTTATCACGGCTATTGGCCAATCTTTGCTACCGAAGTGGAGAAACGTTTTACTACCGAACAAGAGTTGCACGACATGTTGGCAACTGCACACGAGCATGGCATGAATGTGATTCTTGATTATGTAGCCAACCATATGCACATCAATTCCCCTACCCTGCAAGCACATCCTGATTGGCATACAGATAGTATCTTGCCTGACGGTCGTCGCAACTTCGAATTGTGGGATGAGGCACGCCTAACTACATGGTTTGATGTGCATATCCCTACCCTCGACCTTGAACGTCCAGAGGTATGCTCACCTATGACCGACTCAGCATTGGTATGGTTGGATAAGTTTGCCTTTGATGGTTTCCGCCACGATGCTTGCAAGCATATCCCACTCAACTATTGGCGCGAGTTAGGCGCAAAGATGAAACAACGCTACCCTAACCGCCATATCTGGATGATTGGTGAGACATACGGCGACCCTGCACTCATTGGTTCGTATGTTAAGACAGGTATGCTCAACGCACAGTTTGACTTCAATATCTACCACACCGCTATTGATGTGCTTGGCAAACCTGAGCAATCGCTCACACGCATAAACAATACTATTTTAGAGTCACTCGCTGCATACGGTTCACATCACACCATGGGTAATATCTCTGGTAACCACGATAAATGCCGTTTCATTTCCTTGGCTGGTGGTGCTGTTCGTTGGGATGAGAATGACAAAGCAGCAGGTTGGACACGTGAGATTGGTGTGACCGCCGACGGCGACAAAGCAAAAGAGGAAGAAGCATATAAACGAGCATTGCTATTAGAACTTATCAACTTTACTATCCCAGGTGTACCATGCGTATATCAAGGCGATGAATATGGCGAGGCAGGTGCCAATGACCCAGATAACCGCCACATGATGAAGTTTGATGGTCTAAATGCAGAGCAAACTGCTTTCCGTGCACAAGTACAACAATTGGCTCAACTCCGTCGCAACAATATGGCATTGCTCTATGGCGAATATATCCCTGTAGAGGTAACCGACACAAAACTGCATTTCCAACGCGCATACATGGGCGATGTAGTAGATGTAGTAATCGACCTCAATGGCGAGAGCAGTATCACCATCAATGGCGACAAAGTTTGGAACATTTAACTTGGACTCCCGATACCGGACTCCCGAATTTAACAATTAAAACAACCAATAATAAACAACAATGAAGAAACTATTTTTTGCAGCGTTAGGATTGCTCTGCTTGGCATCCTGCGCTAAGCAGCAACCATGCTGCCAATTGGAGCATCCTTGCTATGCATACGATGCTACTATCTATGAGCTTAACACCCGTCAACTCACTGAGGAAGGTACTTTCAAGGCTGCTGAGGCTGTACTGCCAGAGTTAAAAGAAATGGGTGTGGACATTATTTGGATTATGCCTATCCAACAAATTGGTGTGTTAGAGCGCAAAGGCACATTGGGTAGCTACTATGCTATCACCGACTACTGCAAATTCAACCCTGAGTTTGGTACACGTGCTGACTTCGAGCACTTCTTGGCTAAGGCACACGAGTTAGGTTTGAAGGTTATCCTTGACTGGGTGGCTAACCACACCGCTCCAGATAGCGAGTGGACCAAGAACGATGGCTGGCACTACCGCGATAGTTTGGGCAACTTGATGGTACAATACGACTGGACCGACATCTCTAAACTCAACTACGACAACCAAGATATGCGTGCTGCTATGAAGCAAGCTATGCACTGGTGGATGGACACCATCGGTATTGATGGTTTCCGTTGCGACGTAGCAGGCGAGGTTCCTACCGACTTCTGGAACGAAGCAATGGCTGAGCTTCGCGCTAAACACCCAGATATGTTCACATTGGCAGAGGATGAGGCAGAGGCACAAGACTTGACCGAAAGTGCATTTGACATGTACTACGGTTGGACACTCCACCACCTCATGAACGGTGTAGCACAAGGCAAGAACACCGTAAACGATTTGTGGGACTACTTCGCTAAAACCGATACTACCATCCGTCATGAGGCTATCCGCATGAACTTCACCTCTAACCACGATGAGAACTCATGGAGTGGTACAGAGTTTGAGCGTATGGGCGATGCTGCAGACCTCTTTGCTGCTTTCACCTACGTTGTACCAGGTATGCCATTGATTTATACTGGTCAGCCAAGTGGCAACCACCATCGTTTGGCATTCTTTGAGAAAGACGTGATAGACCGCGTAGAGAATGCACCACAAAAAGCAATGTACACCCGCCTCAATGCGTTGCGTGCTGATAACTTCGCATTGTGGAGCAACGAGATTGGCGCACCTATGGTACGCATCGCTGCTGACAATGATAAGGTATTTGCATGCGTTCGTCATGCTGTTTGTCCAAAAGATGACAAAGAGAATACCGTTATAGCAGTAATGAACATGTCTGCAGAGGAGCAAGTAGTGAACCTCACTATTGACCAATACGCTGGTGAGTACAACTGCATCTGCGGTAAGACAATGGCTCTTGAGGCAACTCAAACCCTCACGCTCAAACCTTGGCAACACATCATCTTGACCAAATAATTAGCCATTGTGAAGGCATAGCATAAAAAGAGGGTGTGTCAGTAATTGACACACCCTCTTTGTTTTACTGCTTTTCGCACGCCTTATCTTCGGACTTAGGAAGGAATTTCTCCTCGCCATTAGGTGTAAAGAACTTGGTTTCAAGCATGCCAAGACTCTGATTCTCTATTACGCGTACTCCATATCGGAGTGCCCATTGCCATTTTCGACTGAAACATCCCTTGCTGACATACGCAAACAAATAGGGATGCAAGTGCAAGCGTAATCCTCTGCCATATTGTGCCACCATCGCTTCGATGCGTTCGACCACCTCATCGGTAAAGAACAATGATGTTTGTATCTTGCCTTTTCCCATACAAGTAGGACAAACCTCCGTCACATTCATCTCCACCGCAGGGCGCACACGTTGGCGAGTGATCTGCATCAGTCCAAACTTGCTGAGTGGCAGCACATTATGTTTTGCTCTATCGCGACTCATCAGTTGTTGTACATGTTCATACAAGGTCTGCTGATTCGCCTTATCGTCCATATCAATGAAATCAACTACAATGATTCCACCAATATCTCTCAATCGGAGTTGATGCACAATCTCATCTGCAGCCAGCATATTGAAGTGAAAGGCATTTTGCTCCTGATCTTCATAGAGTTTCTTGCTTCCACTATTCACATCAATGGAGAATAGTGCTTCGGTACGATCCATTACCAGATAGCCACCTTTCTTGAAACCTACAGTACGACCCAAACCAGTTTTCATCTGGCGCGTAATGTCAAACTTATCAAAGATAGGCTGCTCGCCCGTATATAGTTTGACCAACTTGGAAGCATCAGGTGCTATCAAATCCAAGTACTGCTTGATTTCTTCATATACCGTCTCATCATTCACATGGATATTTTCAAAATCAGGAGAGAAAATATCTCGAATAATACCAATAGTCCGCCCTAATTCTTGACTAATTAGACTGACTGGCTGTGCTCGTTGCAGCGTGCGGACACAATCATCCCAACGCTTTACCAACACACGCAGTTCGTTGTCCAATTCAGCCACACGTTTGTCTTCAGCCACTGTGCGAACAATCACACCAAAACCATGTGGCTTAATCGACTGTACCAACTGCTTCAATCTTCCTCGCTCCGACTCACGACTAATCTTGCTGCTCACCATTACCTTTTCTATAAAAGGAATAAGTACGAAATTACGACCCGTAATCGAAATCTCCGCAGTCAATCGTGGTCCCTTGGAATTGATTGGCTCTTTAGTCACTTGCACCAACAGGGTATCGCCCACCTTTAGGTAATCCGCGATTTGTCCTTCCTTTGTGCAATCAGGTTGGCGTTCTGTCTTGTGAATTTCTGGTATACGACGACGGTCAGAAACCAATTTGGTAACGTACTTCTGTGCCGTAAGAAACCCCGAACCTAAATCAAGGTAGTGCAGAAAAGCTTCTTTCTCATGACCTACATCCACAAAAACGGCATTCAACGCAGGCATCACTTTTTTCACTCGACCATAGTATATATTGCCAACAGCAAAGGTATCTTTTCCACGCTGTTCGCGATTGACCTCCATAAGTCGATCGTCTTCAGTGAGTGCGATGGCCACTTCTTGCGGAGTTACATCCACAATAAGTTCGCTTTTCATATTTCAATAAATCAAAAAAAATGCCTTGTGGCTATCTTATTTGCGCCCAAACAAGATATTACCACAAAGCCGTTACTAATAGTTCCGCCTAAACATTATTTATGTTTATGACGATTCTTGCGCAAACGTTTTTTACGTTTGTGGGTAGACATTTTATGTCTTTTGTGCTTTTTACCGTTTGGCATAATATAAAAAATTTAATTGTTAATGATTATTTCAAGAGTTCAGCGAAAGCATCAGATGCTTTGAATGCTGGGATTTTGTGCTCAGGAACAATGATAGACTCTTTTTTAGTAATGTTACGAGCCACTTTTTGCTTGCGCACCTTTGTGCCAAAACTACCAAAACCGCGGAGATACACAGTCTCACCAGCAGCAACGGTATTCTTAATGTTGTCCATAGCCGACTCCACAACATTCATAATTGTTGTTTTGTCATAGCCAGTTTTAATCGCAATCGCGTTAACGAGTTCTGCTTTTGTCATAATAATGTTTTTTATATAAGTTATACAATGTTCGACAAGAGAAAAGGTTGTGCAAAAAACGCACAAACCGAAATCGTCTGCAAAGGTACGATAAATTTTTGATTTACAAAAGAAAAAACGAAAAAAAATGATTTTTTTTTGCATATTTGCGATTTTTGTAGTACCTTTGCATGTTGAATATGGAAAAAAATGGCACATAAGAACAGATATACAACGTTATTATTGCTCTTGGCTCTCATTATCAGTAGTTTTGCGTATGCGCGCGATGTGCGCGTGTTTGGTTATGTGCTGGATACAGATAATCGCGGTGTGGAACTTGCCAATGTGTATGTAGAGGAAAACACCACCGTCGGTACTACCACCAATCAAAATGGCTATTACGAATTGTTTGTGCCTCTCATAGATACAGTAACACTGGTATATTCGATGATTGGATACGAAACAATACGCCAACAACTATACACCACACGCGAAGTGATAGGCATCAATGTGGTGTTACCCACCAACGAAGAACTGCTCAGCGAGGTTACCGTTCGTGCTATCCAACGTCAGACAAACACCATGGATCGCGTGGACATCAGCACCGCGCGGCTCATGCCTGATGCCACAGGTGGTGGCATAGAAAGTCTGCTCATCACCTTTGCAGGCGTGAGTCAGAACAATGAGATGAGTAGTCAGTACAATGTTCGAGGTGGTAGTTTCGATGAGAACTCGGTCTATGTCAATGGACTGGAAGTACATCGTCCGTTATTGATACGCAGTGGGCAACAGGAGGGACTCAGTTTCGTTAATCCCGACATGGTGGAGAGCGTGGATTTCTCTGCTGGCGGTTTTGATGCTAAGTATGGCGATAAGATGTCTTCTGTATTGGATATTCAGTACAAACGCCCTACGCGATTTGAATCGCGCTTGAACCTTAGTTTGTTAGGCGCGAGCGCATACGTGGGATGGGGCGATAGTACCCAAAGTCAGATGCACAGCATACGCTACAAGACCTCGCGATACCTGCTTGGTACATTAAACACAAAAGGCAACTATAATCCCAATTTCGTGGATTATCAAACACAAATGACGTGGAAGTTGGGCGATAGGCGATTGGCTATTGGCGATAGGGGATGGGAGATAACATTGTTGGGTAACTTCTCGCGGAATACGTATGAGTTTACCCCCGAATCCGAAGAGACTCCCTTTGGTCCTATGCAAAATCCATTGGAAATTCAAAAAGAGCATACGGGAACCGAGAAAGACATATTCCATACTGCTTTTGCTGCACTAAGCATAGCACATCAACTGAATCGCCATATCCGATTAGGATGGAATGTGAGCGGATTCTATACCCATGAGCGCGAAACATTTGATATACATACCGAATATATACTCAAACAAAAAACCGACAATGAATCGGACAACAACTTCGGAGAAACAATCAATGGCGAAGTAGGCAATGCCGCTGTATTAGGTACAGGTAACTTGCACGAACATGCCCGCAATACGTTGCAAGCAGGTATGGCTACCTTGGCTCATACAGGCCAATGGAAAAGTGGCGAAAATACGCTACAATGGGGTATTAGTGGACAAGTAGAATTGATAAAAGACCACATTAGCGAATGGGAATGGCGCGATTCGATGGGCTATAGCATGCCTAACGTATCGCAGGAGATGGCATTGTATTATGCTCTCAAAGGCACTACTCCACTCCACAGCGGACGTATTCAAGCATACGCACAAGATAGTTATCGTTGGCAGACCAACAATGGCGATGTGTTGCTGACTGGTGGCATGCGCCTGAATTGGTGGAGTTATACCAACGAGATTTTGCCTTCGCCTCGTATAAGCGTAACATGGATGCCCGGTTGGAAACGCGATTTCACCTTCCGCATGGCCACGGGTATATATTACCAAGCACCGTTCTACAAGGAATTGCGACAAGTGGTAGCCGATGAAGGCAAAGTAAACCGCGTTGTACTCAACAATAATTTGCAGGCACAACGCTCTTGGCAATTGGTTTTAGGTACCGACTACTACTTTCGCGCATGGGGCAGACCTTTCAAATTTACCGCAGAAGCATACGGAAAATACATAGACCGATTAGAGAGTTATACCGCAGAGAATGTGCGTATTCGCTATTCGGGTAATATTGATAGCAAAGGCTACACCATCGGACTGGATTTGAAACTCATGGGCGAACTGGTACCAGGAGCAGACTCGTGGATTAGTTTCTCGACTATGCGTAGCAGGATGCGATTTATAGATGACAAATATAACTTAGGCTGGATTCCAATGCCACGAGAGCAACGCTATAATTTGACCATGTATTTTCAGGACTACGTTCCACGTTTTCCACAATATAAACTGCATCTAAAATTCATTTGGAGCGAAGGTATGCCTTTTGGCTATCCACACAATGAAAAGATGCGCTATCTGGGGCACATGAACGACTATCGCCGTATTGATATAGGTGCAACGCGCACATTCGCAGCCAATACGGATAAATGGATGAAAAAGTCGAAGTACGTAGAGAGTTGGAGTGTGCAACTGGATGTGTTCAACCTGATTGGTTGGAAAAATGAGAATAGTTACTATTGGGTAACAGCCGCAGATGGATTGGAATGGGCAAGTCCGAATTATTTGACAGGTAGAATGATTAACCTGAAATTTGATGTAGTCATTAAATAGTTGAAGGTTGAAAGTTTAAAGTGTAAAGGCACGAAATATGAGCAAAGTAAATGAGATAGAAACCCCGATGATGAGGCAATTTCGCGAGATTAAGAATCAATATCCCGATGCGGTATTGCTGTTTCGTTGTGGCGATTTCTACGAAACATACGCAGAGGATGCTGTTCGCGCGAGCAAGATACTGAATATCACCCTCACCCATCGCAGCAATGGTGGCAGCAAAGAAGGCAAAGCCTTGGAGATGGCTGGCTTTCCATTCCACGCATTAGACACCTATCTACCCAAATTGGTGCGTGCAGGATTGCGCGTAGCGATATGCGATCAGTTGGAGGACCCCAAGCTGACCAAGAAACTGGTCAAACGCGGTGTAACCGAATTAGTTACCCCTGGTGTTAGTTATTCCGAAACGACCTTACAACAACGCGAAAACACATGGCTTGCCTGCATACAATGGGGCAAACAAACCGTGGGCGTAGCATTCTTGGATATTTCTACGGGCGAATACCTCGTGGCAGAAGGCACAGCAGATTATGTGGACAAACTATTGGTGAACTTCGCACCCAAAGAGGTGCTCTATCTGCGTGGCAAGAAACGCGAGTTTGAGGAAGCGTTTGGTAATAAGTACTTTACCTTTGAGTTGGACGATTGGATGATGACACGCGAGGCTACCAACGAGCGATTGATAAAGCAATTCAATGTGCAAAGCCTGAAGGGTTTTGGTGTGGATAATCTGCCCCAAGGCGTGATAGCGGCAGGAGCAATATTACATTACTTAGATGCCACTCAACACTTGCAAACAGGTCATATTCAGCATCTTAGTCGCATAGAAGAAGACAAGTACGTATGGATGGACCGCTTCACGATTCGCAATTTAGAGTTGCTGAGCGGACAAAGGGAAAACAGCACCACCTTATACGACATCATAGATCGCACCATCACGCCAATGGGCGGACGTCTGCTCCATCGTTGGATGGCATTCCCACTGAAAGAGGTGCGCCCCATACGCAATCGCCAAACCGTGGTGGAATACCTATTCCGTCACCCTCAGGAGCGCGAGGTAATACGCGAGAGTTTGCAACGTATCTACGACATGGAGCGCGTGGTGAGTAAGATTGCCACAGGGCGTATCACGCCTCGCGAGATGGTGCAACTGAGCAATGCCTTGCAGGCTATTGAACCGATCAAGCAGATATGCACCCAAGCCACCGAAAATGGCTATTTGCACCTGCTGGGCGAGCAGTTGTCACTGTGCGAAGAGATACGCACACGCATTGAGCGCGAGATAGTGCCTGACCCACCCGCAGTACAAGGACGACCCAATATCTTCGCCAGCGGTATCAATACCGAACTGGATGAACTGCGTGATATTCAGCGCAATGGCAAAGACTATCTGCTGAAAATGCAGCAACGCGAGATAGATGCCACAGGTATCTCCAGCCTGAAGATAGGCTATAACAATGTATTCGGATACTATTTGGAAGTACGCAACACCTACCGCGACCAAGTACCCGAAAACTGGATTCGCAAACAGACACTGGTAAACGCAGAGCGATATATCACACAAGAGCTGAAAGACTACGAGGAGAAAATCCTCACAGCCGAAACTCAAATACAAGTGATAGAAAATCGATTATATACCGAACTCATGTTGGCAATGACCGAGTATGTGCCACAAATGCAACAAGACGCTGCTGTGGTGGCGCAACTGGATTGCTTGATGAGTTTTGCCACCGTTGCCGTAGAAAACAAATATGTCTGCCCTGACATCAACGATAGTTTGGTGGTGGATATTCGCCAAGGTCGTCACCCCGTGATTGAAAAGCAATTGGCATTGGATGAAGAATATGTGCCCAACGATGTGCTACTGGACAACAATGGTCAGCAGATTATCATTCTGACAGGTCCAAACATGGCGGGTAAATCTGCATTGCTTCGCCAAACAGCATTGATTGTGCTGATGGCACAAATGGGTAGTTTCGTTCCTGCGGAGAGTGCCACTATCGGTGTGGTGGACAAGATTTTCACGCGCGTGGGTGCAAGCGATAATATTTCGGTGGGCGAGAGTACGTTCATGGTAGAGATGAACGAGGCAGCCAGCATTTTGAACAACCTCAGCGAACGCAGCCTCGTGCTTTTCGATGAGTTGGGACGTGGTACAAGCACATACGACGGCATTAGTATCGCATGGGCGATTGTGGAATATATACACGAACAGAAAGGACATGCCAAAACCCTATTCGCTACGCACTATCACGAACTTAATGAGATGGAAAAGAGTTTCCAACGCATACGCAACTACAACGTGTCGGTGCGCGAAGCCAATGGCAAAGTGATTTTCATGCGCAAGCTGGTGCGTGGTGGCTCGGAACATAGTTTTGGTATTCATGTGGCAAAACTGGCAGGTATGCCTATTTCCATTGTGGAGCGTGCTAACCAAATTTTGGCGGACATGGAAGGCAGTAGTATTGCTCCTGTGCAAGCACACCAACCTACCGTGAAAATGGGTAGCGGAAAAGCCAGCGTCAGCGCACCTGAAGGGATGCAACTGAGTTTCTTCCAACTGGATGACCCCGTATTGGAGCAAATTCGCGACGAAGTGAAGACATTGGACATCAACAACTTAACGCCATTAGAAGCGTTGAATAAATTAAACGATATTAAGAAATTAGTAGGAGGCAAATAATTATTAACCATAAAATTAATTAACAATGAAAAAGATTATTTTTGTAAGTGCCATCGTATTGGCAGGTATTTTGAGTTCATGTGGCGATACTAACTATTGCTACGAAATCACACAAAAGTCCACTATTCTGGGTGTAGAAACTTCTGCTACCACCTATGTATGGGGTACTTCCAATGAATTGGATGCTGCCATTGATGAGATTGAGGCAACATTTGAGACTATGGGATTGAGCAAAGATGCTTATTCCATTAAGTACAAAAAAGCGAACAAAAGCCAAGAAGATTGCAGAAAATAATGCGCATCGCTTTTACCACAGAATTACCCGCAGAGGGTTTTGCTTCTTTGAGTGGGCATACATTGTATGCGCCACTTGAAGAGGCAGATGTGCTGGTTAGCACCTTTGACAAACCCGTAACACGCGAGATGATCATGTCGGCACCGCACCTCAAACTGGTGGCGAATTTCGGTGCGGGCTTCAATAACATTGACCTCGAAGCCTGTCGCGAGCGCGGTATTCGTGTAACCAACACACCTAATCCTGTGATTGAGCCTACTGCCGAACTGGCATTTGCGCTGATGCACGCTGTGGCAAGGCGCACGGCAGAGTTCGACCGCAAACTGCGTGAGGGAAAAGCCGAACCTTTTGGCGTGATGAACAACCTCAGCCACTCGCTCTATGGCAAGACTTTAGGTATCATTGGTATGGGGCGTATCGGACAAGCATTGGCGCGCAGAGCGTTGGCAAGCGGCATGACGGTAATCTACCATAATCGCCGTCCCATCCCCCAATCGACATTGGAATCCCGACTCCCGAATCCTGATAGCATAAACTACGTTTCCATGGAAACTCTCCTCCAGACGGCAGACTTCGTGAGTCTGAACCTACCCTACACGCCTGAGGTAAGACATATCATTGACGGCAAAGCACTGCGTATGATGAAGTCCACCGCTTACCTTATCAACACCGCGCGTGGCGCGCACGTGGATGAGCGGGCATTGGTGAAGGCACTTAAAGAAGGCGAGATAGCGGGTGCTGCGATGGATGTGTATGAGCACGAGCCACAGATCACCCCCGAACTGCTGAAGATGGATAATGTGGTGCTCTCGCCCCATACGGGCACAGGCACATGGGAAGGACGTATTGCCATGTGCGCAAATGTCTGCGATAATATCCTCGCTTGGGAAAAGGGAGATATATCAGGTATGGATATTGTGCTGTGAGAATTAAAAAATCGTGCCTAACATTGGTTTGGCACGATTTTTTGATTGTGAGTAATGCAGTAATAATGCAATTCGTAATTCATCCGTCAACGTATTATACTAACTTTCCTCCTTTTCGGTGACAATATTCGCTAATGTCGTTAATCATAGACTGGAATGATTGTGTATGCACATAATCATAGTGCTTATCTATGAAATCAATACCTTTGTATCGGGTTAAGTAGTTGAATGCTTGCTTCAATGTTAATCCGAATTTCTTTCCAAATTCAGCTACAAAGATAAGTGTCCATTCTATTTTTTCGTTGTTGCTATACATACTCATCATTCATTTTCGCTGCAAAGTTACATTATTTTTCTGATATATCCAAATTTTTCATCTAATTATAATCAAAAATCGTGCCTAACGCGGGGTTGGCACGATTTTTTGATTAGTAATGCAGTAATAATGCAATTCGTAATGCACTATGCTACTTCTTGGTAATGAGTACTATTGCTTGGTAGTATTGTGGTGCTATATTATAGAAGCAAAGTACATTGGCACACAAAGAATTTGTTCTTCTTTTCGCAAGTCTTTAGTATGTAATATATAAGATTTGGCTATGCGCGATGAAAATTTAGATGCAAACGCAGTCAGTGAATCAAAGGTGCGATAATTACCAGACTTCACTTCTATTGGTAAAATTTTATTACCACGTGAAAGTAGAAAATCTATTTCATAGTTGTGTTTCTCATCTTTAGGAAAAGTAAAATAAAACAATTTATTACCTGACGCTCGTAGCATTTGCGCCACCAGATTCTCATAAATATATCCTAAATTTGCTTGTAGCTTATCACTCAGTAACTTTTGATATATCACATTTTCTGTATAATCTTTATCCCAAAAACACAATGTCACAAACAATCCCGTGTCACCAATGAACAATTTATACCTATTCATATCAGCATTTAAAGCAAAACCTACATTTGGGTCATCTGCATGGTATGCGATATTGATAACCTTGCTATCTTCTAATGTAATTAGCAAGTTCATTAATTCTTCTGCACTCGTCCTTCCTAAAACAGGAAAAGGCGTATATCTTGACTGATTTTTACTCAACATCGCTGGGATACTCAAAAACATTTTAGATAATTGTTTTGAGGGATCCAGTTTTATAAAATCGTTTTCGTATAACTTGACAATCTGTCGTTTGATAGAATCTACCTCCTGAAAATTATTAGTTTGTAAATAAGCCAATACAGCTTGTGGCATACCACCCACCAACATATACGTGCGTAGTAATCGTTGATATTCCAAATGTGCAGCCGATAGTGGCAAGCGTTTTTCTAAGAACTGTTTCAACAGTGGCACCACATCGTTATGCCCCAACGCCCATAGGAACTCTTCGAAATCCATAGGGAACATCTCTATACTTTCTTCCTCGCTTGGTATAGTAATATCTTTTGTATTTTGGTGGATGCTAATAAGGGAGCCAGTTTCTATGTAATCATATCGTCCATCAGCCACTAAATATTTGATTGCTTGACGGGCTTTTGGGCATTTCTGCACCTCATCAAAAACTATTACAGATTGTCTGGTATGTAATGATACTTTGAAGTAAGTTTGCAGACGTAAGAAAAGATAATCTAAATCTACTAAGCCGTCAAACCAGGTCAGTAGTTCGTCTGTTATATTGTTAAAATCAATGATAATACAAGATTTGTATTCTTGCTTCGCAAATTCTGTAACTAAGGTTGATTTACCGACACGTCTTGCACCTTCTATCAATATGGCACTCCGTCCATTACTTCGTAATTTCCACTCCAACAATTTGTTGTAGGCTTTGCGTTTAAACACTTGCATATTCATCTGACATTTATTAGTTTCTTCTGTTATTAGATATCAAAATCGAGTGCAAAGGTACAACTTTTTTTTCACAAATCCAAACAATTCATACAATAAAATCACAATCATTTAATTATCAGCAAATTACTACAACCGCAAGCACTACCCCCAAAATAAAAACACTCAAAAACGACACTCTCCCCAAAATACAAACATCCATAAACGACACTCTCCCCGAAATTTCCCATCTAATTATAATCAAAAATCGTGCCTAACGCGGGGTTGGCACGATTTTTTGATTGTGAGAAATGCAGTAATAATGCAATTCGGAATGCACTATGCTACTGGTTGTAGCGAGGTGCGGGGGAGAGGGATTAGAATCCTTATGGCATTGTAATTACCACTCCAGGCTCTGGTGCAGTAGGAGAGCCAAGGAGTACCATCATTGCATCCGATTCGATGCGAACTACCTCCATCTTTGGAGTTTGATATAGTTTCATTTTCATACCTTATATATTTTCGACTTCATTATTTCAACACATTTCCAACTGCATCAAATACCTTACCATCGTGCAAGATATAGAGCTTGCCATTGTAGATGAATTTCTCTGTTTGCTCGTCTGCACCAAAAATATTCTCTACATCTGTAGGCGCATTTTCGCGGCGAACAACGAGGCTATATCCAGCATTATTGCCTTGGGTCAAATGGATTGGGTACTCGCCCATTGACAAGTTCCAAACGATATTGCCATTGTACAAGAGATATACGGTTGCACCAGCTTGCTCTTCTACAGAAAGGGTATATTCACCTTCAGCTGGAGCATATAGGTTGAGTGCAACAGTAGCCTCGTTGCTGATCAAAGGTGCATTAACCATACAGAGGTAAGTACCGTATGCTTGAGCAAAGATTTGTGGCACGATTGGAGTGTCAGTCATTGTCATCTTAGCAAGATCTTTGCCAATCTCATACTCGTTGGTAGCATCCTCAGAAGCAGACACATACAAGTAATCGGTATAATCAGCATTACCCAAAATCACTTTCACCTTATCCACAGTAGCAGCAGCACGACGTGCAGGGGCAAGACTACCACTTACTTCCGCAGCAATAGTTACCATAGCATCAGCAGCTGCTTGGATGAAGAATGGTGTACCTACAGTAAAGTGAGCAGAAGAAGCTGGAATCGTTTGGTAAGTATACGATTCAGGGTCCAAAATTTGTGCATCAAAAGCGACCTTTCCATACATCAATGTTGGGTTACCCACACCATTCCAACCATGATCAGTTGTTTTGCCACCACCTGTGTATGCTGAGAGTGATTTAGTATTTGCTGCCACTAATTCAGCATCTTTCACTTTCTTGAAACGATAAGTAGTACATGCGCCATCTACGGTCATGAGATAGAATGTACCAGGAACAAGAACTCCGCTGTATTTCTTCCAACCATACTTACCTTGCGCACGCACATCGCCATGATATTGCATGATAGCGTAATTTACGCCATTGGTGAGTTTCTTGTCGTTGAGATCAAACACACCATTCGCAGCGTCCACAGGGAATGGAACGGTAAACGCATGCCATTGACTTGGATCACCATTCTTGCCTAATGTAATATCAATAAATACATCGCCATTTACAATCAAGTTCTCTGGTGCTGTATTCAATTGACCAGAAGTAGTTGTACCCATGGTAGTTTGGATGTAGAGGTTGTTAACGGTTACTGTTTCTTCCACATCTACAGAACCATTATTACCAATATACATATTATCATATTCCGCCTCAGTTGTTACAGTAAGTTCTGCATTATCTACGGTAACATCGGATTGATTAGGAATAGAGGTATTGTCTGTCTCACCCTCAACTTTTACATTTTTCTTCATGTACAAGCAAAGTGCTTTTTGAGATGCAGAACTATAGCATGCAAACAAACTGCTTGATTGGTTGTATTGCATGGTGTTTCGAGTGTTAGCTCCTTGCGCTACAATGCTTGCAGTACCGTCAGTAATTGTTATTTTCCAACTTGCATTTGCATCTTTATTACTTTGTGTTTTAAGATAATTGCTAGATGATGAAACTGCATACAAATATCCTTTGCCAGTATTAAGCGCAAATGTATTATCTACAGAACCTGCTTCAAGGGTCAAAACTTGAACATCATTACCAAACGCAACAGTATTGTCATTATTCTTGGTTACTTCTGCTTGTCCACGGTTGTTGTTACCTTGGGTTGCACTAAGAGCAAACTCATAGTCTTTTGCAACAATCACAACCTTATCGCCTGCTGCCAATGAAGTATCATCTGTTACAAGTTCCCAAACACCATATACCAATGCTGGTTTTACGGTGATTGTATAAGAAACCACAGCTGCCTTGTAAGTGTCGTTTCCGTCAAATGTAGCAGTAATAGTAGCAGTACCTGTAGCATCAGCAACTAAAGAAGCAACACCTGTAGTTGCATTTACCTTTGCCAATGACTCATTATCAGAACTATACGTAATGCCTGTTACATTGTAAGGGTTATTCAATGTTGGAGCCGTAAATGCTTCGCCCACTCGCAACTCTACAGCATTAGATGTCCATGATAATTCAGGATCTGCAAGAGGTTGACCTGTGTAATATACAATTGCAGAAGCTATAAAGAGACGATTGTTTTTATTTGTATGCATACAGTAAATATTCACAGACTCAGCATTCAATCCTGCCTCTGTAATATATTCTGCATTCTTTTGTACATCCTCTGTGGTTGCAGACATTACATCATTCACAGAATACGCAATATGTGTGGTAGTTGTATTACCTGTAACAATCATTACTTGATCAATTTTACAACCCTTTACAGCATTAAATGTAATAAAGCCACCATATGTTTGTCCTGAAGCAATTTGATATAATTGAATGTAATTATCTTTTATGGTAGGACCACCAGTTCCGCCACCTTTACTTGCAGAATAAGTAATATCATTTGGATTCAATTCTCCAGATGTAGCAGTAAATGGAGATGGGCTTACTGCTTTCTTACGAGTATCAACAGCGGTAACTGTAACGGTAATTTCTTTTTCAGCACCCATATAGTCTGCTGTTTCTGCGATAGTAGCAACAATTGTTGCAGTACCCGCTGCTATAGCAGAAATTTCTTCACCATTCAAAGTAATACAATTATCGCTGCCCGCTTTAATTGTATAGGTAACAGGTGCACCCTCAGGAGTAACGGTAGCTGCGATAGTTTGGGTCTCTCCTACTTCCATAGCAATATCCGCAACTTCAATGGTAGCAGCAGATTTGTGAGAAACATATTGTACATCCTTAGCCTCTGGTGTTGTATTCTGATAAAATTCATACTCGTCCGCAATAACCTTAATCTTATCGCCATTCTTCACACCCAAGGCAGCAAATTTTTGTGATTCGCCAGCGGCATTCAAGCAACCATATACATAGATTGTGCCACTTGCATCAGTCAAGTCAAAGTTGCCATAAGTAGTGTTAGTAATATTACTTACAATACCCTCAAGATAGCAACGGGTTCCGCCTGCTGCGATGAATTCAGCAACAGTCTTGGTTGGGATGTCATTAACGGTTAAGCCAGTTACTTCGTATGCGACACTAGTTACAGAGTTGAATGTAGCGGTTACGCTTACAGAAGTTTGACCTTTGACTAATGTGGTTGGAGTTACTGTGAATGTCACACCAGTTGGGTTAACTTCGGTAGTTGCATCGTTATAATTTACGGTTACAGTCAATCCTGCAGGGTCAAATGCTTCGCCATCTACATAAGTAGTTTTGGTTGGAGCACCACTAACAACAACAGTTGATACGGCTTTTGGTTCTTGATATGTCAATTCCGACCAATCAGCAGGACACAACTCCCAAATATCATTATAGACTTTCCAGTCGCAATTTGTTAATTTTCCACTTACACTACCACCAGCAACCCAATTTGCAGGAACATCTCTACTATAAATTTCTATTTCTTTAGTAGTTCCTTGATATGGTACATTCAAGAAAATACCGTTTCTATAGTTTCCTGACACATAAATGTCTACAATAGGTTCTTTTGTTAAGGTAACAGTCACCTTAGTAGCATCGGTTGTTGGAGTAATATTTGCCAACAAATCAGCCAATGATGCAAATACTTTTTCTTTGCCTGCTTGTGTAACAGGGATAACGACTTTTGCAGGTTCAGTTGTGCCATTTGCTTCTGGAGCGGTCAATTGAATATATGCTTTGCGCTCTGTGTAAAGTGTAGTAGCTGCAACGGTGTAAGTAATGTTCTTATCGCCATCAAGAGAAGCAGTCAACCAATCAGCGGTGAATGCCTCTGTGCATGCTTCATCATTAAAGAGAGCTACTGCCACATTTTCAGTGTTTACATTTTCGTAAGTTACAGTCACTTTACCCTCTACACCAGCAGCAGTAGCAGTTACCTCTGTTGGGGTTACCTCTGCTTTTGGAGCAGCCGCGCAAGTGGTTGAGAAATTAGAATAAGAAGCAGCTGGTTCAACATATTTGTATACATTCATTTCATATACACTGCCATTAGTGCTGCTGACACTTGTTCCATTCATACGATACAGATTTTTCTTGTCTGTTGTTAAGTCTGTACGGCATGCCAAATATCTATTTTGATTACTTTTCAGTGTAAAACCCTTTTCTTGCCATTCTATAGTCCAAGTAGAAGCGTCGGTAATGGAAACAGCCAGATTGTTTGAAGATGAATTATATAGATAGCCATTGGTTGCATCTCCTAATTTCCAACTTCCTTCTGCAGCAACAACATCCCATATTTTTTTCTCATCAAGTTCTGCAATCGATGGTTCTTCAGCATTAAGTTCCCAGTTTTTCACATAAGAAGTACTGATTGTCTCTTGGTACATACCGAGTTTTGTTCCCACAGCAACAATAACAATCTTATCTCCATTTGTAAGAGCATCAGCACTTGTCATCTTTGTCAAACTTGCCTCGCCCATTTCTCCATCCGCATACACAGCGTAGAGAGTTTGGGTTTCTGCAGCAAGTGTATATTCTGCACCAGGAGCGTATGTAGGAGCGTGGTTGCAATTCTCGTCTGCATCCCAACCAACGAAGGTCTTAGAACAATCACTTTCAAAATCAGGAAGAGTAACCACATCATCTTGTTTGTGATTGCCAGGTAGCAATTCTGTTTCGCCATTCTTGCTCAAAGTAAGAGTTGCAGCAGGCTTTTCATTAGCTTTGAAAGTAGCAGAAATGGTAACATCGTTTTCTGGCATTGTGAAAGTATATTTACCGCCACTCAATTCCACCTGTATGCCATCTACAATCAACGACTCAAACAAATAACCAGATGCAGGTGTAGGAGTTACAACAAGAGAAGTACCTGCAGACAATTGTGTTCCACTTGTTACCTCAGTTGTACCATTCTTTACAGAAATACTACCATTTTGAGGTGTTTCAATAGTGAGAGTTGATTTAACATCCAACGCATAGGTAACTTTTATTGAATTAATAAAAGATTTAGCACTAAATGACATTGTAACCGAATTAGCATTACCTGTCCATGTTTTTGTTGAAGTATTAAATGTTCCTACATTTACAGAAGGAGCCGCATAATCACTTTCGTTTTTTGTAATGGCTATAGATTGTATAACATAACCAGATGGTACAGAAATTGCCATAGTTGAACTTGCATAAAAACGAGTATAATTAGCATCTGTACGAGGTTTGGTAGATCCTGTACCATTTATCGTTACTGTTATATCATTTTGTTTTCCTGTTACAGGACCTGTTATATTAGTGCTTGCTGTTGTTCCAAAGAATACATTGTTTAGTGTTATATCGTATCCTCCAGGAGTAATGATATGCTCATTTACGGTCAAACCAGTGATGGTTGTAGTTGCGGTCTTATCTTCATAAGTTGCAGTAATTGTAGCAGAAGTTGTTCCTTTTGTCAATGGATTAGGAGTATATGACCACTCAACATCATCAGTCACATTTTCTTCCGAATTATCATCATACTTAGCGGTAACCGTCAATCCTGCCAAATCCAACTCTTCACCTTCCTCGTAAGTATCCTTCGTTAATTCACCAGAAATTTGAATCGAAGTAAGGGTCGGTTCTTCGGTACCAGTATTATCATTTATTGCATAATATTCAACTTTTGATATAGTGATTAAACCATTAGAGGAACCAGAAGCGCAATCAACTTCTATTTTATAGAATAAATTCGCAGTGGGATTGCTTATTTCTACACTTTGAGAACCTGTTGCACTAGTAAAATTCCCAACTGAAGTATAAGTTCCATCAGCAGAAGTAGAAGTTTTAAGTGTAATGCTATTTATCTTTGATGCTGTAAGAGCATCTATTGTAAGGGTTACTTTGGAAATCGCCTTGTCAATTGCAGCATTAGTTGTTATAGTACCAACAGAAGCATTGTTTTTACGTCCCATCTTGATATACGCCCAACTGTTATTGTTGTTATTGGCATTAACCACAGTTACGGTAAAACCATTGTTAGTTGCAGTCCACGTATTTGTGTAACTACTAACTTTGTCAGAATTGTAATTTGCACCAAACAAAGCAGTTTTGTACACATCCTCCGCCCATGCATTTCCAACGCCGAGGGCGAGCATCGCGAATAACGCGAAAAATAGTTTTAATTTTTTCATAAAGCTTTATATTTTAGTTAGTTATATTTCTGTTTTTAGTGTAGAGCGTAAGGTGTAAAGTGTAAAGGCACGATTTATTTCGCTTCGCTCACGTTCGACTCCATAACAATCTCTTAACAATCACTCGCTTTTCCTATACCCAACACTCGGTGAGGTTCCAATCAGATTCCAATCAGGTTCCAATGAGGTTCCAATAGAGATAGGGGGCAATAAAAGGGCAATAAAAGAGCATTCCCTAAATAATTATCATCATATCATTCCTCTTTTGTTTCGATTGCTTCTTCCGAACCCTTACCGAAGGGATACCGAAGAAGACAATATACAGGGTTCTTTGACGTATTGACATATTTGGATTTTACACTTATTACACACATTTCGCCAAACTCGGTAAAAATTTTCCGCCAAACTCGGTAAAAGTACCGCCTATGCTTGTGTTTTTTTCTATAAAAAAATATTTTTTTGAAAAAAAATAAACGACTCATACAACTGATTATCAGTGGTATATGAATAACACAAACTTGTGTGACACAACTTTGTGTGACACAAACTTGTGTGATTCAAAAAAAAGTTGTACCTTTGCAGCGAATTTTCAAACACAGGTCCTATGAAATCATCACAAAAAGAACTGCAAAAGCCTTTCGTTTTTGGTCAAGCGATTGGCGACAATCACTTCATTGGTAGAGAGCGCGAGCAACAACGCTTGGCAGCCAACTTTGCGCATGGCATCAACACCATACTCATGGCTCCGCGCCGTTGGGGCAAGACCTCGTTGGTCAAACGAACAATGGCTGAGATTCAAAGCGATAATATCAAAGTTGTGTATATCGATGCCTATTTCTGTCGCAATGAATATGAGTTTTACAACCATTTTGCAGAGTCCATACTTCATCAAACAAATTCCAAGTTTGAGCAGTGGACAGAGACAGCAGCTGAGTTTCTTACACGTTTGACACCAAAGATTTCGTACAACATACCATCGTCGGAGGAGTATTCCGTTTCGTTGGGCATTTCGCCCCGCACACACTCGCCAAAGGAGGTGCTACAGTTGCCCGAAGTCATAGCGCAACGCAAGAATATTCACTTGATTGTGTGCATTGATGAGTTTCAGCAAATTGGTGAGTTTGCAGACAGTTTGACGGTGCAAAAACGCATGCGTAGCGTATGGCAACACCAGCAGCATGTCAATTACTGCTTGTTTGGTAGCAAAAAACATTTGCTGCAAAATATGTTTCTCAAGAGCAATTATCCGTTTTATAAGTTCGGCGACATTATTCCACTTGAACCAATAAAAGAGGACTTGTGGATTCCGTACCTGCAACAGGGATTTCGTTCGTGGGGCAAAGAATTGCCCGAGGCGATTGCTCGTCAGATTTGCACATCGGTGCAATTGCACCCATCATATGTGCAGCAGTTGGCTTGGCTGACATTGCTCAATACGCAGCAAGTCGCATCAGAAGAAACATTGCAACTGGGCATTGAAGATCTTATCAACGAGAATGCCGCATTGTTTATTCAGCAGACAGAGCAACTGACACCTTTTCAACTGAATTTCCTTTACGCAATGCTTGAAGGTATAGATACCAATTTTGGCAAAGAGAATATCCGTGAACAATATCAATTGGGGGCTTACAGCAATATCGCTCGTGTCAAAGGTGCGCTTGTTGAGAAGGAGTTGATTGATACGCAAACAAGAAGCAGGGTTGTATTTGCGGATCCTGTGTTTGCTCTCTGGCTGCGTAAAAACATGCGATAAAAGCAGATACCGCGTTTCCGTGCACATCCGTGTTCATCCGTGGTTAGAAATACATCACATTGTTACTCTCCAAATGAAATAGGGCTATATGGCTCTATTTCGTTTTTTTTCGCTACCAAAATTATAGAATATTATAGAATATTACCAAAAAATTTGTTTGCATAGTTCGCTGTAATAATTTTGATTAATTTTTTATAATAAACTACAATTTTGGGAAAGAATCCAAATTTTGTCAACATTTCAAAGATCGCTCGCGTTCGGCAACATAGTCGCGATGACTGATGCTTTGCATCATTAGGCGACATGTGCCTCCGCTCTCCCCACTCACCCACGAGGTTCGTGGGGACCCCGATAATCGAACCGAAGTTCGTAGAACGCTAAATATACTATAGGTAGCATATATAAACTCAAAATTATAATGATATGAAAAAAATCAAACTATTTTTCGCGTTATTCGCGATGCTCGCCCTATGGTTTTGCATGCTATGCAACAAGTACAGGTAAAGCACTAAATTTATATAAAAAGGTAGAAGATGGTAGCACAGAACCGGTCGTTTCTTTGTTACCAAAATTCATATATTTTTGGTGCAGTTTATTTTCGGGATAATTTCACACATTTTGGCTTTTTCAAAAACGGGTTTTGTGGCGTGTAACGTGTAACGATACCACCACGATACCACCCCGTACGTGGCAGTACCCTACAAATACAAACTGTCAACAGATTTTCATCATATCATTATTTCAAAGACCGCTTGTTATATCTATGTACCAAAAAAGGCGGCAAAAAACCGACCGTTAATATGGTACAATCAAATGATAACGAAATAGATACGCCAAAAAGACAAAATCAAAGTGGAGTGTCTTAACCGTTTTCATTTGATTTCGACTGCAAAATTAGTAAAAATATCTGATATACGCAAATAAAAAATGTATTGTTTTGAAAATAATTTGTCAATACAGCAAATATGGGCAATCCATCACAAAACAAATCGCCATCTGTGCGTAAACACAAATGGCGAAAAGTTGGGTTAAGTAATATACCAACGATGATTCCTAAGCCCTTGATCAATCCTCACCTACGTGCAATTGGCGGATAGACTTGGCTACATTCAAGAAGTGGTCGGCAATACGCTCGGTATCCGATGCAAACTCCTGATATACCTGACCTACGCTGGCTGGATAAATACCATCCATCAAGCGTTGCAAGTGCAGTTTTTCAATCGTAGCTACCGTATCATCCACTTCATCCTCATACTTATTCACATCGTCCAACGCAGCAAAGTCTTGATCCATATATGCCTTCATCGTAGATTGATAGAGCGAAGCAATCGTTTCACGCAAATGCTCTGCCTCGAAAAGAAGATCATTGGTGAACTTCTCGTTAAAGTTCTTCAATAACTCGGCATACTCCGTAATATTCACAGCATAGTCGCCTACCCTCTCCAAATCGCCAATCGTGCGAATAGCAGTAGCCAAATAACGGTGGTCCTCCTCGCTGACAGGTAGGTTGTTGAGTTGCACAATATACGGAATAAGACTACGATTGAGATAGTTGAGTTGCTTTTCGTTATCATTAAACTCGTCCATCTTCTCAAAATCCACTTTCGTTATAATATCTACCGCCAAATCGAAATTGTGAATAGCCACAGCTGCCATGTTCTCAATCTCGAGTTTCACCTGATTAACAGCGATGATAGGAGTACGCAACATCTTATCGTCCACGAAGTGGAAGTGTGGTTGGTTGGCATCTTCCGCCACAGCCAAAGGTTTCTCGGGTATCACCTTGCAAACCAAATTTACCAACGCATTAGTCAATGGCAAGATGATCGCTACCGTACAGCAGTTGAAAATAGTGTGGAACATAGCCAACTGCAATTGTGGTGCGCCTGGGAACATCTTCTCAAACAATACGCCATAGTTGAGTGCGCCCGAAGTAACGAGGTGCATAATCCATGCTGCGAGAAGGAAGATGCAGACACCAAAGCAGTTGAAGAGCAAGTGGATAAGGGCAGTACGCTTAGCATTGAGACCAGAAGTCATACCCGCAATAATAGCTACCACGCAAGAGCCGATATTCGAACCCATCGTGAGGTAGATACCCTGATTGAGCGAAATCAAGCCCGTCACCGCCATTGTCAGAGCAATAGATGTAACCACCGATGAAGACTGAATGATAGCCGTCAGCACCGCACCCACGAGCACGAGCATCAATGGGTGTTGGATAGTAGCAAGCATTAATTTCACTTCTTGCAATTGTGCCAATGCATCCATTGATTTACTCATGAGACTCAAACCAACAAAGAGCATACCAAAACCAGTGATAATACCTCCCCACGTCTTCCAAATATCTTTTTTCGAGAATAGTTCAATAAAAGCACCCAAACCAGCCATAGCAGCAAAAATTGTAGTGGTAGAGATACCACCACCACTACTAAGACCGAGTGCTACGATTTGTGCCGTGACCGTAGTACCAATATTGGCACCATAGATAATCGTAGCCGCCTGTGCGAGCGACATAATACCCACATTAACGAAACCAATGACCATCACCGTGGTAGCACCCGAGGACTGGATGGCAGCCGTAGCCACCGTACCAATTCCCACACCCAACATACGGCTGTTGGACATACGAGAGAACAAAGCCTTGAGTCCAGAACTGCTTACCGCCTCCAAGTTAGAAGACATCATCTGGCATGCTACCAAAAAAATACCAATACCAGCAACTAATTGAAGGATAGCAGTTAGTATAGTTAGAAACATACTCTATAAAGTTAAAAAGAGTTTTATTAGTTTTAAGAGTTCTAAAGGAGTAAAAATAAAAAGGACTTGTGCACGTCATGGTGCACAAGTCCTTAAGTAGTTGATTAGAAGTTGTTGAGTTGCAATTGGAAGTATGCTTGTGGGTGTTTGCATACAGGGCAAACCACTGGAGCATCCTGACCAATATACAAGTGTCCGCAGTTGCGGCATTGCCAAATAGCATCGCCATCACGGCTGAACACCAATTTGTCCTCGATGTTCTTCAGCAGTTTGAGATAACGCTCTTCGTGCGCTTTCTCCACAGCAGCCACACCTTCCATCATAATAGCAATCTCCTCGAAGCCTTCTTCGCGAGCTTCTTTTGCCATACGTGGATACATGTCTGTCCACTCCTCGTTCTCGCCCATCGCGCCGTCTTTGAGGTTCTCCAAAGTAGAACCAATACCGTGAATGAGTTTGAACCACAATTTAGCGTGCTCCTTCTCTTGTGCAGCAGTCTCCTCAAAGAGAGCAGCTATTTGCTCATAGCCGTCTTTCTTAGCCTTGCTTGCGTAATAAGTGTACTTGTTGCGAGCTTTAGATTCGCCTGCGAATGCCTCCCATAGGTTGGCTTCGGTCTTTGTGCCTTTAAGATCTTTCATATTCGTAGTTATTTAAAAAGTTGTTTATATTTTTTCGGATTCCAGAGTCCGGATTCCAGAGTCCGGAAACCATTACAGGGTCTTGGCTACCTCGATTTGCTCGAAGGTCTCGATGAGGTCGCCTTCCACAATATCATTGTAGCTCTTGATGCTCAAACCACATTCCATATTGAGACCCGCCTCCTTAATATCATCCTTACCATGCTTGAGCGAAGACAACTCGCCAGTATGGATAACGATACCGTCACGGATTACGCGGCATTTATTAGCACGTTTGGCCTTACCCTCACGCACAATACAACCTGCGATCGTACCCACCTTGGAGATACGGAAAGTTTGCAATACCTCGAGCGTAGCAGTAACCTCCTCCTTGATATCTGGAGAAAGCATACCTGCCATAGCCGACTTGATCTCTTCGATAGCATCATAGATGATAGAATAGATACGGATATCCACCTCCTCGTTCTCCGCCATCTTGCGCGCTGTGCTGGTAGGACGGACGTTGAAACCAACGATAATCGCATCCGAAGCAGCAGCCAACAGCACATCAGAATCGGAGATTGCACCCACAGCACCGTGGATAACATTGACTTGGATATTCTCGGTAGAGAGTTTGATGAGCGAGTCTTTGAGTGCCTCCACAGAGCCGTCCACATCACCTTTGACGATGATATTGAGCTCTTTGAAGTCACCAATAGCCAGACGACGACCAATCTCATCCAGACCCACGTGTTTCTTGGTGCGGAGCGACATCTCGCGTTGCAATTGCTCGCGTTTGTTAGCAATATCGCGTGCCTCTTGCTCGGTAGCCATCACGTTGAACTCATCACCCGCCTGTGGTGCGCCATTAAGACCAAGAATCAAGCATGGCTCGCCAGGAAGGGCTTGTTGGATACGTTGTCCACGCTCGTTGAACATGGCTTTGATCTTACCATGATATACGCCAGCGAGGACAATATCGCCATGATGGAGCGTACCATCCTGCACAAGCACAGTAGCCACATAGCCACGACCTTTGTCGAGCGACGACTCGATGATAGAGCCCTTGGCACGGCGGTTAGGATTGGCTTTGAGTTCGAGCAACTCGGCTTCGAGAAGCACTTTCTCAAGGAGTTCGAAGACGCCCTCACCCTTCTTAGCAGAGATATGTTGGCATTGGTAAGAACCACCCCAATCCTCTACGAGGATATTCATGTTGGAGAGTTGCTCCTTGATTTTATCTGGGTTAGCACTGGGTTTATCGCACTTGTTGATAGCGAAAATCATTGGCACACCAGCCGCTTGCGCGTGGTTGATGGCCTCGATAGTCTGTGGCATGACTGCATCATCGGCAGCCACAATGATAATCGCAATATCCGTCACCTTAGCACCACGGGCACGCATGGCGGTAAACGCCTCGTGACCAGGAGTATCGAGGAAAGTGATGTGCTGACCATTCTTCAGTTTCACGTTATACGCACCGATGTGCTGGGTGATACCACCTGCCTCGCCCGCAATCACGTTGGCATTACGGATATGGTCGAGAAGCGATGTCTTACCGTGGTCCACGTGACCCATGACGGTTACGATTGGGCAGCGTTCGGTGATATCCTCTTCGTTAATCACCTCATCGGCATTGATTTCCTCAACCACTTCGGCAGAAACGAACTCCGTAGAGAAACCAAATTCCTCTGCCACGAGGTTGATGGTTTCCGCGTCAAGACGCTGGTTGATACTTACCATCACGCCAAGCATCATACATGTACCGATGACCTTGGTTACAGGCACGTTCATCATCACGGCGAGGTCGTTGGCGGTAACAAACTCGGTGAGCTTGAGCACTTTGCTTTGTGCTTGTTCCTCAGCGCGCTCTTGCGCCATCTTCTCTCGCTCTAACTCGCGACGCTCGCGTTTATGTTTGCTGGTAGTACTCTTACCTTTGTTGCCTTGCAGGCGTTGGATAGTCTCCTTGATTTGACGTTGTACAGCCTCATCATCCACCTCCACCTTGAAGCCTTTGGCTTTACCATTCTTCTTTTGAGGTTTTTGGTTGCGCGCATCATTGATGTCCACCTTATTTTGTTTGATGCGCTCACGCTTGCGTTTCTCGCCATCCTTAGGCTCGTTGTTAGCATTACCACCGCCTTTGTTGTTAGCAGGTTTGTTGGCTTTGCGTTGTTGCTCGCGTGCCTCACGCTCTTTGCGCTTCTCCTCTTTGGTTTTCTTGGTTGGGTGAGTAGCCGTATTAATACTGCTTAAGTCAATCTTACCCAATACTTTAGGGGCATTTTTCAGCACAGGTTTGCCCAAGGTGAAGATTTCTTCCTTCTTCTCCTCGACAGGAACCTCAGCAGGCTGTTCTACTTTTTTAGCATGCTCTTTTGCTTTCATTTCCTTAGCCTTCTGTGCCTCTTTAGCAGCTTTTTTCTCAGCTTCTTCCTTGGCTTTAGCAGCAGCCTCAGCAGCGGCCTTCTCGGCTGCTATGCGTGCTGCTTCGGCTTTTTGAGCCTCTTCGGCAGCTTTGCGAGCTGCCTCTTCCTCCGCTTTACGTTTTTTGTCAGCATCAAGGTCTATCTTACCCACCATTTTGGGTTTGGGTATTTCGGTAGGGATATGCTCTGGCTTCTTTGGTTCGTCAATAGCAACTGATTTGGGTATTTCGCGCTCTTGACGTTCTTGTGCCTGACGCTCTGCCTCCAACTTCAACGCCATGTCCTTGTTAAATTCCTTAGCGAGCAGTAGGTACAAGTCGTCCTCGATACGGGTATTTGGGTCCGTAGCGATTTCCTTACCCTGCTTTTTACAGAATTCCACGGCGGTGGACATGCCGATGTTTAATTCTTTACAAGCTTTGATAAGTTTAATAGCCATATTCGTGTTCGGCAATCTCGCGCATTGACTGACGCTTGCGTCATTAGGCGCTCGATGCCTCCACTCTATCCTCGAAGCCACAAGCTTCTCGGATGTTTACGAGGGAGACTCCTCCTTGCCGTCGGAGGGTTTTATTATTATACTTAATTACTCTTCAAACTCAGCAGCGAGGATAGCGATTACCTCATCTATTGTTTCCTCTTCGAGATCAACACGGGTCATCAAATCCTCTTTTGAAACACCCAATACTGCTTTTGCGGTATCCAAACCAATAGCCTTGAATGCATCCAATACCCATTGATCAATTTCATCGTTAAACTCATCCAAGTAAATATCCTCGTTGTCAGCCTCGTCCATTTCACGATAAACATCGATTTGGTAGCCAGTAAGCATACTTGCCAACTTAATATTGTAGCCGCCTTTACCAATAGCCAACGATACCTCGTCTGGTTGCAGATATACATCTACCTTCTTCTCCTCCTCATTGACGGTCATTGAGGAGATTTTGGCAGGAGCCAAAGCGCGTTGTACATAGAGGTTGATGTTCGATGTATAGTGAATAACATCAATATTCTCATTGCGCAACTCGCGCACGATACCATGAATACGCGCACCCTTGATACCCACGCACGCGCCTACAGGATCAATACGGTCGTCAAACGACTCCACCGCCACTTTGGCACGCTCACCTGGGATACGAGCGATATTCTTGATAGCAATCAAACCATCGTGTACCTCAGGAACCTCTTGCTCGAAAAGACGCTGCAAGAACAATGGCGATGTACGCGAAAGAATAATCTTAGGATTTTGATTCTTATTATCCACTTGCACCACTACCGCACGCACGGTATCGCCCTTGCGATAATAGTCAGTTGGGATTTGGTTTTGCTTAGGCAAGTAAAGCTCGTTGCCATCCTCGTCAAGAAGGAGCATCTCTTTCTTCCATACTTGGTAGAGCTCGCCACTCACCACTTGACCCAACATCTCGCTATAGCGCAAGTACAAGTTTTCTTTTTGCAAGTCCAAGATACGGCTTGCCAAAGTCTGACGGAGATTAAGAATCATACGACGACCAAAAGAAGCAAACTCCACTTTATCAGTTACTTCCTCGCCAATTTCAGCCTCATCATCAAGCTGCAATGCCTCTGTGATTCCCACTTGTGTCTCTGGGTTAGCCACATCATCATCCTCCATCACAAGACGGTTGCGATAAATTTCCAAATCGCCTTTGTCGGGGTTGATAATCACATCGTAGTTGGCATCAGAGCCATACATTTTGGTAATCACATTGCGAAATGAATCCTCCAAAACGTTGATGAACGTTTGACGGTCAATGTTTTTGAGTTCTTTGAACTCTGAAAAGATGTCAATCAAGTTGATTGATTGTTGTTGTTGTTTTGCCATTTTTATTTTGTTTTGATATTTATTCGGGATTTGGGAGTTAGGACTCCGATTAAAATTTCAAATCATATTTGGTGTACTTCACCGTGTCGTATGCAAACGTCAGTGTCTGTATCTCTTTTTGTTTACGCTTTTTGCCTTCCACAGTCACCATCACTTCTGTATCAATAGCAAAGGAATCTTCATCCACGCTCACCAATACGCCACGATATTTCTTTCCATCAGCACTTAGCACCTCCACATCGTGGTTCAAGTGTTTGGTATATTGCATTTTAGTTACAAAAGGCGCGGTCAGACTCACGCTGCCCACTTCCAATGAATAGTCATCTCCTTCTCTATTCTTCTGTTCATCGCTGCGCGTTTCCAATTGCTCTACGAGGTAGCGATTGAGTTCGGCACAAAACTCCACATCCACTCCGTCCAACTTATCCACCTCTACGAGGATTTCGTTTTGCGCACTAACTTTAAGAGTAATCAACTCATATCCAGTACCTTGCAGTCTTTCTGCTATCAGTACGTGTAGTTGCTGTTTATCTATCATAATCGTTCTTTTTATAAAATTGAGGGAACCTTTTCGGGTCCCCTCACTCATTTCCGCTGCAAAGGTACAACAAATATTGCACATATGCAAGAAAAAACGCAAAAAAATTGTTTTTTTTCTCAAATCAACGAGAAAGCAACGTCCATCATGTGGGTAAAGTTGTTCTGACGCTCCTCTGCTGTAGTAGCTTCACCCGTGAGGATATTATCCGATACTGTGCAAATAACCAATGCTTTGTTTCCACTACGAGCCGCGTTCATATAGAGTGCTGGCGCCTCCATCTCTACAGCCAAAACGCCCATATTAATCCACTTGTCGTTGTGCGCATTCTCGGTATAGAATGTGTCGGAAGAGAAGACATTGCCCACCTTATAGCGATAGCCAAACCGCTCGCAAGCCTCCGCTGCACGACGACACAAATCAAAATCAGCAATAGGAGCATAGGTGCCAGGCAATTCGTACTGAGCCGCGTAATTGCTATTGGTGCAAGCACCCATGGCAATAACCAAATCGCCTACATGCAAGTCCTTATGAATACTACCAGAACTACCTACACGAATAATAGTCTTTACACCATAGAAATTATACAGTTCGTAGGTATAAATACCAATCGAAGGAATACCCATGCCATGCCCCATCACACTCACACGCTTACCCTTGTGGGTACCCGTGAAACCAAGCATACCACGAACGTTATTAAACTGAATAGGATTATCCAAATATCTATCTGCCATCACTTTAGCACGTAATGGATCACCCGCCATAATGACAGTTTCGGCGATTTCGCCATATTGAGCCCCAATATGGGGAGTTGGTGTGTTGTTTGTTGCCATAGTTATTTACGATTTAATGATTTACAACTTATTATTTGGTTACTTGTTGAAAATACTCGATTGCTTGTTGTAGGTCTTCTGGCGTGTCAATGCCAATGGATTTGGTGTTGGATATAGCCACTTTGATTTTCAGTCCGTTCTCCAACCAACGAAGTTGCTCCAGACTTTCGGCTTGTTCCAACGGCGATGGGGGCAATTGCGTAATACGCATCAGCACATCTGCACGATAAGCATACAATCCTATATGGCTGAAATACTGCCCATTACGTAGCCAATCGCTCTGCTCCACCCCACGCAGATACGGAATCACACTACGCGAGAAATACAGTGCCTCGCCCGTCTGCTGAGAGAATACCACCTTCACAATATTGGGCGTTAGTAGCTCCTGCAAATCATCATTCGCAGTATAGGGTTTCGCCAAAGTAGCAATGTCCGTTGGGAAACAATCCATCACCGCCTTAATCTGCTCTGGCTGAATAAAAGGTTCATCACCCTGAATATTGACCACAACAATGTCTTCATCCTCCATTGCCCATTGCCCAGAATCTATAGCCCATTGCCGATACAACTGATATGCTTCGCAAATACGGTCGGTGCCACAACGGTGCTCAGATGAGGTCATATAGACCTTTCCGCCAAACGACTTTACACAATCGTATATACGTGCATCATCTGTAGCAACAATCACTGTATCAAGTACTTTGCTTGCTTGCTCATATACACGTTGAATCATTGGCTTGCCACATATTTCAGCCAATGGTTTGCCAGGAAAACGACTGCTGGCATAACGAGCGGGTATGATACCAATATACTGCATAACGAACGATTTCCGTGCAAAGGTACGGAAAAATTTACACATATACAAGAAAAATCGCAGAAAGTTTATTTTTCTCTGCGATTTTACATCTTTTACAGCGACATACAGCCGCCTCTATTGGTCTTTTAGAAACTACCAAGGTGGTGTACATTGCAGCCACCAATACTTGCTGTAGCTCTGTATGGGCAACTTCGTTTTCTTGCAAATCCGCGCCCAAATCTTGTCAAACAAATTTTCAAACCACATACGCATTTTGCTTTTATAAGTTAAGGAATTATTATATCTTGAAGTCATTACTTCATTGCTTTCTACACGATTCGCTTTGACACTACATGCCAATTGACAATCAACCAGAAGTTCTCCAAATATTCGGCTCTACGATTTTGATAATCAAGATAATAGGCATGCTCCCAAAGGTCTATTGCCAAGATGGGCTTCCACCCATGTCGCAGAGGATTATCTCCGTTCGGCAACGACATCACGGCCATTTTTCCCTCTTCCTTCATAGCGAGCCATGTCCATCCCGAGCCAAAAAATCCTTTCGCCTCTTCATTTAGCTTGTCGCGCATAGCATCAAACGAACCAAACGACTGCTCTATCAGAAAAAGCAACTCACCCGAAGGGATTTTAGCATCCTTAGCAGGAAGAAATTGTTCGAAAAATAACTGGTGATTCAACACCTGCCCCGCATTGTTAGCAATAGGACCTTCTGGCGCTTTGCGAACAATTTCCTCAATATCCATTCCCTCAAAATGAGAATTATCAATCAATCGATTGAGGTTATCAATATACGTTTGGAAATGCTTACCATAGTGGTAAGAGAGCGTTTCTTGGCTCATCATAGGAGCCAAATCTGTGAGTTGATAGCCCAACTCTGGAAGGCGAAAAAGATTCGTTTTCATAGGAGGTTACAATTTAAATATTATAGTATGGTTTAATCAGCATAACACAAGTGTATGCGTTATGCTTATTTCGGTACAAAAATCGTGCCAATTGAATGCGAATTATTTTCTCTTTCCCAAGAGATAATAATCAAAAATAATGCTACGCTTGCTAATAAGAGTGGGATTAAGTGTTTTGGAGCTGCGAATACAATCACTTCTTTTTTCTCCGTAACTCATTCGCAATTTCCAAAAGGCGCATCTTGCTTGCAATACAGCCTTGAAATTCAACAATTTACCTGCAAAAAGCATCTGCAATGCAGCTACATAATCCAATGGCATGCGAATCAACATGACCAATAGCCATTTCATTGTAGGTAAATTCTTGTAGAGCATCAAAAGATTGTTGCGAAAATTTAGAAAAGTCTTTCTTGGACTCTCATATTCCAACGTAGCACCACCTACATGATATACCACCGATTGGGGTACTGCCATGATTTGATAACCGCGACAATGCAAGCGCCAACACAGGTCTATTTCCTCTTGATGAGCAAAAAACACAGCATCCAACCCACCCTCTTTCAGATACACCTCGCGGTTGATAAAGAAACATGCACCCGATGCCCAAAAAATAGGTGCCACTGCATCATATTGCCCCTCATCCTCCTCCAGATATGTCAGCAAACGACCACGGCAATAGGGATAACCCAAACAATCAATCATGCCACCTGCCGCACCAGCATGCTCAAAACGCACTTTCTCAGTCTTACCTTGCAGCATATCCTGCTTAGAGTGCCAACTCAACACTTTCGGTTGCAATACCGCCACTTCCTCGTGTGCGCGCGCGTAATTTAATAAGGTGTCTAACCAGTTTGGAGTAACCTCTACATCTGAATTAAGCAGAACTACATATTTGGAATCCACTTGTGCTATTGCACGATTGTAACCCTCCGCAAAGCCATAATTGTACCCCAAATCGATTATTCGTACCGATTGTGTACGCAGATATGCCAACGAGCCATCGGTAGAACCATTATCCGCCACCACCACCTCCACACCATTCAATTGTGTATGTGCAATCACAATAGGCAAAAAACGACGCAACATCGCTTCACCATTCCAATTTAATATGATTACACTACATTCTAACATTTTAGCAATCTATGCAGCACTAAAAGCCGAAAGAAAACGCTACGGAAGCAGTAAAGTTTTTTCCTTGATAATACAACGGACAAAAAGCATTCAAATAATCTTGGGCTGTACCCAAACATTCACTCGGCAAGGCATTTTCCTTCTGATTATCAAACCCTTGGGCATTATTATATCCAACAGATAATGTCAAATACATATTCGGATGTGCCTCAAAAACACCATCCAAACGCACCTCATCATTGCGATAAATACAATGGTCAAAAGGCTTTTGAGCTATTGTTTCAGAAATATTATCTCGTAAATATGAATAAGAATTATACTTCGTATCATTGGTATAACTCAGTTTCACAAGCAATCCACGCACAGGACGATATGCCACCTCCGCATAGATAGATTGTGCATTATCACCCATATAGTGTCCCATATTGTAACTATTTGAGGTATAATCCAATACATCTATTGAGTGGATATATGTTGCAATATACGATCGCATAAACTCACCCTTCAAACTCAATCCCTTCACAGGCCATCCAGACCAATTGAATCCCACCAAATATGAGATTGGATTATTTTCTGGATTGCTGGGCTTGAAACGCACGAACTTCACTTCATCCACAAACACAGAGCCATAAAGTTGCAAATGATTCACAGGGCGTACCGACAAAGAAGCAAATACTTGTGAGTTCTGATTTTGTGTACGAACACCCTTTGTCAGCAAGTGGTCCAAAGATTTGTAAAATGCTATGGGTATCAAGTAAGCTGCCTGAATCGTCTGTTCTGCATAGATAATGGAGTTTCCGAATGATAATGACAAATGCTTTATAGGCGTGATAGTGAACATGTTAGCTGCCATAAACTTGTTGTTAGGGCGATAGTTCACTACAGGCTGTGCTGTATTGGTCGTATGCTCCAAATAGGAATAAGTGGAGTCCAATACATTGGACACTAACCACGCATGGAAGTAATCGAACTGAAACCATTTGCATGGGGTCAGTTGCAATGTTATCATCGGTACAGCAGGACTATTACCTGATAAAATATTTGCACAATGATATGCATCTCCCCAACGGATATTCTCGCGTTGAATACCTATACTTCCCCACCATGTATAAAGACTGATACCTCCCTTCGAGTCAGAAAAATCGCCACCATAGTTGGCTTCCTTGTACTGCACCCCAGACACATTGCTCAGTGCGGGATGTTGTTGCGAAGCACCATAATGAATTCGTGCACCATACATTCGGTCGCCATCTGTAGGGAAATACTTATTATTCAACCAGTTACCACTCCATGAATTATCGCGCAGACTGCCCCAAATACTGAGGTGATTGGCTATATCCATTTGCAATTCAGCTCCCCACCAACGCTGTAGTATAGCACCCTTTTTATTGGCGGTAACATTAGCACCTAAGATAGGACGCAAGCGCATCTTAAATTGATTATTGGCAGTCCTATAACTGAATTGTGGATCTGCCAAAGAGACATTATATGTAGAATGATCTGTGTATTGCACATAATTATCCACCATCGTATCACGCTCCAACGCAAACTCATTGAGATAAAAATCCAAATCGGCTTTTTGTCGCTTATTCAATAGCGTATCTGCCGATTGCGCTGCGACCAACATATCCGCCACTTGACTTCTGGAGTATGGGCGAATGGCTGTTTGACTAACAACTACCCCATCAGTTATCAATTCATCCAGAAAATCATACAAGCGTGTATAGGTCAATGGCACTGGTATATTCTGCGCCGAAAGAAGCCCACAAAAAGACAACAATACACTTATTATCAGACCAATACGTTTCATAATCCATTAATGGCTACGCGCCCGTTTAAAAATAATCGTATAGAATATGCGCCAAAAATAAACAAAATCGGTTACAAACGTACCCTTCTCCTCGCACATAGTCAAATAACGCATCTCGGATGCTTCTATCTCATCCAATGTCTTCGGCATATCGGCATAGAACGGAGGTAATAGTCCTGGCTTATGATGCACACGTTTCTCTTGTAACTCTTTGCTATACAGAGAGAAATAATGTTGCGAAATAGGGCGAACGCCCACCAACTTCATATCGCCTTTCAGCAGATTGATAATCATTGGTAATTCATCCAACCAGTATTTGCGCGCTATGCGACCTAAAGTAGTTACACGAATATCGTGATTGAATTTACCTCCCTCTTGCAACGAATAGCGATTATAGATATACTCCTGCAAGAACTCCGAATAAGGGTGCATAGTGCGTAACTTGTAGAATTTGAACTGCTTACCATTCTTGCCTACCCTATTGAGTTTCACAAACAAGCCATACACACGACGTTCTATCACTTGAGGGCGGAACTTGCGGCGTGCAATGACATAATTCAAGTCGCCTATCTTGCGTTCTTCCACTATTTCAAATCCGCAATAGCACAAACGACCCAGCACTTCCGCCTTGCTCAGCACACGATCCTTGCCTTCTGTAATATCAAAATAAAAACGCGATGTCATAAACAACTTAGGCAAAACGCGCTTATAAAGGAAGAACGCAATATAATATAACCAACTGATTACCTTTGGGTAACGAGTTAATATATTGCGTTTGGTAACCGATTGTGGTTCATAGCAGCATACCCAGATTCCGTTGTCTGGCAGTTTATCATTGACAGTGGCAAACAACTTATTCACACCACGTATTTGATTGAGTGGCATGAAATTCACCAAGGTATCATAGCGATAATTGCGTAACTTTTGGATATTATACAGCTCCGTGGAGCGCAGAGTGAAGGTATTGGAAGAATACAATGTGATATGTTTTTCCAAGAAAGCTACTGCTGCTGGTGTGGCAAACTCCAATATGCTACTGCGAAGGGCTTCTTTTTCCTCTTCCCCAAAGTATTTGGGTTGTTTCAGTACAGGTTGCTCTGCACGCGCTGTAGCCTCAATGGGCTTATCCTCTTCATTCAGCGCATAACGATAGGCATGCTTAACAACCAGATAAACAAACGATATGACCAGCATAACCAGCCATATCGTCAATAATACCCATATCGAAAAATTCTCTTTCGCCAATATCCACATATATCCGTACATTACACCAAAGGTGAGAATAGCAGATACAAGCAATCGTCGAATATCTCTGCCCATCTTCATATACTTAACTGGTACATAACGATGACAGAAATAGCCCATCAAAAGCCACGCGAAAGAAAATACAATAGCAAAGACGTCATACTTTTGAAAAGGGATTTCCGTGGATAACGGAAACCACCATAAGACAATTACCACACTGATTACCAGCGCAATAACATCTGCAAGAATATAATTCAAATACGGTTTATAAAAGAAGCGCCTTTGCATAAATCACTGATTGCGAGTTATTTTTTGCAACGTGCGTTCAAGCCTGCTACTACCTCATCGGTAATATCATATTGCTCAGCAGCCATCAGCACATTATCTTTCGCAGTGTTGCTTAATATCACATGGTAGCGACCGTCTGCATTAAACTCCTTCAAATAATTAGTCAATGAATCAGCCAATTGCACATTGAGTTTTTGGTTCTCCAACATAATATCTTGAGTTAATTTAGCTTCCAACTCTTGCAATTCTTGTTCTTTTTTAGCCAATTTTTGTTGAGCTTGTTCAGCACGTTCGCGACTCAAGAAGCCATTATTTTCTAATTTACGTTGAAAATCAGCTACTTCGTTTTGGAATGTACGCAATTTGGTGTTCATTTTCACACGAGCATCCTCTTGCTTTGTCATCAGTTTCTCACTGGCCTCTTGCGCAAAGGTATAGTTTGCCAACAGACTATCCACATTCAGATACGCTACTGGCATTACCTCTGTTGGGGTACTTGCTGCTACTTCTGCACTTGCAGGTTTCTTGCCTGCCAACACGATTACAAACAATGCAGCCACTGCGGCTACGAGAACTACGTTGATTACAATTTGAATTTTGTTCATATTACTTTTTGTTTAATTATTATTCCTTATTTTTATGTTATACCAATTCATGTATTACCAATCCAGAGCGCAATTTAGGCTCAAACCATGTTGTTTTGGGTGGCATTATATTGCCTGTGTCTGCGATACGAATCAGCTGATCCATTGTCACTGGATACAATGCCAAGGCCATTTTCATTTCGCCTGAATCTACACGACGACTCAGTTCCTCCAAACCGCGGATACCACCCACAAAATCTATGCGTTTATCCGAACGCAAATCTTTGATTCCAAGCAATTTATCCAGAATCAAATTCGAAGATATTGTTACATCCAGCACGCCTATTGGATCTTGGTCATCATAGCGTCCCGCCTTTGCAGTCAGTTTATACCAACGACCTGCCAGATATAGTGCAAACACATGCAATGCCTCTGGGCGATATACATCTGTACCCATATCTTCCACCTCAAAGTCCTCTTTCAGTGCCTCCAAGAATTGCTCTTCGGTCATACCGTTCAGGTCTTTAACAACACGGTTATAGTCCATGATGTGTAATTGATTATCAGGGAAACAGACTGCTAAGAAGTAGTTATATTCCTCATCACCTTTATGATTAGGATTTTGCAGTTTCTTTTCGTTTCCCACCAAAGCTGCTGCTGCGCTACGGTGGTGTCCATCGGCAATATACATCGCTGGTATCTCGCTGATAATCTCCGTGATACGACTAATCGTTTCCGCATCACGAATCACCCAGAAGGTATGTCCAAAACCATCCAAATCCGACACAAAGTCATATTCAGGTTCACCTGCCACCACATTCGCGATGATTCTATCCAAGTCCTCGCGATGAGGGTAAGCAAAGAACACAGGTTCCACATTGGCATTATTCACGCGCACATGCTTCATGCGGTCCTCTTCTTTGTCGCGACGTGTCAGTTCGTGCTTCATGATGCGACCTTCCATATAGTCTTCCACCCAAGCTGCCAACACCAATCCATATTGCGTGCGACCATCCATTGTCTGGGCATAGACATAATAGCAGTCCTCAGTATCCTGCACCAACCACCCTTTCTCACGGAACAAGTCAAACTGCTGACGAGCCATAGCATACACACGCTCATCATGCTCATCTGTACCGTCTTCAAAATTGATTTCGGGCTTGATGATATGATATAATGACATCTCATTTCCTTCCGCCTCTCGACGTGCTTCATCAGAATTCAGCACATCATACGGACGGCTACTCACTTGTTTCGCCAACGCCTTTGGCGGACGAATACCTCGAAATGGTTTTACCTTCATAACTATTGTCTTTAAACGTTAATCTATAAACATTCAACTACTTTCCCTTCTCCGTTTTACCCATAACGCACGATCCATTAAATACGGCATTAGGCTCTACGGTTAAACTTTGAGTATGGATTTCGCCTTCAATATGGCTTGTAGCGCGCAATGCCAAAGACTGTTTGGCATCAACTTTGCCTTCTACAAATCCCATAATCTCAGCGTTTTGACATTCCATCGTACCTACCACACGACCATTTTCTCCCACTACGATTTTCCCAACGCATTTCACATCACCTTCTATCGTACCATCCACGCGAATATCGCTATCAGTAATAATAGTACCAATAATCTTACTGCCTGCGGTCAATGAATTATACAATGACCCCGCATTTGATTGTATTCCTGCCATATTTTTCCTTGTTTTTATGAGATTTATCATATCTTATGATTGTTATTCGCATGAAATAACCTGCAAAAGTACAAAAAAAATCTCAATCCTGCAAACAAAAACATATTTTTTATTTTTTTTGTGAAAAATTTGTATATTCTCTTTTTTTTTTGTACCTTTGTGGCGATATTTGGATAATAGGTAATTTTAGGTATTATTTATATGAAAAAAGGTTTATTTCTCGCATTTGTATTGCTATCAGCAATTCAGTTACACGCACAACTTCCTAATGTTCGTTTACAAGATGTAAACGGCAACACTATTCAAACGGGTGAAATCAGCAATGATGGTAATCCTATTATCATTTCATTTTGGGCTACATGGTGCAAGCCTTGCTTGCGCGAACTGAAGGCTATCCATGAGGTATATCCTGATTGGCAAGATGAGACGGGTGTAAAGATGATTATTGTTAGCATTGACCAAGCCCAAGATGCCAACAAGGTGAAGCCACTCGTAGATGGTTTTGGCTGGGAGTACGAAGTGTTGCTTGACCCTAATGGTGATTTCAAACGTGCTATGAACGTGCAAAACGTGCCTCATGTCTTCGTGCTTGACGGCAAAGGAAAGATTGTCTATAACCACGCAGGTTATACCGAAGGTGGCGAGCAAGACATCTATGATGCACTACAATAATGCAGTCTCTACTATGTGATTACTATGAGATTACTATGTGATTACTATGAGATTCAAATAAGTTGATCGGTACAACATTATAAGATGAATATTAGGAAATACATACTTTTTTTATCCCTTATTCCTACCCTGCTGTGGGCGAACGATATTTCCTTCATGCCTACCTCATTACGGGCAAACGATACGGTGTATGTCGTAGGTGGCATTCAGCACGAAGGTTTGATACCTACGATTGATGTAGGTCGTCCTCTGCCTAAGTGGGCAAAAATGCACTATCTCAGCAACACGTATTTAGATTTAGGTCTGCGTTGGGATCACCAAACGGGAGACGGAAATCGGGAATCGGGAATCGGTTTTCAGGGTTTAGAACTCATCACACGCTCCGAACTTACCGAATGGCCTATGCTTGGTTACGACGAGGACTTTGGCGGCTATGGTCTCAGCCACTTGCATATAGGTGCCACATTTGATTGGGGTAAGATTACTGTGGGTGATGTCTATGGTCAGTTCGGTAGCGGTATGGTGCTACGTTTGTACGAAGACCGCGCCTTGGGTGTAGATAATGCATTGCGAGGAGGAAAAATAGAGGTAACACCATACAAAGGATTATTTATCACTGCATTGGGCGGTAAGCAACGTCGCTATTGGAATTGCTACGATGACCACGCTTGGGGATGGAACTACAAGCAAGATGCCGTCTTGGGAGCCAATCTCGAATTGGGAATCCACGAGTGGTCAGAGACATTGCAACAAGCGGGTGCTAACTTGACTATCGGTGGTAGTTATGTCAGCAAGTACCAACAGAAAGATACGATTATTTTTAACACGGTCATCCAACCAGAAGGCAAATACGACTACTACTATAATTTGCCTGCGTGGGTGGGCGCGGGTAGCGTGCGCGCGCAGCTACAATTGAAGGGTTGGAATGCGTTGGTTGAATATGCCTACAAGGCCAACGATCCCACTATCCTCAATGACTATAGTTACAAGCACGGCGAGGCCTTGCTCCTCTCCCTCAGCTACTCTAAGAAAGGTATGGCTATCATGGCACAAGCCAAACGCTCCAGTAATATGTCATTCCGTTCGGATCGTGGTCTCAACAATATGGCAGGAACGATTAACCACATGCCTCCTTTTGCCACGCAACACACCTATATGTTGGCAGCGCTCTATCCTTACGGAACACACAAGACTGCCGATGAATGGGCTTTCCAAGGCGAGATTCGCTATACATGGAAGCGCGGTACGGCTATGGGTGGACGCTATGGTACGACACTCAAACTTAATGCTTCGCATATTCGCGGAACGGGCGACACATGGTTTGGCATGACAGAAGTACCCTATTATACGGATGTCAATCTTGAGCTGAACAAGAAAATCAACAAACAGTGGTATATCGGTGCAATGGCTATGTACCAAACCTACAACAAGCAGGTGGTAGAGGGTCACGGCGACCTTATCCGTTCGGGTATTGGTGTGGTAGAGGCCAAATATGCGACAACTAAGAACGTACAAATGCGTGCCGAACTGCAATACCTCTATACCAAGCAAGACGAGGGACAATGGGTAGCAGCACTCTACGAACTGAGTTTATGGCGTCGTGTTGCGCTATCTGCACAATGGATGTATAATATTGGTTATGCGCATGAAGCGACCAACGAACATTATTATACAGTGGCAGCCACTTATACGCATGGTGCGCATCGCGTGATGGCTGGTTACACCAAGACACGCGAGGGATTTAACTGCTCGGGTGGTGTTTGTCGCTATGTACCTAAACAAGAAGGTGTATCTATTACCTATAATTTCACATGGTAACCCCCATAACTATTATAACGCCCATAAGTCCTATAAGTAAAACAATGAATAGAATACTCAAATACCTATATTTCGCTCTGGCAATAGTTGCTCTTTCTGCTTGCCAAGTCATACCAGAGAACGAACAGATACTGGAGAGTTTCACGCCTGCTGATACTTCGCAAATCAAGCGCACATCGTTGCTCATCGAGTACTCAGGTTGGCGCTGTATGAACTGCCCTAACGCAGCAACAGTAGCACACGACCTGCAAGAGCAATACGGCGAAGAATTGGTAGTAGTGGTTATGCACCCTGCGAGTAATCCGAATACTCGCTATGGTAACAACCAATCCGTAAATTACACCTGCCCAGAGGCAGATAGCGTATATATCCGTATGGGTGGAACCAATGCTACTCCGTTCCCTACGGGTAATATCAATTTCTTGCAACAAAATAATAGCTTCTTCTGCGGTTCAGACACTTGGGCAACACTGCTTAGTCGCTACTATGGCAGTAGTCCAATCATTATGAAGCAAACCCTTGCGCATGAGAATAATACGGTAGATATCGAGGTATATCTATGCAATATGGCAAGTAAGCCACTAAACACTACCCTACAAATATGGCTAACCGAAGATGATATAGTAGGCAAGCAAATTATGCCTGACGGCAAGACCAACAACGAATACACCCACAATCATCTGCTGCGTGCATCCGTGTTGCCATCTGTATGGGGTGATTCGTACCAATTGCCAAGTATCGTGCCACAAACGCTTCACTTCAGTTATACCCTACCCGAGAAGGTTGTAGCAGAAAATTGCCATATTGTCAGCATACTGAGCACAAACGGCATCGTTATACAAGCCACTGAAACTAAGATTCAATAAAGAATAGTACAAATGAGATAATAATAACTACTAAATAATTACATTGTATGAAAAAAATTTACACAACAATCCTTTTACTCGGTATGGCAATCAGCATGAGTGCATCTTTCCATCTCACTATTGAGAAATGGGTGGAAGATGATTTGGTTAGCATTGATGTAACCAAAGACACTACGATTATTGTTACCGAATACGAGTATGATGAAGACCTTGAGGAAGCCACTATGGGTGTAGAAGGTGTGATGTACTCCGATGAATCACAACAAATTACAGTATCTATTACACGCTCTGCCGAAGGTATCTTCGACCAATTCTGCGCTGCAGGCAACTGTGTACCAGGCAATAGCGAATTGACTCAAGAACTCGAGTTTACGATTGGCAGCATGGCATCTATGCGCCGTTGGTTTACCCACTATACGGTATATGAGGCAGGTACAGAAACTATTGTATATTCATTCAACGACGGTATCAACCCTGCCCTCACGCTGACTGTGAAATATAGCTATATGGATGAGGATACTGCTGTAGATAATGTGGTAGTACTTCCTACCAACAACATTATCTACAATCTGCTTGGACAACGCATGCCTACTACCAATTGGGAGGATTTGTCGGCAGGTATCTATATCATCAACGGCAAGAAATACATCAAACAATAATCGGTACAAGATTCAGCAAACGATAACATAAACATATAATATTTATATTAAGGTATGAAAAAGATTTTTACTTTTGTTCTGCTTTTTGTAGCAGTAATGATGTCGGCACAAGAGGTACCAGCATCTTTCCCTCGTAAGTACCTCATCGAACACTTCACAGGCGACCAATGCGGCTATTGTCCTGGTGGTATGTTCAGTATTGTGGAATATATTGACAACACCTCTATCCCATGTATTTGGGTAAGTCACCACTATGGTTACAATAATGATGAATATACTATTCCTGAGAATGCTAAAATTGGCAAAGCTGTCGGTGTACAAGGTGCCCCTAACATGGCCATGAACCGTACTAAAGTTACGGGTACATCTATCGCTTTCCATCCTGGTTACTTGGTCGACGAGGGTTTTCCTGAACTGATTGCCAGCAAGTGCGACACCGTAGCCGAGGCATCTGTAGTAATAGACCACACCTACGATGCTGCTACTCGCGCACTCAACGTTACAGTGAGCGGTCAAGTGGCGAATGCCGAGGTAACAGAGTATTTGCTCACCGTTCTCATCAAGGAGAATGGTTTAATTGGTAAACAATCAGACTACAATTACTACTCATTCCAGAGTAAAGGATTTAAGGAGTTTATACACCCACGCGTAGCACGTGATATACTCTGCTCTGAAGCCTTAGGTGACACCGTTGCTGTAGAGAATCAAGCATATAGCAAGAATTACATCTTTACTATACCTGAGGAATGGGTAGCAGAGAACTGCGGTATTGTGGCTTATATTACTCCATTGGCTAAGAAACCTATCATCAACGCAGAGGAGACTCCATTGGTAGCAGGCACTACTGGTGGCGAAGAGTACTTGCCATTTGGTGTTACCGAGACTCAAGCACCATCTAATGCAAGTAAATTAAAATTTGATAATTTTACTATTAACAAACCATCTGACAACAAACTTGTGCTTCAACTCATTGCATCTTCATCAAGTCGTTCTCAGTTGTATGGTCCTATGAAATTGGTTGTTGATTTAGAATTTAATACGCCAGATACCATTATTCCAATGGATACATTAGATTATGTGGCAGGCGATGAACTCAACACCTTTAGTGCTGGTACAGTAGATTTAGCTACACAAACTTTTGGTGGTTCACGTATGCTCTACTACTTATCTACCAGTTTGGAGGAAGACGTATGGCAATGGTGCCATGCATGGCGTATAAAGAGTGGCAAATTCTTGATGGACAATAATGGTGGTTTCATTACAACAGGTAACTTGTACAACGGCAAATACTTTAGCATCACTTGCACATTGCCAGAATCTACTGATGTGGAAAACGTTGTTTTTGACAAGGCACATGTAGAAAAGCTGATGCGTGAGGGACAATTCATCATTCGTATTGATGGCGTGGAATACGATATCCAAGGTCGTGTAATTAAGCAATAATGAAGCGGTTTAGTATCATACTATTGCTTTTAGCAACAATAAAAATGTCGGCGGAAACGCCGACATTTTTTCCACGTAAGTTCCTTCTGGAACATTTTACCAGCGCGAACTGCAACCAATGTCCTATGGGCATGAAATATATTGTGGACTATCTTGACTGGCAAACTACTCCATATATTTGGGTGAGCCATCATGCGGTTTATGGTACGGACGAATACACTCTGCCTGAAAGCAATGAGTTGGCCATGAACTATTTAGGTATATATAGCGTACCAAGCGTTGTCTTTAATCGTACAGAGCAACAAGGTTCCTTAGCAATAGGAGCATGGGATTTAGAGTCTTGGAACATCGAAGAAAGAAAAGCAGAAGATGATACATTGGCAGAAGCATCTATTAGGATAGACCATCATTTTGATGCAGCGACTCGACAATTAGACATTACTGTAAACGGACAAGTTGCTAATATAGATAGAACAGAGTATTTACTCAACATTTTGATTAAAGAGAATCGTTTAGTAGGCGAACAAGCGGATGCTTTTACATCTTGGAAATGTGTGGATTGGCGGGAGTATATGCATCCTCGTGTAGTACGTGATTTTGTTACTGGTACTTTTGGCGACACTGTACATGTAACCAACCAAGCATATCAGTATTCCATCAGTTATACACTGAATAGTGAGTGGATTGCAGAAAATTGCTGCATTGTAGCATATCTCACACCACTGGAAAAGAAACCCATTATTAATGCTGAGCAAGTTGCTATTGTGAAAGGAACTCTGGGTGGAGAAGAATATGGTCCATATGGAGTAACCGAAAGCAAGGGCCCTAATGCCTCCATTACTTTCGATAGTGTACGTGTATCAAAAGTAGCGGATAATCAGTTAGAAATCATGTTGTTATCTTCCAAGACCATTCAATCTCGCTTTTTGGGTATATGCAAACAAGTAGGTTTTGTATATGTAAATACAGAAGCAGATGTTTTGCAACCAGGCACTTATACTATTCAAGAAGGTAATGTATTAGGAGCCATCTCAGCAGGTTATCGCCTAGATGAAGAAGAAACGTTGGGTGGTTCAAGACTAATTATGCATTATCATCAGAGTTAAAGAATGGGAATATCGTACCTATCCATCAATGGCGTATGAACACAGGCGAGATGACATTGAATCAAGAAGGAAACATTTCTTTAGACTTTACCACCTATAACGAAACTTCTGTTACTGCGACAGCGTTGTACGATTTCTCACCTGCGACAGGGGTAGAAGAAGTGCAGGGGAGCAGGAGTGCAGGAGTGAAGAAAGTCTTGCACAATGGGCAATTGTTCATTGAGAAGGATGGAGTGTGGTACACTATTCTTGGTTATAGGTTATAGATTAGAGGTTAGAGGCGAAGGGTAGAGACAAGGGGATATGAAAACAGCGTGGATGGAATGACCACGCTGTTTTTTATTCGTGCCTATAGCCAATATCCGATATCCGATATCCTATATCCGACCTCCAATCACCTATAGGCAGTTCTGCTGCTGTACATTATAATCTCGCACCAGTAGCGTTGTAGGTTTGACCGTTGCGGATAATCACAAGCTGACCATTGATGATACGCTTGCGACAGTTGTTATTGTCCGTTTGGATATTCTCCACCGCAGTAGTAGTACCATCGTAGTGGAGTTTCACGGAGTAATCGTAAGAGTTGAGTGCATCCACTTCGAGTTTCATTTTGCCATTTACCTTCTCAATAGTCACTGTACCATCGACCAAGCACCAGAGGTTCTCTGCATCCAAGTAGCCTTCTTGATCTATATAGCAAACGTATGAAGGTGCTGGACCATCAGGGAGGATACCTTTACATGCCAAAGTGGTACCTGACTCCCAAGAACCATTGATAGGATAAACACCTGCTGGAATACCAATCTCTGGATCAAGTTCGGTAGTGTAGTCCACGATAAAATAGAAGTCTGCCACCAAAGACTCGTCAGCTGGCAACAAGAAGAGTTCTATGATACGATAACCTTCAATCCAGTCAACTACATCAACGATAGCGTTTTCTTCGAAGGTATATTCAAGGTCCTCCTCTTTATCGAATGGAATACGCTCGCGTGTGTACTGGGTACGGAAGGTAAGGTCGTATTGTACCGAGTTGTCGCAGATGAACGAAGCTACCGCAGTGAGGATACCATTTTCTACGGTAACGGTCATAGTACCCTTTTGCACAGAATACTCGTCGTATGCTTTGGTAGTTGTATTCCAAACCTTGACATAGGTATCTGGCGCATAGAAATCGGTATGCTCAAAATTGCCATCGTTATAGAATGTACCCTCAAGACTACCTGTAGTAATACGCTCTACATTTACTTTTGCCATCAAATCGCCATCTTCACTCATACCATCTAAGATAAAGATACCAGAAGAAGTTACAGCATTAGTGAACAGTACTGCTTCTTCATTGCTGAGACCATCGAAGGTGTAAGTAACAGTATTAGTTGGAATTGGAATGGTGTAGAACATAGAGATTTCGTATTGGATAGAATCGAAGCCCAAAACGGTAGCTGTAAGGAAGGTAGTATCATTCTTTTGCCAAATTTCACCACCAAACTCAGCGAATTTAACAGGAACATCTACAACAGCTCCATCTTCTACAACGTGGTGAATGAGGAATGTTTGTTCCTCAACAGTGTTTGCTAAATCAAACTCGCCGCCCATCACTTGATCAATGTAGAAAATGTCAAAGGACACAGAGTACTCCTCGTTGTAGTTCGCCATTTGCAACTCCTTGGATCCAAGTGGATCAATGTAGAACATAGTCTTAGAGATATTAGGGAAGTCTAAAACTTTGATTTCCTTTACCTCTGGCACACCATAAGAGAGGTGCATGATGTAGTACTTGTAGTCCGTACCGAGCATGCGGATTTCTACTTGGTAGCCATCATCCTTGCTGCCCGTAATCTTGAGGTTACAAATGATAGACTCAATGACTTCTTCCGTCTTCAAGTCAGTCAAGTAAACGTATGAAGTACCAGTAGGATATTCCGCTGGCGTGGTAACTGTAGTAGCGTTGTAGGCAGCATTGATTACGTATTCAGATGTGCTGGCATCAACCAAAATCGTTTGCTGTGACATGCCAAAAGCATCGTTGATAATCGCGCTAGTAGAGGTGATTTCGATGGTGTCCTTAGGTTGTACAGGTGCTTCCATAGCAATATTGTAGAAGCATGTGTCGTTGGTAAATGCTTCACACATGAATATATATGTCAAACCGCCATAGATATTCTCGGCACCGTATATGACACCATCGAGCTCCATCACACTTTTCTCTTTGCCATTGTGAACGATCTTACTATTTTCATCATCCATGAGTTTGTGTGTATAATAACCATCTACACCAGTCTCTGTGAAGAAAGTGAGGTCCACTTCCATCACACTGTCTTTACCCGCAATGCGGAAACGATCTTCTTCTGGAGTGATAGAGCAGTTGTAGAGTGCGACATCCAGTTTGGATTGTGCCTTGATAACTTTGTGTTCAGCATGAACCTTGAAGTAGCCATATTCGGGGGCACCCTCTTCCAAACCTCTGGTGACCAACATCACAGCATCCAAGGTATATTTGACAAGGTTGTCGCTTACTTTCTCCTCTTGGATAGTCAATTCGCAAGTCTTGTAGTAGTGGGTTTTGCCATTTGCCTCTGGGAACATACACCATGAGAACCATATATCCAAGTCTTTCTCTGTGTAAGTGCCAGCAGGTGAATTTGCATTGTCAGAATAGATATCAAAGATAAATTTGTAGCGCTCGTTGTCAAGTGTAATATACCAATCGCCAGCATCGTAGTAGATTGGATCATCGTAGAAAGATGAGAAATGCACTTCGGTAGTGTCCAAACCCGTGAGTTGAGCAGGTGCTTTCGCTGCTGTGTAAGGGGTTGCATTCCATGTAGCAGGTTGTTCTGCAACACGTTTTGCTGGTGTGCGAGCAAGTTGGTGCAATGATTGCAGGTTGTTGCTCAGGTGCTCCTTAGCCATGAGGGTTTTCAGGGCTTGTGGCTTGCTGGTCTGTGCGGTTTGCGCTAACGCAAACAAGGACAAACTTGCCACGAGGATAAGAGAAAAAATCTTTTTCATTGTTCTTTGTTTTTTATTGATTGTTTGTGTTATAGTTTCATACCTTGAGTATTATACTCTACCCCATTCTTGCGAATGATTAGCTGACCATTCTTGATATATTTTACAGAACGAGTACCTTCCAGCGGTATATCAATGATATTTGTGGTAACAGAGCCATCGTAAATAATATGCACTGGCACATCGTAGGAGTTGAATGCATTGACTTCGAGATAAAGTTTGCCGTTTTTCTTTGCTACAGTGACAGTACCCTTTACCCACATGTAGATTTCATTCAAATATCCTTGTGCATCTGTAGTTGCATAGAAAGGAGTAGAAATTTGATTTTGGTCGTCAGGTCCAGCATTGCCAAGTATTGTACCTGGTCGGAAGGACTTGTTGATTTTGTACTCGCCTTCAGGGATGAGGATATCCGCATCGGTAGAGTCCACCAAGAAGTGCATAGCCATGAGGTCGGATTGGTCAGCCGCTCCGATAGCGAGGTATATCCATCCTTCCTCTTCGGATTTATCCATCGTGGACAGAATATCGGCAGCCGTATAAACCTTATCGACGCTACCTGTAGGCATATCGCCACGCAGGTATTCACGCTCATAGTGAGCAGTCATGGTGATATGATAATATACGCTATCCGCACAAATGGCTTCAGCCACCGCGGTAATATTGCCATCAGCATCCATAGTGACAGTCATTGTGCCTGTCTCAAGCGGCATGATAGCCGTTACGTAATCACCTTCCATTTTGGCAATATAGGTATTGCGATACTCCATTTCCATACGTCCACCTTCTGCACCGAACTTGCCAAACAAACCATCATTGACAAAGGTGCCTTCAATATCTTGAGAGAGCGGGCTGAATGCCACTATATACGTAGTATCTGATGATGGGCCATATAGTTGGTAATATCCCTCTTCGTTGCGCAAATCTCCAAATTCTACGGGGAAAGAGAGCGTAACGGTGTCAATAGGTGTTGGCACTACATACCATAGTTCAATATCATAGAGCGTAGCATCCATACTGATGAGTTGGGCTTGCATAATCGTGGTATCACCCAGTTGGAAGACACGCCCATTGATGTCTGCCAATTCGGTGTAAGCACCTGTAACAGAGTCTTTCACACCACAATAATCTCTATCCACATCTTGCAAGGAGAACGTACTGCCCATTTCCACACCGCGAATATTGATAGAAGCATAATAGTGCTCATCTTTGTTCTCGAAGAGGAGGTCATTGTTCATGTCAGGGGTGAAAGTGGCAACTGCGGAATGATTGAAGCGTACTACCATAGTATCTTGAGGCATTGGCACAACATACGATAAATCCAAATTATATACCACGTTATCATCGCCTCGCATCGTACCCGTGATTGTCCAATGGGCAGAATTATCCATCTTCACATGCAAAGTCGCATCTAAGGAATGAATAGTTTGATTGTTCTTCACATCCTGTAATTCGATGGTTACATCTTCTTTTGCGTAGGTCCCTTCTTCTGCTTCGGTAGCCATCCATGCACCAGAAAGAATGTATTGATCGTTCTTAGCATCGAAACTTACCACACCCAATTCCTCTGACAACGCATCATTAAGAATTAGATTGGTGGCTTTAAGTTCTACAGAGTCAGTAGGTGCAGGGAATGTATGTGTCATTCTGATAACATATAATACGGTATCGCGCGTGAGGAGTGCCACATTCGCCACACATGCCAAATTATTATTCTTGAACTCAGTGGCCACTTCCGCTTGAATGGATAGGACATCCAATTTTTCCTCGTTATAGATGAAATAGGTTTGCTGCAAATCAATATGCTTCATTGCATATTTGCCCACCAACGTATTGCTATTGATAGTAACAGTGGCTTCCATTACGCTATTGATACCTTCCAACGTGAATGTATCTTCGCTGCGCGATAAGGTGGTATTGGTAATTTCTGCAGTTATTTGCTTTGTAGGTGTGATGCTATTGTGAACACAAGTAACGATATAGGTAACACCATCTTCGCCTATGAGTGTGGCATTAGCAATGGTTTGGGTAAGATTATCGCTGACTTTTTTCTGCTCAACTGTGAGGGTAACATCAGCAAACATCACATATCCCGAAGGTGTTTGTAGATGTGTATCTGCCATATTGATGTCATCATTGGCAGTAGTGAAAGTACCGAAGCCATTGTTGGCAGGAGCATAGTAGGCAAGTTCCAATCTGTAGCCATATTCAGGTTGCGAGGGATCGGTACCCTCCATACGCATAAACCAATCTTTGTAATTGGTGTCATAGCCAAATTGGCTAAAACCAGCGAAGTTGAGAGTAACCGTCTCTTGCTGCTTGTAGGTGCCTATGATATGGAAGACCTGGTCTTCTGCCGTAGGTTCTTCATCGAATGGTGCTGTAGAAAGGTTGGCATCTATGATTTCTACTTTTCCATCCTTACTCCATGCGGCCTTGCCTGTCAATGTGAGTTTACCGACAGTAGCATAATACACTTCATACGTTTTGTAACTGCCATTGTACTCGTTGAGGTAAATGGTAATCTTACCGTATGTATCGTGCTGACCATATAGTACAAGGTTAGCATATCTGCCTGTACCCTGTACCTCTTTGTTGGTTATGTCAAATTCTATTTCTTCTACTGTTTGTGCATAGATATTCGCACTGTAGAAAAGTGTGGTCAAAAAGGAAAGAATAAAGATGATTTTTCTCATACCCATACAAAATTAAACAATTATCCAATTTGGGCACAAAGGTAGTAAAAATTTGCAGAATATGCAATTTTTTTTTGCAAAAAAATAGGCTCCCTCATGAGAGGAAGCCCATTTTTGTATATTCAGTGAATATGATTATTTAACCACAGCACCTTGAGCGTTGAACTCTTTGCCATCGCGAACGATAATCAATTGACCGTTCTTGATAGTCTTCAGAGCTTTCACCTCAACTTGTACGTTGTCAAGACCTGTACCAGAACCTTGTGGCAACTTACCAGAAACGGTAACATCAAATGCTACACCTGTGTATGGGTTAGTAACAAGACCCTTAGCTGTAACTACACCATCTACAGTAGTGATAGTGAGTGTACCCTCACCGAAGCCAAGCCATGGATCATCATCGCCCATACCACCGATAGTCACGGTACATGTCATCTCAGATGGC
>SUXC01000016.1 GCA_015061165.1 Bacteroidales bacterium
CGCGAGCAATATTTTTTGAAAATAAGGTTACACCTTTTGCATCCAATCTCCAACACCTCACCTTCAAGCGAGCTTGAGTGAGGTGTTGAATATCGTATGCAGATAGATAAAATCTATCCTGTTTTCAAAAAATATTGCCCGCTTCACTTGCGTATGTGCATTTTTTGTTGTACCTTTGCAGCATGAAACGGTTTTATATTGAGACATACGGCTGCCAAATGAACGTGGCAGATAGCGAAGTAGTTGCTGCTATCATGCAAATGACAGAGGCACAACTCACAGACAATATAACAGAAGCAGATATTATCATCCTCAACACCTGCTCCATTCGCGAAAATGCCGAACAAAAAGTACAACACCGCCTACAAGAACTGCGCGGAGGACGAAACAGAAAGAAAGACCAGAAGTTGATAGGTGTCATCGGTTGCATGGCAGAGCGCATGGGTGAGGAACTGGTGCGAGACTACGGAGTGGACTTTGTAGCAGGTCCAGATGCATACATGGACATCCCTAACCTCTTAGCCCAATGCCAACAAGGATTACCTGCGGTAAATATCCAACTCAGTACTACTGAGACCTACCGCGAAGTGATGCCCGCACGAATCGGTAAACAAATATCAGGCTTCGTGAGCATCATGCGCGGGTGCAACAATTTCTGCTCCTACTGCGTAGTGCCTTACACCCGAGGACGCGAGCGTAGTCGCGATGTGGAGAGTATCAAGAACGAGGTGATTGACCTACAACAAAAAGGATACAAAGAAGTTACACTACTGGGGCAAAACGTCAATTCCTATCGCTATGAACACACTAACGAACAGGGAGAAACACAAGTGATAGACTTCTCAACCCTACTGCGTATCATAGCCGAACTGGTGCCCGACATGCGTATTCGTTTCACTACTTCGCACCCCAAAGATATGTCCGACAAGACATTGGAGGTGATTGCACAATATGACAATCTCTGCAAGTTCATTCACCTGCCCGTACAGAGCGGCGCAAACCGCATACTCAAACTCATGAATCGCAAATACACCCGCGAATGGTATTTGGAACGCATAGCCGCTATTCGCCGCATACTGCCCGAGGCTGCTATCAGCACGGATGTGTTCTGCGGCTTCCACAGCGAGACCGAGGAGGAGCACCGTGAGACCCTCTCCCTTATGCGCGAGGTAGGATTTGACTCTGCTTTTATGTTTAAGTATAGCGAGCGCCCTGGCACACACGCGCAAAAGCACTTGCCCGACAACATTAGCGAGGAGGAGAAAGTGCGCCGACTGAATGAGATCATTTCGCTACAGACCCAACTCTCTCTGGAGTCTAACCTGCGCGAAGTGGGCAAGGTAGTAGAAGTGCTGGTAGAGGGCTTTTCCAAGCGTAGTCACGACGATATGTATGGACGAACCAGTCAGTACAAAACAGTCGTCTTTCCACGCGAAGGCAGAAGCATAGGAGAACTGGTGAATGTGGAGATTTTAGAGGCTTCAGCAGCCACGTTGAAAGGAAAAATCGTAAAATAATACATTTTTTTAAGAAAAAATACTTTTTTTTAATAAAAAATTTGCATGATTAAAAAAAAAGCAGTACTTTTGCACCGAAAACAATAAATTTTCATAGTTAAGGTTTAGGTTTAATGGCAACGAGAGGCTGGGAAGTTTCTCGTTGTTTCTTAAAACTACACAAAAACAGAAACATTGTTTTCACTATTTTTTTGTAAAGATATGAACGAAATTATTATTGACAATCCTAATCCACTCAACGTGGATTTAACCGACACAGAAGAGGCTCGCAAAGCATTTATTGCGAGCGAGATTTTTAATCGTAAATACTAAAAAATCGATATGGCAACAAACTATGTGACCGCTAACGGTCTTCAAAAACTGAAAGAAGAACTGCAACAATTGGAAAGCGTGGAGCGTCCACGCGTGATCGCGGCTATTGCAGAGGCGCGAGAAAAAGGTGATTTGAGTGAAAACGCTGAATACGATGCCGCCAAAGAAGAACAAGGCATACTGGAAAGTCGTATTGCAATGCTCAAAGCCAAAATTATGGATGCACGCATTATTGATGAGACAGATATTAATACCGATGAGGTACAGATATTGACCAAAGTGCGTGTGCAAAATCTGAAAACGGGACAAGAGAAAATATATCAATTGGTTACCGAAGGAGAAGCAAACATATTGGAGGGCAAGATTGCTACTACTACCCCCATTGCCAAAGGCTTGTTAGGCAAGAAAGTGGGCGATACCGCAGAAGTAGTAGTGCCTGCTGGTACGTTGCAATTCAAGATTTTGGAAATCAGTATCTAATAACTGTCAAATAGTACACCCCATGACAATCTTCACACGTATCATCAATGGTGAAATACCCAGTTACAAAGTAGCAGAGAACGAACAGTTCTATGCTTTTTTGGATATTAACCCCCTGCAAAAGGGACATACCTTGGTTGTACCGAAATTGGCAGAACCGGAGGCGAACTATATCTTCGACCTCGATGACGACCTGCTCAGCGAAATGCTGGTCTTCTCTAAACAAGTGGCTCGTGGCATACAAGGGGCTATCGAATGCAAGCGCGTAGGTGTGGCGGTGATTGGCTTGGAAGTGCCTCACGTACACATGCACCTAATCCCTATCAGCAAGGAAGGGGATATGTCCTTCGCTAATCCGAAGATGACATTACCCGCCGAGGAGATGGCTATGATTGCTAACTCCATTGCTGAGGCAATGGAACATTGATAAAAAATGACTGCCATAGCGGCAGTCATTTTGCGTAATTTCAAAAAACGGATAAAGAACAACAACATAATACATCATGGAAATGGAAGAAAGAAGTCTCAATTTTATTGAGCAAATCGTAGAAAAAGATTTACAGGAAGGTAAGAACGACGGACGCATACAGACACGTTTTCCGCCTGAGCCAAATGGTTACCTGCATATCGGTCACGTGAAAGCCATCTGCATGGACTTTGGTATCGCGGAGAAATACAACGGCGTATGCAACCTGCGATTCGACGACACCAACCCCGTCAAAGAGGATGTGGAATATGTAGATTCCATCCAACAAGACATCGCTTGGTTGGGATTCAAGTGGGGCAATATCTACTACGCTTCTGACTATTTCCAACAACTCTACGACCTCGCCATCGAGTTTATCAAACAGGGCAAGGCATACGTAGATGAGCAGACGGCTGAGCAGATCGCCGAGCAGAAAGGTACACCTACCGAACCGGGTGTTGCATCGCCATACCGCGATCGTCCTATCGATGAGAACCTTCGCCTCTTCCAAGCCATGCAAAATGGCGAAATCGAAGACGGCAAGATGGTACTCCGTGCGAAGATAGACATGGCTAATCCCAACATGCACTTCCGCGACCCAATCATGTACCGCATCATCACCACCCATCCTCACCATCGCACAGGTCGCACATGGAACGTATATCCAATGTACGACTTCGCACACGGTCAATCCGACTACTTTGAGGGTGTAACCCACTCTATCTGTACGCTGGAGTTCGTGGTACACCGTCCACTCTATGACTACTATATCGACCAATTCATCACTGGCGACTACCGCCCACGCCAATATGAGTTCAACCGCCTGAATATCACCTACACCGTGATGTCCAAACGTAAGATGCTCCAACTGGTGAAAGAGGGATTGGTAAGTGGTTGGGATGACCCACGTATGCCTACCGTATGCGGTTTGCGCCGTCGCGGTTATACGCCAGAGGCGATACGCGCGTTCATTGACAAGATTGGTTATACCAAAGTGGAAGGTATGATTGACCTCGGCTTGCTGGAGCACACCGTGCGTGAGACACTCAAAGAGACTGCTCCACGTGTGTGCGCTATCTTCGACCCTGTGAAACTTGTGATAACAAACTATGAGGGCGAGGGCGAGACTATTGTAGCAGAGAATATTGATGGTCACCCAGAGTTGGGTACCCGCGAAATGAAGTTCGCGAAGGAGCTCTACATAGAGCGTGGCGACTTCCAAGAAGAGGGCGACAAGAAGTTCTTCCGATTGAGTCCTGGTGGTCGTGAGGTACGCTTAAAAGCAGCATACATCATCCAAGCAACAGGCTGCGAGAAGGATGCAGAGGGTAATATCACTACCGTATATGCAACCTACGACCCAGACTCTAAGTCAGGTACCGAGGGCGGCAACCGCAAGACAAAATCTACCATCAACTGGGTAGAGTGCGAGTCATGTGTGAATGCTGAGGTGCGTTTGTACGACCGATTGTTCGCATGCGAGAACCCATCGGCAGAGGAAGGCGACTTCCGCGACTTGCTCAACCCTGATAGCTTGAAGGTAGTGAACTGCAAGATCGAGGGCGCAATGAAGGCTGAGATGCATGCACCAGAGGTAGTGAACGGTATTGCTAAGTGCAACAACTATCAGTTCCTCAAGCATGGCTATTTCGTAGTGGATCCAGACACCACCGCCGAGAAACTGGTCTTCAACCGCACCGCTTCGCTGAAAGATAACTGGCAGAAATAGTTTAGAGGACGGCACGTTGTGCCTACAGAACGCCCTGCGGGCTATAGTTTAGAGGCGATGCAGATACGAACTCAAAACGGCAAACAATATGTACTTTGCGCGTGGAGGCGGCGATATGTCCGCCTCACGCCAGAGGAGTTGGTGCGCCAAACGACCTTGCAACTGCTGGTGAATGAGTTCGGCTATCCGCACAACCTTATAGCAGTAGAAGTGCCCATTGAGGTGGCAGGTGTGCAGAAACGTTGCGATGCCATTATTTATAACCGCCAGATGCAGGCGCTGATGCTACTGGAGTTTAAGGCGCCATCCGTGCACCTCACGCAGGAGGTCTTTGACCAAGCAGCTATCTACAACCGTAAGCTGCAAGTACCGCTACTCATGCTCTGCAACGGACGTGAGAGCATAGTGGCACAAGTACTGCCCACGCAATACCAGTTTCTGGAGCAAATACCCGCGTATAATACGCTGATTCCTAAAGACTAAAGAGATACTCCAACGCCTCATTGATGTCCGCATCACTGAGGTGTTGGTTTATTATGGGCTCGCCTAATGCACGCAGCAGGGTGAAGTTGGGTAAACTGTTCGCTTCGTTCTTTTTGTCTTGATACATGCGCTGAATCAGTTGTTCGCGTTGTTTGCAGTCGCATTGTGGTCTGCCGTACCACTGTAGCATGATTTGTGTGAGTTGCTGTAGTACTTCGCGTGGACAACCTGCGTGTACTACACTGAGATATACCTCTGCCACCATGCCCCAAAGTACGCAATAGCCATGGGAGGGGGAGGGTTGAATGTTGAAGGTTGAAGGTTGAGGGTTGAAGGTTGAAGGTTGAAGGGAGTTTTCCAAGGCTGCAGACTCTATGGCATGACCTATGGTATGTCCGAAGTTGAGTATCTTGCGCATGCCCGCTTCGCGTGGATCCTGAGCTACGACTTGCTCCTTAATGGCGATACTATTGTGCAGCAATCCCCTTTCGGATAGCGCTGCCACAAACTGTGCTTGAGGCAGTTCCTCTTGTGCCAATTGCAGTAGTCTAATCCACTCCTCTGGACTTGCGATTAAGGCATGCTTCAGCATCTCAGCAAAGCCACTGAGTAGTTCGGTAGCAGGTAGTGTGCGCAGAAAATTAGGATGAATCAATGTCGCTAATGGCTGTGTGAAAGTGCCAATGCCATTCTTTATTCCGTTGTAATCAATACCAGTCTTTCCGCCTGAAGAAGCATCCACCATGGCGAGCAAAGTGGTGGGGATATTCACAAAACGAATACCACGCATATAGGTGGCCGCAGCAAAACCGCCTAAGTCCGTAATCATACCACCACCCAAATTGATGAGCAATGCCTCGCGTGTGGCACGATGTTTGAAGAGAAAATCCCAAACCGCCTGCACCGATGCTAAGTTCTTGCTTTGTTCGCCTGCTTCAATCGTGCGTAAATGATAGGGGTTTTCTCCGATAGAATCGGCTAAAATGGGCAAACAATACTCCGCAGTATGGCTATCTGTGAGCATGAATAATTGCCCTTTGGGCAAATTCGCGAGGATACTATGGAGATACGTTAAATCGTGTAGCATTGTATTGTGTAGAGTTGTATAGAATTGTTTTTTTGTAGTAAAAAGTTTGCAAAGTTACGAAAATTTTCGTAACTTTGCACCCTAAATTAGAAAAATTATGCAAAAAAGAGTATTTTTTACCATTTTAATGGCAATTTTCGCACTCTCGACAATGGCAGAGGGATTGACATATCTCTCTACAGCCGATTTTAAGGCAAAAGTATGCTACTATGATTTGTCCTCTGGTCAGCAACCTCAGTGGAAATATATTGGTGATAAACCTTGTTTGATAGATTTCTCCACTACGTGGTGTGGTTGGTGCAAGAAGTTGCATCCAATCTTAGAGCAAGTAGCCAAACAATACGAGGGAAAGGTCTATGTTTATACGTTGGATGCGGAGAAAGAGCCCGAAGTGGCTACGTTGTTTGGTGTGCGTAGTTATCCTACTGTGGTGATTTGCCCAATGGAAGGTGGTCCACGCATTGCTCAGGGCTACCACGAATTGGACTATTGGCAAGAAGCCATCAAGCAGATTCTTGGGGTAGAGTGATTAAGGTTAGAGGCTAAAGGTTAAAGGCAAGGATATGCAAGTAGAACTCATTCTTCTCGTACTATCGCTCCTCTTTTTTGCGAGCATTTTTACCGATAAAATCGGTTATAAGTTTGGTGTGCCTGCCTTGCTGCTATTCTTGGCTGTAGGTATGCTGTTTGGATCAGACGGTATTGGACGTCTTATCAACGATGACGGTGTGGGTTATATGCTCAATGTGGGTTCTGCCCAAGCCATCGGCACAATTGCGTTGTGCATTATTCTTTTCTCGGGTGGTTTGGATACCAAGTTGTCGGATATCCGCCCCGTGATGATTCCTGGTCTGACTTTGGCGACTATCGGAGTGCTGATCACCATGCTCGTGACAGGTGTGATTACCTACTATGTTTTCGGTTGGTTACATTCAGTGGCAAGTGTGAGTATTGCTGTGGCAATGCTAATGGCATCCACGATGTCATCCACTGACTCTGCTTCGGTATTCTCTATTCTTCGTACCAACAAAATAGGACTAAAGCACAACCTTCGTCCGTTATTGGAGTTGGAGTCGGGTGCCAACGACCCAATGGCGTATGTGCTGACCACTACTATGATTGGTATTGTTACTGCTACCAGCAATCAAGTGACCGCCTTATCCGTAATACAAGACGTCGTTATTCAGTTGATTATGGGTGCGGTACTTGGTTTTATATTTGGTAAAGGTATTGTTAGTATTATGCGCAAGGCGGACCTTGGCAACGAGTCGCTGTATCCTCTTATGGTGCTTACGGCATGTATCTTTATCTTTAGTATCACTTATTTCCTCAAAGGCAACACCTATTTGGCAGTATATATCGGTGGTCTGGTGATTGGTAATAGCAAGTTCACTCGCAAGCGTCAAACACGCAGTTTCTTCGATGGACTGACATGGCTGAGCCAGTTGGTTATTTTCCTTGTCTTGGGTCTGATGGTGCGTCCGCACGAACTTTTCCAATTGGAGGTCTTGCTGCCATGTCTGATTATCAGTATCGTGATGATCTTCATCTCGCGCCCTATAGCGGTCTTCCTTTGTATGTTGCCATTCAAGCAGTATAAGCGCAACGACAAAATGCTGATGAGTTGGGTGGGACTCAAAGGTGCTGTGCCTATTATTTTTGCCATTATGTGCGAGGCGAATAATGTGCCACACGCCGATCTTATCTTCAATATCGTCTTCCTCTGCACCATTGTTTCGCTCATCGCACAGGGTACAACCTTGTCGGTGGTGGCAAAGAAACTCAAACTGGCTACTCCGCCTGTGGAACTCAAGAAACTCATCCACTTTGATATTGATTTACCCGAGGAGATAGAGTCTTCGGCTACCGAGATTGAGGTGAAAGAGGAAATGCTCGTTCATGGCAATTTGCTCAAAAACCTTATTTTCCCTGATAAGACGTTGGTTATTATGGTGCGTCGAGGCGAAGATTTCTTCGTGCCAACGGGTAACTCCGAACTCGAAGTAGGCGATCAACTGTTGGTCATCACCGACAACGATGCTATGCTAGCTGCTCAATATCTTGAGGAAACAAATGAAGAGGAGAGCAAACACTGGGGTGTACAACTCATTAACAATACCTGGGACTTCGCCAAACAGAAATGGCAACAAATGATCGCTGGCAAACGTAAATAAACAAACATACAACACCATGAAACACACATCATTATTCATCGCATGCGTATGCGTAGCATCGCTGTTCACTGCCTGCCAATCCGACGTAGATTACCAACCTTGGTCCAAGGAGAAAGCCCAAGCGTGGTACGAGTCGCACCCCTATCGTGCTGGATGTAACTTCCAGCCCAGTACCGCCATTAATCAGATTGAAATGTGGCAATCCTCCACCTTTGATGCTGCCACCATTGACCGCGAACTGGGTTGGGCAGAAGAATTGGGCTTCAACCTTATGCGCGTCTATCTGAGCAGCGTGGTATGGCAAAACGAGCCCGAAGCGTTCAAAGCGCACATCAATGAGTACCTCACCATCGCCGAGAGCCATGGCATTAAGACATTGTTTGTCTTCTTTGACGACTGCTGGAATCCTGAGTCTGCCTATGGCGAGCAACCTGCGCCTCAACCTGGTATCCATAACTCGGGTTGGGTGCAAGACCCTGCTGTCAGTCTGCGTGCCGACACCGCGACCCTTTTCCCTATTTTGGAGCAATATGTCAAGGACGTAATGACTACCTTCAAGGACGATGAGCGTATCTGGATGTGGGACTTGTACAACGAGCCAGGCAACTCGGGCCACAAAATGACCTCCATGCCCCTGCTGCGCAATGTCTTCCGTTGGGCGCGCGAGTGCCAAGTGAGCCAACCGCTCACCGTAGGCGTATGGTTCATGGAGTGCCCCGAACTGAATGCGTTCCAACTCGCTAACTCCGACATTATCTCCTACCACAACTATAGCAATCCTGACAATCACCGTCAATGTATCGACACTCTCCGTCAATACGAGCGTCCTATGGTCTGCACCGAGTATATGGCACGCCGTAATGGTAGTTACTTCCAAACGATTCTGCCGCTGCTCAAGGAGCATAATGTGGCAGCCATTAACTGGGGTTTTGTCAGTGGTAAGACGAATACCATCTTTGCTTGGGATGAACCTATGCCCGAGGCACAAGAGCCCCCATTGTGGTTCCACGATATTTTCCGCCAAGACCATACACCTTTTAATATAGAAGAGGTGAACACCATTCAGCGTGTCATGCTCCCATAAAACAATGACCACCATGAAAACAACGGCTAAGATTATAACCCTCATACTATCTATCACTATGTTAGCATGTACCACGAGTGAGCAACCCACTCAGAGCGGATTGCTGCGCAGTCATTTTCAGACCGAGCATGCAGGCATGCCCACCGACCTCTATACGCTGACCAATCAGCAGGGTATGGAAGTCTGTTTTACGAATTTCGGCGGACGTATTGTCAGCATTATGGTGCCCGATAAGAATGGACAGCTGCTGGACGTTTGCCTCGGACACGACTCCATAGCCGACTATATCCGCTATGGCTATCAGGGCTGCAACTTCGGTGCGCTCATTGGTCGCTACGGCAATCGTATCAAGGAGGGCCGTTTCACCTTGGACGGCGTAGAGTACCAATTGCCTCGCAACAACGATGGCAACTGCCTGCACGGTGGAGGCGAAGTGGCATTCCATAACCGCGTATGGGAAGCAATGCCTATCAGCGACAGCAGTATCGCTTTCTGCACTGTGAGCGAAGATGGCGAGGACGGCTTCCCCGGTACATTGCGCGTCAAAGTGACCTACACCTTGACCGACGACAATGCTATCCGCATAGACTACGAGGCCACCACCGACAAGCCGACGGTCATTAATCTCACCAACCACTGCTATTTCTGCTTGAGTGGCGACCCCAGTCGCGATGTCATGCATGAGATACTCTATCTCAATGCCGAGGCATACACCCCTGTGGATGGCAATGTGGCAGCGACAGGCGAAGTGGCTACGGTGGAGAACACCCCATTCGACTTCCGTACCCCCACCCGTATCGGTGAGAGAATCAATGACACGACCCATCAGCAGATCATTAACGGTCGTGGCTATGACCACAACTGGATACTGGCTACCCATGGCGATATAAGTGCCGTGGCAGGCATATTGTATGACCCTACGACAGGTATCGAAATGCGCATACATACCGACCAACCCGGTGTGCAATTCTATGCCGGCAACTTCTTGGACGGCAGTTTCTTGGGTAAGAATGGCGTGGCATACCCTCGCCGTAGCGGTCTCTGCTTTGAGACCCAGCACTTCCCTGATAGTCCAAACCAACCTGCTTTCCCATCGACCACCTTGCGTCCGGGAGAGACATATACTACAACAACTATCTATAAATTTGATATAAGATTATGAATACCCTTGAACTAAAATCTGCCTACGAGGCAGCTTATCACAAGTCAGCTACTGCCATCTATTTCGCACCGGGTCGTGTGAATCTGATTGGCGAACATACGGATTATAACGGCGGTTTTGTCTTCCCATGTGCGCTGAGTTTTGGTACCTATCTGTTGGTAGCACCCAATGATGAGCAGAAGATTAATTTCCGCTCTTTGAATGTAGAAGCGGTCTATTCGCTCGAACTGAGCCAACTCACTACGCCATTGCCCGACAAGGCATGGGCTAACTATCCTATCGGTGTCTTTGCGCAGTTCATTAAGCGCGGTGTGGTGATTGAGCAGGGCTATGATATATTGTTCTGGGGCAATGTACCCGCAGGTGCAGGACTGAGCAGTAGTGCCGCTATGGAGGTCGTGACGGCCTATGCGCTCAACGAGTTGTTGGGTACGGGCTTCGACCGCACCGAACTGGCTAAGATTGGTCAGAAAGCCGAGCACGAGTATGCAGGCGTAATGTGCGGTATCATGGATCAGTTTGCTTCCTCGCATGGTAAGCAAGACCATGCTATTTATCTGAACTGCGATACATTGGCGTTTGACTTGGTGCCAGTGAAGTTGGAGGGCATAAAGGTGGTGGTCAGCAACACCCACTCGCCTCACCATTTGGATTCGGGTGCATACAATGACCGTGTGCGTCAATGCCGTTTGGCGGTGGAGCAACTCGCTGCGCTGCGCCCTATCAAGTACTTGGCTGAACTCTCGCAAGCCGATTTTGAGCAAGTGGAGCACGCTATCACGGATGAGGTAGCACACCGCCGTGCGCGCCACGTGGTGGGCGAAGTACAACGCACCAAGGATGCGGTAGAGGCATTGCAACAGGGCGATATTGAGCAGTTTGGCGTGCTCATGAATCAGAGCCATATCTCCCTGCGCGATGACTATGAGGTGACTGGTCCTGAGTTGGACGCATTGGCAGAAGCAGCATGGAAAGTGGAAGGCGTACTCGGTAGCCGTATGACGGGTGGTGGCTTTGGTGGCTGCACCGTATCCTTGGTGCGCGAAGAGGCCATTCCGACCTTCATTGAGCAAGTAGGAAAGGAATATACCGAGAAGACAGGTCTGAAAGCCGATTTCTATATCGCTGAGATTGGCAACGGTGCACACCGAGTGGAGTAATATCCGCGTGGTATGCATTAATAAGGTTTAAGATAACTGAGAAGATAGAAAAATCGCTGGCTACAAACGTGCCAGCGATTTTTTGAGTGCTATAGCGTATGCTTCGCGGTAGTAGGAGAAGAAGTTCTTCCATTCCGCTTTTAGCGCTAATTCTACGGCTGCCTTGCGTGCGGCTGCCACCTTGCGTGGGGTGAGCGAGAGGTAATACGCAATGGTATTGACGATATGACCTATCACGTCATCCGTGTTGCTATCGTTGCGGTAAATGACCGCCACACCCTTGTCAATCGTAGTGCATCCCTGCTCCTCGCACCATACACCATAGCCGCTGAGAGTGGTGCATATGGTAGGCACATGGAATGCCATACTCTCGAGTGGTGTATAACCCCATGGCTCATAGTAACTTGGGAAAACCGTCAAGTCCAGACCTATCAGTAGGTCGTAGTAAGGCAAGTTGAGTACCCCGTCATTGCCATTGAGATAGGTAGGTACAAACACCACGTGTACATTGCCTACGGTGAAGTCCTCACGCTCCAGGTATGGAATCATGACGAAAGCAATCACTTGCCTCATCGCCTCCTCGCCTAATCGCCTCATTGCCTCCAAGAAGACATCTATACCTTTGTTCTTCCATTCGTAGCGACCAGCAGTACCGATAAGCATATCAGTAGATTGTGCATCAACACCTTTCGCGCGCGCGAGGGATATTAAGGTACTGCGCGCGCGCTTGCGCGCGGTATCGAAGTCCTTGCCTTGTGGCACGAAGTCCTGCTCAAAACCATTGGGAGTAACAATATCTACAGGTTTGTCCAATAATTGCTTACACTCGCGTGCAGTGAGATGACTGACGGTGGTGAAGCAATCGGCATAATGCGCCGCTTTCTTTTCGGCAGAGTGTTTGCTGACCATGTTCAGCTCCTGCGCCATTTGGTCACCGTGGAAACCATCAAAGCAATCATACAATGGCTTGCCATTGCCCGCAATACTGCGACCAATACTAGTAGCGTGGGTGGTAAAGAGCGTACCGATAGCAGGGCAATGCTCGCGCAGGTAGAGGATAGTGAACGCCGTTTGCCACTCGTTGCAATGCATAACGGTGGTTGGCATGCCAAGGTGTTGGTATAGACTCTCTGCTACTTGTCCAACAGCGTAAGCAAAAAGGCAACTCTCATCATAGTCGCCGTAGGCTGCATGGCTCTGTACTCCATATTTCTCCCACGCATGAGAGAAAATACGATTCTTATCAGCCCACAGTTCATCCCACTTGAGGAGTACGGCAATCGGTTTGCCAGGCACTTGCCAACGGCCTACGCGTACACCACGAGGACGCCAACCTTTGAGCAATGTCTTGCTCTCCTTGAAGGTCAAATTGGAATGTTCACCAAAATCGGGACCAAAAAATACTACTTTATCTTTATGTTCTGCTTGCATAGAGGCAGCGCGCGTAGAGAGAACGGCATAGATACCGCCTACACGATTGCATACCTCCCAACTGGTCTCAAAAATATATTGGGGCTGCATGATTTATTGTAGATTATTATTGACTACGATGCGGTCAATATCACTTATGTTATTATACAATTCAGGGGTTGTCGCAAATTGATTATTCTTGCTCTTGATGAGTGGCATAGCCTTCAAACCGCTATTTGTAGCCCAATAGAGGCGATTGCGTTGTGCATCTACGTATATTGCTCCTGTGGCTTCGGGGTCAATGAGTGTTATATGCTGTCCATTAAAATTGGCTACATATAGACCTTCTGGAGTGGTGATATACCACTTTTGTTCCACTTTGTCCATTTGCAAACGCAGGATAGTATGATTAGGGAAAATAGCTTGCATCTTGCTGGCGTAGAATGTAACTCCGTTAAAGGTAACTGTAGTGTCGCTCGATGATTGCAATAGGTTTTTATCCTCAGAGTTGGCATCAATAGGCTCTTCCAGATAGCCATTAATCATACGTTGTCGCAAAGGCATTTTCGTTCTGCCCATCACGATGGCAGGTGCTTTGGTCTCATAGATATCGAACGTTTTTTCGGGGGAATAGACCTTCCCATTTTGCGTGATAGTCAGTGCCACTGTGGCTTTCTGGTCGTATTTGGTGAAATACACGGTGATAGATCTGCTCTCCAATGTGCCGGCTACTAAATGACATTCTTCGGGCAAATTCCATTGATAGGTCAGTGCATAATTAAATGGGTTATATACGTTCGCTGTGAGAACAACATCGGTGTAGTGGCATATAGAGTCAGTAGATGCCACAAAGGTTGGTATGGTATCATATACCGTGATAGTGCGAGTATAGGTGTTATGTTTGGCACTATCCACCATCAGGGTAACGAGGTACTCACCAGGCTTCTTAAAGGTATGACTTGGGTGTTTTAGCACACTGGTGACATTATCACCAAAATCCCAATTCCAATTTTCGCCTGCGCTACTACTATTGTTGAACTTCACTGCTTCACCAGCTTTAGGTTCCGAAGGTGAAAAGGTGAAATCTACATCCACTTTCTTGCATCCTGCAATCATCATTGCGAATGCCATACAAATTATAATTGTTTTCTTCATATTCTAATCTAAATGCGATTCCTCCACCATGTCATTTGTCGTTTGGCATAGTGTCGGCTATTTTGTTTTATCATTTCAACGGCTTTTTCGAGTGTCCATTCACCGTGTAGGTAGCGTAATAGCTCTTTGTATCCTACGGTGTTTACGCTATTTGGGAGCGTAGAATAGTCGTAGTTAGCGGTAGGCTGAGTGGGAATATCCAATTGCTCAAATGCTTGTATAGCCTCTTGTAATAGCCCCGCTTCCATCATTTTCTCCACTCGCAGATTAATGCGCTCATACAACTCTTCTCGTGGGCGTTCTACTAATACATACTCCACCTCCCATTGTCCATTGCTCGTTGCCAATCGTCTATCGCCCATTGCCTTTCGTCTTAACTCCGAATACCTCTGTCCACTAATTTGACATACCTCTATGCAGTGCATGAGCCGTTGTGGATTTTGCTGATCCACCTCTTGCCAATATGCGGGGTCCAAGCGTTGTACTTCGCTTTGCAGCCATTCCAAGCCCTGTTGTTGGTAGGTCTGACGTATCTGTTCACGCAGTTCGTGGGGAATATCGGGCATATCGTCTAACCCGTTGCACAATGCCTCCACATACATCATACTACCTCCCACTACCACTACAATGTCGTGCGACTGAAATAATTGCTGCAATAGTGCTTCGGCATCACGTGCGAACTGTCCTGCACTGTAGGTCTCATTGAGTGCTTTGAAGCCTACCAGATAGTGTTTGGCTTGTTGCTGCTCTTGTGCGGTTGGTGCTGCGGTACCAATAGGCAAATCGCGGTAAATCTGTCGTGAATCAGCACTAATAATGGGGCAACTATATTGCTTTGCCACCTCTATAGCGCGAGCCGTCTTGCCCACACCTGTAGCACCTATCACGACAATCAGCTTTTTCACACTTAAAACATCGAACCGTCATCAAAACTCAGGTCTTGATAACTATCCATATCTAAGTCGCCATCATCATACTGACTATCGCCATAGAAATCATCATCAATATCCCATTCGTTGGCTTTGGCTTTTGTTGGGTCAATGATATCCTCTTGCAATAGTTGCACAGGTGCGATGCCAGAAGATTCTATACATTCGACACCGCTACGCATGCCCGGTAAGATGTCGGATACGCGACCAAAGAAGCAACGCTCATTCATTGGGTCGAACACATAAATCAGTCGTTGTCCGTTGTCTTCGAGCAGTTCACTCAAACGGGTGGACTCCATGACCATATTGTCGTATTCGAAGTTGCTGCCCATCTCCACAAGGGTTACCTCTTGCCCTTTCTCCCAACGCTCATTACACATAAAGAATGATGTCATTTGATCATCGGGGTAACCTGCGCTTTGGAGAATAGCATGATGCAACTCTAAAAAGGTAGCCTCGCTATCGGCTTCGTATATGCGACGAAAATCATCTGCTTCATCGCATGAAAATTTGATTTGGTATATCATAATATATTCAAGAGTTTTTCAAAAAAAACTACTATTTGGCGTGCAAAGATACTGCTTTTTTTGCAAATATGCAACGTTTCTATACATTTTTTTGTGTAATTGCATAATAATATCAGAAAATGCTTGTGTATTTGAGAAAAAAGTAGTACTTTTGCGTAAAAACAAGAAGTTTATGCGAGGTTTTATAGTTTTAGCAGAGGCTGGTGATTTTATCGGCGAGAAAAAATTGATAGCGCAGCATTTAGCTGGCGAGTGGGTAGGTGAGCAATGGAAGATGGTGGATGGTAGTTTATGGGACGTAATGGTAACAGGTGTAGGAGCCATCAATGTGATGCATAGTTTGCGCAATATACCCCGAGAGGTGCCACTCATCAATATTGGTTATGCGGGTAGTGCTAATTATGCTATTGGCAGTGTGGCGAGAGTGACCGAGGTACGACTGAATCATCCCAATGTTAATTATCCAGAGCCACAACTTCGTTTGCAACCTATTGCCGATAAATATCTCCTACAGCCACAAACATGTATGCACACTATATGCTACAGCAATACTGATTTTGTATTGCAATCAGATTATACCGATTGTGTATTTGATATGGAATTAGCATATATAGCAGCCATGGGATTTACGCAGTTATGCTCGCTCAAAATCGTTAGCGATAATCTGAGTTTGCATACCTATCGAGAGGTGGCAGCGGGTGTGGAGTAGGTGATTCACTGCTGCAATGCCTGCTGATTAATGCGTTTGCGCTCAAGATCGCAAAACCAACCCCATTTATTGAAATACCTACACATATTTACTATATGCACCCATAGCATTTTTTGGCTATGGTAGGATGCCTTTTCGTGCTTGTGTATGATAGTTGTTTTGGGGTAGAAAACGGTCAAATAATCGCGATGGATACGGCGGGTAAGGTCTATATCTTCGGGGTACATAAAAAATCGCTCATCAAACAATCTAACCTTACGTACTGCTTCTGTTCGCAGGAGCATAAAGCAACCACTGAGATAAGGTACATTCATAGGGCGATTATACCCTGTATGCCGTAGCTCGTATCGCTCATTGGATTTCTGCATCCATTTTTGGGGTAGGAAACGTCTGCCAAATACATTCCACGGTGTAGGAAGCAACTTGCAGAGGTATTGCAATTCACCGTTAGGATAAGTTACTTTAGGTGCTACAATACCCACTTCGGGATACTGTTGCATAAACTGCAGCAACGTGGGCAATGTTTCAGATGTGATGATAATATCGGGGTTAATCACCAAATGGAATGGTATATCATCGTATATGCTTTCGCGAATAGCGATGTTGTGCGCTGCACCGTACCCCAAGTTCTTGCCGTTGAAGATATAGTGTACTTGCGCTGACTGTATGGGTAACACTTCTGTTTGAACAGGCGAGTTATCCACCCAATATACGCCTCGTACATGGGGACATAACAGCAGACTGCGGGTGAGTTCTGTCACTTGCTCCCATTGGGGTTGATATAATACGATAGATACATTCAGCATAATGCCATTTTTGCTACGGATGATTCTTATCCTCAAATATTGCTGCAAAGATACTATTTTTTTACCATATACACAATTTTTTGGACGTAAATGGTGGATATTTTAGAAAAAATGAATAAAAATTTGGCAGAATATAATAAATGTGCTATCTTTGCAAACGTTTTGCAATTCTATTGTGTATAGTATAGACAAATCTACTTAAAAATAAGAAACGCATGAAAGAAATTAAATTTTTGTTTGTAGCGTTGTTCGTGGCATTTCTGCCTATCATGTTCACATCGTGTGGTCAGCGAAATGGAGCTGATGACATTACTATTGTTGGTAAATGGGAAGTAAAAGAGGCTATTCGTGCATATTACTTCGTAAATGACAAAGAGAACCTTTTTGAATCTGAGTCCTACGAAGTTGGTCAAGTATGGGAGTTTACTAAGGATGGTAAACTGATGGTGTCTGATGTAGCAGATACATTCACCTATACCGTGTCTAACAATGTATTGACCACCAACTATGCTACTACCCACTACAGCGAACTTGCTAAGTTCTTCCTTATTGAGGAATATACTGCTGACTTGCTGAAACTGTCTGTTCACTACCGCGAGAAAGACAAAGTCGGCGAGCGCGATGTAACGAACACATTGACCTTCTCTCGCTTGGTAGAGTAATACAAACTCCTTATTAACGCATAAAAAGAAGAGTTCAAAACTGCAGTTTTGAACTCTCTTTTTTAGTCGCTAATAATAATCAACACCCTATCTCCCTTCCCTTTAAGGAGGGGATGGGGGTAGGCTCATTACTCAGCAGCAACCTCTGCCTCAGCGGCAGCAGCCTCTTGAGCAGCCTCTACGGCAGCAGCAGCGAGTGCGTCAGCAGCCTCTTGGCGCTTCTTTGCTACCTCAGCAGCTTTAGCCTTGTTAGCCTCTACCTCTTGAGCGAGCAATGCTTTAGCAGCAGCAGCTTTCTTGTCTGCCTCTGCTTGGCTGATCTTACCATTCTTAGCATCCTTTTGAGCTTTCCAAGCATCGAAACGCTTTTGAGCCTCCTCAGCAGAGAATGCACCCTTAGCCACACCACCGTTCAAGTGCTTCATGAGCATAACGCCCTCACCAGAGAGGATGTTGCGAACAGTGTCGGTAGGTTGAGCACCTACGTTTACCCAATACAATGCGCGATCGAACTTAAGATCTACTTTTGCAGGGTTGTTGTTTGGGTTGTAAGAGCCAATACGCTCAATGATTTTGCCATCGCGTGGCGAACGGCTGTCTGCTACTACGATGTGGTAGTAAGCGTAGTCTTTGTGACCATGACGAGCCAAACGAATTTTTGTTGCCATTTGTTTTTGTTTATTTGTGAGCTACAACTACACGAGTTGCCTGCTCGGGTTAATAATAATGGTATGCTTTTTTCACGAAAAAGCGTGCAAAGGTACGGCTTTTTTTTGATATGACAAAATATTATCGTATTTTTTTGCAAAATACTTGTGCTTTATGAATGGATTTTGGGATTTGGCATGCTTATTGTATTACTCTTGACGGCTATGCAGAGATACACGCTATATATATTGTTGTGTGGGTTACTCATTGGAAGCAACCTGCTATTTGCCAAACACAACATTCCAGACTCACTGCAAGTATTTCGTTTTGAAGTAGATAGTATTCCCTTCTCTATGCAGCGAGTAGAAGGCGGAGTATTCATTATGGGTGGCACGCATGAGCAACATCGCGAGCCTATCTCTACTGACCTTCCCACCCATACGGTTGCCCTTGATGCCTACTATATTGGGCATACAGAGGTAACACAAGCCCTGTGGCAAGCAGTCATGCCCGAATGGGAGTTCATCGAAGAATGGCATAATCCTAATCATCCTATTACGAATGTGAGTTGGTATGATTGTCAGGTGTTTATCCAGCGATTAGACAGTATCACGGGCTTGCCATTTCGTTTGCCAACCGAGGCAGAATGGGAATTTGCAGCGCGTGGCGGAAATGATAGTCAAGGTTTTCGTTTTGCAGGCAGCGACATAGTGGATAGCGTGAGTTGGGGATTGAGCAATGCAGGTTTTCGCAAACATACGGTTGGACTCAAAAAACCCAATGAGTTGGGACTATATGACATGACGGGTAATGTGAGCGAATGGTGTAGCGATTGGTATGCTCCCTATTATTTTGGTACCGAACCTAATCCCAAAGGGCCTATCACAGGTAGCAATAAAATAGTTCGCGGAGGCAGTTTTGATAACTGCCAAGCCAATAGCCACATCTCTTGTAGGCAGTATCAACCACCCACAGAAGCCACCAACTATTGCGGATTACGATTGGCACTTACTCTGCCCAATGAGCCGACATTGCAAGCGGAAGAGGAGCCTGCATTAACCATGAAACTGAAAATCAAGAATCTGCGAATCAAATTGCTGTATGTGCCTGCAGAGCAACCCTATTATATATCTGAAGACCCCGTCAGTTGGCGTTTATGGCAGAAAATCACCAACGAAGAAGCCACGGAGAATTGGTCACAGCCAGTGGTGGATAAATCAGCTAACGAATGGAATCAATGGTTGGATAAGTGCCGAAAATGGGCTCATGAGCCTGTAGCATTTGCCACGCAACACGAGATAGACACTGCTCTTGCGCAAAACATCATAGAGCAACCGCGCATCAAGGCAAAGAAGCAACGCCGTTGGGAAAAAGACACGCGCAGTATTCAACGCCATCGCAAGCACACAGCCAAAGCCCAAAAATGGGCAGACCTGATAGGCGTTCAACTAACAACTGCGGAAGACCCAACGCTGCAATTATATACGAAGGAAAAAACAAATAACCAGCCGCGATGGCTGGTTATAAGAGCAAAATAATGTTATATCGGATTAACGTTATTTCAATACGAATTTAGCATATTCGCCTTCTGCTGCGTTCGGCGCAATCCATATACGGAAATTACCTTTCTCTGCCGAGAACACATATTCGCCTTCGCTACCCAAACTGACACCTTCTGCCAAATGCCAGTATGCCAAGTCTTGTTCCGAAATCTCGAATCTGACAGTACGTGTCTCACCTGCAGGAATCTCCACACGTTGAAAGCCTTTTAGTTCGCGCAGTGGGCGAGTGAGTGAACCTACCACATCTTGTATATATAGTTGAGGTACGGCCACGGCATCGCGCTTGCCAGTGTTCGTAATCGCGCATGTGGCAACCAGACTATTAGGCGCAGAAGCAAGGATAGTGTCCGACAGCACAACCGATCCGTACTCGAAGGTGGTGTAGGTCAGTCCATAGCCAAAAGGATACTGTGGCTTATTACCATATTCCAACCAATAACTGGACTCGCCAATAGAGAATTGGTATGCGCGAACAGGGATATCGTTGAGCAGTTTAGGCGATTCAGCCATCAGGCGACTTGGCATCTTATGATTGTAGTAGAAAGGTATTTGTCCTTCGCCCATTGGAAATGTCATTGGCAACCTTCCTGATGGTGCCACTTCGCCCATAATCAGATTCGCCAAGGCAGGACCCTGCATGGTACCACCATGGAAGGCGTAGAGCACCGCATCCGCGCGGTCAATATCCTCGCGAATACACAATGGTCGTCCTGCCATTACGGTCAGCACAATGGGTTTGCCTGTCGCTTGAATCGCTTTTATTTGTTCCGATTGGTCTCCGGGTAAGTTCAATACGGCACGGCAACGCGCTTCGCCCGATAATATGCTCTCCTCGCCTGCGAAATACAACACCACATCTGCCTGCTTCGCCAAACGAGCAAGGTTAGCAATATTCTCTTTGTTATGCTCGCGTGACCAATGCTCGCCTTTCTGTTCAATAAGGCGAATCTTGCCCTGTTTGGCTAACTCGCGGAATGCCATCATAGGCGTGATGGTCATAGCATCATCCTTGTCAAAACACCACGTACCATTCTGCTCGTGAGGGGCGTTGGCCATAGGACCGCATACTAAAATGGATATTGGATATTGGTTATTGGATATTGGTAGAATACCGTTATTTTTGAGCAAAACAGCGGATTCCTCTGCTGCTTTTTGAGCTGCAGAAAGGGCTTCGGGAGTGAAATACTCAGGGTTCTCTGTATAGCAATAAGGGTTGTCAAAGAGTCCGAGGCGGAACTTCATTCGCAGGATATTGCGCACGCAGTTATCTATGATCTCCTCACTCACTTGACCTTCCTCTACCAGTTCTTTTAGGTGGCGAGGGTATCCTTGGCTCTCCATATCCATATCCATTTGTGCATTGGCGCAGAGTTTGGTGGCCTCTTTTAGGTTAGCAGAATTGCCTTGGTTGTTCATGTTTTGCAGTGAAGCCCAGTCGGATATGAGCACACCGTCAAACTGCCACTCATCGCGCAATATATTAACATTCAGGTGTTTATTGGAAGAAGCAGGTACACCATTCAGGTCATTGAAAGCGCACATGATTGATAGTGAGCCCGCATCAATAGCAGCTTTGAATGGTGGCAGGTATGTCTCGCGCAGTTGTATTTCAGGAATCCATGTGGAGTTGTAGTCGCGTCCACCCTCCGAAGCGGCATAACCTGCAAAGTGCTTCACGCAGGCAGCCATGCGCACAACAGAGTCATTGCCTTGATAACCACGTACCGTAGCCGCACCCATGACGGATGCCAGGTAGGTGTCCTCGCCATATCCTTCGGCTACACGTCCCCAGCGTGGGTCGCGCGCCACATCTACCATAGGCGAGAATGTCCAGCGCAAACCTGCTTGCACAGCCTCTTCAGCGGCAATACGTGCGCCTGTTTCCACTATATCAGGGTCAAAAGTAGCGGCTTGCCCCAATGGAATAGGAAAAATAGTGCGAAAACCATGTATCACATCGCGCGCGAATATCATAGGTATGCCCAAGCGCGATTCTTCCACCGCTATGCGTTGGTAATAGTCGGCTTCGGCGCCCACACTATTGAGCATAGAGCCAGCACCATTACGAATCTGCTCGGCTATATTATCCGAGATTTGTCCGCCGCAGACTTGCGTCATTTGAGCAATCTTCTCGTCGAGTGTCATCTGTGATAATAGTTCGTCAATCTGACGCTCAACGGGGTCTTTAGGCTGGCAAGCAACCATCGCCAACAAGGCGATAAAAAGAAAAATACGTGATTTCATGAGTATATGTGTTTCGTTTGTTTATAGGGTGTATCTGCAATATTAATGCTTGCAGATAGTCGTTTCATCGATTTGTTCACCTGAGTGAATCAGGCAGGTGCTGATACGTAGTGTATCAGGCACTATGTGTACATATTCATACACTGCTTCGCCTGAGAAAGAAGACGCACACTTGCTGTTTTTCTTAACAGGGTATTCCTTGTGGGAGGCGTTTGTAGCAATGAATACGGTAGGTTCTTCTTTCTTCCAAAAGCGCTCTTCATAGTGCACGATGCGACGCGCGTAATTGTGATCATGCCCCGAGAATACGACATCTGCTTCGCGTAGAGGACCATGAAAAGCCAACCAAATGAGCGGATTGCTCCGTCCTTGTGCGGTACTATAAACAGGGTGATGCATGATTACAATGGTGAACTTGTCTCCTGCATCACGTAGGGTTTTCTTTAGCCAGAACGCTACTTGTGTATAGTCGGACATTCGGTGCAGCCCATCGGTGTCAAGGGCGATGAGTCGCAGTTGTGGGAAATCGACAAAGTAACTCGTTCCCACGAATCGAGTAGGACCATTCTGCGGATTAGGGAAGATGTTTTTCCACTTCTCAGGCAGGGTTTTTACCACGCCCTTGAGGTATTCATGATTGCCTGGAATAGCCACAACGGGTAGCGTATCTAAGCCCGTACCGAGGATCGACTGATACATCATCTGCTCGTAGTAGGTATATGGACGCTCCATCCAGTCGCCCAGTTGGGCATAAAACTGTATATTCGAATGGCGATTGGCAAGCGTAGCCATCTGCTTGTTAGTGAGCGAATTGTGAATATCACCCAACAAAAGGAATGACAGCGTGTCACGCTGCAAAGCGTGCAACACACTATCATTATTCATTGTCACGAACTGATGGTTAATCTTTTCTCCAGTCCAATCTGGTTCGGGTGGATTACCAAACCAAGCCTCCCAGCGGATGGCGCAAGTAGTAGCACCACCAGCCAGAAGGCTCAATCCTATTATCCATCCGATAATCTTTTTCATTACCTATAGTCCGAAGGGCGTCCTATAGCCAATTAGAATGGCAAATCGGTAGTCTCATCTACGCCTGCAGCAGCATCAAACGTCTCCACATTAGCTTGTGGAGCTGCTGCTACAGGAGCAGCAACAGGCGTTGGTTGTGGAGCAGCAGCTGCCTCTACTACACCTTGCTGAATCTTCCATGCGCGGATAGAGGTGTACCAACGACCGTTGAACTCGCGGCTCTCAATATCGAAACTGACAGTCACGATGTCGTCCAACTGGCAAGGGTTAGCCTTGATACGATCCTCGCCAAACACCTCGAAGTGCACCTTACGAGGATATTGCTCTTGTGTTTCGAGTACGTATGCTTGCATTTTCCACTCCTTGCCAGAGGTCTTGCCTACGCCACCTTGTTCTGGCAATACTTGAATAATCTTACCTGAAATTTCCATACTTCTTAATTCAAAATTCTCAATTCAAAATTATCCTTTGATTGCTGCTACGCCTGGGAGGACTTTACCCTCGATAGCCTCGAGCAATGCGCCACCACCAGTAGAGATGTAACTTACGCGGTCAGCCATGCCGAACTTGTTCACACATGCTACGCTGTCACCACCACCAATCAAGCTGTATGCACCCTCATCGGTTGCCTTAGCAATAGCCTCAGCGATGGCCTTAGAACCAGCAGCGAAGTTGTCGAACTCGAACACACCTGCAGGACCGTTCCAGAGGATAGTCTTTGCGCCTTCAATGGCAGCAGCAAACGCTTTGCGGCTCTCTGGACCAGCGTCCACACCTTCCCAACCCTCTGGGATAGCGTTGCTTGGGCACACTTGTGTGTTAGCATCGTTGGAGAATGCGTCAGCAGCTACGCAGTCGGTAGCCAATACGAGGTTCACACCTTTGGCTTTGGCTTGAGCGATGATGTCGAGAGCGAGTTCCAATTTGTCGTTCTCACAGATAGAGTTACCAATCTCGCCACCGTTGGCTTTAGCGAAGGTATAGGTCATACCACCGCAGAGGATGAGGTTATCCACTTTGTCCATAAGGTTCTCGATGATACCGATCTTGGTAGATACCTTTGAGCCACCCATGATAGCAGTGAAAGGACGTTTGATGTTCTTGAGGATGTTATCTACAGCTTGTACTTCTTTCTCCATGAGGTAGCCGAGCATCTTGTTGTCAGCATCAAAGTAGTCAGCGATTACTGCGGTAGAAGCGTGTTTGCGGTGAGCAGTACCAAAAGCATCGTTTACGTAGCAGTCAGCGTAGCTTGCGAGTGTTTTTGCGAACTCTTTTTGGTTTGCTTTCATAGCTTTCTTTGCTTCTTCGTATGCAGGATCTTCTTTGTCGATACCTACAGGTTTGCCTTCCTCTTCTGGATAGTAGCGGAGGTTCTCGAGGAGGAGTACTTCGCCTGCTTTGAGGGCAGCAGCTTTATCAGCAGCTTTAGCGCAATCTTCTGCGAATTTTACTGGAGTACCGAGTGCAGCGCTAACAGCGTCAACGATTTGCTTCAAGCTATATTTAGCTACTACTTTGCCTTTTGGTTTACCCATGTGGCTCATGATGATGAGTGCACCACCCTCTTCGAGGATGTGCTTGAGGGTTGGCAACGCACCGCGGATACGGGTATCATCGGTAATCACTCCATTCTCGTTCAATGGCACATTAAAGTCCACGCGAACAATCGCTTTCTTTCCAGCGAATTTGTAATCGTTAATTGTCATAATCGTGTATAATTATTTGTTTAGTATTGTATAACTTTGTATAATATGGTGTAATGTTGTACATTTTACCCCAATTTGGCTGCAAAGGTACAACAAAAAATGCACATTTGCAACAAAATCGCGCGAAAGTTTACTTTCAGGTGCAATTTTGTTGCAAATAGGCTGCAGTACTTTCGAGGAGTGGCACATCAATTTTGGTACAATTTCCCCGAAGTTTCGGTTGTAAATTGCAGCTTATGACCCATTTTTTGCCTAAAAATACACTTTTTTTCAAAAAAAATGCATTTTTCTTCAAAATAATTTTGTCATGTCAAAAAAAAGCAGTACCTTTGCACCCGCTTTCGGTTGAGAGCAGTGTTCTTACACATTCTGCGGCAATAGCTCAGTTGGTAGAGCACAACCTTGCCAAGGTTGGGGTCGCGAGTTCGAGTCTCGTTTGCCGCTCTATAGAAATGAGCAGGACAGAGTTCCTGCTTTGTTTTTCTAAAGAGGTCATTGAATACGGAAAAGAATCGGCAGTCAGATGCTGACGCAACGCCCAAATGGCGGAATTGGTAGACGCGCTCGTTTCAGGTGCGAGTGTTGAGAGACGTGCAGGTTCGAGTCCTGTTTTGGGCACATTGCGCAGGTGGTGAAATTGGTATACACGCTACTTTGAGGGGGTAGTGGTCGCAAGACCGTGTGAGTTCGAGTCTCATCCTGCGCACAAGAAAATGCTGTGACATTAATGTTCACGGCATTTTTTGTTTGTCATATGAATGGTTTATATACAATTTTACTGCTGATAGCATCGAATGTCTTTATGACATTAGCATGGTACGGTCATCTGAAGATGGCTGAGTTTTCGTGGTTTAAGACGTTGCCTTTGATAGGCATAGTAGCCCTATCGTGGGGGATTGCGTTCTTCGAGTATTGTTTGCAGGTGCCTGCTAATCGCATTGGCTTTGAGGGCAACGGCGGACCATTCTCGCTCATGCAACTGAAGATACTGCAAGAGGTGATTACATTGGTGGTGTTTATCCTCTTCTCTGTGATTGCCTTTAATATGCAAATCAAATGGAACCACATTGTAGCAGGAATGTGCCTGATTGCCGCAGTGTATTTTGTATTTGGGTTTAAGTAAGGTTTATTTATAAAGACAACATAGACAACTTGCGCGGCAATCAACTTCCTGCCACGCTATAGACAACAATTGCGCTCGCCAACGTTGCGAGCGCAATTGTTTATTTTCATACGAAGGTGAAGCAATTTACCTGTTCGATGAAGACAGATAAATTACTTGATTTGTACACCCAGCACGTTGTAGGTCTTGCCTTCGTGGAGGATTAATAGCTGTTCGTTGCGAATTATTTTTTGGCAATTGGTCATTGGCAATGGGCTATAAGTGTTCTCTACCGATGTTGGGTCTTGGTTATAGACACAACCGAATGAGTCGTAGTCGGGATGGTCGGTAGTGTAGAGGCAACTATCTTCACGCCAAGCGCAGAGCATGACTGAAGTTTCTGTTTCGTTGCTGTCAGCACTTCTATTTGGTGCAGCGTGAGCGTTGCTTGTTCGTTTGGCAGCGTTATGCACGATACCGTCCACAGAGCCGAGACCTGCTAACCATACTTTTTCTGCGTTTTCAGCAGTAGTGTTGGTCTCATCGGGGAAGACTACCTCCAACAGCATTCGGCATGCGCCGTTCTCAAGGGTGTCTTTGCCTGTAACGACATGAGTATAAGTGGTTTCTTGAGGGTAGTTGTTGATACCTGCAAAGATTTCCACAGTGTCGCCTGGTTCTGCGGTGAAGTCGTAGAGCACATATTCTACCCCATCGCGGAGGAAGTACACGCGGTTGTCTTCATCTTTGCCGAAATGTAGTGCACCTACTACGGACTTGGTAGTGGCAGTATCCTTGGTGGATTGGCGTGCGAGTTGGAAATAAGTTTTGTTGTTCACCTGTTGCGAAATGTCTTCCAATGTGTAGCTGAATGTCTCTGCTTGCAGGATAGTGTGGTTATTATCCATTTCGCGAAGCACAACTTCTAACTGATTCCATTGTGTAGGGGTTGGTCTGCCACCAATCTGTCCATCTTTGGCATTGTCCTTGCGATGTCCGCTATCGTAGTCGCACAAGCACTCTGCGCCAAGGCGTTCCATTTCGGCATCGTCCATTTGGTAGAGGAGTTTGTTGTTCTTGCTTACGCAGACAAGGTGTGTGCCATGCAAACTAACAGGAACTGCCATATTACCTATCAATTGGAAGAAATCGAAGAACCGCATGTTATTACCAAAACTACCTATTCCTTCTACATACTCCATACCGTTGTTGAATGTCCATTTTTTGTACTCTTTGCCATCCAATAGGGTGATAGCGGAAACATCGGTAACAATCAGTGTGTCTGCTGGGAGTATATTACCCTCTAAATCTTTGTGGTAATCTACTACATTCATAATATTATAATAGATCCAATACAAATCTTTTTCTGCGCTTTCATCAAGATACAATCTTGGCAACGAATCACCAACCTCTAATGTAAAGTCATAGAGTACCAAATCTTTGTCAAGTGAATGGCTATAGATTAAAATCTTATTATTTTCTTCGCGTATGAGGAAAGCCGATTCGCAATAAATATATGGTTGATCATGTTCAAAGAGAATATCCTCAAATTTCTGTAGTGATGTCTTGCTATCTTCGCAATACTCATTGCAAATTGTTCGCTGCAAGCCAGATAGCATAGGGAAAAGATCTTCATCAACGGTTCCATCATTATTATAAACGCATCCCATGTTCTTATAATCCGAGAAGTTAGTGGTATATACACATTCATCTTCGCGATATGCGCAAAGCATAATTATCGCGCCATCACCAGCAACTCCTGGATTAGAGGGATTAAAGATAATGCCATACGTAGAACCTAAGCCTTCTATCCATGTGACAGGATGTTTTTCTTCAAAATATTCCCCAGCACCATTATCTATACGGATAACAACATCAGCTTGTATTTGTAACCTACCATCATCTAATGTCTCTTTGTCTGTGATAACATGGGTGTATGTCTTATGATAGTTATAAAATTCTAAACCAGCAAAGAGTTCTAACGTATCTCCTAGTTCTGCACCAAAATCGTAAAGCAGATATTCAGTTTCGTCAAATGCGTAGTAAAAATACACTTGTTTATCTTCTGTAAAGCGTAATTCACCAACAAGATGAGTTGATTCCTCATTAGGCAGACTGGATGAACACATAAGAGGGATATACTCTTGACCATCTCTATTGACAGTATTATTACTCAACCAAAATATGCTCGTACGCGCCGCTGCCAACGGGTCTTGCGGACCTTGATATCCGTGCGAAAGGATATTCCATTGGTTGCACCATGTTTCAGACCATTTTGGTTCTATTTCACACAAGCACTCTGCACCCAATCGCTCCATTTCGGTATCGTCCATCTTGTAAAGGAGCTGACCATCGCGACTTGCACAGACAAGACAGGTTCTAATATATGTACCAGGTTGCACCCATGACTCTAAACACAGATAGTGACCATATCCTTCACCATTAATGGCACCTATACCTTCAATATATTCATATCCACAAGCTAATGTCCATTTTTTATACTTTTTTCCGTCTAATAGAGTAACGGTGGAGACATTTTTTACTATAAAATCTGATTCTGCATGTACCGTTGATTTGTTGTGTGGAAGCGTATCTCCAATTTCTAATGTCCAATCGTACAATACAATATCTTCATATATTTCAAAATCGGGACAACAGAATAGTACTTGATTATTTTCTTCACGAAGATAATTACGTCCATCAGATAAATATAATTTTCCATTCATCTGAGTAGTGACATATTCCTCAAAATCAGAAAGATATGGTTTTCCATCGCAAGTAGTATGCTCTTCTATATCTGTTCGCTGCAATCCCCAAAGAGTTGGGAATAGGTCTTTAGGTTTTTGCTCTGCGTTATACTCGCATAAGCACTCTGTTTCCATTTGCTCCATTTCGGTGTCGTCCATTTGGTAGAGGAGTTTGCCGTTTTTGCTTGCGCAGACAAGGTGTTGACTATGAACATTAGAATATAGCGGAGCATTGACTATTAGTTGGTAAAAATCGTTGTGAGCATAACAGGTACCAAAACTACCAATACCTTCTACATATTGCATGCCATTATCAAAAGTCCATTTTTTATACTCTTTGCCGTCAAGAAGTGTTATTGTTGATACTTCTGTTACAACAAGTGGCGACAATTCCCACTCATCATTGTCATAATCCACAACACTTGATAAGTCGTAATCAACATATAAGCGTGGTAGTGAATCGCCTACATTTAATGTGAAGTCGTATAATACAAGATCTTTCTTTTGTGCTGTACTATAAAGCAATATTTTGTTGTTTTCTTCGCGTAGCCAAAGACTGCAATATTCATCGTAGATGTTATTCGTACCAAACAATAGATATTGCTTTCCACCAATAGTAGCGGTTTCTATTTCTTGCATTAGATATGAACGCGATCCCCAAACAGTTCCATTTTCATTCTCTCCTATCGTCTTTGTACAACCTGTCCGCTGCAAGCCAGAAAGAGTTAGGATATATTCCTTATTTTCTCCGCTATTGTATTCACAACCATATTCAGCATATTCTTCATTTTCCGTCGTATATTCAGTATTGCCGTCTTTATATGCACATAACAAAGCAGTTTGATATTCTGAAAGTCCGCAATCCGCGCCTGTAATAAATCCACACAAATCGCCTACACCCTCTACCCATTTGGTGACACCAAAACAGGTAGGTCTTACATCACCAGAGAAATCAGGAAAAACACTAAGAGAAATTTCGGTACCAAATGGATAAATACCAGGATATCTTTCCACTTCATCAACTCGGATTGTATTTGTATGATGGCTATGATAATGGTTAATACCTGCGAATACGGTCAATTCATCACCTGGCTGTACATTAAAATCATATAGAAGATACTCTGTATTATCGTAGTAAATATATACTTTTCTATCATCTGTAAAGCGAACTGCGGCTACATATTCTGGTTCAGGAATAGTAAATGGATAAACACCTTCAGGTACTTTGGTTGTTTGACGAGTAACGGCTGTATAGGTATAATTATTAATGATTGTATCTTGTGCGAGATAGTAACGCCAAGTTTCAAAATCTTCTTTAGTGGTGTACTTAATCGTGCGGTATTTTAGATCCAATACATTCCATGTGTCGCACCATATGTCTGACCATTTCTTTTCTACTTCGCACAAGCACTCTGTGCCAAGGCGTTCCATTTCGGCGTCATCCATCATGTAGAGGAGTTTGCCATTTTTGCTTACGCAGACAAGGTGTGTGCCCGTGTGACATGGAACAACAATTTCCTGAATCAATCCGAAGAAGTTACCATTGCGATGACCGCCATACATACCAATACCCTCTACATACTCCATACCATTGTCGAATGTCCATTTCTTGTATTCTTTACCATCAAGGAGTGTGACAGAAGAAATATCTGTAACCACCAATGTATCATCAGAGTACATCGTTCCGTCGAAGTCTTTAATGTAAGCAGGTAGTGAGTCGCCGACTTCCAACGTGAAGTCATACAACACGATGTCTTTATTCAGACTTTGACTATAAAGAAATATCTTATTATCTTCTTCGCGTAGGAGATATCCATTGCAAAGGATGTATGGTTTGTCATTCTCAAAGAATATGCTATCAAAAGTCTGCTTGTAGGTAATATTGTCAGAATTATCATCCTCGGTTTCTCCACAATACTCATTGCAAACTGTTCGCTGCAAGCCCCAGAGCGTTGGGAAGAGGTTTTCGGGATTTTGTTCTACAGCGTTATACTCGCAACCGTAATCGTCTTGGTATAAATCGTTTATATATTGTAGTTCATCATCTTTATAAGCACACAGAAGTTTATGTCCAATGCCACCAACCCAATCACTACATGGACGGTCTCCCATTAGGAATCCGTCTGTAGATCCTACCCCCTCTATCCATTGTATTGGAAACAAATCCAAATAATATCCGTTCTCATCACAACGGTCACAATCAACGTCCTCTTCAAGTTTGCATAATGGATATAGGGTTATCGTTTTGCGATTTGTCGCATCATCAATATCTACTTGATGAACTAGTAACCGCTGAAGCATAGTACCACAATTGACTCCAACAATTGTTTCAATGGTATCTCCCACTTGAACAGAGAAATCATATACTAAATATTCTGTATCACCAAGAAGTGCATATACTTTTTGGTCTTCCGTAAAGCGGATAGTAGCTACAAACCCACGTTTTGTTTTGTCAGCAGTCCAATAGCGATTGACAGTAGTGTATGTTGTTCCATTAATGGTAGTATCTTCTGCCAAATAATGTCTCCATGTTTCTTCATTGTAATCTCCAATCAATTGCACATTATGCTCCATAATATTCCATGTGTCGCACCATGTGTCTGACCATTTCTTTTCTACTTCGCACAAGCACTCTGCGCCAAGGCGTTCCATTTCGGCATCGTCCATTTGGTAGAGGAGTTGACCGTTGCGGCTGGCACAGACGAGATAATCCCTAGTATCAGGCCATGTAAAACCATTGGGTTTTCGAATTAAAGCAAAGAAATCACCAGCCCAAATGCTTTGTCCGAACTGACCGATGCCTTCTACATATTGCATACCATTATTGAAAGTCCATTGTTTGTATTCTTTGCCATCAAGAAGTGTGACATACAAAATATTTGTAACGATTAACGTGTCAATAGGGTCGTAAGAGCCATAAGGATCTGGGATCGGATAATCTACAACTAGATCTGTGAGTGGTACACCTTCTATGCGATAGTCATAATTCAATGTTGTAAGTGTATCCCCTACTTCCAAAGAGTAATCATATAAGACGAGATCTTCTTCTTGTAGTCCGCTATATACAAGAACTTGATTATTTTCTTCGCGCAAGAAATATCCATGAAAATCTAAATATGCCTTGTTTTTGATATATCGAACATCCGTTTTAGCAGAGAACAATGTGGGACACATTTTTACTGTTAAACTTGTTCGCTGCAAGCCCCAGAGTGTTGGAAAGAGGTCTGCGGGATTCTGTTCTGTAGCGTTGTATTCACAGCCGTATTCGTCATACAACGAACCAGTATATTTTAATTCATCGCCTTTGTAGGCGCATAGGAGCGTATAGAGACCTCCACCTGGCAGAGTAGTACCAATTAAAAATCCTCTTGGAGAACCAACACCTTCTATCCATGTTATTTCTTCACTTGATACTTCTACATTACCATTGCCATCTACCACACGTAGAGGATGTAACATTATGGTACGAAGATTGGTTTCTGGATCTGTTTGCACATCATATACAACGCATTTGTATGTCTTGGTGTTATATGTCACTCCAGAAAAAACTTCCAACGTATCGCCCACTTGAGCAGAAAAGTCGTATGCTAAATACTCTCCTGTTGGTAAATCTTCGCTGTATGGGTCGTTGTCATCAAAGCCTTCATAATAGACATATACTTTCCTATCGTTGGTGAAGCGTACGGAAGTTCTTGAGGTAAATTTGCTATATGTATAATTACCGATGACAGTATCTTTACCCAGTCTATATTGTGATGTACTTGCTGTTTCATCAAAAAACAAACCGTCAAACCACATGACATTCCATGTGTCGCACCATTGGTCTTTGTAAGGAATGGCTTGAATATCAAAATTTTGCCAATAAAGCGCTTTTTTATATGCATCAAGAGATTCCTCTGGGACATAGATAGTGGGGGTGATTCCGATAAACATTCCATATGCAATATATGGCGGAGTTTTGGCAAAGAAAAACACTTCTTTTAGGCTGGTACATCCGCCAAAAATCCATTGTTGAGTCAATTGGGTAAGACTTTCAGGTAATTTAATAGAAGATAGTGAAGTGCATTCATAAAATGCACCATCTCTAATCGTTGTTACACCTTCAGGAATTATTATATTCTCTAATGTCTCACATCTCACGAATGCGTAATTCCCAATTTCGGTCACAGAGTTGGGAATAACAGTCGTTTTACAACCTGCAACAAGTTGGTTCGCAGGCCTATAAGTATCGTTGGAGGAGATGACTGCATTACAATTATTGCGACTATCCAAGTATTTATTCTCTTCATCCACTACTATAGACATCAAATTGGGGCATGCACCTAAAGCACGATAGTTAATAATCATAATTGTTTTAGGTATATATAACGATTCCATAGTCTTTTGGGCTATACCACTAAAAACGATATTCCCCATACCCATAGTAGTTACGATAAAAGTGGTATCATTATAAATGACTGATTCTGGTATAGCAACATGCTTCTCACAGTCTGCGACTTCAATTAAAGCAACAGCACATGGCTCAGTGCGATCAATAATTTTATACGCGAAGCCGTCAATGTGGAAATCATTCACATATTCAAATTCATACGCGAAAGATGCTACACTTGCCATGAGGGTGAAGGTGAGAGCAAAAAGTTTGCTGCGGAAAGAGTTGATCGTTTTCATATCGCTATTATTTATAGGTTATACATTTCGTTTTCTTATGGTGTTCCTATGGTTATCTATCGTATATCTAACGTATATCTATCGTGTATCTAACGTGTATCTAACGTAATTGACAGCGATGAGATAAGAATTTTGTTGCAAAGGTAGTACAATTTGGTAATATATGCAATAGGCAGAGGCATTTGTACAGACTATAAAAATGTATTGTGTTGATAATCTATTATTTGTAATAAAAATGTACAGTTTCTATTTTTCGCTTTGTAGCATCTCATGTAGGAAATGATATAGTTCTCGGGTGGGAATGCCTATCTTCTGTGCGATGCGGCGTTTGAAAGTACTGACACCTGTAGCGGAGTAGTGCATCCAATCTGCCAATTCCTCCAATGATGCATTGGGATAAAGGAGCATATACGTACAAAAGACATTCTCACGGTTGGACAGTTGGTGCGTCTCTAACTGAGATAGCCAGTCGTGGAGTAGGGTGTCCAAGTCTTTCTTTAGTTCGTTGTAGTCGTTCCACTGTTTGCGAGGGCGTGGATAGGTGGCGCGGATGTCGGACAGTTGGGCACTGACAGACAAGTCATCTATCTGATGATGTGCCACTTGCAAGCGATGGGCAGCGTGTCGGCGGTGCAGCACGATAGCAATGACCAATAACAAGCAGGCAGCGAGTAGGCATAGGAGCATAATCCATGCCCAACGATAAGGATAAGGGTTAGCCAGATGCTCTTTTAGCAGAGTGAGTGCGCCGTGGTACTTGCCTACCTGTTCGTTGAGCAGGCGGTTGGCGTCTTGGCGTGCGTGGGCATAACGGCTCAGTCGCTCAATATCGTTGTTGGCCTTGGCATCCTGCATGAGGCAGTAGTAAGCATTGACCAACTCGTTGGGTGTAGCAGATTGCTCCACAATAATCTGTGCATAAGGAAGAGCCGACGATTGGTCGCCGAGGTCAAGATAGACTTGCATGAGTTTCTTATAAGTATAGAGGCGGTCTTCCTCGTACTGCCAATAGTTGAGTGCGCTTTTGAAATAGACAAGTGCGGAGTCGTATTGCTGTAGTTCGTAGAAATAGAGTCCCTTGGTCTCGTAGAAGCGGGCGAGATAGTAGTCGTCAATATTGTAGGAAGCAGCGATATGGAGTACACTATCGGATTTGGCGAATTGGTGGAGGTAGGTGTGAAACTCGCTGACGTCTAATAAGGTATGCGCATAGTACCAGTCTTTGCCACTCTCGTGGAAGGCACGATTGGCGCGGAGGAAGAAGATAAGCGCGAGGCTGTCGCTCTCGTTCTGCTTGCATATATGCGCCATGCAGGAGTTGATACGTCCGCGATAGATAGGATTGTCTATCTGCGCGCGGTCGGCTGCGATATAGTGCGCTGCGGCTTGAGTGATTTGATTGTCAAGGCTGAGATGACGCCCCATGTAGTAGTGGGCTTTGCCGAGTTGGTTGTGCGCGAAGATTTTGGTAAAGGGTTTGTCAAGCGTGCGGATGGCTTGCTGAAGCGCAGCGGTATCGGGATAGAGGAGGTGTTCGTGTTGGTCCAGACTATCTGCGATAGCGATAGTGGTCTGCGCTTCTTGGTAGCGCGTGGTGTAGCCACAAGAAACCAAAAGTAGGCAGAGAAGCAGCAATGTGAGATGGCGGATTGGCGACATAAGGCGGTGTGTTTGGTGATTTCGTTTGCAAAGGTAGTAAAAATATTGGACGTGGGCAAGTGTAAGGAGCAAATGTACATGATTTTGCGAGAAGAATGGTTGATTATGTGGCAGTTGTGGGGATTTTGTACAGATAAAAAATACTATATAGATGTTAACACTGAAACCCAAAAACGACAAGAATTATTTAAATCAACAACTTAAACAACATGAACCAACAACATTCCGCTCGCCAACACCGCGAGCGGCGAGGAACCTTATATACATGGTAAATGGTACATCAATCCCCGCAAAAACAAAATCACCTGTACCATAGGCACAGGTGATTGTTGTTGATATCAATCTATAGATTAGTAGGATGTGCGTTGGGTAGCAGCGTAGCTGATCTTCAGCGCGTATGCACGGCGAAGCTCTTGCTTGATGTCTGCAATAATACCCATCTTAGTCTCCTTATCAGCCTTGATAGACACGGTCATAAGACCTTGGTCTTGCTCCTTCATAGAAGAACGCTCGTTGATGATATAATCACCAATCTCACGTGCATCAGCAAAAGCATCGTCCAATTGGATACGTGTCTCAGCACCGTATTGCTTGCGGAACTCAGCAGTAGGAGTACCTACATAGATGTAACGAACCAATGATTTCTTTTCAAGTTTAGTCAACTCGGTTGCTTGTGGATTCTGGATTGAAACCTTGTATGTAACCTCTTTCATAGATGTTACAGACATGAAGAAGAACAGCAACATGAAAATGATATCAGGCAATGAACTGGTGTTCAAAGCTGGCATCTCTCGTTTGTCATTTCTACGAATTTTTGCCATAATTACTTTCCTCCATAATTTTTAGGTTCAGCCTCAGAAATCTTTTGAGGATAAATCTTTTGGATTTTCTTTTGCCACTCTTCATCCAACTCTGTATAAGGAGTGTGGAAGTATTTTTGAGCGCATTCCTCACGCAACTCGTTGTATGCTGCCACCAATTCGTTCTGCACCTCCAAATATGCTTGGTACTGTGTTTCGGCATCGTTTTGCACGGAAATCACGTGTTCCTTGGTATATTTGAGCGTACCAAATGGCTGACCAAAATCCTCCTCAAAGAGTTTAGGCATATTTGGGTCGTCATTGGCATTTACAATGAACTCCTTGGCTTTAGCGCGCAGCTGACGTACATCCATTTCTTGTCCTTGCACGAGGAGTTTGTTCTCCCAGTTAATCTTCACAACAAACAAGTTACGTTTGTTGATATCGGTGTCCTCCACTTTTTGGTCAGGTGGAATAGGTGCAGGCAAACGACGTGCGAGACCTTGATTCACATCCATAGAGGTGGTCACCAAGAAGAAGATGAGCAGCAAGAACGAGATGTCTGCCATGGAACTGGCGTTAATCTGCGGAATTTTCTTTGCCATAATCTTAATTTACAATTAGACTATTTACAATTTACTATTTAGTAATGCAAATGTCGTAATTACTTTTTAACTCGTGTATAAATAACACCCCATATCAACGCTACAACGGTAGAAGCGGTAAGGATGTAAACAAGGTACATGATAGCATCACTCATGCGTGCCATGGCACCCACGTTGTCGGTACCCTCGTAACCAAGGATTTCCACTTCTTCAGGGCTACCCAAGAACCAGCAGAGTGCGCAAAGAGCAACAGCACCAAGCACAACACCAACAGATACGAGACCGCGCTTTGGATCCACCTTGAAGGTCTCAACAAGTTTAGCAAGCACGAAACCGAAAGTAACAAGGATAACAAGCACAACGAGCGCGTAAATCCAATAGAGAAGCACGTTGGTGAACTTAGGAATATCCAAGAAGTCACCTGCTACCTCCAACGAACCTTCAGAGCCTCCGAAGAAGAACATCGCAGTAGCGATAATTCCTACCAACATGAGCACCCAGAGGGTTACTTTTGGGACTAATTTATAATTCTTCATAATAATCTAAAATTTTGCAAGTTTAACAATTCACGTTCTGCACAATGCAAAATAGATTATTTCTTTTGTGCTGCGTCGTATTCAACCACGAGGTCAAGGAGGCTGATAGAGCTATCCTCCATCTCATTAACGAGACCCTCGATCAAGCTAAGGATGTAGTTGTAGAATACTTGAAGAATAATAGCGATGATCAAACCGAGGAGGGTTGTCAAAAGAGCGACCTTGATACCACCAGCTACAACGGTAGCAGAGATATCACCTACTTGTTGAATCTTATCGAACGCTTGAATCATACCAATAATGGTACCCAAGAATCCCAACGATGGAGCGATAGAGATGAAGAGAGAAATCCAAGAGAGGTTCTTCTCGAGAAGACCGAGTTGCACACCACCGTAAGAAGCTACAGTTTTCTCAACTACGTCAACGCCCTCATTGTAGCGGCTCAAACCTTGGTAGAAGATACTTGCTACAGGACCACGAGTGTTACGGCAAACCTCCAAAGCTGCCTCAATACCACCTTTCTTCAAAGCTGCTTCAACTTCAGCCAAAAGAGCTTTGGTGTTAGTTTTGCTCAAGCTCAAATAGATAATACGCTCAATACAGAGTGCCAAACCAAATACCAAGCAGATGAGAGTTGCAGCCATAAAGCCAGCACCACCTTCGATAAACTTAGTTTTGAGAGTTTTGTGGAGGGCTACGATAGCACCTTCCTCAGCCTCTACTACTTCTTCTGCTACAACTGCAGGAGCCTCTTCAGCCGCAGGAGCTTCAGTTACTTCTTCTGCTACAGGAGCAGCCTCAGCTGCCTCTTGAGCCATTACTGCAACGCTTCCGAAAGAAAACATTGCCAACACCGTTAGGGTTGCAAAAATTTTTTTCATAAGATTTGTTTTTTGTGTATTAAATTGTTAATAATATGTTTTGTTCGTCTGCCTTGTTTGGTGGAGGGGGATGTCTTATCTTGGCTACGCCTCGAACGATTATTTCTTCGTAATCCCAACAAGCTGCCGCTAGGAGGGGATTCGAGGACACCGACCTCGCTTCGCTCGCCCACCTCGAACGCCCCACAGTCTGCCACGGGCATCCTTGGAGAGAGGGGGATTTCTGCGTAATCCCTAAGTCTGCCGACGGCATCCTTGCAATCCTTTCCCGTTCGCCCTCTCTCAAGCAAGCTTGGACGAGGTCTCTCGGAAAAGTCTTGCGGAGAGAGGGGGATTCGAACCCCCGAAACCCTTTTGGAGTTTACACGCTTTCCAGGCGTGCCTCTTCAACCACTCGAGCATCTCTCCTTCGCGTTCGGCAATTTCGCGCATTGACCAACGATTGCATCGTTGTTGGGGCGCTCAATGCCTCCGCTCTATCCTCGAAGCCACGAGCTTCTCGGATGTTTTTTAAAGAACCACACGCTTGTCGCAATAGGTTCAGCGAATAGAAAATATGTCTAAGAACGCCTCTTTTAGTATGATGTTTATGCACATAAAATAGCACAATACACCTTTCGACCCGCAAAGGTACAAAAAAAAATTGATATATGCACAATACTTTGCGATTTTTTTTTATTTTTTCACAAATTTATAACAAAAAGCGCCTTTGCATTGGCTGTTGTTACCTCATTTACGTGTTCTGGCGAGCAATTATACACTTCTGCCAAGCGTTCAACCACATACCACATCCACTTGCTCTCGTTGCGCTTTCCACGATGAGGGACAGGTGCCATGTAAGGTGCATCCGTCTCCAATACCAAACGCTCCAATGGAATACCAACCAGATGCTCTGCCAACTTACAATTCTTGAAGGTCAATACACCACCAATACCCAAATAATAGCCCATATCCACCACCTGCTTAGCCACCTCATAGCTACCACTGAAGCAGTGCATTACGCCCTTGACCGTAGGGAACTCACGAAGGATATTCAGTGTATCTTCTGTAGCGTCACGACTGTGAATCATCACGGGTAAATGATATTGCTCTGCCCAACGCATTTGTTCGCGCAAGGCCTCGTGCTGCTGCTCCTTGAAGGTTACATCCCAATGGTAGTCAAGACCTATTTCGCCGATGGCGATGAGTTTTCTTTCGGATATTGGACGTTCCGCTATTGGATATTGGACGCCCTTCGGACTATTGGACATGCGTGCATCAACCGCAGCTTTGAGTACTTGCAGTTGTTCTTGCCAGTCTTCTTTCACATTCTCTGGGTGCAATCCTAATGCGGGAAAAAGGTATTTGGGGTACTTGTTGCATACCTCTAAAACATCTTTTACCGACGTCTTATCTACGCCAGGCACCAAAATAGCTTCTACGCCCGAAGCTTGTTGGTCAGCCAAAAAAGCAGCCAAGTCCTCCGCATATTGCGGGTCATCTATATGGCAATGGGTATCAATCATTTTGTTTGGTGTAAAGTTGATAGTTTAAAGTTTAAAGGCAGGTTCCTTTCGGGACAAGATACTGCTGTCGCCGTAACTGAGGAAACGGAAGTTGTGGGAGAGAGCATAATCGTAAATCGTATGCCAATCGCCTCCCACAAAGGCACTCACCAACAGCAATAGCGTGGATTTGGGTTGATGGAAATTGGTGATTAACTGATCCACTACACGGAACTGATACCCCGGTTTGATCATTATCTGCGTTTCGGCATGCAATGTATCTTGCTGTGTATTATCCAAATAGTCTAACAAAGCCTGCAACGCTTCGCGTGTGGAGAGTGTATGCTCTTGCTGGTAGGGCGCAAATTGCGCCACAGATAGCGTTGTATCTTCGGAATCTGGCATTCGGAATCCAGCACACAACTCTTCTCCGATGAAATAAAGGCTCTCCAACGTGCGCATACTGGTGGTACCAACCGCTACGATATGTCCGAGGTTAGCCATGAGCGTGGCAATCGTCTCGCGTGGCACGGCGATAATCTCCGTGTGCATAGTGTGCTGGTTGGCATCCGCCACTTTCACAGGTTGGAACGTTCCTGCTCCTACATGCAGTGTAACCTCGGCAGTCTGTATGCCTTTTTGGCGTAAGCCGTTGAGAACATTATCTGTAAAGTGAAGTCCCGCGGTGGGGGCAGCCACAGAACCTTTGATACGTGAATAGACGGTCTGGTAGGTGGTTTTGTCGCTCTCCTCAGTCTTGCGATTGAGGTATGGGGGGATAGGCAGTTCGCCTACGGCATCAAGGATCTCAGCGAAGCTGATGTTTAGAGCGCCGTTAGCTGTTAGATCGTTGCACTGCTGGATCACCTCGTTGTTAGACCGCTGCGCTGTTGGATTCCATGTGAAATGTACAGCGAAGGTGTTGCCTGTTTGTTCACCTTTCTCGGCAGAGAGGGTGATTCCTTCGCCTGAAGGGAGGTGTACGGGCAAGGATAATGCACCTGATTTCCATTTCTTGGCATTGCCAATCATACATTTCCACGTACAACCGCTGGTACTACCCAAAGACAATTGGTAATCGTGTGGCAAAAGCGGTTCAAGGCAGAAAATCTCAATCCTTGCACCCTGTGTGCCATCTTCCGACTGTTTGTGGAACTCCAATCGTGCTTGTATCACGCGCGTGTTATTATATATAAGGAGTGAATCTGCGGATAAGTACTCGCCTATATGATAAAATTGGTCTTCACTCACTTTGCCATCGCGGTAAATGAGCAGTTTGCTCTGGTCGCGATTAGCCAAGGGATATTTGGCAATACGCTCATCGGGCAAAGGGTAGTTGTATTCTTCTATAAGGATTTCTTCCATGTCTTGCGGTCGCCTTTGAAAAGTTCATACTGATTAAACATACAATCGAGGTCACCATTCACCAAGCGCACACGTTTGGCAGGGCGCAGTCCTACGCACTTGAGCGCCTCCTCGTTGCTGGAGATGATCCACGCGGTAGCGCCGTTGAACTGGTGCTTGAGCGCTGTACCCATGTCTTGGTAGAGGCGTAGCACATTCTTGTCTTGCGATAGGCGTTCGCCGTAGGGCGGATTCATCATCACGAGCGCGCCATCGGTGTTTTTATCAGCAAGTCGTAGTTCTTCAATACGGATTTGCTTCACCTCTATATCACGCTGTAGGTTAGCCGATTGGATATTCTTTTGAGCAGTTTGTACAGCATAAAAACCAGCATCTGAGCCATAGATCTTGTGATGGAAATCACGCTCGCGACTATCATCGTTGTACACATCTTCGAATAAGTCGGCATCGAAGGAAGCCCATTTCTCGAATGCAAACCCTTTGCGATAAATGCCCGGTGCGATGTTGCGGGCAATGAGTGCTGCCTCGATAAGCAGAGTACCCGAACCGCACATAGGGTCGTAGAAGTCGCTTTGTCCATGCCATCCTGCAAGCAGTAGCATGCCCGCAGCAAGTGCTTCGTTGATAGGCGCTTGTGTATTGGCTACGCGGTAGCCACGTTTGTGCAAACTCTCGCCCGAACTATCAAGAGAAAGGGTAACTATGTCGCCTGCAATGTGTACGTTGAGGTAGAGATCGGGGTTTGTGAGCTGCACACTGGGACGCACGCCACCATGCTCCATCCACCAATCCACTATGGCATCTTTCACTCGGTAGGTGATGAATTGCGAGTGGCGAAACAGGTCAGAATAGACCGTTGCATCTATCTGGAACGTCGTTTTCGTGGTCATATACTGCGCCCAATCCATTTGCTTGACGTGGTCGTATATATCATCTGCTGTTTTAGCCTTGAAAGTGGCGATAGGTACTAATATGCGCGAAGCAGTACGCAAACAAAAATTCGCAGCGTAGAGCATACGTTTGTCGCCTGTGAACGACACAGCGCGACGTTGTATTTGTATATTATTGGCACCCAATTCAATCAATTCGCTTGCAAGCACTTGTTCCAAGCCCTTGAAAGTCTTTGCCAACATTTGAAATTCTTTATTCATACCATGATTTAAAAATACTTTGCAAAAGTACTACTTTTTTCTCATATATGCAAGAATTAGATGAAAAATATATGTGCTTCATCCTTTTCTCGTGTTATTTGATTGTTTGCATCGTGAACACAACGATTTAACTGATTTAACGAAAAACAAATACCAAAAATAGGCACAGATGCGAATGATCTGTGCCTATCAGAATGATTATACAGCGTGTTTTACACTATTTGGCTGCTATAGAATTATCCTACTTGGCTGCCGTTCTTGACAGGAGCAGTGACCGTGGTAACAACTAACTTACCGTCCGCATTCACCGCAGAAAGAATCATACCTTGCGACTCAATGCCCATCATCTTACGTGGAGGGAAATTGGCAATAAACAACACCTGTTTACCAATCAACACCGATGGGTCAGGATAACTCTGCGCAATACCCGAAAGAATCGTTCTGCCACCCATGCCATCGTCCAAACGGAACTGCAACAGACGGTCAGACTTCTTCACAGGCTGGCAATCCAACACAGTCGCCACACGGATATCCATCTTGCTGAACTCATCAATATTCGTAGCTTCCTTAATAGGCTCAGGTTGCCAATTGCGAAGAGCCTCTTGCTTCTCCGCCTCCTCGTTGGCCGCCTTGATAGCAGCAAGGCGGTCGAGTTGCGCTTGGATAGTAGCATCCTCAATTTTCTCGAAGAGGAGGGATACTTCGCTGAGTTCTTGACCCTCATGGAGCAGATTGATATTGCCGAGTTTCTCCCATTGGAGTTCGGTCATTGAGAGCATGTTGCGTAGTTTAGCGGATGAGAATGGCAGGAATGGTTCGAATGCAATGCTCAGGTTAGCTGCGATTTGCAACGCAAGGTGCAAGATAGTAGCAGTGCGCTCCATATCCGTCTTAGCCACCTTCCAAGGCTCGGTGTCCGCAAGATACTTATTACCAATACGCGCGAGGTTCATTGCCTCCTTTTGAGCATCGCGGAAACGGAAGTCATTGAGCAGTTTCTCGACCTCAGTCTTCACATTCTGGAACTCAGCAATAGTGGTTTGGTCGTACTCGTTGAACGTACCCGCCGCAGGTAGTTTACCATCGAAATACTTTTTGGTAAGCACCAAAGCACGGTTTACGAAGTTGCCATAGATAGCCACCAACTCGTTATTATTGCGCGCTTGGAAGTCTGCCCAAGTGAAGTCGTTGTCCTTGGTCTCAGGCGCATTGGCAGTCAGCACATAACGCAATACGTCTTGCTTATTAGGGAAATCCACTAAATACTCGTTGAGCCATACAGCCCAATTGCGCGAGGTAGAAATCTTGTCGCCCTCAAGATTGAGGAACTCGTTGGAAGGTACATTATCGGGCAATATGTAGCTGCCCTCAGCCTTGAGCATCGTTGGGAATACAATGCAGTGGAAGACGATATTGTCCTTACCAATAAAGTGAATGAGGCGAGTGGATGGGTCTTTCCACCATGTCTCCCACGCGCCAAACTGCTCGGGGTGAGCATCGCAAAGTTCCTTGGTATTAGAGATATAGCCGATAGGCGCATCAAACCACACATACAAGACCTTACCCTCAGCACCCTCAACAGGCACAGGGATTCCCCAATCGAGGTCGCGGGTCACGGCACGAGGACGCAAACCGCCATCTAACCAAGACTTGCATTGTCCATACACATTGGGACGCCACTCTTTGTGCTCCTGCAAAATCCACTGCTCAAGCCATGATTGATATTGGTCGAGAGGCAGGTACCAATGCTTGGTCTCCTTCTTGGTCAGTGGGTTGCCGTTGATAGCATTGTATGGATTGATAAGCTCATCGGGCGAAAGAGTAGCACCACACTTCTCGCATTGGTCGCCATAGGCACCCGCAGCATGACAACGAGGACACTCGCCACGGATATTACGGTCGGTGAGGAACTCCTGCGTCTCAGGGTCGTAGAACTGCTCGGATGTTTGCTCTATGAATTTGCCCTCATCATACAACTTGCGGAAGAAATCCGAAGCCAACTGATGGTGCGTTTGGCTCGTGGTGCGGGAATAGACATCAAACGAAATGCCAAAACCCTCGAAAGAGTCCTTGATAATCTTGTGGTAGCGATCTACCACCTCTTGAGTCGTAATGCCCTCCTTGCGTGCGCGGATGGTAACAGGTACGCCATGCTCATCGCTACCACCTACAAATAGGACATTCTCGCCCTTGAGGCGTAAGTAGCGGACATAGATGTCGGCTGGTACATAGACACCCGCCAAGTGACCAATGTGCACAGGACCATTGGCATACGGAAGGGCTGTGGTTACAAGTGTTCGTTGAAAAGACATAGTAATTTACGATTTGACTATTTACAATTTACGATTTATTTACAATTGAGTTATTTCATTTTCTCGGGTTTGTGGATTCGTTAATGCCGAAGGCGGGAGCAAGGTAGTTATGCTCCAGTTCGTTGGTTGTCACGGACATAATCTTATCTCCCTGAGCCACCGAAATCTTGCCCGTTTCCTCAGAGACAACGATAGCCAAAGCATCCGTTTTCTCGGTCAGGCCAAGGGCAGCACGGTGGCGCAATCCATATGACTTGGGCAAGTCTTGGCGTTTGGACACAGGCAAAATACATGCCGCAGCATGGATACGCCCCGCAGAAATAATCATAGCACCATCGTGCAGAGGGGTGTTCTTGAAAAAGATATTCTCAATGATACGCACCGATATGGCAGCATCCACTACCTCGCCCGTATCACTATACTCACTCAGCCCCTGCTGATTAGCAATCACAATGAGCGCACCCGTCTTAGAAGCAGACATGTGCGAACAAGCCAACACAATACTATCAATCATACGCTGCGCCGTCCCAACATGGCGCGTCCTGGACCAATGGCGACGGATACGCTCCATATTGAAACGCGCACCTATACCATAGAAAAAAGAACGAATCTCCGTCTGGAAAATAATCACCAACGCCACTGCACCCACACTAATAAAACGCTCAAAGAGTGCGCCAGTTAGCTCTAAATCAAACACATAGCTCACCAACATCCACGTAAGAACAAACGCTAAGATACCCCAAAACAGGTTGCTGGCACCCGACTTGCGCAAGAGCTGATACGCACCAAAAAGAATGGTGGCTACCATGAGAATATCAATGATGTCTTTGATTCCAATGTACATGAGAGTTATAAGTTATGAGTTATAAGTTATGAGTTATGAGTGAGCTGAAAAATGTTTATGGCTTGGTGCGCAGCTGCGACATCGTGGACACGCAATATGTGAGCACCGCGCTCCAGCGCTAAGGTATTGGCAGCAATAGTGGCAGCCAACACCTCATCAGGGGTAGTTTGCAATGGCTTGTATAGCATAGACTTGCGCGACACACCTACCAACACAGGGGCACACAATGTTTGCAGCACTTCCAATTGATTCAACAGGGCATAGTTCTGCTCCATCGTCTTGCCAAATCCAAAGCCCGGGTCAATAATCACATCGGCTACGCCACGGCGATGAAGCTGATCCATATACTGCTGAAGAAAATGCAATACCTCCACCATAACAGGTTCTGCCGTGGGTTGCGCATGCGTGAGAACATACGGTACATGATGCCGCGCCACAAGGTCCCACATATTGGGGGCTGCCTTTGCACCCGACACATCGTTGATAATATCCGCACCGTGAGCAATAGCTCGCTCAGCAACCTCCGCACGAAAAGTATCCACAGAGATAGGCACATCATGCCAATGGTGACGAATCATATCCAATCCACGAGAGAGGAGTTGCCACTCAGTGGCAGTATCCACAGGCGTGGAGTTGGGTCGCGTGGAGCAAGCTCCTAAATCCAATATATCCGCCCCCGAACGCAACGCCTCCTCTACATGCGACAACAAATCAGACTCATGCGACACATCGCACGACGTATAAAAACTATCGGGCGAAAAATTGATGATAGCCATCACGCGAGGACGCGACAAACTCATCAATCGGTTGCGTATCAAGAGCGACAATTCCATTTGACCTGCAAAATTACAAAAAATATTGGGATTACACCAAGTTTTTGGCAAAAAGAGTACAAAAAAAGTGCGTTTTTTTAGGAAAAAGAGGTTTTTCGTTACTTTTTTACCCATTTTTTAGGTTATGTGAGTTTTTTTTTGTAACTTTGCAGGCTGAAATGAAAAGTGAATATATTTTTGCAAAAATTATGAATACAAAAACGAAAATTGTACTTTTAAGTTTGGTGGCTATTTTGAGTGCTTGCCAAACAAACACAAGCGATTTGACTACAACGAAGTCCTACCTAACAGGTGCAAAGAACTTCGATCCTAAAACCATTAACTTTCAAGCCTTCGCAGGAAATACTATCGTATCACCTCCCGGTATGCTGCTGATTCCTGGCGGTTCGTTTACTATCGGTCAGATGGATGAGTTTATCACTGCTCCACACAATAGCGAACGCCGTACATTGACCGTAAGTTCATTCTATATGGACAAATATGAAGTAACCAACTTAGGTTGGCGCGAATATGTGGATTGGATGTCATACGTGTTTGGCGAATACAACGCCGACATAGTAGAAGCAACCATTCCAGATACGTTGGTATGGCGCAATGAGATGGCATACAACGAGCCATACGTGGATAGCTATTTCCGTCACCCTGCATACAGCTTCTATCCTGTAGTAGGCGTGAGTTGGGATCAAGCTATGGCATACTGCCAATGGCGCACCGATCGCGTGAATGAGCGTTTGATGGTAGAGGGCAAATACCTTGAGCCATTCCCATACGATAAAGTGGGACCTAAATGCTATATGAATGAACAAGAAATTGAGGACTTCCTCAAACGTAATGAAGACCATCCTGAATACGCTCAATACGAAAAAGAGGCAGTAGAAGTACCTTATCATATAGCTAAGGAATGTGGCTACGAAGGAACCGAAGTGCCTGCAGAGAATGGTGGAGTATCTACAGTAACCATGTACCGCTTGCCATATCAATGGGTGAGAGACCAATTTGTGTTTAACACAGAGAAATACTTGATGTCTAACAAATACACCCCAACCATGGGCAAAAGCGCACGCAAAGATGCCAATGGTCATGACCGAAAGATTACAAGTTCAGATGGTGTGTTAGTAACAGGCTATCGCCTGCCAACCGAAGCAGAATGGGAATATGCAGCATTTGCACCTATAGCTGACGAAGAGAACTACGGTAGCCCTACCGATGGAAAGATCTATCCTTGGTCAGGTCTTCACCCACGTGACTTGGGCAAGAAAGGTAAAGGTCAGATGATGGCTAATTTTGTTCGCGGTCGAGGCGACCTGATGGGCATTGCTGGCGCACCTAATGATGGCTATGTAATCACTGCACCAGTAGATGCGTTTGCCGCTAACGACTTTGGTTTGTACAACATGGCAGGCAATGTCAATGAATGGGTATTGGACGTATATCGTGAGACTACTTTTGGCGTAATGTCAGAGTATAACCCTTATCGTGGTAATGTGTATACAAAGATCAATCGTGATAGTCTAACCGCAACTGGCTGTCTGACCGTTGAGTACACAGCAGCCGATGATAAGCGTAATTACAAAGATGGCGATATGACATCTCGTCTGGATACAGACTATCCATTAGACACTACTGGATTGAGTGAGGAGCAAATGATGGAGGTGAAAATAGACCCAACCGACATATTGGCTCCACAAATCACTAACAACGCGCGCGTATATAAAGGTGGTTCTTGGAACGATCGTATCTATTGGCTCAACCCAACTACCCGCCGCTATATGGACCAAAGCAAAGCATCCTGCACCGTTGGTTTCCGTTGCGCTATGAGCGTACTGGGCGACCAAAACTAATAAAGAACATTTTGTTACTAAAGAATAAGCAATAACAACATTATAACTATACCATTATGAATATCCCAGCAGAATTGCGCTACACCAAAGAGCACGAATGGATTCGTGTAGAAGGTGATGTAGCATACGTAGGCATTACGGATTATGCACAATCTGAATTAGGCGAGATCGTATTTGTGGACATTAACACAGAAGGCGAAACCGTCAATCAAAACGAGGTATTCGGCTCCGTTGAAGCTGTAAAAACCGTAAGCGACTTGAATATGCCCGTAACAGGCGAAGTGCTCGAAGTGAACGAAACGATTAACGACCAGCCTGAGTTGGTGAACAACGATCCATACGGAGAGGGTTGGATGATTAAGATTCAAGTGGCAGACCACGCAGAGTTAGACACACTGCTTGATGCTGCGGCTTATCAAGCTCTCATAGGATAAGATAGAGTGAATCACATAACAAAAAAGACCAGTCGCAAGATTGGTCTTTTTTGTTATGTTAGCATATTACTTATTGTATTAGCGGGGGTTATTGAATCCCGAATACAACATCTCAATATCCATCGGATAATCAGTATCTTCAGCCGATCGTATGTGGGTAGCAGAAATAGTCTGCAACGGACGCACCGACAATATAGTAGAAGAAGACGAAGCAGTCTGGACTGACACAGGAACGAGCATAAAGTGCAACTGACCTTGCTGCTGCTGAGTGCGTAACAAATGGGTAAACAAGCCCGACAAGTCAAAAGAATAATAATAAGATACATTGGACAATGAATCCACATTCGTGGATAGCGAAGACAATACAGCAACGGTATCAGAGGGCAACTCGTTCTTGGTAAAGAAACGATCCATCTTATCCTCACGAATCAATAACATTTGTGCTGCTGGCAAATCCCATTGGTCGCGAGGACGCTCAGAAGATGACTCCTCATACAGCACATCTACCGTCAAATTTGCACGGTTCATGTAAACACGGTAGTCATCAGAGTCGCCCAACTGCTGAGTAATACGATTAAACACGGAATCTACATCAACCGACAAACGTGTATAGATATTCGCTGGAGAAATCACATAATCCATATCCGATTGATTCAGCTCCTCAAGAACAGCATCACGGTCAGGATAAATGTAGCGATTAATCTGACGCACCTCCGAATTGACATAAAACATCTTGAGGTCATTTACCACCGAATCAGCACTCTCTGCACGAGGATATGAGAAATGATAAAACACGGCCATGCTTATCTCCTTTACATACAATACCGTACTACCACCAAAAGAAGTAGAAATGTATAAGCCCTTGAATAATTGGTTAAACGCCTCTTGCGAAGAGAAGTCTTTGATAGCAAAGAAACGCTTAGCAAACGCATCCGACAATTTAACTCGCACACATGGCATATAATAATCGTCAGACATATAAATAGAATCAGTAGGTTGTTGAGCATATACTATACGCATCTGCTCAGCGATACGCGTAGTGTCGTCCAAACTACAGAATGTGGACAAACATGTATCATTAGGATAGCGCGTATCGTAGTCCAATGTAGCACGATCCATCTCGTGTACAGTAATCCCCAAAGGTGCCATACCATCGCCGTACCAATTCTCGTAATAGAGATACAAGTACATCGAATCTACCGTAGGATTAGTAGCCACTTTGCGCCCAGCAACCGTGATTGAATCGGGATATTCAAACCCAACGGGGCATACCATTTGCGTTAGCAAATCGGCCTTGATAGTGCCATAATGTGTATCACACTCGCCCAACAGAAAGGAGTCAGGCGAAAAACTGATGGCTGAACTTTTCTCCAAAGCAGAAATTACCGAAAATGTATCTGCTTTCACACGAATCTGATCTTCGTTCTCTAATGCAGATGCTCCTGCGTTCATTGTTTCGCCTTGGCAACTCACCAACGCTACCACTATTATCAAGAGCAATATGTTAATAATACTGTTTCTTTTCATTCCTTTTCACACAAACTATTACAGAAAGCCATAAGCTCAGCCTTGTTGTCCTCTTCAGAATATGGTAATACCAATTTTCCTGTATTATGCAGATAATTGCAGAGGCGATTATTGACTTCAGGCGAATCCAGCACAATGGCATCAGAATGGTCAATCGCCAAACGCATTAAATCTTCATAGCCCACAGGCAATCCTGAGATACTGCGCACATCACCCTGCAGCATACCCTCCAACATCAACTTGTCGGCAAATTTAGAACCGAATGGCTGCTTATACTCCTCATTGTCCAATGACAAAATCAACTTCGTATTCTCAAAGAAAGGTGTATCAGCGTAGGCTTTCTTGACATATAAGGGCACCAAAGCAGACATCCAACCCGAGCAATAGATTATATCAGGTGTCCAACGCAGTTTCTTGACAGTCTCCAGCACACCACGGGCAAAGAAAATACAACGCTCATCGTTATCCTTAAACTCTACTCCGTGATTGTCCACCAAACCTTTACGGCGATGAAAGAAGTCATCGTTATCAATGAAATAGATTTGAATGCGAGCCGACTGCACACTGGCAACCTTGATGAGCAGGGGGTGGTCGCTATCTCCAATAATAATGTTAATACCTGACAAACGAATCACCTCATGTAGCTGATTGCGGCGCTCGTTGATCTCACCAAACTTAGGCATGAATGTACGAGTCTCAAAACCTTTAGCCTGAAAATACTCAGGCAATTGACGATTTCGCATGCGTATAGGAGTCTCCTCATCCAAGTATGGATAGATCTGCTGCGAAACAAATAAAATGCGTTTGGGCTCTTTCATAATAGTATATTTTTTAAAATGGTATTATTTCCCGCTACAAAGGTACAAAAAAAAAATGATATTACATAATTTTTTGGCAAAAAATTTTCTTTTTTCCCTTATTTGTTGTACCTTTGCAGACTTTTTTGCGTAACGCAGTACATTTTTAAACAGAATATATGCAAATTATTACTACAAAATCAGAACTAACTCGCCAATCGGCAGCATGCCTTCGCCAGGGCAAAACGATTGGCTTTGTTCCCACAATGGGAGCCCTACACGAAGGACATGTTTCATTGATTCGTCGCGCATGCTCGGAGAACGAAGTGTGTTTCGTGAGTGTGTTTGTCAATCCTACCCAATTCAACAACGCTGAGGATCTACAAAAATACCCACGCACATTGGAAAAAGATGCTCAATTATTGGCGTCATTAGGCGTGCATTTTGTCTTTGCTCCTACCCCCGAGGAGATGTATAGCGCAGAAGAAATGGCAGTTCCATTTGTCTTTGATTTTGAAGGATTGGATAAGGTGATGGAGGGTAAGATGCGTCCTGGACATTTCAACGGTGTAGTACAAGTAGTGAGCCGTCTATTCGAATTGGTACGCCCTACCCGCGCTTATTTCGGAGAAAAGGACTTCCAACAATTGGCTATTATCCGCTATATGGTCGAACGTTCGGCTATGGCTCCACAGTTCCAAGGCATACAGATTATCGGTTGCCCTATCGTGCGCGAGCCAAGCGGACTGGCTATGAGTAGTCGCAATGAGCGCCTATCCGTAGCAGAGAAGCAGACAGCGGTAGCCATTTCACAGGCATTGATTTCTTCGTTGGAATGGGCAAAAAGTGCTGATGTGGCAACCGTGCAACAACGCGTGATAGACACCATCAATGCTATTGAAGGATTGGAGGTAGAATATTACGACATTGTGGACAAGGACACCCTACAACCTACTGATAAATGGCAAAATGCCGTAGGTTGCGTAACGGTATTTTGCGGTTCCGTGCGACTGATTGATAACATACAGTATTAGGTCATGAGGCGAGTAGTCATAGATAAGGGTATTCCTTTTTTGGAAGGGGTATTTCCGTCAGACTGGGAAGTGATTAACCTTTCACCTGAAGAGATTACTCGTAACAATGTCCACGAAGCCGATGCCCTCTTTGTGCGCACACGCACGCAAGTAAACAAGGGGTTGCTGCATGGCAGCAACGTGCGTTTTGTAGCAACAGCCACTATCGGCTATGACCATATTGACCAAGACTACTGTTACCAAGCGGGCATACACTGGACATCCTGCCCCGGATGTAATGCACAAGCAGTTTGCGACTATGTAGAGGAAGCTATTTCTTCGATAAAATCGGACCAAATAGACTCATCACCTCTCACCATAGGTATTGTCGGTTATGGGCATGTTGGCAAATTAGTAGCAAAAATGGCAGAACGCAAGGGCTATCGCGTATTGCTATCCGACCCACCATTGGGGATAGGCATCTCATTGGAAGAACTGGCTCCGCAGTGTGATATACTCACATTTCATACACCGCTCGCGCGCGACGGAGAACACCCCACTTATCACCAATGCAATGCCGATATATTGCGCCTATGCAAACCTGATGCGCTCCTTATCAACGCTGCACGAGGCGGAGTAATAGATGAGCAAGCACTTATCAATCACCTGCAAGAACAGCCCTCCACCCTGACCGCTATTGACTGTTGGGAGAACGAACCCAACCTCAATCGCACATTGCTACAAATGGTGGATTTAGCAAGTTTTCATATCGCAGGATACTCCATTCGGGGAAAAATGCGCGCTAGCGAGATGTGTTTGCATGCTTTTTGCAAATTTTTCTCGCTTCCGATTTTGTCAATCAACAAAAAAGTAGTACCTTTGCACGGTGATTCGGAATCTGGTTGGATTAGGCGCATTTCTGAACGACTCAAAACCCAACCAGATGACTTTGAACAGCTACGAAAGCAATACAAACTTAGATAATAATATCAATTACAATAATGGCAAGTTTTCAGAAACTCACCCCTCGAGCTACAGATTACTCGAAGTGGTACAACGAATTAGTAGTAAAAGCGGACTTGGCTGAACAGTCAGCCGTGCGCGGATGTATGGTTATTAAGCCATACGGTTATGCAATTTGGGAAACGATTCAAGCAGAGCTTGACCGCCGTTTCAAAGAGAATGGCGTAAAGAACGCCTATTTCCCTCTATTGATTCCTAAGTCATTCCTCAGTCGCGAGGCAGAACACGTAGAAGGTTTTGCCAAAGAGTGTGCTGTAGTAACACATCATCGCCTAATGAACGACCCAGAGGGTAAGGGCGTAGTGGTTGATCCTAAAGCACGACTTGAAGAAGAACTCATTATCCGTCCTACTTCGGAGACAATCATTTGGTCCACCTACAAGAATTGGATCTCTTCTTACCGCGACCTGCCTATTTTGTGTAACCAATGGTGCAATGTGATGCGTTGGGAGATGCGTACTCGCCTCTTCTTGCGTACCGCTGAGTTTCTTTGGCAAGAGGGGCACACAGCCCATGCCACCAAAGAGGAGGCAGAGAACTATGCAGCCACTATGCTCGATGTCTATGCTGATTTCGCTGAGAAAGTAATGGCTATTCCTGTGGTGAAAGGTGTAAAATCACCAAACGAGCGTTTCGCAGGTGCACTCAACACCTATTCTATTGAGGCGATGATGCAAGATGGCAAGGCATTGCAAGCAGGTACCAGCCACTTCTTGGGGCAGAACTTCGCTAAGTCCTTTGACGTACAATTCCTTACCAACGAGAATAAATATGAGTATGTTTGGGCTACCTCTTGGGGTGTTTCTACTCGCCTTATGGGTGCGCTCATTATGACTCACTCTGACGATAATGGTTTGGTATTGCCTCCAAACTTGGCTCCAATTCAAGTGGTTATCGTGCCTATCTTCAAGAAGCAAGACCAATTGGATGCCCTCATGGAGAAACTCAATCCTGTGGCAGATGAACTCAAGAAATTAGGTATTCGCGTGCAAGTGGATGCCAGCGATAAGGCTACTCCTGGCTTTAAGTTCGCAGACTACGAATTGAAGGGTGTACCATTGCGCCTCGCTATGGGTGGTCGTGATTTGGAGAATGGCACCATCGAGTTGGCCCGTCGTGATACCATGACCAAGGAGACCGTTTCTTTCGATGGAATCGTAGAAACTATCCAATCACTCCTCAAAGAAATTCAAGATAATATCTACCAAAAGGCATTGAACTTCCGCTTAGAGAACACCCGTGAGGTGAACACTTGGGAGGACTTCAAAGAGGAAATTAAGAAGGGTGGCTTCTTGCTCTGTCACTGGGATGGTACTCCTGAGACGGAGGAGAAGATTAAAGCCGAGACTAAGGCTACTATCCGTTGTATTCCATTGGAGGGAGACAAGACTCCTGGCACTTGTATTTATACAGGTAAGCCAAGTAGCCAACGCGTGATTTTTGCTATTGCATACTAAAAAACACCTAATATCTGTTAAAAATCGCACCTTAAGTGCGATTTTTTTTGCTTATGTCAAAAAAAAGCAGTACCTTTGCAGTCGCGTTTCAACGATACACTAAGGTGTACGCTCACTAACGCTCGCGGGATGTGGCGCAGCCCGGTAGCGCAACGGTCTGGGGGACCGGAGGTCGCAAGTTCAAATCTTGTCATCCCGACAAAAATAACCACCTGCCAATCAGGTGGTTATTTTTTTGTGTGTTACTAATTTTGTTGTCAGCGAACTATTTTACTGTTTTCTTGCTCGCAAGAATGAAATACACGATGAGGGCGATGTATGCGGCTAAGCCGACGAGGGCGGCACCGTTGCTTGCAGCCCAAGTGCCTAAGTAGCACTCTACGCCGCAGAACTTAATCAAAGCACTCACTACACCCATCAATGCACCACCGGCGATGAAACCAGAAGCGATGAGCGTACCCTTCTCATTGCGCGCTTGAGCGAGTTCTTCGGCTTTCTCGCCATCTTTCTCGCGCTTGCGGCTCACAAGCCATGCGATAGCACCACCGACGAGTAATGGAGTGTTGAGTTCCAATGGGATGAACATACCTAAGGCGAATGCCAATACAGGTACACCCATGAAGTTGAGAATCAATGCGAGGATAGCACCTGCGAGATAAAGCATCCAAGGTGCACCTTGACCACTCATCAGCGGTTCGATGACCGCAGCCATCGCATTGGCTTGAGGTGCTACGAGTGCGTTCTCGCCTACGAAACCGTAAGTCTTGTTCAGAATAATCATCACACCACCCACAGTAGCAGCACTAACGAGGGTGCCGAGGAACTTCCAAGTCTCTTGTTTGCGTGGGGTAGTACCAATCCAGTAACCGATCTTGAGGTCGGTGATGAAGCCACCTGCCATAGCGAGTGCGGTACAAACGACACCACCAATAACCATTGCTCCAACCATACCGCTGGAGCCCTTCATACCAATAGCCACGAAGACTACGGAAGCGATAATCAGGGTCATGAGGGTCATACCGCTGACAGGGTTGCTACCCACGATAGCGATAGCGTTGGCTGCCACTGTAGTGAAGAGGAATGCAATGACTGCCACCACGAGGAAAGCGACAAGCGCTTGCCAGAAATTGCCGAGTACGCCGAGCCAGAAGAACACAAGAGTAATCACGAGAGCTACAGCAATAGCAATAACCACGAACTTCATGCTCAGATCCTTCTCGGTACGGAGAGAGGCCGTGATGACTGCTTTACCTTTGCCACCAAGTTCTTTACCTGCCAATCCGACTGCGGACTTGATGACGCCCCAACTCTTGACAATACCTATCAGACCAGCCATAGCGATGGCACCAATACCGATATTGCGACCATAGTCCACGAACATGGTTTGTGGGTCCACTTCTGCCATGCCAGGGATACTGCCGAGCAATGGAAGGAGTACCCACCAGATGAAGAATGAGCCCGCGCAGATAACTGCTGCATACTTGAGACCGATGATATAACCCAAACCAAGTACCGCAGCAGAGGTATTGATAGAGAAGACCAGTTTGAACTTCGCAGCCAATGCTTCGCCCCAACCCATCATGCGGGTAGAGAGTGATTCGGTCCAGAGCCCGAAAGTGGAAACAGCGAAGTCGTAGAGACCACCAATACCTGCAGCCCAGATGAGGGGTTTGGCTTGGTTGCCACCTTGTTCGCCCGAAACAAGCACCTGTGTGGTAGCAGTGGCTTCAGGGAAGGGGTATTCGCCGTGCTTCTCTTGTACGAAGTACTTGCGGAAAGGAATAAGGAAGAGGATACCCAAGCAACCGCCAAGCAAGGATGATAGGAAGACTTGCATGAAGGTAACGGTGATATCGGGGTATTTGGTTTGCAGGATATAGAGCGCAGGGAGGGTGAAGATGGCACCTGCCACAATAACACCGCTACTGGCACCAATGGATTGAATAATCACATTCTCGCCAAGAGCGTTCTTGCGCTTCATGGCTGAAGAGAGGCCTACAGCGATGATAGCGATAGGGATAGCTGCTTCGAATACTTGACCCACTTTGAGACCAAGATACGCTGCGGCAGCTGAGAAAATGACTGCCATGATAACACCCATGATGACGCTATAAGGCGTTATCTCTGGATACTCTTGGTTAGGTTTGAGGATCGGTTCGTACTTCTCGCCTGGTTTGAGAGGGCGATTCGCATTTTCGGGGAGTTGGATTTTGCTCATAGGTTTTATGAAGTTGAAAAAGTTTTAAGAGTTTTAAGGGTTGAGTTACAAAGTCATGATACGATATGTGAGGTAAGCGGCATAGGTGAGAAGAAGGATGGCCCCGTGCCAACGTTTGATCTCGTGTTTCTTGGTGAGATAGACAAAGAGCATCACAAAGATACTACCCAATGCAGCCATCAACGCATCGATCTCCAGTCCGTGGTAGCCAGGCAATGCTTTGACGCATGCGCTCGTGCCGAGGATAAAGAAGATATTGAAGATATTGCTACCTATCACATTACCCAACGCAATATCGCAGTTCTTCTTGAAAGCCGCCATGCAGGAGGTTGCCAATTCGGGTAGTGAAGTACCCAACGCTACAACCGTCAAACCGATAATTGCATCGCTCACACCTAAAGAGTGTGCAATAGAAGTAGCACTCTTGACAATCACTTCGCCACCGACAACCAAGCCCACCAGTCCACCGAGAATCAATGCCAATGCACGTTTGGCAGACATGGGCTTGTAGCCTTCGTTGCTCTCTGTTTGTGGTGCGCTACCAATACCTTTGAAATTATGCCAAAGGAAGATGAGGAAGAAGATGAGCAGGATACAGCCACCTACACCCGATATGAATCCTGCTTTACCTTGTCCGAGGTTAAGAGAGCCCAAATCGTTAATCGATGGTTGAGTGATACTCATGTTGAACAAATGCTCTATTTGCAACCATGACGGACTATTGTACACCGCAAACAGCAACACCAATAGTGCTGCCAACATACTAAAAGGTATGTCGAAACGGCGAGTAGCTTTTTGCGATGAAATCGGGAATATTAGTGCCGTACAACCCAAGATGACAAAGGTGTTGATAATATTACTTCCGAGGACGTTGGTAATGGCAATCTCGGTACTTCCTTGTCCTACTGCCACCATGTTTACTACGAACTCGGGCATACTGGTACCGAAGGCCACGACGGTCAGACCAATCACAATATCGCTGACGCCATATTTCTTTGCCAGACCCGAAGCACCGTCCACGAGGAAGTCAGCCCCCTTGATAAGGGCTACACAGCCCACAATAATCAGTGGTACTGCTACCCAAAAGCTGCCAGTGCTTAACCAAGCGTCTAAAAAATCGAACATTATTCCAAAGTTTACACGTTAAACAAGAAGTGCATGATGTCGCCATCTTGCACGACGTATTCTTTGCCTTCAATGCCGAGTTTACCTGCTTGACGGCAAGCGGACTCGCCACCGAGTGCGATATAATCTTCGTACTTGATGACCTCTGCGCGAATGAAGCCACGCTCAAAATCGGTGTGGATAACGCCCGCACATTGAGGTGCTTTGCTACCTGCACGGAAGGTCCAAGCACGTACCTCGTCGCTACCTGCGGTGAGGAAAGTGCGAAGGTCGAGCAATGCGTATGCTGCCTTAATCAAACGGCTCACGCCTGACTCAGAAAGCCCAATTTCATCGAGGAACATCTGACGCTCTTCGTAGGTCTCGAGTTCGGCAATCTCGCTCTCAATCTTCGCTGCTACAACCAATACTTGTGCGTTCTCATCTTTCACCGCTTCGCGCACTTGCTCCACATAAGCATTGCCATTGACCGCAGAGTTCTCGTCCACGTTGCAGACATAGAGCACTGGTTTGCTGGTGAGGAGCATCGTCTCTTTTGCCACTTGCTCCTCGTCCTTATTGACCAGTTCCACGGTGCGAGCAGAACGGCCTTGTGAGAGGGCTTCGCGGTACTTCAGGAGGACGTCCAATGCCACTTTGGCTTGTTTGTCGCCACCCACGCGCACTTGTTTCTCAATCTTTTGAATGCGCGACTCCACGGTCTCAAGGTCCTTGAGTTGGAGTTCGGCATCGATAATATCTTTATCGCGGATAGGATCCACAGAGCCGTCCACGTGTACTACGTTCTCATCATCGAAGCAGCGGAGTACATGGATGATAGCATCCGTCTCACGGATGTTTGCGAGGAACTTATTACCTAGTCCTTCGCCTTTGCTTGCACCTTTCACCAATCCCGCAATATCCACGATTTCAACGGTGGTTGGGATGACTCCGCGTTCGGGTTTGCAGAGTTCGCCGAGTTTGATGAGTCGCTCATCGGGTACGGTAATAACGCCTACGTTGGGCTCAATCGTGCAGAACGGGAAGTTAGCCGATTGTGCCTTGGCGTTGCTCAAGCAGTTGAATAGGGTCGATTTGCCGACATTAGGCAGACCCACGATTCCACATTGTAAAGCCATATATTCTAATTTTTAGATCGCTCGTTTCACTCGCTGTAGATCACTTCGCTTCGCTCGTTGTAGATCGCTCGTCACACTCGCTGTAGTAACTACAGGCGAAGCCGATCTAAGTTCTACAGGCGCTTGCGCCGATCTACAGCCCGCAGGGCGATCTTAATTCTTAATTAAATTATGTCCAGTCATTTCTTTTGGTTGCTCTATGCCGAGGATGTGGCAGAGGGATGGAGCTACATCGGCGAGGATACCGTCTTCGAGCTGTGCGTCGGTGTGCTCTTTGCTCACATACACGAATGGCACTGGGTTGAGCGAGTGAGCAGTATTAGGCGAGCCGTCGGCATTGATAGCATTGTCGCAGTTGCCGTGGTCAGCGATAATGATGATCTCGTAGTCGTTCTTGAGCGCAGTATTTACTACTTTATCCACGCATTCATCGATTGTTTTGACTGCTTTCTCGATAGCAGCATATACGCCTGTGTGACCCACCATATCGCCGTTAGCGAAGTTAAGGGTAATATAGTCGTATTTCTGTGTGTCAAGTGCCTCGCAGAGTGCCTCTGTCACCTCTGGCGCAGACATCTCTGGTTGAAGGTCGTAGGTAGCCACCTTGGGTGAAGGGATTAGGATACGCTCCTCGCCTGGGTACTCTGCCTCGCGGCCGCCATTGAAGAAGAAGGTTACGTGTGCAAACTTCTCGGTTTCAGCGATACGGAGTTGCTTCAAGCCCGCATTCGACACGATCTCGCCCATGGTGTTTTGTACGTTCTCTTTTGGAAAGAGGACATGCAGACCTTGGAATGAAGAATCGTATGGAGTCATGCAGTAGTATTGCAGGTTAGGAATGGTGGTCATATCTTGCTCTGGCATGTCTTGTTGGGTGAGCACGATGGTGATCTCTTTCGCGCGGTCGTTGCGGTAGTTGAAGAAAATCACTACGTCGCCCTCCTCGATGGTAGCGAGTGGCTTGCCATCACGTACATGAACGATAGGTTTGATAAACTCGTCGGTTACGCCCTCGTTGTAGCTCTCTTGCATGGCTTGGAGCATATCTTCGGATGCTTTGCCTTCGCCGTGCACGAGGCAGTCGTATGCCACCTTCACGCGCTCCCAACGTTTGTCGCGGTCCATCACATAGAAGCGACCTTGGATAGTAGCGATTTCACCGCAAGTAGTAGCGAGGTGTTGCTGCAATTGGTCGATGAATCCGATACCTGACTTAGGGTCGGTATCGCGGCCGTCCATAAAGCAGTGGATGAAGGTTTTTCCGTCTAATCCGTAGGTTTTAGCGATTTGAGTGAGGTAGAAGAGGTGGTCGAAAGAAGAGTGCACACCACCGTTGGAGGTGAGACCCATGATATGGAGCTTCTTGCCAGTCTCTTTCGCATAACCGAAAGCAGATTTGATTTCTGGGTTTTCGAGGATGCTGCCATCCTTGCAAGCGCGGTTGATCTTCACGAGGTCTTGATATACCACGCGACCTGCGCCGATATTGAGGTGACCTACCTCAGAGTTACCCATTTGTCCGTCAGGCAAACCTACATTTTCGCCACTGGCTTGCAGTTGGCTATGAGGATACTTTTCCAAAAGTGCATCCCAATGTGGAGTAGGGGTGCAAGAGATAGCGTCGGCTTTAGATTTGTTTCCGATTCCCCAGCCGTCGAGAATCATAAGTAATGCTTTTGACATAGTTGTATTGTATTATTAGTTATTATCTATTACTCATTTCTGCCGAGTATGCGTAGCATAACTGACAAAAAACGTGCAAAGGTACAACAAATAATGCACATTTGCAACAAAATCGTACGAAAGTTTACTTTCAAGTGCGATTTTGTTGCAAGTGAGCTGCGTGTCTCGCCTAATTTTTCTTGGCGTTATAGGACTCGATGGTTTTGGACTGGATGATAATTGCTGTATCACCTTTGCTCACGGATCGACTTTCGGTAGTGATGGTGCGTGTTACATTGCACGAGGTCAGTCCTAATGCCATAGCGATGGCTGTGGCAATGGACACGACGAGGTACTTAATAGCCTTCCTCAGGCGCTCTTTCTGTATATCGGTTAACTGTTTCATAGGTTTTGGTGTTTTGGTGTTTAGTGATTAAATATTCTCCGTGTTTCCGTGTCCATCCGTGCTTTTCCGTGGTTGATATATCTCCCACTGAGAGACATCTTTCCGCGGGTATGGTTTAACCACTGAACCTCACGGAACTACACGGAACCAAGGGTTTCTTTTCTCCTATGCCCTCCGGGCAAGAAATCCAAACTATCTAAACCAATAATTAACGGAGTATGGGTTATTAAAAACAACATTAACAACATTTCCGATGGGGAACGTACACGGAGTGATCGTTCGAGCCGTCAGGCGAGATAAGAACACACCCCAGCGGCTGGGAGATATATTCCTCGAAGCGCGCAATGTGTTGTTTTGCACGCAACAAGTTGTTGGATTTTGTTGTTTATGTTGTTGTTACCATATTCCTTTTTTTAGTTTAATTTGTTTCATTCGCCGTTAAAAGTTTACGCAGGGGTGTAGGCGTTCCACTCTTGGTTCCAGACGTACTGGCGCAAGGTGGTGTACTTGCTTTGCGCCTTGAATGCCATTTGGTCGATAGGCATTCGGTTTGGATCAGCCAAACGTGCGTTGGTTGCAGCAGCCACAGCAGCGAATTTCGCTTGGTGGTCTTTCTCCGCTTGGGTAACTTTGGTGCTACGTTTGCCGTATGATTGGGTGTAGTTCAGTTTACTTGCTACGCGGTGTGCGAAGCCGATTTTGTGGTGCTTAGCCACTTTGCCGTGGATTACCTCCACAGGAAATGCATATTCTACTTTTGCCATAATGTGTTCGGCAATCGAATGGGAGAGTAAGAAGACAAAGGGGATTTGTTTTTTGACGACAATGGTGACAATGTTCCGCGGCAATCAATACTCCTGCCGCGGCAAGGATTATGTTCTCCATGAGCGCCCAAGGGATATTGATGTGGGCGCAAGTTGTCGATATTGTCGTTCATTAATCTGCACCCGTCGTTAAATTCACTCTTCTGTTCGTTATCCTCCATGCCGTGGGAGGGGGTTA
>SUXC01000017.1 GCA_015061165.1 Bacteroidales bacterium
AAGTTCAAGGCTGTGGCAGCATCTACTGCTGCACGTGTCAAGACTGCTGACCCTGCGGACGTGGCTGCGTTCGAGGCACAGAAGAAGTACGACTCTTTCCGCTCGTACATCTGGGCATTGGAGTGGGCTGCTTACACTGCGTAACATCGGGGCGCGCATCGCGCGCCCTGCCCCCCAGCCTCTAACCTTTCAACCTTAAACCTTAAACATTAAACCTTAAAAGATGGCAAAAGTAGAATATGCTTTCCCTGTGGAGAAAATCCACGGCAAAGTGGCTAAGCACCACAAAATCGGCTTCGCACACCGCGCAGCAAGTAAACTGAACTACACCCAAGCATACGGCAAACGTACCACCAAGTACTCGCAAGCAGAGAAAGACCACCAAGCGAAATTCGCTGCTGTGGCTGCTGCAACCAACGCACGTCTGGCTGATCCAAACCAAATGCCTATCGACCAAATGGCATTCAAGGCACAAAGCAAGTACACCACCTTACGCCAGTATGTCTGGAACCAAGAGTGGAATTCGTACACCCCTGCGTAATTATTAATTCTTAATTCTTAATTAAGTGAAACGCTTGCAACTCATAATCGCTACTGCAATGTGCGCCTTCGGGTGCGCATTGCTTGCGTGTGGTTTTGTTGCACACCCATTGGGCGAAATCCACCACTCCGTACTCATCGCTTTTGGCGAGGTACTGACCTTCAGCGGTTCGCTCATCGGTATAGACTATAAGTACCGCTACAAAGAATAATCTTCTAACAGCGAATTACGCTAATTTAACGAATCAAAGTCAATTTGTCTAATTTGCTCCATTCGCCGTTATAGAATAATATTTGGCTAATTTTCTATAATTTTTGTTTAACCAAAATCCCGTTATATGTACATCAAACTTATCCGCAATCAGCCCAAAGGCAATGCCATCACAGGTCGCCTTGTTATCAATGGTCATTGGTTCTGCGACACTCTCGAACGTGTCGGCTACCAAATCCCCGCCCTGTGCTACCACGTAGCCGTGACCATGTCCCCCAAGTTCAAACGCCGTCTGCCTATCGTGCAGAACGTACCACGCTTGCCAATTGCCAATTGCCAATCGCCTATTGCCTATAGAAGCGGTATCCGCTTCCACCGTGGTACCAAGCCCGAACACTCCACTGGCTGCGTACTCGTTGTAGGGGATAATTTTAACGACAATGCCGACAACTTGCGCGGCAATCAATATCCCTGCCGCGCTCAAAGTGAAAATAATACCTTGCCGCTCGAGGGAGTTGATTCGAGCGGAACATTGTCGCCATTGTCGTCAAACAAAAAAAATATTGGTTGTCGTTCGGCTGCTGACGTGGAGACCCAATTAACCCAATTATTGTTACAAGCCCAAGAAGCCCATGAAGAGATTATCCTTGAAGTCACTGACTTTCGCCCTGGCACTGAGTATGGCTACAATACTCCTTGCCCTTCCGAGTTGCAGAAGCCTTAATCCTGCCACTACGGACACTCATCACTCATCACTCATAGTTCGTAACTCCATCGACACCCTTGTCATGCGCGATAGTGTTCATACCCACGATAGCACCTTCACTTCTGAACGGCAGCGAGGTGATACTATCTACCGTGAGCGCATTGTCTATCGCGACCGCGTAGCGTACCGCGACCGATGGCGAACGCAGATTGTCCACGATACCATTATCCATACCGATAGTATTGTGCAAGTCATAGAACACCCACCAGAACGCTATGTGCCGAAATTTTACAAATGGACGGCTGCTATCTTTTGGACAGGTATAGCATTACTCCTATTGTACCTCATCCTCAGATACCGTTTATAATCCCTTTCAATTTTGGTTAATTTTCTATAATTTTGGTAGTGAAAAATCCGAGACCACTTCGTCGTGATGACGCGGTGGTCTCTTCTTTTTTTTCATTCCCTCCTTCAACCTTCACTCCTTACACGCACTTCCACACTACCACACTACCACATAAAATAATGTGTCGATACTATGAATATGGGCGGTCGTGCCTACCCTGTACGGCACTACCCTATAGCCATACGGCTGCGTGACCGCGAGGGTCGCGCCGTTCTATGTTCGCACTATTTCCTCAGTGTGGGGACACTTCGGGTGCTTCACTCGGAGTGCGTTCCGTCGCACTCCTTCACTCTCGGTGAAATAGAGCAACGGATAGAGAAATGAAAAGGAAACGAATCTTAAGAATTGCTACTTTTTAAAAGAAATATGCGGGAGTTTCGTTTGCGGAAAGAGTAATCCTACAGCCACTATGTGGGGGGATTCGAGGGCACCGACCTCGTTCGTTTGCGGAAAGTGTAATCCATATAGCCAACTATGTGGGGGGATTCGAGGGCACCGACCTCGTTCAAAGAACGAGCCCACCTCGAATGCCTATGCCTTGCCAGGAGCGTCCTTGCAAACAAAAAGTTCTATCAACCAACTGATGAGCAAAAAAACTTGGCAGTTTTCTTTTTTTGTACATAGTAGTTCGCTTATGCAAGCAAGCTTTCAACACGAACTACTACGTACAAAAAAGAGTAGAGACTGGCATCTCTACTCTTTTCGCTCATCACTCGTTTTCCCGAACTTTTCGTTTGCGGAAAGTGAGGGATTCGAACCCCCGGTACAACGCAATGTGTACACCGCATTTCGAGTGCGGCTCTTTCGACCACTCAGACAACTTTCCTCAATTGCGGGTGCAAAGGTACAACAATTTTTTGAATTGAGCAAGATTTTTGTGATTTTTTGCAAAAAAATAACTATTCGAGCAAGAGCAAGAGAAGAAAAGTATATGGTGTACATACACGCGCTATACAGTCTCCTCCATGACCTTACTGAGCAAATGCAACGCTCCGCTAATCGTCTTGACCTGCTGTATAACCGCATATCGTTTGCCCGTAGGATGACCCTGACGGTCCTTATCCTCCACCAATCGGCAACGCTCCAAACGCGAGCAAACATAACGCAAAATCTTCTCAAAGACTTCCGATTGGAAATACTTAGGATTATGAGTAATGAAGTAAATCGACATACGCTCCTGCTTGAGAATCACCTTCTCAATACCCATACGGCAACACAACCAACGCAATCGAACTACATTCAACAACTGCTCTGCCTCGTCAGGTAACTTACCAAAACGGTCAATCAATCGCTTTTGATAGGCGAGAAGACTATCCTCATCCGACAAACTATCTAATTCGCGGTACAAACTGATACGCTCGGAGATATTCTCAATATACGTAGGCGGAAAAGACAATGGCAAGTCGCTCTCCAGCAGGCTGTCGTTGCACCAGTTTTTGTGGCGATTGGTTATTGGCGATTGGGTATCGGCTATTAGATATTGGCTATTGCTGTTTTCCATTTCCTCGCGGATTTCTTCTACTGCTTCGTTCAATATGCGCTGATAGGTATCGTATCCCAAGTCTGCAATAAAACCACTTTGCTCCGCACCCAACATATTGCCCGCACCACGGATATCCAAATCCTGCATAGCCAACTGAAAACCAGAACCTAACTCCGCAAAAGTGCTTAGCGCATTCAGTCTGCGACGGGCATCAGAAGTCAGCAGTTCCTTGTCAGGGGTAACGAGGTAGCAATACGCCTTGCGGTTAGAACGCCCCACACGACCACGCAACTGGTGCAAATCGGACAAACCGTAGTTCTGTGCCGAGTGAATGATGATGGTATTCACATTGGGTATATCCACGCCCGATTCGATGATAGTGGTGGATATAAGAACGTCGTAGTCATAGTTGATGAAGGCCTCTAATCGTTCTTCCATCTCGCCCGCAGGCATTTGTCCGTGTGCAATCACTGTGCGTGCTTCGGGACAAAGGCGCAATAGGCGACTCTCAATGCGAGGAAGCATCTCGATACGATTGCAGACCACATAAATCTGCCCATTGCGCTGCATCTCCAATTGAATAGCCTCTTTGATAATATCTTCATCATCCAACGTAATCGTCTCTGTCATAACGGGATAACGATTAGGCGGAGGGGTGTTGATGATACTCAAATCGCGTGCGCCGAGCAACGAGAACTGCAAGGTGCGAGGGATAGGCGTAGCAGTCAGTGTCAGGACATCAACATTGGTGCGTAGCGATTTTAGTTTCTCCTTGACGGCTACGCCAAACTTCTGCTCCTCATCAATAATCAGCAGCCCCAAATCTTTCCAAACCACCTGTTTGCCCACGAGTTTGTGGGTGCCTACCAATATATCTATCTTGCCTGCTTTTAGGTCTTCCAATATCTCTTTGACCTGTTTGGCAGTCTTGCTACGGCTCAAATACTCAATGCGCACAGGGAAATCGCGGAAGCGTTCGCGGAAGGTGTTGTAATGCTGCATGGCGAGTACGGTAGTAGGTACCAATACCGCCACCTGCTTGCCATCGGTGGCAGCCTTGAAGGCAGCACGCATGGCTACTTCGGTCTTACCAAAGCCTACATCACCACAGACCAGTCTGTCCATGGGCATAGGACTCTCCATGTCGTGTTTGATGTCCAGTGTGGCTTTGGCTTGGTCGGGAGTATCTTCGTAGAAGAAAGAGGCCTCTAATTCGTGTTGCATATAGCCATCGGGCGAATAGGCAAAACCCTTTTGCTGCTTGCGCGTGGCATACAGGCGGATAAGGTCGCGCGCAATATCCTTGACCTTGTCCTTGGTGCGCTCTTTCATGCGCTCCCATGCACCCGAACCTAAACGCGAGATAGTAGGTACACTGCCCTCACGACCTTTGTACTTGGATATGCGATGCAGGTTGTGTATGCTGACAAAAATGGTATCACCATCGCGGTAGGTTAGTTTGATAGTCTCTTGTGGACGGCCATAGAAATTGGTGGTAACCAGTCCCGCAAACTGACCTATTCCGTGGTCGGTATGTACCACATAATCACCTATCTTCAGTTGGTTGATTTCTTTGAGCGTGATGATGGCTTTGCCTCGTCGGGCATTCTCTGAACGCAGTGTTACACGGTGATAGCGTTCGAATATCTGATGGTCGGTGTAGCAACATATCTTCGCATCGTTGTCCACGAATCCGTTGTGCAAAGTTTGGTTGATAGCCACAAAGGTAATTCCTGATTCTTTATCTTCGAAGATAGCACGCAGGCGGTCGGTCTGCTTGACCTGTTCCGCGAGGATATATACCTTATAGTTGTCGCGTATGCGTGCGCGAAGGTCGTCTATCAGTATGTCGAAGTTCTTGTTGAAGGAGGGTTGAGGCAAGGTATCGAAATGAATGGTGTCGAAGGTCGAAAAACTACTTTTCTGTGCCAGTTCGATGGTAGTTGCCTCATCGCATAGGGCTGATATATGTTCGTTGGCTATTTTGAATCGGATAATATCAAATCCATTGCTGATCCATAGCGTATGTTCGGGCAAATAGTGGGTGAGTAGGGCAGATTGGGCATCGCGGGATTGGTTGGCAACAATCTGGATGGCAGCAATGCGCTCTTTGGATAATTGCGTTTCGATGTCAAACTCGCGGATAGAATCTATCTCATCTCCGAAGAAGTCAATACGATAGGGATTATCGTGGGCGTAGCTATATACATCAATGATTCCGCCACGCACGGCAAACTGCCCTGGTTCATATACAAAATCTACACGCTGGAAATGCTGCTCCACGAGCTGCTTGATAAGCGTGGATTGCGCAATCTCTTGTTCTGTGGCGAGGTGAATGGTCTGTTGCAGGAGCGATTCGGGTGCAGGCACCTCTTCCGCCAATGCCTCTGGATACGTAACAATTATCACTTGCCTTTCGCCTTTCGCCTCTTGCCTCTCGCCTACCAATGCCGTCAGCACCTCCGTTCGCTGCACGGCCATCGCTTCGTCGGTGCCTTGCCTTCTGCGATGAGAAGTGGGGAAGAAATATACCCCCTGCTCGTTGCTCAATGTACGCAAGTCGGCATACATGTATTGGGCATCATCAGCGTTGTCTAATACGATTAATAGAGGTCTGCCGTGCTGGTCGTTGGCAAGGCGTTGGGACAGGGAATAGAGAAATATACTTTGTGCAGAGGCATAGAGATTCCTGAGTAAAAAATGCTTTTTGCGTTTTTTACTTAATTCATTTGCCAGTACATCTACTTCGGGATGTAGTGCAAATACTTGTGCCAGCTCCCCAATTTGCATTCTGCTTGCCTTATTTCGCTGCAAAATTACTACAAAAAAAACAAATATGCAAATTTTTGTTCAATTTCTTGTACATGTGCAATATTTTTTGTAATTTTGCACCCAGAAATCCTTAAAATGCTTTTACCATGAAAATCTCGAAACGCGCACAGAGCATGCCGCAATCGCCAATTCGTAAGTTGGCAAAGTATGCAGAAGCGGCACACCGTAATGGTATTCACATCTATTCTCTCAACATTGGTCAGCCCGACATTCAGACACCCGATTGCGCCAAAGATGCTATTGCGGCGTTTCAGCGTGATATACTTGCATACACGCCCTCGCAGGGGGTATTGTCCTTGCGAGCAAAGATGGTAGGGTATTATGCGGAGTATGGTATTGACATTTCGCCCGATGAGATTATCATCACTTCGGGCGGTTCGGAAGCAATCATGTTTGCCTATATGGCATGTCTCAATCCTGGCGATGAGATTATCATCACCGACCCCAGTTATGCCAACTATATGGCCTTTGCAGTGTCTTGCGGTGCAGTCATCAAACCCGTGAAAACGCATATTGAGAATGGCTTTAAGTTGCCTTCGGTGGAGGAGTTCGAAAAGCAGATTACCGACAAGACACGCGCCATCTTGATTTGCAACCCCAATAACCCTACGGGCTATCTATACACCAAGCAGGAGATGATGCAGATTCGCGATTTGGTCAAGAAATATGATTTGTATCTCTTCTCCGATGAGGTATATCGCGAGTTTATCTACACCAAACGTCCTTATATTTCGGCTTTCCACTTGGAGGGTATTGAGGACCGTGTGATATTGATTGACTCGGTGAGCAAGCGTTATTCGCTATGCGGCGTGCGTATAGGCGCGTTGATTACCAAGAATAAGGATGTGCATCAGGCGGTTATGAAGTTCTGTCAGGCACGTTTGTCGCCTCCTTTGATAGGTCAGGTGATTGCGGAGTCGGCATTGGCTACACCACATGACTATTTGGAAGAAGTGTATGATGAGTATTTATCTCGTCGCAACTTCCTCATAGACCAACTCAATCAGATTCCGGGTGTGTTTGCGCCTACGCCTATGGGAGCGTTCTATGTGATGGTACATTTGCCTGTGGATGATACGGACAAGTTCTGCCAATGGTGTTTGACCGATTTTCAGTATGAGGGTCAGACTGTGATTATGGCGCCGGGTAGTGGTTTCTATACCAATCCTGAGGATGGTCGTCATCAGGTACGTATGGCGTATATATTGAATAAGGAGGACTTGGCGAAAGCCGTGTTGGTACTCCGCAAAGCATTGGAGGCGTATAATCAGCAATAGTCTGTAGGAGGGCAATTAATGGTTCTCGGCCATGACAGAATAGTAAAAGAAAAAGACACCCGCAAAAGGATGTCTTTTTCTTTTTGAGCCACTGGCCGGACTCTGCCGCTCTGATTAGTTTGGCTCATTGACTTGCTATGCAAGTAGGTTCGCTGCAACTAACCTTCGCTCTTCCCCAAAACGCCACGAGCGTTTAGGGGGCCCCTTTAACGGTTCTCGTCCGTGACAGATGGCAAAACAAAAAAGACACCCACAAGGGATGTCTTTTTTTTTTGAGCCACTGGCCGGACTCGAACCGGCGACCCACGCATTACGAATGCGTTGCTCTACCAACTGAGCCACAATGGCAGAAGCGTTATGTAGTGCGATGTACCATTATGTAGCATTGTGTACACCATAAATTATCAAACGCGACTGCAAAAGTACTGCTTTTTTGTGAAATATGCAAATATTTTTGGTAATTTGCGTATTTTTTTGTAATTTTGTCGGCGAATAGCGCAAATTAAACTAAATTATACAATGAAAAAGACATTATATAGCGTGTTGGCGTGCATAGCAGGTGCAGCATTAGTGGCTGCATTGGGACGTGCATGCAATAATGAAAATACAATTAACAATATGCAACATAATACATACCCCATGCAAGTAGATAGCACAGACCTGCTGACCATCTACGATATTACCGACTGTCCGCTCGATTTAGCATGCGGACAAATGCCCGACACTACCCAAGAAAATGTCCTACTATGTGTCGCTGCTGCGTTTACAGGGCAGTGCCTCGACCAATTTGATCACAGCAATATTCTTGGACCACATATCTCAGGTGGCGTGTTAAGCGAAGGTTATACAGAAAATAAGGATGGTGTGCCATTCGCAGAGCGATATGCACTATTCATATGGAAAGGTAAAGACTTGAATGGCAATATGTTACCAAAGAAGATATGCCATTTTCCATGCGATGATGTGCTACAGAGTACTGTTGAGCATGGCGGTATGGCGTTTACACAGCATTGGGTCATCAAAAATAAGGCCGTATTTGCGCCCTGTATTCAGCCCCTGGATAGGGTAGAACATTTCCGTTCGTTGTGTCAGAAAGGCGATCGATTCTACGTGATGGCGAATCGAGATGAGATGACATATCAGGACTATCTGCAAGCATTGATAGATGCGGGCGTAGAAAATGCTTTATACATGGATATGGGTGCGGGATGGAACCACTCATTCTACCGCGACCAGAAAGGACAAGTGCATATCCTGCACCCCAAAGGACATAGTTATCCAACCAACTGGCTCGTGGTGATGCGAGGGGATATGTAAAAACAACAAGAATTATATAACTCAACAACTTAAACAACATTAATCCAACAACTATTGCGCTCGTAACAACACAACGAGCGCTTAAGGGATTATTTACTGCATATGAGAAAAGGATTGATAGTGATATTATTAGCCTTGACGATGGGGAGTCAAGCGCAGCATAGAACACAGGTGTTGGATAGTGACATTCGTACACTACGCATACGGTACGTGAGCGAGGCTATAGAACCAACGGGAACCATTAGCAGACCCTATTTAGTGCTGCCTGAGAGCGGCGTGATAGATGGTAGCGAAGCAGAAAATACCTTAGAGATTTCCTTTGATGAGATGAGCCACGATGTGCGTCAGTATAGCTATCGCGTGTTGCATTGCAATATGGATTGGACAGAGAGTGATATTAGTAGCTTTGAGTATGTGGACGGATTTACGAGCGCCGACATCGTGGATTATGAACACTCGCTTAATACACAACAAGCCTACACTCACTATTCATTCGATTTCCCAAACGAAGATATGCAGCTGAAAATCAGTGGCAATTACGTGCTACAAGTGTATGAAGACGGCGATCAAGAGCAGGTGGTGGCTGAGTTGTGTTTTAGAGTGGTGGAACCCCTTGTGCGTATAGATGCTAATGTGCGAGCAAATACAGACATTGAATTGAACGGCAGGTATCAGCAATTGGATGTGGATGTAATGACAGCGGCTCTGGATATGCGCAATGCGGAAGAAGTGAAACTAATGGTACAACAGAATGGTAGATGGGATAATCAGGTAGTACTATACAAACCTACTTTTGTGGAACCCAACAGACTACGCTATGTGAATCAGAAATCACTGATTTTTGAGGGTGGAAATGAGTACAGACATTTTGACACCTATTCGGTATATTATGCAGGTAATCATGTGGATAGAGTGGTGTATCGGCAAGGCGAATACCATGCGTTGCTGGATATAGATGACGTTCGTGGCATTATGGGCAAAGGAGCAGGTAGAGAAGGTACGGTATATCTGACAGAAAGAGATGCAAATGGGCAATGGTTGGTGAACTGCGAAAAGACGGATTATGTAGATACCGAAGCAGAATACATGTGGGTGCATTGGGTGCTGCCTGTGGAGCAATATGTGATGGACGGACATGTGTTTGTGGGTGGCGAACTATTTGGCAATCAGTATAGTGCGCAGAATAGGATGGAGTATGATGCCGAGCAGAAATGCTATTATCTATATGCCTATTTGAAACAAGGCGGATATGACTATATGTACTACGTATTGGGAAAGAATGGAGCGACATGTTTGCCATTGGAGGGGTCGCATTGGCAAACGGATAATGAATACAGCGTGTATGTCTATTATCGCCCATTCGGAAGTCGTTATGATCGTTTGGTAGGATATAAACGACTATAATAAATTGGATATTTATTAAAAAAATCGGATAAAATGCAGTATAATTTGCATAGTCCGATTTTTTTTAGTACCTTTGCACGCTTTTTGTAACTTTATGGCGTAGAGCGTAGAGTGTAGAGTGTAAAGGCAAGAATTAAAAATGTAAAAGACAAAGAATATGAATACAGGTGGTAAAATAATAACAAGCGTAGCGAGCGTATTGTTGCTCGGATTGGCTATCTTTGTGTATGTAAAGTTCTTCTTCGTTTATAGCGAAGGCACTAACGAGGGAGATATTAACTATTTCCAACGCGAGGGTTTTGTGTTTAAGACCTACGAGGGAAAGATGATTCAAACGGGCTACAATTCGCATAATACAAGTGCTACTATTCAGTCGAATGAGTTTAAGTTCTCGGTTGTGGATGAGCGAATTGCAGAGCAGATTGATAGCAATTCAAGTCGTCAGATTAAGCTGCATTGGAAACGCTATTTAGGCACATTGCCATGGCGTGGAAATAGCCAATTTGTGGTGGACTCCATTATCTCCGTCAGACAGGTAGCACCAAAGGTGGAGGATGACCTACTGGAGATGCCATTGCCCGTGGAGAATTGATGTTATTTGACGACAATACCGACAACTTGCGCCCAAATCAAATAGCACCCCATTCGCCCACGAGGCTCATCGGGGACCCCGCAAATTCCTTGGGCGCTCAAGGGATAAATAATAAATGTAAACTCATATGTTGACAAAACCAGAAGAAAATCTGATTAAGATATACGAGAACTCGTTTCGCAAGAATTGGGAACTTGAGGCTGTAACTGACTACGGTACAAGCGTAACATTGACATACGGTCAGATGGCAGAGCGCATAGCATACTTGCACCTGCTGTTTGAGCGCGTGGGGATTCAAGTGGGCGACCGTATAGCCGTGATGGGCAAGAATAATAGCAATTGGGTGACTACCTATTTGGCAACAATGACGTATGGCGCTGTGATTGTACCTATATTGCAAGACTTCAAAGCCAATGATGCTATACATATCATCAACCACTCAGAGAGCAAACTGCTGTTTATTACCGACCTGATTTGGGAGAATATTGATGTGGATCAAGTGCCAGATTTGCAAGCCGTTATATCGCTCAATACAATGGATTTGATAGTAACGGGTCTGCCCAAGCAGCAAGCGGTGGACAAGATGACCATTGAGGAGATGTTTGCCGAGAAATATCCTAATGGCTTTACCAAAGACGATGTACACTATATTGAGCGCAGCAATGCCGAATTGGCTTCTATCAATTATACATCAGGCACAACGGGATTCAGCAAGGGTGTGATGACCCCAATGAATGCGTTGGCAGGCAACATCGTTTTCGGATTAACCACCAAATTGGTCTATCAAGGTTGTCGCCACGTGGCATTCTTGCCATTAGCACATGCGTATGGTTGCGCGTTTGACTTCTTGGCATGTTTAGCAGCAGGTGGACACAGCTATCTGATAGGTCGTACCCCTTCGCCTAAAATATTGATGAAGGCGTTTGCAGAGGTCAAACCAACAGTCATCCTATCCGTGCCACTAATCTTGGAGAAGATTTACAAGAAGATGATTCAGCCGCAGATTTCAAAGAAACCTATTAGTTGGGTGCTGAAGATGCCATTGCTGGACAAAGTGGTGCTGAATAAGATCCGTGAGACATTGATGAACGCTTTTGGTGGCGAGTTCTCGCAAATCATTATTGGTGGTGCACCATTGAACGCCGAGGTAGAGGCTTTCTTGCGTCGCATAAAATTCCCTGTTACGGTGGGATATGGTATGACCGAGACGGCTCCGCTGATTAGTTTTACGCCATGGGACCGCTTCCGTTCTCAATCCTGTGGACAGGTGTTGAAAGGATTTATGGAAGCTCGTATTGCGAATCCAGATGCCGATGGAGTGGGTGAGATACAGGTGCGTGGCGAAAACGTGATGGTAGGATATTACAAGAATGAGCAAGCTACCAAAGATAGTTTTACAGCAGACGGATGGTTGCGCACAGGCGATTTGGGCGTGATTGACGAGGATGGCTATATATATATTAAAGGTCGTTGCAAGACCATGTTGCTTGGTCCAAGCGGACAAAACATCTATCCAGAGGAGATAGAGGCTAAGATTAACAATATGCCATACGTATTGGAATCGCTTGTGCTACAGAAAGATACGCGATTAGTGGCATTAGTTTGCCCTGATTTTGAGGCCGTGGATGCGGACAAACTGAGTCAAGAGCAACTCGAGGTCGTGATGGAGGAGAATCGCAAGTTGGTGAATGCCGAACTGGCTGCATATGAGCAGATTAACGAACTGCGTATATATACACACGAGTTCGAGAAGACACCAAAGAAGAGCATTAAGCGCTTCTTGTACGAGGCGTAGCCTCGCAGAGCGCTTGAGGTTAAAGGCTAAAGGCAAGAGGTTAGAGGCATGAACTTGTGTATTGATCAGGGAAATTCGAGGACGAAGGTGGCGCTATTCAAAGATGGAGCTATCGTAAAGAACTTGCTATACCGTTCGTTCACGAGTGTGGATGTGGAGCGATTGTTCTCGTTGTACCCTATCGCCAATAGCATCGTATCCTCGGTGGCGAATATGGAACCTGCGGTCATCAATGCACTCAATCGGTTGTCGAAACGGTTTGTGCTATTTGACCACTTGACTCCGTTGCCGATTAAGAACTGCTATCAGACACCCGAGACGCTCGGACATGACCGTATAGCAGCAGCTGTAGGAGCAGCACATTTGTGCCCTGAGCGGAATCTGCTGATAGTAGATGCAGGTTCGGCAGTAACGTATGATATGGTATCAGCCAAGCAGGGATATTTGGGAGGAAACATTGCGCCTGGTATCAAGATGCGATTGACGGCACTGAATCAGATGACTAAGCGATTACCTAAGGTAGAGGTAGAGCCCGATGCACTGACCCCATTGTTTGGCAAAAATACCAAGGAGGCAATGGCAGCAGGCGTAGTACGAGGTTTGGTTTTTGAGGTGAAAGGGTATATGCGCAGCCTAAAAGAACAGAAGATAGCGTTTACAACCTTTATTACGGGCGGACACGCACCTTATATATTAAATGCCATCAAACAGAAGGATGTGGTGGGTGAACCACATTTGGTGTTGATAGGTCTGAATTGTATTTTAGAGAATTTAGAGGCTAAAGATTAAAGGCTATCGGTTAGAGAAAAAGATTATGAATAATAAAAGATATATAGTAATAGTATTTGCCGCGATAATGGCATTGGGTGTATGGGCGCAAAATGCGACATCCTCTCCTTCATCGCGTTTTGGTTATGGTGAGTTGAACGACAATCTGCCTACAGCATATCGTGCGATGGGTGGAGTGGGGTTAGGTATGCGCTCAAATAAGGCAATCAACTCTGCGCAACCTGCATCATACACAGCTTGCGATAGTATGACATTTATGTTTGATATCGCAGGTTCGTTATTGTACACCAATTATGGGGATTCATATGGCGAACGCAATCGCATTAATGGCAACTTGGAGTATGTGACTCTGCAATTCCCTTTGTGGCGTCAGCATATAGCATTCTCTGCGGGTATAACCCCTTATTCGGCGGTTGGATACAATTTCTCGTTATCGGATTCGATTAATTCGGATTACCACTATACGCACACCTACTCGGGTGAAGGTGGTTTTACGCAAGTGTATGGCGGTTTGAGTTTTAATATCTGCAATTGGGTAGCATTGGGTGTGAATGCGTACTATATGTTTGGCGATATGACCAAACTGCGCACACAGACTTTTGTTGAGTCATCTGCTAAAGGTGCTTCGCAAACGGACTTCCTATCTATCAGCAGTTTGAGACTGCGCTACGGTGCGCAAATCTTCCATACTTTTGGCAAACATACGGTTGTGTTAGGTGGTGTATTTGAGAACAAACAACGTTTCTCTAATAGCCATTATCAGCAGATAGAAACGACCACCAACGACACTGTATCCACCTTGGATAATGCCTTTGAGATGCCTATGATGTATGGCGCTGGTATTAGTTATAATTATGCCGACCGCTTAACTGTGTCGTTGGATTATCAATGTCAAGATTGGACAAAAACTATATATTTTGACAAGCAAGATGTACTCCGTGCACGTCAGCGTTGGGCTTTGGGTGCTGAATATCGACACGACCCTTTAGGGCGAGATTATATAGATCGCGTATGTTGGCGATTAGGCGCTAACTATAGCACATCCTATGCTATGATGTCCGATATTCCTGAGTTTGGTGTATCATTGGGTTTTGGCTTGCCACTGCGCACGGTTAGTTCTATGGTTAATGCAACCGTAGAGTATGTTCATCGCGGAGGAATCCAACAGGATGTGTTGAACGAGAATGCAGTACGACTGGTTATCAGCGCTGCTATCTCAGAGAACTGGTTCTTCAAACGCAAATTATAATGAGAAAATATAACAATAAAAATAAACTAATCATGATGAAAAAACTTTTGATTATTGCACTTTGTGTTGCAATTCCAATGGTAGGCTTTGCCCAAAAGAAAGCCAAAAAAGGTAAAAAAGCGCAAGAAGAAGTAGTTGCGCCCGTAGTAGAAGTATTGTCAGATGAGGAGTGCCTAATGAACTTGTCACTCTTCCATGAGTCTGTAAAGAACAAACAATACGATGAGGCATACGGATTTTGGTTGCCTGTATATCAAAGTCGCCCTGATCTGAACAAAGCTATCTATACTGATGGTGCTGAGATTTTGGACTATCGTTATCAAAAATGTACCGATGAGAACCTGCGCAATGCGTTGCGTGATTCTATTATGAAACTGCATGATGAGCGTATCAAATTCTTTGATGATCCTAAATATCCAGATGCATACGTATTGGGTTTGAAGGGTATTGATTACTTGACATACTATCCTGAGGATGAGTTAGGTTTGAAGGCATACGAATGCTTGAAACAATCTGTTGAGGGTATGGGCGAGAATGCACAAATCACCGTACTTCGCAAGTTGGTTGAGGTAAGCTATAATATCTACAAATCTAACCAAGATCAATATGGCGACCAATTCTTGGCTGATTATCAAAAGGTAGCAGCTCTATTGGATGCTATCGTAGCTAAGGGTGGTAAGAACACTGCTGCTGCACAAAGCCAAAAGGCGTATGTAGATCGTTTGTATGCTGCTTCTGGTGCTGCTGATTGCGGTCAGATGGATCAGATGTATGCCAGCGTAGTAGCTGAGAGTGCTTCTGATATTGAGAAATTGGGTTCTATCATGAAGCTCTATCGTCGTCTCGGTTGCACCGAAAGCGATGTATATTTCGCTGCTGCTGAACATGCACATAAGTTGCAACCTACCAGTGAGTCTGCTGCTGGTTGCGCTCAAATGTGTATCAAGAAAGAGGACTACGCAGGTGCTATTGAGTATTACAAGCAAGCCCTTTCTATGGTTACCAATGATGAGGACAAGGCTGACTATTTGTATCGTATGGCGAATGTGTATGTATCCATGAAGAACTATCAATTGGGTGCTACCACTGCGCAACAGGCATTGGATATTAATGCAGAGGATGGTCGTTGCTATTTGTTGATGGGTATCTGCTACGCCAGCGCAAAGGTGTATGACGATCCTATCTTGCAACGTTCTGTATTCTGGGTGGCTTGCGACATGTTCCGCAAGGCAAAACAAGTGGATCAATCTTGTGCTACAGATGCCAACAAATTGATTGCTACTTATAGCCAATACTTCCCAAGCAAGGAGGACGTGTTCTTCCATCGTGATTTGAACGAGGGTGCTCCTTTCCGCGTAGGTGGATGGATTGGCAAGACTACTACTTGCCGCTCTAAAGCCGAGTAATGGGAATTTTGAATTAAACATTTTGAATTAAACATTTTGAATAATTCAAGCAATATTTTATCCAGCAGCAAGAGAATTGCGCGTGTAATTCTCTTGCTGCTGGTTTGTTTTGCGGTTATGGCTTGCGCCAAAAAGGAGGTTCGCCACCGTGCAGGTGCCATAGAAGACCGCAAGGCGATGGCTGCGCTGGAGGGAGATGATGTGACAACGCTCATTTCTGATTCAGGTATTACGCGCTATCGTATCAAAGCCAAGAAATGGCTTGTTTTCGACAAGGCAGATACTCCATATTGGGAGTTCCCACAGGGTATCTATCTTGAGAAATTCAATATGGACTTGAAGGCAGATGCCGTTGTCGAAGCAGATTATGCGCACTACAACGAACCTGCACAACGATGGACATTGCGTGGCAATGTGAAGGCTATCAATTTGGAAGGAGAGCAGTTTGAAACGCCATTGCTATATTGGGACCAAAAGTCCGAGTCCGTCTATTCCGACTCTTCTATTGTCATCACGCGTGAAGTATCTATCATTCAGGGAATAGGTTTCCGCTCCAACCAAGAGATGACACAATATACTATTCTACGCCCTACAGGCGTTTTCCCTATCAAAGAATAGGGAAGATTAATCTACATACTACCATGAAATACGTATCTCCTATAGAGGCGGTTAGCCTCGTTAAATCGGGCGACACGATTGTCGTACAAGGTTCTACATCCATACCAATGGTACTTTTGCGTGCACTCACCGAGCGTGCCAGCGAACTCCGCGATGTCAAAGTCATATCGGGCTTTGGCATACACCCCGAAGAAGCACCATACGCCAAACGTGAACTGATGGACTCCTTCCGTGCGCTGAATATCTTTGTGCCCAACAATCTCCGTCGTGCCATGCGCGAAGGTGTGGCAGATACCATTCCTTGCTTCCTTGGCGAAGTGCCATTCCTGTTCCGTAGCGGACAAGTGCCTGTAGATGTGGCATTTCTAAATGTGAGCGAGCCCGACGAGAATGGATATTGCTCCTATGGTATTTCTGCCGACATTGCCTTCTCGGGTGCGGAATGTGCGAAAACGGTTATCGCACAAGTGAATAAATACATGCCTCGCACCTTTGGCGACCCAGTGATACATGTCAGCCAGATTGCAGCCATGTGCCGTGGCGATGAGCCTCTGATTGAGGTACCAACTCCTGTGCCCAGCGAGATAGAAACACGCATCGGCAACTTTATCGCCAATGAGATTCCTGACGGCGCAACCCTCCAGATTGGTGTAGGTGGAATACCCAATGCCGTTATTAATGCCCTAAGCGGTCATCAGCATTTGGGACTGCATACAGAAGCCATTACCGATGGTGTATTGCCTTTGATAGAGAAGGGTATTATCGACAACTCGCTCAAAAAGATTTACCCAGGCAAATCATTAGGTAGTTTGGTATTAGGCTCGAAACATTTATACGAATACATGGATAATAATCCAGACTTCGTTATTCGCGACGTGGCTTTCACCAATGACCCACAAAACATACGCCAAAATCCTAAAGCAATGGCGATTAACTCGGCAGTGGAAGTTGACTTGACAGGTCAGATTTGTGCCGATTCAATAGGCGAAACGATTATATCAGGTGTGGGTGGACAACACGACTTTATGTATGGTGCTTCGCTATCGGAAGGTGGTAAATGCTTTATTGCGCTACCGAGTATGACCAGCAAGGGACAGAGCAAGATTGTGGCTAATTTGGCACCTGGCGCAGGCGTGGTGACTACGCGATTCCAGGCGCAGTATATCGCCACCGAACATGGTATAGTTTATCTGCGTAATCTCCCATTAGCAGAACGTGCTAAAGCATTGATTAGCATAGCAGACCCATCGGTTCGCGAGGAATTGGAGCGGGCTGCTGTGAAGCGATTTGGAATAGGCTTCTTGAGGCTCAAATAAAATTTTTCGTACATACAAATTATTCCACAAAAAATATGTTTGATAGCATATTTATGTGGTTAATGCGTAATTTATTTGCATATTCCAAATAAATTTCTTAATTTTGCAGCGTAAAATCATAAAAATTGTATATTTTATGCTGAAATATCCACTACTTATTAATTTAGTGATGGGGATTGTTGGCAAGATTGAGTTGCGCAAACTGAATGCAGCCTCTAAAGATCCCCGCAAAGCACAAGAGAAGACTCTCCGCAGAATGCTCGAACAGTCTAAAGATACTGTTTATGGACGTGAGCATCATTTTGCTGAAATATTGGATTGCAAAACGGATACGGAGTTGTATGCACGTTATCAACAGTATGTACATAAACAGGACTACGAGAACTTGCGTCCATACGTTAATCGTGCTAAAGAAGGTGCTCCTGATATTCTCTTCCCTGGTCATCCTGTAATGTATGCTACCACCAGTGGTACTACAGCCGAACCTAAATGGATTCCTATCACCCACCACTATCTAAAGCGTATTTATGGTAAAATGACACGCCTATGGATTTACAATTTTATCCGTCAGCGCAAGATGGTGTTCTCGGGCAGTGTGGTGATTATCGTAGGCAAAGCCGTGGAAGGTCGTGCATTAGACGGTACCGTCTTTGGCTCTGTATCGGGCTTGACACGAAAAGATGTACCTGGTTTTATCAAGAAGCACTATGCTTTTTCTTCGATTGTATATGATATTCCTGACTACAATGCACGATACTATGCGATTATGCGATTGAGCATTGAGCAGGATGTAACCATGTTGGTAACTGCTAATCCCAGTACTATTGTAGAAATGCAACACAACGCTATCGAATATTTCGACAAGTATGTAGAGGATATCGAGAATGGTACGCTGAATAAGGATTTGAATATCCCTGATTATATTCGTGAGGAACTGGAAAAGGACCTCAGACCTAATCCTAAGCGTGCAGCCGAGTTGCGCAAGATGAAGGAGGACTATTATACTCCGTTGCCACGCCATTATTGGCCTAATCTGCAAGTACTTTCTACATGGAAATGCGGAAATACCAAGGTCTATTTGGATAAGTTCAAAGGCTCGTTTGCAGATGATATTTGCCACATGGAGATTGGTTATTTCTCATCGGAATGTCGTTTTGGCTTCGTGATGGATGACTATTCGGTAGATACAGTGCTTTTCCCACATTTCCACTATTATGAGTTTATTGCTGAAGAGGATTTGGAGAATCCTAATCCTCGTTATTGGCAACTCTATGAATTGGAAGAAGGCAAACGCTATTCGCCTATTGTAACTACCTACGCGGGATTGTATCGCTACGATGTGAGTGACCTGATTGAGGTAGGACCTAAATACTTGGGTACACCTACCATTCACATGGTACAGAAGGTAAATGGTATTGTGAATATCACAGGCGAGAAGTTGCAGGAGAATCAGTTTATGACTTCTGTGCAGAAGGCGGAAGAGGCGTTGAATATGCCTACCAAGTTCTCTATTGCTTTTGCTGATGTGGAGAAGAGTACCTACCACTTCTATTTTGAGTTTGCTGACCAGATGACCTCGCAAGCAGATGCCGAGAAGTTTGCCTCATTTGTGGATGAGGAACTCAAGAAAATGAATATCGAATACGAAGCCAAACGCGATAGCCTACGCTTGAAACAGCCTATCACTCACCGCTTGCGTAGCAATGCTTTTGACCAATTCAAGCAGGCATCTATTGCTGATGGCACAGGTCGTGACGGACAATTCAAGGTGAATCTCCTGCTGCAAGATGAGAAACGCCACGACAAGTTCAAACAATTGGCGCTTGATGCGAAAGAAGCCGTAGGAAAGGCTATTGATGAGATTGAGAAAAAAGCCCACCACGTGCGCAAAAATAGACACAAGAAATGAACAAACAATACCAAGAACTGAAGGTTATGCCAGGGGAGTATATCCCTCAACCTGCTATGGATTATCCACAGGAGAATCCATTTGAGCGCACCCTTTTTCCTGTTTTTGATCGCGAAATGGCGATTGATGAGTATTATCCATATATGGATGATTCGGCTCGCTATCGTTTTAAGACCAAATGGGGATATGCTATTATATTAAAGGTATGTCTCAATCTGATGTTGCGTGTGAAGATGGGTTTGCGTATTCGTGGCCGTGAGGTGCTCAAACGACACAGCGAGGGATTGAAACATGGCGCTATCACCATTGCTAACCATGTCTTTCGTTTGGATTGCCCATGTGTGCTATTGGCGGTCAAGGCTAAGCCTACCACTCGAATCCCTATGTTTGCGCCCAATTTCCGCACGAAAGATAGTTTCTTCCTGAATTTGGTGGGTGGGGTACCTATTCCTGAGCCAGAAGCGGGTATGAGTGCCATGAAGAAGTTCAACGAGGCATTTGATGAGTTCCACCGCCGTGGTTGGTGGTTCCATATCTTCCCAGAGGCATGTCGCTGGGATATGTACAAACCGCTTCGTCCTTTCCAGAAAGGGGCATTCACCATGAGTTATAAGTATAACAAGCCATTATTGCCCTGTGTGATTACCTATCGCGAGCGTAAAGGTATCTTCCGCCTGTTTGGTCCTAAGGAGTTGCCCCTGCTGACAGTAACGATTGGCGAACCTATTTATCCCGATACTACGCAGCCTCGCAAGACTGAGGTAGATCGTTTGCGCGATGTGGCGCACCTGCAAATGCAACAGATGGCAGGTATCACCCATAATCCTTGGCCCTCTACTTGGGGAAATCAGTAGTCCTGTTGTGCAATATTGTATTTTCGATGATATGAGTCAATGTACCGAGCAAGAGATTGCTCGGTTGTTGCATTTGGTTAGCCCTCAACGTCGTGAACAGGCATTGGCATATAAACACCTGTTTGGGCAATTTTGTTGCCTTAAATCCTATGAATTGCTGCTGCAACTCATTTCATCTTCCCGATTCGTGAGTCCCGACTCCGAAATTCGGACTCCCGATTCGCGACTCCCGATATTCCTCTACAACGAATATGGTCAGCCACGCCTTGAAGGAGGACCCTGCTTTTCCATCTCACATTGCAAACAGGGTATAGCGGTGGTAGTGAGCGAAATGCCTATTGGTATTGATATTGAGCATATTCGCGAAGCGAAATCCGAATTAGTAGCACGCACTATGAATGAAAAGGAGCAAGCCGAGATATGGGCTGCCCAATCTCCTAATATCGCATTTACGCGCCTTTGGACGCAAAAAGAGGCGGTGCTGAAAATGCACGGTACGGGTATCATCAGCATTGATGGTATGAAAAATACCTTGGTTGCTCTCGAAAATATCGATTTGCAAACCAAGGTAAATATCAACAAGCAGTATGCTTACTCCATCGCAATTCCGCGATAATATGACTCTGGATTCCCAACTCGGGACTCTGGATTTCGGACTCCCGACTCCCGAATTACAATAACGCAAAATCTATCACCTCTTGAATATCCTTTACATAGTGGAAGGATAGTCCTTTCAGGTATTTAGGTGCAATATCTTCTACATCCTTGCGGTTGTCTTGGCAGAGCACCAAATCGGTGATTCCTGCACGTTTGGCAGCCAATATCTTCTCTTTCACGCCTCCGATTGGCAGTACTTTTCCGCGCAGTGTCATCTCGCCTGTCATAGCGATGCGAGGGCGTACTTTGCGTTTGGTGAAGGCACTCACAAGGGCGGTGGTCATGGTGATACCTGCACTGGGGCCATCCTTTGGTATGGCGCCTTCGGGTACGTGGATATGCACAGAGTGGGTATCAATCGTTTTGCGCGCTATGCCAAACTGGTCGGCATGCGCCTTGATATAGCCCATAGCGATGGTGGCAGACTCTTTCATCACATCGCCTAAGTTACCCGTGAGGGTGAGGGTAGGGGTCTTGCTTGGCGATAGCGAGGTCTCTATGAAGAGTATCTCGCCACCCACTTGTGTCCATGCCAAGCCTGTGACTACACCTATATATTTATTGGTTTCCCACTCATCGCGCGAGTAGCGTTGTTTGCCGAGGTATGCTACCAGATCTTCGCTCGTAACAGAAACGTTGTATTCTTCTTCGAGCGAGATACGTGTTACCACTTTTCGGCAGATAGCAGCAATCTGACGTTCCAGACTGCGCACACCAGACTCGCGGGTGTACTTGTCTATAATCTCTCCTATGATGGCTTTCTTCAGTTTGAGTTGCGATGCCTTCAGTCCGTGGTTGTGCAGTTCTTTAGGCAGGAGGTGGCGTTTGGCAATCTCCTCTTTCTCTTCTTGCAGATAGCCCGTCATTTCGATGAGTTCCATACGGTCGAGTAGGGGACGAGGAATCGTGTCCAGGGAGTTGGCTGTAGCAATAAACAGCACTTTGCTCAAATCATAATCCACGTCAAGGTAGTTGTCGTGGAAAGTTCCATTCTGCTCAGGATCAAGCACTTCGAGCAATGCGCTTGTAGGGTCGCCTTTGTAGTCAGAGCCAATCTTGTCTATCTCATCGAGCACGAACACGGGGTTGCTGGTCTTCACTTTTCTGAGGTTCTCAATGATACGTCCTGGCATAGCGCCTATATAGGTGCGACGGTGGCCACGAATCTCTGATTCATCGTGCAATCCACCCAAACTGATACGCGCATATTTTCTGCCCAATGCTTCGGCAATGGAACGACCTAAACTGGTTTTACCCACACCCGGAGGGCCATAGAGGCAGAGGATTGGCGCTTTCATGTCATTGGCTTGACTGTTGGCTTTCATTTTCAGTACAGCCAAGTATTCGATGATACGCTCTTTGACTTTCTCCATGCCATAGTGGTCGTGGTCAAGCACTTCTTGAGCGTTACGAATATCGTAGTTGTCTTCTGAATACTCGTTCCAAGGCAGGTCAAGCAGTACCTCCAAGTAGTTTTGCAGGGTGGAGTACTCTGGCGAGTGGGTAGGGATACGGCGGAGTTTTTTGAGTTCGCTTTCGAAGGTCGTTTGCATCTTCTCGCTCCACTTCTTTTGCTTGGCACGTTCGAGCATTGCGTTAGCCATTTGCTCATCGGTGTTACCCAATTCACGCTGAATAGTCTCCATCTGGCGTTGCAGGTAGTATTCGCGCTGCTCTTTGTCAATATCCTCTTTGGTTTTGCTCTTGATAACTTCTTTCATATCAAGCATTTGCAGTTCGCTTGTCAGGATTTCGAGCAGGGTGACTGCACGCTCTTTGAGCGAAGTCATTTCCAGCAATCGCTGTTTGTCGGCAATACGAACACCAAAGTTACCGCAGATATAGTTTACCAGAGTAGGTGGATTGTCAATGCTACGCAAGGTCATACCAGCCTCGGCAGGTATGTTTTCCATGCGTTTGAGGATTTTCTCGGCTTGACTTTTGAGACTGCTAACAAGGGCGATAAACTCTTTGTCGTTGCGCTTAGGAAAGTCCTCTTCCAAGATGTGCACTTTGGCTTTCAGGTATGGCTTTTGCGATACAATCTCTTGTATCTCAATACGTTGGATACCTTCCATGATTACCATCAGGCTGCCGTCTGGCATATCTAAGGTGCGCATCACGCGCCCTGCGGTGCCTGTGGTGTAGAGGTCATCGGATGATGGCTCTTGTACGTCTTGAATACGTTGGCAACAAACGGCCAGTAGTTCATCGTTCTTGAAAGCGTTGGTTACAAGTTTCTTTGATTTGGGTCGTGCTACCGTTACTGGAAGTAGCACACCAGGAAAGAGCACCATATTGCGTAGTGGCAACACGCCCAACACGTCGCCATCTTGCAAGTCTGGTTCTTTGGTATCATCATCAGCAGCCAGAGGAATATAATCCACTTTCACATTCTGATTCTCGTCATCGTTGAATAATAATTCATCAAGGTAGGTCATGTCGCTTTGCGAGTTTAAAAAGTTTTAATAGTTCTAATAGTTTCAATGTTAGTTTTGTAGGGTACTTCTCAATAAATTCTATTTTACATAATTGCAATTAGGAGCAATTGTCTAATTTACTCACATGGCGCTGGGGTGTGTTGTTTCCCCAGCGCAATGTTGTTGGATTATGTTGTTATAGTTGTTGTAAAAATTTATGCTTGTACTTCGCGCAGGTCAATCATCAACTCATCCAATTGCTTTTGATCGACGATGCCAGGAGCGCCCAACATCACATCACGTCCTTGGTTATTCTTTGGGAATGCGATGCAGTCGCGGATGCTGTCCAAACCTGCGAACAAACTAACGAAACGATCCAAGCCATATGCCAAACCGCCGTGAGGTGGCGCACCGAACTTAAAGGCATTCATCAGGAAGCCGAACTTCAGTTGTGCCTCTTCTGGTGTGAAACCAAGAATCTCAAAGGTGCGTTGTTGAAGCGCTGCATCGTGGATACGGATACTACCGCCACCAACCTCTACACCGTTGATAACCATGTCGTATGCGTTCGCACGCACGGCTGCTGGATTGGTGTCCATCAGTGGAATATCCTCTGGTTTTGGCGAGGTAAATGGATGGTGCATTGCCATGAGGCGTTGCTCCTCGTCGCTCCACTCGTACATTGGGAAATCCACAATCCATAGGCATGAGAACTTCTTAGGATCGCGCAATCCGAGTTGCTTGCCGACCTCCAGACGCAGCTCACACAATTGCTTGCGGGTCTTCATAGCATCATCGCCAGAGAGAATGAGAATCAAGTCGCCTGGCTGAGCGTTCATGGCTTTTGCCACCTCTTGCAATTGCTCTTGGTTGTAGAATTTATCTACGCTTGACTTCACGTTGCCGTCTGCCTCTACGCGAGCATATACCATACCTTTCGCGCCAATCTGTGGGCGTTTTACGTAGTCAGTGAGGGCATCCAATTGCTTGCGGGTGTATGTAGCGCAACCTGTAGCGCAGATACCGCCGATATAGGCAGCATTAGCAAATACACTAAACTTCTCTTCTTTTTGCTCCTCAATAGCGTGGAAAATATCGTGCAACTCCACGAACTCCATGCCGAAGCGTGTATCGGGTTTATCGCTTCCGTAGTACTTCATGGCATCAGCCCATGTCATACGTGGGAAATCTGGCAAGTCAATATTGAGAATGGACTTAAACAAGTGTTTTGACATCCCTTCGAAGAGTTGGAGCACATCTTCTTGCTCCACGAACGACATCTCGCAGTCGATTTGTGTGAACTCTGGTTGGCGGTCTGCACGGAGATCCTCATCGCGGAAGCACTTCACGATTTGGAAGTAACGGTCGAAACCGCTGACCATAAGCAATTGCTTCAAAATCTGTGGACTTTGTGGCAAAGCGTAGAACTGTCCTGGGTTCATACGGCTTGGCACGATAAAGTCGCGTGCACCTTCGGGAGTTGAGTTCACCAAAACGGGTGTTTCTACTTCGAGGAAGCCTTTTTCGTCGAGGTAACGGCGTACTTCGAACGCCATTTTGTGGCGGAGTTCAAGGTTCTTTCTTACGCAGTTGCGGCGCAAGTCTAAGTATCTGTATTTCATACGAATATCATCGCCACCGTCGGTCTCATCTTCAATAGTGAATGGAGGAGTTACGGCTGCGTTGAGGATATTCATTTGGGCTACTTTGATTTCTATTTCGCCTGTAGGTATTTGCGCGTTTTTGCTTTGACGCTCAATGACTTCGCCTGTTACTTGTAGCACGAACTCGCGCCCTACTCCATTGGCTGCCTCCAGCAATGCGTCTTGCTCTGCACTGCCATCTGATTGGAAGGCAAGTTGTGTGATACCATATCGGTCACGAAGGTCGATGAATGTCATACCGCCCATTTTGCGGATTCGTTGTGCCCATCCTGCGAGGGTCACGGTTTTGCCTGCATCGGCGAGACGTAGCTCGCCACAAGTGTGTGATCTAAACATGTTGTATATTCTTTTTCTTAATTTCCAATTGCATTTTTTATATCGTTCACGATATAGGTATCGGACATCAATTGATAGCCATATTTGGCATCATGCAACCGTTGTCCAACTTCACTGCTATAAAACAGCAATAGGGCTTTGTGTGGCGAAATAGCCAGTTCTTCAGCCAGTTGCATAATGATACGTGTAATCTTACGATATAAAATATAATCTTTCATTGTTATAAAATAACAGCTTGTTCAAAAGTCAAAAATTGCTCTATGATGGACTGCTGTCGAATACATACCTGATGGCGTAAACGTTCATTCACGAGCTGCCCAATAGCTTGTTCAGCAGAGATAAAGCCATCCACGTATGCATCCACAGTAGAGATTACGCTATCGTTGGCTACTCCACCCTCTATCCAATCTAATTCTTGCCATGGCGAGTGTCCCTTTCTGCTGGCTGCAATAAAGTCGAGCCATTCTTGGTTGTAATCAGCAAACGCCAATCGTTGGTATGCTAATTGTTCTGAAAAAGCCTTTTCATCAAAACGATAAATATTCAGCACAGCCTCTCCGTTTCGCAGGCGTCCTGCTTTGGTTTGCGCCCAACGCTCAGCCTGTTCGCGATCATGGGTCAAATAAAAGCCAGGTCCAAAGTCTAACTCTGGACGACCATAATCCACGAGAGGTTTTTCAACTACCAAAGTGGAACCATGAAACAATATAGCATTATTCAGACTCATAGTTTCTCAATGTCTCTATTATATCATCCGCCACATAATCAGCACTTTGTGTATGCAAGGTGTCATAAAAACGCATCAAGCGTCCCTCGATAAGTCCTTGCTTTTCTAATCGAGTAGCCAGTTCATCGGGGGTGATTCCCATTTTGCGTGCAGCCGTTTCAATGGCAATTACCGCAAACTGAATCTGGTCGCTTTCGTATGTTCGTTTCATACCTTCCATAACTATCTGCACAAATTAGCGTGCAAAGGTAGTGAAAAATCTTGATATATGCAAATTATAGTGCGATTTTATCGAAAAAGATAGATTTTATCTATCCTATTCTCTCCTATCCTACCAAATGCCAGGTATGAGGCGCCAGCGGACGCGCTGCTGGTAATCGGTATATCCGGGTAGTCCTGCTGCCAGCACCTGCTCCTCGTTGTGTATGCGTCGGATAATGAGTATGGGATAAACACCAAACACCAACAATGCCCATGCAGAGCCCAACACTATCGGCATAGAGAGGAACATGAGCAAGGTGGCTGTGTACATCGGATGGCGCACAATGCCGTACAGTCCCGTGTCAATGAGTTGCTGATTATCTTGCACCTCAATGGTTCTGGATAGGTAGGCATTCTCGCGCAACACTTCGGCGTACAAGGCATACCCTATCAGGAAGACTACCGAGGCAATGACACTCGCCCACAGGGGCAAACTGGACCACGCGAAGCGGTGGTCTAAACCACAGAGAACAAAGCCGCCGATAAACATCAATCCCGAGAGGGCCACCACATGCTTTTGTGTCTGCTCTTTCTCCTTGTTGTTCAGCCGTTTAGCCAATAGCTCGGGCATGGAGATTAGTAGCCAAATACCCATGCAGGTCATAGGTACAAACAGCAAGGCAAGCAGTAGCCACGCTTGCCAATAGTGCCATGTACCTGCTGGCCAAAAGAGCAGCACGCCAATCAAGGCCATACCACACAGGAGTTTACATAATCCGCTAATAATCAATTGAGTTGTTTTCATATTTTTATCTATTATTTTGACTATTTAGGTGTAACGGTGTAACAGTGTAACAGTAGTTTTATATAACTAATACATGTGTGTGCGGGGGTATATATTATAGAATGAGGTGTTACACCGTTACACTGTTACACACGAATGAGAGGCATTTGTCTGTATTAGTTTGTTTTTGTGTCGTTGTCTGCTTTCAGTTTTATAAGTAGTTGTGCGGCGATGTAACATTGGAGTTTAATGTACTGTTTCTCACCAGATTTAGGTTTGTCTAATTGTTCCTCAAAGAGTGTTTGCCAATATGCCAAGCGTTCGGGATTGTTCATTTCGGCAATGGCTTGCTTTTGCGCCACCTTGAAAAGTTCGCGGTGGGAAGTGACAGCAGGAGACCATGATCCTCGGTGTTTGTGATAGACATACATCTCTTTCGGACCCAGACGGGGTGTGCCGTTCTTGGTCTTGCCATAGGATTTGCGACGTGTGATAATGACAGAGTCATTGCCACGATTGAGGGTTAGCTTGCCTCGCACCTCATCGACAGGTGCCATGTACGTTACTTGTGACATAGTTAATTAAGAATTAAGAATTTTGAATTAAGAATTAAGGTTTACTGAATGATTATGCTGGGTTATATAAAGGTAAGGAATTGTATGGTTATTGTGTGGTTATTGTATGGTTATTGTGTGGTGCGGATAGGGAATTTCCAAGGTTCTTCGACAAACATGTGTTAAATTTTCTGCAAAGATACGAATAAATTGTCGAATTTCCAAATTTTTAGAGGATAAAATTTGCAAATGCACAAATATTTTTGTACCTTTGCGGCATCATTCAATATATTCGATTATGCCACAAATGATCATGTTGGGCAGTGAGATGATTCGCATTCATCCTGCCAAGAATACCATTGAGTATTCCACTTCACAAGGTCGCAGCTGGTCCACGCGATACAGTAGTAGTTCCTACGGCGAGTTTATAGACCTCCTACCCTATGGCAATGAACTGCTGGCAGTTACGAGCAAAGGCATATACTACTCCACCTCGCAGGGACGCAGTTGGTCATCGCGATACACGAGCAGCTCCTGCGGTGAGTTTGAGTGCTTAATGGATGGTGGTCGAGAGCTACTTGCTCAGACATCCAAAGGGCTCTATTACAGCACCTCCAGCGGTCGTTCGTGGTCAAAGAGGAGATAACATTATGATATATTTCGATAGCGATTATATGGAAGGTGCGCATCCAGAGGTGATGCGCCGTTTGGTGGAGACCAACTTGGAGCATACGGTTGGCTATGGCTGCGACCCCTATACGCAACAAGCCAAAGAAGCCATTCGCGTAGCATGCGCCGCGCCCAATGCCTTGGTACAGTTCCTTGAGGGAGGAACGCAGACCAATGCCACAGTGATAGATGCCCTACTCCGCCGTCATGAGGGCGTGTTGGCAGCCGAGACGGCACACATCAATGTGCACGAGAGTGGCGCTATTGAGCATAGCGGACACAAAGTACTGACATTGCCGACAAAGGACGGCAAACTGACTGCTGAGCAAGTAGATACCTATATCACGGATTTCTACCGCGATGAGACATACGAGCATATGGTAGCACCTGGAATGTTGTATATCACCATGCCTACGGAGTACGGCACCTTGTACTCGCTCAGTGAGTTGGAGCAGTTGTCAGAGGTATGCCACAAGCACCATATTCCGCTCTATATGGACGGTGCGCGTTTGGGCTATGCGTTGGCATCTGAAGCATGCGATATTACCTTGCCAGATATTGCGCGTTTGTGCGATGTGTTCTATATTGGTGGAACGAAGTGTGGCTTATTGTTTGGCGAAGCGGTAGTGGCTGCTAATCCCGAGGCGTTGCCTCATTTCTTCCCATTGGTGAAACAACATGGTGCGCTTTGCGCCAAAGGTAGGATCTTGGGCGTGCAGTTCTTGACACTGTTTACGGATAATCTGTATGAGCGTATTTGTCAGCATGCTGTGACACTGGCGCAGCGAATCCGCGAGGGATTTGTGAAGAAGGGCTACCGCGTGGCGATAGATTCGCCAACGAACCAGCAGTTCTTTGTATTGCCTAATGAAGTGGTGGATAATCTGCGCGAGAAGGATGTGTCGTTTGAAGACTGGGGCATTCGCGGCGAGAAAGAGACAACTGTCCGTTTTGTCACCTCCTGGGCCACGACAGAAGAGGATGTGGAGGAGTTGATAGAAAAACTACAATAAAGATTCCTTGCAAATGTCAGAAAAAAGTTGTACCTTTGCAGAGTGAACTGCTAACTAAAAAAATATGATTATGAAACGAATACTTGGAGTACTTACGACTATTTGCGCTCTTGTGGGATGTCAGCCTAATAGAGCAATGTATCAATCTGTGGACATAGCCACCTTTGCTGAGATTATCCAAGACAGCAATGTGGTTTTATTGGATGTGCGCACCCAGAGTGAATATGAGGCGGGGCATATACCTAACGCAATACTTATTGACGTCACACAAGCCGATTTCCTACCAAAGTGTAAGCAACAATTGCCACTTGACAAAACCATTGCCCTCTACTGCCGTTCTGGTAACCGAAGCAAAAAAGCAGCACAGCTTCTAAGTCAAAAAAAATACACGGTGGTGGAACTCAACACTGGCTTCAACTCATGGAAAGGTAAAGTAGAAAAATAAAACCATGGAAATCACTACCCTACTTGAATTTACCCACCGCGATCAGTTGCGTAATTGGCTGCTGGAGCACGGCGAAGGGGTTAAAGAATGTTGGATAGCCATGTATCGCAGCAAACGCCCACTCTGTTCGGCTGCTTGTTTGCCGTATATAGATGTGGTGGAGGAAGCATTGTGCTTTGGTTGGATAGATTCTACATTGAAGCGTTTGCCCGATGGTCGTTTGGCGCAACGCCTCTCTCCACGCCGTAAACGCAGCCATTGGACGGAACTCAATAAACAACGCTGCGCCGACCTCGAAGCGCGCGGAGTGATGACTGATGCAGGTCGAAGGGCATTGGCGATGGCTTAAAAAATATAGCATTACTTATTTGCATATATGCGATAAATTTTGTACCTTTGCAGGGTGAAAGCATGTTACACACTTAAACAAGTATAAATACATACAATTATGAACGAAGAATACCAAGAAAAATCCTCACGTGGACTAATTAATTTGTTGTTAATCATTGCTATAGTAGGTGGCATAATAGCCATGATGTGGAAGGTAGGCATATTTGGCAATGCAGCAGAAGATGTTGAAATAACTACCACAGAAGAAGTGGTTGCTGCTGCAACTGATGAAGATTTTTCTATCACCCAGTCAGAATGGACTACCATGCAGAACCAACTAAAGCAATTGCAAAATGAGGTAAAGACTCTGCAAACCGAAGTGAGAACTCTCAAAGAGCGTAAATCAACTGCACCCTACTCTACAACGGTTACTTCCCCTGCCAAAACCAGTACTGCTACTTCTTCGGAGAAGACAACTGCAACTACTTTGCCTGAGGCTACCACCAATCCCAATGCCATTACTTTGGCAAACTATGCACACGATTGGCTTGAATCAAAGGCAACAGTAGCATTCAAGAACAATACAGAAAGTACTATCACTTCAATCAGTGGACGTATGATATATTACGATATGAATGGCAATATGCTTGATTATCAAGACTTCAAGAAATCTGTTACCATTGCTCCAAACATGGTCAAAAGCATTACCTTATCAGGCTATGGACATAGAGAACATTATGCTTACTATAAAAGTGATGTTCGATCTGACATGGCAGATCGCAAATACAAAGTGAAATTTGAATTGAAGTCGTATAGTGTGAAGTAGTTATCTCTATGGTTTTTGTACATTTGCAGAGTGAAAGGAAAATGTTTGTTTCATATATAATAAATACACAATTATGAATAAGAGTTTGATAATTTTAGCACTATGTTTAATGGCTGTTATGACACTTGAAGCACAAAGTTATTCAAATTATGTTTCAGTTAGTAATTCTTCTGCTGTTTCAACGCAATTGATTGATGTTAGATATGAATTTATTCAGTCTTCTGCAAAAAGTAGTCTTGCCTTTTTAGTAGATAAATATACAGGAACAGTGTGGAAATACAGAATCTTAAAAAAGGAATTTGAAGAAATAAAGAAAGAAACAGATGAGGTAGTTGATACAACTCAAGTAAATTATCAATTGTATATGAGTGGTGAAAATTCGCACATGTGCTTTCTCCTGAATGTACATACTGGTCAAATGTGGAGATATAGTACAAAAGAAGGCAACAAAAAATTTATGAAAATGTCTATGCCATGGCAAAAATGACACTAACTTTTACATAATTTAATAGGAAAATTGTATGATTACACCAGACGAATACTTTAGTGCGGTCAAAGATTGTGACTACAAAGGCGAACATTACTCCGTGCGCGATAATGGCGCTATCATGCGTCACCCAAAATCTAATAGAGCTCGTCCTAAAGATAATATTTGGACATTTGGATCACCTAATGATAAAGGGTATTGTGCTTTTTGCGGGGAGGTAGTGCATCGTATTGTAGCATTTGCATTTTTAGGAAAACCAGAAAATAATCAGTTGGTTGTTGATCATATAGACACCAATCGTCAGAATAATCGACCAGAGAATTTGAGATGGGTAACAAAATTGGAAAATGCTCTCAATAATCCATTAACTTTGAGAAAGATACTCTATTATTGTACACTTCAGGAATTTATAGAGAATCCTAAAATATTAGCGCAGCGTGCCCAAGATATCAATCTGTCATGGATGGGGGCAGTAACAGCAGAAGAAGCAAGAATATCATTTAACAATTTGAAACATCTACACGAACTACATTTGATAAAAAATAATACGAGAACTGGTGGTATCGGTAATTGGATATTTAATGAAAAATTTAGCACATGGATTCCAACTGCTATAGCGCCTCTAAAAAATGAAAGTCAATATCAAAGCATAAATAATAAAACTCAATATGACGTATGGGGCAAACCGATTAATAGCGAAGAATCATATAAGGAGGATAATTGGGGAGAACCTATAGAAGCATCTAAATTTGATGAGGATTTTTGGGGCAAAGAGTTTTTAGAGTATCATAGTAAGACGAATGAAGAACCTCAAATAAAAGATGAGGATGTGAAACTACCTAATTTATTTAAAACGTCTAATAAATATGCGGTTCAACAAGGATGGGCTCCTCATACTAATCCAGAGTTCCCATGCTGTCCTACTGAGATTTCAAATCAACCATTGCAAGATTATTTCAATAATCTAAAAGCAGAAAAAATATATGTGACAACTAACTATGGTGCATCAACAGTGTTTGAATTTACTTTATATAAAGATAAAATCATTGTATCAACAAAGATACCAGGTGGAATAAAGAATTATGCTCTGTCTGAGATTGAATGGAACGGAGAAGTGTTTATCCATACCTCTAAAGGAACATTTTTTGAGGAGAATGGAGTTCGTGCAGCATACACAAGAGCTCAGGACTTAGAATGGGATGGACCAGATAGTATAGATGACTATTGCTAATTTGATTCATGCTTCTTTCTACAATGTCATATGTGGAGATACATCGCGAGATCGTTAATGATTTTCGCGATTTGTATGCTGCTATTATGAAGGAGTTTGCAGAGTTTCAGAAAAAAGCCCAAAAAGCGAAAAGGTATCCTTATCGCAAGAAATATCAATGGACTCATCCTATCAGCGAAAACCAATATACCTACTTTTTTGAAACAAAAAGACACTCAGATTGGGATAAAGATCCTCGACTCGTTATTTATACAGAGTATGAGGCAAAAAAGGGTAAGACAACTATCGTCATAGCTAGAGACCCCTATAACAATATCAGAATACAAATAATCGGTTCACATTTTTTGAAACGATATCTCGAACGAAACCTGTTGTTGGAGTCTCAGTCTTATCAATCGATACTAATGGATTTTCTGTGCAGAACTAGTTCGGCTATTCCTATGGGTGATAAAGTGACTAGTTTAAATGAACTGCAGAAAGAAGAACCTGGTTTAATTAATCAATCTCTTTTGACTACAGAAGGCATTATTTTATGTAAGCAAGTGAGGACTAATCTTAATATCTGGATATATAAAACGTTTATTGGAGGAAAAGAATTTCATGTGAATCAATATCGTGAGGTGACATTAAAAGCTATTGATTTATTCTATCTTCGCGCTTTGAATGATAGCCCCAAATTTGCACGGACCATTCAACAGATATATGAAAATGGACTAGATGGACTCAATAGACTTTGGCTAGATTCGGAACTCCCTTTCGAAGAAAAACAAGAACTGCGATTAAATAAATGGGAAGAAGTAATAGCCGAGTTATTTAAATATTGTAACTAATCCCAAAATCAACACATAATTGAATGTGGAAGTGTGGAAAAAGAACGAAGAATATTAACCTTATAAAATAAAAGAATATGAAGAAATTATTATCAGTATTATTGTTTGTATTGGTAACTGAATCATTTGCATTTGCGCAATCTATTCCACAAGAGATTTTTGGGATGAAAATTGGAGAGACTATGCAAGAAGAAGTTCATAACATCTTAATAGGGCAGAATCTAGAATACGATTGGAAATACGATAATACTTATTATTACAAAGGAAATATTGAACATGAGGGGATTGAGTGGAACGAGATTAGAATTACTTTTGCAAGTAATAAGTTAAGTGGTTGTATCTTAATTAAGGATTGTGAAGAGGATTGTAATAATATAAGATTAACCCTGGTAGATAGTTTGAAAACTAAATATAACACAATCCCATCTGCTGATAGTTCTTTATATTCTTTTGACCATTATATTAAAGATTATCCAGAACAATGGTCAATATATGATGGAAACACAATGCTTGCAGTATATAAAAGAACTTATGGATTTGCTTGTTCATATTTCCATGAAAATAATATCAAAGAATATCTGATTGCAAAACATATTGAAGATTCAATTGCAGAAGTAAAATGGATAGCAGAAAGAGATTCTATTAGACATATTAATGATTCTCTAAAACAGTTGCAAGTCGTTGATATTGATCGTTATAAACTATATCCAACTCAAAATACATGGACCTTCTTAGAATTAGATACACAAACAGGACGCGTATGGCAAGTTCAATATAGTGTACAAGGATCTAGCTACAGATTTAAAACACGTCTCAATAGCTGGTCATTATTAGAAGCATCAGACTTACAGGTTTCAGGACGTTTTGAATTGTACCCTACGCAAAACATGTATAACTTTATTCTTTTAGATAAGATCTCTGGTAAAACATGGCAAGTACAATGGTCAACAGAATATAGTAGTAGAGGATATTGGGAAATAGAATAATTTACATATTAAAAATACACATTAGACATTCAGAGCGGCACGCAAGTGTCGCTCTTTTTTTTACCCCTCGCCTAATTGTCTCATAGCCCTATTGCCTTATTCCAAAGTATTTCATCACATCCTCAAACATATCTTGGGCGGTTAGGATTGTATCACGCAGAAAGCCATTGACTTGTCCCCAATTCTGAAGACCACGATAATAGTACAAACGCAAGTCTTCGGTCACAATAAATGGCGTTACACCATGTTGCAAGCACTGCCAAAACATCAACAAACGACCTACACGACCATTGCCATCCTGAAACGGATGAATACGCTCAAAGCGTACATGAAAATCCAAAATAGCATCCAAATCTATCTTCTCTTGCGCATTGTATTCCGTAAGTAATGCCCTCATTTCTTGCTGTACATCAGATGGTTGGGTAGTAGCTTCCCCACCCACTTCATTAGCAAGTTTCTTATACGCACCTACGGCAAACCAATTTTTCTGACTATCGGAGGTGTTCGTTTTGAGTAGCGCATGTAGTTGTTTGATATGCGATTCGGTGATTTTATCCGTTGCATGATCAATCACATAATCAATACAACGAAAGTGATTCACCGTTTCGATAATATCATCAATGCGCGTGTTTTCTGTAGTCACTCCCAACGTATTTGTTTCAAAAATATAACGTGTTTGTTCCTTTGTCAGACGACTACCTTCAATATGATTGGAGTTGTAGGTCAAATCAATCTGTATGCGGTGATAGATGCCACCTTTCAATCTACTATCTTTTTCCTCTTTCAAACGTGCTAATAGGGGCGATAGTTTCGCTTTTCCGTTCTTTGGCAATGTAGCATCAGCAGGTATGTTCCACGATTTACCTACCAGAAATGCGCCCTCAATCTTACCCAATGCGCAATAATTGCGAGCTGTGCGCTCACTCACACCATATTTCTCTGCAAACTGACTAACTGATATATATTCCATACAGCGACAAGTTTTTTAGTAAATTTGCTGCAAAGGTACTATTTTTTGCCGACATCGGCAAGTTTTTGCGTAAAAATATGCCAAAATAGGCATTTTTTTGCCGATAAGACAATTCTGAGCGGCACTTGCGTGTCGTTTTTTATCCCTGCCTTTACACTCTACACGGCGCTACGCGCCATATTTTATATCCTAACCCAAATTTTAATATATAAAGCGTATATGCTTCCATTCTCGTAATGCGGCTAAAAAATGCCAATAAGACGCATATTTTGCGGCTAAAAGCATTATTTTTAACCGCAAAAATGAATTTTTCACAAAAAAAAACTTGCATATATCTCACAAAAATTATACCTTTGCAGCGAATTTTGATACTAATACAACTATGTTTATTCATCAGGCGGATAATTGGACAAATTTTGTTTGGGACAAAGATAAAGTCTCAGACAAACTCATGCAAGTGATGCAGGCGTTGGGCTATATGCACGGGCGTTTGAGCATGCTCGGCTTTGAAGAGCAACTGAAAGCCACAGCCGAGAGTATCACTGCTGAGATTGTATCTACCTCACAGATTGAGGGTATCACACTCAAGACCAACTCCGTCCGCTCATCTGTAGCGAGGCGATTAGGTGTGCCCGCTGAAAGCGTTGCTGAAAGTATTTCGCATGATGTGGAAGGTATCGTAAGCGTAGAGTTGGATGCTACCCACAATTACAAACAAGCCTTAACGCACGAGCGACTATTCCAATGGCACAATGATTTATTTCCTGTTGTTCGAAGAAAGCATTATCAGATAGATATTGGACAATACCGCACACATGGCATGCAGGTCGTTTCTGGTAATATGGGACGCGAGCGTGTGCATTATCAAGCTCCTGAAGCGCAGCGCGTACCGCAAGAGATGGAGATATTCCTCAATTGGTACAACGATGAAACCATTGCTGCCTCACCTCTAAAAGCAGCCATTGCGCATTTTTGGTTTGTATGTATCCACCCCTTTGATGATGGCAATGGTCGCTTAGCACGCGCGCTATCAGATAGCCTATTGGCGCGTTTCGAAGGTAGTCAGTTGCGTTATTACAGTATGTCGCATCAGATATTGGCAGACCGCGATTCGTATTATCGCGAACTGGAGCGTGCCCAACGAGGAAATGGCGATATTACTGATTGGATACTCTGGTTTCTATCCGCGTTGTTAAAAGCTGTTCAATCGTCCGATAGTGTGATTGGCAATGTGCTACAAAAGACCTATTTTTGGCAATTACATGCAGATGCGCCCTGCTCCAAACGCCAAAAAGATATATTAAACATATACCTCAGCGGTTATGACGGCAAACTGATTGCCAAAAACTGGGCAAAACTGGCTGAAGTATCCATGGACACCGCCAACCGCGACATTGCAGATTTGGTGCAAAAGGGACTATTACGCGCAGTACAGGGGAAAGTGCGTAATGTAGCATACCTACCATGTTTCGAGGCAAACGATGGCATACCATTCGAAGATATACAACTGATTGAAGAAGATAATCATACGTATATAAGCATGATGTATCAAGGTAGAGCATACCGCGAACAACTAACGGAAGGCGACTTGCAAAGTCTCAAGCAAGAGGAACGTACCCTCCGTGATTTGGCGTACAAATATTTTGCGTACTTAATTGTTATGCCACAATAAGGATTATTCCGTTATAAACGACTATGAAATTAACCAACATATCCACCGCCCACGATATGGGCATAGAACTGGAGATTGCTGATGGCTTGCATGCTGGCTTCCCCAGCCCAGCGCAAGACCATGCGGGAGAGACCATCGACCTCGCACGCGAGATGGTGCGCCATCCCGAAAGCACTTTCTACGCCCGTATATCGGGTAACAGTATGATAGAAGCAGGCATACACGATGGCGACATCGTGGTGATTGACCGCTCGCTGGAAGCGCAGAACGGCAACTATGTGGCTGCCTGCATTGACGGCGAATTTACGATCAAAGAGTATCTATTCGACGCCAAAAATCAATGTGCGTGGCTCATACCACACAACAAGGATTTTCAGAAAATCAAAGTAACCGCAGACAACCAGTTCTGCATTTGGGGTGTCATCACGCATTGCGTGCATAGGTTGTAGGGTATCGGGTATTATTTTTTGAAACAAAAATACGCTGCGCTACAAAAATAAAAATCAAGGAACTATTTTAAGACAATTGGTGTCAATTTGGTTGTCAATTTTTGTCAATTCAGGATCTACTTTTGTTTTTGCTCTAATGAAATGCAGCAGAGCCGCATTGGAGAGCAAAACAAAATAGATATGTGACATAGATAGAGGTATGTATTACGCATTATGTGATTGCAATAATTTCTTCGTATCGTGTGAGCGAGTGTTTCGCCCTGATTTAGAAGGCAAGCCCGTAGTTGTACTATCGGGCAATGATGGTTGCGTAGTATCGCGTAGCAACGAAGCCAAAAAGCTTGGCATCAAGATGGGCGAACCGTGGTTTGAGGTGAAGAGGCGATTAGGCGAAAGGCAAGAGGCGAGTGTAACTGCGTTCTCCTCCAACTTCAGTTTGTATGGCGACCTAAGCAGTCGGGTGATGAGCCTACTTGCCAAGCACACGCCACGACTGGAGCAGTACTCCATCGACGAAGCCTTTTTGCATTGCGATCATCTACCTATACACGATCTCAAACCCTATTACGAGCAGGTGGTCAAACAAATCCGTAAATGGGTGGGCATACCCGTGTCCATAGGATTAGCGCCTACTCGTACACTTGCCAAGATTGCCAGCAAGTATGCTAAACAATATCCCGCCTACAACGGCGTTTGTATCATTGACACCGACGAGAAACGACAGAAAGCCCTGCAAGGGTTTGCCATCGAAGATGTATGGGGTATTGGACGACAGGCACAGAAGAAACTCCTACCCACTGGCATTGTAACCGCATGTGACTTCAGCCAGCGGCTGCCTGAGTTCGCCAAGAACCTGCTACACAAACCCGGACTACAGACTTGGCAAGAACTCAATGGCTACGACTGCATAGACATCACAGAGCGTGCTGAAAGGCAAAGCATATCGCAATCGCGTACTTTTGAGCGAGGTATTACCGACCAAGCAACCTTAGAGAAAGCATTGGTGGACTTTATGAGTGATTGTGCCGATAAACTGCGCAAACAGCGTAGTCTGTGTCGCCAATTTAGCGTATATGCGCATACCTCGCGCTTTGCCGAGGAGGAAATGCAGGTAATTCATCAGATAGTGACACTGCCCTTCCCCACGGCTATCACAGCCGAACTGGTTGGCTACATGCTTGCTGCCCTACGCAAACAATGGCGACCCTATCCCTACAAGAAAGCGGGCGTAGTACTGATGGGGCTCACTCCAGCAGACAATGCCCAGCAGATGCTCTTTGATGAGCGCCCCAAAGAACGCGATGAGCGACTACAGAAAGCCATTGACCATATCAATAGCCAATATGGCAAAACAGCACTCAAAGTCGCCACGCAAGTGCTCAACACAGACCAGCCACTTACCAAACGTGAGAAACTATCTCCATGCTACACCACCAATCTACGTGATATCCTCGTGCTGAAATGTTAAGAAAAAGTAAACTTTTCGCTCATTTACTTGCAAATATGCATTTTTTGTTGTACCTTTGCAGCAAATTTAATATGGAGTACTATGTTTGACAATTTATCAGAAAGATTAGAACGATCATTTAAGATTCTCAAAGGTGAAGGTCGTATCACCGAAATCAATATTGCGGAAACCGTCAAAGATATTCGCAAAGCATTGTTGGAAGCCGACGTAAACTACAAGACTGCCAAACAATTCACCGACCAAGTAAAAGCCAAAGCCCTCGGTCAAAACGTAATGACAGCTGTCAGACCAGGACAACTCATGGTGAAAATCACACACGATGAGTTGGCAACCCTGATGGGCGGTGAAGCAGCCGAAATCAACCTCAAAGCTGCACCTGCCGTCATCCTGATGAGTGGTTTGCAAGGTTCGGGTAAAACAACTTTCTCAGCAAAATTAGCCAACTACCTCCAAACAAAAAAGAACAAACGTGTCATGCTCGTAGCGTGCGACGTATATCGCCCCGCTGCTATTGAACAATTGCGCGTACTCGGTGAGCAAATCAATGCCAAAGTATATACTGGCGAAGGCGAAGCTAACCCCGTTATCAAAGCACAAAAGGCTATACAAGAAGCCAAAGTATATGGCTACGATGTGGTGATTGTCGATACCGCAGGTCGTCTGGCTGTGGATGAACAAATGATGCAGGAGATAGCTGCTATCAAACAAGCCATCAATCCACAAGAGACCCTGTTCGTGGTTGATGCTATGACTGGTCAGGATGCCGTAAATACTGCCAAAGAGTTTAACGACCGCCTTGACTTTGACGGCGTTATCCTCACCAAGCTGGATGGCGATGCGCGTGGTGGTGCTGCCCTCAGTATCCGTTCGGTGGTACAAAAACCTATCAAGTTCATCGGTACTGGCGAGAAGATGGATGCACTGGATGTGTTCCATCCATCGCGTATGGCAGACCGTATATTGGGCATGGGTGATGTGGTGTCCCTCGTAGAACGCGCACAAGAACAATACGATGAAGAAGAGGCACGACGCATTAGCAAACGTATTGCGAAAAACCAATTTGACTTCAACGACTTTCTATCCCAATTGGCACAAATCAAGAAAATGGGCTCAATGAAAGACCTTATGGGTATGATTCCAGGCATGGACAAAGCCCTGAAAGGCGTGGAGGTCAGCGATGATGCATTCAAACCGATTGAAGCTATCATCTCATCCATGACACCACAAGAACGTAGCAACCCTCAACTACTGAACGGTAGCCGCAAAAACCGCATTGCAAAAGGTTCGGGCACAAGCATCGTAGAAGTAAACCGCTTCCTCAAACAGTTTGAACAAACAAGCAAGATGATGAAGAAAATGCAACAAATGCAAGGCCTACGCCGTCGTTAATAATCCAACCAAACAACTCCCCTACAACAATGAAAAAACTACTGCATTTCTTAGTATTACCATTAACAATGATATGCCTATCTGCATGCGAGTCGCCTATACCCGATATTGTAGGCGAATATGACTTCAAAGTTAGTGGATACGTTACCCAAAATGATGCGCAAGTGGTGGTACTACCCAACGAAGCAGGTGAATTGCAAGTGATACATCTGACAGACAATACATTTCTGCTCACTTTCAACACCACAGACGGTTGCGCCTATACCACCGAAGCCACTGTAGAGGGCAATCAACTGGAGCTGAATCCTTTTGAACGTGTCATAACTATCTCCTACAAAACGCAAGTGTCAAACATATTAGGCATACCTATTGAAACCATCCAAACGGAACAATACAATACCGAAGTATATGCTTCTGGAACCATATACGGCGAAACGATTCACATCAATCTACAATACTCTGGAAAAGAGTTCATTGGTAGCAAACAAATCATAGGTGACAACATATTGATGGTCGCTAACAAAAAATAAACATCACAATTATGGCAGACGATAAGAAGATTATTTTCTCAATGGTGGGCGTGAGCAAATCCTTTTCCCCACAAAAACGAGTACTCAACAATATTTACCTCAGTTTCTTCTACGGAGCAAAAATCGGTATCATAGGTCTCAATGGTGCAGGTAAGTCCACATTGCTAAAAATAATCGCAGGTATTGAGAAGAACTACGAAGGCGAAGTAGTATTCTCCCCTGGCTACAGCGTAGGCTACCTGGAGCAAGACCCACAATTGGACCCCGAAAAGACCGTTCGCGAATGTGTGCAGGAGGGCGTGCAACCTATCATGGACATGCTTGCCGAATACGATGCTATCAACATGGCATTTGCTGAGCCTGATGCAGACTTTGACAAACTGCTGGCTCGCCAAGCCGAACTACAAGATAAACTCGACAGCGTAGATGCATGGAACATTGACACACGCCTTGACCGCGCAATGGATGCCCTGCGTTGTCCTGCAGATGACGCACAAGTGAAGCACCTATCTGGAGGTGAACGCCGCCGTGTAGCACTATGTCGTCTGCTGTTGCAACAACCAGATATTCTGCTGCTTGACGAGCCTACTAACCACCTTGATGCCGAGTCTATAGACTGGTTGGAGCAACACTTGCACCAATATGCAGGTACGGTAATATGTATCACCCACGACCGCTATTTCTTGGATAATGTGGCAGGTTGGATTTTGGAATTGGACCGTGGCGAAGGTATTCCATGGAAAGGCAACTACTCTTCATGGTTGGAGCAAAAGACTGCTCGCATGGCGATGGAGGAGAAGCAAGCCAGCAAACGTCGCAAGACCCTCGAGCGCGAGCTTGAGTGGGTGCGCATGGCACCTAAAGCACGCCAAGCCAAAGGTAAAGCACGTTTGGCTGCCTACGACCGAATGCTCAACGAAGAGCAAAAAGAGCGCGAGGAGAAACTGGAAATCTTTATTCCTAACGGACCACGCTTGGGTAACAAGGTTATCAATGCAGAGGGCGTGAGCAAAGCGTTTGGCGATAAGTTGCTCTTTGAAAATCTTGACTTTATGCTGCCACCCAACGGCATCGTGGGTATCATAGGTCCTAATGGTGCGGGTAAGACTACCCTATTCCGTATGATTATGGGCATGGAGAAAGCCGACAAGGGAACATTCACCGTAGGCGAGACCGTACGCGTGGGGTATGTGGACCAGGTACACTCCAATATCGATCCTAACAAGAGCGTATTTGAGACTATCGCCGAAGGCACGGAATATATCCGCGTAGGCGGACGCGAAGTAAATGCACGCGCGTACCTCAGCCGATTCAACTTCACAGGCGCAGACCAAGAGAAGAAGTGCGGTGTGCTGTCAGGCGGTGAGCGTAATCGCCTCCACTTGGCTCTAACCCTCAAGTCGGAAGCCAATGTGCTACTGCTGGATGAGCCAACCAACGATATTGACGTGAACACCCTTCGTGCATTGGAGGAAGGTCTGGAGAACTTTGCTGGTTGCGCCGTGGTTATCTCACACGACCGCTGGTTCCTTGACCGTATATGTACGCATATCTTGGCCTTTGAAGGCGATAGCAAACTCTATTGGTACGAAGGCAGCTACTCCGAATATGAAGCGCACAAGAAAATGCGTCTGGGCGAAGATGCCAACGAACCTAAGCGCATCCGCTATCGCAAATTAGAATAATCTTATCGTTTACAGGCGGAGGAATGCTGAATATCAAAGAAACAGAACATGCTATCAAACTGATTAAGGATACCTTTCAGTCCTACCTATCCACATCGCTCAAATTGCGACGTGTGACTGCGCCGTTGTTCGTAAAGTCGGGATTAGGTATCAATGATGATTTGAGTGGGCATGAGGTTCCTGTACGGTTTGTGGCAGATAGCATTCATACACAATGTGAAATCGTACATTCATTAGCTAAGTGGAAACGCCTGAAATTAGGCGAAATGAATGAGGTGGCTGGATATGGCATCTACACCGATATGAATGCCATTCGTACACACGAAGTACTGGATGAACTGCATAGCCTATACGTGGATCAATGGGATTGGGAAAAAGTGATTACGAAAGACGAAAGAACGCTGACTACACTATTCGATACCGTTAAACTGATTTATCAGGCACTACTCAATACCGAATATTTAGTTTGCGAACACTATCCTATCCTTCATCCTTTTCTTCCACAACAAATACATTTTATCACGGCGGAGGAATTACTGCAACGCTATCCTACATTATCGTCCAAGGAGCGTGAGAATTATATATGTCAGGAATACGGGGCGGTGTTTATTTGTGGCATAGGTGGCCAACTATCCAATGGCGAACCACACGATTTTCGTGCCCCCGACTACGACGACTGGACCACAAGTGCCCCTACATCAGACATGCCCCTACATAGCGGTTTGAATGGAGATATACTGATTTGGTATGAACCATTGCAAAAGGCGGTCGAGATTTCATCTATGGGTATTCGGGTGGATGCTGCTGCCTTGCAACAGCAATTGGCGCTTACCCATCACGAAGATTGGAAACAATACCCCTATCACAATGCCATTTTGACGGACCAACTGCCCCTCACTATTGGTGGTGGTATTGGGCAATCGCGTCTGTGTATGCTATTGCTGCACAAACGCCATATTGGCGAAGTGCAAGCCAGTGTTTGGGACGAACAAATGCTGGCTCACTGTCTGCAACAAGGTATCAATATTCTACAATAATGCTGGCGCTATCCCCGTTCATAGTATTTATGGTGGTGTATCTCATAGGATCGCTCATTGCGGGCGACTTCTATGAACTGCCCCTCACGGTAGCCTTCTTGATAGCATCGGCATACGCAATCGGTATCACCCCCAAAATCAAACTCAGAGAACGCATCAATATCTTCTCTCGCGGTGCAGGCGATGAGAATATCATGCTGATGATATGGATATTTGTCCTGGCAGGTGCTTTTGCCACTACAGCCAGCAAGATGGGGGCTATTGAAGCCACAGTAAACCTCACACTACGTTTCCTGCCCGCAGGTATGCTGTTGCCAGGGTTGTTTTTGGCAGCATGTTTCATATCACTATCTATCGGAACTTCCGTTGGTACGGTCGTTGCGCTTACCCCTGTAGCCGTGGGTATAGCCGAGCAAACAGGAAGTTCCCTACCCCTGATAGTGGCATTAGTCGTAGGTGGAGCCTTCTTCGGAGATAACCTCAGTTTTATATCCGACACCACCATCGTAGCTACCCAGACACAAGGCTGCAAGATGAACGATAAGTTCAAAGCCAATATATGGCTGGCTGCGCCTGCTGCCATAGTGGTACTCATTGCCTATATCTTCATCGGACAAGGCGTGCAAGTCCCAGATTATGTGCCGCTATTAGAATGGTACAAAGTGATACCATACTTGGCTGTTCTGGTAATGGCAATAGCTGGCGTTAATGTCCTTATCGTACTCTTTATCGGTATTCTATTAGCAGGCATGATTGGCATTCTGACGGGCAGTTTTACTGCTATCGGATGGATGGGTGCCATGGGTGAAGGTATCATGGGTATGAGCGAACTCATCATTGTCACCCTATTGGCAGGCGGCATGTTGGCGCTTATTCGATACAATGGTGGTATAGACTATCTCATACGCGCCCTGACCATGCGTATCAACGGCAAACGTGGTGCCAAATTGACCATTGCCTTATTGGTGATACTGGCGGATATGTGTACTGCCAACAACACGATTGCCCTTGTAACCGTAGGACCTATGGCAAAAGAAATTGCCAATAAATATGGTATAGACAAACGTATCAGCGCATCGCTATTGGATACATTCAGTTGTTTCACACAGGGTTTTCTGCCCTACGGTGCACAGCTACTAATGGCAGCAGGCCTGGCACATATCACACCATTTGAGATTATTGGTTTTCTCTATTATCCAATGGTATTGGGCGTGATTGCCTTTATGGGTATTCTATTCAATTACCCACGCAAATATAGTTGAGACGATTTTCCTTATTTATTTTCAGCAGGTTGTTGGACTAAGAGTTTGGTCCATTGTATGTATCCATATACGCAGTTGGCGCACCAGAAGGCGTATTGTGCTGCCATGCAATAGTTCTCAGCACGGAGCCACATCACCACTGCCAACAAATCAACCACCAACCACAGATACCATTGTTCGCGGTATGCCAATACCATCAATAATTGGGCTGCAATAGCAGGTACCGTAGTAAATGCATCCATATAGGGCTGTGGGTCGTCTGTATAACGCCCCAAGAGCCAACCCACCAACACAGACAATATGGTAATAGCCACAATAATCCAAGGCAATGTCTTGGCAGATAAGCGACGAGTCTGTAATTGCATCGAGTTATTAGTCAGTCGTTTACGCCAACAATATACGCCATAAATCATCGTGATGAAATAATAGATATTCATGGCTATTTCCGCATAAAAATGCTCTATGCAGCACAAATACGTATAGGTGGCTACTTGCGCAAAACCAAACACAAAACTAAGGATATTCCCCTGCGCACCAAGCACTACCGAACAAATACCCAATACACCACTGACCAATGACCAAGGATTATCCTCGGGCAATACATAGAAAGTGACTACCTGCACCAATACACCCAGTATCAGAAAAATCCATGTGGTACGACGGAGGGACATAGTTGCTTAGTAGATGCTACTATTTATTGGTTTTCTTACTAATCAGTGCACGGGGTTTAGAACTGGTCTGAGGGAGTGCTAAGTGGTCAAAATTCTCCTCAAAATCCCAATTCGCACGCAGTTTGAGTTTGGATGGAAAATAATAGACAGGTTCAGGCTGACGTTTCTTCATCCAGTCGCCCGTTGTCCACTTGCCATCTCCGTTGTAGTCTATATACAAGCGCAGAAAATAAGTGGTCGGAGTTAGGTTCTTGAAGGTAGCACCCTCCTTGGTGGCAGATAGTTCGCGCACTACCTCATCCTTATCATTGAGCAGTTGGATACGCGCACGTGCATCGAAATGCGCCATCTTAACAAGCAGTGTAGAGTACGCATCCAAGGATTTTAATTTCAGTTTGTAGTCCGTAGAATCGTTGCATTTACCATAAATATCGTATATAGCCGCCGAGTCAATAGTCAGCAGATACGATTGTTCGGGTTCCAATTGGGCAATCAGCATCAGCGTTTGCTGCAACGAGTCGCGAGCGACAATATTAAACGTGAGTGATTGGGTTATTGTATCAACCTGCTGAGCCAAATGAATATTGTTTATGTCTATCGAATCGACGGGGAAAGGCGAATAGATACGTATCGTATCGTATATTTCAAATTGAGAAGAGGCATTGGTTTTCAGTTCCAATTTACGTTCGCGTTTTTGACGTTGTACAGACTCCCATGCTTTCTCCGACATACGAGGACGACGATATACGGCTAATACAGTATCTGTCTGAGGTACCAGATTGTACAGCGAATCGGAAACGAGATAGGTCATTTCCATATAGATACTATCCTGTGCTATTGCCAACGAATCTGTCAGCCAAAACGTAATCGTATCATGGGTTGCATTGGTTTGCAACAACGTATATGGCATCCAGTCTATCCATGCCGAATCGGTAGCCATGCTATCCACCTCGCTTTGTTTCAACGAACGCATCGCAGGCAAAGTATCTTGAGGTGCAGAGAATATCAACGTAAATGCATGCTGCTCTTCGCGATACACACCCTTAAAGTAATGCCTTTGTTTATCTTCTTCAAAGTACCATAGCACCAAACTATCGGGCAAAAAGAATGTTCGCATAACGGTTTGGATGGTATCTATTTGCTCTGTAAATAAGGTGTCTTTGGTTACAGGATCAATACCCAATGTATCTCGCCAAAGTGTATCTTGCACCTCACGTCTTTCGAAATAGGGTGTAATAATCGAATCATCGAATGCCAATGCCTCGCCGGGTTGGTACATATAGTCACGACTAATGTCGTTAAGCGCATATAGGCGATACGAACCCTCATGAATATTATGAATCGTGAAATATCCTTCCGTATCTGAGCGCGTGATGCGCGCAAAAGATAATGTATTAAGTGCCGTATCGCTATGGTTGCTATGAATACCCACAAGCACTTCGGGCATAGGATTCAGATTTTCCGCGTTATACACCCTACCCGACACGGCTAATGTGTCAATAAAATCACCCGTTGAGAAGGAATAGACATACCCCTCCAGCGGTGTCTTCTCGTTGTAGTCGCAGATAGCAGCACCAAAGTCAATGGTATAGGTAGTCGAATCCTGCAAATCTTCGTTGAACACTATCGACAATGTCTTACCGATGGCTTTCACTTCGGGTGGATTGAGTTGTGGAGGCGAAATCATCACATTCTTCTGAATATCTGCCAACTGAATATACTCATCAAACTGTACCTCTATGCGCTTAGCATCAAAACGCAAGGTGCCATTAATGGGTGTTTCTTTGACCAGTGCAGGTGGAATAGTATCTCTTGGACCACCCTGTGGACCACTACCTCGATTGGCACATGCTGTACATGCCAATAGGGCTACTAAAACGAAATATATGGTGTAATGACGGATAGACATACTAATTATAATTAACAACTAAGGTAAGGTTTCGCATTTATACCCCTCCGCATGTAGCCAGTCTATCATTTGGGGCAATAATTGCAACATTCTGTCTTTCGATTTCAGCGAGTCGTGCATCACGATAATGCTGCCGTTGCGCGTATAGCGTTTGACTACCGAAAGCATTTTCTCTACGCTGTAGCACGGGTTGTAATCATGCGTGAGAACATCCCATAAATATATCGTACAACCTAATTCGCGCAGTTTTTTCTTCTGAGAATACTTCATTCGTCCATGTGGCGGACGAAACAAGTGGGTATGCAAGATGTCGTTTGCCTGCTGAGCATCTTGCAAATAGTTCTGAGTACACATCTTGTACCCTTTTAGGTGATGATAGGTGTGATTGCCTACGGCATGTCCTTCCGAGCGCACACGTGCCACCAATTCGGGATAGCGTTCGGCATTCTCACCCACCATAAAGAATGTGGCTTTTACACCGTGTTGTGATAGTATATCCAGCACCTGTGGTGTGCACTCAGGTATAGGACCATCGTCGAAGGTCAGATACACTACCTTCGACGATGGATTCATACGCCACACTACGCCTCTGTATAGGCGTTGCATCCATGTGGGAAATTGATATAATAGTCTTATAAACACTATTATCAATCGCCCCATGCCAACGCAGAAGCACCTAATACAGCAGCGTCAGCCTCTTTCAGATCAGAGAATAATACGGCTACCTTATTGCGCCACAATGGCAATACGTTTTCATTCATAGCCTTCTCTACTGGATCTTTGATCCAATGACCAGACTTGGTAAGTCCGCCAAACATCACGATAGCCTCTGGTGCACTGAAGGCAATGAAGTCAGCCAATTGTTGTCCGAGGATAGTGCCTGTGTAGTCAAAAATCTCCTTTGCCACCTCGTCACCTTGCTCTGCTGCATCATATACATCTTTCGAGGTGATAGCATCAATATTCAAGTTGCGGAGTACGGTCTCTTTGGTGGTAGAAGAGATGATCTCTTTGGCGGTACGTGCTACGCCTGTAGCCGACGCGTATGCCTCCAAGCAGCCTTTCTTGCCGCAGTTGCATGGACGAGCAGCCTCACCGCGCACAGCGCAAGTGTGACCCAACTCACCTGCAAAACCGTCGTGACCATATACCACTTTGCCATCCACAACGATACCTGAACCTACACCTGTACCCAAGGTTATCATGATGAAGTTCTTCATACCTTTGGCTGCTCCGTATGTCATCTCGCCCATAGCGGCAGCGTTAGCATCGTTGGTAATCTTACATGGCAAACCAAAGCGGTCAGACATGATTTGTGCAAATGGCACAGATTGCCATGGCAAGTTCATTGCGCCTTCTATCATACCAGTGTAGTAGTTACCGTTTGGTACACCTGCACCGATACCGCGTACTTGTTCGAAGCCACCCAATGGCTCAATGATTTTCTCAGCCTCCACATACAACGCATCTACATAATCGTTGATGCTTGGGAATGCTTGTGTCTTGATGCTTGTGCGTGCCAATACGTGGCCGCGTGCATCTACTACGCCCAATACGGAGTTTGTTCCTCCCATATCTAGGCCTAATACATAAGGTCTCTTTTGCATATAATTCTTTCCTTTAAACTTTAAACTTTAAACCCTAAACATTAAACTCTATCCCCTATTCTGTAGGAATATCTTTGTTTACGTTCTTGCTACCAACGAGAGCATAGAAGAGGATATAGAGCAAACCTGCGATTGGTACGATGTATGAAATGAGGTAGTTGGTATGGTCTGCTAAGAGGTTTTGGAAGAATGGCAATATACCACCACCGCAAACCAATGCCATAAAGATACCGCTGGCTGCTGGAGTATATTTGCCTAAGCCCTCCGCTGCAAGGTTGAAGATAGCACCCCACATCACACTCGTCATCAAACCGCAGAGGAACATGATAATCATGCTTACTGGCAATTCGATACCCTTGAAAGCTACTACCCATGTCTCTGGGAAGAACATCACGCACAGCAGCATCACGATGGCCAACGACGATACAGTCACCAACATAGCCTTGCTGCTCACTTTGCCACCTACAGCACCGCCCAACAGACGACCGCACATCATCATCAACCAGTACAAGCCTACCACGGTACCTGCGATAGCTGGACCCACGGCAGGATTATTCGACATATATAGGTTGGCTGTATTAGGAATACCCACCTCTACACCTACATAGAAGAATATGGCTACCGCACCCAATACAAAGTGGCGGAAACTCAGTGGACTATATTTATCCTTATTGGCTTTCGCAGCTGCGCGTTGCTCAGCCGTTTCGATATGTGGCTCAGGGATTTTGGTCAATGAGATAATCACGAATGCTACCAAGAAAATCAGCATGGCTGCCAACATAGCAGGAGCAGCATCGCCCACTTGTGCTGCAGCAGCGCTACCACCTATCAGATAACCTAAGATGATCGGAGCCAACGTGCCACCAATAGAGTTGCACGAGCCACCGAACTGAATCAATTGGTTACCGCGTTTGCCACCACCGCCAAGGGTATTCAACATTGGATTTACTACGATATTGAGCAAGCACATCGAAAAACCTGCTACGAACGCACCCAGTACGTACACACCAAAACTCTCAGCATAGCCACTCAGCCACTGTATGCCTACGCCCACAAAACCAACGGAAACGGCCAATAGCGAAGTGAACTTATAGCCCTTACGCTTCAGAATTATACCAGCTGGCACGCCCATCACAGCGTATGCAATGAAGTTTGCCAATGTACCTAACTGTGCCATCGCGTTGGAGGCACCAAATTGTGTCTTTACAATCACACCCATCGAACCTGCAAAATTGGTCACAAAGGCAATCATAAAGAACAACAGAAACATGACCACAATGGGTAGAATGTTTGATTTGTTGTTTGTCATAATAGATAGATTTTATTGTTAGTATTATAAGTTTTTATTCAGGAATAGCATAATACGTTTATGCAGGTGTTCGTTGTTTTCAGGCTTGCGAATCGAGTGATTGTCATCCACATACAGTTGCATATCAAATTGTTTGCCTGCTTTGACCAGTGCATCGGTGTAGAGCAAAGTGTTCTGCGCATGCACATTGTCATCTGCCAAACCATGTACGATCAGCAACTCACCTGTCAGGTCTTTTGCCATTTTCATCAAATCCGTACCTTCATAGCCAAACTCATTCACCTGTGGACGACGCATGAATCGTTCTGTATATGCCGAATCATACAGTCGCCAATTGGTCACTGGCGCAATGGCTATACCACATTTAAATACATCCCCGCTTTTAGCCTGAAGGCTCAAACACATCAACGCCTGATACCCACCGTAGCTCCAACCGCAGATTGCTATGCGTTCGCCGTCCACGTATGGCAATGTCTTTAGGTAGTTGGCTGCACTTATTTGGTCTTCTGCTTCTTTTATGCCCAACTGCATATAGGTGGCATTACGCCATTCTCTACCGCGAGCCCCTGTGCCTCTACCGTCCACGTTCACCACCAGGTATCCTGCATCAGCCAATGCATAGCCAAATCGCTTGCGCCAGTTATTCAGCACGCGCTGACTGGTTGGTCCACTATACTGCAACATCACCACAGGGTATTTCTTCTTCGCATCAAAATTCGTTGGCAATATACGCCATGCGTTCAGCACATCACCGCGCTCGGTGGTGATGGTGAAAAACTCCTTCTCATTCACGCCCAACGCCTGCCATGCTTGTAGTATAGAATCGTTGTCTAACACCGTGCCTTTCGCCTCATAGCCTTTTGCCTCACACAACGTATACGTATGTGGCTTATCTACGCTGTGATAGCAGTGAATATAGCGGGTAAAGTCTTTGGAAAAGTGCAAATCGTGTGTGCCTTCGCCTTTCGTGAGTTGAGTAGTAGTGTTCTTTTTGGTGTTCAGCGCGTATGCCTGACGGGTCATAGGGGTATTAGCTGCTTGATAATAAAGGGTTTGCGTATTAGGGTCATAACCGTACACCTTGGTTATATCGCGCTCTTCGGGGGTCAGCAATCGTTGTTCTACGCCTTGCGCGGAGTACATATATGCTTGTGTGTAACCACCTTTCTCGCTCACGACTACCACGCGCCCGTCAGATAGCCATTGCCACGAATCAAATAGTTCGTAGTTCACGAAGTATTTCTTGCTTTCCTCTTTGTAGAATGGATGGCAGACGGTGGATTTAGGGTTTCCTTTCAGTACGTCCATTCGGTTTTGGTCGCGATTAAGGTGCAGCAGTACGAGGTCGCTCGTAGGTTGCTCATCTTTCTTCGTAGGGGTGTTTAGAGGTGTCCAAGTGATTCGGGGCAAGTAACCATCCATATGCTCAGGCAACTGCATTTGTCGAATCGTCTTGTAATGTATGTCGTACACACATACGCTTGCTTTGGCATTGGGTGCTCCAGCCTTCGGATACCGCAAACTATGCAGTTTAGGATACAATTCCGAGCCTTTCGCCTCATCGTCTAAAAAGGTCTGCCACTCAAACGTTGGCACCTCCGTCTCATCCAATCGCACAAAGGCTACCTGCTTATTATCGGGTGAGAAAGCATACAAAGCCGTTGTGCCAAACTCCTCTTCGTATAGCCAATCCGATATACCGTTAAAAATTTCTGTATTCTCATCGGTAGTTACTGCCACTTCGGTTTTGAAGTCCACCTTATAAATATATAGGTTATTGTCGGCTTTGGCATATACTACATACTTGCCATTGGGAGACATGACTGCATCGCGCACAGGTTCATTCGTTAGCCACAGCGTATCTTTTTTCTGGGTATCTACGAGATAGTAATCGGCGTAGAATGAATGACGAAACAGCTTCTGTTCGTTCTTGTACTCCAGTTTATATCGCAATGCCTTCTCGCCTTCTCGCCTCATCGCCTCATCGCCTAATAGTACACTATCCATCTCTGCCACAGACATTGTCTTGGCGTTATAATTTCGCATAATATCCATCATTCTGTCTGCACGTACTGAGGCAGACAATAGGACCAGTGATAGTAATAATAAAGTATGTCTCATGTTATTTCCTAAAAAATCGTGCAAAGATAATACTTTTTTGTGAAATATGCAACCTTTCGACTTATTTTTTTATGTGATAGTGTGATACTGTGATAGTGATATTTATATTATCTACACATTTTTATCAGTGTTTTTTGTCCATTTTTAATGTGTAATACGGCATTTCCAAGGTATAGCATATACTCTCCATCCCTACTCTTCACATTGGGTACAGGCACATCTTCCACGCCGTTCAACTTACCGAAGGGCCACGAGGTAAACTGTGGCCTCTCTGCTTCTCCCACGGGGAATAGCAAAAAGCCCTTACCAGTCATCACATCCACATTGGCTCGATTCAGGTATGCTACAATTTGATTGTTACTACCATCTTTGCCATATCCGAGGCACAACATACGTGTCTGTCCTTTGTCATTGTAGTAGAAGCAATACGAACCGTCTTCCAACAATCTGTACTGCCACACATCGTCGCTACTCGCTAAATGAGTACCTTCATAGCCTATCATCGTTTTGCTGCCTATGTGTTGTATGGTTGCCGTATTATCTTCCATAAAATCTATGTAGTAGGTCATACTTTTCTCTGCGCCAGTCATCAGCATATATTCGCCATTGGCATCCTCTTCTATGGAGATGGACGTGGTGGCTATTTCTTCATTATCCACCCCACCCTTCAAGGCTATTTGCCAGAAGGCATTGGCAAATACATATTCGCCTGACACGGCATTCGTGCTATGTATATTCCCTTCGCTATCCGAATAGACGGCCCATAGCCAACAGTCGTATATGGGATAGTATCGCGTACCGGCTTGCATGACCGGAGGACTTATTGTATCTTCCAGCACTTCTCTTTCGCTCCAACCTAAGAATCGCCACTCCAATGTATCTCCCCACGCAGGCAGTACTACCCCTGCGCCTATCGTTTCTTCTATCATCGGCGCAGGTGTTTCGTATAGTCCAGATAGCAAACGCACTTCGTATGCTTTAGGATCGGGCAATGAATAGTAAATCGTGTAATGTTGTATGTATAAACTGTTTTTGCTGGCTTTGATATGAATCTTCACCACCTCTTGGGGGGCAACTCTTTTGCCAATATGTTGGGTTATATCTACCCAATCAGTGGTGTAACTACCATACCAATTGTCGTGCGCAAAATCCGAATCGGATATTTTCCACGCTAATCGTTCGCCGATGGACATGGTCAGACTGCCAGCACCTTGTTCTTTGTTTGAGCGCATACTCAGCACCACCGAGTCTATCACGCAACCGTCCCACCCTGTCAATTGCAAGGTGGTAGAATTGCCTGCTGTCATTTGTCCTTTTTGCCCAGTCGTACCACTGCGCGCATATATGGCATTGCTGCTTATGGGTGCTTCGCCTGTAACATGCACACTACTCGAAGACTCCACGGTGTATGTCACACTCAATATGGAAAAGATAAGTCCAAGTATCATTTTTAACAAATTTTCGGCAAAGGTACAAATTTATTTGTATATATCAAAAAAAAATTGTAATTTTGCGCGCTTTTTATGGATTCTTAAGAATTGACACTTTTTTGTCTCTCTACATTTTAGCGGAGGTTATGCGGAAGATACCCTGAAGATACCCCGAAGATAGAAAGCCCAAAAAAGGACTAAAATCTTAAAAAACGATATAAAACAAAACAATAAAAACAATTAACATCATGCAAAAAATCCAACTGAAACGTGGTTTGGACATCCCATTTGATGGAGCAGCAGCCCTCACACTCGGTAGTGTGAATCGTCCTGCTATCTTCCACATCGTCCCAGACCATTTCGCTGGCGTGACCCCAAAACTCTTGGTCCGCGAAGGCGACAGCGTGAAAGCAGGTTCACCCCTCTTCCACGACAAGGCATTTGCTGAGATGCTCTTCACATCGCCTGTTAGCGGTAAGGTGGTAGCCATTGTACGTGGCGAGCGCCGCAAGGTGATGTCCATCGACATCGAAGCCGATGCTACGATTGAGTATGAGTCCTTCGACCTCAAGCAAGACGCTAAGGCGCTCCTGCTCCAATCGGGTCTTTGGGCACTCATTAAGCAACGTCCTTACGATTGCATCGCTCTCCCAAGCAAGCAACCTAAGGCCATCTTCATCTCTACCTTCGACACCGCTCCTGTAGCACCAAACTACGAGTGGGTGCTCAATGGACAAGGTGCAGTGCTGCAAGCTGCGGTAAATGCACTCGCTACTATCGCACCTGTGTACGTAGGTATCAAATGTTGCGCAAGCGCACCTGTTTTCCGTGGCTTGACCAACTGCGAGAAATACGAGGTTAAAGGTCCTCACCCAGCAGGCAACGTAGGTGTACAAATCAACCACGTGGCTCCTATCGCTAAGGGCGAGACCGTTTGGACCATCAACATCCAAGACCTCGCGCTCATCGGTCGCCTCTTTACCAAAGGTATCGTGGACATGCAAAAGAAAGTGGCACTCACAGGCCCTCTCGCCAGCGGCGCACAATACTACAATGTATTGCCAGGTATGCCACTCAGTGCCATCTTCACCAGCAACATCTACAAGGGCTGCAACGCTCGCCTCGTAGCAGGTAACGTGCTCTCTGGCCACCAAGTATGCGCTGATGAGATGGTTAGCATCTATGACAACCAATACACCGTACTCGCAGAGGGTGACGAGACCCACGAGTTCATGGGATGGATTATGCCTCGCTTCAATAGCTTCAATGCAGGCAAGACCGACCCTGCTAAGATGGTGAACTGCGGACTCATGGAGTGGCTCTTCGGCAAGAAGAAATACAACTGGGACGCTCGCCTCAAAGGTGGTCGCCGTGCTATCATCGTGAGCGGTGAGTACGACAAAGTATTCCCAATGGATATCTATCCTGAGTATTTGATTAAGGCAATGATTGCTGGCAACCTCGACAGCATGGAGCAACTTGGTGCATACGAAGTAGCACCAGAGGACTTTGCGCTTTGCGAGTACGTATGTACAAGTAAGATGCCATTGCAAGCTATCGTTCGTGCCGCATTGGATAACTTAAAAAAGGAGATTGAGTGATGCTAAAGAAATTACATAACATAGTAGAGAAACTTCGCCCTCACTTCGAAGAGGGAGGTAAGTTGAGCGCTTTCCACTCTGTGTTTGACGGTTTCGAGACTTTCCTCTTCACCCCAAACACTACCGCTAAGCGCGTAGGTTCGCAGATCCACGATGGTTCGGATAGCAAGCGAACCATGATCCTTGTGGTAATGGCACTCGTTCCAGCACTGCTCTTTGGTATGTTCAACGTAGGTTACCAACACTTCCTCGCAACTGGCGAGTTGGTGCGTGGCGCTATGACCTGCGCATTGTTCTGGAAGAGCTTCGCATTTGGTGCGTTGGCTGTGTTGCCATATATCATCGTTAGCTACGTCACAGGTCTCGGTATCGAGTTCACCGTAGCACAATGGAAGAAAGAAGAGATCCAAGAGGGTTTCCTTGTATCAGGTATCATCATCCCTCTTATCGTGCCAATCAACACCCCACTCTGGATGGTGGCTGTGGCTACTGCTTTTGCAGTCATCTTTGCGAAAGAGGTCTTCGGCGGTACAGGTTACAACATCTTCAACGTCGCTCTTATCGCGCGCGCGTTCCTCTTCTTTGCTTATCCTACCCACATGACTGGTGACAAGTGCTTCGTTCGTACCGAAGGTACTTGGGGTTGGGACAACGGACAAACCCTCGTGGACGGTTTCTCTGGTGCTACCCCACTCACCCAACTCGCTACTTCTACCGAGGCTAACCTCATGCCAGTGGATTTCTGGACTGCCTTCAACGGTTTGATTCCTGGTTCTATTGGCGAGACTTGCGGTTGGGCTATCTTGCTCGGTGCTGCATTGCTCATCGTGACTGGCGTAGCAAGCTGGAAGACTATGCTCAGCATCTTCGCTGGTGGTGCACTCACCGCTTGGCTCTTCAATGAGTTTGGTGCAGAGACTGCTGTGGCTAACTACCCATGGTACATGCACCTCGTTACAGGTGGTTTCATGTTCGGTGCTGTGTTTATGGCTACTGACCCTGTTACCTCTGCTCGTACTGAGTGCGGTAAGTGGATTTATGGTGCATTGATTGGTTTCATGGCGATAGTGATTCGCGTACTCAACCCTGGTTATCCAGAGGGTATGATGTTGGCCATCCTCCTCATGAACGCTTTTGCTCCACTCATCGACTGGTGCGTAGTGCAAGTGAATATTAAGAAACGTATGAAACGCGCTAAAATTTAATGAATATGGCACAGAAGAAATTTGTATGTTCCGTTTGTGGCTATGTTCACAACGGCGATAAGGCACCTGAGGTTTGCCCACAATGCAAGCAATCTGGCGTCTTTGTAGAAGAAAAGAAAAAAGGTCTGGATACCAATAGCAACGCATACACCATTATCTATGCTACTATTATTGTAGTTATTGTGGCTGTGATGCTCGCTTTGGTAAGCCAAGTGCTCAGCCCTCGCCAAGAGGCTAACCGCTTGCTCGACCAACAAAAGCAAATCCTCGTAGCCCTCAACCAAAACTACGACAACACCGACCCTGCTGCATTGTATCTCTCTTTGGTAAACGATACCATTGATGTGAACGGTGCTCCTGTATTTGTGGCTAACATCGAGGGTAATACCAAGTACGTACTCAAGCTCCACGGTGCTGGTCTTTGGGGCGGTATTGGTGGCTATTTGGCTTTGGATGCTGATAAGAACACTATCTACGGTATCAACTTCAACCACGAAAGTGAGACTCCAGGTTTGGGTGCTGAGATCGTAACAGAGAAGTTCCGCAGTCAGTTCCCTGGCAAGCATATCCGCAATGCGGCTGGCGAAGTAGTTTCAGTGGCTGTGTTGAAAGCAGGCAAAGTGGCTGATGGTCAAGAGCAAGTAGATGCCCTCTCTGGTGCAACTATCACTTGCGATGGCGTTAGCACTATGATCGCTACCAACCTCGCTGAGTATGCAGAATTTTTAGGTAAAGATGGTCGTTGCATATTGGATGCAACCGCTTTAATCGTTGTAGATGGAGAAATCTTTGATGGCAGTCTTGGTGATATGGTTGATCAAATTCAAAAGATTGAAGTGACTAATATCAATGATTCAGCAGCGATTGCTGCTTATGGTGAGGCCGCCAAGAATGGAGTTTTAGTAGTAACAACTAAAAAATCGGAGGAATAAGTTATGGCATTATCTCAAAAAACAAAAGAGGTGTTGTTTGGCCCTCTGAACATTAACAACCCAGTGGTTGTTCAAGTGTTGGGTATCTGTTCTGCATTGGCTGTGACCGTGCAACTGAAGCCAGCGTTGGTAATGGGTATTGCCGTTACTATCATCGTGGCTATGGCGAACGTAATTGTATCACTCATTCGCAACACTATCCCAATGCGAATCCGTATTATCATCCAATTGGTGGTAGTAGCAGCGTTGGTAACTCTCGTAAGTGAGGTGCTGAAGGCTTTTGCTTATGATGTGGCAATGCAGCTGAGTGTATATATCGGTTTGATTATTACAAACTGTATTCTCATGGGACGTCTTGAGGCGTTTGCTATGACCAACAAAGTGTGGGATTCTTTCCTCGATGGTCTTGGCAACGGTTTCGGCTATGCTATCATCCTTGTGATTGTAGCATTCTTCCGTGAGTTGCTGGGAGCTGGCACATTACTTGGTTTCCGTATCATACCAGAAAGTTGGTATGTAGCTAATGGAGGATTCTATGAAAACTGCGGTATGATGATGATGCCAGCGATGGCGCTGATTCTCGTAGCATGTATAATCTGGGCTCATCGTGGCTATAATAAAGAGTTGAAGTAATATGGAACACGCTATTAGTTTATTTGTTCGCAGCATTTTTGCTGACAACATGATTTTCGCATACTTCTTGGGTATGTGTTCATACTTGGCTGTGTCCAAGAATGTAAAAACAAGTGCTGGCTTGGGTGTAGCAGTCATCTTCGTGTTGGCTATCACCTTGCCTGTAAACTACTTGTTGCAAGTGCATGTGCTCGACCCTCTGGGCTTGGGTTACTTGTCCTTCATCCTCTTTATTGCGGTGATTGCAGCGATGGTGCAACTCGTAGAGATGGTGGTTGAGAAGTTCTCTCCTTCGCTCTATGCTTCGTTGGGTATTTTCTTGCCTTTGATTGCAGTAAACTGCGCCATCATGGGTGGTTCGCTCTTTATGCAACAACGTATCTTGCTCGAGCCAGAGAACGTAAAAGCAATTGCTAACCTCGGTGATGCGTTTGCTTACGCATTGGGTTCTGGTATCGGATGGTTGCTCGCTATCGTATGCCTTGCTGGTATCCGCGAGAAAATGGAGTACAACGATGTTCCTCGTCCTTTGCAAGGATTGGGTATCACCTTCATCGTAGTAGGTCTGATGGCTATGGCGTTTATGTGTTTCAGTGGTTTGAACATTTAATAGGAGGAAAGAAGTATGAATATGTTAGCAATTTTATATTCTGTAGGAGTTTTCCTTGCTGTGATTCTCCTGTTAGTAGTGATTCTTTTGGTAGCTAAGAAATACCTCGTTCCTTCGGGCGACGTGAAAGTGGTTATCAACGGTGATAAGGAATACCATATCCCTGCTGGTGGCACATTGCTCGGCGCTATGGGCGAAGCAGGTGTACACTTGCCATCTGCTTGTGGTGGTAAAGGTTCTTGCGGTCAATGTAAATGCCAAGTGCTCGAAGGTGGTGGCGAGATCCTCCCTACTGAGACAGTTCACTTCACCCGCAAACAACAAAAAGACCACTGGCGTCTTGGTTGCCAAGTGAAAGTGAAAGGCGATATGCAACTCAAGTTAGACGAGTCTGTACTCGGCGTTAAGGAATGGGAGTGCACCGTTATCAGCAACCGCAACGTGGCTACCTTTATCAAGGAGTTCAAAGTGCAATTGCCTCCAGGCGAGCACATGGACTTCGTACCTGGTTCTTATGCACAAATCCTCATCCCTGAGTACGATATCGATTACAACAATTTCGACCGCGAGTTGATTGGTGACTTGTATGTACCAGCATGGGAGAAGTTCGGACTCTTTGGCTTGAAGCAAAAGAATACTGAGGCTACTGTGCGTGCTTACTCTATGGCCAACTACCCAGACGAGGGTGATATCATCACGTTGACTGTGCGTATTGCTACCCCACCATTCAAACCAAAAGAGCAAGGTCCTGGCTTCATGGATGTACCATGTGGTATTGCTTCTACGTATATCTTCAACCTCAAACCAGGTGATAAGGTGACTATGTCAGGTCCTTATGGTGATTTCCACCCAATCTTCGATAGCAAGCGCGAGATGATTTGGGTAGGTGGTGGTGCTGGTATGGCTCCATTGCGTGCACAGATCATGCACATGTTGAAGACCTTGCACACTCGTGATCGTGAGATGCACTATTTCTATGGTGCTCGTGCTATTGATGAGGTATTCTTCATGGAGGATTTCTTGGCATTGGAGAAGGAGTATCCCAACTTCCATTTCCACTTGGCATTGGACCGTCCAGATCCTAAGGCAGACGCTTTGGGTGTTAAATATACCGCTGGCTTCATTGCTCCAGTCTTGGGCGACACCTATCTGAAGCAACACGACGCTCCAGAGGACATCGAGTACTACCTCTGCGGCCCTCCTATGATGGCAAAGACAGTACTTGACCTGCTCCACTCACTGGGTGTAGAGGACGACATGATCATGTTTGACAATTTCGGAGGATAAGGACGCATACGAAATGTAGATTGCCTATTCTCGCAATAGGTGGCTTGTAGCCACATTATAGACAACCGCTCTGTAAATCAGGTGCTCGCACATGAGAGAACAGAGCGGTTGTTTATAATATCGAACCTATTGGTTCGTTTGCGATAATAGGCAATCGCAATGAAGTATGCGCAAAAGTGAGCGGATCGAATTTCGGGATGAAGAACGTCCTGAATGGACGTTCGATAGTGAGCGCCTGACATAACTCCTATGGCAGGAATAAAGCGAACGGGAGAACAAAATCAAGGCGGCGTCCGAACTTCGGAGGTTAATCCGTAGGATTTAATAAAGATAGAGGGCTCACAAAACGAGTCCTCTATTTTTATTTACCCTATTGATTCCCGAAGGTATCAACAATATTTTGACTACCTAACACTTTTGTAGCCATCTTCCAACCATCTTAACCGTTACCATTCCGATTGCATTTTATAACTATCCTGCACTTTCCTCGTAGTTTGCGTGCATGTTTACAGCTTTGTTTAGGGTAAATTTTATATCTTTGATAAAATTTGTTTACAAAATTTCTTCTATTCTTGGTCAATTCAAAAAAAAGTATTACCTTTGCAGCGCGAAACCCAACGAAGGGATGTCTGCGCATCGGCGGAGGGTTTTGCAGACATATTAAAAAGGCGTTTATTGCGCTCTGTTCTGACACTCAGAAATCTCGCAAATTTCAGAAACGTTCGGGACTTAGCAACGATAGATGTCCTACGGGATATAGATTATCCCTCTTGTGCCTATTTTGGTACGTCTTTTGCGTATATACGTATGCGCACACGCGTACCTTAACTATGTAGCACG
>SUXC01000018.1 GCA_015061165.1 Bacteroidales bacterium
ATATCCATTTGGCAGGAGAGGTTACCGCCAATGCAAATGGAGATGACGGATCTGGTGTGTATGCACAGGCAGGAGAAGTGTCTCTTTCTACCATCAGTATTTCCAGTTCAGGTGTCGGTATATCTGCTTATAACGGATTAACTCTCAATGGTGTTACGGAAACCAACACGGCAGATACAGGTCTTGGAACTGTGAATGGAACTCTTACTATCAATGCCGATGTTACGGCGACAACAGCCAAGTCTGCTGCTATTCTCAGCCGTGGTCGTGACCAAGGCGGAGATATTATTATCAATAGCGGAACCATAACCGCTACCGGAGGTAATACCGGCATATGGGCTTATGGTATCGCAGCCGGAGGAAATATCACAGCAAAGGAAGGTACAGTCATACATGCTTCCGGCGGTACAGGCATTTATGCAGAAACCGGAAATATCCATTTGGCAGGAGAGGTTACCGCCAATGCAAATGGAGATGACGGATCTGGTGTGTATGCACAGGCAGGAGAAGTGTCTCTTTCTACCATCAGTATTTCCAGTTCAGGTGTCGGTATATCTGCCTATAACGGATTAACTCTCAATGGCGTTACGATTACCAATACGGCAGATACAGGTCTTGGAACTGTGAATGGAACTCTTACTATCAATGCCGATGTTACGGCGACAACAGCCAAGTCTGCTGCTATTCTCAGCCGTGGTCGTGACCAAGGCGGAGATATTGTTATCAACAAAGGAACCGTCACTGCTACCGGAGGTAATACCGGCATATGGGCTTATGGTATCGCAGCCGGAGGAAATATCAACATAAAATCCGGAAAGGTAGTAGCCAAAGGCGGGCTCAAGGGACTTTTTGCCGAAAAAGGCACAATCTCCATCACTCCTCCGCTGATTGTTATCACAGCAGCGGGTGGTGGTATCAGCGCAGACGGGCACACCGTAGTGTATGATAATGGTGATCCGGCATTACGCGTCGTTATAATGGATCCGCCTGTGGGGGGCGTAGTGGCTCTGAGCTCCGCACCGTCACCGGGAAATGCGGTTGGTTTCACTTTGTCGGGCGAGATTGCTTCGGCGCAGACCGATAATGTATGGCAAATCAGCGATGATGATGTTAATTGGCAGGATATAGTGGAATCGCCTACCGGTGCGCCTGCGCACGACGGCGTGCATCAGCAACGCCGTGCAGTAACCACTCTAACATACACTCCGAAAGAATCTGAGATGGGCAAGTATCTCCGCGTCAAAGTGGCAGCGGCTGGCCATACCGGCTATATTTACAGCCCGAGTCGTCAGATTGCCAAAAAACTGTGTACGGATGTTCCAGCAGTACCGACGCTGACCAACATCAACGACAAAGTGCACTTGTCCAACGCCAAGACAACGCAGGAGTATATCATCTTCAACTACTCCAAAGAAGCCTCGTCTCTTACCGCAAACGATTGGAGCAATGCCGTAACACCAGACAGCGAGGTAGGATTCTTTGAGTTGAATAGTACAACCAATGCTAATCATACCGTGTTCACTCGTATCAAAGAGACGACATCAACTCTAGCAAGCGAAAGTGTGGCAGAAGCAAGGTTATATATAGGTACATCAGTTTATTTGCAAGACATAGAACTGAATATAAGCGAGACGGTAGGCTATTTCCAAAATATTAACAACGAACTAAATTGCAAAGTAGGTGATGTCATCCGTTGCGACGCTGTGCCTGTTCCGTCCAATGCTACAAACTGGTATGGCATTTCGGGCAGCAATTGGACTGTGGACAATCGCAACACCGGATCACCATATGGTACTTTTTACGAGGATGCAGATTGTACGGTGCCTATTAACACTTCTACCAATTATAAGACGGTTTACCTGAAGACCCTCACAGAAAAGAACTATCTGGAAGTACGTATTCTCTATTATAATAGCGGAATCGGTTACAAGAGCCGCGCCAAGGAATTCAATGTTACTCCAGACGGCTATTTCCCACTGTTAGACTATATCAACGGTTGTAGCCGTACTATTGCTGCTGGTGAGAAGATAACAGGTATAGAAGTTAGCCGCCGCCCGTTCTCTGGTTCAGTGTACGGTCTAACTACCGAAGTAAGTGGCGAGGGAATAGCCCCGGTGGTGTCGTTCTCTCTCTATGAGACGATGACCATCAATGCTATAAACGCTACACCAGGTGTATATGTCTATACTCCGCTGCAAAACGGTCATCCTCTGAATAATAACACGACCTTTACTATCACCGTTACCGATGGCAAATATGGTGTTGATTCACTGCTCTTGCGTGAGAACGCAATAACCGCCGACCCTGATGAGGTGCTTGAATTGGTGGCGCAACTAATGCCTACCAATTCCGAGGCAGAGATAACATGGACGAGTTCCAACACCAGCGTGGCTACCGTACAGAACGGTATCGTTACAATTGCAGAAAACGCTCCAATAGGGGCTATGGCAACCATCACAGCAAATGCGAATGGCAAATCAGACGAATGTGAAATTACCGTAAGTGGCGAAGAGTATGACTTGTATGTGGCATCCACTCGCGTGACAAGCCGTAATCAAGACGATATCCTTGGTGATGGTACATTTAGTTTTGATGGCATGAGCACCTTGACAATAAAAGGTGACTATACTATTAACAACTCTGCAAATCTTGTACGCAACACAGGTATTGATGGACTCTATATCAACATTGGTCAAACATGCACTATCTCGCAAGGTTCGGATTCATATAGCACATTGTTTGACCTAAGGAAGAACACCACTATTCGTGGCGAACAGATGACTATCAACGGTAATGGTATCGCATTCAGTACACAAGGCGGTATGACATTGACATTGGATAGTGCTAACCTCGTTGTTAGTGCAATTATGCCTTTTAAGGGTAGTGGTATAGACGAAGACAATATGAATATCATGAACTCGCATGTCGAGGTCAATGCATCTGGCTCTGCTGCTATATTTAGTTTCGCAGGCGGCATCTCGCTCTCTAATTGCTATATCAAAACGCCAGAAGGTGCCATAGTGGCAAATGGTGCTATTGAGGACGGCAATGGTTCGCAAGTGCGTAATCTCCTTATCGTACCCAACCCCGAAAAGACAGAACCCGAACTCGCTTTTGCTTTATCGGAAGCAACTGCCACAGTTGGTGAAACCTTCATAGTTCCTACGCTTAATAATCCTAATAACCTTGCTATTACGTACTACTCAGAAAATCCGATGATTGCCAAAGTGGATGCCGAGACAGGCGAGGTGACCCCTATATCTGCTGGAACGACAACGATTATAGCATACACCGATGGTAACTTGTACCATAAGAATGGTGAGGTTTCATATGCGCTCATAGTTCTCAAAGGTTCTGTCTCTTTGTCGTTTACACAGAATTCGGTAAATGTAAGAATAGATGATGAGGAGTTCGTTCTGCCTACATTGAATAATCCACAGGATGTAAGCGTAACCTATAGTAGCAGTAATCCTGCTGTGGCTACCGTACTTGCACTCACTGGAGATGTTACACTTGTTGCTGCGGGTACAACCACTATTACTGCGACCTTCTTAGGTGATAAATCATATAACGAAGCTTCTGCAAGTTATGATTTGATTGTTACAGAGAGCACGGCAACAGATTTGAATTATATTTCAACTCAGCCTAACGCTTCATCAGTGCAAAAAATTCTTCGCAACGGTCAACTTATCATCTTGCGTGACGGTAAGACCTATAATGTCATGGGACAGGAGTTGTAGTAATTTGGCTTTGTTCGTTTTCGCTCACCAATGCAGTTCTGCATTCATATGAGCGAAAAACAAACAAGTATTCATCTAGAATTGACAAATAATTGTCGCCTAAATTGATGCGAATTGTCGTTAAACAAAATCCTATCTCACTCCGCTACTCTCACCAGTAGCGGAGTTTCTTTCGGCACAATCTTCGCGCGAAGAACTTTTTTTCAAAAAAATACACTCACGCGGGAATCATAGTAAGCACTACACTTCCCGCGTTATATATATACCATTTTACTCTCCATATTCTCAAACCTTCGGCACAAAAGTAGCATAATGCCGAAAATACGGCATTACTATAATATATAGAGGCACATATATTTGAAACTAAAAGCCACCGCTGTGATACAACTAGGCAATAGATGTGCTTTTTTGTTCTATGCTCGTGTTTCATCCTCAGAGTGGGGACTCTTCGGACACATCGCTCGGAGTGCGTTCCGTCGCACTCCTTCAGGTCGCGAAGTGGTCGTGTAGCCCGCAGCCAAATCGAGAGTGACCTGAAATTCCAACCACGGATGGCACAGATGAGCACGGAAACACGGATACATAACCTCCTACGCCTGCGGCGAGAAATCTAAACTATCGCAACTAAAAACGGAGGTATGGTAACAACAACTTAAACAACATAAATCCAACAACTTGTTGCGCGCAAAACAACACATTGCGCGCTCAAGGGGAAAAGTTTAGATAGTTGAGATTTCTTATCTCCCTTTGGTCGAACGATTTTTTCTTATCTCGCCTAAGGGCTTGAATGATTTTTTCTGCGCAAAGCGCAAGGAGATATGATGTCCCACGAATGACACGGATGAGCACGGAAACAAGGAATAAAACCTCTTTGCGCTCCGCGCAGAAATCTAAACTATACCAACTAAAAAAGGAATGTGGTTGAATTATAGAAAATAATAGAATATTATCTAAAATTTGCCTAGCAAACGAATAACTGCTGAGACACTGAGACAGTAAAATTTAAAAAGTATATACACGTGTGTATAAAATATGTATATAGTTTTAGAAATGCAGTGTCTCAGTGTCTCAGTGTCTCACAAGAAGGTGGCAAAAAGAGCATTGAGTGACGGCTATCCACCGCTTATCCACCGCTTATCCACCCGATAAAGGGCCCTCTAAACAGAGGTATCCTACTTGACACTTCTGACGGAAAAACAGGCAAACTTTTGACGGAAAAATAGGCAAACTACGGGGAAAGTATTGGACAGTATTGGAGTGATAACGGAGTGGTAACGGGTAAGACTGCTGGAATATGAGATAAATCTTCAAAAAATAGCATTGGCAGGCGGTTGAATAAATAGAAAAATGGATACTATAGCATAATAACGGGATATAGATGTGCTACTGATAGGCTTACGATGTGCCACTATGAACCCGTCAAGAAAAAATCGTTCGACCAAAGGGAAGATAAGAACCCATTATGAACCCGTAAAATCTTCGGAAGTAGGTAGGAAAGCATGTTGTTCATAGTAAAAAATAGACAAAAATATCTCAGCGATTTGCATATTTCAATAAAAAGCAGTAACTTTGCAGTCGAAAAAGAAAAGTTATACTTTGTTTTATCTTGATAATATAAAGTGATACTTTATTTTATCATAATTTATGTGAGTTATGAGTGAGTTTGTACGAGTGCAAAAAATACTTGATGCACAGGAAGATAGCGTCTTCTTGTGGGGCGCAAGGCAAGTCGGTAAGAGTACGCTGATTAAAAATGTTTATCCAAATGCAAAAGTCTATGATTTGCTAAAAAGTGATGAATATACTCGACTATTGCGTCGTCCACAATTATTACGCGAGGAATTGTTGTCTTTCGGAGAGGAAACCTTGGTTGTAATCGATGAGATACAGAAGATTCCACAACTATTGGACGAGGTACATTGGTTGATTGTAAACAGAGGTGTCCGATTTATTCTATGTGGTTCCAGTGCGCGCAAACTTAAACGCATAGGTACAAATCTCTTGGGTGGGCGTGCTCTGTCAGTAAAATTATATCCGCTTGTAAGCGCAGAAATACCAGATTTTGATTTGGTACGTGGTATCAATCATGGTATGTTACCACGACATTATTTGGCAACCAATCCTAAAAAACGCCTTGATGCATATATCGGTACGTATCTCAAAGAAGAGATACAAGATGAAGCCGTGGTACGCCAATTAGCAGCGTTTAATCGTTTCTTGGATATGGCTGCACAATGTAATGGTGAAATAATCAATTACAAAAATATAGCTCAAGATTGTGGTGTCAGTGCAGTTACGGTGAAAGAGTACTTTACTATTTTAGAACAGACATTGATTGGATATATGCTGCCTGCCTTCACGGCATCTAAAAAGCGCCGAGCTATTACTGCACCAAAGTTCTATTATTTTGATGTGGGTGTAGCCAATCATTTGCTCCATCGCTCCAATCTGCAGCAGGGCTCAGTGGATTTTGGTCATGCGTATGAACATTTGATGATACAGGAATTGATAGCTTATTTAAGTTACTCGGAGAGTGATGAGCAACTAAGTTATTGGCGAACAGCCAGTGGCTATGAGGTGGATGCGGTGATAGGCGATGGGCGTTTGGCGATAGAATTCAAAAGCGCAGAAGAAGTACAATCTAAACATACCAAAGGGTTGAAAGCATTTTCGGAGGAGTATGCTAATGCTCGTTTGATAGTTGTTTCTATGGATGCAAATCCACGTATGTTGAATGGCGTGGAGATATTGCCAGCAATGGATTTTCTTAGGCTACTTTGGGAAGGTAAGATTTGCTAAGAGTGAGGAATGAAGGGGGTACTTCCTCGAAGCTACGATCGCTCTATGCAGTCCATTTGCAATAAAATCGCACTTGAAAGTAAACTTTCGTGCGATTTTATTGCAAATGTGCATTTTTTGTTGTACCTTTGCAGGATAATTGGGTGTAGTAGGCAATCTAAAATATAAACTATGGATAAAAAACAGAAAACAGGTATCGGAAAACAAGTATCCACAAACGATACTTTTAAGAAGAAGTTTGCAGTATGGTTCTGGAGTATAGTAGGTGCAGGACTTGTGGCTATCGTATTAGTATTCTGGATGATAACAAAAGGATGGCTCGGATATTTGCCTCCGCTGGATGAGTTGCAAAACCCCAAGAATAAGTTCGCTACCGAAGTCATATCCGCCGATATGCAATTGCTTGGGCGATATTATCGCAACGAGAACCGCGTGAGCGTGGATTACACCGACATATCGCCCAACATGATCAACGCACTCATCGCCACAGAAGATGTGCGCTTCTATGACCATACAGGCGTAGATGTGAAATCGCTGTTCCGTGCAGTCATCATGCTCGGCAAAGCAGGTGGCGGTAGTACTCTCACCCAACAATTGGCTAAGCAACTATGGTCGCCACGCGCTAACAATATCTTTGAACGCGCCCTGCAAAAACCTATCGAATGGGTCATTGCTACCAAACTGGAACGACTATACTCCAAAGAGGAGATACTCACCATGTATCTTAATCAGTTTGACTTCCTCTATAATGCAGTGGGAATCAAATCGGCTGCACAAGTCTATTTTAGTACTACACCCGCAGAACTGAAAATAGAGGAGGCTGCTATGTTGGTGGGTATGTGTAAGAACCCATCCCTCTACAACCCTCGTCGCAGACCCGAGAATGCACTCAATAGGCGCAATACCGTGCTCAACCAAATGTGCAAATATGACTATATTACAGAGCAAGTGTGCGACTCGCTCAAGGCATTACCTATCGAACTCAAATACCAGTCGGTGGACCACAAACAAGGCATAGCACCGTACTTCCGCGAATACCTACGTCAAGTACTGACTGCCAAAGAACCCAAACCAAATCACTACTCCGAGTGGAACATGCAGCAATATGAGATAGACAGACGTCAGTGGGAAGAGAATCCGCTCTACGGCTTCTGCAATAAGAACCATAAACCCGACGGTACGCCATATGATTTATACAATGATGGACTACGCATATATACCACTATCGACACACGCATGCAGCAGTATGCCGAGGAAGCCGTGAGCGAGCATATCCAAGACTTGCAAAAGAGTTTCTTCCGCGAGAAACGCAAGAAATCATATGCACCATTCTCCAAAGACCTAACGCCAGAGGAGATAGATGGTATCATGAATCGCTCTATGCGTCAGACCGACCGCTACCGCGTACTGAAGAAACAAGGCATGAGTGAGACCGACATCAAGAAGGTATTTAATACACCAGTCAATATGCACGTGTTCTCGTACAACGGAATGATAGACACCACCATGACACCTATGGATTCTATTCGTTGGAACAAACATTTCCTGCGTTGCGGATTCATGTCAATGGATGTACACTCTGGCTCAGTGAAGGCATACGTGGGCGGACCTAATTTCACGCACTTCCAATATGATATGGTAACTACAGGTCGTCGTCAGGTAGGTTCAACCATCAAGCCATACCTCTTCACCCTGGCTATGGATGAGGGTATGTGGCCATGCGATAGCACGGTAAACGATTCTGTAACCCTGATTGACGGTAATGGTGTACGTTGGACTCCACGCGATGAGCATGTCAAGAATCAAGGCGAAATGGTAACACTCAATTGGGGATTGGAGAAATCCAGCAACTGGATTACCGCCTACCTCATGTCGCTCTTTACGCCCGAACAATTGGTGCGCATGATGCGTTCCTTCGGTATAGAAGGACAACTCGACCCCGTGGTCAGCCTCTGTCTCGGACCATGCGAGGTGAGCGTAAAGGAGATGGTGGATGCCTATACCACTTTCCCCAATAAGGGTATTCGCGTAGAGCCATTATATGTAACACGTATAGAGGATAATAATGGCAATATATTGGCGACATTCACGCCTAAGACCTACGAGATTATCAGCGAAACAACCTCATACAAGATGATTTACATGCTCCGCAATGTGATGGACCACGGTACAGGAGTGCGCGCACGCTTCCGCTATGGACTGAAAGCACCAATGGGTGGCAAGACGGGTACTTCGCAAAACCACTCTGACGGTTGGTTCGTAGGCTTCACCCCATCCTTGGTAAGTGGCGTATGGGTAGGTGGTGAAGACCGTAGTATCCACTTCGATAATATGTCCGCAGGTCAAGGTGCCAATATGGCATTGCCTATCTGGGCAATCTATATGCAGAAAGTCTATGCCAACGAAGAGTTGGGCTATAGCGTAGAAGAACAATTTGACGTACCTGAATGGTTTGATCCCGAAGCAGGGTGTAAGTGATTGGTTATTGGCTATTGGTTATTGGTTATTGGTTATTGGATATTGGGTATTGGATATTGGGTATTGGATATGAGAAGGATATTGTACATAGTATTGGGTTGCTGCATGAGTGTGATGAGCATGGCGCAGCTGAATACCGATCGCATAACGGCGATTGGACGGAATGCCCTATACTTCGATGACTATGTGCTCAGTATCCAATACTTCAATCAGGTCATTAAACTCAAACCCTACCTCAGCGAGCCATACCTCCTACGTGCCATAGCCAAGATACAATTAGGCGATTACACAGGGGCAGAGATGGATTGCAATGCTGCCATTAATCGTAATCCCTTTCAACCAGGAGCCTACTATACCCGTGGATTTATCTACCGACAGACTGACCAATTAGAGAAAGCGCATCAAGACTTCAATGAAGCGCTGATCTTTGCTCCCGAAAACAGGACCTATATCGCCATGCGAGCTGATGTGCTGGCTCAGTTGGAGCAGTATGACCTTGCCTTGCAGGACATCAACCACTTGCTCCATCGCGACCCACAGTCGGCTGCCCTGCACTATGAGAAAGGTAGTATCTGCATACGTAGCAACGACACGATAGGTGCGCTCAACGCCTTTACGCACGCCACTGAGTATGACTCGCAGAACCCTGCTAACTGGTCGGCGTTAGGATTGGTTCAACTCATGCAGGATAATCAAGAAGAGGCACTCTCCTCACTCAGCAAATCCATTGAGTATGGTAGCAAGTGGGCTGGCGACTATATCAACCGTGGTATCATCTACTACCGCAAACATAACTACCGCAGTGCCCTCGCGGACTACGACAAGGCAGTCGCTCTGGCACCGCGCGATGCACAGTGTTATTACAACCGCGGTGTACTGCGCCAAGAGTTGGGCGACTATAATCGCGCATTGGAGGACTTGACACAAGCCATTAACTATGCACCCGATAGGGTAGAGATATATTACCAACGCGGTATGGTGCAGTTGCAATTGAGGCAATGGCAAGATGCGTTGCAGGACTTTACGACCATCATGAACCGATACCCCTATTTCCTGCCTGCCTACTACTTGGCTGCCCAAGCTGAGACCTCGCTCGGACACGGTAAGGCTGCCACACAACTGCGACAACAAGCATACCAACTGGAGCAAAAGAAGGATAGTATCCAATCGCTGCAAACGACCATGCAAGTGGCAGAGTCACAACCCCAACAGCGCGACCGACGCAAAGAGTTCTCGCAACTTGCCGCACAAAATCAGGAGACAAACGACGAGGAGAATAAATACGATAGCGATACCCGTGGCTCGGTGCAAAAACGGTATGCGGATGTGGTGAACGAACCTAATATCTTCCTCTCCTACTACGCAACCAACAACCACACCGATGCACTGCGGCAGACCAATTACTCGCATGCTACGGTAGATATGTACAACAATACCATGCAGCTGCCAGCTCCTCTGCGCTTTACGACCAAAGAGATGACGCTGACAGCGGATATGGTGAATCAGCATTTCGCGCAGATTAGCAATCTCTCACACCAGATTGACCTGCTGGAGCAGATGGCACAGCCCGGCTCCACGAACAACGACTTGCTCTGTGCCTCCTATATCGCTCGCGCTTTTGAGTTTGCACTGGTACAAGACTATTCCTCTGCGCTGGATGATGTGACACGCGCCATATTGATGGATGGGGATTTGTACTTTGCGTATTTCTGTCGCGCCAATTGGCGGTACAAATACTTGGAATATAAACGTGCCGTAGGCGAACCAACCGACAAGGCAGACTTTGAGTTGATGATGCGCGACTATGACTATGTCATTCATCACCTGCCCGACTTCTCCTTTGCATACTACAACAAGGCGAACATGCTCTGTATTCAGCAAGACTTCAAAGCAGCCATCTCGTACTATACACAAGCGATTAGTGCGGATAGCGACTTCGCTGAGGCATATTTTAATCGAGGCTTGACCTATATCTATATAGGCGACAACGAAAAAGGACTCGCCGACCTTAGTAAAGCCGGCGAGTTGGGTATCTATCAAGCCTATAACTTGATTTCCAGATTTCAGTAATGAGATACTACATTCGTTAGGAGACTATTGTCCGCGCGTGTAGTTAGGGGTCTCACTGGTGATGGTAATGTCGTGTGGGTGACTCTCGGTCATACCTGCTGCTGTTACACGAACAAACTTGGCCTGTTGTAGTTCGGTAATATTGTGCGCTCCGACATAGCCCATACCCGAACGAAGACCGCCCATGAGTTGGTAGATAGTCTCGCTAACATTACCCTTGTAAGGTACGCGACCTACGATACCCTCTGGCACCAGTTTGTTGATATTGCCTTCGCCACCTTGGAAGTAGCGGTCAGCAGAACCCGCCTTCATAGCATCAATAGAGCCCATACCGCGATATGACTTGAACTTACGACCATTATAGATGATAGTCTCGCCAGGTGCTTCCTCTGTACCTGCGAACATAGAGCCACACATTACGCAGTTGCCACCCGCAGCCAATGCTTTCACCACATCGCCCGAATAGCGCAAACCACCATCGGCAATCATTGGTACGCCTGTACCCTTGAGGGCCTCTGCCACCTCGAAGATAGCCGTCAATTGTGGCACACCTACACCAGCAATGATACGGGTGGTACAGATACTACCAGGACCGATACCCACCTTCACACCATCTGCACCATTCTCTACGAGGTACTTGGCTGCCTCAGCAGTAGCGATATTGCCCACTACGACCTCCAAATCTGGATAGGTGGCTTTGATTGTACGGAGTGCATTAACGATATTCTTGGAATGACCGTGTGCAGAATCAAGAACGATAGCATCTACCCCCTCTTTGTGGAGTGCAGCTACGCGGTCCATGAAGTCAGGAGTGATACCTACGCCCGCAGCACAGCGAAGACGACCTTGTTTATCCTTGCAAGCGTTAGGGAAGTCTTTGAGTTTGGTAATATCTTTGTATGTTACCAAGCCAATCAATTTACCATTGGCATCTACCACAGGCAACTTCTCTACTTTATGGGCTTGCAGCGCAGCCATAATAACCTCATTATCAGTAGAAGAGATGGTGATAAGGTGCTCGCGAGTCATCACTTCGCCAATCTTGCGATTCCAATCGGTCTCGAAACGAAGGTCGCGGTTGGTAACAATACCCACGAGGTTGTTCTCTGCATCCACTACGGGAATACCACCAATATGGTTGTCGTGCATAAGCTTCTCTGCATCGCCTACCGTTTGCTCTGCGGTGATGGTGATAGGATCGGAGATGAGTCCGTTCTCAGCACGTTTCACGCGGCGTACTTCGGCTGCTTGTGCAGCAATAGACATGTTTTTGTGAATAACACCAATACCTCCTTCACGGGCAATAGCAATAGCCATCTTGGACTCGGTAACGGTGTCCATAGCCGCCGATACCACTGGGATATTCAGGCGGATATTGCGGGAGAATTGGCACTTGAGGTCCACTTCACGAGGAAGGACCTCTGAATAGGCTGGGACAAGCAACACATCGTCGAATGTAAGTCCCTCGTTTAAAATACGATCAGTCATATTTATTTACAAATTTACGAATTTACAATTTATATTTAACGACAATAGCGACAACGTTGCGCGGCAATCAACTCCCTGCCGCGCTCATGATTTTATAGTGCGTGGTCGCAGTAGTGGCAACGGAGTACACCTTCGGCATCGGTGTAGGCTTTACGCTCTACAGGTTCGGTAGTGACGATGCAACGGTCGTTGGAGCACAGAATATCTGTGGTATGCTCCTCGCCTTTGTGTGGCATCTCTTCCTCCTTCCATGAGAGTAGGGTGTAGATAAGTGCCATACGGACATACTTGCCATTCTCTACTTGACGGAAATAGGCAGCGCGTGGGTCTTTATCCACGTCCACAGTGATTTCATTCACACGTGGCAGTGGATGGAGAACAATCATAGACTCTTTTCCCAATGCCATTTTCTCGGTGTCAAGGATAAAGGCATCTTTGAGACGTTCATACTCCGCTTGGTCAGCAAAACGCTCTTGCTGTACGCGTGTCATATAAAGGACATCGAGCAATGGCATAGCCTCTTCGATAGTGGAGTATTCGCTGTAATTGTCGCCTAACTCATGCTTCATGTAATCTGGCAAACGAAGCTCTTCTGGAGATATGAGTACGAAATGTACGCCCTCGTAACGCTTCATTGCTTTGATGAGCGAATGGACAGTACGACCATACTTAAGATCGCCACAAAGTCCTACTGTCAGATGATCGAAATGCCCTAATTCTCTGCGGATTGTGAGAAGGTCGGTGAGTGTCTGCGTTGGGTGCGAATGACCACCATCACCTGCGTTGATAATGGGTATTCGGCTATATTCAGAAGCCACACGTGGTGCACCTTCTTTATAGTGGCGCATGGCAATGATATCCGCAAAGCTACTTACTACGCGTACGGTGTCTGCCACCGTTTCGCCTTTGCTCACACTACTACTCTTGGCATCGGAGAAACCAAGGACATTGCCACCGAGTTCCATCATTGCTGCTGTGAAACTGAGGCGAGTACGAGTACTTGGCTCATAGAAGAGCGTGGCAAGTTTTTTGCCATGGCATGCCTCGGCATACATCTCCTTGTGGTCAATGATATCCAACGCACGATTGATGATGATATCCACTTCGGCAGTGGTCAAATCAGTAGGGTCAATCAGATGTCTCATATATTGTAACTTGTTAAAAAAGTTTTAATTGTTTTAATAGTTTTAAATGTTTTAGGGGTGTAATAACCAATTGATGCAGTCGGAGTACAAGGCATCAAAGTCTTTTACCGATTCGAGCATAAATGGCAGTATGATCATTCTGTTCTTGTTGTCTTGGTATGCGACACCTGCATTTACATAGGTGTCATCATAGCGGGCGATACGTACACCACCAGTCATAGGCTCAATACCATCAGGCCATTCACATTCAATGACTTGTGGGTTGGGCTTGGTGTAGTATTCATATTGCTTGGTAGGTAGTATGTCGTATTGGAAGTTGATACGTCCGCATGTGGATGCTTTCTCCGTTTTGTAGCGATAGTGCAGCACGTTGTGCGTGAAGGCAGTATCGCATGTGTGGCGCATGTCGCTGGCGATATATGAACCAGTAAGTAGGATTTTACCACCTTGGTTGGTGTATGCTTGTATTGCGTTGCGGAGATGTGGTGGAATACAACCGATAGTATCCGTCTTCTCGCCTTTCTGCTTTCCCATGATGATGTCCACGAGGGTATATGGTTGCAGGGATTCTATGGCGTTAATAGAAGAAGATACATATGAAACGCCCATTTGTGCTAAGGCATTGCCGTGCATACTTGGGTAGTCGAAGGTATTACCTATGTTTACCTCTTTTTGTTTGTCGGCATGGCACATACCAAATCCACAGTCGTCGTCGCTCTCCCACATATTGGTGCGGTCGTAGTCGAACTGCTCGCCAAGGAAGCTGATCTCTTTGCCATACGATACGGCAAAGGAGCCAGGAACAACACCGCCCGTTACACTATCAATACCAAACATCTCTGGTGCATCTACACGATGGAAGCCGTTGATGATAAGTGCCAAGTTATTGTTGTATGCAGGGTCAATATATGCGCTCATGACTTCGCTTGGCATACTAACACCACCGTTATTACCTGCACGTACCATGAAATCGTATTTCACACCGCGTTGGATAGCCACAGTAGCATTGTTTTGCTTTACCATTACACCATTATCCCAATCGGTGGTTTGCCATTCGCCATCTTTCAGTTGGCTCGTGCGCGTGTACAATACATAATAGGATGGGGTGGCTGTTGGTTCGAGGCTATCTACACGCTCTGCCCAACGGATTTGGAGCGTATCATTATTGGCGTATGTAACGTTCATTTGTTGAACAGGCAATGGTTGTACCACGTATGGGGTGCCAGTCGTTTGGTGAATGAAACGCAACATACCCTTGTAGATGGCACGGCTGACAATGAATTTGAACTTAGGGTCTAATCCGAAAGTCATATCGTAGTAGTTGTGGTGGCTCAGCAACTCAATGATTGTGGATGGCACTTTAGGATTGCGCGTTTCGGACATTGACTTCTGCATGAGGTGGCGTTTTTGCCAATTTGGTACCATAGTTTGGCGTATATCCTCTACGATTTGTGTTTGGATATAATCTGCAAAATCGCGATTACAAATGCGGTCACCGCCTGCGGGATAGGTGGTCTCTTTGTCATCGCCTGTGATGGTGTAAAACATGAATGTACCCACAAGTTTGTCGGTTGGATAGCAACCTGCATCGCTGTGGAAAGCCACACTCATGTTCACAGGGATATTCAATCCAGGTCCATCGGGATAGGCAGCACTACCGCCTGCGAGATAGTTCACCCAACGACCACGACAACTGAAGTCGTCAGTATAATCGTTCTTGCTACCCGTGTAGTTATAAACGCTATCAGGAATACCGGCATATTGCAACCAATAGCGTGCGCCTTCAATATAACGTGGATAACCACTGGTAGTAGCAAAGACCTGCATCTCTTTGTGGCTGGTGGAGTCGGTGACTACCTCTTGCGAGTGGGTGTCTTTCTTTGTGTAGAAGTCATCGTGTCCTATTTCAGGGTGTGGATAACGTGCTACAGAACCCCATCCGCCACCAAACTTGATAGCATCGGTGGTAGTGATGTGTTTGCCTTTATGAGTAAGTGCAACGTAGTTGCTATTGCCATCGGTGCCAAAGTCAAACGTTCCGAGGTATATCCAAGTACCGCCACCCATTTGTTGGTTTACATGATAGGTGGTACTTATGCCTTTGTGCACTACTGTATATTCGGCTTGTGGATTGCTTTTGGGCAAGGATTTGTAACTCACATATACTGCGTATTCGCCAGCCTCTGGTAGGTTGGGGGTATAACGAGCGTTGTTATTAACGATACTATATCCGCCCATAGCGAATGGGTTGTCGCCTTCGAGTAGTGGTTTGAGAGGTCGTCCCCAACCGCTACCTTCTGCAGGGGTGATTCCTCCGCTGATTTGTGAATCGTCCACAATCACCTCGTTGAGCTGTATATCACGTTCGCGGGGTTGCAATACGACTGCACCTGCGTTCTCCAACATTGGCACGAGGAATGGCATGGTGTAACTGCTCGTGTAAAGGTCTTCGATAGTAGTCCACAGACGGGCGCGTTGCCATTTCCACATGCGGTATGCTTGCACGTAGTAGATACCATGACTACCCCATAAGGCAATGTGCTTGCCATCTAAACCTTGTTTGGCAGAGTAGGGTTGCGAAGCATTGTGTACTAATGGATACTTGGCACTGGCAGGTTTGTATTGCAATTTCTTGTCGCGTTTCTTGTAGAGGGCAGTTACCCATTCATCGAGTTCTTTGCCATCAGAGATGATACTCACAGTGGCAGTAGGTGTGCCGCCTACCCATTGGCGCACTGATTCTTTGAGTTGGGCTATCTCTTCTGGCGTGAGAGAAAGACACGATAATCTATTACATGTAGTGACGGTGATATTCTTTTCATCGATTTGAATATCACTGACTTTCACTTTGCCAAGATAGGCTCTTTCGCTGGCAAATACGTTGAGCGAGTCCGCCAATTCTTGTGGGGTGATTGCAAAAGTCATTGTCGCACATAGCGCAGCAATGGCTAATAAGAATGACTTTTTCATATCCTTGCCTTTAAATCCTTACCTTTAACCTATAACCTTTAACCTTTAACCTAACATCACGCCATCCAACTTTCATCAGAAGGATTGTTGCGGAATTGGATTAAGCGCTCTTTGTCTTCTGGAGCGATGTATGCTTTCTCTGCCGCTACCTCTACAAGGGTGTCGAGGTCGCACAGACTAACGTTTTTCACTTCGGCAGCAGCCAAACGTTCAAGACCTTTCTTCATACCGTAGGTGAAGATACTTACTACGCCAAGAACATCGGCACCTGCTTCGCGGAGGACGTTCACCACCTCAATACAACTACCGCCAGTAGAGATAAGGTCTTCTACTACAACGACTTTCTGACCAGGGAGGAGTTTGCCTTCAATCTGGTTGCCACGCCCGTGGTCTTTCGCTCCACTGCGCACATAACCCATTGGCAGGTTGAGGATAGTAGCGGTGATAGCTGCGTGAGCAATACCTGCGGTGGAAGTACCCATAAGTACCTCTGCCTCGGGATAATGCTCTTTTATCAATGCTGCGAGACCGTTCTCTACATCGTTGCGCACTTGTGTGTCGCTGAGGGTGAGACGGTTGTCGCAATAGATAGGACTCTTAATACCACTAGCCCATGTGAATGGCTCGTTTGGACGAAGGAAGACGGCTTTGATTTTCAGCAAGTCTTCAGCGATTGTTTTTTTCATTATATTCAAAGTTTCAATGTTTCAAAGTTTAATGCGGTATAGCCGCTTGTTTCAAAATTGCTTAGTATATGGACAATATACAAATATAATCGGGCACAAAGGTACAAATTTTCTAGCGAATATGCAAGAAAATGAGCAGAAAGTTTTTGGACAATCTACATTTTGCAAAATCGGGTGTGAAATTCCTTGCAAATTAGGCGATCACCATAGGAGATCTGTGGGAGATCTGTGGGCTTTCTGTGGCTTTTTTGATGCGTTTCTATAATAATGCTGCAAAAATCTTCGGCACGGATGTGGTTTTGTGCCGAAGATTTGTAAATTTGTAGGGTAAAGTGGTATATATAACACGCTGGAAGTATAGTGTTTACTATGCTTCCCGCGTGAGTGTGTTTTTTTGAAAAAAGTTTTTGAGTGCCGAAAGTTGTGCCGAAAGTTTGTTTTATCGATTACAATATTCTGCTACATGTATTGAATATAGGCTTGTTGTTCGGTAAGTGACGGGAATAGATCTTCCTCGACATATCGTTGAAAGGACTTCGGGAGAAAAATGGTTTGCAGTTTGTCGCAGCACAAGAATACGGATTTGCCATAGCGTTCGAGGTATCGTACTGGCATGGTGCAGGTGGTCAGTTGGCTACAAAAAGCAAATGCAAAATCTTCCACACATATTAGTTCCTTACTCAGCACCACAGATTGCAGACTTCTGCAGGTGAAGAAAGCCATTTTTTGGATCACCTGCACATGTTGTAGGTTGATAGATTGCAGTCTAGAGCAGGTGACAAAAGCGTTCTGGCTAATCCATTTAGTTTGTTCCGTTAACTCCACAGCAGTCAGGTGAGTGCAATGATAGAAGCAATCTGCAGGAATGATGTTGACCAAAGCGGGGATACGAACATGTTGGAGCTGTCTGCAAAAGCAAAACGCATTCTCCTCAATCGTGCATATCGTATCAGGCAGCGATATGGTTTGCATTGGGCAGTTCTTGAAGGCATATTCGCCTATGCGTTTCATCGTATAATTCTCCCCATTGTGTGCTATTTGCTCTGGAATAACGATATGCGTTGCTTGTGATTGGCAGGTCAGCACAGTAGCGGACTTGGCTTGCTCGTGGAGGATATACGTGATGTGGTCTAAAGAAATGGTAGTCATAATGTTAGGTTGTTACAGATAGGGTTCTTACGGATGGTGAGGGTCATACAGTTTTTTTCTGAGCATGGCGGCTTTGATGCCTGTGAGGTTGGTCGCATAGTGGAGCAGCGTAGTGTCATCCCAAGCTGTTTTTTCGCGCAAAGGTGCGAGGTTGGTCTGGATGGTTCGGTGTGCCTCTTGCAGCAGCGAGATAGGCACTTGACATTGATAGTCTCCCATTTGCACGGCTATTGTATCTGCTGCTAATGGTATTTCTATGCTCTGCTCCAATCTATATGCGCCGCTGCTGCTATTATCGTGAACCCAATACTCCAAGGTGAGTTGGTTATCCGTAGCGGGCAAGGCATAGATCAGTGACTGAATATGCGAGCGCTTTGCCCACTCTAAGAGTCGGTATGGAGATGGGTTGATGAGTAAGGTGTAAGGTGTAGGTTGCAAGGTGTAGTTCATCGGACACATGCGTAGCAGTCCTTCGCGAACGATCTGTGGGGTACGATGGCTTTTGGCTGCACGGCGGTAGGCACAGCGGCTATGCGGAGCATCGGGATAGAAATGTTCGGGATCAACGATGGCTATACTTGCCACATGGCTTGGTTCGCCTGCGAGCACAAAAGTGCGAGAAAAATCTACGGTCATCTTATCAGTTGTTAAATATCATACATTTGGCTTTCATCGGCTCCGATGGCACACAACCAACGGTTGGTCTCGCGATAAGTTTGCATTAGTTCGTCGAGGAGACGAGCTTTCTCCGTTTCGTCGATAGTCTTGTCCATTAATTGACTTAATTCTTCGACTTTCTGATCTAATTCGGCAATGCGTCTTTCTGCCTCTTCTTTCTCTTCGCCCTCGAGAATGAGTGCATCTTTATTGCTGATAACAATGCCATGTTTCTCGTAGAACGCTACTACCCAATGTGGAGCATCGAGTGCTACTTCCAAGGCGATGGTCTCGTCGGCGGGTGCCAGGGTTTGGATGAGTTGGAGCATCGCGGTAGCATAGCCTTGACGGCGTTTCTCTTCAACGACTTCAAAATCGGTAATCCATACATTGTAGTCTTCGAAATGAATGCTATCGGTCAATAGTTGTAGTCGTGCGAAGGCATCGCCGTTGCTCTCCATGATATTGTACAAAGTACTTCCTTTGTACGATGATTTGTTGATAATGAATGTTGGTTTCATGTTGTGTGATAATTGTTAAATTGTTATTAATCTTTTAAACACATATTAATATAGTATGGTTTTTGTAAAATTCAAAATAATACTCAAAAAATGATACTTTTTATTCGCTTATTCCTCTTTTATTTTACTTTCCAACCAATGCAGATAGGTTTGCCCGGCTTTGGCTAGTAGTGCATATTGCGCCAAATCTTGCATCTGTTCATCTTGCACAAAATTGAGCCATAGTTCTCGCTCTTGCTCCAATGCTATTTGGGTATCTGTGTCGGGATATTGCGCTGCGTGGTAGGCACGCATATCGGCATCCACACGATGGATATCCCACCCATCGCCCTGACGACGCAAGGACGCAATAAATCCAGGCAGCTGAAAATACTTACCGTCTATATCGTTGCTGGTAGCATCAGGAAATTCCAGTTCACTTTGGATGATGTAATATAGTCCCTCATACTGCATCACCCCCTTGTCTTGCAAATAGAACAGCATTGTGGGGGCGCCATGCCATTCGCCTTCTATGCGCAGCATATCGTGCTCGTAGCGGAAACTGAATACGCCTGTTAGACCACAATACGTATCGTCCTCGTAGAGCGAGAGCAGATACGCTGCACTATCATCAGGAGTGAGCGACAGGCTATAGTTGCGACCATCTACTTGAAACAACTCTACTCCTGTCTCGGAGTTCAATAGGGGCATCAGAGCCATGATCTCATCATGGATAGTTCTGCCAGGCTCGCCTTCGATGACGATGGATATGTCACCTACTACACTCATAGTTGTATGTTTTCTGAATAACTTCTATAACTACTGGTAGACAAATTACCTACCAGTAGTTAGTTATGTTGCTACGCAATGTGATATACAGGCGCTTTACCCGATTTATAGCGCAGCGTCCTATAGCCTCAAAGAGGCATCCTACCATATCTCCACATCGCCATCTGTACAACGGACTCTTTGAGCCGCGATACTCAAGTTCCAGATATCTCCTAATTCAATACTATTCCATTGCGCTTTGGTGCCATTGAATGTGATGGAGGAAACGGAGGAGCAACCCGCGAAAGCACTCTCTTCAATACTCGTCACACTATCAGGGATAACAATGGAGGTAAGGGAGGAACAATATTGGAAAGCCCTCTCTCCAATACTCGTCACACTCTTGGAGATAACAATGGAGGTAAGGGAGGAGCAACTCCAGAAAGCAAAACTTCCAATACTCGTCACACTTGTTTCATCTACTCTTTTCTGGATTTTCGATTTACTCACTATTAATCTTTCTAATGCGATTAACGTTACATTTAATGTATATACAAACCCTCAGATGGGAAATGTTGTTATTCAGTTTCTAATAATATGAACTCTTGATAGTTTGCTATTGTTGGTTTATGTTTTTCGTAGTATGTCATACCAAATTAAGTCATATGGAATGTAAGACTATTTAACTCAATAATTTAACGATTCGTTTTGCGTCCATAGTGCTAAAACCTCTAGCTTTAATCATATGCCCACCATTGGTCTCTATGATAATGTCACGAAATAATAAACCTTCGGACATAGATACACAACCAATCGCCGCAAAACGTAATGTGGTAGATTTGTATCCCAATAATGTACCTTTTTGATATATTACACGATTTTCATCATCATCAATGATAATTTGATCAGGGAAAACGACATTCCCATCACCGCTTACGCGGCTTGCAGTAAAATGATAAGCCATATATTATCTATTTAACGTCCGTATTTGTATTTTAAATACCATGGAGTGTAAGTTTTTTGTTCGTCAATATTACCACGGTCATCATACCAAATTCGTGCTCGCATATTGCTTCCACATCCTATCGTATCTTGGTACATAGTTTTGTTACCTCCTGGAATACAATTTTGACTAATTTTTACATACTCGTACTTCATAATGATTAAAATTTAAAAGTTATTATTTTATTATTTTGAATATTTTTGCTGCATTACGATAGGTAATGTTATTATAATCTGCTTCGTTGCAGATAGAACTAAATTCAGTGAACTTGTTTTGATAATAAATTTTTAAATCCACATCTGGGTAGAAATGCTTTGGAATACACATATCTGTTCCCCATAGCAACTTATGACTTATGTCATTATCAATGAATATTTTCATCTCACGGATAGACATAAATGCAGAATCGATAAATACATTGTTATAGTTCTGTGCAATTCTAACGGCTTCTTCGTTTGGTCGTCCATGTGCCAATATAACTGTAATGTCAGGATTAAGCTGATACAACTCTTCAAACCTACTTGCACAACAATATGATTCGTTTCCTGTATGAATAAGCAATGGTAGTGATAATTCGCGAGCGATATCAATTACTTCTTGGATTTGTTCTCCGTCAGGTTTCCAATCATTAGGGTGCAAGTAAGGGTGAATTTTTAAACACCGCCATGGAATATTCGACTCCAAAAACCAGGCAATATTTCCTTTTAGGCCTTCAGGAGTTATCCACATAACCGGTAGAACTTTTTCTCCATCTAGTCGAATCAATTCATAAATCTCGGACAGCACTTTTTGGTAATCCTCATCACATATAGTTGTCGAGGATACAGCATAATAATCTACTCCTATTTTATTCATCAACTGACTAAGGTCTATCGGAGAAATATAGAAGGACGTAAATTGTCCCACATGCACATGAGAGTCAATAAGATATGTAGAATGTTTAACCAAGTCTTTCCGCCTCCTTTGAGGTTAATTTTGGATATATATTATTAATATTTTCAACATTATTTTGAGCTCGCTTTCGTAATTCCATTTTTATTTTTTTGGAATTTTCACCCGTTAGTTGACAGATCCACTCTACGGCTTCTTGCTCTTCGTAGTAATATGCAATTACTTGTTCAATAAGTTCTTTTTTTACTTTGTTGAGTTTGTTTTTGTAGTATTCTCGAATAGCAAAACTTAAGCCCAGCACCGCAATGAGAATCTCAATGATAGGTGCAATCAAATTTAAAATTTCTGCTGTTGTCATATTAAAAATCCTTTTTCTCTATATTCTTCTACTAATCTTTTGTTCAAATGAGCTACCTGACAGAAATGTTCATTGATGGCAAACATATCTCCACCTGATTCGTTGTAATTTCTTACCAAGCAACGAGCACAATAATCGCGAGCATCACATTCAAAGCATTGTGGGAACGATTCGTTGGTTACTTTACGGAGCGCTTTAATTCGCTCGCTATTTTCCCAAATTTCTTGTAAAGATTGTTTGTAAATATTGCCTAATACATAGTCTTGCCATCCAGCACAAGGGTACACATCCCCATTAGCCGTAATACAACAATTATCATAACCCACTCCACAGACTGGTTGATGTTTATATCGCTCTAAATCAAATGCCATGTTTTCCGAAACGGATATTTGTCTCAATGTTTTTTCTTTATAATTAATATCTGTTTCAATAATTGTTCGGATGACTTTTTCTGTTTCTTCTAAAGATAATCGATTAGCCAAGTTCTCGGTATTCAAGTCAGACTGTGCCATCATTATATAATCCGTCTGTGCCTTAACTTTTAAAGATTGAGCATACTCTAGCACTTTATCATACCCATCCTTATTGGCTTTCATCAATGGACAAGAAATCTGTACGGGAATATCTGCAGCCACCAACATTTCAATTGCGTTGACTGTTTTATTGAAAGATCCCTTTACTTTAGTAATAAAGTCGTGTATTTCAGGATCCATGGAATATAAAGATGTTTGTATCAATGAGAGATTGACTTCTTTTAATGCTTCAATATCCTCTTTTTTTAATGCAATAAGATTGGAAAGTATGGAAATTTTTAGATCTTTCTCTCTACAATATCTGCATATTTCAATCAAATCTTTATGTAAGAAAGCTTCTCCTCCTGATAAAGTGACATTAATACCTCCTAATTCTGCAAACTCATCTAATATACTTTTAACTTTTGCTAAGGGCATATCAAATCCCTTGTTTTTCTTCCCATTAGGAATATAGCAATGGATACAACGTTCGTTGCAACGGCTCGACAACTCAAATTGAAGCGCGCTAATTAGCGGACGACCTTGTATTTCTTCTAAGAAAAAATCTTGAGTATTTTCGCTAATGTTTTCAGCCGTATGTTGCGTATAATCCGTTATTAATGTTTTAGGATTATCAATATTGTATGTAAAATCAGGGTCAGCACTATTCAAACTTTCAATGGTTTCACCCATTACGATAAAACGTGCGTCTGCCAAACTTTGGGCAAACTCCATAAAATCAGTTTTAAGCGTATTGTAGTCAACACCTTCATACTGTTCTAATAGTCTATGAATGATATCATCTACTTTTTGTGGTTCACGACTAATAGTTCTCAACCATTCTGCTCCTGTATCATTATAACAACGATCCATGCGAGTAAGTTGATTTGTGATGTATCCGTAATTTTCTGTAGTACGGATAAAGCTATTTTTAGATTGGCGAATATACATAATTATTATAGGATTAATAAGTAACTACCATGCACATTCACAATTAGAACAAGCATGCGAATGTTTAGAGTAGTTCACTGGACATCCCGCGGAGTAAGCACCAACGGGAAGATTTTTTGCGATGATTTCAGCCTTTTGATACTTTTTCATTGATTAGATAGTATATTATTAACTTAAAAATCTATCAAGGGCATTAAAACCCTTGATAGAGTAAATGGTTATTGAATGCGAGAGCAAGCTCTGCAATAATAACTGTTGCTATTTGTTTGGTGTGGACAACCAGCAGCATAAGAACCTGTAGGAAGGTTCTTTGCAATAATCTCAGCTTTTTGATACTTTTTCATAACAAAAAATGATTACTTGTTTCATCTACTCTTTTCTGGATTTTCGATTTTCTCACTATTAATCTTTCTAATGCGATTAACTTCACATATTTTACATATAATATATATAATATATACTCATACAAAAAAGGTGCTACTCTTACGTATTTTGTGGCAGGTCCTTGCAAAACCTGAATGATGATACGCAAAAGTAGCACGATATACGCGCTGACTATGGCACATTCATCATTCTGTTGTGAAAAATTGCAAGGTTCGCCACAAAATGTGTTGGTGTCAGTAATATGATCTGTATGTCCAAATGCTAATTTTAGTCAAGCATTCGCAATTATCCACTGATAATCGGTTGCAAAGGTACAACATTTTTTGCATATATGCAAGGAAAATGCAAAAAAATGCACTTTTTTATTGCAACGAGCACACAAACTCACGTGCATATCGCGCTACTCAGGCGTTTCGGGTGCAAAGGTAATGCATTTTGCAGATATACACAAGGGCTTTTTTAGGCTTGTTAGAAAAGTACTTTAACGATGGCGCTGGAGCAGCAGATCCAATGCCTCTTGTGCGGCGGTGTCGGCTGGAGAAAAAAAGATAGAAGGATATTCAGGATGTATATGAGAGAGTTGATAGGCAAGATGGGGATAATAAGATAGATAATCCTCTTCTATCAATTGTCGATTTTCGGTATAGTGAAGCAAGTATTGGCGAAATAAGGTATTAATATCATTGGCAAATGCTCCCAAATAAGTAGTTGTAAATTCTTGATAGTGATATGGAATATTCATAAGGCTATCGCGATACGCACAGAATACACTATCATAACTCTCATGAATAGGCGCAAGAATAGCTTCCTCATACGCCTGCTGTTGTGCCTGAGTAGCCATGTCCAATCGTTGCTGCACAGTAGATACACAAAGCAACGAAATTGCCATTAGCAAAGTACAGATAATCAAAACGATAGGATATGATTTTGCACGACGTATGGCACGGCGAAGTTGCAAGATATTTGCGTAGCGATGTGCTGCGTTCGCCTGGGTACATCGGCGCACTACGCAGCGGAAACGATGTGGAAAAAGCAACTGTATAATCTTGCCCAAAGCATAGATGTCCGTTCTGCAATCACTCTGCCCATTTTCAGTGAGCTGTTCGGGTGCAGCAAAAGTAGGCGTACAACCGATATTCCTTGCCAGATAAGCATCATTGTCCGACAGACCAAAATCAATCAGTTTGACATGGTTGCCATTGCGCGTGATCAATATATTATCGGGCTTGAGATCGCCATGCGTAATCTGTTTGGCGTGGATATAATCTAACGCCTCAATCAGTTCTAAAAGTACCCGTTGGCGTTCTGCAGATGAAGGACGTGTTTTTAACCATTCGGTGAGAGTCACTGCGTCCACATACTCCATAATGATTGATAATCCAAACGGCTCCACTTCGGTCAACCGCCATAAGCGAACAATGAAAGGAGAATCCAATTGTTGCAACAATTCATATTCTCGTTGCAACAGAGCCTGATAACGTGATTTCTCGCCTATGGCAGGATGGATTGTTTTTAGTACAAACCATCTACCATCTTGCTGAAAACGAAAGACTTGGCTGTGGTGTGACTCGGACAATAATTCGTATTGTTCTGGCGAGTTGGGCACGGCTGAAGTCCATGAAGGATTGGCTATTAATTCGGAAGAAATCATCGTTTTTTGGATTTGAGTTTGCAAAAGTACAAAAAATATCGTACCTTTGCAAATTATTTGACAAAATTTATGAAAACAAGCGTTACTTCCCTACACCCTATGCTTCCTCTTTTGCGCGAGGCAGTGGAGCAACAATTGAGGTATCCCATCAAGAGTCAGCAGAGCGTATATGCACTCTGTGAGGCTCTGCGTGGTCAGATCAATGAAGATACTATTCGCCGTCTATGGGGACTGCGCAAGGATGGCTATGCCAGTGTACAACGCGCCACATTGGATATCCTGTGTAAGTACATCGGCGCACGTGATTGGGAGGATTTTCTTGCGCAAGCCATGGCAAATACCGATTGCGAATCAGAATTGGGTGCACAATTGCCACAGATTATTGCCGACCAATTAACTATAGGGCAAGAGATAGAACTGACATGGCTGCCCAATAGGCGATGCCGATTGGTGTTCTTGGGAGAGGCAAAATGGCGCGTGGAGGCGGTGGAAAACTCTAGCACATTGCAGGTGGGAGATATGTTTGAGTGCCGCACATTCGTTGTCGGACAAATGGCGTACTTGGATTCGCTTACACGCGACGGAAAATGCTTAGGCAGCTATCGCATCGGTATACAAAATGGTGTAAGATGTGGTGCATTATAGCACAAATCGCACCCCAAAGAGGATGCGATTGGATTTTTTGAATTATCTTGAAGATGCTTTTTATTCTCCGCAAAATTCTGCTACGCAGCGTTGGTATGCTGCTACTGGGTCTTCGGCTGCGGTGATTGGGCGACCCACGACGATGAAGTCAGAGCCAATCTCGCGTGCTTTGGCAGGAGTGGTGATACGCACTTGGTCGCCTACTACGCCATCGGCAAAGCGAATGCCTGGGGTCACGGTGTAGAAATCCTTGCCACATGCCTCTTTCACCATACCTGCCTCCAGTGGCGAGCAAACCACGCCATCCAAACCAGCGGCTTGGGCATTCTTGGCATAGTGTACCACGACATCACCGATATTGCCTGGGATAAGGAGGTCGTTGTGCATACGTTCCTCGCTGGTAGAGGTGAGTTGGGTTACTGCCAAGAGGATAGGACGGGTACCGTCTTCGCGTGTCAAGCCCTCAAGGGCTGCTTTCATCATTTCAATAGTACCTGCGGCGTGGAGGTTGCACATGTCTACGTCCAAACGAGAGAGTACGGACATGGCTTTCTTGACCGTGTTAGGTATGTCGTGGAGCTTGAGGTCAAGGAAGATCTTGTGTCCACGGCGTTTGAGTTCGCGCACGATAGCAGGACCTTCTGCGTAGTAGAGTTCCATACCAATCTTTACATAAGGCTTTACATCGCCCATCTTGTCAAGGAAGCGATAGGTCTCTTCTGCCGAAGCGAAATCGCATGCAATAATCACATCTTTATTCATGGTTCACTATTCCAATTATATCGGTTAATTTATCTATTTTCAATTCATCCATAAGGGTTGGTAGGCGGTCGATGATTTCTTTTGCCACCATGGGGTTGGTGAGGTTGGCAGCACCAATCTCTACGGCTGTTGCGCCTGCCATCATCATCTCTATCACATCTTCTGCGCTGCTCACGCCACCGCAACCGATGATAGGCAGAGAAGTGGCGCGTGCTACTTGGTTCACCATACGTAGGGCGAGCGGGAAGATGCCTGCGCCCGAATAGCCACCATAGCGGTTGGCAATCACGGGACGGCGACGGCGAATATCAATGCGCATGCCGAGTACGGTGTTGATGAGGCAAAGTCCGTCTGCTCCTGCTGCTTCGCATGCTTTGGCAATTGCCACGATGTCAGTGACGTTGGGCGATAGCTTCATATATACGGGTTTGGTAGTTACTGCCTTCACGGCTGCCGTCACTTCGGCAGCTGCCTCTGGGCTGGTGCCAAATGCCATACCACCGTTGTGGACATTAGGGCAGGAAATGTTTACCTCGAGGATATCAATGGGCTCTTTGTCGAGCATAGCGCAGGTCTCTACATAGTCTTGCACGGAGAAACCGCTCACGTTCGCCACAATGCAGCCATTATAGTGGCTTTTGAGGCGAGGGAGTTCGTGAGCAATCACGTGTTCTACGCCTGGGTTTTGGAGTCCGACCGCGTTAATCATGCCATAGTTGCCGCACTCAGCGATACGAGGCAACGGATTGCCGTAGCGCGCTTCGCGGGTAGTGCCTTTGAAGGATATACCGCCCAAGCAGTTTATGTCGTATAACTCAGCAAACTCATTACCAAAACCATAGGTTCCCGATGCAGGGATGATGGGGTTGGCGAGGGTGATGCTTGAGAGGGATATTTGCAATCTGTTCATATTCATTTTATTGAGTCGGGATTCGGGAGTCGGGAATCGAAAATCGGGAGTCGAGAGTCGGGAATCGAAAATCGGGAGTCGAGAGTCGGGAATCCTATAATATCAGTTCACTTGCGGGGAAGACGGGGCCTTCTTTGCAGACGCGTTTGGGTCCTTGGGTGGTTTGGATGGTGCAGCCCATGCATGCGCCAAAGCCGCAACCCATACGCTCTTCCATGCTCACTTCGCCATGGGTGCCAGCGGCTTGCAGGAGTGCTTTGATCATGGGCAATGGTCCGCAGGTGTAATAGTAGGATTGTTGTCCATCTAAGGCGTTGGTGACAAAACCCTTTATGCCATGACTGCCATCTACAGTGGTGACGGTGACATCGCAACCGAGCGCGCGGAACTCCTCCTCGTAGAAGACTTCGTCTTTGGTATTGAAGCCGAGAATAACGCGCACCGCTTTGCCTGCTTCGCGCAGTTGGCGAGCGAGCATATACATAGGTGGAACACCTACGCCACCACCCACAAGCAATGGTTTGTCGCCTGCCTTCGAGAGGTCGTAGCCATTGCCAAGCACAGTCAGTACATCGAGTTGTGTGCCGATTGGCAGGCGACTCATCGCCTCAGTACCTACGCCTACTACCTTATATATAATAGTGAGGAGTTGTGTAGCGTTGTTTAGCGGTTGTGTAGTGGTGTTTAGCGGTTGTGGAGTGTTGTGCAGCGGTTGTTCCACATTGCAGACGGATATGGGTCGGCGGAGGAACTGACCTTCCACGCGAATATTCACGAACTGCCCAGGCAGAATGCCTGTGGTGTCGCCACAAAGCTGCATACGATATATGTTCTTGGCTATCTGTTCGTTGGTTTTTATTTCAAATGTTAGTTGCTTCATTTCTTGTTTATGTTATGGTTGTCTATCGGCGAGGTCACGATGAGGTCACGATGAGGTCACGATGAGGTCACGATGGAGATAGGTGGCAAATAGGCGGCAAACTACTGGTTGGTATTGTTATAAACTGTTATTCCATTGACGATGGTCTTTACACATTTGCCATACACTTCCCATCCTTCGAATGGCATGGCTTGCCCCATGGATAGGAAGTTGTTGGGGTCAATACGATAGCATGCATCCAAATCGAAGTAGGCAAAGGAGCCCGAATTGTCCAAACCGATGATGCGGGCTGGGTTGGTGGACATGAGTTCGATAAGGCGTTCGAGAGTGATGATACCCGTTTTAACAAAGTGGGTGTACATCAGTGGGAAAGCGGTCTCTAAGCCCACAATACCGAAGGCACTCTTTTCCAATCCGCGGCTTTTCTCCTCTGCGCTATGGGGCGCGTGGTCGGTGGCGATACAATCGATGGTGCCGTCTTTGATGCCCTCAATGAGTGCGAGGCGGTCTTCTTCCGCGCGGAGAGGTGGATTCATTTTCCATTTGCCGTCCTCTTGGAGGTCTTTGTCGGTGAGGAGCAAATAGTGTGGTGCAGTCTCGCAAGTTACGGGCAATCCTTTTGCTTTTGCCTCGCGGATAAGTGCCACACTCTCTTTGGTAGAGATATGGCATATATGAAAACGACACCCTGTCATCTCTACCAGACGGATGTCGCGTTCTATCTCTTTCCATTCGCTTTCAGACACGATGCCACGGTGTCCGTGCGCTTTGGCATATTCGCCCGCGTGGATATAGCCGCCATTGAGCAGCGACTCCACTTCGCAGTGAGCCACCATCGCACGATCTACCGCACGAATGCGCTTCATGGCTTCGCGCATTAAGTCTTCATCTTGAATACCACGACCATCATCAGAGAAACCTTTTACGTAGGGCGCAAGTGCTTCAAAATCCACCAACTCGCCTGCACCCTTCTGACCCATAGTAATAGAAGCAAAGGGATAAACGCCCGTGTATGTATCGCGACGGATGATATCCAATTGTTCTTGCAAATGCTCCACCGTATCAGGAACGGGATTGAGGTTAGGCATAGTAAACACAGCGCTGTAGCCAGATGCAGCGGCAGCCATGCTGCCTGTTTGAATAGTCTCCTTATACGAAAAACCCGGCTCACGAAAGTGGACATGAAGGTCCACAAGAGCCGGAATTTGTACTATGTTGCGGTTTGACGCCATCTTGATTGCAAATATTTAATTTGCGTGCAAAGTTACTACTTTTTTTTGATATACACAAGTGTTAAGTGGCTTTTTTTTGTCATAACTATTTTTTGCCAATTCTATTTGTCATTTTTATGTTATTAGGTCTTCGATGATTGTATTTAGAATATGATAACCTTGGGTGGTTGCCACTATGCGATTGCCTTGCGCAGAGAGTAATCCCCGATTAATATACCCCTGTGCTTTCTGCATAGGAATCTCGTTGGCTGCTACACCGTGACGGGTGCGAAGCCCCAACATGATGCGTTCGATGTGCCGTTGCTCATCGGTCAGTTGCTCTATTTGGGGTTGCAGTTGGTGGGCATTGGCTTGCTGAATATAGGTGTCCAAATCGCTGATGTTCCATTGGCGTTGCTGTCCGTTGTAGCTGTGTGCTCCTGCGCCAAGACCTATATACGGCGTGTCGTTCCAATAACTGGAATTGTGCTTGGATTCGCAGTTGGGCAGGGCAAAATTGCTCACCTCGTAATGGATATATCCGTTGGCGGTCAATTGCTCCACCAAATAGTCATACATCTGCATCTCCGTCTCTTCATCTACGGCTTCCACTACGCCATGGTCGAGTAGGGTGGTGAGTGCGGTGCCTTCCTCGTAGATGAGTCCGTAGGTGGAGATATGTTGCACGTTGAGTTGCAGGGCCTGTGCTACGTCGTGCTGCCACTGCTGCATGGTTTGCGAGGGTAGGGCGTATATGAGGTCGATGGAGATGTTGTCGAAGCCTGCGGATTGCGCTATGGCAACAGCTTGGCGCGCCTGCTCGGCATTGTGCCGCCTGCCTATGAGTTGCAATAGTTCATCTTCAAAACTCTGCACGCCAATACTCAGGCGATTGATACCCATCGCTCGCCACGCGCGGGCTTTCTCTTGGGTTATATCACCTGGATTGGCTTCCAATGTGATTTCTTGCCTCTCGCCTTTCGCCTCTCGCCTAATAGCCTCAACGATAGCACGCAAGTGCTCCACTTGTAGCGTGCTTGGCGTTCCGCCACCTATGTATATAGTGGATATGGGATATTGGTTATTGGCTATTGGATATTGGTTATTGGTTATTGGGTATCGGCTATTGGATATGGACAGGCGGTCTTGTATTTCCACGAGCAGTGCTTGCACGTACTGCGCTTGCTTCTCCAGATGAGTGGTGGAAAAAAAGTCGCAGTACTTGCACCGACTCTTGCAAAATGGTATATGTATGTATATGCCTGCCAATCTCTTGCCTTTAACCTCTAACCTATCACATCGCCTCATAAATGGCATTCGCCAGCGTTTTGAGGATGTCTTTGTCAGGGTCGTAAATGTATCCGTTGGTCATAGCCACAATGCCCCAATGGTCTTCGGGACTCCAAATCATGATGCTGCGCAGTCCGTATGCGTCGCCTGTGTGGCCAATGGGGTAATGTCCTGGAGTGTTGTACTTCTCATCGTTCAGGAAGTCCACAAACTCCCATAGGCATAGTCCGTATTGGTCTTCCCACTCGTGGATGTTTTGTATGTACCAAACGGGTGTTTGCATAGTTTTGGCACTCTCTTCGGAGATAATGCGCACGCCGTCCAGTTCGCCATAGTTCATGTGCATCATCATATATCGAGCGAGGTCGTGTGCCGATATTTTCACACCACCTGTAGGCGAGAATATAGGTGCTGAGTAGCCCATAATGTAATTATCCAAGCGATGAGCCACGCTGCTGTATGCGCGGGACTTAACGTATTTGCCATCGCGGTAGTTGTATATGCTGGCAAATTTGGTGGTATCAAGCATATCCACGTTGTGTCCGCCGCATAGTCCCAGTTTGTTAATGATGCTATCTTTTACATAGCGGTCAAAGCGCACGCCTGACACTTTCTCCAATATGGTGCCTGCGAGGTTGAGACCTAAATTGGAGTAGTTGTATCCTTCTCCTGGCTTGTATTCGTAGTATGTCGCAGCGCAGTCGCCATTCACGGCTGGGTTGAGGGGGTCGAGGGTGGAGTAGTTCTCAGGATCACGGAAGCTGGCGGTATGTGAGAGCACCATGCGCAGCGTGATAGGTACGTCGGGGTGATGAGGGTTGCGGATAGTGAAACCGATGAGATCGCTGATGTCGTCATCCAATGAGATGATGCCTTTTTCTACGTGTTGCATGAGTCCTGTGGCGGTGAAGGACTTGGAGATGGATGCTATGCGCATCATGTGGTCATTGGCGAGGGGCGTTTGGGTTTCAAGGTCTTTGTAACCAAAGGATTGGTTATAGACAATCTGCCCGTCTTGCACCACTGCGGCGGAAACGCCAACACACTGATACTGATCCATGACTTGCTTGATGGCATTGTTGATACGCTCTTCTTGCGTCATTGCGCAACTGGTCAGCAGCATACTCGCTGCCAAAACCCACATTAATTTGTTCCTTTTCATATATATTACTTTTAAAGTTAATTTGTGCTATTGGCTATCGGCTATTGGTTATCGGCTATTGGTTATTGGCTATAGGTTTGGGGATGCGGCTACGCCGCTATGCGTGCCTCTAACCTCTCGCCTTTAACCTCTAACCTTTAACCTCTCGCCTCTAACTTCTCTTCTCTCCCCACAAATGCTTCATCCACTCTGCCATTTTCTGCTCTTGGGGGCTGCCTTGGGCATGCCAGAACTGTGTGCCTTGCAGGGCATCGGGCAGGAATTGTTGCTTCACAAAGTGGTTGGGGAAATCGTGTGCGTACTTATATCCCTCTCCATAGCCCAGTTCATCCATGAGTTTGGTAGGGGCATTACGCAGATGCAGTGGTACAGGCAAGTTGCCTGTCTTTTCTACCGTTTCCAATGCTTGATTGATAGCTAAATAGGCAGAATTGGACTTCTGTGAGGTGGCAAGATACACCGTTACCAATGCCAGCGGAATACGTCCTTCGGGCCAACCAATCTTCTGCAATGTATCGAAGCAAGCGTTCGCCACCAACATGGCGTTGGGGTTGGCAAGTCCTATGTCTTCGCTCGCGGAAATGACCAATCGGCGGGCGATGAACTTTGGGTCTTCGCCTGCGGCTACCATACGCGCCAACCAATATAGTGCCGCATCTGGGTCGCTGCCGCGGATAGACTTGATGAAGGCAGAGATAATATCGTAATGCAGTTCGCCATCTTTGTCGTATGCTACAGGGTTCTGCTGTAGCTGTTTGGTTACAGTTTCATTGTCAATGACTTTAACACCTGAGTTAGTGACTAACTCAACGATATTGAGCAGTTTGCGGGCATCGCCACCCGAGTAGCGCAATATGCTCTCTGTCTCACGCAGTTCGATATTTAGACTACGGATATGTTCATCCGTGGTCAGTACGCGTTGGAGGAGTTCCAATAGGTCTGCTTTCTCCAGTGATTTGAGCACATACACTTGGCAACGGCTGAGCAATGGTGTGATAACCTCAAACGAGGGGTTCTCTGTGGTGGCACCAATCAGCGTAATGGTTCCATCTTCTACTGCGCCTAATAGACTGTCTTGTTGCGACTTAGAGAAACGGTGAATCTCATCGATGAATAGTATTGCTCGCCTATCGCCCGATGATGATGTCCGGCTTCCGGCTTCTGGGAGCCCAAAGAACCCACTGCTAACCGCAGCATAGCGTTTGGCTTTGTCAATGACCTCGCGCACCTCTTTCACGCCACTGGTGACAGCGCTGAGGGTGTAGAACGGACGTTCTAATTGATGGGCGATGATACGCGCCAATGTGGTCTTGCCTACACCCGGAGGGCCCCATAGTATGAACGATGACAGATTACCGTTCTCTATCATCTGGCGCAGGATAGCTCCTTCGCCTACGAGGTGCTTCTGACCAATGTATTCGTTGAGCGTCTTCGGACGCAATCGTTCTGCTAATGGTAACATTTCTCTAAAACACTAAATCTCCCTCATCTTCTCAATCTCCGCCTCATGCTCTTGCGTAGTGAGTTCGCGGATATGCGTTTCGGTGCGGACCTTTGTATCTTCCTTATATACTAAGTAGTGATGTTCACCTTTCGTTGCTACTTGTGGCAGGTGTGTGATACTAATCACCTGACGCGAAGTGGCAATCTGCCGCATAATCTCGCCCATCTGACTGGCTATCGCACCGCTGACACCTGTATCTATTTCATCGAAAATGATGGTTGGCAAACCATTGGTTGAGGCAATCAACGCCTTGATACACAGCATCAGTCGGCTAATCTCGCCTCCTGATGCCACTTCTGCTACGCGGCGAAGCGACTGATTCAAGTTGGCTGCGAACATAAACTGCACATCATCCTTGCCCATAGGCGTAAAATCCTCTGTGGGCGTGATTTGCACTGCCACGTTCGCATGTTTTACGCCGAGGCGTTGCATGTCTGCTATGAGGCGAGAGGCTATATGGTTACATGGCGCAAGGCGCGATTGGGTTAGTGCTTCGGCTGCCTTGTTGAGGGCGCTGTGGGCAGCATCTACTTCGCCTTGTAGGCGGGCTATATCTTCATCAAAGTTTGCCAACTGCTGCATTTGCCATCCCAACTCTTCATGTATAGCCATCAGCTCGGCGATGGTCTGCACGCGGTGTTTCTTCATCAGTGTTTGCAGCATGCTCTGTCGCTCTTGCACTTGCTCCAAATGCATTGGGTCACGCTCGGTGTGGTCGTATAGGCGTTGGATGTCGGAAATTATATCTTTGAGGTCAATCTGGAGCGATTCCAGTCGGTCTGCTATTGGCAATTGGCAATTGGCAATTGGCGATAGGCTGGCATGTATGAGCGACAATGCGCCCTGATCGCTATCCAGTTGTTGTAGGGCGGTGGCGAGGGCAGTCTGTATCTCCTCGGCATGGGAGAGACGATACTCTTCTTCCTCCAGCTCTTCCATCTCGCCCGCTTGCAGGTGGGCATCTTCCAATTGTTGCCATTGGAATGCTGTATAGTCGGCATCGGCTTGTGCTTTAGATGCGCGTTGTTGGTATTGGTGCAGTTCGTGTAGGGCTTGGGTGTAGCGTTCGTAGGCAGCAGCATAGGTGTCTTGCTGTGTTTGGTTGTTGGCAATGCTATCCACTATCTGCAATTGGAAGAGGTCATCGCCGAGCATCAGACTCTCGTGCTGCGAGTGAATATCTATGAGTTGGCGTGCCAGGGCTTTCAGTTCAGCTTGGGTCACTACCTCATCGTTTACGAACGACCGCGAACGCCCATTCTGATTCAGTTCCCGACGAATAATTATTTCCTTGCCTCTCGCCTCTTGCCTCTCGCCTTTCGCCTCAAACGTTGCCTCAATCACGCATCGCTCTTCGCCTTCGGTGATGGTTTTGGTATCGGCGCGTGCACCCATGACAAGGTTGAGGGCACCGAGAATGATACTCTTACCCGCACCTGTCTCGCCCGTCATGACGGAGAACCCCTCATGGAAATCTATATCCAAGTGGGAGATGAGTGCGTAGTTACGTATGTGTAGATGAACTAACATATTGCGCTGCAAAGGTAATATTTTTTTCTTACATATACAAATCTTACCCACAAAATGCCGAAAAAATATAACAATTATTAAGATTTATTTGGTTAGTTCGTTTTTTTTTTGTACCTTTGCGCGATAATTTGTAAAAACAGATAGGCTTATGAATATATCTACCTCGTTAGAATTGGATGCTTTCTATAATTTTCTTTTCATTTTGGCTCTTGTGGGCTTAGTGGTGTTTGTGGCATTGTACTTTGTAGATGCAGGGTATGGTAAGATGCGTTCGGACAAGTGGGGACCTGCTATTAATAATAAGGTAGGGTGGTGCTTGATGGAAATGCCTGTCTTTGTGGTGATGTTGTATCTGTGGGGAATGTCCGATGTGAAGTTTGAATTGCCCTATTTGATTTTCTTCCTCATATTCCAGTTCCACTATTTCCAGCGGTCGTTTATCTTCCCGTTCTTGCTAAAGGGTAATGGCAAGATGCCTTTGGCAATCATGGGTTTATCTGTGATTTGGAACTTGCTGAATGGCTATATTCAGGGCTATTGGCTTTTCCATTTGGCGCCTGTGTATGCGCCTTATTCGGTGGAGTGGTTGTGCGATATTCGCTTTATTATTGGTGCTGTGATATTTGCAGCAGGATGGATCATAAATATGCATTCCGATAATGTGATCCGCCATTTGCGCAAGCCTGGGGATACCAACCATTATCTGCCCAAGAAAGGTTTGTACAAGTATGTTACCAGTGCCAATTATTTGGGTGAGATTACCGAATGGTTGGGCTTTGCCATACTGACTTGGTCGTGGGCTGGACTTAGTTTCTTCTGGTTCTCTTGCTGCAATCTTGTGCCTCGTGCCAACTCTATATATCATAGGTATAAACATGAGTTTGCCGATGAGTTTGATGAGAAACGTCTCAAACGTATCATTCCGTTTATATATTAATGGCTTCCGGACGCCGGCTTCCGGATAACAATGGCTTCCGGCTCCCGGATGCCCAATAACCGAAATAAAAAATGACTAATCTCCTTTTTACCGAGCATAAACTTGGTCCTATTACCCTGCGCAACCGCGCTATCCGTAGTGCCGCTTTCGAGAATATGGCATACGGCAACCGTCCCAGTGAAGACTTGTACAATTATCATACAGCCGTGGCGCGCGGTGGTGCTGCTATGACGACTGTGGCATACTGTTCTGTAACCCGTTCGGGTGTGTCTTTTGATGGACAACTCTATATCCACGATGAGATTAAGGATGACCTCAAGCGCCTGACCGATGGTATTCACGCTGAGGGTGCCAAGGCGAGCATTCAGCTTGGCCACTGTGGCAATATGACCCACTTCTATACCTGCAAGTGTATGCCTGTAGGTGCCAGCACAGGTTTCAACCTCTATTCGCCTACTTTGCATCGTGCGCTCAAGAAGCATGAGATACAGGAGATTGTCCATGCGTTTGGTCATGCGGTGGATTTCTGCCGCGAGTGCGGATTCGATTGTGTGGAGATTCACGCAGGTCATGGCTATCTGATTTCGCAATTCCTCTCGCCTTATACCAATCACCGTCGCGATGAGTATGGTGGCTCTTTGGAGAACCGTATGCGTTTCATGAATGAGGTCATGGCGGAGGTCATGAAGCACGCGGGCGATGATATGGCTGTGGTGGTCAAGACCAATATGTACGATGGTTTCAAGTCGGGCTTGAAGGTCGAGGAGTGTATCCGTATCGCACAGGAGATTGAGAAGCACGGCGTACATGCACTTGTACTGACGGCAGGTTTCGTGAGCAAAGCTCCTTTTACTGTGATGGGTGGTGCTATGCCTATCAAGACGCTGGCGCACTATATGAATCCTTGGAGTTTCTGGTGGTTGCGTTTGGCACTGCGTTTTGTGGGACATCTGATGATTCCTACTGTGCCATTCAAGGAGTTGTTCTTCCTTGATACGGCTAAGGAGTTCCGCAAGGCATTGAAGATGCCACTGATTTATGTGGGTGGTATTATGGGTCGTGAGAATGCTGAGACGGCTTTGGCGGCTGGTTTTGATTTTGTGCAGATTGGCCATGCGCTCGTGCGTGATACGGAGTTTGTGAACAAGATGCGTGAGGATCAGTATCATTCTGAGTGTAAACGCTCTAACTATTGCGTAGCGCGCATGTACACATTAGATATGAAGTGCCACGAGTGCGACAAGGACATCCCTGCTTACCTCAAGCGTGAGGCGCTCAAATACGAACAAATGTGGTATCCCAATTCCAAATAATTACTTGTACGTTGCCTATCAATTTCCTGACAAACACGGCAACGAGACGGCAACGACAAGAGAGTTAAACAAGGAATTACAAAGACAAAACAAAATAATGTTAGCATTAGTTACAGGTGCATCATCGGGTATTGGATTGCAGTATGCTACTCAATTGGCGCGCGATTACCATACCGATTTGCTGTTGGTCAGCAACCAGCAGGAGGAACTTCATCAGGTGGCAGCCGACTTGGCTGCGCAATATGGCGTGAAGACTATTCCGCTATATGCGGACTTAAGCCAGCAGGATGCTGCGGAGCACTTGCATCAGTACTGCCATGATAATAACCTTGTGGTGGATATCCTTATTAATAATGCGGGGGTCTTTTTCTTCAATCCGTATTGTGAGACATCGATGAAACGTATCGAACTGATTCTCAATCTGCACATGATTACGGTGGCGAAGTTGTGCCGTCTTTTTGGTGAGGATATGATTCATCGCCAACTGACCGCAGAGGAAGCAGCGCAGACTATTTGTGGCAAGGCACGCCAGAAGGGGTATATACTGAATATGTCTTCCATGTCAGCATGGATGGCTATGCCGGGTATCCAGTCGTATAATGCGACGAAGGCGTTTATTTATAATTTCTCCAAGTCGCTATGGTATGAATTGAAACCTAAGGGGGTGAATATCACTGTGATGACACCGGGTGCGGTGGATACGGCATTGTTTGGTCTGGCACCTAATCTGCGCCGTTTGGCAGTGAATCTCACGGTGTCTATCCCACCCGAGAAATTGGTAAAGCGTGCGTTGAAGAAAATGTTTCGTGGCAAGAAAGCCGATATGCCAGGTGTGCTCAATCATTTGGCTACGCCATTGCTCAAACACACGCCTGACTGGTTGGTGTTCTTGGTGATGAAGTTCATTGGCAAATACCAGAAATAATTTTCGTTTATCAGAATCGCGAATCGCGAGTCGGGAATCAATCTTTATTGGAGTCGGGAGGCAGGAGTCTAATTATCTACAAAATCGGGAGTCGCAAATTGCGACTCCCGATTTTTTCTATTCTCGTCTATAGCCTCTCGCCTCTTGCTGAATAGACTACGCCATTTCTCAGGATAAGCAATTGTCCATCGCGGAGCATCTTCCGAGCCTCATTATTTTTTGCCTCATCACCTATATTCTCCACATCGGTGCTCACTGAGGATACATTCACGCGGATGGTCACATATTCATCTACGGCCAACTCCTCTTTGCTGCCCTCTTTATAACTATAGAAATGCAACTTGGTGCTATAGTTGCCCACCGACCACAAGTTATCCACAGATACATATACCTCTTCATCTATGTAATCATAGCCCGCAGGGAAGTGTGCCGAGCCATTGAGTTCCAGTTCCCAATCGCCTGCCAGAATCTCCATACAAGCGTTCTCGTACTCGTATTGGAAGAGTATGCTGCTTGTGTGTTGCCACTTGCAGTAGAGCGTCTTTGCCAAGTTGCTTGCGCTGAAGGTGAACATCTGTATATCGCTGTAATTGTCAGGGTCAAGGTTGAATGTCAGTTCATGGGTAGAAAGCGAGAACGCTGGTTTGTTAGGGTCTGGCAATGTACCCGCAGCCACTGCCTCAGCACGGAGGTCAATGACAATATCCTCCACATCTTCGGTAGCGGTGGAGAGGGTCAGTTGTCCAGTATAAATGCCCACTTCATCGGTTTCCCAGTAAACGGTTATTTCCACAGGGTTCTTAGCATCTTTCTTGATTAATTCCGTGCCGCAATAGAAAGCCTCGCTGCCCGTGAGGGTGAGGGTAATATCATCGGTGAGGTCATTGAAGGAGAGGGTAAAGCGACGTGCATCGCCCCAGTCTTTCCAGTTCTCATCAGAGGCGTAGGTGGTGTCAGGTTCCATTTGTCCCCAGTCAAGTAGGGTAGTGTCCACCGCCATCCATGAATCCAATACGCGATCCTCCCACTCGGGCGCAGTGTTGGCATAGAGGATGGTTTTTGCCAAATACGATGGGTCGTAGCCCTGATAGATATTAAATATCTCATTGGTGCCTTGGCAATTGTTGTAGATATAGCGGGAGGTAAAACCTGCGTTCTTCACTTCCACAGTCGCATCATCTTGGTTGATAGTGCTGATAGTCCACTTGGATTGCTTATCCAGAATATCGCTGCTGCGCAGTTTGCTGTCGCTGATGGGGCGTAGGTAATTGCCGTCTTGGTCGATGAAGATGATGTAGTCGCCCTTACGCTTGACGGTATAGGCGTATGCCTGCTCAGCAGTTACGGTATGGCGGTTCTCACCATAGGTGGCAGCCACACCTTTGATATTGTTTTTGCTAATTGCTTCGCTGTAGAAGCCCATGATATAATCTTCGCCCTCTTTGCTGGTGCCGAAGAATACTTTCGCGCCATCGGTAAGCAAGGCAGGGTCTTTCACAGCGTTGTAGGTAACGGTCGTTTGGTCCATAGCGCCAAGAACGGTTACGTAGCAGGTGTCTGCCAATCCCACTGCGGTGGCTTTCACCCATATTTGTGCTGTACCTTTGGCTATAGCGGTTACTACGCCATCGCTGACGGTAGCCACTTCGGGATTGGTTGTGCCCCATTCCACCGTTTTATCCATAGCATCCGCAGGTGTGAGGGTGGCGGTCAGGGTGGCTTGGTCGCCTACGCGGAGGGTGAGTTCGGTAGGGTCAATGCTGACCTCTTTGACTACCACATCGGGGATGGAGGTCTCATCAAGGCGGTAGAGGGCGATAGTCTTCATGTTGCTACCCGCGTGGTAGAGGGAGAAGCGTGGAGAAGATGGGTTGTAGGCAAAAAACACTTCATTGTTGTTTTTGCCAGGGGTTTGGCTAACCACTTTGGCATTGCCATTACCATCAATGGTGATAGCAAAGTCGGTGGTATAGCGATATTTGGTGTCCAAATCGCTTGTACCTGAATCATGTCCGACAGGTTTCGTGCCGATGTATAGGTTCCAATAGTTGCCATTTTTCTGCAATGTGATGATGGTTGGATCGCCGAGTGTAACGTTGTCGCCTTCGAATGTAGCTGTAGCGACATCGATATACTTCTTGGTGTCGGAGAAACCTGCACTAACGTGATTTTTGTCGGCATAGCCTAATACTACTTGGTCGCCGTCCTGGAGGGTAGCAGCGTCGGTAACCTTGATGAATGTCTCTGCATTGAGTGCTAATGCACTCACGAGAGTAATTAAAAGAAGAGAAATCTTTTTCATAATATTATCATTTTTGCTATTGTGAACTTGATATTTGAAGTCTTGAGTGGCACTCACGGGTTGAAAACTTTGTAACTATCTCATCTCTAAGACTCCGTTTTACGGCAGATTGTCTATATCGTTACTCATCAGTTAAAGAACAACGACAAGCCCACCGAGATGGTGATAGGACCCGAAGGATGTTGTATCTCACCCTTGTCTATCGCCGCTTGCTCAATAATAGTAGGCATCAAGTGTTGCGTATATGCCGCCTCCGCAAAAACACCAAAATTAGACATAATAAACCATTCTACACCCGCCGAGAAACGCAACGTAGGAACAGCATGGTCAAAATTCTCCATCTCATAAGTGGGTTCCGAGAGAATGTCGCCCGATATTGCATCATCAAGCGTGGGGTAGTATGGTTCCACATTCTTGACCGTAGCAATAGATACACCTGGTTGGATACTTACAAACACATCCCAAGGATGGAAATAGGGATTCTCATAAAACGCCTTAATATCCTTTACTAACGGAAAACGATAACCTACACTCATGCCTATCTCGTTGTACCACACCTCACCACTGCGGAAATTGGTGCCCTGGATTTGCAAATCTTCGTAGGTGTTGCTATGCGTATCGTAGGTGATATACACAAACGTACCGTAGTTCTTGTGATGGCGCCAACCCAAACGCATCGCCGAATTGAAAGTAGCACCCTCTATGCCATTAGGCGTTACACCTACACCCAACACCGTAGGCAAATCCAGCGCATCGAAGAAATCACCGAAGGTGTATTTGTCTTTGGCTATTGGCGATTGGCTATTGGTTTTACCTTGTTGTTTCGCTTCGCTCATGTTAGTGTTTTGAGCAAATAACCCCATACTCAAAACTGAGCATAGGGTTATAATGATCGATTTATTCATATTAAATAGTGTTTTTTTAAGGGTTTATCTCATTTTCTTTTGTTGCGCTTTGGCTTGCTCGCGGGCAAGGCGTTGTTGCTCGCGTTGCATTTGTTCCAAACGCTCCATCCAACTTGATTTCTTCTTTTCAGAACCTTTCTTCTTGGCATTCGCTTCCATTTGTGCAAGCACTTTCTTGTCATCAATAGCCCAACGGAAAATCATGGTTTGAAGAATAGTCATCAATAGGCTGACGAAATAGTAGTAGCTGAGACCTGCTGCATAATCGTTGAAGATAAAGAGGAACATCAGTGGCATGAGATACATCATCCATTTCATCATCTTCATCTCCTGTCCGCCCGCCTGCTGCTGCATAGTGATATGCGTATAAACGATATTCACAATGGTCATCAACAAACAGAAAAGACTGAGGTGCGTGCCGAAGATAGGAATATGAGTGTTCCATGTGATAATCGCATCGTATGTAGAGAGGTCATCTGCCCAGAAGAGCGATTGACCACGCAACTCAATAGCCGTAGGCAAGAACCAGAACATAGCCATCAGCACGGGGAACTGGAAGAGCATTGGCAAACAGCCCGACATAGGGCTCACGCCTGCCTTCTGATACAGCGCCATGGTGGCTTGCTGACGTTCTTGCATCTTCTCAGGAGGGTACTTGGCATTTATCTCATCCAACTGTGGTTTCAATACGCGCATCTTGGCGCTCGACTTGTAGGAAGCAAACACGAATGGCAAGATAATCAGTTTGATTACCAAGGTCATCAACAGAATGACAATACCAATATGCAAGCCCCATGATGAGAATAGGTCGAACATTGGAATCACCAAAACCTTGTTAATCCAAGCCACAATCTTCCAACCCAATGGTACCAACTCGTTGAGGTGCAGTCTGTCTGCTTTGTCCACATCTTTGTCGTATGCCTTGAGCGTATTATAGTGGTTAGGACCAAAATAATAGTGCAAGTCGGTGGACTTTTGGCCAGTGATATCCAATGGCAAAGTGGTGTTTGTCTTATATTCTTTGATATAACGGCTATGTTGATTGAGTGGGGTGGACTCCATCGTGGTGGACTCAAACGCTTCTTCGGCAATCATGACCGTAGAGAAGAACTGGTCCTTGTATGCAATCCATTTCAGGCGTGCTGATTCGTTGGCACGGTCGGACTTCATCTCTGATAATTTCTCCACCTCACCACCGATGAACATATATTGCAATTGTGCATATTTCTCCTCGAACTTGCGTCCTTTCTCTTGTTGTGGGATAGATTGATTCCATTGCATTTCCACGGACGACATGTTTTGTGCCAAAGCCAATTGCATATTGCGTGGCTGAATGCTCATGCCTACCATGTAGTCATCAGCAGGTAGGGTATATACGAAGTCCAAATAGCAGTCCTCCATATTGGTGTTGAGGCGCATAGTAAGGGTGGTATTGCCCTCTGCATCAGTGGTTTGACCTACTTCGGTGAAATAGAGGTTTTGTGTTGCCAAGATGCGATTGCTATTGGTCACCAGTGTGAAGTTGAGATTACTCTCATCGCCTTGGAAGAGGCAAAGGTTGTTCACGCTGTCGCCGTATGCTTTGTATTCTTTGAGTTCGGCTTTGGCAATTCGTCCGCCACGACGGTCGATACTGATACGCACTTTGCTGTTCTCCAATACCACCTGTCCTTCCTCGCCTTGTGCAGCGGGCGCGAATGGGCCATATACGGCCAGCACTTGTTGTGCCAACTCTTCCGCCGTTTGTGTGGGCGCTTGCGCTGCTTTTTCTGCTTCTAATTGCTGAGCGATTTGCTCGGAAATGAGTTTTGCTTCTAATTCTTGTGCTTGTACGAGTGCGATAGAGTCTTGCACTCGTTTACGCTCTGCCAACTCCTCCTCGGAGGGGCGATTCAAAAATGAAAATCCTACAATGATTGCGGCTATCAGTAAGAAGCCAATCCATGTGTTTTTATCCATTATTCTATACCTTATATATTATTATAAATGTTAATTCGCTATACAGCGCGGTGCAGTTTGTTCCAAAATACACCGAAAAACGTGCAAAATTACAAAAAATAAATGGAATATGAAAGGAAAATGCAAAAAAATGCTTTTTTTTTTAATATTTGGTCATGTATTCGGACTATGATGGGTGTAGTTCACTTTCTCCCAAAGTCAGCAGGAATCTCGCCCCAGTGTTCGGTATCCCATTTGTAGATTGGGGTAGTCCAAGTGTTCTCGTGCAGCCATTTCTCGGCTGCACGAACTGCTATTAGCAGGTCTTGATTATGTGCAGTCCATTCTATCTTGGTCTTGCACTGCTTTTGTCTCACCCATGCTATGGCGGTCTTGCTATCCGAGTATAGTGCCCAAGGCAGGTTTTTCTGCTTGAGGTATGCCAATCCCAAGACAATAGCCAAGAACTCGCCTATGTTGTTCGTTCCGCCTATGTATGGTCCACGGTGAAAAACCTGTGTGCTGGTGTCTGCTATCACTCCGCGAAACTCCATCTTACCTGGGTTGCCCGAGCAGGCAGCATCGACCGCCAGTGCTGGTAACTTCACGCCAAATTTGAGCATGTCATCAAAGGAGAGTGGAGTAGTAGGTGAAATTGTTACGGAGGATGTGGTGCGAGGCGTAAAGGAGATATGCTTCTCATATCCATCGGCAAGGGCTTGCTCGGCTTCAGCAAGCGTAGCAAAACCTTTGTATTTGGCAGCAACGCCCTTTACTTGAGCCTCGCACGCTGTCCATGAATCGTAGATACCAGACTCGCGCCCTTGCCAAACGACATAAAATTTTGCTTTTTGTTTTGCCATTCGAGAAAATTGTTGTACCTTTGTAGCCCCATCGGGAATCGAACCCGAATCTAAGGTTTAGGAAACCCGTATTCTATCCATTGAACTATGGAGCCCCATTGAATTTGGGTGCAAAGGTACATAAAAATACGCACATATACAAGAAAAATCGCTTAAAGTTTACTTTCAACGCGATTTTTTGGGTATAATTTTTTTTGATATATGAAAGAAATTCTTGATTTTTTGGCACAATTATCGTGCAATAATAACCGCGAATGGTTTAATGAGCATAAGGATTGGTATATCCGTTGCCATAAACAGGTAGAGGAGTTTACGGCTCTATGGTTGGAGCGTTTGGTGGAGATTGACCCAGAGTTGGCAGGTTTGCAGCCCAAAGATTGTATTTGGCGTATTTATCGTGATGTGCGTTTTTCGCACGATAAACGTCCTTTTAAGGAGTGGTTTGGTATTTTTCCTGCGGTGAAAGGTGGCAGAAAGAGCGATCGTGGGGGATATTATATTCATCTTGAACCTAATCGTTGTATGTTTGGTGGTGGTATTTGGTGTCCAAACAAGGACTTGCTTCATGCCTTACGCAAAGAGATTTATGCTAATTATGACGAGGTAGAAAGCATTTTTGCTAATCCATTGACTAATAATTATTTTCAAGATTTTAGTACGGAGTATATGCTCAAGAAGGTGCCACAAGGTTTCCCTGCGGATTTCGTGCATGCTGACTGGCTCAAGCGCAAGGCATATACATTCTCTACGCCATTGACTGATGAGCAAGTGTGTGCGCCTGATTTCTTGGATTTGGCAACGGACATTTCGCGTGCTGCGAAACCTATAAATGACTTTTTGAATTATACGTTTGAGGAGTACGGTGAGTTCCCCAATCGATAGTCTGTATGGTGGATTGACCTTTTGTCGGATTGGTATTTCAGGTCTATTTATTCAACCGCCTGCCAATATAGTTGTTTGAAGATTTATCTCATCTTCCAGCAGTCTTACCCGTTACCACTCCGATACTATATCGTTAGTGTCCTGTACTTTCCCTGAAGTTTGCTTGTGTTCCCGTCAGAAGTTTGCTTGTGTTCCTGTCAGAAGTTTGCTTGTTTTTCCGTTAGAAGTGTCAAGTAGGATTCTTCTGTTTAGAGGGCTCTTTATCGGGTGGATAAGCGGTGGATAAGCGGTGGATGATGGTCATTCCATGTCCTTCTTGCCACACTTTCCTGTGAGACAATGAGAGTCATCCACTTTGGAACAATAACAAATGGTGTTCTTTGGCAAAAGAACCAAACATATCAACAATACAATGGTTTGCTTCTGCCCATTGGATTGCTGAACGCAATTGCTCAAAACGAGATAAGCCTACAAGGACATTTCGTAGGTCTTGTGCATTTGGTTGTGATGCTGAATCTCCCATTGATAATCGATAGTTCTTTGAGATTGTTGAGCTAACCATGCATGTGCATTATTTAGGTAATCTGTTGCACTCATAAGGCTAAATTTGCTTTTCGCTGCAAAGGTACTGCTTTTTATTGAATTATGCAAATCGCTGAGATATTTTTGTCTATTTTATACACAATCTCCTGCCTTTACACCCTACACTTTACACTTTACTCTACGGGCAGACTGGGCGCACGGATAGTCCGTAGTAGCGGCTGAGGCTGTACCTGTACACGCTGCCTGAATAGAAGTACACGTTCCACGCGTCGTTCGGGTTGACCGTGTTGAGCGAACTCGACCAGTAGCGACCGTTGCTGCCTGCGTTGGAGAGCGCACTGACGTTGCGGTAGCCCGCTGCGGGAAGGAAGATACTATTACCGTTAGACTTGCTCGTTACTTTGCAACCGTTTACTCCGTTCTGACTTGTCCATGTCCAAGTACATTGCTCACGAAGTTCGGTCATTTCCGCATCCGTTGGCATGCGCCAACTGCCACCCCAATTGGCACGGGCTGCATCGTCGCTTAATTCAAGCGTGGTTTTATTGTCCACTGTGCCGTAACTACTACTTGTGTTGTACTTGGTCAATGTAGAAGAGGAACCTTTACACAAGGTGTATGTACTCCAATTATAAGTACTCTTAGTACTTGTTTCGCCCCAAGCGAAATAATCACCATAATCCTCAGGAGTACTTGCACCCACATTCATCGTTGCCCACTTGACAGACAACCCCAAATCTACGTATTCGTGACCGTTTTCAAATGGTGCTTTTAATGTCGTCAAACTTACCTCTTCGCCATACGAAGTACTTTTTGCATTTATTGCATACGCACGAACGTAGTAGGTTGTACCGTCTTGCAAATCTGTTAGTTTACACGTAAATTGACCTAATCCGCTACCACTGATTATCTTTGTATTAGCGGTAGTTGGATTTGTACTTGTGGAATAGCAAATACCGCGTTCGGTTACACTTGCGCCTCCATCATCGGTAACATTGCCACCGATACTGGCAGAGTAGTAAGAAATATCTGTCACTTGGGAAGTAGTAACAAGAGCGATAGATGGAGTATCTGTAGTTCGGAACTCGCTAATAGTAGTAGGTTGCAATGAGGACCATCGATTAGAGCCTTGATAACGAACATAGTATGTGGTACTATGGGTTAAGTTGGCTATTGCTACGCTATATTTGCCATCAGGTTGTTTTTCCATTGTGTAGCGTGTAGTACTGGAAAATTCAGGCGTAGTTGAAAGAATGACAGTTACATTATCAACAGTCGCGTTACTGGAAATCGTACTACTAATACGAACAGATTCATAGCGTGGCTCTATTACCTCGTTGGATACTTTCACCCATGCCATTTCCATCTCCTTATCGCGTTGGCAACCTACCAATGCCAACAATAGGCACAATACTATATATTTGATTTTCATACTCATATTCTAAAGCTATTTTCTAAATTGATAAATTGTAAATAGTCAAATTGTAAATCAAAACGTCCATCCCAATCCTGCTTCTACCTCCACATACTTTGCTTGTATCGTGTTTATACCCACGTTAATTGTGAAGCCTTTGATACTGCCAATCAGTCCACCACCAAAACTCATACCCTTTGCCTTCGATGGTGCATATTCGAACCAACGACCGTCCGATATTTCCCAACTGCGGGCATACTGACCATATCCCAAGCCTGCATACAAACCAAACATACTATGTTTGCTGCGATTAGGCTTCTGCTTATTGAGGAAATTCAGTACCATGCCTGCATTAATAATCAATTCATTCATGCGTTGCTTACCTGTATAAAAAGGTTTTTTTCCTTCAATCATACCATTCTTATCAACCAAAGTATTTGGAATTGCCTTCACCATTTGAAAATTAGAACGTCCCTGCACATACCAACCTATGCCACAGCCTTTAGTCACTTCGCCATATACTTGACCCATCATTAGACCTACACCCCATGATGGATTCATAGCTAAACCCGCTTCTGCTAATACGAATGTATTGCGCTTATATACTTTAGGCACTAACACAGGGCAGACCGTGGTTAGTTTGCCCTCCTCTATCGTTACTGTTTTTTGATAGGGGTAGTGCTTATATACTTTGTCTATTGATATAATATAAGTACCAGGTTCATATTTCGTATTCTCATATGGCAAAACAACTGTTTCTTTTTTTCTACCATGTTGTATTTCAACCGATAATCCCTGCAAATCCATACTATCGCTACTGATACGCATCCAACCAAAGGTTGGGCGCAAAGGAATATAGACAATCTTCTCCTCTGTAGGCACTTGGATGACACCTTGTGCTGTATGATAATTCTCGGCACTAATAGTATAGTGATACTCTCCCTCCGTCAGTTGTAAATCGGCTATACCATCGGTCAGTATCCATTTCTTCTCCTCGCCGTGCGCTATTACCTCCACTTTCGCATCCGCAGGCTCTACTTGCAAACGGAGTTCGTGAATCTTTGGGCCTTCGTTTACAAATACAGTATCAATTGTTGCGTCAATAGACCTTTCAGTCCTAAACCTTACCGTACAATCATACAGGCAGTTTGATTTGAGTTTTTGCATATTGCTCAGCAGCACTTGTTCGCAGCCATCGCCACAATCAATGAATATCATCGGACGGCGCGAACGCACCAAGAATAGTATCTGATTCGAGTAGGTAGTAACTCGCGACTCTACACCCGTCTGCTGACCCATGTACAGAGTCAAACGCTCTTTGGCAGCCTTTACGTCATGGGCATTACCCTCTAAGTGCATACGAATCACTGCAAAAGGGAAAGTGTCTGACATATCAGGTTTCTCAAAACTGCCAAACTCATTCTTGTACATTGCCAAGACCGATGCCATCTGCACCTCCTTCATCTCTCGGGTAATCGTTACCGATTGCGCCAATGCGGGCAGCAGCCCTGCCCAAAGGCACAAGAGTGTTAGTAATAATTTAGTTTTTTTCATTATTGTGTATTTTGTTGATACTTACTTTCTAAACTGGGCTTATAACGCTATATTATAAATATGTCGAGCAAAGTCAGTTAATAGTTAATATCTCCATTAATCTGAAATTGCGAATGAAATGGTTAATTTGTTTTTTGTTGAGTGATAAGTAATTTAAGGGGTTAGTTATTTTATTTTCTAATAAACTTCACAATGCAATCAATACAAATAGGAGTGTCGGAAACAGCATCGATAAACACATTTGCGGGGTGCATATCTTCTAAATGTAATCTTTCTCCAATATAATTCACACCTCGTCCATCTCCATTATCACGAAAGCCCTTTTGAGCCACCATGAAATCTATCTCTTGCTTGGTAGCCAGTCGTTTGCAAGTAACATAGGGCTGCGTACAAATAATACGGAACATTCCTTCAGAATCGCGTGTAAAGCCTATCACATTCATTGGCGTTTCCGCAAAGAGTGCATTGTGCAATACGATGGATTCTAATGCTCTGCCCAGCGTAGCATAGATGGAGGTGCGAAGTTTTATTACAGAAGTATCACCATTTTGGTAATACACTTTTGCCTCTGCTCCTTGGGCAATCATCGGACCATATTCTGATTCGATGTCCTTTTCTGCATTATCGAACCATATACCTCTGGCTTCCGCCCATTGTTGAACTAATTTCTCTTGAAACTCGTCTATCTCCCAATTTCCTGGGCAAGTTTGGCTTGCTGAAGCATTTGTACTTGTTTCAAGGCTTGTTCGCGCGTAGCAGCTGACGATGTACGCCCCAATGAGCATCTCACCTGCGCAGCAGAGACCTGCATGCTCCGCTTGATTGAATTGAGTAAGGTTTGTTTTTCCATTGAGTATGTCGTTTGTATAGTTTTCAATCAATTGTGTTGCCTGTGCAGAAAATCCATTATCACGAATAGTAGCATAGATTGTTTCTATGCTTATTTGTGATGTGCCATTCAATAGTTCTTCTGACATGATTCTCCGAGAAATTACAATTCTGAGCGCAAAGGTACACTTTTTTTTTGAGATGTGCAAGAAAATAGCCATTTTTGGGGCTATTTTTCTGGTGTAGAGTGTATAGTGTAAAGTGTAAGGCGGAGAGTGTAAAGGGGCGAATCTTAACAAAACGCACTTTTTTCGTTTGGGCGGTCTCGGGGAGTTCTCTCGGTGTTCTCAGGGTCGTCTCTCGGTGAAATTGGGCAACGAATCAAGAAACGAAAAGGAAACGAATCTTAATAATTGCTACTTTTTACAAAAAATCCCCACTGCTCTTCTGAATGGAATTTTTAATTGCTCAATTTTTCGCTTCATGTTGCACTGTGTTGATTTTCAGTTAGATAACATTTTTCGGCACGAATTATGTTAAATTCGCAACACTTTTCGGCACGAGTTTCGTTGTATTTGTAACACTTTTCGGGTGCAAAGGTACAACAAAATTTGCATATGTGCAAGAAATTAGCGATTTTTTTCGCTATTGTTAGTTTAGAGGAGGCGACTTTGCCACTATACGTGCCTCTAACCTTTAACCTCTCGCCTCTAACCTCTGATACGCAATACGCGGAGAAGAGTCGCGTGTGTAGATAATGCCACAACGGGTGAAGTGGTTGTGCTCGATAAGGTGAAGCATACGAGCATTGGCTTGGTGAGTATCTATGCGGATATTGCTGCATTGGGCTGAGCACCAGTCGAGTACGGTGCGGAAGATTCCTCGTTGCTGCCCATTAGAGGCAATGCGATGAATGGTGCCGTAGGGTAGTGTGTCGTTTAACCATTGACCGTCCTCAATATACTGATAAGTAGGGTCGTCGCCGATGATAAAAACGAATGTGGCACAGGGCACTCCTTCGTGCTCCATGACATAACTCACACCGCGTTGGATGTCATCCTCCAATTGTTCGCGCGTGGGATAACCATCGCCCCATTGCGTTGGGTTGCCGTCAGCAATCATCTGCGCACGAGCATGGGCGAAGATTGCCAGAAGGGCATCAAGGTCGGCGTATGTGGTGGGGCGGATAGTCATGTGCTATGGGTTGTTATAATTCGATGGTATAAGGTATGGAGAAATCTGCGTTGAAATAATAGGTGGCTTGTTTTTGGTTTGGATTAAATATGATCGACCAGCGTGTCCAACCATCGAAGGCAACATCTTGCATGCTGTTTAGTAATGACTTGCTGTTTGGTGCTGCCAGTAATTGCTCAAGGCGTTGATGTGAATTGGAGATAGCAGGTTGCAGGCCCGTGTCGGTGGGCTGAGTATTGCAAGTCAAACGGTGGTTGGTACATGCAATAGACTCTGTTACTACCAATTGATTATCAACGTATTCTACTACCGCGTATTTGCCCGTAGTATCACATAAGGCAAAGTGGTGTGCTACGTTCATAGATGAATGCATATCGTATTGTTGCAGCAATGCAATAGCTTCATTTACGTTAGCGGCATAGTCCAACATTAGTCGAATGGCAGCCACAGTGGTGATGGGTGTCTTACCTGTGTTTTGATGTGCTGCTTCGCCATCTATCTCAATCAGATCGGCTACGCATAGTCCACACTCGTTCATGCCGTCAAGTGGCACGTAGATTGCTGCTATAGCAGGCATACGCATGATGATATTGTCCGCAGGTTGCCATGTGTCGCCATAGCCCAAGAATAGGATACTATTGGTGGCAATGGAAGCATAACCATCTTTAGGGTAAGTGCGTGTAATCATCGTTTGTCCATGATGCTCGTAATCGAAATTACGTCCCATACAATAGCCAGAGTCTGTGGCACATACCAAAGAGGAGCAGCCAAAAGGCTCCTGCTCAGGTGCTTCAGCTGGGGCAGTAGGAATGATACCATGAGTGAGGAATTGACCTATATACACCGCCATGGCAGAGTCGGTGGTAGCACCACCCGACGCAAGGAAATCGGCAAAGCCATAATCTCCCTCGTAGGTCATGGTATATACATTGGGAGCAACTTGCTTAATGGACTTGACTGCTTTGACCTGTGGAGCAAAAAGATACATGAAGTAGGTGCCAAAAGCAGCAGCACCAATCATCAGTAGGATAAAGAATATTCGTAGTATTTTTTTCATTGTTATTGATTATTTTGCAAAGTGATGACGGTTATTTCTGCGGGTACGCCGAGGCGGACAGGGAGGGTGCAACCAATGCCCGTGTTGATATAGAGGGATTGGGTAGTGTGGTGTAGTGTGGTATAGGATTGTGTAGGATTGTTTAGTGTGGTGTGATACCACCCCTCTGACTCGGTGAACATGAGGGAGGAGAGTGGGTAACCGAAGAGACGCACTTGTCCTGCGTGGGTATGTCCGCTGAGGGTCAGCGGGATATCAGTGGTAGGCACTACCTCTCCTCGCCAATGCGATGGGTCGTGAGAGAGGAGGATTTGCATAATTTTGGATTTAGGAGCAAGGAACAAGGATTCAAGACTGATTACTTCCGTCTGTTCAGTCGTTACTGATATGTCTTGGCTCTTGGTTCTTTTTTCCTGATTCAATGAGCTCATCGCCTTTGGCAAATCTCCTCGGGAGGTAGTCTGAAATCCTTGTCCTTGGCAGGAGGTGTTGTCCACGCCAATGATTTGCAGGTGTGCGGTGTTGCGCGAGATGATATACGACTGATTGCGAAGCAGATGCCAACCTAAGGTGTCGCGTTGGTAGGCGGTTAGTTGCTCCACTTTTTGCTCTTTCTGTTCATCGGTTAGCCCGTGGTGGTAGAGTGCAAAATCATGGTTGCCGAGTACACTCATAATACCATCTTTGGCATGCAGTTGGCGGAGCATATCCGTGAACGGGATAGCCTCTTCTACACCAAAGCCCACGAAGTCGCCTGTAAAGCAAATGAGGTCAGGCTGTTGGGCATTGATAGTGTCTATCACCCGTTGCAGGAATGCAGGATTGTCGGCAAAGGAGGATAGGTGCAAGTCGCTGATATGCACAATCTTATATCCGTTGAAGGCAGGGGGCACTTTGGGCGACGTGTATGTGGTAGGTTGCACGCGCAGTTGGAAACGTCCGAACCAATAACCATAGAGCATAGTGCCCATGAAGAGCAGCACGAGTGCAAGTCCTGTATAGGCAAAAGGTGCATACGGCATGGCGTGGTGGCACAGCCGTGCCACTATCCAACAGAGTAGCCATACAAGAGTAGGGCAGAGAAATAGCACTACGGTGCAGAATATAAGAAAAGAGGTAAACATGCTGCAAAGGTAGTGTATTTTATTCAACCTTGCAAATTTTGATGCGAAAAAGTGTATTATTCGCATCAAAATTTGAAGGGAATAGGGCTATAACTCTTGCCCCATCATGTTATAGGTCTTTCCATCGCGGAGGATGAGGATCTGAGAATTATGAATTATGAATTTTGAATTATGAGTGCTATTGTTGGAGAGATTAGGGAGTGCCGTGTCATCTCTATCAAAGCGGACTGCCACGTCATCATAAGCGAAGTAGGCGGGTGCGTTCAACCCCCAATCGCCATACAAATCGGCTGAGCCAACGAGGTTGAAGCCAACCGATACTACTTCGCCCAAGACTGATAAATCCCATTTCTGCCATGTGGTGACTACGCTGTCTTTGCCCCAATAGAGCGCAAACGATGTGCGGCTAATCTCATTGCCATTGGCATCTTGACCGATGGCTACGATATGGAAAGTAGTAGTGTCGGTGGCAGGAGGATTAAATCCATCGCCATGCACGAGCGAGTTGAGGGTGTAGCAGATATTGGTGACATACATGTGGTCAATCACTCGCGCTTTACCATCGGCAAAAGCAATCGTTTGGCAGGTGGTATAAGCCGAATTGTAGTCATCAACATGTCCGTTGTGCACGCAGAAGTTCTTTGAGCCATTGTTGCCTCCGTGAAGTGTGGCAAACTGAATCTCGTACCAACCATAGGCGTTGGTAGGTAAGTCTTCGGGTGCATATCCACTGTTGGTAAAGTTGGAAATGGCGTGCCCTCCGCCCCAATAAGGTGCTGTGAAACTGTGAGTTAAGAGGGTGTTGTCTTCGTCACACCAAGTATAAACACCGCCTGCGGTGTAGGTGAGTGTGCCGTTGTACTGCGCATCGTCCACGAGGTCAGACCATGTGGAGATGGTGCAGTTGGCATAGTCGAGGGTGTAAGGCGCAAACTGAGCATCCGCATCCTCGAAAGTCAGGGTTCGTAACTCGTAGTCCTCCGCCATGAGGGCTACATTCATCAGGCATAAAGCCGCAAGAAAGAATGATTTCTTCATGTTGTTTGTTGATTAAAATGGTTAATATTATTTGCTCGTTTCTCTCGCTGAGGCTATCAGAGCACCCCAAAAAACAGCAGATTTTTCGGGGACCCCGCTGGCAATCAGGCGAGAGGCGAAAGGCAAAGTATTAACCACACCTCCCCGACCATCTACTTCGGATTTTCCCAAATGCGAAGTAACATGGCAGGGTGACGGTCAGGGGTGTGTGGATAGGCGTTTTGACTCCCGAGAAACACACTGACCATCGGACACAACAAATGGGTACTTGATACATCTATCAAATACCTATACGCGTACATGCGTACCATAGATACTATTGAAAACCTTTGCGTCATTGTCGTTGGCTCGATTCCCCGAGAGCGTTCAACTTCACCAACTCCTCGTTGGTGGCACGCAGCAGGTCTTCTGACTTATCGCTCCTTTATTCAGCCTTCCCAGTTCGCTAAGAACCAGTGACTTATAAGAATTTGAACATCGGATTGCGAATCACAGCAGCGGGACTGTGCAGGAATTGCACCTGCTTCCCTTGACTGAATGCGGTACAAAGGTACTACTAATTTTTGATATATGCAAGAAAAATCGAAGAAAAATCGCTTTTTGGGGCGATTTTTTTAGGTGTAAGGTGTAGAGTGTAGCGTGTAGAGGCTGGGAATACCCGAATATCATTCGGGATAACAAACATTGCTTAGACAGAGAACTCCAACAGGCACTTGCGGCAGAGGCATTGGTTGGGGTATTGCTCTGCGATATAAGCACGGGTGGTGGGAGAGAGCAATACACCTGCACATTGGCATTTAGCGGGATTCTCGTGCTGGCAAATAAACGCAGCACCACAGCGAGGACAAGATTTGTGTTCCATAGTTCCTATATTATTCACATCATTTGTGTGAGGGGAATAATTGCTTTCTCGTTGCAAAAGTACTGCTTTTTGTGCATATATGCAAGTTTTGATGTGAAAAAGTGTGTTATTCGCGTCATTTTGTGAGGGGAAAGTGGATTAGGCAATGAGGTTATAAGGCGAGGAGGCTATGAGGTGAGAAGGAAACAGAGCGACACGTTGGTGCCGCTCTGTTGGTTTGGTGAGGATGAAAATGTCCTATTGCTTTGTTCCAAAGCGCTCTGATAGAAAACTACGGGCAGAGTGGATTGTGTTTGAGAAACTGTTCTTTATCAGTTTTTGGAAACCAATCTCCATTGCTATGAAAGTAGCAATATAATATAGTGTTGCCCATAACCATTGTATACCTGTATAATCATACGCTTGGTTGATTTCCACTAATCCCCATATAGCAAAAGTAGCCATACCCATAGCTGTCCACCAACCTGGACTTAGTCCTCGCAGACGGAAAAGAAAGATACCCATATTGTGTACATATCCCTCAAAAATAGCCAAGATAATCACACCAAATGTGAGCCATAATTGCCCTGGAAATAGCAGTGCCAACGAAAAAATGGTTGTGATATAGATTGCCTGCGACAAGTGCGTTAAGCCTGGCGTGAGCGCTTTGTAGTTGATTTTCATCAATCGTCCTGCCATTAGCTCCAAGAAACGATCTTTGTACCCTTCCTCGTACTCGTGCGCAATAAGGAAGGCATAAATACCTAAAGTTATCTTCTGCGCCAACTCTAAGTTGTTCCAATTACATGCTGCCCATATCAGCCAGCCAAGAAAACAGAATGTCATCCATTGAACATTGTTTTTCAAAAGAAATAATCCAAACTTTTTCATACTGTATATGTCTTTTTTGTTTACGGCTGCAAAGGTACTGCTTTTTTTTGCCTCATAAAAGAGCAAAAATAGCGAATAATTGAGCAATATGTATGATTTTATGTAGAAATATTATATTTTTCTTGTGGATATTAGGGAAAATGTGTACCTTTGTGCCATGAAAGT
>SUXC01000029.1 GCA_015061165.1 Bacteroidales bacterium
ATTTTTTAGCTACATGATAGATAGGCAAACCTTGTTTGCATAGTTTAATGGCTCTTAATTTTTCTTTTAATGAATGCTCCATAAGCGACACTTAGTTTTGTGTCTAACTTTTTGGGTGCACTTCATTCTGCGCAGGCGGCGTCCGAAGGTACAATAGCGTCGCTAATTGAGAGGGCAAAGCCCGCACATGACCAAATATTTTTATACTTTTTGGCAAAAAATATGAGATTTTTGTTTATTTTCTTGCGTATATGCGTTTTTTTTAGTAATTTTGCGCCCTATTTTGTGTGAGTGCGCCACGCGTGCGTGCGAGCATGAAACATAATGTAGAAGAACTAAATAATAATAACAAATAAAACTAAATTAAAATTATGCAAAACAAAGGACTTGTTATTACCTTGGCAGTTTGCTTGGCATTGGTGAGTGCGTTCTATTTGTCATTCTCTGTTGTGACAAATCACTACGACAACAAAGCCGCAGAGTATGCTCAGGGTGATGATGCAAAAGAGTACCAATACTTGGACTCGATTGCTGGTGAGAAAGTGTGGTTTGGCTACACGCTGAAAGAGTGCCGCGAGAAAGAGATCAACCTTGGTCTTGACCTCAAGGGTGGTATGAACGTAACAATGGAAGTATCGGTTCCAGATATTATCCGCGCACTCAGCGGATACAACACCACCGAGAACTTCAACAACGCCATCGCTTTGGCACAAGAGAAACAAAAAACATCGGGTGCAGACTTCTTGACCCTTTTCTTCGAATCATTCTATGAGATTGACCCTAATGCTCAGTTGGCGTCAGTGTTCTCTACCTTCGAACTCCGCGAGAAAGTGAGTTTGAACTCTACCAATCAAGAAGTGGAGAGCGTGGTTCGCGAAGAGGTACAAGGCGCAATTGATAACTCATTCAACGTGTTGCGTACTCGTATTGACCGCTTTGGTGTGGTACAACCCAATATCCAAAAACTCAGCCAAACAGGTCGTATCCTCATTGAGTTGCCAGGTATCAAAGAGCCTGAGCGCGTTCGTAAACTGCTCCAAGGTTCTGCTAACCTTGAGTTCTGGGAGACCTACGACTTGGCAGAAATCATGTCGGCATTGGCACAAGTAAATAATGAGTTCGCAGCTCAAAATGCAAGTACTGAGGCTGCTCAAGCAGAGGCTGCTCCTGCTAAAGAGGAGGCTAAAGCTGAGGCTGAGGTAGAGGATGAGTTGGACGCATTGGTAGAAGACTTGGCAGCAGACAGCTTGGCTCAAGCCGAGGCCGATCAAGAGGCTGCTTTGGAAGAGTACAAGAAAGCCAACCCATTGTTCGCAGTGCTGAATCCTTCTGTTAGCCCAGCAGGTCAGCCATACCAAGGTCCAGTGGTAGGTACTGTTCACTATACCGACACCGCTAAGGTGATGGCTATGCTCAACTCTCAAGTGGCTAAGACTATTCTTCCACGTGAGTTGCATTTGTGCTGGACTGTGAAAGCAATCGATGAGGCAGAGTCGTTCTATCAATTGGTAGCACTGAAATCACAAACCAATGGTCGTCCATCATTGGAGGGCGACGTGATTACTGACGCTCGCGCTGACTTCGGTCAAACATCTGCATACGCCAATGTATCTATGACTATGAACGCTGAGGGCGCACGCGATTGGCAACGTATCACTCGCGACAACATTGGCAAATCAATCGCTATCGTACTTGATGGCTATGTATATAGCTTCCCAACCGTACAAAACGAGATTGCTGGTGGTAGCTCACAAATCACTGGTAACTTCACTGTAGAAGAGGCTAAAGACTTGGCTAACACCCTCAACTCTGGTAAGATGCCTGCTCCTGCTCGCATTATCCAAGAGGATGTGGTTGGTCCATCACTCGGTCAAGAAGCTATTCACGATGGTCTTTGGAGCTTCGCGATTGGTTTCATCCTCATTCTCCTGTATATGATTATGTACTATGGCTTGATTCCTGGTCTGATTGCTGACTTTGCATTGCTCTGCAACGTCTTCTTGTTGGCAGGTATCTTGTCGTCTTTCTCTGCTGTATTGACCTTGCCTGGTATCGCCGGTATCGTGCTCACTATGGGTATGGCTGTGGATGCTAACGTGCTTATCTATGAGCGTATCCGCGAGGAGCGTCGTGCAGGAAAGAACTTGCGCAAAGCAATCGAAGATGGTTTCAGCAATGCTATTTCTGCGATTATTGACTCCAACGTTACCTCGTTCTTGACTGGTGCTATCTTGGCTATCTTCGGTACAGGTCCTATCAAGGGCTTCGCTGTAACCTATATGATTGGTATCATTTCTTCGTTCTTGACCGCAGTGTTCATTTGCCGTCTGTTGCTCGAGGCATATGCTAAGAAGGAGAACGCAAAAGAATTGAACTTCACCACCAAACTGATGCAAAACTTCTTGCAAAACACCGCTGCTAACTTCATCGGTGCGCGCAAGGTAACTTATATCGTATCTGGCGTATTGGTAGTAATCGGTATCTTGGGTGTGAACCCACATATCATGGGTAAACTCAATCTTGGTATCGACTTCTCTGGTGGTCGCAACTATATCATCCGTTTCGCTGAGCCAGTGAATACTGAGGAGGTGAACACCGCTCTTGATAATGTGTTTATGGCAGCAAAATCTGAGTTGGCTGATGAAGAGACATTTGCATTGAATGTTATCACTATCGGTGATGCAAACCAGGTACGCGTTTCTACCAACTATCGCATCAATGATAACTCTGAGACACTTGATGACGAGATCGAGGCATTGCTCTATGCAGGTTGCAAACAATTCTTGCCAGAGAATGTTACCTTGAAAGAGTTCACTTCGACCGACATTAACCCTGAGATTGGTATTATGCAATCACAAAAAGTAGGTCCTGCTATTGCTGATGACATTACCCAATCTGCTGTTTGGGCAGTCTTGGCTGCGCTGTTAGGTATCTTCTTGTATGTATTGCTCCGCTTCCGCAACTTCTCCTTCTCAGTAGGTGCGTTGGCAGGTTTGGCACACAATACTTTGATTGTACTCGGTGCATACGCTCTCCTCTGGAAAGTGATGCCATTCTCCATGGAGATTGACCAATCATTTATCGCTGCTATCTTGACTGTTATCGGTTACTCTATCAACGATACTGTGGTTATCTTCGACCGCGTACGTGAATACACTGGATTGTATCCAAAACGTGCTCGTAAGCAAAACATCAACGATGCGTTGAACCAAACATTGAGCCGTACCTTCTCAACCTCTATGTCCACCTTGGTTGTATTGATTGCTATCTTCTGCTTCGGTGGTGAGACAATCCGTGGCTTCGTATTTGCGTTGATTATTGGTGTGGTTGTAGGTACATACTCTTCACTCTGCGTAGCTACTCCTTTGGCATACGATATCCAAGAGGCTTTGGATCGTCGCAAAGCAAAGAAAGCAGCGTTGAATAAGTAATTGTCGCCTTTCGCGCGTACATGCGTATGCGCGTGCACACATAATCTATAAGGTACTGCCCGGCATACGTCGGGCAGTACTTGAAAAAAGCAACTCTAAATCCTAAACTCTCAACACTCAACAAAGATGAATGATTTTTTGAAATTTGCTACCTCGCGTGGCATGAACTCGATGCACGTGGAGAACGCCATGAATGCATCGGCAAGTTATATTAGCCCCTCTATCTTGGAGGAGCGCCAACTGAATGTTACCCAGATGGATGTCTTTTCGCGTCTAATGATGGACCGTATCATTTTCCTCGGCACAGAGGTGAACGACTATACAGCCAATGTGATTCAAGCGCAGTTGCTTTATTTGGACTCTGTGGACTCGGAGCGCGATATTAGTATTTATCTCAACACTCCTGGAGGTTCTGTGTATGCTGGATTAGGTATTTATGACACCATGCAGTTTGTTCGCTCGCGCGTAACCACTATCTGCACGGGTATGGCAGCCAGTATGGGTGCGGTACTACTGGTGGCAGGCGAGAAAGGTATGCGTGCTGCCTTGCCTCATAGTCGCGTGATGATTCATCAGCCTATGGGTGGTATCCAAGGACAAGCATCCGATATTGAAATCACAGCCAAAGAGATTCTCAAACTCAAAGATGAACTCTATCAGATTATCTCTGACCATTCGGGTCAAACGGTGCAGAAGATCCGCCAAGATGCCGACCGCGACTATTGGATGACCGCTGAGGAGGCACTACAATATGGTATGATAGATAAGGTGTATCGCAGAGAAAACAAGTAATTAGGGTCTATGGCGAAGAAAAAAGAACAATGCTCTTTTTGCGGTCGCGAGATGCCGCATATGTTTCGTGGCGATGATGGCAGCCTGATTTGCCATGATTGTATCGAAGCGGGTCATAAGATGATTCGTGAGATGAAGCAGTATTTGGAGGAAGAGACCGATATCAAGGGACTGGAACTCAATACATTGCCCAAACCTGCTGAGATTAAGGCTTTTCTTGATCAGTATGTCATCGGTCAAGACGATGCCAAACGCTATTTGTCGGTGGCAGTATATAATCACTACAAGCGTGTCCTGCAACCTCGCGAAGAGGGTGGGGTGGAAATTGAGAAATCGAATATCATCTTGGTCGGCTCTACAGGTACGGGCAAGACACTCCTTGCTCGCACGATTGCCAAACTGTTGAAAGTGCCTTTCACGATTGTAGATGCTACGGTGCTGACCGAGGCAGGCTATGTGGGCGAGGACGTGGAGAGTCTTTTGACACGCCTCTTGCAGGAAGCCGATTATAATGTGAAGAAGGCAGAGAAAGGTATCGTTTTTATCGATGAGATAGACAAGATTGCACGTAAATCTGACAACCCCAGTATTACCCGCGATGTGTCGGGCGAGGGTGTGCAGCAGGGTCTGCTGAAGTTGCTCGAAGGATCGGTTGTGAATGTGCCACCTCAAGGTGGGCGCAAGCACCCTGAGCAAGAGTTTATTCATGTCAATACACAGAATATCCTCTTTATATGCGGTGGCGCGTTCGATGGTATCGAGCGCAAGATTGCACAGCGACTCAATACACAAGTGGTGGGCTTCGATGCCAGCAAGAAGGCGCAAAAGATTGACAAGAGCGATTTGCTGCAATACATTGCCCCACAAGACTTGAAGTCCTTTGGTCTTATTCCTGAGATTGTAGGTCGTTTGCCTATTCTCACCTATCTCAAACCTTTGGATCGTGATGCGCTGCGCAATATCCTCACCGAACCCAACAACGCCATTGTCAAGCAATATAAGAAACTGCTTTCGATGGACGGCTTCGACCTCACTTTTGCACCCGATATGCTCGATTATATCGTGGATAAAGCCATCGAATATAAGTTGGGCGCACGTGGTTTGCGTGGGCTGATGGAGACGGTAATGATGGACGTGATGTACGATTTGCCTTCTTCTAAGAGCCGTAAAAAGACGTATGAAGTAACCAAAGCATATGCGCAGCAACGTATTGAGAAGGCAAACTTGCATCAGTTGGCTGCAAGCGGAGAATAACATAAAGAACTAAAACGATAATTTATGAAAAAAGTACTAATCATGATGACTATTGCAGCCACATTCATGGGCTGTTGTGCTAAGAAACCTCACTACGAGAGTGTAGATGAGTATCCCGTGAAACAAGGTTCGCTCAACGAGATGGTATATTCGCCTGAGCAAACTGCTTTCTCGGTGTGGAGTCCCAATGCCGATACGGTGTATTTGAATATCTATGCGGATGCGACTACCGTTGAGCCATTACAACGTTTGACGATGTGTCGTCAGAAAGATGGCAGTTGGACCAAAACGGTGAAAGGCGATTTGAATGGACAATTCTACACATTCCAACTTGTTGAGGCTGACTCGCGTTGGACACTCCACGAGACCCCAGGTATCTTTGCTAAGGCTGTAGGTGTGAATGGTCGCCGTGCTGCGATTATTGACCTTGCCACTACCAATCCCGAGGGTTGGGCAGAGGATGTCCGCCCTGCTTTCGAGGGTGCCAAAGATGCGATTGTGTATGAGATGCACCACCGCGACATGTCTATTCATGCTACCTCTGGTGTGGAGAACAAGGGTAAGTTTGTACAATGGACCGAGCATGGCACCAAGACAGCCGAAGGTCTCTCTACTGGTATTGACCACCTCATTGAGTTGGGCGTTACCCATGTGCAAATCCTTCCATCATATGACTACGGATCGGTAGATGAGACTCGCCTGAGCGATAACCGCTACAACTGGGGATACGACCCTGTGAACTACAATGTGCCTGATGGTGGTTATAGCACCAACCCATACGACCCTGTTACACGTATCCGCGAGATGAAGCAGATGATTCAAGCGTTGCACAAAGCAGGTATCCGCGTGATTATGGACGTGGTGTATAACCATACGTTCAATGTGGAGAATAGCAATTTCACCCAAACTGCACCTGATTATTTTTATCGCTTGCATGAGAATGGCGACTTGGGTAATGCTTCAGGTTGTGGCAACGAGACTGCCAGCGAACGCCCAATGATGCGCAAGTTTATTATCGAGTCTTGCCGTTATTGGATTGAGGAGTACCATATGGACGGCTTCCGTTTCGACCTTATGGGTATTCACGATGTGGAAACGATGAATCAAGTGCGTGCTATGATGGATAGCATCGACCCATCGTTGTTGCTCTATGGCGAGGGTTGGGCAGCAGGTGCACCTCTCTACAACGGCGATTCGCTTTGCATGAAAGCCAATATGCAGAAGTTGCCTAATATCGGCGCATTCTGCGATGATATGCGTGATGCGCTGCGTGGTCCCTTCTCTGACAATAACCGCGGTGCTTTCCTTGTGGGCGAGAAAGGACATGAGGAGAGTATCAAGTTTGGTATTGTGGGCTGTATTGCGCACCCAGAAGTGGATATGGAGAAGGTAAACTACTCCAAACAGGCGTGGACGGCTCAACCTACCCAATGTATCAGTTATGTGTCTTGCCACGATGATATGATGCTTACTGACCGCCTCAAAGCGAATAAAAGACTTCGTCCTGGCGAGTTGCAAAAACTCAGCAAGTTGGCGCAAACTGCGGTGCTGACATCACAAGGTATGCCATTCCTCTGGTGTGGCGAGGAGATTGCACGCGATAAGAAAGGTGTGCATAATTCCTATTGCAGTCCTGATGAGATCAATGCTATTGATTGGTCGCTCAAAGAGAAGAACCTTGACCTTTTCCGCTACTATCAAGGTCTGATAGCAATGCGCAAGGCGCACCCTGCTTTCCATATGGGTGATGCCGAGTTGGTACGCCAGAACGTACACTTCTTGCCTGTGGCAGAAGGTGTAGTGGCATACCAATTGAATGGCGAGGCAGTAGGTGATAGTTGGAATACTATTGTGGTCGTACTGAATGGTCAAGAGAGGACTGCTCAGGTGGCATTGCCAGAGGGTGAGTTCCGTTTTGCATGTGTAGATGGCGAATGTCCATACTATGGCGAGCGTATAGCGGAAAAGACCGTTCGCGTGGCTCCTCAATCGGCAGCAATCTTGTACCAATAATCGCAGCTCAGTTTTTAGATAAACTAACAAAAATGAGGGTGTGTCAGCATTTTGACACACCCTCTATTTTTCTTGCCTCTACACCCTACACTCTACACCCCTCCCTTTTCCCGTTCCCTGTCTATCCCGTTATCACTCCGTTACCACTCCCCGAGGATACGCTTAAGACAGGCAGATCTTATTTGTTTTCCGTGAGCGCTCGCGGGAGTTGATGCGAGCGCAAGTTGTCTCTATTGTCGTTAATAACAAAAAAGGAAGCAATCAATGCTTCCCTGCATACTTCTCCGCAAATGCCTTGCGGGCTTTTATCTGTGCCTCAGTAGGTGGCTTGTCGCGTTTGGGGCGACGTTGAACAACTATTTTGCCATACTGCACACGAGCGTAATACTCCTTTCCTAAATTACCGTTAAGAGTCTTGATGGGATAATCTGTTTCTGCTATCATATTTTAGTATTTTTATGGTATAATATCTATAAAATCTATGGTGTCTATTTATTCATAAACATAGAGTGGCGGAAGTGGCGCTTGTGGCGGAAGTGGCGGAATCTTTGTTCGCCATTCCGCCAGTTCCGCCACTTTACGCACATACATTTTTTGGTGCTTTCTTTTTGTACGAACCTTGTCCAACACGCTCTATATCTGCTGTTTGCACTGATTTGGATAGCCATCTTTCCATAGTGCGTTCTGCCACTCCAAGGACTTCGGCTTGCTTCACGGCGTCCTGTTTCGTGAAGTCCGTGGGAAGCATTTGGAAGAACTGCTTTTGCAACATATTGCCCCCTATCTCACCCACAGGCGTGGCTTTCAACTCGGGCATCATCTGGAACACCATTGCTGCGTGCATGAGCAGTTTATGACCAATCAGCAGCATGGTCTGAAAATCCTCCTCCGAGCAGACTACGCGCTCAGGTAGCGGTTTGGTCATATCCAAACGCAAGCCCGCGAGAATCATACCAATACGCTTCATTATCACAGGCATACGTTTGAGCGAAGCATCAAACAAGTCGCCGAACTCTGCGCTATAGTTGTCATACTCGCTGCGGAACATGCGTTTGATAGTCTTGAGTTGGGTGTTCGTTAGGTAGAAGTAACATTCGTGTCCCGCTGTCTCCATCCACAAGTAGCGATCGCCTAATTCCGTAGCAAGGCGGTCATATAGCATACTTTCGTGAGGGATATTGCCCTCTTCCTCCACGTCCCACACATGGTCATCAAAGTCCATACGGTTATTGACCACATAGCAGGCGAAGCGGGACATGAGTCCGTTCTCGCGGTTGCGCAGCAGAGGCGACACTTGGTTGGGCGTGCCTGAAAGAAGCA